>NZ_CP104011.1:1245968-2491936 GCF_025133575.1 Pseudomonas sp. GCEP-101 | reverse complement strand
GGCGACTTCTTCGGCCTTGCGGGCCAGGATCTTCTGCAGAACCGTCGGCACACTCACTGTGCGTTCTCCTCTCGGTAAACGGCGGTGAAGGCCGCCAGCTCTTCCATCTTCTCCCGCGCAAGCCCGGTGTGCAGGGCGTCGTGGGCCAATTGCATGCCTTCGTGCAGGCTGGTGGCCAGGTCCGCGGCGTACAGCGCGGCGCCGGCGTTGAGCACGATGAGTTCGGCGGCCTTCTGCCCGGCTTCGGTCTTGCGCCGGCCCAGCGCGTCGCGGATCAGCTCCAGCGACTGCTGCGGGCTGTCCACCGTCAGGCCGATCAGGCTCTGGCTCTTGATGCCGAAGTCTTCGGGCTGCACGTCGTATTCGGTGACCACGCCGTCCTTCAGCTCGGCCACGTGGGTCGGCGCGGCGAGGCTGAACTCGTCCAGGCCGTCGCGGGAATGCACCACCAGGATGTGCTCGCTGCCAAGGCGCTTGAGCACCTCGGCCAGCGGGCGGCACAGCGCCTGGCTGAACACGCCGACCACCTGGTGCTTCACGCCCGCCGGGTTGGTCAGCGGGCCGAGCATGTTGAACAGGGTGCGCAGGCCCAGCTCGCGGCGCGGGCCGGCAGCGTGCTTCATGGCCTTGTGATGGACCTGGGCGAACATGAAGCCGACGCCCACGGTCTCGATGCAACGTTTCACCTGCACCGGCTTGAGGTCCAGGTAGATGCCGGCGGCTTCCAGCAGGTCGGCGCTGCCGCTCTTGCCGGAGACCGCACGGTTACCGTGCTTGGCGACCTTGCCACCCGCCGCGGCGACCACGAAGGCCGCCGCCGAGGACACGTTGAAGATGTTCGCGCCATCGCCACCGGTGCCGACCACGTCAACCACGTGCTTGAGGCTATCCAGCTCGACCTGGTCGGCCAGCTCGCGCATCACCGCCACGGCGCCGACGATCTCGTCGATGGTCTCGCTCTTCATGCGCATGCCCATGAGGAAGGCGCCGATCTGCGCGTCGGTGCACTGCCCGGTCATGATCTCGCGCATGACGTCCTGCATTTCCTCGGTGGTCAGGTCCAACTGGTTGACCACGCGGCCGAGGGCTTCCTTGATGTTCATGCGCGCACCCCGCCGGTCTGCTTGAGGAAGTTGGCCAGCATCTCGTGGCCCTGTTCGGAGAGGATCGACTCGGGGTGGAACTGCACGCCCTCGACGTTCAGCGTCTTGTGGCGCAGGCCCATGATCTCATCGACCGAGCCGTCTTCCAGCGCCGTCCAGGCGGTGATTTCCAGGCAGTCGGGCAGCGTCTCGCGCTTCACCACCAGGGAGTGGTAGCGGGTCTGGGTCAGCGGATTGTTCAGGCCGGCGAAGACGCCCAGGTCCTTGTGGAACACCGGGCTGACCTTGCCGTGCATGACCTGGCGCGCGCGCACCACGTCGCCGCCGAAGGCCTGGCCGATCGACTGGTGGCCCAGGCACACGCCCAGCAGCGGCAACTTGCCAGCGAAGCGCTCGATGACTTCCAGGGACACGCCCGCCTCGTTCGGCGTGCACGGGCCGGGGGACAGGACGATACGTTCGGGGTTGAGCGCGGCGATCTCCTCGACGCTCAGTTCGTCATTGCGAATGACGTGGATGTCGGCCTTCAACTCGGCGAAGTACTGCACCAGGTTGTAGGTGAAGGAGTCGTAGTTATCGATCATCAGCAGCATGTCTGCTCGAACCTCATGATTGCACTGCTTTCGGATCGCGCCATCGTCGACACCCGTTGCGGCCTCGCAGGCTGCGCGAATCTGGCGATTATGCCAGCGGATGGGAGAAATGGACGCGTAAGAAGAGACCGGCGCTATGCCGGGAAAGAAGGAATCAGGCGCGCCAGCGCCAACGGGCGAATGCCTTGAGGAGGGAGGTGATGATGCGGGTGCTGTGGATCACGGTTGCGGTCTCGCCTAGCGATGGCCGAACAGTAGCCCAAGGCCGGGCGCCAGCGCAATACGCGCGGCGCCCCGGCCGACGAAGCTAGGAAGCTTCAGCGGCACGCATCGAGCGCGGCACGCAGACGGGTTTCGTAGGCGAGGTGCTGCTGCCGCTCGGCCAGCAGCGCGCGGACCTTGGTTTGCAGGTCGTCCGAAGGGCGCACGCCGGCAGTGGCGAAGCGAGGAGTTTCGACAGTCGGCGCCTGGCACGGCACCGGGAGGGGAATGCGCACTTGCGCGGGGGTTGGCTGCGTAGTGGCACAACCGGCCAGCAGCAGCGCGAGGATCAGCGCCGGCAGTTTCATGGCAACAGCTCCCGGTCGATCAACTGACGGACCACGGCGCACTCCTCGCCCTCGCTGCGCTCCAGCAGCAGCCGGCGGGCAGCGGCTTCATGGCTCTGCGCCTGCTCGCGAGCCTGGGCGAGCGCGCGCTCAGCGGATTCCGCACGCTGGCGGGCAGCCTGTTCCAGCGCCTCGACCTGGGCGTTCTGCAGCGCCAGCGTCGACTCCAGGGCTTTGCCGGCGTCGCTGCAGCGCGCCTGCTCCAGACGCACGGTCTGGAGCTGCCCTTCATAGAAGCACGCCGCCAACCAGGCGCCGCCAATTCCCCCGAGCAGAACCCCGCCCACGCCCAGCGCCAGCCAGAAGCGGTTCATCCCAGCACCTCCTGCGCGCGGCGCCAGATCTGCACCCGTGCCTCCAGGCCATTCAAACCGCCGTTGATGCGCCGGGTGATGTCCTCGAAGCGCTGCGCATCGGCCAAGGCGTTGAGCCCGTTGCGTTGCCACCACCAGGCCGCCGACCGGCAAGCCCAGCGCGGCTCCGCCAACAACTGAGGGCGGGCAACGAAAGGCTGCTCGAGCCCCTCGCCCACCGACCGATAGTTGCTGCGCCCGGTGACCTGCAGCAGCCCGCGCCCCCGAAAGCGCCAGCCATCGCCCGACGCTTCATCGCCATTGCCGTTGCGTCCGGCATAGACGAGGTTGGCAATGCGCTCCGGCTGGTACGCCACCTCCCGCGCCAGTGCCGTGGGCGAGCCGTCGGCGCTGCGAAAGCGTCGGGGCCAGACCGCGGCCAGGCGCTGGGCGCTGTAGGTCAGGCTTTCCACGCAGCGGGTCAGCTGCGCACTTTCGTGCCCTACCTGGGCGAGGAAGGCAGCGACGCGCGGGGAGGTGTCGATGTCGAAGTCGCACATCGCCCTCTCCAGCACGGGCAGAAAAACGCCCGCGACGGGGCGGGCGTTGGGCAGGATCAGCAGTAGCTGGTGTTCGTCGATGAGCATGTCAGCCGCCCTCCCCCGCCAGCGCCTTGCCATCGTTACCGCCATTGCACAGCACGCGGGTGGTCCAGCCGTTCGCGTCGTAGTGCTGGGTAACGGTGTCGACCAGGTAAATGCCATCGACCCCTGCCTTGAAGCCGCTCAGCTCAACCCGGCACTCGGCGAACAGATCGGTGCGGCCGGGCATCCCCAGGCGTACGCCAGCGGTCTGCCGGTTGAAGTCCGCCAGGCGCGACCTGGCCAACTGTTGTGCCGCCGCTTCGTTGGCCTGGACATGGCGCTCGATGTACTCCGCCTGCACCGTCTTCGGCGCGTTCGGATTGGCTAGCTTGACGGTGCGCAAGGCTCCATCGGGCCCCTGGTAGGGCACGCTCACCTGCGCGACCACCTTACGATCATCTAGGGTGAAGCTGAAGGAGCTGCAGTCCCCACGCCTGAGCAGCACCGAGTCCAGCGGCTGCCCCGACGCGCTGCGGCCAGCCTGGCGCGGCATGACCAGCAGCTTCAGGTCGGCGATCTTCGCCGTGCAGTCGTATTGCCGGGCCAGGCGGGTGATGAAGTGATAGTCGGACTCGTTGATCTGGTCCGCGCGGACGATCCGCGTCTGCACCTCGCACTGGGCCTGCCAGCCATTGCGGCCCGCGATCCGCTCGACGATCTGCGCCAGTGTCACGTTCTCCCAACTGTCGCTGCGGATGGATTTCGCCACGTTGCGCGCGTCCGCAGACTTGGCCTTGATCACCAGCGTATCCGGCGCGCCGCTGAAGGTGATCGTATCGACCTTGTAGCGGCCCATCGGCGCCACGCCCGTTTCCTCGTAGCCCAGGTACAGCGCCAGCTCCGCGCCGCGCCGGGGCAACACCACGCTGCCTGCGCGGTCGTCGAGGGTGAGCGACAGCGTGTCCGATTCCAGGCCGTGCTTATCCAGCACTTCCAACTCGAGCACGCGGTCGTTGACCTGTGCCGTGATGTCGCGCCCATCGGCGACGATGCGAAAGACCGGTTTCATGGGGCCCCCGAATAAAAAGGCCCCGCTTTTGCGGGGCCTGGTTGGAACACACGGATCAATCCCACAGGCGCACCTGCGGATGGTCCGGAGCCGGCAAATCGGGCATACGGATCAGCACGCCGGCGCGCAACGGTTGCGGCTCGTCGGCCAGGCCCGGATTGGCATCGAGCACCGCTTCCACGCACCCCTTGAGATGGCCGTAGCGCTGATAGCAGAGCTGGTCCAGCACGTCGCCATTACTGCTGCGATAGATGGTCGTCGCCATAGCGATTGAACTCCAGGTCGAGGGCTTGCTTGCGCGGGGCCCCATTGGTGAGCAGAGCACTCTGCGTCTCGGTCACCTTGGTCAGGCACCAGGTCCCCAGGGGGTCCCCATAGCCGCTGATCAGGCTCACCGGTTTGCCGCTCAAGGCGATTTCGCGCAGCTGGTTCGGAATCTTCCATCCCACGCGCTTACCCGATACCCGCGACAGGGCCGGCATGAGCGTCGCCTTCAGATTTAGCGTTTCCGAGCCGACGCCGACGTATTGCAGGGCGCCCCGACGGCCCAGCCGCGGCTGCTCCTTCCAGGTGAGCTGGCTCGTGCGAGTCGCTGATTCGAAAGGCACCGTGTCGATGTTGAAGAAGAACTGCGTCTGCGAGTCCAGCACGGTCATGATCAGCAGGTGCTGCTGTGGAATGGCGCACATGAAATCACCGGGCGTCAGCTGGGGCGTCAGGACCGAACTGGGCAGTATCGAACCCAGCGATTCACCGACCTTGCCGACCACCTTGTCCACCGCCTTTCGCGCTCGGTCGACCTGCTCGCCCAGCGCCTGCACGCGCTCATCGATGCCCTTCAGGGCCCGCGCTGCGCTGTTGTAGGTGTTGACCACCTTGTTGACCTTGATCTGCGCGCGCTCGATGCCCTGCATCAAGCGCTGCACCTTGCCCGCCATGTCCGGCGAGACGCCGGGCAAACCCTCCAGCTCAGCCGCCGCGCCACGGATGTCGCTGACGGCGCCGTTCACCGGCGCGATCACCTCGTCCAGGTCGCGACGGCCATCTTCGGCCGCCCGGGCCAGCTGCGACAGGCCGTTCTGCATCTGTTCCCAATACGCCATAACGCCTCCTTACACCACGACCATGTCGAACAGCGCATCGCGTTGCCGATCCTGGGAGAAATCCGCCAGCATCCGCCGCAGGCGCGGCAGCAACTCGCTGGCCAACTGCTCGGGGTCGCTGACGTTGCCGGCCACGTTGATGCTGATCTGGGGGGAAAACGTCCAGGTTTCGGACGTCGGCGCCAGCGGAGCGGCCGATGCAGATGCGCTGGGAGAAGGCCGCGACGCGTCCGTGACGCCCGCATCGGGCGAAACGGCATTGCCGAGGTCGAATGCCCTCGCCGAGGACGAATCACCTTCGTCCGAATCGTTGCTGAACGTGCGATACAGCCCGTCCCCCAGCGACTTTCCGACCTCACCACCACCCCAGGCGCCCAGAGCCCCGCCCACCAGCCCGCCAACCACGGCGCCCGCGGCCGTTCCGACGATCGGGACCAACGATCCAACGGCCGCGCCGGCCCAGACTCCCGCCTCAGCCCCGGCAAGCCCCCCGACCAGAGAGCCCGCCGCATCGCCGTAGCCCTTGGCTTTTTCCTGGGCAGAGCCATTGCCGGTGTAGGTTTCGTAGGCCGTGAGGGCAGGCCCGACGGCTACGAGTGCCCCCCGGCCCATCGCACGGCCGACGCCACTGCCCATCACACGGGCCATCCATTCGCCGGCGCTACGCCCCCCACGAGCTGCGGCATTCCACGCGGTGCCGAGATAGGCTCCTACCTTTTGACTGGCCGCCCCCGTCCAACTGGAGACTCCTTGCCAGGCATCCTTCGCCAGGCCGCCTAGGGCAGCAGCGCGCAATCCGGCCCCCTGACGAACATTGGTCACGGCATTGCCCACCCAGGTACCGGCGCGGCTGCTCCAATCGACGGTCCGCTGCCAGGCGGCGCCGGCCATGCTGCCCGCGGCCTGGTATGCCCGCCCCGCGCCCTGCCGGATCGCCGAGCCAACACCCGAAGCGATATCCGCACCGCGTCCCAGAGCGCGACCGCCCCACGACTTCGTCGCGCCGAAGACATCCTTCACGTCCTTGTAAACGCCGCGAACATCACTCAGGGCCTTCAATCCCCCTGCCACCGCGATCAGCGCAGTCAGGCCGGCGGTCAGGCCGGGGTTTTCCTCGACCACCGCGGTGGCCTGGACGAGCTTCTGCGTGACAGGCCCGATCATCGGGCGGTACACATCCTGATTGGCGTCGCTGACGCTGCGCCATAACTGTTGCCAGGCACTCTCAAGCGACTCGCTCTGCCCCTGGCGCGTGGCCATGCGCGTCGTCGCGTCATCCTGCAGCCGGCGCCGGCCATCCATCTGTGCGCCTTCGACCAGCTGCTGTTGTACCCACTCGCGATTGCCTTTCGCATCCGACGGATCGCGCTCGTCCAACTGTCGCGACAGGCGACGGGCAAGCAACTCGACCGCCCCTTCCCCCTGGTCGTGGCGCTGCGCCAGCGAGGCGTACTGCGCCCGCATATCGCCCACGCTGGTCACGCCGCCGATCTCGTGGAGGCGTTGGGTCAATTCGGCGGTACGCTCCAGCGGCACACCTTGCCCGTAGGAGAACGTCGCCGCATCCGGAAGAAAGGCCAGGGAGGTTTGCAGGTCCATTCCCTGGTTCATCATCAGCCGGATCAGGTCGAGCACATCGTCACTCGACAGCCCGCTGTCATTGGCAACCTGCCGCACGTTGCGCGCAAGATCACGCTCGCTCTGCTCCGCGGACAGCCCACCGCGCGCCGTCAGCTCTTGCACCTTTCCATTGAACTGCAGGCTGCGGAACATCGTGCCGACCACGCCACTGGAAGGCAGCGCGGATTCACCGCGTTGCCACCCGCCCTGGCGCGCGGGCGTATCGCCGCGCATGGCCGCCGGACTCCCCAGCAGCCCGATGATTCGTTGCAGGCCGGTACGCACCTCGCCGGCGCCCCGCTCCAGCACCTGCAGCTGTCGGCCAAGGGTGTCGCGGATAAGCCGCGACTCATCGCGCAGGCCCTCCAGCGCGACGCTCCAGGTGCCGAGAAACTCCAGGCCGCGCATGCGCACCGTCGCATCGGCGAGCGCCTGCCCGAGGGACGTGTCGAGCACTCCACCCACGGTCGCCACCCTCTCAGTAGATTCATTCATCGTTCATCACTCGCCCCTCTGACGAAAAAAGGGGCGCCGGTCATCCAGCGCCCCTTTCCAGGGCAAACCAGCCCGCCTAGTCCCCCAGCCACCAACGCAGGTCGCTCAAGGTCATGCGCTCCAGTTCGCCGGCCGTGAAGCCCGACTCAGTCGCCAGCCGCCGCGCCAGCTGGCGCATCAGCGCGAAGCTCATCCGCGTCCTCTCGCACCAGGCGAAAGTAGGCGTGCTGCAGGCGCTGGTAGTCGCTGAGCTTCAAGCCCTCCAGATCCTGACGGCTGACCTGCACCAACGAGGCAAACAGTTGCAGCTCACGCTCCTCGTCATCGCTGGCGACCTTGCTGGCCAGGCGGATATCACGCACCGTCGGCGCGCGCAGGGTGAGGGCGTCAACCTCGACGCCGTTGCAGGAGGTCGGGCGGGACAGCTTCACCACGGCCGCGTCCTCGGACAGGCTCAGCCACGCGGGCTGTTTGACGGAGTCTTGCATCAGGGTTCTCCTCAGGCGCCCAGGTCAGCGCGCAGCGCGGCGAGCTGATCGACGCCATTGATCTTGCGCACGGAATTGACCGGGTCGATCTCGAACATCTCGCGGCCTTCGATTTCCAGCTTGTAGTAGGTGACCGCCACGCTGTAGGTGCAGGCGGCCAGCTCATTGGCCTTCCACTCGCCCGGATCGACTTCCTTGAGCAGGCCACGCACGGTGGCGACCACCGGCACGGTGCCGCCCTTCTGGGTCTTGAAGGAGCCGCGGAAGGTGCCGTTGAAGGAACCCTGGTCACTCAGTCCGAAGAACTTCATGGCCTCACGGCGCGCGCCGTTGGTGGTGAACTTGGCTTCCATGGCCTCCAGGCCCATGTCGAGCAGGATCGGCGCATCCATGCCGCCGGCGCGGTACTCCTGGGTCTTCACCTTGAGGGCAGGCAGGGTCAGGGAGGGCACGTCACCGGCGAAGCTGACGCCGTCGACGAACAGGTTGGTGTTGGTGAGGATCTGCGGAATCATCTGGGGTTCTCCTTAAGCTGCGTCCAGGACTTCGGTGAGCCACTGATCGGTCACCTCGACGCGGAAGTTGGGGTTCTCGGCCGGCGGTACGTCGGTGAAGCGGATGTTCCAGTACACCTTGCCCTGGGCCAGTTGGCTGGCGGTGTTGAGGTCCGGGTCGGCGTAGACCTCGAAGTCGATCACCGCGCCCTGGTTCTTCAGGTCGCGCATGAAGGCCTGCAGGCCCTCGGTGACGTCCTTCACGTAGGTCTTGGTGATGCCGCGGTCGACCGCCCACTTGTGCCCGGCGAGGATCGCGTCCATCACCATGTCCATGGTCCGCACGCGGGTCACGAAGGCCCACTTGGCGTCGCTGGAGAGCGTACGGTTGCCCCACAGGCGATAGCCGTCGTCGCGGATGATGGTGGTGATGTTGGCGTTGTTGAGCAGGTTGGCGCGGCAGGTCTCGTCGCCGTCGAGGAACTCGATGGGGCGGCCGGTACCGGTGATGCCGAGCAGTTCCTTGTTCGACGGCGAGGACCAGAAGCCGTACTGGCTGTCGGTCCAGGCGAACAGCGCGGCGGCGTTGGCCGAGGCCGGCGCGTTGACGGTGGCGCTGCTGGCGGTATCCCAGTACTGCACCCCCGGATCGACCAGGTAGATACGCTTGTTGCCGAACTCGCCGGCATAGGCGATGGCCGCCTCGTCGGTGGTGTTCGGGCCGTCGACGATGGCGATGGCGCGCAGCTTCTCGGCCAGTGCGCCCATGGCGGTGGCGACCGCCTGGGTGGCGGAGTGCTTCGGTGCGACCAGCAGGCGCGGCTGGGCGTTGAAGCGCGACTTGCCATCGAGCAGCGCCTGCAGGCCGGTCCGCTGGCCGGCTTCGGTGACGGTGCCGATGATCGCGGAGGTCAGCTGCGCCGCATCCTCGACCTTGGCCACACCCACCGCCACGACCACCGCGGCGGACTGGGTGAAGATGGCGGTGCAGGACTTGTAGATCGCCGACGCGGTGCCAAAGGCGGCAGCCGCTTCGCGCAGGCTGGTGAGCAGCACCGGCACATCGGCCTGCGCGGTCAGCTTGGCCTCGGGGGTGAAGGTATCCACCAGGCCGATGATCGAGGACGACGGCAGCGCAATGGTGCGCGCACCGACGTCGACATTGGTCACGGTGACGCCGTGAAAGAAGCTCATAGGTTTTCTCCAGACATAAAAAAACCGCCGGGAGGCGGTTGGGTGGTTTGCCCTGGCTGTAAGGGCAGCGGGCAGGGTTAGATGGGTGGGATCAAGAGGGCCAGCCTTGATCAAGCATGTGTTCAGTCAAGGTGCCAGCTTTTAGGTGATCGAGAAGAGCGGCTTCCCGATCGAAACACGCCTGAACGTGAGATCGAACCACGCCCAGGACCGAACGCAGTTCAGCCACGCTCATCTCCTTGAATCCGCTGGCCGTTTTCCAAAGACAGGTGTAATCAGGATTGTCCATTGCATGTACCAAAGCGCTGCCCATGAGGCTCTGACTTTCTCGGGTGGTCTCGAACTTCGTGCCTGCGACTTCGACTCCAGACACCTCTTCGGCATAGCGCCTATGAGCAATGCTCCGTTCCCACTCCTCGGTGGTTCTCTCGGCAGCCTGTTTTTGCAGCACCAGTTTGCCGTCAACGACTACGATAGAGCCCCCCTCCTGTTGGCCCACCAACAATTCCCAGTGCTTATCCTCGGAGACCTCGATCCGGTCATCCGGAATAGATTCGCCATGAATACTATCAACGTAAAAACCCCGCGTTTGGGGCGAGTAAAATATCGTCATCTAACACCTCAATAGCCAATGGCAATCCAACGAAACCCCACGTTGGCGATGGCACCGGCCAACGTGTATCCCTCGATGGTGTATTGCGTCCTGCTGATACCCTCACCGTTGAGGATGTAGTTGTAGCCTGGGCTGGAAACCACTAACGCAACACAAGCAACCGGGAATGCTATGGGGAAACTTCCAGTGAATTTCCCGTTTTCCGAGATCAGGAAAGCACCGTACTGCAACATGGTTCCCCCAGGCAGGGCCTGGTAACCGCCGTAGACGCTCTTGCTGGATGCGAAAGCCAGCGCGTTCTGAACAAACGAAGTGTTAGCGACCTGCGAAGAATTCGATCCAGCTGCCGCTGTCGGAGCCGTAGGCACGCCCGTGAGAGCTGGGCTTGCCAAAGGAGCCTTGAGCGCAAGCGCGTTGTTCAGATTCGTGGCCAATGCCGGGTCGTTGTTCAACGCCGTCGCCAGTTTGGCTAAGGTATTTAGCGTCGCGGGAGCAGCCCCGAGCAACGTATTGACTGCAGACTGAACAAATGCGGTTGTGGCCAGTTGTTGAGTGTTGCTCCCCACAACTGCAGTTGGAGCGATTGGTGTCCCAGTGAAAGCAGGAGATGCTAGAGGTGCCAGAGGCCCAACAGCAGCCTGCACGAAAGCTGTCGTAGCCAGCTGTGGTGTATTGGTGCCTGCAGATGCCGTCGCGGCAGTCGGAACTCCGGTAAATCCGGGCGATGCTAGCGGAGCTAGCGGAGTCACCGCTGTCTGAACAAACGCTGTGGTAGCAAGCTGCTGAGTATTGCTACCGACAGCGGCTGTCGGGGCAGTCGGCGTTCCGGTGAATGCAGGCGAAGCCACAGGCGCAAGAGGAGCAATCGCTGCTTGCGTGAACGCCGTGGTCGCCAGTTGCTGGGTGTTGTTGCCCACTGCCGCCGTTGGTGCCGTCGGAACGCCACTGAAGGCCGGCGACGCCAGCTTCGCCAACCCATTGGTAATGTTCTGGAACGTCAGCGCTGTAGTCCCCAGGACAATCGCCCCATCGGTCACCAACTGCCACACGCTGTCCGCCTGCGCGGTGCCGCTTTCCACCGTCACGGTGAGGCCCGGCGTCACCTCGCTGTTCTCGTCGGCATCGGTCGCACGTTTCCAGGCGCCGGTAGCGACGACATACAGCCCATTGTCCACGGCATTGGTTTGGTTCTTCACCAGCACCCGGTCGCCCGCGGCCAGCGCCACACCATCCACCGTCTGCAGGCCGCTCAGGCTGACACTCGCCGTGGTCGCTGCTCGCACCGACTGCTTGTAGTCCAGCCGGTTCAGCGCTGTGACAATGGAGTTATCCACATACTCCCGCGTCGCCAGCACCACGCTCGGGTCGATCTTCAGTTCCACCGACGCTGCATTGCTGACAATCAGCACGATGCGCACGGTCTGGGTGCGGCCGCTGCCTTCGGCCAGTTGCGGTTTGTAGGAAGGCGCGCAGTTGGCGTAGGCGATCAGCGCGCCGGCTTCGTCGTACAGGCCCATCTCGCGGATCCACCAGCCGCCCACGTCCTCGGGGATGACCTGTTCGGCGATGATCTGCGAGCTGTTCGCCGGGTCGACGCTCAGACGGTTCAGCGGCGCGCGACGGACTTCGTTGACCAGCTGGGTGCGGCTGGCGTCGGGGGTCGGCACGTTGCCGCCACCATCGCCCACCGCGAGCTGGGTGATTTTCAGGGTGGTGCCCAGCGCGGTGGCGTTCGCCAGCTTGCCGGCACCGATCGTGGTGAGAAGTGCGTAGTAGGTTACTGCCATGGGTAGACACTCAAGCTATCGATGGTGTGTTCCCGGCCCGGCAAGCCGTGGCTGCCGATCGCTTCGATCACGTCCGGGAGGTAGGGGTAGACGGTGACAATGTCGCCGTCGTATTGCCCGGAGCCGACGGTGATCCGCCCCTGGGATTCCAGGCTGATATCCAGCCCGATGAGGTGCCGCGTGAGCGGTTTGGCGTCGTCGATCAGGCGCTCCACCTCCTGGTACATTTCCTCGCTGATGCCACTGTCGAGCACGCCGATGCGCAGGCGAAAGGTGCCCGGCTCGCCCATGGGCGCGCCCTGCCACCACTCGATGATCTCGATCAGGTAACCCAGCGGCTCGATCACCCGCCGCAGCGCGGCGATGGTGCCCTTGTGCTGGTGGATGCGGAACGCCGCAGCCACTGCCTTGCGCTTGACCGTCTCGCTCCAGGCCGGGTCCCAGCGGTCCACCGACCAGGCCCAGGCCAGGTACGGCAGCAGCGCGACCGGGCAGCGTTGCGGGTCCATCAGCTCGCGCAGGGGGACCGGCAGATCGGCGACCTGCACGTCGGCCAGGGCTCGCTCCAGCGGCGTCGAGTTGATCGGCAGCAGGCGGCTACTCATCCGAACCTCCGACGCGGATCTGGTAGCCGCTGCAGTACGCCGCCTGGGTGGCATCGAGCACCACGTCGGCCGCAGGCTTGGCCAGTTCCACACGCTGCACGCCTTCCACATGCAGCGCGGCGAACAGCGCGCTGCGGCGGATGTCGCGGCCGATGCGGCGCTGGGTGGCGATATAGGTCTGCAGCGACGCCTCGGCGGCCTGCTGGATCAGCTCGGCTTCCGGACCCGGGTAGATGTAGAGCACGGCGTCCACCTGGTAGGGCACGATGGCGGCGGACTGCACCGTGAGGCGGTCCCCCACCGGGCGCACGTCCTCGTCGTTCAACGCGCGGCGCACCGCATCCAGCAGGTCGGTGGAGGCAGCGCCGTTGCCCTCGGACGACAGCACGCTGACCAGCGCCTCGCACGGCTGCGGGCTGATCGCCGAGACATCGGCGATGCGTCCGTCGGCGCCGAGGGCGAAGGCCACGTAGGCATTACGCGGGCCGGCCACAGAGAGCTGGTCGAAGGCCAACTGGGTGCGGTTGCGCAACGAGTCATCGCCCTCCAGCACGGCCGGGGTCGGCGGCGACGTGGTGGCGTCGGCCTCCTGGATCACCAGGCGCTTGACGTTGTAGCCGGCGGCCAATTGGTCCAGGTCGCCCTGGGTCGCGTAGCCGAGCATCACGGCGCGAGCGGCGTCGTTGATCCGGGCGCGCAGCAGCAGCTCGCGGTAGGCCGCCAACTCCAGCAACTTGAGCACCGGGTCGGACTCCACCGCGGCGGTCCAGCCCTCGCCCATGGCGTTGCGAAAATCGGCCAGCAGCTCTTCATAGAGCGTTTCGTAGTCGAGGCTCTCGACCACTTCGGGCGCTGGCAATTGGGACAGGTCGATCAAGCTCATGCCGCCACCTCCAGGCCGATTTCATCGCCCAGGTAGACGCCGCGCAGGCGCAGCGACACGCTGCCCGCGACCACCGCCACCACCTGTACCGAACTCAGCCGCAGGCGGGGCTCCCAGCGGCCGATGGCGCGGGCCACTTCCGCCTGCACCGCGCCCTTCCAGCCCTCGGTCACCGGCAGGTCGACCATACGCCGCAGGCGGCTGCCGTACTCGGGGCGCATGCGCCGGCTGCCCAGCGGCGTGGTGAGGATGTCCTCGATGGATTGTTTCAGGTGCGCCAGCCCACTGAGCGGCTGGCCGGTGCGTCGATCCATGCCGATCATGGCCGCGCCCTCCGTCGCTCGGGGTGCGCACGGGAAAATGTGCCCATGGCAGGTCTCCAGAAATGCAGAGGCCCGCACGCGGCGGGCCAGGATGGGAAATCGAAGTGTTTTCAGTGGGTGTGGTGGTTGCTGTTGCCGGCGGTGTCCATGATCGAGCCGGTACTGCTGATGTTGCCGTTCACCGTCAGCGCTCCCTTGATGCTCACCGGCCCGTTCAGCTGGATACTGGCGGCGGTGACAGTCACCGCACCGGGGTCGATCACCACCTGCGTGCCGCCCACTTTCACCGTGGCGGTGCCGGCGGGCAGTTGCAGGTCATAGCGATGCGCCTGCCAGTCGTAGCTGAGCACCGCGCCATCGGGGAAATGCCAGCTCTCGACCTCGCCGCGATTGTTCGGGGGCGCCGAGGCGGCACCGAACAGCCCCGGCACGAAGGTGCCCATGGCGGCCATGCCGGACGGGCTCAGCAACACGCCCTGCTCGCCCAGGCTCGGTGCGCGCCAGTGGCGGGCGGCACCGGCGGCTTGTGCGTGCCAGCGCACCCAGGCACTGGTCCACTGGCCCGAGCGCACCCGCACCCGCGCTGTCGCCAGGTCCACGGCCACCACTTCGCAGGGCATGACCAGGGCGGCGAGCATGCGGTCGTGTTCGGCGCTCACATAATCCGGGTTCATTGCAGGGCTCCGGGATCGAAGTAATCGTCCTCATGACCGGGCCCGGTCTGCGGATCGAAGCCGATCACCAGACTACCCGGCGGCTGGTCTTCCCACGGCCATTCGGCGTCGCCCAGCAGCACCGGCTGCTGCCACTCCACCCGCCACACGCGGCAGGCCGCGAGCGCCGGATTGTCGAGTTCCGGCTGCGCCTGGATGAAGCTCACCGGCGCAAGGTCCAGCCCCCAGTTCTGCGCGCGCAGCGTTACCGCCAGCGCCGCGACAGTGCGCAGCGCCAGCTCCTCGGCTTCGGCGTCATCGCGCATCACCAGCACGCGCGCCTGCAGGCGGCAGAGCAGCGCCGTCTGGCCGTTGCCAGGGTCCTGCCCCGGCAGCAGGCCGGCGTATTCCAGCGCCAGCGCGGGGAGCGTCGCCGGCACCTCGTGGAGCGGGCCGCGCAGGAAGGTACCGACCTCGGTCAGTCGAGCACTCAGCGTTTGCTCCACCGCATCGAGCAGCCGCGCCAGGGTCAAAGGTTGTTCGGACATATCGTCTCCTTGCAGCTTCACTCTTGCCCGCGCTCGCTCGGCGGCAGTTCGCAGACACCCAGGCGTTTCGCCGCCCAGCGTTCATACAGGCCGACGGCGATCTCCGCGCCGGCCGCCGCGGTCAGGCTGCCGATGGCGGCGGCCAGGGTCAGCGAGGCGCCGCAGGACATGGCCAGGAACATCACCGCCATGCCGCAGACGATGGAGGCGCCCGAGCGCAGCGCCAGGCGCCGCAGCAGCCGCCAGCCGCCCAGGCCCGCCTTGTCGGCGCGCCACATTTCACCGCTGATGCCGCCCGCCACCGCGAGCAGGATCAGCCCCCACAAAGGCACGTCGGCCAGGGTCTGAGGTTCGTTGCCCATTGGCTCACCTTGAATAAAGACGCCCGCGAACGGGCGAAACCGGCGGCTATCAGCCAGCCGGGGATGACTGCCGGCGCACTCGCCGGCAACCCGCCGCGACGGCGGGTCGAAAAAACGCGGGCATGAAAAAGCCCGGCTCAGTGGCCGGGCTTTTCGGGGTTTCGCGTTGTGCTCCCTGGGGACGCACCTTTACAAGAATGACTACTTTGTACCCCTCGATTCCCGCCGGAACAAGGCTTCTTGGGGAATGCGCTGCAATACACCGATGACGCGCCGCAATGTGCTGTCGAAACGCCGAAATCTGGCGTCCGAAATTTCAGAAGCTCTTGCGCATCAGCACGGTGGTAAAGCCGCTGTGCCATTCCTCGTCGGGATAGAAGTCGATCTCGGCATAGCCGTGCTTGCCATAGAACGCTCGCGCCTGCTGGTTGAAGGTGTCGGTCTCCAGGCGCACGCCTGCGTGCCCGGCATCGGCGATGGCGGTTTCGGCGTGGCGCAGCAATGCGGCACCGACTCCCAGGCGTTGATGGCGCGGGGGCACGTGCAGGGCATCAATGAAATCGTCGCGCCAGTCGAGCAGGCCGACCACGTCGCCAGCGATGCAGGCGACCTGGAAGAACGGCAGCCGCTCGTGCACGTAAGCGGCGGTATGCGCGGAGGACTCGAAGCGCGCGATGGCGTCGGCGGTCAGCTCGGGCTTCCAGGTGGTTTCGTAGGTTTCACCGAGGATGCGCAGGATGGCATCGGTATCGGCGGGTTCGGCGCGGCGAATGAGGATAGGTGTCGTCATGGGACGCGAGCATAGCGCAACGCACTCCATGAACAGCACGAAGCCCGGCGCAAGGCCGGGCTTCGGAAAGAGCGAGGAAAGGTCAGGCGGCGCGGCGCATCAACCGCGACTGGATGCTCTGGTGCGCCACATGCAGGCGCAGGTAGAAGGTGTTGCGGCTGCAGCGGCAGTGCCGGTACTTCTGCGAGGCCTCGCTGTCGCGGTTGAGGTAGTGCTCGATGACCACATCCTTCTGCTCGTCGGGCAGTTGGTTGATGATCAGGTCCAGCTCGGCGACGCGGTCGAGGATCACCTTGCTGCCCCGCGTGCCACGGATCATCTCGCCCCTGTTGGCGATCATCATGGCCAGCAGGTTGCCGCCGGCATAGCCGCCGCCGGCGCTGCCGGGGTTGTGCATTTCTTCGGCCCAGAGCTTCAGCATTTCATCAATGGGTTTGATCACGGTGCTCCTCCCCTGCGGCTCAGTGCCGCCGCTCCAGTTCATCCAGGGCCTGGCAATCGATGCAGCGGGTGCAGCCCGGCGCGGCCAGGCGGCGCGCCAGTGGAATGTCGTCGCCGCAGTCCTCGCAGTATTCGGCGGAGCTGACGGCCGCCGAGGCACGGCGGCTGTGCAGCATCTCCTCGATGCGCTCCAGCATCAGGTCATTGGCGTAGTCGGCGATATCAGCCACGGCGCACCTCCACAGGGGCGGCGTATTCGGGCTGCGGGGTGCAATGGGGTCGGTGGTTCATGAATGTCCTCCTGGCGACGTGCCCGCCGTGGTCGCCGAACCTTCGGCCGCCGGGTGGTCAGTCGCGATCTATTCGTCGCGGATGCCGACACGTCGACGGCATCCCTTGCCGGTACACGGGCGGCGCCTCCCTGGCCCGCCCGCGTCCTCCAGCCTGCAGCGCAGGCAACCCACGACCTCCTTGCCGCGGTGAGGGGGAAGCCATCTGCCTCCCTTCAGCCGACCCGGTTTTCGTCTCACCGGTGGGCTGCTGGCCTTTATGATTACAACCATAGCTATATTTAGTCAACACCAAAGCTATTTACACGCTACAACCCAGGAGGTAGAGTGCCGCCATGGACAAGACGCCCTCATCGACGCTGGCCGATCGCCTGAAACAGGCGATGGCCTCGCGTAATCTCAAGCAGGAAACCCTGGCCGAAGCCGCCGGGGTTTCGCAGAACACCATCCACAAGCTGACCTCGGGGAAGGCGCAGAGCACGCGCAAGCTGATCGAGATCGCCAGTGCGCTGGGGGTCTCGCCGACCTGGCTGGCCACCGGCGACGGCTCGCCGGCTCAGGGCAGCGACGCACCCGCGCCGCGCCCGGCCGATGGCAGCCCGCTGCGCCTGGAACCGTTGCACCCATGGGATAGCGACACACCGCTGGACGAGGACGAAGTGGAACTACGCCTGTACAAGGAAGTGGAGCTGGCGGCCGGCGCCGGACGCACCGCAGTGCGCGAGATAGAGGGGCGCAAGCTGCGCTTCTCCTACGCCACCCTGCGCGCCGCGGGGGTGGATCCGGCGGCGGCGATCTGCGCCCAGCTCACCGGCAACAGCATGGAGCCGCTGATCATGGATGGCTCCACCATCGGCATCGACACCGCCACCACGCACATCACCGACGGCGAGATCTATGCCCTGGAACACGAGGGCATGCTGCGGGTGAAATTCGTCTACCGCCTGCCGGGCGGCGGCATCCGCCTGCGCAGCTTCAACCGCGACGAATACCCGGACGAGGAGTACCCGCCGGAGCAGTTCGACAATGGGCAGATCCGCATGATCGGCTGGGTGTTCTGGTGGTCCACGGTGCGTCATCGCCGGGCGCCGACCCTGGTGCGCTGACCCCGTTTCGGACAGGTACGACCCCGCTTCGGCGGGGTTTTCTTTGCGCAGCGATTGAAGCGAAATACAACCTTTGCTATATTTACACCTGTCGCCACCACCATCGGAACAGGAGAGTCCCATGCAGTCGACCGTAGATGTCCGCCCCGCCCCGCGCCCGGAGACGGTGAGCCTGGTCTATCAGATTTTCGGGGATGTGCTGGTGCCGCTGGAGCAGGTGCGCGAGCGCTGGTTCCGCAACCTGAACCGGGAGAACTTTAGCAAGGCGCTGTCCTGCGGGCGCATTGCCCTGCCGGTGACCACGCTGGATGACAGCCACAAGGCGATGCAGTACGTCGCGGTGGATCACCTGGCGGCCTATGTGGAGGAACGTTCGCAGCAGGCGGACGCCGCGCTGGCCCGGCGCAAGGCGAACCTGCAGGTGGTGGAGGCGCGGCAGGCCGGTTGAGTCCCGGTGCGCGACACGTCATGTGCTTTAGGAGCGAGCTTGCTCGCGAACCCGCCCAGCGATGGAGGAGCCGGCAGACTCAGTTCGCGAGCAAGCTCGCTCCTACCAAGGGCTGTATCCTTTGATACTCCTGCGCTGGGCGTTCCCCTCACCCCAACCCTCTCCCACAGGGAGAGGGGGCTGATTGTGCCGGCTGAGGTAATGGATTCATCCCGCTCCGAACGGTCCCCTCTCCCTTCAGGGGGAGGGTTAGGGAGGGGGAATGGTGCCAAGCCGAACGCCAGGGTCAGGCCAAACACCCTCTCCCCCGGCCGCGGCTGCGCGCCCCGCTTTGAACAGAGAGGGAGCCGTCCGGCATCGGCGGATACCACTCAGCCCACTGCCAACGCAAAGCCCCCATAAAAAAGCCCCGCCGAAGCGGGGCTTTTCTATCGGGTCACAGACTCAATCTCGGCCATGCACCTTGGCCGTGTGTTCGGCCAGCGCGACGGCGCGGAACATTGCGCGGCGTTTGTTGATGGTTTCTTCCCACTCCGCCGCCGGCACCGAGTCGGCGACGATGCCGCCGCCGGCCTGCACGTGCAGTTCGCCGTTCTTGATCACCGCGGTGCGGATGGCGATGGCGGTGTCCATGTTGCCGTTCCAGGCGAGGTAGCCCACGGCGCCGCCGTAGACGCCACGCTTGACCGGCTCCAGCTCGTCGATGATCTCCATCGCGCGGATCTTCGGCGCGCCGGACAAGGTGCCGGCCGGCAGGATCGCGCGCAGGGCGTCCATCGCGCTCATGCCGTCCTTCAGCTGGCCGTTCACGTTGGAGACGATGTGCATGACGTTGGAGTAGCGCTCGATCACCATCCGCTCGGTGACCTTCACGCTGCCGGTCTGCGAGACGCGGCCGACGTCGTTGCGGCCCAGGTCGATGAGCATCAGGTGCTCGGCGATTTCCTTGGCATCGGACAGCAGGTCGTCTTCCAGCGCGCGGTCGGCTTCCTCGGTGGCGCCACGTGGGCGGGTGCCGGCGATTGGGCGCACGGTGACTTCGCCGTCCTCGACGCGCACCAGCACTTCCGGCGAACTGCCGACGACGTGGAAGTCGCCGAAGTTGAAGAAGTACATGTAGGGCGTCGGGTTGAAGCAGCGCAGCGCGCGGTACAGGTCGATGGGCGCGGCGGCGAAGTCGATGGACATGCGCTGCGATGGCACCACCTGCATGCAGTCGCCGGCCAGGATGTATTCCTTGATGGTGCCGACGGCGCGCTCGTAGTCCTCGCGGGTGAAGCTGGCGCGGAACTGCGGTTCCGGGGCATTGACTGCGCTGAAGTCCAGGCCGCGGCGCGGGGTGATCGGCTGGCGCAGGCGCTCCAGCAGTGCTTCCAGCTGGGCCAGGCCCTGGTCGTAGGCGTCGGCCTGCGCCGGGTCGGCGAGGACGATGGCGTGCATCTTGCCGGCGAGGTTGTCGAACACGACCACCGCGTCGGAGACCATCAGCAGGATGTCGGGGTTGTTCAGCGGGTCGGGGTTCGGGCACTGCGCCAGGCGCTGCTCGACGTAGCGCACGCAGTCATAGCCGAAGTAGCCGACCAGGCCGCCGTTGAAGCGAGGCAGACCGGCGATGGTCGGCACGCGGTAGCGCTCCTTGAACGCCTCGACGAAGGCCAGCGGGTCGGCGCATTCGAAGCTCTCGGTCTCGACGCCGTCGACCTTGATGCTCGCCTGGTGGCCGTAAACGCGCAGCACGGTGCGGCTGGGCAGGCCGATGATCGAGTAACGCCCCCACTTCTCGCCGCCCTGCACGGATTCGAGCAGGTAGGTGTTGGGGCCGTCGGCGAGCTTCAGGTAGATCGACAGCGGGGTGTCGAAGTCGGCCAGGGTTTCGCAGGTCAGCGGGATGCGGTTGTAGCCCTGGGCGGCCAGGCGCTGGAATTCTTCGCGGGTCATGATCAGCCTCGTAAGAGGAGCCTGTTTCGCGCAGTGCGGGTCTGCCGGCAGTTAACAGGCTCTGAGGGGGGAACGGTCTTGGGTGCACACACGCCGGGCGTACCGGCCAAAGGATGTCAGGCGCGCCAGCGCCAGCGGGCCAGGGCCTTGATGACTTTCATCCAGAGTGTGTGGGGGGCCGTTTCCACGGTGCTGTCTCGCTGAGCGGGAGTTGAGGCGGAGTCGGGCAACACTATCGCTTTGCCCGAGTCGAAGCAAGGCAGCAGATGGCGCAGGTCGTCGAGCACCAGCGTCGGGGTTTCCTCGGCGATGGGGCGACCATGGTTGTAGCCGTAGCTCAGCCCCACGCTGCGCACGCCGGCGGCCTTGGCCGCAAGGATGTCGTTGCGCGAATCGCCGACGAACAGGGACTGCTCCGCCGACACACCGGCCATCTTCATCACGAACAGAAGCGCCGCCGGGTCGGGCTTCTGCTGCGGCAGGGTGTCGCCGCCGATGATCCAGCGGAAGAACTTGCCCAGCTTCATCTCGTCCAGCAGCGGGCCGACGAAGCGCTCGGGCTTGTTGGTGATCAGCGCCAGCTCCACGCCGCGCTTCTTCAGCCACTTCAGGGTCTCGATGACGCCGGGGTAGACCACGGTCAGTGCGTGGCTGTCGGCGTAGAAGTCCATGAACAGTTCGAGGGCGCGCTCGGTGTCTTCCTCGCTGACGTCATCGTGCTCGATGTCGCCAGCCAGGGCGCGGCGCACCAGCACCCGCGCGCCGTTGCCGACCCAGTGCCGCACGGCCTCCAGGCCGGCCGGCTGGCGCCCGAGCGCCAGCAGCATCTTGTCCACCGCCGCAGCGAGGTCGGGCACCGAGTCCACCAGGGTGCCGTCCAGGTCGAACATCACCAGACGCGGCAGCCCGGCGAACGGCAGCTGTGCAGCACTCATCACGTGCGCGCCTGCGCCAGCTCAGCGTGCATGGCGCGGATGACCTCGGAGTAGTCCGGTGCGTTGAAGATGGCGGAGCCGGCGACGAAGGTGTCGGCGCCCGCTTCGGCGATTTCGCGGATGTTCTTCACGTTCACCCCGCCGTCGATCTCCAGGCGGATGTCGCAGCCGGAGGCGTCGATCAGCGCGCGGGCCTCGCGCAGCTTGTCGAGGGTGCCGGGGATGAACTTCTGCCCGCCGAAGCCGGGGTTCACGCTCATCAGCAGGACCATGTCGATCTTGTCCATCACGTACTTGAGCGCGTCCAGCGAGGTGGCCGGGTTGAACACCAGGCCGGCCTTGCAGCCGCCGTCCTTGATCAGTTGCAGGGAGCGGTCGATGTGCTGCGAGGCTTCCGGGTGGAAGGTGATGTAGGTGGCGCCGGCTTCGATGAAGTCGCCGATGATGCGGTCCACCGGGGAGACCATCAGGTGCACGTCGATGGGCGCGGTGACGCCATACTTGCGCAGCGCCGTGCAGACCATCGGGCCGATGGTCAGGTTGGGCACGTAGTGGTTGTCCATCACGTCGAAGTGGACGATGTCGGCACCGGCAGCGAGCACCTTGTCCACATCCTCGCCCAGGCGGGCGAAGTCGGCGGAAAGGATCGACGGAGCGATGGCGTAGGGTTGCATGGCGCACCTCTGTGGGCGGAAATCACGGATGGCGCGCATTGTAGCCGCTCGAGCGGCTCGAAGGGGATCGGGCCGATAGTCGAAGCGAAACGTGGAGGATTGGGGTGGGAAAACGGGCAAAAAAAATCGCGGATCGATCCCGCCCCCGTGGGTGAGCACGGGGACGGAGCCGTCCGCGAAACACTGTGAATCAGGACGTCGGTGCGGTGCGCAGTTTCTCGCTGCGGCCGCGCAGCCACTCGAGGGTCAGCAGGAGCAGGACGGAGAAGCCGATCAGCAGGGTCGCCGCGGCGGCGATGGTCGGGCTGAGGTTCTCGCGGATGCCGCTGAACATCTGGCGCGGCAGGGTGGCCTGCTCCGGGCCGGCGAGGAACAGCGTCACCACCACTTCGTCGAAGGAGGTGGCGAAGGCGAACAGCGCACCGGAAATCACCCCGGGAGCGATCAGCGGCAGGGTGACCTTGAAGAAGGTCAGCACCGGCGGCGCGCCCAGGCTGGCGGCGGCGCGCACCAGGTTGTAGTTGAAGCCCTGCAGGGTCGCCGACACGGTGATGATGACGAACGGCACACCCAGCACCGCGTGGACGATGATCAGCGAGATGTAGCTGTTGCCCAGGCCCAGCGGGGCGAAGAACAGGTAGCTGGCCACGCCGATGATCACCACCGGTACGACCATCGGCGAAATCACCAGGCTCATGATCAGCGCCTTGCCGCGGAAATCGCCGCGGGTCAGGCCGATGGACGCCAGGGTGCCGAAGACCATGGCCAGCACGGTGGCCGCCGGGGCGACGATGATGCTGTTGGTCAGTGCGCGCATCCACTCGGCGGAGTTGAAGAAGTCGGCGTACCAGCGCAGGGAGAAGCCCTGCAGCGGGTAGACCAGGAAGGTGCCGGAGTTGAACGACAGCGGCACGATGACCAGCACCGGCAACACCAGGAACAGCAGGATCAGGCCGCAGAGGATGCGCAGGGTGTAGAACCACACGCGCTCGACCGGGGACATATAGGGGCTCAGCATCTTGTTCTCCTTATCAGCCCAGGCGCAGGCGGCTCGCGCCCACCAGCCAGCCGTAGATCACGTAGAGCACCAGGGTGGCGAACAGCAGCAGGCCGCCCAGGGCCGTGGCCATGCCCCAGTTGATGGTGGTGTTGGTGTAGAAGGCGACGAAGTAGCTGACCATCTGGTCGTTCGGGCTGCCCAGCAGCGCCGGGGTGATGTAGTAGCCGATCGACAGGATGAACACCAGCAGGCAGCCGGCGCCGACACCGGCGACGGTCTGCGGGAAGTAGACCTTCCAGAAGCTGGCGAACGGGTGGCAGCCCAGCGAGATCGCGGCGCGCATGTAGCTGGGGGAAATACCCTTCATCACGCTGTAGATCGGCAGGATCATGAACGGCAGCATGATGTGGACCATGGAGATGTAGACGCCGGTGCGGTTGAACACCAGCTGCAGCGGCTGGTCGATCAGGCCCATCTTCAGCAGCGCGCCGTTGATCAGGCCGCCCGACTGCAGCAGCACGATCCACGCGGCGACGCGCACCAGGATCGAGGTCCAGAACGGCAGCAGCACCAGGATCATCAGCAAGTTGGACTTGCGCGCCGGCAGGTTGGCCAGCAGGTAGGCCAGCGGGTAGGCCAGCAGCAGGCAGATGACGGTGATCACCGCGCCCATCCAGAAGGTGCGGGCGAAGATGTCCAGGTAGATCGCCTGGTCGGGGGTGGCGCGGGCGATCTCGCCCAGGTCGTCGATGCGGTGATCGAGCGCCGCCAGCAGGTAATACGGGGTGACGGAGCTGGCGTTGCGGCGGATCGCCTGCCAGTAGGCCGGGTCGCCCCAGCGCTCGTCCAGGCCTTCCATCGCGTCCTTGTACGAGGCCGGCTGCTCCTTGAACGGCAGCGCGCGGGCGGTCTTGGAGAGCAGGCTGCGGTAGCCGGCCAGCTCCATGTTCAGGCGCTTGGAGAGATCACCGATGGTCTGGTTCTTGCGCGCGGCAACCAGGTCGTCGCTCAGCGCCTTGTACACCGCGTCCGAGGGCAGCGACTTGCCGTCCCAGTCGGAAATGGCATTGACGGTCAGCGGCAGCGCGCCGACGACCTCGGGGTTGTTCACGCTCTTGTAGAGCAATGCCGCGATGGGCACGAGGAAGGTCAGCAGGAGGAAGACCAGCAGGGGCAGCACCAGCGCCTGGGACTTCAGACGGTTCATCCGCTCCGCGCGCGCCAGGCGCTGCTTGAGGGTGGGGCCGGCGACCTCGTTCATCGACACAGCGGTGGCCATAGCGAACTCCGGTAAAACAGGCCGCCCGAAAGCGGCCAAGGTGTGGTGTCAGAAGGAGCCGCCGCGTGAGGGACGGCTCCGGTCCGCCACGGTCCGGGCGACCGTGGCGGTGGGGGCTTGCTTACTTGGCGGCCCAGGCGTTGAAGCGCTGTTCCAGCTGCTCGCCGTAGTCAGCCCAGAAGGTCACGTCCATGCCCACCTGGCCCTGCATGTTTTCCGGGGTGGTCGGCATGTCCTTCAGCAGGTCCTTGCCCAGCAGCGGTACGGCGTTCTTGTTGACCGGGCCGTAGGCGATGTTCTCGGAGTAGGTCTTCTGCTGTTCGGGCTGAACCGAATAGGCGATGAACTTCAGGCTTTCATCGACCTTCTTGGCGCCCTTGGGGATGGCCCAGGCGTCGAAGTCGTAGATGCCGCCGTTCCAGACGATCTTCAGGTTGCTCTCCTTCTGCACGGCGGCGATGCGGCCGTTGTAGGCGGAGCTCATGACCACGTCGCCGGAGGCGAGGTACTGCGGCGGCTGGGCGCCGGCTTCCCACCACTGGATGTTCGGCTTGATCTGGTCGAGTTTCTTGAAGGCGCGGTCCTGGCCTTCCTTGGTGGCCAGCACCTTGTAGACGTCCTTGGGCGCGACGCCGTCGGCCATCAGGGCGAATTCCAGGGTGTACTTGGCGCCCTTGCGCAGGCCGCGCTTGCCCGGGAATTTCTGGGTGTCCCAGAAATCGGCCCAGCTGGTCGGTGCGCTCTTGAGCTTGTCGGCGTTGTAGGCCAGGACGGTGGACCAGACGAAGAAGCCCACGCCGCAATTGGTCACCGCGCCCGGTACGTAGTCGTCGGCCTTGCCGAGGATGGCCGGGTCGATGGTTTCGAACAGGCCTTCGTCACAGCCGCGGGCCAGTTCCGGCGACTCGACTTCCACCAGGTCCCAGGAGACGCTGTTGGTGTCGACCATGGCCTTCACCTTGGCCATTTCGCCGTTGTACTCGCCGGCGACGATCTTGTTGCCGGTGGACTTCTGGTAGGGCTCGTAGAACGCCTTCACCTGGGCGTTCTTGTTGGCGCCGCCGAAGGACACCACGGTCAGGTCGGTGGCGGCCATGGACTGCGCCGCGCAGGCCAGGCCGACGCTCAGCGCCGCGAGCTTCAGGCCCGCTGCTTTCAGGGACTTCGACATTATTGTTCTCTCCACAGTGTGCAGGTTTGTTTTTCTTGGAGGCGTCCGGGAGTGGCCGGGCCGCTTTCGTTACGCCGCGGGCAGCGGGTCGAGCGCGCGGACGTGCTCGACTTCCCAGCCCAGCGGAACCACATCGCCGACGCTGAGCGCGGGATCGAGCTCGGCAATCGGCTGTTTGACGAAGAAATCGGTACGGCCGCAGACCTCAAGGCGAATGCGCACGTGGTCGCCCAGGTAGATGAACTCGGCGACACGGCCGGAGAAGCGGTTCACGCAGTTTTCGCTGTGGCCGTTCAGGCGCACGCGCTCGGGGCGGATCGACAGGCTGACGGTGTCGCCGACGTTGCCGACATTGATCGCCAGCGCCTCGACCTTCTCGCCGCGCGCCAGGCCCACGGTGCAACGGTCGCCGTCGCGGGCCTGGAGCTGGCCGGCGATACGGTTGTTCTCGCCGATGAAGTTGGCGACGAAGGAATTGCGCGGGTGCTCGTAGAGCTCGGCGGGCGGGGCGATCTGCTGGATCTCGCCCTGGTGGAACACGGCCACGCGGTCGGACATGGTCAGGGCTTCGCCCTGGTCGTGGGTCACGTAGACCACGGTCACGCCCAGGCGCTGGTGGATGTGCTTGATCTCCATCTGCATGTGCTCGCGCAGTTGCTTGTCGAGCGCACCCAGGGGTTCGTCCATCAGCACCAGTTGCGGTTCGAACACCAGCGCACGGGCCAGGGCCACGCGCTGCTGCTGGCCGCCGGAGAGCTGGGCGGGATAGCGACCGGCGAAGGTGTCGAGCTGGACCATCGACAGCGCGCGCTTCACCCGCTCGCTGACGTCGGTCTTGCTCATGCCGCGCACTGTGAGCGGGAAGGCCAGGTTCTCGGCCACCGTCATGTGCGGGAACAGGGCATAGTTCTGGAACACCATGCCGATGTCGCGCTTGTGCGGGGGAACGTGGTTGATGGCGCGGCCGGCGAGTTGGATTTCACCGGCGGTAGGAGTTTCGAAACCGGCCAGCATCATCAGGCTGGTGGTCTTGCCGGAACCCGAAGGCCCCAGCAGTGTCAGGAATTCGCCTTTGCGAATGTCCAGATTGAGGTCCTTCACGATGAGCGATTCGCCGTCGTAGCTCTTCTGCACGCCACGGAAACTCACCAGCACATCGTTTGCCTGATTCTCGGCCATCACCGCACCTTTGTTTTTTTGTAAATGCCGTTGATTTCAAGACTAGAGAAGCCGAAGCGGCGCGCAAATCGGGCGGTATGAGAGATTGCTATAAGGCTTAGAGAGGATGCGTTGTAGGGCGATCCCTACACGATTTGCCGAAGCAGACTGCCGACCACCGAGTGGTCGGCAGCCGGTGGATCAGCGCTTGGCCCAGGCCTGGAAGCGCTGCTCCAGCGCATCGCCATGCTCGGCCCAGAACGCCACGTTCATGCCCACGGCGTTGGCGATGTTCTGCGGCGCGGTGGGCAGGTTGGCGGCCACGTCCGGCGCCAGCAGTTCCACGGCCTTGCGGTTGGTCGGCCCGTAGGCGATGTTCTCGGCGAAAGCCTTCTGCTGCTGCGGCTGGCCGGCGAAGTTGACGAACTGCTCGGCCAGTTCCTTCTTGAACACGCCCGAGGGCAGCGCCCAGAAGTCGAAGTCGTAGATGCCGCCCGCCCAGACCATGCGGAAGCCCTTCTGCTCGGCCTGCGCGGCGGCGATCCGGCCGTTGTAGGCGGAGCTCATCACCACGGTGCCGTCGGCGAGATCACGCACCGGGTCCTGCCCGGACTTCCACCAGTTGATGTTCGGCTTCAGCTCGTCGAGCTTGCGGAAGGCGCGGTCGACGCCGTCATTGGTGGCGAGCACCTTATAGACGTCCCTGGGCGCGACCCCATCGGCCATCAGGGCGAATTCCAGGCTGTACTTGGCGCCCCAGCGCAGGCCGCGCTTGCCGGGGAATTTCTTCGTGTCCCAGAAATCCGCCCAGCTGCTGGGCGTGCCCTGCAGCTTGCTCTGGTTGTAGGCCAGCAGGGTCGTCCAGACGAAAATGCCGACGCCGCACGGCTGCACCGCGCCGGGCACGAAATCGGCGGTGTTGCCCAGGGTCTTCGGGTCGAGCTTCATGAACAGCCCTTCCTCGCATCCGCGCGCGAGCTCCGGGGCTTCGACTTCCACCACGTCCCAGGACACATGGCTGATCTCCACCATGCGCTTGAGCTTGGCCAGGTCGCCGTTGTAGGAACCGTGGACGACGGCGTTGCCGGTCACTTCCTTGAACGGCTTGTAGAAGGCCGCTTCCTGGGCCTGCTTGTTGGCGCCACCGAAGGAAATCACCGTGACGTAATCCGCCAGCGCCGGCATCGCCGCGCTCCCCAGCAGGCCGAACAGCAGCCCTCCCCTTACCGCTCGCAACATCTTCTTCTCCTTGTTATCACGACGTACCGCATGAAGCGGGCAATCATTCCCTGCCTCACGCCCGCTAGATAGACGGTTCGTTACAGAAATCGGACACGTCGCACAGAGTGAGGGGAAAATTCAGCGAGCCTTCTGCCGCAGATCAAGGAGGCAATTCGGATAGATCAGACGAGCTTGTGCTCCATGGCGTAACGCACCAGGTCCGCCACCGAGTTGGCATTGAGCTTCTGCATCAGCCGCGCCTTGTGGGTGCTGATGGTCTTGCTGCTGACCGCCAGTTGCTGGGCGATCTCGTTGACGCCTTCGCCCTGAACCAGGCGTTCGAACACCGAGAACTCGCGCTCGGACAGCAGCGCGTGGGGCGGCCGCGAATCGGTGAGCCCGACCTCGAAGACCATGCGGTCGGCCAGGTCCGGGTCGATGTAGCGCCCACCGCTGGCAACCTTGCGGATTGCGGTGAGCAGCAGCGCCGGGTCGCTGTCCTTGGTGGCGTAGCCGGCGGCGCCGACCTTCAACGCACGGGCGACCATCTGCACCTCATCGTGCATGGACAGCATGAGGATCGCCGGCGGGTTGTTCAGCGCGCGGATCCGCGGGATGGCCTCCAGGCCGTTGACGCCGGGCATGGAGATGTCCAGCAGGACCACTTCGCAGGGCGTCTGGCGCAGGGTGTCGAGCAACTGCTCGCCATTGGTGGCCTCGCCCACCACCTGCAGGTCCTTGGCCATACCGATCAGTTGCTTGATGCCCTCGCGCACGATCGTATGGTCTTCCGCCACCAGCACTCGAATCACCGCCCTTCCTCCCGCTTCGCACGTGTCATTGTCGTTGTCACTGCCGTCATCGATGCCGATAGCGCTGGCGCGTGCTCACGCGCTCGCCGAGCGCAGCGGCACCCGGATCAACAGCGTGGTGCCCTCCCCGGGCTGGCTGTCGATCTGCAGCGTGCCGCCGAACATCAGCACCCGCTCGCGCATGCCCACCAGGCCGAAGGACGCTCCCTGGCGCGTGGCGTTCGGGTCGAAGCCCACGCCGTCATCGGCGATGCGCAGGCACAACTCGCGCCCCTCGACGCTCAACTGCAGTTCCACAGTATGCGCCTGGGCATGGCGCATGACATTGGTCAGCGCCTCCTGGAGGATGCGGAACAGCCCGATGGCCTTGGCGTCGGACAGCGCCGGCGGGTTCTCCGGTACCTGCACCAGGCAGGGAATCTGCGTCCGCGCCTCAAAGCGGCGCGCCTGCCATTCCAGCGCCGAGCCGATGCCGGCATCGAGGATCGGCGGGCGCAGCGCGGTGGCCACGTCGCGCACCAGCTGGAACAGTTGGGCGATCAGGCGCTTCATGTTGTCCAGGCGCTCGCGCAGGCCGCTATCCAGCTCGGCGTAGGCCAACTCGCACATGGAGGTTTCCAGCTTTAGCACGGTGAGCACCTGGCCCAGCTCATCGTGCACTTCGCGGGCGATGCGCGCCTTCTCCTCCTCCCGCACGCTTTCCAGGTGCGCCGACAGCTCGCGCAGCTGCGCGCGGGAGTCCTGCAGTTCGCGCTCGATCTGCTTGTGCTCGGTGACGTCCCAGACTACGCCGTCCCAGGCCGGGCGACCGTCGTCCAGCGTGCGCACGGTGGCCTTGATGTCGACCCAGCGCGGTTCGTTGCTGCGGGTGAGGATGCGCCCCTGCCATTGCCAGTTGCGCTGGCCCTCCACCGCTTCCAGCTGACTGGCGAGGTAGCCCTCGCGTTCGGACGGATGCACCAGGCCCATGATGCCCAGGCCGCTCTCGCGCAGGTAGCCGGGCGAATAGCCGAGCGAGGTTTCGCTGCCGCCGGTGATAAAGCTGATGTAGGCGAAGTCGGAGTCGTCGTCCGGCGCGTTGGGCTCCAGGCGGAACACCAGGCCCGGCACGTTGGCGGCGATCCCCTGCAGGCGCGCCTCGCTCTCTTCCAGCGCGGCGCGGGCCCGGCGGCGTTCGGTGACATCGTTGAGGAACACCAGCAGGTATTCCGAATCGCCGAAGCGCAGGAAGCTCAGCGACACGTCGGCCGGCAGCCATTGGCCGTCGGCGCGCAGGCACTGGGTCTCGAAGCTCAGCGGCGCCTCGTCGGCATTGCGCGCGCGGCGCCAGAGGTTGAGCCAGCGGTCCATGTTCAGGGTCGGTTCGAAGTCCGACAGCGGGCGGTCCACCACGGCGCCCGGCGGGTAGCCGAGCAGCTCCTCGGCGGCGCGGTTGGCATAGCGCACGTGGCTGTCCCAGTTGACCCAGAGGATGCCGACGGTGCTGCTGTCGATAGCGAACTGGGTCAGGCGCAGCGCCTGTTCCGCGGCCTGGCGCAACTCGATATCGCGGCGCGCGGCGAGCAGGCGCGACTCCAGGGCGCGGTGCTGGCGCCGCAGCCACAGCAGCGCGGCGACGGCGAGCACCAGCAGCAGGCCGAGCAGGATGCAGAGGTTCTGCCAGAAGCCGGGCGAGGAACCCAGGCGCGGATAGGTCGGTTGCAGCCAGCGTTCGTGCAGTTGATCGAGGTCCTTGGGCGGCACCGCGCGCAAGGCGGCGTCGATGATCCCGGCGAGCTCGGGCAGGCCGCGCCGGGTCGCCACGCGCAACAGTTGCGGATAGCCGATATCGGCGACCACGGAGAGCCCGGTGAACTCGGTCTCGCGGGTCAGGCGCGCCAGTTGCGCCTCGTCGATCACGGCGTAATCGGCTTCGCGGCCAAGCACTTTGCGCAGCACTTCGCGGTCGCTGTCGACGACCTGCAGGGTCAGCCCGGAATAGGTGCTGCGCAGGTAGTCCACCACGGGCCCGGGGCCGCGCACGGACACCGATTCGCCTTCGCCCAGGTTATCCAGCTCCACCGAGGTGCCGCTGCGCCGATCACCCACGACCAGCCGCGGCACGCGCAGGTAAGGGTCGGAGAACAGCCAGTCGCGCAGGGTCGCGGGTGTCTGGCTGATGCCGGGGGCGAGGTCGATGTCGCCGGCGCGCACCGCCTTCTCCAGCGCCGCCTGGTCGGCAAAGGTATGCCACACCAGGCTCACGTGCAGCGCCTTGGCCAGCCATTCCAGCAGCTCGACATTGGCCCCGGAGAGCTGCTGCAGGCGACGGTCCTGCTGCACGTAGGGCGCTTCGAGCACGGCGCCGACGTGCAGCTGCGGATGCTCGGCGAGCCAGGCGCGCTGGGCGTCGTTCAGCGTCAGCGGCGGCGCAGCGGTTTCCGCCAGCACCACCAGAGGCAGGCAGCAGAACCAGGCCAGGCAGGCTTTCCACAACAGACGACTCATGCCGACAGCACCATGGATTTCACTCGGGTCAACGCAAATGGCCGGCATACCTTACAGCAACCTCGGTTGAACCCGGCAGGCCGCCGCCTGACAAAGCTAGTACAAGCCGCTAGGCTGGCCGCACTCGCGCCACCCGCCAAGACTGGGATATCACCGATGCCGCACCTGCCTCGCCTGACGCCTCTAGCCCTCTGCCTGTCCCTCGGCCTTGCACCGCTGGGCGTGAGCGGGGCCGAGGACGCCACGCCCACCGCCGAGAAAAAAACGGCTGCCGAGCCGGTGGCGCGCCCGGCCGTGAGCGAGCGCAGCCAGGACGAAGCCAGCGGCCTGGTGCGCCAGTTGCCCGAAAGCGAGCGCCAGGAGCTCAAGGCCGGCGACGAAACCTTCCTGGCCCTGTGGCTGCCGGCCAACACCGCCGACACCGAGGGCGCGGTAATCCTCATCCCCGGCGATGGCGAAAGCGCCGACTGGCCGGTGGCGATCGGCCCGCTGCGACGCAAGCTGCCCGATGCCGGCTGGCAGACCTTGGCCGTGACCCTGCCCGACCCGCAGAGCACCGCGCCGATTCCGCGGCCCAAGGAATCGCCGGACAAGGCCAGCGCCGACACCGACGCCACGGCCACCGACAGCGCCAGCAAGCCGGAGGTGAAAGGCAGTGGAGGCAGCGCCACGCCGACACCGGAAAGCACCGCCGAGGCCGGCAGCGCCGAGCCGGCCCAGGCCAGCCCCGAGGCTCCGCCGCCGCCCACCGACCCGGTGGAGCTGCGCAAGGCTCACGCCGAACGGGTGCTGGCACGGATCCAGGCGGCGGTGGAACTGGCCCAGCAGCACAAGCCGAAAACCATCATCCTGCTCGGGCACGGCACCGGCGCCTACTGGACAACCCGCTACCTGGGCGAGCGCACCCCGGCCGATATCCACAACCTGCTGCTGGTGGCGCCGGACATGCCGCGCGACTTCAAACCGTCGCTGGAGGAAACCGTGCCGCTGCTGAACCTGGCCACCGGCGACTTCTATTACAAGGACAAGGCGCCTGACGTGGCGGCGGCAAAATTGCGGCTGCAGGCCAGCAAGCGGCAGAAGGCGCCCAACTACGTGCAGATCGGCATGAACGCCCTGCCCGCCGACCTGGGCACCGAGCAGGAGCAGCTTTACCGGCGCATTCGCGGCTGGCTGTCGATGCACCTGGAGCCCAACGCGCAACCGTGAATCGGCGCCGCTAGCGGAACCCCTTGCGCTGGCGGACCAACAGGTAGGCGTCCTGGATTTCGCGGGTCTTGTGGGTGGCCGCGGCGATCCGTTCGGGGCTCGCGCCCATGCCTTCGAGCTTGTCCGGGTGGTTCTGGCTGATCAGCTTGCGGTAAGCGCGCTTGATCTCGTCCGGCTCGCTGTCCACCGTCACGCCCAACAGGCGCAGGGCACCGAGGTAGGAATCGCGCGGCTTGCTCGACGGCATCGAAGACCTGAGTGGTTCGGCATCCGCCGACAGCGCCTGGACGCGCGCCCGCGACAGCCCCAGCGAAGCCCCCCACGCCACCAGCAATTTGCCCTGTTCGGCAGTCGGCGCACCTGGCGCCCGGGCCATGCGCCAGCACGCCTGGATCAGGCCTTCGGCGACGGCTTCCTGGCCGCGGCGCTGGCGCAGGCCAAGCTCCAGCAATTGGCTGCCACCCTTGCCTTTGCCGAAGGATTCGATGGCGCGACGGCAACCGCCGTCGTCCAGCCGCAGGCGCTGCATCTCGACCCGCGCCTGCTGGATGTGCGCCTCCACCACCCGGCCGCGGCTCTTGGCCAGACGGCCGAGCAGGAGGAACAACAGGTCCTGGTCGGCGACCCGCGGACCGCCACGCAGTTGCTCCAGCAAGCCCCGCCAGGAGCGCGCCTGCATGCGCCGGTCGAGCACCTGGCCGAGCAATGCCCCGAGCATGGCGCCCGGAATACTGGCCAATGCCCAACCCGCGACGATCCCCAGCAGGGTGCCCGGCCAGAACATCTCAGCCCTCCGCCAACTGGCGTTCGACTTCGGCCAGGCGCTCATGGGTGCCGACATCGATCCAGCGGCCCCGATGATGCACGCCGCTGACGCGGCCAGCCTGCATCGCCTGGCGCAATAACGGTGCCAGCTTGAATGCCCCAGGCGCGCAGTCCTCGAACAGTTCGGGGCGGAGGATGGCGATGCCGCTGTAGGTCAGGCTGGGCTGGCCCTCGCGGTAGTCGCTAACGCGGCCGTCAATGAGGCAGAAATCGCCGCGCGCGTGGTGGCCGGGGTTATCCACCAGCACCAGATGCGCCAGGTCACCCTCGGCCAACGCGCCGTGCAGGCTCGCGTAGTCGAAGTCGGTCCAGATATCGCCGTTGGCGATGACGAAGGCGTCATCGCCCAGCAGCGGCAGTGCCTTGAAGATGCCGCCGCCGGTTTCCAGCGGCTCACCTTCGGGGGAGTAGGCAATGCTCACGCCACGGGACGAACCATCGCTCAGGTAGTCCTCGATCTGCTGGCCGAGCCAGGCGTGGTTGATCACCAGGCGATCGAACCCGGCCCGGCGCAGGGCCTGGATCTGGTAGTCGATCAGCGCCACACCGCCGGCGCGCACCAGCGGCTTGGGCGTGTGCAGGGTCAGCGGGCGCAGGCGTTCGCCCTTGCCCGCGGCAAGAATCATGGCCTTCATGCAGGGTGCGTCTCGTCGTGGGGCAGCTCGGCCAGCAGCGCAGCGAGGTCAGCCAGCTCCGGTCGGCGCGCGATGACGCTTTCCAGGTAGCGGAAGAAGCGCGGCACGTCGCCCAGGTAGCGCGGCTTGCCGTCGCGGTGGCAAATGCGCGCGAAGATGCCGATCACCTTCAGGTGGCGCTGGACGCCCATCAGGTCGCTGGCGCGGAAGAAGTCCTCGAAGCTGTCCGGCAGCGCGATGCCGGCGGCCTGCGCCTTGCGCCAGTAGCGCGACAGGCCGTCGTGCACGCGCGGCTCGGGCCAACTGAGGAAGGCATCCTTATAAAGGCAGGTCACGTCGTAGGTCACCGGGCCGTAGACCGCGTCCTGGAAGTCCAGGATGCCGGGGTTCGGCTCACTGAGCATCAGGTTGCGCGGCATGTAGTCGCGGTGCACGAATACGCGGGGCTGCTCCAGGGCGCTGCGCACCAGCAGGTCGCAGGTGCGCTGCCAGCGGGCCAGTTGCTCGCCGTCCAGGGTCACGCCCAGGTGGCGCTGCAGGTACCAGTCGGGGAACAGTTGCAGTTCGCGGCGCAGCAGGGCTTCGTCGTAGGCCGGCAGGCGCTGGGCGACATCCACCTGCTGGAAGGCCACCAGCGCATCGAGGGCATCCTCGAACAGCGTCTCGGCGTTCTGGGGGGTGAGCACGTCCAGGTAGGTCTGGCGTCCCAGGTCATCGAGCAGCAGGAAGCCCTGCTCGACGTCCTCGGCCAGAATCTTCGGAACGTGCACCCCGGCCTCCGCCAGCAGGCCGGCGACCTTGATGAAGGGGCGGCAGTCCTCCTGGGGCGGCGGCGCATCCATCACGATCAGGCTGCGGCCCTCGCTCTGCCAGCGGAAATAGCGGCGGAAACTGGCGTCGCTGCTGGCCGCCGTCAGGCTCGCCTGGGGCACCGGGCCCCAGCCTTGCGCGTTGAACACAGCGGGCAAACTCAAGTCCAACCAGCCGATCATCTGCTGGTAACGGGCATCCTGTGACATCTTTATGGGTTCTCCACGGCCCTAGCCGTTGCGCGGGTCATGCTTTATTATCCAGCATCTTTTTGAGCCCATCGAGAGGCGTGCGGTCCGCTTTGGGCCGATGGCTCGCAGGAAGCCCGGATTAACAAGATGGCAGTGAATTTCCCCGTGTTCCGTAGAAAATTCCCCTTACTGGTGACCGGTGGCCTGCTGGCTATCCAGCCGCTCGCCTCTGTGACCGCGGCACCCGGCGAGCAGTTCGCCTGCCAGCCCTCCGCGTCCGGCACCTGGGACTGCTCCTCGCAGAGCAGCGCCAGCAGCGTACCGCGCCCGCAGCACGGCGCCAGCTCGGTCAGCGCCGGCGGCACCGTCGCCAGCGGCTCGAAATCCTCGGGCAGCTCCAGCAGCAGCGCCGGCGAAGAGCCGAAACAACTGGTCACCGAGTCCGGCGGCCGCGGCCTGAAGTCGCGCAGCAGCGACTACAGCCACCTCGACTGGATCCCCCGCGACAAGCTCACCCCTGCCCAGCAGGCGGAAATGGGCCCGTACTGCAGCGGCGCTTATGTCGAGCCGATCCGCCCGGGCATGAACGACAAGACGCCGAACGACGAGGCGCCGACCTACGTTTCGGCCAAGGTGTCGCGCTACGAGCAGGAAAAACAGATCGCCACCCTCGCGGGTAACGTGGTCCTGCGCCAGGGCAGCATGCAGGTGGAGGCCGACGAGGCCAACCTGCACCAGGCCGAGAACCGCGGCGAGCTGGTCGGTAACGTCAAGCTGCGCGACAACGGCGCGCTGATCGTCGGCGACCACGCCGAGCTGCAACTGGACAATGGCGAGGCGAAGATCGAGAACGCCGAGTACGTCATGCACCAGGCGCAGATCCGCGGCAGCGCGCTGTACGCCAAGCGTCAGGAAGACGCGATCATCCAGCTCAAGGACGGCACCTACACCCGCTGCGAACCGAACAGCAACGCGTGGGTGCTCAAGGGCAATAACATCAAGCTGAACCCGGCCACCGGCTTCGGCACCGCGACCAACGCGACCCTGCGGGTGAAGGACATTCCGGTCTTCTACACCCCGTACATCTATTTCCCGATCGACAACCGTCGTCAGTCCGGCTTCCTGGCGCCATCCTTCGCCAGCTCGAGCGATACCGGCTTCACCCTGACCACGCCGTACTACTTCAACCTGGCGCCCAACTACGACGCCACGTTGTACCCGCACTACATGGTCAAGCGCGGCCTGCTGATGGAAGGCGAGTTCCGCTACCTGACCCACAGCAGCGAAGGCCAGGTCAACGCCGCCTACCTGAACGACAAGAACGACGACCGCAAGGACTTCCCGCAATACACCGACACCCGTTGGCTGTATGGCTGGAAGAACGTCAGCGGCCTGGATTCGCGCCTGATGGCGCAGGTGGACTACACCCGCATCAGCGACCCGTACTACTTCCAGGACCTGGACACCTCGCTGGGCATCGGCTCGCCGACCTACGTCAATCAGCAAGGCATCCTGACCTACCGCGGCGACAGCTACATCGCCCGCCTGAACGCGCAGTCCTACCAGTTGGCGACCGTGACAGACGTCACCCCATATGATCGTCTGCCGCAACTGACCCTGGATGGCCAATTGCCGTTCAACCCGGGCGGCTTGAACTTCACCTACAGCACCGAGGCCGTGCGCTTCGACCGCGACCTGGATGAAGGCTTCTATCGTCGTAACGAAGACGACCCGAACCTTTACGCCCGTCCGGACACCAACATTCAGGGATTGGCTCGCGCCACCGGTGATCGCTTCCATGCCGAGCCGGGCATCAGCCTGCCGATGAACCGCAGCTGGGGCTTCCTGACTCCCACCGTCAAGGCCATGTACACCAAGTACGACCTGGACCTGGACGGCAAAGGCAAGGCTACGCTGCCGTCCTACATCGACTACGACAGTAGCCCTGACCGTTCCCTGGGCCTGGCCAAACTCGACTCCGGCCTGTACTTCGACCGCGACACCACCTTCGCTGGCACCAAGTTCCGCCAGACCTTGGAGCCGCGTGCGATGTACCTGTACGTGCCGTACAAGGACCAGGACAATCTGCCGACCTTCGATACCGGCGAGTTCACCTTCAGCTACGACTCGCTGTGGCGTGAGAACCGCTTCACCGGCCGCGACCGCATTGGCGATGCCAACCAGCTGTCCCTGGGCCTGGGATCGCGCTTCATCGAGGACGATGGCTTCGAGCGCGCCTACATTGCCGCTGGCCAGATCTATTACTTCAGCGACCGCCGCGTCCAGCTGCCAGGCCTGACCGAGGACGACCTGCGCGTCAGCGGCAAACAGAATCCGGACGCGGATACCTGGCGCTCGCCTTACGCGCTTACCGGCATCTATCGCTTCAACCACGACTGGTACGCCAGCTCGGACTTCAACTGGAACCCGAACATCAACCATACCGACAACGGTAACCTGATGTTCCACTACCAGCCCGAAGCCGACCCGCGCAAGGTGCTCAACGCCGGCTACCGCTACCGCGCGGACAGCAAGCGCTTCAACCCGAACACCGGGCAGTTCGAATACGGCAGCGACGAGTACAAGATCGAACAGCATGATTTCTCGTTCATCTGGCCGGTCCTGCCGCAGTGGGCCGCCATCGGCCGCTGGCAGTTCGACTACAACCAGAGCCGCACACTGGAAGCCTTCGGTGGCTTCGAGTACGACAGCTGCTGCTGGAAGCTGCGCCTGATCAATCGCTACTGGGTCGACTACGACGACGACGAGTTCATCACCTCGACGTCCAAGTCCGACCGCGGTGTATTCCTTCAAATCATCTTGAAAGGCCTTGGCGGCGTGGTTGGCAACCAGGTGGAAGGCTTCCTCGACCAAGGTATCCAGGGTTATCGTCAACGTGAAGACAATGCTATGTAAGGCCCTGCGCCCGCTGATGCTGGGCGCGCTGTTGGCAAGTTCCGTCGTGCACGCCGAAGTGGTTCCGCTGGATCGCGTGGTCGCCATCGTCGATAACGACGTGGTGATGCAGAGCCAGCTGGACCAGCGCCTGCGCGAAGTCCGTGCAACCATCCAGAAGCGCGGCGCACCGCTGCCGCCCGAGCACGTGCTGACGCAGCAGGTGCTCGAGCGTCTGATCATCGAGAACATCCAGCTGCAGATCGGCGACCGCTCCGGCGTGCGCATCACCGACGAAGAGCTGAACCAGGCCATGGGCACCATTGCCCAGCGCAACAACATGAGCCTGGATCAGTTCCGCGCCGCCCTCGCCCACGACGGCCTGTCCTACGACGAGGCCCGCGAGCAGGTGCGCCGCGAGATGATCATCAGCCGGGTGCGCCAGCGCCGCGTGGCCGAGCGCATCCAGGTCAGCGAGCAGGAAGTGCAGAACTTCCTCGCCTCCGACCTGGGCAAGATCCAGCTCTCCGAAGAGTATCGCCTGGCCAACATCCTCATACCGGTACCCGACAGCGCTTCGCCGGAAACCGTGCAGGCCGCAGCGCGCCAGGCCCAGGAGATGTACCAGCAGCTCAAGCAGGGCGCCGACTTCGGCCAGTTGGCGGTGTCCCGCTCGGCCGGCGACAACGCCCTGGAAGGCGGCGAGATCGGCTGGCGCAAGGCCGCCCAGCTGCCCTCCCCGTTCGACAGCATGGTGGGCAGCCTGGCCGTGGGCGATGTGACCGAGCCGGTCCGCACCCCGGGTGGTTTCATCATCCTCAAGCTGGAAGAGAAACGCGGTGGCAGCAAGATGCTGCGTGACGAAGTCCACGTCCGCCACATCCTGCTCAAACCCAGCGAAATCCGCAGCGACGAAGAAACCCAGCGCCTGGCCGAGAAGCTCTACGAGCGCATCCAGGCTGGCGAAAGCTTCAGCGAACTGGCGAAGAAGTACTCCGAAGACCCGGGCTCCAAGCTCAACGGCGGCGACCTCAACTGGGTCGACCCGGAATCCCTGGTACCGGAGTTCCGCGACGTGATGAACAACGCGCCGCAAGGCCAGGTCACCAAGCCGTTCCGCTCTCCCTTCGGCTGGCACGTGCTGGAAGTCCTCGGCCGTCGCGCCACCGACAGCAGCGACAAGTTCCGCGAGCAGCAAGCCGCCCAGACCCTCCGTGCGCGCAAGTACGACGAGGAACTGCAGGCCTGGCTGCGGCAGATCCGCGACGAAGCCTACGTCGAGATCAAGCAGTAAGCCGCTTGAGTCGCTGACGAAGAAACCCGGCCCAGGCCGGGTTTCTTTTTGCCCGCCGAACGCTTCGTACATCCCCGGCTTCGTCGTAGAGTAGGCCCATTCGCCGCACAACCTGATTCGAGAACCCCACTGATGAGCACCTCCCACCTGTTCGCGCTGACTCCTGGCGAGCCCGCCGGCATCGGCCCGGACCTCTGCCTGCTGCTGGCCCGCGAGGCGCAACCCCACCCGCTGGTCGCCGTCGCCAGCCGCGAAATGCTGGCACAGCGCGCCGCCCAGCTGGGCCTGGCCATCGCGCTGCAGGATGTCGGCCCCGGCAGCTGGCCGACCGACGCCGCGCCGGCCGGCACCCTGTATGTCTGGGATACCCCGCTGGGCGCGCCGGTCGAACCCGGCAAGCTGGACCCGGCCAACGCCGCCTACGTGCTGGAAACCCTGACCCGCGCCGGCCAGGGATGCGTGGACGGGCACTTCGCCGGGATGATCACCGCCCCCGTGCACAAGGGCGTGATCAACGAGGCCGGCATCGCCTTCTCCGGCCACACCGAATTCCTCGCCGACCTGACCCACACCGCCCAGGTGGTGATGATGCTCGCCACCCGCGGCCTGCGCGTTGCGCTGGTGACGACCCACCTGCCGCTGCGGCAGATCGCCGACGCCATCACGTCGGTGCGCGTGGAGCGGGTCACCCGCATCCTGCACGCGGACCTGCGCGACAAGTTCGGCATCGCCAATCCGCGCATCCTGGTCTGCGGCCTGAACCCCCACGCCGGCGAAGGCGGCCACCTCGGCCACGAGGAAATCGACGTGATCGAGCCGACCCTGGAGCGCCTGCGCGGCGAAGGCATGCAACTGATCGGCCCGCTTCCGGCCGACACGCTGTTCACCCCCAAGCACCTGGAGCATTGCGACGCCGTGCTGGCGATGTACCACGATCAGGGCTTGCCGGTGCTCAAGTACAAGGGGTTCGGCGCGGCGGTGAATGTCACCCTGGGCCTGCCGATCATCCGGACCTCGGTGGACCACGGCACCGCGCTGGACCTGGCCGGCACCGGCCGGATCGACAGCGGCAGCCTGCAGGTTGCTCTTGAAACCGCCTATCAAATGGCGGCGGCTGCCGCCAGCCGGTAGCTGCACGCGACAAGCGGCACGCGGTGTCAGCTGGTAAACTTTCTCACTTTGAACATCGCTTTGGCTCTGGCTTGTCGCTTGCAGCTTGAAGCCTGGAGCCGCATTCATGTCGTCCGAACTCTTCCAGCACCGCGCCCGTAAACGCTTTGGGCAAAACTTCCTGCATGACGCCGGGGTGATTCACAAGATCCTCCGGGCCATCGCCGCCAAGGAAGGCCAGCACCTGCTGGAAATCGGCCCGGGCCAGGGCGCCCTGACCGAGGGACTGGTGGACAGCGGCGCCAAGCTCGACGTCATCGAACTGGACCTCGACCTGATCCCGCAACTGAAGTGGCGCTTCGGCCTGAAGCCCAACTTCAGCCTGCACCAGGGCGATGCCATGAAGTTCGACTTCGCCACGCTGGTCGCTTCCCCCGAGGACAAGCTGCGCGTGGTGGGCAACCTGCCGTACAACATCTCGACCCCGCTGATCTTCCACCTCCTGGACCATGCCTCGCTCATCCAGGACATGCACTTCATGCTGCAGAAGGAAGTGGTGGAGCGCCTGGCCGCCGAGCCGGGCAACGGCGACTGGGGTCGCCTGTCGATCATGGTGCAGTACTTCTGCCGCGTGGATTACCTGTTCACCGTCGGCCCCGGCGCGTTCAACCCGCCGCCCAAAGTCGACTCGGCGATCGTGCGCCTGGTGCCCTATACCGAACTGCCGCACCCGGCCAACGACCACCACGTGCTCGAACGCATCGTCCGCGAAGCCTTCAACCAGCGCCGCAAGACCCTGCGCAACACCCTGCGCACCCTGATGAGCGTGGAAGACATCGAAGCCGCCGGCGTCGACCCGACCCTGCGCCCCGAACAGCTGGACGTGGCCGACTTCGTTCGTCTGGCCAACCGCTACAGCGAAACCCACCCGCAAGCCTCGCCAGGAGCCTCCGCATGAGCGATCCGCGCTACCAGGTGAGCGTCAGCGTCACCACTCGCCACCTGCCCGAGCAGTCCCAGCCGGAACAGCAGCGCTACGTGTTCGCCTACACCGTGACCATCCATAACCACGGCGAGCTGGCTGCCAAGTTGCTCACCCGCCACTGGATCATCACCGACGGCGACGGCCATGTGCAGGAAGTGCGCGGCGCCGGCGTGGTGGGCGAAAAACCGCTGATCGAGCCGGGGGCCAGCCACACCTACACCAGCGGCACGGTCATGACGACCAAGGTTGGCAGCATGCACGGCAGCTACCAGATGGTCGCCACCGACGGCCATCACTTCGACGCCGAGATCCCGGCGTTCCGCCTGGCCGTCCCAGGAGCGCTGCACTGATGGCCACCTACGCCGTGGGCGACCTGCAGGGCTGCCTGGAACCGCTCAAGTGCCTGCTGGAGCAGGCGCAGTTCGACCCGGCCGCGGACACGCTCTGGCTGGTGGGCGACCTGGTCAACCGCGGGCCGGCGTCGCTGGAGACGCTGCGCTTTCTGTATGCCATGCGCGATTCGCTGGTCTGCGTGCTGGGCAACCACGACCTGCACCTGATCGCGGTAGCCTACAACGCCGAGCGCCTGAAAAAGAACGACACCCTGCGGGAGATCATCGAAGCGCCGGACGGCCCGCAACTGATCGAATGGCTGCGGCAGATGCCGCTGATCCATCACGATGCCCAGCGCGACATCACCCTGGTGCACGCCGGCATCCCGCCGCAATGGTCCGTCGAGAAGGCCCTGCTGCGCGCCGCCGAGGTCGAAAAGGCGCTGCGCGACGACACCCAGCTGCCGCTATTCCTTGACGGCATGTATGGCAACGAGCCGGCCAAGTGGGACAAGAAGCTGCATGGCATCGAGCGCCTGCGGGTGATCACCAACTATTTCACGCGCATGCGCTTCTGCACCCCCGACGGCAAACTCGACCTGAAATCCAAGGAAGGCCTGGACACCGCGCCGCCCGGCTACGCGCCCTGGTTTAGCTACGCCGAGCGCAAGGCCGCCGGGCGCAAGATCATCTTCGGCCACTGGGCAGCATTGGAAGGCCGGTGCGACGTCCCCGGCCTGTTCGCCCTGGACACCGGCTGCGTGTGGGGCGGCAGCATGACGCTGATGAACGTCGATACCCTCGAGCGCATCCACTGCAGCTGCGCCGATCAACCAGAATGATTGCAGCGCAGCCACAGGCTGCGCGCCTTGCGAGGTAACCCATGAGCGACTTCAAACGCATCGCCCCCGACCAGGCCCAGCAACTGCGCGAAAGCGGCGCCCAGGTCGTCGACATCCGCGACCCGCAGAGCTACGCGCTGGGCCACATCAGCGGCGCCCGGCACATCGACAACTACTCGGTGGCCGACTTCATCCGCGAGGCGGACATGGACGCACCGCTGGTCGTGGTCTGCTACCACGGCAACTCCAGCCAGAGCGCGGCAGCCTATTTCGTCCAGCAGGGCTTCTCCGAGGTCTACAGCCTCGACGGCGGCTTCGAACTGTGGCGCAGCGTCTATCCCGCGGATACCAGCGCGGGCGGCGCTGACTGAAAGCCCTTACGAAAGGGGCGGAATAGCCCCTTCAAAAAATCTGTAACTTCTCGCGCTTTCGTCCTTTACACATCAAAGAACGAACTATCCTTTCCCTCAGGCCATCCAAAAAAGGGAGAGCCGGCACACCGGCTTCCGGTTAATCGGCAGTGACCATTGGGGGCGGATCAGGGCAGAGGCCAGGTTCCGTTGGAGTTCTGGGGGATTCTCGCCGGCAGCGCTGGCAGCCCGACCGCACCCGCACAGACCGATCCGGCGCCGGCTCCATGCATCGAGCGAGGAGACGTCATGAGCATTTTCAGTCACTTCCAGGAACGCTTCGAAGCGACCCGCCAAGAGGAGTACTCCCTCCAGGAGTACCTGGACATCTGCAAGCAGGACAAGATCGCCTATGCCACCGCCGCCGAGCGGATGCTGATGGCCATCGGCGAGCCTGAACTACTCGACACATCCGTCGATTCCCGCCTGTCGCGGATCTTCTCCAACAAGGTGATCCGCCGCTACCCGGCCTTTGCCGACTTCCATGGCATGGAAGAGTGCATCGACCAGATCGTCTCGTTCTTCCGCCACGCCGCCCAAGGCCTGGAAGAGAAGAAACAGATCCTGTACCTCCTGGGCCCGGTCGGTGGCGGTAAATCCTCCCTCGCCGAAAAGCTCAAGCAACTGATGGAGCACGTGCCCTTCTATGCCATCAAGGGCTCGCCGGTGTTCGAATCGCCCCTGGGCCTGTTCAATCCCGACGAAGACGGCGCCATCCTCGAGGAAGACTACGGCATCCCCCGGCGCTACCTGCGCTCGGTCATGTCGCCCTGGGCGACCAAGCGTCTCAACGAATTCGGCGGCGACATCAGCCAATTCCGCGTAGTCAAGCTGCACCCCTCGATCCTCAACCAGATCGCCATCGCCAAGACCGAGCCGGGCGATGAGAACAACCAGGACATCTCCGCGCTGGTCGGCAAGGTGGATATCCGCAAGCTGGAAGAATTCCCGCAGAACGACGCCGACGCCTACAGCTACTCGGGCGCGCTGTGCCGGGCCAACCAGGGCCTGATGGAATTCGTCGAGATGTTCAAGGCGCCGATCAAGGTCCTCCACCCCTTGCTCACCGCGACCCAGGAAGGCAACTACAACAGCACCGAAGGCCTCGGTTCGCTGCCCTACAGCGGCATCATCCTCGCCCACTCCAACGAATCGGAATGGCACAGCTTCCGCAACAACAAGAACAACGAGGCGTTCATCGACCGTATCTACATCGTCAAGGTGCCGTACTGCCTGCGCGTCTCCGACGAGATCAAGATCTACGACAAGCTGCTGGTCAACAGCTCGCTGGCGCACGCCCACTGCGCGCCGGATACCCTCAAGATGCTCTCGCAGTTCTCCGTGCTGTCGCGCCTGAAGGAGCCGGAAAACTCCAACATCTACTCGAAAATGCGCGTCTACGACGGCGAAAACCTCAAGGACACCGATCCCAAGGCCAAGTCGATCCAGGAATACCGCGACGCCGCCGGGGTCGACGAAGGCATGGCCGGGCTCTCCACCCGCTTCGCCTTCAAGATTCTCTCCAAGGTGTTCAACTTCGACCCCCATGAAGTCGCTGCGAACCCGGTGCACCTGCTCTACGTGCTGGAACAGCAGATCGAGCAGGAGCAGTTCCCGCCGGAAACCCGCGAGCGCTACCTGCGCTTCCTGAAGGAATACCTCGCGCCGCGCTACGTCGAGTTCATCGGCAAGGAAATCCAGACCGCGTACCTGGAGTCCTACAGCGAGTACGGCCAGAACATCTTCGACCGCTACGTGCTGTACGCCGACTTCTGGATCCAGGACCAGGAGTACCGCGACCCGGAAACCGGCGAGATCCTCAACCGCGCTGCCCTCAACGAGGAACTGGAGAAGATCGAGAAACCCGCCGGCATCAGCAACCCGAAGGATTTCCGCAACGAAATCGTCAACTTCGTGCTGCGTGCCCGCGCCGGCAACAACGGCAAGAACCCCAGCTGGCTGTCGTACGAGAAGCTGCGCGTTGTGATCGAGAAGAAGATGTTCTCCAACACCGAGGACCTGCTGCCGGTCATCAGCTTCAACGCCAAGGCGAGCAAGGAGGATCAGCAGAAGCACAACGACTTCGTCAAACGCATGGTCGAGCGCGGCTACACCGAGAAGCAGGTGCGCCTGCTGTCGGAATGGTATCTGCGGGTTCGCAAGTCGCAGTAGTCTGCCATCGGCGCGGCGGCATTCCCCGCCGCGCCGGTCGCCGTCGCATTCGGACCTGTCCGTGGCGGCTCCACGCCGCTGCGCAGCAGGCCCTGAGGAGCATTCATGAGCTACGTCATCGACCGGCGTCTGAACGGCAAGAACAAGAGCACGGTGAACCGCCAGCGTTTCCTGCGGCGTTACCGTGAGCACATCAAGAAGGCCGTCGAAGAAGCCGTCAGCCGCCGTTCCATCACGGATATGGAACATGGCGAGCAGATCAGCATTCCTGGCCGCGATATCGACGAGCCGGTCCTGCACCATGGCCGTGGCGGCAAGCAGACGGTCGTTCACCCCGGCAACAAGGAATTCACCACCGGCGAACATATCCCGCGGCCCCAGGGCGGTGGCGGCGGCCGTGGCGCCGGCAAGGCCAGCAACCAGGGCGACGGGATGGACGACTTCGTCTTCCAGATCACCCAGGAGGAATTCCTCGACTTCATGTTCGAGGACCTGGAGCTGCCCAACCTGGTCAAGCGCCACCTCACCGGCAGCGACACCTTCAAGACCGTGCGCGCCGGCATCAGCAACGAAGGCAACCCCTCGCGAATCAACATCGTGCGCACCCTGCGCTCGGCCCACGCGCGGCGCATCGCCCTGTCCGGCTCCACCCGCGGCAAGCTGCGCGCGGCGCTGGCGGAGCTGGACCGCCTCAAGCGCGAGGAACCGGACAACCTGGGCGACATCCAGGAGCTGGAACAGAAGATCGCCGCCATGCGCGCGCGCATCGACAAGGTGCCGTTCCTGGACACCTTCGACCTCAAGTACAACCTGCTGGTGAAGCAGCCCAACCCGACCTCCAAGGCCGTGATGTTCTGCCTGATGGACGTGTCCGGCTCGATGACCCAGGCGACCAAGGACATCGCCAAGCGCTTCTTCATCCTGCTCTACCTGTTCCTCAAGCGGAACTACGAGAAGATCGAGGTGGTGTTCATCCGCCACCACACCAGCGCCCGCGAGGTGGACGAGGAAGAATTCTTCTATTCCCGCGAGACTGGCGGGACCATCGTCTCCAGCGCCCTGAAGCTGATGCAGGAGGTGATGGCCGAGCGTTACCCCACCAATGAATGGAACATCTACGCCGCCCAGGCCTCGGACGGCGACAACTGGAACGACGACTCGCCGGTCTGCCGCGACATCCTCATGAAGCAGATCATGCCGTTCGTCCAGTACTACACCTACGTCGAGATCACCCCGCGCGAGCACCAGGCGCTGTGGTTCGAGTACGAGAAGATCCGCGACACCTTCGAAGACAGCTTCGCCCAGCAGCAGATCGTCTCCGCCTCGGACATCTACCCGGTGTTCCGCGAGCTGTTCCAGAGGAGGCTCGTCGCATGAGCAAGCGCCAGCCCATCGCCACCGGCTCGGAGTGGACCTTCGAGCTGATCCAGCAATACGACCGCGAGATCAGCCGTCTCGCCGAGCGCTATGCGCTGGACACCTACCCCAACCAGATCGAGGTGATCACCGCCGAGCAGATGATGGATGCCTACGCCTCCGTCGGCATGCCCATCGGTTACAACCATTGGTCCTACGGCAAGCACTTCCTCAGCACGGAAAAGAACTACAAGCGCGGTCAGATGGGCCTGGCCTACGAGATCGTCATCAACTCCGACCCGTGCATCGCCTACCTGATGGAAGAGAACACCCAGTGCATGCAGGCGCTGGTGATCGCCCACGCCTGCTACGGGCACAACAGCTTCTTCAAGGGCAACTACCTGTTCCGCACCTGGACCGACGCCACCTCGATCATCGATTACCTGGTGTTCGCCAAGTCCTACATCAACAAGTGCGAGGAGCGCTACGGCATCGACGCCGTGGAAGACCTGCTGGACTCTTGCCATGCGCTGATGAACTACGGCGTGGACCGCTACAAGCGGCCCTACCCGATCTCCGCCGAGGAAGAGAAACAGCGCCAGAAGGAGCGCGAGGAGCAGATCCAGCGCCAGGTCAACGACCTCTGGCGGACCATTCCCAAGGCCGCCGGCAAGGACAAGGAGCAAGGCCTGTCGCGCTACCCCAGCGAGCCGCAGGAAAACATCCTCTACTTCATCGAGAAGAATGCCCCGCTGCTCGAACCCTGGCAGCGCGAAGTGGTGCGCATCGTGCGCAAGGTCGCGCAATACTTCTACCCGCAACGCCAGACCCAGGTGATGAACGAAGGCTGGGCGACCTTCTGGCACTACACACTGATCAACGACCTCTACGACGAAGGCCTGGTCAGCGACGGCTTCATGATGGAGTTCCTCCAGTACCACACCAGCGTGGTCTACCAGCCCGGCTTCGACAGCCCCTACTACAGCGGCATCAACCCCTACGCGCTGGGCTTCGCCATGTACCGCGACATCCGCCGTATCTGCGAGAACCCCACCGAGGAAGACAAGCGCTGGTTCCCGGACATCGCCGGCAGCGACTGGCTGGCCACCATCAAGTTCGCCATGAAGAGCTTCAAGGACGAGAGCTTCGTCCTGCAGTTCCTCTCGCCCAAGGTGATCCGCGAGTTCAAGCTGTTCAGCATCCTCGACGACGACCAGAAGGACGACATGCTGGTCGACGCCATCCATGACGACGACGGCTACCGCAAGATCCGCGAAACGCTGGCCGCGCAGTACAACCTCGGCAACCGCGAGCCGAACATCCAGATCTGGGACGTCGACCGCAGAGGCGACCGCTCGCTGACCCTGCGCCACCAGCAGCACGACCGCAAACCCCTGGGCGAATCCACCGACGATGTGCTCAAGCACCTGCACCGCCTGTGGGGCTTCGACATCCACCTGGAGACCCTGCAGGGCGAGAACATCGTCAACACCTTCCACATGCCCCCAAAGGGTGAACGCGACAGCGAGGAGGGCTACCCGCGGCTCGACCTGATCATCCCACCCATTTGATCGGTTGACCGGCGCGAACGAGGACCACGAGCATGGCGGCAAGATCGGTGGAGACCGCCATGCGCCTGTTCGCCATTCTCCTGCTCTGCCTTGCTGTCGCGACCTGCAGCAACCCCGTCCCCCACGCTCAGGTAGCGCATCCCGCCGATGCGCGCCTGGCCGGGTTGCGCGACTTCCAGCTGATGCCACCGGAAAACGCCGTCGACGCCCTGCCCTACCGCAGCCGCTATCCGCTGATCAACGCCCAGGTGCGCCAGGGCCTGATCGAACGCGGCTACCGCGAAAGTGCCGCGCCACAGCTGCGCGTCTACTACTGGCTGGCGCTGCAGGACGCGCCGCTGGAATTCAAGGTCGACACGCCGCCGCCGAACCCGCTCGGGCCTTACCTCGCCATCCACCGCCTGCGCGATGAAACCGGCACGTTGCGCCTGCGCCTGACCGATGCGCAGGAACAGACGCTCTGGGAAGGCACCGTCAGCACCGGCCTGAGCCCCGCCCACGCCAGCGCCGCCCTGCTGCAGGACGCCGTCGGCGCGCTGCTCCAGCAGATTCCCGCCGCCGCTCCTTAATCACCCCGTAGGAGCGGACTCCGTCCGCGATGCCATAGGCGCGATGCGAACCTATCGCGGAGGAAGTCCGCTCCTACGAGATATATCTGCGCTCGGGTTGGCCCTCACCCTAACCCTCTCCCAGGGGGAGAGGGGACCGTTCGGCGCAGGATGAAAGCTTGGCGTCAGCCGGCTCGGACTGCCCCCTCTCCCCTCGGGAGAGGGCTGGGGTGAGCATGCATCGGCACAGACTCCCCCAGAAGAAGACAGTTGCTCCTACGCGCGCGCCCAAACTCCCGCCGCGCTTGCCCCACCCGCCGCAAACCCCGAAGCTATCCCCCAGAACAGGAGACAGCTTCATGCAGATCTACAAGGTGGGCGGCGCCGTGCGCGATCGCCTGCTCGGCATCCCCTTCAGCGACACCGACTGGGTGGTGGTCGGCGCCAGCGCCGACGACATGCTTGCCCAGGGCTATCGCCCGGTGGGCGCCGACTTCCCGGTGTTTCTCCACCCGCAGACCGGTGAGGAATACGCCCTCGCCCGCACCGAACGCAAAAGCGGGCGCGGCTACGGCGGCTTCACCTTCTATGCGAGCCCCGACGTCACCCTCGAAGACGACCTGATCCGCCGCGACCTGACCATCAACGCCATGGCCGAGGACGACCACGGCCACGTCGTCGACCCCTACCATGGCCAGCAAGACCTCGAAGCGCGCCTGCTGCGCCACGTCTCCCCCGCCTTTGCCGAAGACCCGCTGCGTGTGCTGCGCGTCGCCCGCTTCGCCGCCCGCTATGCCCCGCTGGGCTTCTCCGTGGCGCCGGAAACCCTGGCGCTGATGCGCGAGCTGTCGGAATCCGGCGAGCTGGAAGCGCTGACGGCGGAACGCAGCTGGAAGGAAATCTCCCGCGCGCTGATGGAATCGCGCCCGGATGTGTTCATCCAGGTCCTGCGCGCCTGTGGCGCCCTGGCCGTGCTGATGCCGGAAGTGGATGCACTGTTCGGCGTGCCGCAACCGCCGCAGCACCACCCGGAAGTGGATACCGGCGAGCACGTGCTGGCCGTGCTGCGCGAATGCGCCAGATTCGATCAGCCGCTGAGCGTGCGCTGGGCCTGCCTGGTGCACGACGTGGGCAAGGGCGAAACCCGCGCGGAAGAATGGCCCAGGCACCACGCGCACGAGCACCTGGGCCTGCCGCTGATCGACGCGATCAACGCGCGATTCAAGGTCCCGCGGGACTGCCAGGAGCTGGCGCGGCTGGTGGGCGAGTACCACACCCACTGCCACCGCGCGCTGGAGCTGCGCCCGAACACCATCCTCGAGCTGCTGCAGTCCTTCGATGTCTATCGCCGGCCGCAGCGCTTCGAAGAGTTTCTCGCCGCCAGCGAAATGGACGCCCGAGGCCGGCACGGCCTGGAGGATCGGGCTTATCCACAGGCCGACTACCTGCGCGGCGCCGCCCAGGCCGCCCGGGCGGTAGCGGTGCAACCGCTGCTGGAGAAGGGATATAAGGGCGCCGAGCTGGGCGAAGCGCTCAAGCGTGAGCGACTGACGGCCCTGAAGGCCTATAAGGAGAACTCTGCAGGCGGAGCCACCCTGTAGGAGCGAGCTTGCTCGCGAACCCGCCCAGCGCTCGCTTGGCCGGTGACCTCTGTTCGCGAGCAAGCTCGCTCCTACAAAAGGCTGGCCAGGTGCCCAGACGGGCACCGCTGCAAGCTCAAGCCGCCGGATGCGCCTCGATCAGCGCCTTCGGCGTCAGCTCCACGCCCCGCCACTGGAAAGGCACCGGCCAGAGCTTCTGCCCGATCTGCGAATCCGCCCACAGTTCAGCAAACGAACGCTGCGCGCCCGGATGCTTCACCCCGGGCGCCAGCAACGCCAGCGGCCAGAGCACGAAGGCATTCTTCAGCACCTCGGCGCGCGGCAGCGTCAGGCCGTCGAACTCACCGTGCAGGTCGCCATACAGCAACACATCGATATCCAGAGGCAGCCCCTTGCGCTCCGGCGCGTAGCGGCCGTTGTCCGCCTCGATGTGCTTGAGTCGCAGGCTCAACTCCGCCAGCGGCAGGTCGGTGCGCGCGACGACCACGAAGTTGTAGAACGGACCGCTGCGAATCCCCACCGGCTCGCTCTCGAACACCGGAGAACAGCGGATGTCCTGCAGGAACTCGCCCAGCGCTTCCAGCCCGGCGAGCAGATGGCGCTCGCGCTCGACGTTGCTGCCCAGCCCGAGGTAGACCGTGGTCAGCGGCATCCGCGTTCGATCTCCACACCCACGCCGATGGCCGCCGCAACGGCGCCAGGCTTGGTGACTTTCAGGCGCAGCCACTGGATGCCGAACTCCGCCATCAGCAACGCGGCCAGGCGCTCGGCGAAGGTTTCCACCAGCTGGAAGTGCGCGTCACGGGCAAACGCCATAACCCGCTCGGAGAGCACGGCGTAGTCCAGGGCCTTGGCGATGTCGTCGTCGGCCGCCGCCGGGCGGTTGTCCCAGCCCAGCGTCAGGTCCAGGCGCAGGCACTGCCGGATACCCCGTTCCCAGTCGTAGACACCGATCACGGTATCCACTTCCAGCCCCTCGATGAAAACTCTGTCCACTGACTGCATGCTCCAAGGCGACACGACAAGCGGCCGGCACCCCGTTAGAATCGGAAACGACCTCGTCTCCGGTGGAAACCATGTTCTGGTTCTTGGCGATCCTCGCCTACCTGCTCGGATCACTGTCCTTCGCGGTACTCCTCAGTCGCCTGTTCGGCACCGCCGACCCGCGCGCCAGCGGCTCGGGCAATCCCGGCGCCACCAACATGCTGCGCCTGGCCGGCAAGAAGATCGCCATCCTCACCCTGCTGGGCGACCTCGCCAAGGGGTTGCTGCCCGTGCTGATCGCCCGCCAGATCGGCCTGACCGACATGCAGCAGGCCTGGGTCGGGCTGGCAGCGGTGATCGGTCACCTCTACCCGTTGTACTTCAATTTCCGTGGCGGCAAGGGCGTCGCCACCGCCGCCGGCATGTTGCTGGCACTCTACCCGCCCGCCGCGCTGCTCGCGGCAGTGGCCTGGCTGGTCACCTTCAAGCTGTCGCGCACCAGTTCGCTGGCTTCCCTGGTGGCCACTCCGCTCACCCTGCCGCTGTTGGCCTGGCAGGAACCCTCGGCACTCTTGCCGATGACCGTGCTCACCGGCCTGATCGTCTGGCGTCACCGCAGCAACCTGCGCGACCTGATCGCCGGGCGCGAGCGTCATTTCTAGGAAAAGCAGCTTCAAGCCATAAGCGGCAGGCTGCAAGCGAAAGCCGCAAAGTGCCGCTTGCAGCTTCAAGCTTGTCGCTTTCAGCTTCCGGCTTTAGACGGCAGGCAACGACTCCATTGGCCAACGCGCCTGCACGCCGATCGACGGGCCGTCCTGCTGCCCGGCCACCAGACGCTGGCAGCCAGCATAGGCGATCATCGCGCCGTTATCGGTGCAGAAGCGCGGACGGGCATAGAACACCTGGCCCTTCATTTCGCCGAGCATCTTCTCCAGGTGCTGGCGCAGCGCCTGGTTGGCGCTGACGCCGCCGGCGATCACCAGGTTCTTCAGGTGCGTCTGCTTGAGCGCGCGCTTGCACTTGATGGTCAGGGTCTCGACCACCGCGGTCTGGAACGCCAGGGCGATGTCGCAGCGGGTCTGTTCGCTGTCGTCACCCTCGGCGACACAGCGCTGCCAGGTATTCAGGGCGAAGGTCTTCAGGCCGCTGAAGCTGAAGTCGAGCCCCGGGCGGTCGGTCATCGGCCGCGGGAAGACGAAGCGACCGGCGCTGCCGCGCTCGGCCAGGCGGGCGATCTCCGGGCCACCGGGGTAGCCCAGGCCGAGCAGTTTGGCGGTCTTGTCGAAAGCCTCGCCGGCGGCGTCGTCCACCGACTCGCCGAGTACTTGGTAATGGCCGATGCCATCCACCCGCACCAGTTGAGTGTGGCCGCCGGACACCAGCAAGGCGACGAACGGGAACTGCGGCGGCTGCTCTTCCAGCATGGGCGCCAGCAGATGGCCTTCCATATGGTGCACGCCGACGGCCGGTATGCCCCAGGCGAACGCCATGGCCTGGGCGCACGACGCGCCGACCAGCAGCGCGCCCACCAGGCCGGGGCCGGCGGTGTAGGCGATGGCGTCGATGTCCTCGGCGGTGCGGCCGGACTCGTCCAGCACCTGGCGAATCAGCGGCAGCATGCGCTTGACGTGATCACGGGAAGCCAGTTCGGGGACCACGCCGCCGTATACACGGTGCAGGTCGATCTGGCTGAACAGCGCGTCGGCCAACAGGCCCTTCTCGCTGTCGTACAGGGCGACGCCGGTCTCGTCGCAGGAGGTTTCCAACCCCAGCACTAGCATGGGTTTGAGCCTTTACTCTGGGCAAAATTGAAGCCGCGCATCATAATCGCCGGCTGGGCTTCGGACCAGTGCTTTTCGATCGGAGGCTTTGCATTCCTCCTTCCGAACGTTTAATATCCGCAACCCTTGAAAACCGCCGACTCCGAACAACCGTCAGGAGCGCGATAAATCCTCCGGTAATCATTGAAGGTACGACCTGGATGCCCGCCGTCAAAGTTAAAGAGAACGAACCCTTCGACGTAGCTCTGCGTCGTTTCAAGCGCTCCTGCGAAAAAGCAGGCGTACTGGCCGAAGTCCGTAGCCGCGAGTTCTACGAAAAGCCGACCGCCGAACGCAAGCGCAAGGCCGCTGCCGCTGTTAAGCGTCACGCCAAGAAAGTGCAGCGCGAGCAGCGCCGCCGCGAGCGCCTGTACTGAGTTACAGCGCTTCGTCGCACGCTTTCCGCATCGCCCGGCCCACTCGCCGGGCGAGTGCCTGAAACACGGCACCCCACTCCGATTCGCGCCAGCGGACTTCGGAGTTTTTGCTTTTCAAGCCCATGCTTAGTCTCAAGCCTCGCTCGCGGCCTCACCGCCGGGCGCTATGCTTGGGTCCACCCTGCGTCCCGATGAGTCTATGGCCGGCCTGATTCCACAATCCTTCATCGATGACCTGCTCAACCGCACCGACATTCTCGATGTGGTGAGTTCGCGCATCCAGCTGAAGAAGACCGGCAAGAACTACAGCGCCTGCTGCCCGTTCCACAAGGAGAAGACTCCCTCCTTCACCGTCAGCCCCGACAAGCAGTTCTATTACTGCTTCGGCTGCGGCGCCGGCGGCAACGCGCTCGGCTTCATCATGGACCACGACCAGCTGGACTTCGTCCAGGCGGTCGAGGACTTGGCCAAGCGCGCCGGCATGGACGTCCCCCGCGAGGAAGGCCGGCGCGGCAACAAGCCGCGCCAACCGGTCGACTCGCCGCTCTACCCGCTGCTGGCCGCCGCCGCCGACTTCTACCGCCAGGCACTGAAAAGCCACCCGGCGCGCAAGGCCGCGGTGGAATACCTCAAGGGCCGCGGCCTGACCGGCGAGATCGCCCGCGACTTCGGCCTGGGCTTCGCCCCGCCGGGCTGGGACAACCTGCTGAAGAACCTGGGCGGCGACAACCTGCAGCTCAAGGCCATGCTCGACGCCGGCCTGCTGGTGGAAAACCCCGACAGCGGCAAGCGCTACGACCGCTTCCGCGACCGGGTGATCTTCCCTATCCGCGACAGCCGCGGCCGAGTGATCGCCTTCGGCGGCCGGGTGCTGGGCGACGACAAGCCGAAATACCTGAACTCGCCGGAAACCCCGGTCTTCCATAAAGGCCAGGAGCTCTACGGCCTGTACGAAGCGCGGAAGAACAACCGGGATCTTGACGAGATTATGGTGGTCGAAGGCTACATGGACGTCATCGCACTGGCGCAGCAGGGCATCCGCAACGCAGTGGCCACGCTGGGTACGGCCACCAGCGAAGAGCACATCAAGCGGCTGTTCCGCATCGTGCCGAACATCCTCTTCTGCTTCGATGGCGACCAGGCCGGCCGCAATGCCGCCTGGCGCGCGCTGGAGTCGGCGCTGGGCAACCTGCAGGACGGGCGCAAGGTGCGCTTCCTGTTCCTGCCCGAAGGCGAAGACCCGGACAGCCTGGTCCGTGCCGAAGGTCCCGACGCCTTCCGCGCCCGCCTCGCCCACCAGGCCCAGCCGCTGGCGGATTACTTCTTCCAGCAACTGACCCAGGAAGCCGACCCGAGCACACTCGAAGGCAAGGCGCACCTGGCGACGCTGGCCGGGCCGCTACTGGAGAAGATCCCCGGCAATACCCTGCGCCTGCTGATGCGCCAGCGCCTGGGCGAAATCACCGGCCTGTCCGCCGAGGCGCTCAGCCAGATCAGCGCGCCGCGCTCCGGCCTGACCGGCCAGGGAAAACCCAGCCACGCCCCCGCCTCGGCACAGGCGCACGGTTGGGACCAGCACGCCCACGAATACGCCGACTACGACATGGGCCAGTTCGCGGGCCAATTCGCCGAGCAGGGTGACAGTCATTACCAGGACGCCTCGAATTACTTCGAAGCGCCGCAGGAATTTTCCGCCGGCAACGGCGGCGCCAAGCAGGGCAAGAAACCCTGGAAGGGCGATCGCAAATGGGACGGCAAGGGCAAGAAAGGCGATTTCACGCCACGCCAGCCACGCACCGAGATCAGCGTCGAATCGCCGACCCTGACCGCGCTGCGCACCCTGCTGCACCATCCGCAACTGGCGCAGAGCGTCGAGGATGCGAGCCACTTCTCCAACGAAGGACAAACCTACTCGCAGCTGCTCGCCGCACTGGTCGAAGCGTTGCAGAAGAATCCGAAACAGAGCTCGATGCACCTGATCGCGCGCTGGCACGGAACCCCGCAAGGGCGCTTGCTGCAGGTGCTGGCGGGGAAAGAATGGCTGATCGACGACGGCAATCTTGAAAAGCAGTTCATCGACACCATTACTACACTTGCACACAACCAGCTGCTCAGCAGCCGCGAAGCCCGCCTGCACAGCGTGCTGCGAAAGAATCCCAGTGAACTGACCGACGAAGAGAAAGCGTTACTGCGCGAGCATTACCGCCCCCCCTCTTCAACAGGCAGCCAGAGCTGAACTGGCGCCTGAAGCCTCGAATCTGGTATAATCCTCGGCTTATTTCAGCCCGCCAAGACCTTCAGTGGATAGGGTGTTATGTCCGGAAAAGCGCAACAGCAATCTCGTCTCAAAGAGTTGATCACCCGTGGTCGTGAGCAGGGTTACCTGACTTACGCGGAGGTCAACGACCACCTGCCGGAGGATATCTCTGATCCGGAACAGGTAGAAGACATCATCCGCATGATCAACGACATGGGGATCAACGTATTCGAGACAGCCCCGGATGCGGATGCCCTGTTGCTGGCGGAAACCGATACCGACGAAGCTGCCGCCGAAGAAGCCGCTGCCGCCCTTGCCGCGGTAGAGAGCGACGTTGGCCGCACCACCGACCCGGTGCGCATGTACATGCGTGAAATGGGTACCGTGGAACTGCTGACCCGCGAAGGCGAGATCGAAATCGCCAAACGCATCGAGGAAGGCATCCGCGAAGTGATGAGCGCCATCGCCCAGTTCCCGGGCGCGGTGGACGGCATCCTCGAAGAGTACAACCGAGTGGTCGCCGAAGGCGGCCGCCTGTCGGACATCCTCAGCGGCTACATCGACCCGGATGACGGCAGCCTGCCGGCCGAGGAAGTCGAGCCGGTCGGCCTGAAGGATGACGCCGAAGCCAAGGAAAAGGACGAAGAGGACGAAGAGTCCGACGGCGAAAGCTCCGATGAAGACGAAGGCGATGGCGGTCCGGACCCGGAAGAAGCCGCCCGTCGTTTCGGCGCCGTGTCCGAGCAGCTGGAAAAGACCAAGAAGGCCCTGAAGAAGCATGGCCGCGGCAGCAAGCAGGCCAACGAGGAAATGCTCGCCCTGGCCGAACTGTTCATGCCGATCAAGCTGGTGCCCAAGCAGTTCGACGTGCTGGTGGCCAAGGTCCGCGATTCCCTGGACAGCGTCCGCCGCCAGGAACGCGCCATCATGCAGCTGTGCGTGCGTGATGCGCGCATGCCGCGTGCCGATTTCCTGCGCCAGTTCCCCGGCCACGAAACCGACACCGCCTGGGTCGACACCGTCCTCAAGGGCAAGCCCAAGTACGCCGAAGCCATCGAGCGTCTGCGTGACGACATCCTGCGCAACCAGCAGAAGCTGGTCGACCTGGAAACCAGCTCGCAGCTGACCGTCGCCGAGATCAAGGACGTCAACCGCGCCATGTCCATCGGCGAGGCGAAAGCCCGTCGTGCGAAAAAGGAAATGGTCGAGGCGAACCTGCGTCTGGTGATCTCCATCGCCAAGAAGTACACCAACCGCGGCCTGCAGTTCCTCGACCTGATCCAGGAAGGCAACATCGGCCTGATGAAGGCGGTGGACAAGTTCGAATACCGTCGCGGCTACAAGTTCTCGACCTACGCCACCTGGTGGATTCGCCAGGCGATCACCCGCTCGATCGCCGACCAGGCCCGCACCATCCGTATTCCGGTGCACATGATCGAGACCATCAACAAGCTCAACCGTATCTCCCGCCAGATGCTGCAGGAGATGGGCCGTGAACCGACCCCGGAAGAGCTGGGCGAACGCATGGACATGCCGGAAGACAAGATCCGCAAGGTCCTGAAGATCGCCAAGGAACCGATCTCCATGGAAACGCCGATCGGTGACGACGAAGATTCGCACCTGGGCGACTTCATCGAGGACTCCACCATGCAGTCGCCGATCGAAGTGGCGACCAGCGAGAGCCTCAAGGAAGCCACCCGCGAAGTCCTCGCCGGCCTCACCGCTCGCGAAGCCAAGGTCCTGCGCATGCGCTTCGGCATCGACATGAATACCGACCACACCCTCGAGGAAGTCGGCAAGCAGTTCGATGTGACCCGTGAGCGTATCCGCCAGATCGAAGCCAAGGCACTGCGCAAGCTTCGCCACCCGTCGCGAAGCGAGCATCTGCGCTCCTTCCTCGACGAGTGACGAAGAACCCCCGGCCAAAACCGGGGGTTTTTCTTTGGGCCTTCCAATGGGCAAAGTGCCACGTCTACACTTCGGCGTAGTCCCCGGTTGGAATGAGGCCCTTCATGCCGCGTCTGCAGGCAGTTCTACTGTGGTGCCTCGCATTCTGGGCGGGACAGGCATTCGCCCTGAGCCTCACGCCCGAGGAAGAGCAGTGGCTGCACGCCCATCCCAGCCTGCGCCTGGGCGTCGACGCGTCCTGGCCCCCCTTCGAGTTCCGTGACGCCGAAGGCAATTACCAGGGCCTCGCCCCGGTGTACGTGAAGTACATCAGCGAGCAGTTGAAGGTGAAGCTGGAGTCGGTCGAACCCAGGGACTGGAACGACCTGCTGCAACAGGCCCGCGCCGGCAAGGTCGACCTGCTGCCCGGCGTCATGGCCACCCCCACGCGCCTCGACTACCTGAGCTTCACGCGTCCCTATCTCGACTTTCCGATCATCATCCTCGCCCGCCGCACCGGCCCGGAACCGGCGAACGTGGCGGAGCTGTACGGCCTGAAAGTCGGCGTGGTGGCTCACTATGCGCCGCACGAGCTGCTGGTCATCAACCACCCCGATCTCAACCTGCAGCCGCTGCCCAGCATCGCCGCCGGGCTGCAGGCATTGGCCACCGGTCAGGTCGACGCCTTCGTCGGCGACCTCGCCTCCAGCGTCTGGAACCTGCGCCAACTCAAGCTCGAAGGCCTGCAGATCAGCGGCGAGACGCCCTACCGCTACCAGTTGGCGATGGCCGTGCCGAAGGACCAGGCGATCCTCGTCGGCATCCTCGACAAAGTCCTCGCCGACATGAAGCCCGAACAGATCGAAGCCCTGCAGGCGCCCTGGGTCGGCGGCCTGGTGGATCGCCGCAGCGTCTGGCCGGAAGTGTTCCGCTTCGTCCTCCCCATCGCCCTGCTGACCGGCCTTGTCCTGCTGGTGCTGTTCACCATGAATCGTCGCCTGCGCGGCGAGATGCAGCGCCGGGAAAAGCTCGAACAGGCCCTGCGCGACAGCGAGCAGCACTACCGCGGCCTGGTGGAAAGCCTGACCGCGATTGCCTGGGAAATGCGCCTGGCGGAGAACCGCTTCACCTACGTCTCGCCCCATGCCCAGCGGCTGCTCGGCTACCCGATCAAGGACTGGCTCGAGCCCGGCTTCTGGCAGCGCACGCTGCACCCCGACGACGCCGAGCACGCCATCCACTACTGCCTGACCGAGAGCCAGGCCGGGCGCAACCACAGCTTCGATTACCGCATGCTCGCCGCCGATGGCCGGGTGGTGTGGATCCGCGACATCGTCACGCTGATCCATCACGGCGACGACCTGATCCTGCGCGGGCTGATGATCGACATCACCGATGCCAAGTTCACCGAACAGGCCCTGCGGCTGTCCGAGCAGAAGTTCGCCTCGGTGTTCCACCACTGCCCGGACATCATCGTCCTCGCCCGCCGGGTCGACGGGCGGTTGCTGGCGGTGAACAGCACCTTCGAGCAGCAGATCGGCATCCCCGCCAGCGAGGCGCTGGGCAAGACCTCCACCGAATTGGGCATCTGGGGCGAACCGGGCATGGGCCCGGCGATGCTCGCGCGCTTGCAGGGCGAGCCGCTGAACAACGTCGAGATCCCGCTCAACCGCCGCGACGGCACACGCTTCACCGCCCTGCTCTCGGCCCAGCACATCGTTCTCGACGACGTCCCGGCGCTGGTGGTGGTGGTGCGCAACATTTCCCAGGTCAAGGAAACCCAGGAACAGCTGCGTGTCTCCGAAGAGAAATTCGCCAAGGCCTTCCACGCCTCCCCCGACGGCATGCTCATCTCGCGCATCAGCGACGGCCGGCTGGTGGAAGTGAACCAGGGCTTCACCCGCATCACCGGCTACAGCCGCGAGGAGGCCGCCGAGCGCTCCACCCTCGACCTGCGCCTGTGGGCCAACCCCGCTGACCGCAGCACCCTGCTGGGCATACTCGACAACGCCGCCAGCGCACCGGACTTCACCGCGCAGATCCGCACCCGCGACGGCAGCCTGCGCCTGTGCGAGCTGTCCGCCCACCGCATCACCATCGGCAACGACGACTGCATGCTGACCATTGCCCGGGACATCACCGAGCAGCAGCAGATGCAGGAAAAACTCCGCCTCGCCGCCACCGTGTTCGAGAGCACCGCCGAGGGCGTGATGATCACCGACGCGCGCCAGCAGATCGTCGCGGTCAACCGTGCCTTCAGCGAAATCACCGGCTACAGCGAACAGGAAGCCCTCGGCCGCTCCCCACGCCTGCTCGCCTCCGGCCAGCACGACAGCAGCTTCTATGTCGCCCTCTGGCACCAGCTCAACGCCGACGGCCACTGGCAGGGCGAAATCTGGAACCGGCGCAAGAACCAGGAGCTGTACCCGGAATGGCTCACCGTCAGCGCCGTGCGCAACGCCGACGGCGACCTGTCGCACTATGTCGGGGTGTTCGCCGATATCTCCACGCTAAAGTACGCCCAGGCGCGGCTGGACTACCAGGCCCACCACGACCCGCTCACCGGTCTGCCTAATCGCCTGCTGTTCGAAAGCCGCCTGAACGGCGCGCTCAAGGACGCGCAGGAAAACCATCAGCAGGGCGCGGTCCTCTTCCTCGACCTCGACCGCTTCAAGCACATCAACGACAGCCTCGGCCACCCGGTGGGCGACCTGCTGCTTAAATCCATCGCCACGCGCCTGCGCGAACAGCTGCGCGACGTCGATACCGTCGCCCGCCAGGGCGGTGATGAATTCATCATCCTGCTGCCCGGCCTGCACCACGCCCTGGATGCCGAGCACGTGGCGAACAAACTGCTGCTCTGCTTCGAAAAACCGTTCATCGCCGGCGAACAGGAGTTCTTCGTCAGCGCCAGCATCGGCATCTGCCTCTACCCTGGCGACGGCGGCGACGTCGCCACCCTGGTAAAGAACGCCGATGCCGCCATGTACCGGGCCAAGGCCCAAGGCCGCAACCGCGTCGAGTTCTACACCCGCGAGCTGACCTTCCAGGCCACCGAGCGCATGGCACTGGAGCATGAACTGCGCCGCGCGCTGGAAAGCGACCAGTTGCAGCTCTACTACCAGCCCAAACTCTCCCTCGCCAGCGGCCAACTGGTGGGCGCCGAAGCACTGATCCGCTGGAAGCACCCGCAATTCGGCGCGATCTCGCCGGATCGCTTCATCCCCCTCGCCGAGGAAAACGGCCTGATCCTGCCACTCGGCGACTGGGTGCTGCGCGAAGCCTGCCGGCAGATGAGCCGCTGGCAGGACAGCCACGCCGCCTTCGGCCCGCTCTCGGTCAACCTCGCGGGCGCCCAGCTGCGCCAGACCGCCCTGGTCGAACGCATCCGTGAACTGCTCGGCCAGTACAACCTGCAGCCGTCGCGCCTGCAGCTGGAGATCACCGAAAGCTTCCTCATGCACCAGACCGAGGAAGCGTTGAGCATCCTGCACAGCCTCAAGCGCCTGGGCGTGCAGCTGGCCATCGACGACTTCGGCACCGGCTACTCCTCGCTCAGCTACCTCAAGCAACTGCCGCTGGACACCCTGAAGATCGACCAGTCCTTCGTCCACGGCCTTCCGGACGACCCGCACGACGCCGCCATCGCCCGCGCCATCATCGCCCTGGGCCGCAGCATGAACCTCACGGTGATCGCCGAGGGCGTGGAGCACGAAGCCCAGGAGCGCTTCCTCGAAGCCGAAGGCTGCGACCAGATCCAGGGCTACGCCCTCAGCGCACCGCTACCAGCCGACGCCTTTGCCAACCGCTTCCTGGTCCCGCTGCATCCGGTTGGCGCCAGCCAGAACGCCCCGGTATAATCCGCCCGCCTTCTGGGGGCCTATAGCTCAGTTGGTTAGAGCAGAGGACTCATAATCCTTTGGTCCACGGTTCAAGTCCGTGTGGGCCCACCATCCTTTCAGCAAGAAGCCGCGCGGATGCGCGGCTTTTTCATTTGTCCGGCGGGTATCGCAGCGTTTCGAAAAAGCTTTCGGCGTTCCGCTCGTAGTACTGGGCTATGGAGTGGATCACATCGAGGGACGCCTCATCGTTGTATTCAGCTGAGCGCCCCAACGGTAACCAGTGCCCCTGACCACCAATGTAGGTCGATAACAACCCGATACGCTGATCGTGGCAGTTGCCGCGTAGACGCCCATAACTGCGATTGATCAAGTCGGACGGCAGCATATCGACTTGAATCTCACGTAACTCATCGACAAGGCCAGTCTCGGCATCCAGCAGCGTTGTGTACATCACCTTCCGCCACGCTGACTCCGGACTGCGATCAGAAACAATTAAATGCGCCACTGCAACCAGCGGAAATCCCAACGATAGAAGAGCCGAAGCCTGCGAAAGACCGAACGAATTGGGCGAGCGATGTTGCCGTGCATAAGATGCTCTGACCGCTTTCAGCTCAATCGCCAGGGCGCGCGATGCTAGTAACTCGTCCCCTTCGAAAGGGATGACCAGCAAATCGATGTCCCCCGGCAATATGCGGCCAGGACAAATCTTCTCGATAGGCACAAGCCCCCTGATCATCACCCCGCTATCCCTAGGCATGGCATCGAAGTAACGGGAATCCAGTTGTTGGTAGCCCATGCCGAAAAGTCGCCGATCCAGGACGAGCCTAATACCCAGGTAACGTTCGTCCGCCTTCCGGATCATCCATTCCGGCAACAGCACCCGCTCCCCTTCCAACACTCTTCTTGGGCGTCGTTTGATTGGAAAGCGACAATCCATCGACAGGGTTCTCCTCCCGAAGCAAGCCATCACTCGGCCACCAACGTCCAATGACCACCGTTGTTTCAAGCTGCTAGCATAGGAGCCGATCTTCGCTCGCGTTGATTGCGCGACTCATCGGCAAGGATGGAACCATGGCAGAAAGCTGCAACTTCGCTTTCCTCAAGGAACACGACCCGGTTTTCCTGCAACTCGCGACGACTGCCGAGCATGTCTTCGCCAGCGACCCGAACACCACACTGATCAAGCTACGCCAGCTCGGCGAAGCACTGGCTCAGGATCTTGCGGGGCGTGCCGGCATCGAGTTTGACGAGAGAACCAGCCAGGCTGATCTGCTCTTCAAATTGAGCCGTGAAATCCAGCTTGATCGCAGCATCGTCAGCCTGTTCCACACCCTGCGCGTCGAGGGCAACAAGGCCACCCACCAGTTCCGCACCCAACACCGAGAGGCCCTGGACGGACTTAAAGTCGCACGCGGACTATGCATCTGGTACCACCAGGCTTTCGGCAAGAGCGGCAGCACCTTCGCGCCCGGCGCCTTCACCAAGCCAAGCGACCCTAGCGAACCGCTGCGCGAGTTGCAGCAGGAGATCGAACAGCTCAGGAGCCAGTTGCACGCCTCCAGCGAGAAGCTGGACAGCAACCAGCAACTGACCGACCTGCTCAAGCGCGAATCCGAGGAATACGCCGTACTCGCCGAACAGATGGACGCCGAATCGCGCCTCTATCAGAAGCAGGCCGCCGCCCACGAGCAGGAACTGGCGAAACTGCGCGCCGAGCATGAGCGCAGCATCAAGGCGCTGCAGCAGGAGCTTGCCGCCAAGCCACAATCCACCCAGCAGGTACAGCTGAAGACCCAGCAAGCCGCCAGCCCCTTCGACCTGGATGAAGACCTCACTCGGATCATCATCGACCAGCAGTTGATCGAAGCCGGATGGGAAGCAGATTCCCTGGACCTCATCTACGCCAAGGGCGTGCGCCCGGAGAAGGGGCGCAACCTCGCAATTGCCGAATGGCCAACCAGCAGCCCCTTGGCACGCGCGGACTACGTGCTGTTCGCCGGCCTTGTGCCCATCGCCATTGTCGAAGCCAAGCGTAAGCGTATTAACGTGGCCGACCGAATTACCCAGGCAGAACGCTACGCCGAGGCTTTCCCGCTGCAGCCCGAGCACCAGCCTGCCTGGCAACTGGCGGGCAGCAGTCAGCCCTGGAGCGATGGCAAGGGCGGGCGCTATCGCGTTCCTTTCGCCTTTTCCTGTAATGGACGCCCCTACATCAAACAGTTGGCCGAACAATCGGGCACCTGGTTCCGCGACCTGCGCAGCCCCGCCAACCTGCGCCGTCCGCTTCAGGACTTCTATACCCCGGATGGCCTGCTCAACCTCCTCAAACGCAGCCGCGAAGACGCAGAGGCCAAGCTGAAGCAGGAAGGATTTGCCTACCTGAAACTGCGTGATTACCAGGAAAACGCCATCCGTGCGGTCGAGCTGGCCATCGCCAACAACCAGCGCGAATGTCTGCTGGCCATGGCGACCGGCACCGGCAAAACGCGCACCATCATCGGCCTGCTCTACCGTTTCCTGAAAGCCGAGCGCTTCAAGCGCATTCTCTTCCTGGTCGACCGCAGCGCTCTGGGCGACCAGGCGGTGGAAGCCTTCCACGACATGCCTTTGGAACAGAACCAGACGCTGGCGCAGATCTACGACGTCAAGGAACTCGGCGACATGGCCGCCGAAGCCGCCACCCGCGTGCAGGTGGCCACTGTGCAGGCGATGGTCAAACGCATCTTCCAGTCCGACACGCCGCCACCCATCGATCAGTTCGACTGCATCATCGTCGACGAAGCCCACCGCGGTTACACCCTCGACCAGGAGATGAGCGAGGGCGAGCTTGCCGTGCGCGATGTCGCGCAGTACCTCTCCCAGTACCGCCGCGTCCTCGATTACTTCGACGCCAGCAAGATCGGCCTCACCGCCACACCGGCCAAGCACACCACCGAAATCTTCGGCAAACCGGTGTACACCTACAGCTACCGTGAGGCGGTGGCCGACGACTGGCTGATCGACCACGAGCCGCCCATCCGCTACGTCACCCAACTGGCCAAGAACGGCATCCACTACGGTAAAGGGGAAACAGTGGAGGTGCTGGACACCGCAACCGGCGAGATCGAAAGCGCCGAATTGGAAGACGAACTGGATTTCGGCATCGAATCCTTCAACCGCCGGGTGATCAGCGAAGACTTCGACCGCGTCATCTGCAATGAATTGGCCAAGGAACTCGACCCCTTCGGCGAAGAGAAGACCATGATCTTCTGCGTCAACCAGGCCCACGCCGTACGCGTCAAACGCCTGCTTGATGCCGCCTTCTCCGAGCAGTACGAGGATACTTACAACCAGGCCGCGGTCAGCGTCATCACCGGCCAGAGCGACCAGGTGGACAAGCTCATCCGCCTGTACAAGAACGAACGCTTCCCCAACATCGCCATCACCGTCGACCTGCTCACCACCGGTATCGATGTCCCGCGCATCTGCAACCTGGTGTTCATGCGCCGCGTGCGCTCGCGCATTCTCTACGAGCAGATGAAAGGCCGCGCCACCCGCCGCTGCGACGATATCGGCAAGACGGTCTTCCGCATCTATGACCCGGTGGACCTCTACGCAGCCCTCGAAGCGGTGGACACCATGAAGCCCCTGGTAAAGAACCCCGATATCCCCCTCGCGCAGTTGGTTGCCGAACTGGGCAACAGCGCCAGCTTCGAGGCGCCCGGGAATCGCGAGGGCACCAGTCATGCCGACGACGTGCTCGATGAACTCAGCCAGCGTGTCATGCGCATCCTGCGCAAGGCCCAGCACAAGGCCGAATCCAAGCCCAGCCTGAAGGCCCGGCTGGACGAACTGCAGACCGTCTGGGGCGTGGCACCTGCCGAGTTGCACAAACACCTGCACGAGATCGGCCCGCTGCAGGCGGCGCAGTTCATCGCCACCCACAGCCGGCTCCTGGAGCAACTCGAAGGCGTACGCGCGCTGCTCGCCTCGGAAAACTATCCGGTGATTTCCACCCACACCGACGAGTTGATGGTTCGCGAACAGAGTTACGGCGACAACCAGAAGCCGCAGGACTACCTGGAAAGCTTCAACGACTTCGTCCGCAACCAGCTCAACCAATCCGTGGCCTTGGGCGTCGTGGTAAATCGGCCCAGGGACCTCACCCGCGAGCACCTGCGCGAGGTTCGCCTGCTGCTGGACAACGCCGGCTACAGCGAAGCCAACCTGGTCAGCGCCTGGCGCAACGCCACCAACCAGGAAATCGCCGCCAGCATCGTTGGCTATATCCGCCAGGCCGCGCTGGGCGAAGCCTTGTTGCCCTTTGACCAGCGCGTTGCCAACGCCATGCAGCAAATCTACGCGCAGCGGCACTGGACCCAGTCGCAACGCAAATTGCTCGAACGTCTGGCCAAGCAGTTGGTGAACGAAGTGGTACTCGACAGCTCCCAGCTCAATAACGCCTTCCGCGAAACCGGTGGGCTCAAGCTGCTCGACAAGAACCTGGACGGCAACCTGGACAGCGTCATCCAGGCCCTCAACGACAATCTCTGGCCGCAAGTCGTCTAGCCGATGAGCCGAATAGGCCGCATAATCGGCTCATATCATGAGCCGATTAGAGGATTTATTCGGCTCAGCACGCCTTGAGACGCCCTATGCAAACACCCCAGTGGATCTGGCAACAGCCCGATTGGCCGCACTTCACCTGGCAGACTGAACGTCTAGCCGCGCCGCTGCGTGCCTGCGCCCAGGCTCAGGGCCGGCTGCTGGGCATGGCAGGCGCCGTGGATGCGGATACCGAGGCAAAAAACAGCCTCGATGCCCTGCTGCAGAACATCGTGACCTCCTCCGCCATCGAAGGCGAAATGCTCAACGCCGGCTCCGTGCGCTCCTCTCTCGCCCGCCGCTTGGGCTTAGCGGTCGAAGGCCGCCCCAGCGCCCGCAGTGAAGGCCTCGCCGAGCTGCAACTGGACGCCACCGGCAACCAGGATCAACCGCTGACCTTCGAACGCCTGTGCACCTGGCACCGCTGGTTGTTTCCGCAGCAGGACCAGCCGTTGGGCAACGCCATCCACATCGGCGCATTACGTGGCGACGAACCAATGCAGGTCGTCTCCGGCCGGCTGGATCGCCCTACCGTGCATTTCGAGGCGCCGCCAAGGGAAGGCCTGGAGCAGCAGCTCGACGCCTTCCTCGCCTGGTTTACCAGCAGCCGCAGCGACGACACCCTTGACCCGATCCTGCGCGCCGGCATCGCCCACTTCTGGTTTGTCACCTTGCACCCGTTCGACGACGGTAACGGCCGCCTCACCCGCGCCCTCACCGACCTCGCCCTGGCTCAGGGCGAACGGCAGGCCGTGCGCCTCTACGCCATGTCCGCCAGCATCCTCGACGACCGCAGCGGCTACTATCGCATCCTGGAAAGCAGCCAGAAAGACGGCCTGGACATCACCGCCTGGCTGGAATGGTTCCTCGCTACCCTGCTGAAAAGCCTCGAACAGGCCCTCCAACGCATCCAGCGCGTGCTGGGCAAGGCGCGCTTCTGGCAGGCCCATCGCAGCGATGGCCTTTCACCCGAACAACTCAAGGTGCTCAACCGCCTGCTCGACGGCGGCGAAAAAGGCTTCGAAGACGGCATCAGCGCCGGCCAGTACCAGGCCGTCGCCCAGGTCTCCAAGGCCACCGCCACCCGCCACCTGAGTGACCTCCTCGCCAAGGGCTGCCTCGTGCGCCTGCCCGGCGGCGGGCGCAGCACCCGTTACCAGATCAACCAGCCCGGCAGCCCCGGCCCGGCCACGACTCCGAGTGAAGCATGACCAACAACGACATCGTCCAGAAACTCTGGAACCTCTGCGACGTCCTGCGCGACGACGGCATCAACTACAGCGACTACGTCACCGAACTGGTGCTGCTGCTGTTCATCAAGATGGAATACGAGCAGGTCCAGAACGGCACCGGCTTCGAGCACAAGCTACCCGCAGGCGCGCGCTGGCCCGACCTCACCGACAAATCCGGTCTGGTGCTGCTCAACCACTACCGGCGGATGCTGCTCGACCTCGGCCAGAACAGCGACCCGCTGATCGCCGCCATCTACGCCGACGCGCAAACCCGCCTCAAGGAGCCGCGCCACCTCGAGCAACTGATCAAGAGCCTGGACGCCATCGACTGGTTCAGCGCCCGCAAGGACGGTCTCGGCGACCTCTACGAAGGCCTGCTGGAAAAGAACGCCAGCGAAACCAAATCCGGCGCCGGCCAGTACTTCACCCCGCGCCCGCTGATCGACAGCATCATCCGCGTCATCCGCCCGCAGGCCGGCGAAACCGTCCAGGACCCCGCCGCTGGCACCGCCGGCTTCCTCATCGCCGCCGATGCCTACATCAAGCAGCACACCGACGACCTGTTCGACCTCAACGACCGCGACCGAGCCTTCCAGCGCAACGAAGCCTTCATCGGCGTCGAACTGGTCCCCGGCACCCGCCGCCTGGCGTTGATGAACTGCCTGCTGCACGGCATGGAGGGCGACGCCGAAGGCGTGGTGCACCTGGGCAACGCCCTGGGCCAGACAGGCGCCAACCTGAAGAAGGTCGACCTGATCCTCTCCAACCCTCCCTTCGGCACCGCCAAGGGCGGCGGCGGCCCAACCCGGGACGACCTCACCTACCGCACCAGCAACAAACAGTTGGCCTTCCTCCAGCACATCTACCGCGGCCTCAAACCCGGCGGCCGTGCCGCCGTGGTGCTTCCGGACAACGTGCTGTTCGAAGCCGGCGTCGGCACCGACATCCGCCGCGACCTGATGGATAAGTGCAACCTGCACACCATCCTTCGGCTGCCCACCGGCATCTTCTATGCCCAGGGCGTGAAGACCAATGTGCTGTTCTTCCAGAAGGGCACAGCGGATAACCCACACCAGGAAGAAGGTTGCACCCAGCGCGTGTGGGTGTATGACCTGCGCAGCAATATGCCTAGCTTTGGTAAGCGCACTCCCTTTGGTGCAAGTCACCTGCAGCCTTTCGAGCAAGCCTATGGCGAAGATGCCAATGGCAACAGCCCGCGGGCCGAGAATGTGGAAGGCATTGGTGAGGAGAGCCGTTTCCGGTGCTTCACCCGAGACGCCATCCGCGAGCGCGGCGATTCGCTGGATATCAGCTGGCTGAAGGATTCAGATAGCGTCGATGCCAATCACCTGCCTGCACCGGAAGTGCTGGCGGGTGAGGCCATGGCCGAACTGACCGAGGCCCTGCATGAGCTGGAAGAGCTGATGAAGGCGCTGGGTGCTGGTGATGAAGTGGCAGCGCAGAAGCAATTGATGGCGGAGGTTATGGGATTGACGGTAGCCCAGGAGGCGGCAGATGAGTGAGCTACCGAATGGTTGGGTGCTCGCACGCCTAGACGAATTGGCCGACTTGAATCCGAAGCAGAGTTTCGATGATGAACTCTCGGCAGGATTCGTACCCATGTCCCATGCGCCAACTAACTTCCTTAACAAGCTGCGCTTTGATGAGCGCCCATGGGGCGAGATTAAAAAGACTTATACAAACTTCAAGGACGGCGACGTTATTTTTGCCAAAGTCACTCCCTGCTTTGAAAACAGCAAGGCTGCATTAGTTGAAAACCTCCCCAACGGTATCGGCGCTGGCAGCAGCGAGTTCTATGTTCTCCGGCCGAGCAGCATTGAGGTCTCTGCAAAGTATTTACTGGCTGCAGTGAAAAGCCTCGACTTTCTTCGACAAGGCGCTGCCAATATGACGGGGGCGGTCGGCCTACGTCGTGTACCAAAGCAATTTGTCGCGGGCTACGAAGTGCCCGTCCCGCCGGCACACGAACAAACCCGCATCGCCCAAAAGCTCGATGAACTGCTGGCCCAGGTCGACACCCTCAAAGCCCGCATCGACGCCATCCCAGCCCTACTCAAACGCTTCCGCCAATCCGTCCTTGCCGAAGCGACCTCTGGAGCTTTGACTAAAAATGAGCAGGAGACGGGCAGCAAAAAATCAGTTCCTTTCTCGTCAGTGATAAATGACCTGCGGTACGGAACTGCGCAGAAATGTGATTACAACGGAGGGACCATTGGGGTCCTTCGCATCCCCAATATTGGAGAAAAGGGAATTGATCTTAGCGACCTAAAATCTTCTAATTTCTCCAATACAGAGATTGAAAAACTTTCACTACAAAAAGGCGACATTTTACTTATTAGATCAAATGGCAGCGTAGACCTTGTTGGAAAATCTGCAGTTATTACTGACAAAGAGGCAGGCCTTCTTTTTGCTGGCTATCTAATCCGCGTGCGACTGGATGCAATGCGAGCACTTCCGAAGTATGTCAATCTCTGGCTAAAATCACCAGCAGCCCGCCAAGCAATAGAGCAAACCGCCAGATCAACCAGCGGCGTCAACAACATTAATAGTGAAGAAATAAAGTCACTGATTCTCACGCTGCCATCAATTTCCGAACAAACCGAAATCGTCCGCCGCGTCGAACAGCTCTTCGCCTTCGCCGACCAACTGGAAACCAAGGTCCAGAACGCCAAAGAACGCATCGACAAACTGACCCAAAGTATCCTCGCCAAAGCCTTCCGTGGCGAACTGGTGCCGCAGGACCCGAACGATGAGCCCGCCTCCGTGCTGCTGGAGCGCATCAAGGCACAGCGGGCGGCGGAGCCGAAGGCCAAGCGTGGGCGGAAGAAGGCGGAAAGCGCCTGAGTGAATGGGCACCCGGCTCCGGGTGCCCTCCGTATCGAGGAGTGGGCGAAGGTGCCGAGGCACTCGCCCTGCAAGGAGTTGCCAGCATGTCCGTACCGACTTACGACCAGTTCATCGAGCCCGTGTTGCGCTTCCTCGCCACCAAGCCGGAGGGCGTGCCCACCCGCGAGGTGCAGGAGGCGGCCGCCAACTCGCTGCAACTGACGCCGGAGCAGCGCGAAGAGCTGGTGCCAAGTGGCACCCAGCCGACCTTCCGCAATCGCACTGGCTGGGCCCATGACCGCTTGAAGCGCGCGGGGCTTTCCAGCAGTCCGAAGCATGGCTTCTGGAAGCTCACGCCACAGGGCATGGATTACGCGCAGAAGCAGACAGCGCCGCTACCAGCCGATGAAGTGGAAAGACTGGCCATCGGCTACATGGATGTGAAACTGAAAGCGCCGGCCGATGCCGCTGCGCTGGACAAGGAGCTGGAAGCCGCGCCGTCGCTGGATTCCGCCACACAAAGCCCGGAAGAGCGGCTGAACCAGGCGGTGAAGGAGCTGCGCGATTCGGTGGCGGCGGATTTGCTGGACAACCTCAAGCAGGTTTCGCCGGGCCGCTTCGAGGTGATCGTGCTGGATGTGCTGCACCGTCTCGGCTACGGCGCCAGCCGCAGCGATCTGCAGCGGGTCGGCGGCTCCGGCGATGGCGGCATCGATGGGGTGATCTCGCTGGACAAGCTGGGTTTGGAGAAGGTCTACGTGCAGGCCAAGCGCTGGCAGGGCACAGTGGGCCGGCCGGAGCTGCAGGCCTTCTACGGCGCCCTGGCCGGACAGAAGGCCAAGCGCGGCGTGTTCATCACCACCTCCAGCTACACCCAGCAGGCCATCGACTTCGCCCACTCGGTGGAAGGTATCGTGCTGGTGGATGGCCTGCGCCTGGTGCACCTGATGATGGACCACGAAGTCGGCGTGTCGTCGCAGACCGTACGCATACCCAAGCTGGACACCGATTACTTCGACGAAGAAGCCAGCTAAGGCAAGCTGGGGGCACTTGGCTATGAGTCCGATGAATTCCGCCCCGCAGAAAGCCACCTCACACCACCCGTCGGTGCCCAGGCGAGAGACGACGCGGCCATGACAAAGATCAATATCAAATAGCCATTACCCAGTACATTGGCGCCTTCCTGATATTGAGCACCCCCTCATGACTCTCCATCGGTATCCGGTCCAGTTGTTGGTCACGTCCCAGGACCCGGCGCTGGCGCGCCAGGTTCGGGCGCTGCTGGCGGCCTATGAGCTGCCCTGCGCGGTGATGGAAGGGCCGCGCGACTGCGAGCAGGCGCCACTGTGCCGATGGTTCAAGGACGCGCCGTTGAGCGATTCGGCGCGCATGCTCGCGCTGCTGGCCGACGCCATCGGCGTGCTGGAGCGGACCCGCCACGCCTTTCGCTCCCGCGAGCTGGGCGAACTGCGGCAGCGCCTGACTGGCGCGCTGCAGGAGTTGTCGGGGCCCCGGCCCCTGGTGTAAAAAGCCAACCACCCGCGTTCCGCGTTGCGGAAGCTGGCTTTGCCGGGCAGGACGACAGGACCTGCAAGACAAAGCGCCGCGTTGCTCGCCGTCGACTTCGACCCGGCGAGCGGCCGGCGCTTTTTTCATGCCCGACAAAAACAGCAGACCCGCAAGGAGCCGAACATGGGCCTGGGACCCAAGCTCGATAGCGTGCTCGAGCGCATCGGCCTGTCGACGATGGAAGTCGATCAGCGCCTGAGTTACCTGGAATGGCGCGAGGAAGACGGCCGCCGTCTCCACGGCCGCGCCGCCGAACTGGAAGGCTGCCACCAGCGTTTCATCGAGCAACTCTACGACCACCTGCGCAACTACCCGCCGCTGGGCGCGATCCTCGCCGAGCCGGCAACGCTGGCGCGGCTCAAATGCAGCCAGCTCGAATACTACCGCCAGCTGTGGGATGCCCCGCAGGACGCCGAGTACGTGCGCGACCGCCTGCGCATCGGGCTGGTGCACCAGCAGGTCGGCGTGGAGCTGAAGTGGTACCTGGGCGCCTATCGTCTGTACCTGGACCAGATGCTCGCCGACCTGATGGGCGATGCGCCGCAAGCCAGGACCTACGCCAGCCTGCTCAAGCGGGTGTTCTTCGACATGTCGCTGGCCATCGACACCTACGGCGCCGCCCAGCGCCAGGCGCTGGAGGACAGCGAGGCCCGCTACGCCCGCGCCCTGCGCGGCGCCAACGACGGTATCTGGGACTGGGACCTGGGCAACGACCGCCTCTACGTCTCCGAGCGCTGGGCGCGCATGCTCGGGCTCAGCCGCGACAACCTGGGCGAAGGCAGCACCAGCTGGTTCGCCCGCGTGCACCCGGACGACCTGCCCGGCCTGCGCAAGGCCATCGACGCGCACCTGCGCGGCAGCAGCGCGCTGCTCAGCCACGAGTACCGCATCCGCCAGCGCGACGGCAATTACCTCTGGGTGCTGGCGCGCGGCGTGATCACCGACGGGCGCATGGCCGGCTCGCAGACCGACATCAGCCAGCACAAGGCCAGCGAGCACCAGCTCAGCCACGCCGCGCGGCACGATCCGCTGACCGGCCTGGGCAACCGCCTGCGCCTGGACGAACTGCTGCAACAGGCGCTGCTGCGCCAGCGCCGCCCCGGCGCGCGCGAGGCCGGCCTGCTGTTCATCGACCTGGACCGCTTCAAGCTGATCAATGACAGCCTCGGCCACGCGGTCGGCGACCGCGTGCTGGTGGAAGTGTCCCAGCGCCTGCTCCGCTGCCTGCGACCGGGCGACCACCTGGCGCGCTTCGGCGGCGACGAATTCGTCGTGCTGCTGGACGACCTGGCCAGCCTGGTAGACGCCGAACAGGTGGCGCAGCGCATGCTCGACTGCCTGCGCCAGCCGCTGCATGTGGATGGCCGCACCCTGGTGGTCAGCGCCAGCATCGGCATCACCGGGCTGATGACCGACGGCCAGGCCATCGACACCTTGCAGGCCGCGGACCTCGCCCTGTATCGCGCCAAGGAGGCCGGCAAGGCGCAATACGCGCGCTTCAGCCTGGAGCTGCAGGCCGAGGCGCAGCGCCGGCTGGACCTGGAAAGCGCACTGGCCCAGGCACTGCGCCGCGAGGAATTCAGCCTGCACTACCAGCCCATCGTCCGCCTGGACCGCGACTCGCCGAGCTGGGAGGCGGTGGAAGTGCTGCTGCGCTGGACGCACGACGGCCAGTCGATCTCGCCGCTGGACTTCATCCCGGCGCTGGAGGAGTCCGGTGAGATCGTCCCGGTCGGCGACTGGGTGCTGCGCCAGGCCTGCCGGCAGACTGCGCTGTGGCAGCGCCAGGGACATCATCGGCTGTACTGCTCGGTGAACCTGTCGAGCCGGCAGTTGCAGCAGCCAGGCTTCGCCGCGCGGGTGCAGCGGATCCTCGCCGAGAGCGGCCTGTCGCCGCGCAGCCTGGTGCTGGAGATCACCGAAAGCCTGCTGATGCAGGACGGCGCGGAAACCCTCGCCTGCCTGCGCGAACTGGCCGCCGAGGGCGTGCGCCTGGCGCTGGATGATTTCGGCACCGGCTATTCCTCGCTGGGCTACCTCAAGCGCTACCCGCTGCACATCCTCAAGGTCGACCGCAGCTTCATCACCCGCGTGCCGGACGACCCGGAGCTCAGCGCCATCTGCCGCGCCATCATCGGCCTGGGCCACAGCCTCGGCCTGGACGTGGTGGCCGAGGGCGTGGAGCGCCAGGAGCACCTCGACTTCCTGCGCCAGGAAGGCTGCCGCCACGCCCAGGGCTTCCTGTTCAGCAAGCCGCTGGCGCCGGAGCAGCTGTTCCAGGGCCAGCTGGAGCGCCAGCGATGAAGCACAACCTGCCCATCACCGGGCGCCAGGTGGAGGTGCCGGCCAACGCCAACATTCTTTCCACCACCGACCTCAAGGGTGCGGTCACCCATGTGAACCCCGACTTCCTCCAGATCAGCGGTTTCGCCGCCGAGGAACTGGTGGGCTTCAACCACAACCGCGTGCGCCACCCGGACATGCCGCCCGCCGCCTTCGCCCATCTCTGGCAGACGCTGCAAGCCGGGCGCAGCTGGATGGGCCTGGTGAAAAACCGCTGCAAGAACGGCGACCACTACTGGGTCAGCGCCTTCGTCACGCCGATCCGTCACGGCGGCAAGGTGGTGGAGTACCAGTCGGTGCGCACCCGCCCCGGCGCCGAGCAGGTCGCCGCCGCCGAGCGGCTGTATGCGCGCCTGCGGGCGGGGGAGCGGCTGGACCGGCCGCGCCTGACACTGGTGGCGCAGCTGCTGTTGGGCCTGCTGGCGGCGCAGGCCAGCGGCGCGCTCATCGCGCTGGCGTGGCCCCCGCTGATGCCCCTGGCGTTCCTGCTGGCGCTGGGGGCCTCCGGCGCCTGGCTGGTGCTGCGCCTGCAACCGCTGGGCGCGCTGCTGGCGCGGGCGCGGAAGATCGCCAGCAACCCGCTGAGCCAGCAACTCTACGCGGGCCGCGCGGATGAGTTCGGCGAGCTGGATTTCGCCTTGCGCATGCTGGAGGCGGAAACCGCCGCGGTGGTCGGTCGCATGGCCGACGCCTCGCGGCAACTGGCCGAACACGCCGCCGCGCTGGCCGACGCCATGGCCGGCGGCAGCGCCGCGTCGCAGGTGCAACAGCGCGAGACCGAACAGGTCGCCAGCGCCATGCAGCAGCTGGCGCAGAGCGTCCAGGAGGTCGCCCGGCATGCGCAGCACAGCGCGGTGGCCGCCCAGTGCAGCGAACGCATCACCCAGGCCGGGCATGCGGACGTGCATGGCACGCGCGGGCAACTCGCCGCGCTGGAAGCCGGCGTGCGCGCGGCGAGCAACGCGGTGGAACAACAGCAGGAACACAGTGCGGCGATCTCACGGATGCTCGAGGTGATCCGCGACGTTGCTGGGCAAACCAACCTGCTGGCGCTCAACGCCGCCATCGAAGCCGCGCGCGCCGGGGAAAGCGGACGCGGTTTCGCGGTCGTCGCCGACGAGGTGCGCGCGCTGGCCTCGCGCACGGAAAACTCGGCGCGGGACATTCAAACGCTGGTCGGCAACCTTCAGCAGGGCGCGCAGGAGTCGGTGCGGGCGCTCTGGCACTGCTGCGAGCAGGCGGTCGCCAGCCTGGCCCAGGCCGGCCAGGCGGCGGGCACGCTGGAGCGCATCAGCGAACAGGTCTCGGCGATCCAGCGGATGAGCCTGGAAATCGCCGAGGCCATCGAGGAACAGGGCGTCGCCAGCGAGGACGTGCAGCGCAGCCTGCACGCCATTCGCGGCTCGGCCGACAGCAACGCGGCGCAGGTCGGCACCTGCCAGCGCAGCGCCGCGCGCATGGCGGAAGTGGCGGCGGAACTGCGCATGCTGGCGGAGCACTTCTGGGAGGGCAGTCGGGCGCTCTAGGGCACTGTGCCGGATGTCCGTAACCGACCGTGACTTGGCGCTCGGGTCAGGCTCGGCAAGAATGCCGCCTACCCACTCCGCGCGACGCGCCAGCAGTTCGCGCCCTGCACAGCGAGTTCGACAGATGATTCCCTACGGCCTGACTCCCGACCAGTTCTGCCGACGCTACCGTCGCTACCTGCAACGCTCGACGCCGACGACCATCGCTGCGCTGCGCGCGCTGCTGGTGCGCCCGCTGCCCGATCAGCCGCTAAGGGGGGACGTGCAGCTTTTCCTCGGCGAGAACGGTCTCGACACACCCGACGCCTGGCTCTACCTCAGCGGCGAGAACAACAAGGTGGATGCCTCGGACCCCACGCTGTTCGCCGGCAAGGCGCTGGACTTGCAGTTGGGCCTGGAGGACGCTCCCGAGTTCGATCCGGCCTACTTCGAGGAGGACTTCCAGGGTGTCGCGCTCATTGCCAACACCCTCAAGTCCTGGTTCGCCGAATGCTGGTGGAAAGCCGGCGGATGGAGCTGGCCGGTTGCGCTGACCCTCGCCGTACACGATGGGTTCGGCGACGGCGAGCGCATCCCCCTGACCGAATCGGCGTGAGCTTCGGGCGCTCTAGCGCTTGGCGATGATGTACACGGCGTGGACGATGCCGGGGATATAACCGAGCAGCGTCAGCAGGATGTTGAGCCAGAACGCGCCGCCGAAACCGACCTGGAGGAACACGCCCAGCGGCGGCAGGATGATGGCGATGAGGATGCGGATGAAGTCCATGCGGTGGCTCCTTGTGAGATTGCCGGATGCATGGAATGGACCGCCGGGAAGCGCAGCGGGTTCAGAGAATCTGGCGCGGGTGCGTGGCGGGTGGGCGATCGCGGACGGAGTCCGCGATGATTTCACGCTCGCAGCCGGCGGGTGGTCGCGGGCATGGCCCGCTCCTACAGGTGAGCCCGAGCGTGGGCGGCCCTATCCCCGGCCGTACGCCGGGCGTTGCGGCTTTTCGTAGGAGCGAGGGGGACGTCTAGTTCTTGCTCGCGAACCCGCCCCGCTGCGGAGCGGTTCGCGAGCAAGCTCGCTCCTACAAAAAGCAACACGCGTCAGAGGAACCAGCGGTACTCCCGCGCGCTGACTTCGTTCATGAAGTCCAGGTGGTCGTGGCGCTTGTTCTCGCAGTAGACGAAGACGAACTCGCTGCCCAGGCCGTCCTTCACCACCGGGTGGTTTTCCATGGCGGCGACGGCGCCGAGCATGTCGCGGGGGAAGTCGATGCCGCTGGCGCGGTCGTCGTTCAGCGGCGGAATCGGCTCCTGGCGGGTTTCCAGGCCGTGCTCCATGCCGGTGAGGATCGCCGCGAGCACCAGGTAGGGGTTGGCGTCGGCGCCGGCCAGGCGGTGCTCGATGCGCAGATTCTTGCCGTCGGACTCCGGAATGCGGATGCACGCATCGCGGTCCTCGAAGCCCCAGCTGGCCTTGCTCGCCGCGTTCACGCGGGAGCCGTAGCGGCGGTAGGCGTTGTGGTTGGCGGCGAAGATCGGCATGCAGTGCGGCAGCAGCTCCAGGCAGCCGGCCACGGCGTGGCGCAGCGCCTGCTGGTGATCGCGGTCGAGCAGGTTGTTGCCGTCGCGGTCGTACAGGCTGACGTGCACGTGCATGCCGCTGCCCGGCGCATGCAGGTACGGCTTGCTCATGAAGCTGGCGCGGTAGCCGTGCTTGAGCGCCACGCCACGGGTGGCACGGGTGAACAGCGCGGCCTGGTCGGCAGCATGCAGGCCGTCGTCGCAGTGGGCGAAGTTGATCTCGAACTGGCCCGGGCCGATTTCGGCGGTGATGACGTTGGCGTCCACGCCCTGCTCACGGGAAGCGTCGACGATCTCGTGGAGCACGTCGGAGAAGCGCGACAGGCGCTCGATGTGCATGTTCGGCTGGTCGTCCTCGTCATCGCACAGCGGGTCGCGGGGGTATTGCGGCAGGCCGGCGTCGAGCTTCCTGTCGAACAGGTAGAACTCCAGCTCGAAGGCCACCACCGGGCGGATGCCCTTGGACTCCAGGCGCTGCATGACGCGGGCGAGCACTTCGCGCGGTTCGAATTCGATGGGCGCCTCGGTGCCGTCGGAGCTGATCAGCATCTGCCCCAGCGGCTGGTTCTCCCAGCGCACCGGCTTGAGCGAACCGGGGATCAGGCGGCGCGGCGCATCCGGGTCGCCGTCGTTGAAGCAGTAGTCGCCGATGGGGTGCAGGCCCCCTTGTGCGCCCAGCAGCACGCAGTTCTGCGGCAGTTTCAGCGGGCTGCCGGCGGCGACCTTCTCCAGCATGTCCACGGGGTAGCGCTTGCCGTAGAAGTGGCCGGGAATGTCCAGGCAGATCAGGTCGACGTAGCGGATGTCCGGGTATTGCTGGCGGAAGGCGCGAACTTCGCTGAGCAGGTCGGGATAGGTCGGGCGGTTCATTGGGTTTGCCTTTTGTTTTCGGGCGCTTGGAGCAATTTCGAGGCGGGACCGTGGCGAGCGAAGGCCAGGCAAGGCGGAAGTCGGCTCGGATGCGGCGTTTAGGCCGCCAAATGAGCAATCCGAGCCGACTTCCAACGCCGCATGGGCGAGCGCAGCAGGTACCGGTTGAAATTCAGGTGAAGATCCAGAGCACCCTTGTCGGTTTGTCGGTCAGGTTGCCGTAGCGGAACTGGCTGTGCGGCGGCAGCTGGAAACTGTCGTTGGCGTACAGGGTGACGGTGTCGTCCTCGTACCAGATGGTCAGTTCGCCTTCAAGAACGAAGCCGCCCTGCTCCGAGCTGTCGTCCAGGTGGCCGTCGCCGCTGGTGGCGCCGGGGGCGAGGATGCTGTCGAGCAGGGAGAAGCCGCCGGACATGTTCGGCGAGGCGAGGATGTCGGTGATGCCGCCGGCGTAGTAGAGGGTGCGGCGGTCGTTCGGCCGGGTCACCCAGTCGCGCTCGCGGCGGGTGTCGCCGGCGTAGAAGTAGGTGGTCGGCACGCCGAGGGCTTCGCTGATCGCGGTGAGGTCGGCGACGGTGGGTTGCGACAGGCCGCGCTCGACCTGGGAGAGGAAGCCCACCGAGCGGCCGATCTGCTCGGCCAGCTCGCCCAGGGTGAGGTTCTTGTGCTTGCGCAGGTCGCGGATCAGCGTGGCAAGGTGTCCGTTGGTGGCCGTCTGGGTCATGGCAGGTTCCGAATTAGACAAAGTCCCGCAATCGATACCAGGCCTTGCCCACGGCTTCCAGGGGCGCGGCGAAGCGCTGGCCGCCGGGGAACCCGGGATTGCGGATGCGTTGATAGAGATCAAGCTCGTCGCTGCGGCCGAACAGGGCTTCGCTCACCGCGTGGGCGGCGGCCAGGCTCGGCAGCACGCCGTGGCCGGAATAGCCCTGCAGCCAGTAGAGATCGCCGCGCCGGCCGATGTCCGGGGTGCGGCGCATGCTGCAGTCGATGTGCCCGCCCCAGGCGTATTCCAGTTCCACACCCTTGAGCTGCGGGAACACGCGCTCGACGTAGGGACGCGTGGCGGCGCGGATGTCCCTGGGCATGCCGCCCAGGTAGGTGCAGCCGCCGCCGAACAGCAGGCGATGGTCGGGGGTCAGGCGGAAGTAGTCGAGGACGAACTGGTTGTCGGTGACGCAGCAGTTCTTCGGCAGCAGCGAACAGGCCAACTCCTCGCCCAGCGGCGCGGTGGCAACCTGGTAGGTGCCCACCGGCAGGATGCGCTCGGAGACGTCGCGGTCCAGCCCGTCGATGTAGGCATTGCAGGCCAGCACCAGGGCGGCGCAGCGCACGGTGCCATGCTCGGTGGTCACCTCATAACCGGAGCCGGTCTCGCGCAGGCTCAGCGCGCGGGTCTGCTCGAAGATGCGCCCGCCGGCGCGCTCGATGGCGCCGGCCAGGCCGTAGGCGAGCTTCAGCGGGTTGAGGTGCGCGGAGTTCGGGTCGTACAGGCCCGCCTGGTAGCGGTCGCTGGCGATCCACTGCGGCAGGTCTTCACGGGGGATGAATTGCAGGCCTTCGTAGCCCCAGCGACGGTTGGCTTCGGCCTGCCAGTCGTAGAGTGCACCGACCCGGCGCGGCAGCACCGCGGTCCACAGGTGGCCGATGCGGTAGTCGCAATCGAAGCCGTGGCGTTGCGGCAGGTCGCGCAGCTCAAGGGCAGCCCAGAGCATGCCCTGCCACAGGCGCAGCGCGCCTTCGTGGCCGAGGTCGTCCTCGATGGGCCCCAGGTCGCTGGACCAACCCGGCAGGGCCTGCCCGCCGTTGCGTCCGGAAGCGGCCCAGGCGATGCGGCTGGCCTCGATCATGCAGACCTGGCGGCCGCCTTCGATCAGTTGCAGCGCGGTGTGCAGGCCGCTGAAGCCGGCGCCGATCACCAGGACGTCGCAGTCCAGCGGTTCGCGAAGGGCTTCGCGGGGCTGGATCAGCTCGGGGTTGGCGCCGGCGTAGTAGGTGCCGACCGGCTCGGTCGAACGCAGGAACATCGCTACCTCGTGAAATTGTTCTGATTATTTTTCATGAAAAATAACAGAACAAATTTCACAAGGCTAGCCCGCCGCGCAGTCGCGGACGAGCTGCAGGTCAGCTCGTCAGGACGACAGCACCGCGGCGCTGCCCTGCTCTTCGCGCTTCTGCCGCACGCTGACCACCACCACCAGCGCCACCAGGATGCCGGCGAGAATGGCCGAGGAGCCGATGGTACCGAAGTCCAGCCCGCCCTTCTCGTGGGACTTGGTCAGTACGTCGCCCAGGGTGGCGCCGAACGGACGGGTCAGCACGAAGGCCACCCAGAACAGCAGCACCGAGGACAGCCTGGTGAAGTAGTGCAGCAGCACCACCACGGCGATCAGGCTGCCGATCAGCAGCGCGCCGCCGGCGAAGCCCAGGCCCGAGTCGTCGGCGAGGAAGTCGCCCAGGGCGGTGCCCAGGGTGTTGGAGAAGAGGATGGCGACCCAGTAGAACATCTCGCCCTTGAAGCTGCGGATGTTGTCCACCGACAGCGAGGTGCCGCTGAAGCGCCAGGCCGCGAAGATGGCCGCCAGGATGCTGATGAGGATCGCCGAGCCGGTGGCATAGCCGAGTTCCAGGGTGCGGTCCATGAAGTCGGACATGGTGGTGCCGGCGGTGCTGGTGGAGAGGATCACCAGCCAGTACAGCCAGGGCACGTAGCGCTTGCTGGCGAGCTGGCCGACCAGGGTGACGAGGAACACGCTGATGAGGATCAGCGAGCTGACCGCATAGCCGACGTTGAGGGTCATCGACAGCAGGTCGCCGGCGGTTTCCCCCAGGGTGGTGGCGCAGATCTTCATCACCCAGAAGGCCAGGGTGATCTGTGGCAATTTGTTGTTCACGGGCGTGTCTCCGGAAATGAGCGGGATCGACGCGTATCGCTCGCGCCGCTGCACCCCGGAGTTGGCGGTCTCCCCCGATAACCCCCTGGCGCATGGTCGTGGAGACTGACGGTGGCGCAGTGAAGAAAGGGTCAAGCCGGTATGAAAAATCCATTGGCGAACGACGCGTCCGACCCGCCGACGGGTGACAGATCACATTCCATTGCTATGGTTTTACGTGGGGGCGATGCGCCCGAGGACCGCTTGACTACGCGCGTGGCGCATGGGGATAGGGATGAATCAGATGATCAAACCGCAACCGTACTGCAAGAACTGCCGCCTGGCGCCACCGACGCTGAGCGACGACAAGGTCCAGGAGCTGGAGGCGATCATCAAGCCGGGGCACCTGCTGCACAAGGGCGATTTCGTGTTCCGCCAGGGCGACCCGTTCCATAGCGTGTTCCTGGTGCGCTCCGGTTCGATCAAGACCTTCACCACCAACGAGCAGGGGCTGGAGAAGATCACCGGCTTCTACTACGCCACCGAGATCTTCGGGTTTTCCGGCATGGGCGAAGGCGCCTACCCGGTCTCGGCGCAGGCGCTGGAGAGCACCTTGTGCAGCGAGATTCCGTTCAGCCAGCTGGAGGAGTTGTCGAGCCAGATTCCGGGGCTTTCGCACCAGATCATGCTGATGATGAGCCGCAAGATCCGCGAGGACCAGCAGATGAAGCTGCTGCTCTCGCGCCTGAACTCCGACTCGCGCATTGCCGCCTTCCTGCTGAATATTTCCGCGCACTTCCGCGAGCGCGGCTTCTCCGCCACGCGCTTCCGCCTGAGCATGTCGCGCAACGAGATCGGCGACTACCTGGGCCTGGCGGTGGAGACGGTGTCGCGCAGCTTTACCCGACTGCAGAAGCACGGACTGATCCGCGTGGATGGACGGGAAACCGAGATCGTCGACTTCACCGAGCTGTGCGCGCTGGCCGGGGGTGAAGTCGAGCTGTGAGTGTTTCGCGGGGGGCGGGGTTCGCGAGCAAGCTCGCTCCTACGAAGAGCGGATCGGCGCTCCCCCTGTAGGAGCGGGCCATGCCCGCGACCAGCCAAATCTCCGCACGCCCCCACGGACATTTCCCCGTAGGAGCGGAGCTTCTCCGCGATCACCGCGATAGCGGTGCATGGGCCGGCATGAGCCACGGCGTCATGCCCTTACCGCACAGCCGAAAGCTCCCTCTCCCTAACCCTCTCCCGCAAGTGGGAGAGGGAACTGATCGGCGCAGGCTGACACGACACCGCCAGCCGGCACGAACGGCTCCCTCTCCCTCCGGGAGAGGGCTGGGGTGAGGGGAAAGCCCCGGCACCGGGCCTCCCACTCAGCCGCCGTCAGGTCCCGATCACGCCCCCATCGTCCTTGGTGATCACCAGCGTCGTGGAACGCGGGATGCTCTTGCCGTCGCTGGCGGGGAAGCTGAGCGTCGGGTGCTGGATGTTCACCCACAGCGTCTTGCCGTCCGGCGTCTGGGTGATGCCGGTCAGCTCGCAGCCGCGCGGGCCGACCAGGAAGCGGCGCACCTCGCGGCTGTGCAAGTCGGCACAGAGCAACTGGTTGCAGCCCATGGCCTGCATCGGCGCCTCGGCGTCATCGTAGTCGGTCTCGATCCACAGACGGCCGGCGGTGTCGAAGTAGAGCCCGTCCGGCGAGGAAAAGATGTCGCCGTTGATGGTGCCGATCAGGTTCTGCGGCGCGCCGGAGCCTTTCTGCTCGCCGGCCAGCAGGAAGATGTCCCACTGGAAGCTGGTGGCGGTGGGGTCTCCGCCGGCCTCGTTCCAGCGCAGGATCTGCCCGTGGAGGTTTTCCTTGCGTGGGTTGGCGGCGTCCACCGGCTGCTTCTTGCCGCGGGCATCGTTGTTGGTGAGGCTGACGTACACCTCGCGGGTGGTCTGCTGCACGGCCACCCACTCGGGGCGGTCCATGGGCGTGGCGCCCAGCTTGTCGGCAGCGGCGCGGGCGTTGACCAGCACCTCGGCCTGGCTGGGGAAACCGTTCTCGGCCGTCAGGCCGTTCTGCCCATGCACGAGCGGCAGCCACTGGCCGCTGCCGTCGGCGTTGAAGCGCGCGACGTAGAGGGTGCCTTCGTCCAGCAGATCGGCGTTCGCCGCGCGGTTGTCCGGGTGGTACGTGCCTGCGGGGACGAACTTGTAGATGTACTCGCCCTTGGTGTCATCGCCGTAGTAGAACGCCATGCGGTTGTCGGCGCCCAGCGACAGGGTCGAGCATTCGCGGCAGAAGCGGCCGACGGCGGTGCGTTTCTTCGGCGTGGACGTCGGGTCGAACGGGTCGATCTCCACCACCCAGCCGAAACGGTTCGGTTCGTTGACGTGGCCGCCGTGGGGCTGGTCCGCCTTGGGCGTCGCATCGAAGCGCTCATCCACCGCTTCCCACGCGTAGTAATTGCTGAACTGGCCGTTGGAAAGTCCGTAGCGCTTGTGCGAAACGCGCTTGGCGAAGTCGTCCTTGTCGCGGTTGACGAAGTACTGGTGCCAGTTCTCCTCGCACGCGAGGTAGGTGCCCCAGGGCGTGACGCCCATGGAGCAGTTGTTCAGGGTGCCGAGTACCCGCTTGGCCTCGGGGTCGCTGGCGGTGCGCAGCAGATCGTGGCCAGCCAGGGGGCCGGACAGGTCCAGCGGCGAGCTGCCGGTGATGCGGCGGTTGTAGCTCGACCCCTCGACGCGCTGCCACTGGCCCCCGGCGTCCTTCTTCACCTCGATGACGCTCAGACCGTGGGCCGCGATTTCCTTGCGCACCTCGCCTTCCGGACGACCGCGCGAACCATCGGGACGGTCCTCGAAGGTCTGGCCCTTCGGATGCAGCGTCGGGTTGATGTATTCGTGGTTGATGACCAGCAGGCCGTGGCTGTCCGGCGCATCGGGGAAGGGGAAGTAGTGCATGCCGTCATGGTTGTCGCCGGCCTGCAGCTCCTGGGCTTTCCAGTCTTCGCTGGCGTCGCCTTTCCAGGCCGGCGCGCCGGTCACCACGGTGTCGCCCCAGGAGAAGAACGGCCGGGCGGTATAGCCCTCGGCGACGATCACCCGGTCGAATTTCGGGTCCTGCTGTACCGGCACGCCCTTGAAGCCGAGCAACGCGGTGGGCACCGGCGCGTCGGCGGCGAACAGCGAGCGGCCCGGGAACAGGCCGCCGCCGAGGAAACCGACGGCGCCCAGCACCAGGCTGTTCTTCAGCAGGCGACGGCGCGAGGCGTCGATCAGTTCGCTCATCGGCACATTGCCGGAGGGGTTGATCGACTGGTCGTCGAAAGCGGCCAGTCGGTCGTGGAAATCCTGGAAACGCTCGCTCATCAGAAGGTTCCTTCCGCGCGGCCGCCGTGTGACGGCTCGGGTTGTCAGTAGAAGCTATCGGCGGAAGGTTAGGAACGGGGTGTTACGTCGGCATGACAACGCCGCCGAACCCGGTGACGAGTTCGGCGGCGAGGGAATAAAAGCCGCCCCACAGGACCAAGACGACGTCCGGGGGCGGGCGCGAGGGCATTTGCGGAAACAGCGCGGCTCAGCCTGGCAGGCCGCCCTGCTCCGAACATTCGGGGCCCGCCAGGCGGGCCGTCCAGTCTTCCAGCACGCCACTGGTGAGGCGTTGTGCAGCGGTCTTGCGCCAGCGCAGGGACAGCGCGTCGCAGGCCATCATCAGGCGCAGCCCGGTACGTTCCAGCGGGTGGCCGAAGTACCAGTCCAGCAGGCTCGCCACGGTGAGCTGCGGGTAGTGCCGCTGCACCAGTTCCAGCGGCGCGTCAGCCGCCACCATGCCGGCACGGCGCACCCGGTAGAACCAGCCGCAGCGCCCCTGCTGCTGCACTTCCAGCGGCAGCTCGGGGAGGTTCCAGCGCCGCGCCAGCCGATAGCTGGGCGAGCGCGGCTGGCTCACTTCGATCAGCGCCTCTCCCCAGCGGAACAGGTCGCCGATGCAGACCTCCTGTTCGTTGAGGCCGAAGGTGGACAGGTTCTCGCCGAAGGCCGGCTGTCGCCAGCGCGTCTGCGGGTGCAGCTTGCGCCAGTGCCGGTAGTGCTCGGCCGGGTAGTGGTGCAGCGCGCGGTCCAGGCCGCCGTCGCGGCGCAGGTCGGCCCGCGCGTCCCCCGGCAACCCCTGGGCGCCGAGCCAGACTTCCTCGTGCGTTTCCAACTGGTCGATATCGCTGAGCAGACCACCCCAGCTCTCTTCGACTTTGCCTATGAAAACGCCCTGGATGACGATGCTTTCCACCTTTGTCTACCCATCTGAGACAGCGGACAAGCGCTAGAGTAGAGGGCCTGACCGGCAACACTCCATTTCGATTTTCCAGTTTCGTTGATAAGTAGACCTTATGGATTTTCGCCAGCTCCGCTATTTCGTCGCGCTGTACGAGGAAGGCCATGTCGGGCGTGCCGCCGAACGGCTGGCGATTTCCCAGCCGGCGCTCTCGCAGCAGATCCGCCAGTTGGAGCAGAACCTCGACGTGGCGCTGTTCCAGCGCAGCGGCAAGCGCCTGCTGCCCACTGCCGCCGGACACACGCTGTACAACCATGCGGTGCCGCTACTCGAAGGCCTGGAGCGGGCCCGCGAGGCGCTGCGTGCGTTCCGCGGGCAGAGCGCGCGCAGCCTGGCCATCGGCGTGCTGCAGACGGTCAACGCGAGCCTGGTGCCGCACCTGGTGGAATGCCTGCACGCCGCGCAGCCGCATGTGCAGGTGCGCATCTACGAACTCTCCGGCGTGGAGATCGAGCGTCGCCTGCTGATCGGCCAGCTGGACATCGGCATCGGTTTCCTGCCGCCGCGCCAACCGGCGCTGCACGGCGTGGAGCTGTACCCGGACGAGCTGCAACTGGTCATCCCGGCGGACCATCCGCTGAAGGACTTCAAGAAGGTGTCGCTGGCGCAGGCGGCGGAACTGCCGATGCTGCTGCTCGGCGAGGAATTCCGCGCCCGGCAGATCTGGCAGGAGCAGTTGGCGGCCATCGGCCGCCGGCCGCGGGTACAGGCCGAGCTGAACCACATGGGTGGCATCCTCGACAGCCTGCCGCAGAGCCGCTTCGCCACCGTGCTGCCCGGGCGCGCACGACAGATGCACGGGCACAAGGATTTGCTGTGGAAGCCGCTGAGCGAGCCCCGCATTCCGCTGAGCGTGGGGCTGGTGTACCGCGATGCGCAGCGGCAGCAACCAACGGTGGAGCTGTTGCGCTCGCTGCTGGATGGGGCAGTGTAACGACCCGCTTTTTGTAGGAGCGAGCTTGCTCGCGAACCGGACTCCGCGCGGGATCATTCGCGAGCAAGCTCGCTCCTACAGGTCCAGTCCGCGAAACGCCGCTTCATGCGGTACGCGGTAGGGCGCCTGAACCGGATCAGGTTATCCGCCACCTGACCCAGCGGCGGATAACGCGGACACGTTATTCGCCCTACGGTGACGTTCGAGCGTTTCTGCGCAACGGTAGATTTTTGAGACGCGAGGAAATCGCAGGCAAGAAAAAACCCCGCTTCTTGCGAAGCGGGGTTTTGCAGACCGATATCCTCACGTCCGTGCTAGCCACCGTCCTTGGTGGATTCCCTTGTTTCCGTATTGTCGTTGGCGCTTCCTGCGCAATGTCCTGACTGAGGAGAAGGTTACCGCCGCAGGACGTTGTCAGAAAGACGCCGATCACCACCGCTGTTTGTAAGCTTAGGCTTACACGGATTAGTACTAGCGTCCTTCGGATGGGGAATAACCCACAAAAAGCCCCGCCGAAGCGGGGCTTTTGGGTATCGCCCGCTTAGAACTGCGCGGCGTCCAGCAGGTACAGCGACTCGCTGCCGGCCTTCACCGAGGCGGTCAGGGAGTGGATACGCGGCAGCAGGCGGGCGAAGTAGAAGCGCGCGGTGCCGAGCTTGCTGGCGTAGAACTCGTCCTGGCCTTCCTTACCCAGCGCAGCGCGCGCCATCAGGGCCCACATGTACGCATAGGCGGTGTAGCCGAAGGCGTGCAGGTACTCGACCGAGGCGGCGCCGATTTCATTCGGGTTGCCCTTGGCACGGTCCAGGACCCAGGCGGTCAGCTCGTCCAGGTTCTGCACGGCGGCGTTCAGCGGGCCGGTGAATTCGGCCAGCTCGGCCGACGCCGAGGCGGTGAAGGCACGGATCTCGTCGGTGAACAGCTTGGCGTAGGCGCCGCCGCTGCCGACGATCTTGCGGCCCATCAGGTCCAGCGCCTGGATGCCGTTGGTGCCTTCGTAGATCTGGGTGATGCGGCAGTCGCGTACCAGCTGCTCCTGGCCCCACTCGCGGATGAAGCCGTGGCCACCGAAGATCTGCTGGCCGTGAATAGTGGTTTCCAGGCCCATGTCGGTGAGGAAGGCCTTGGCCACCGGGGTCAGCAGGGCGACCAGTTCCTCGGCGCGCTTGCGGGTGGTCGGCTCTTCGCTGTACTTGGCGGTGTCCAGCTGCATGGCGACGTAGCTGGAGAAGGCGCGGCCGCCCTCGTTCAGCGCCTTCATGGTGAGCAGCATGCGACGCACGTCCGGGTGGACGATGATCGGGTCGGCGGCCTTGTCCTTGGCGACCGGGCCGGTCGGCGCGCGGCTCTGGATACGCTCGCGGGCGTATTCCACGGCGCTCTGGTAGGAGCGCTCGCCGGTGGCCAGGCCCTGGATGCCCACGCCCAGGCGCTCGTAGTTCATCATGGTGAACATGGCGGCCAGGCCCTTGTTCGGCGCATCGACGATCCAGCCGGTGGCGCCGTCGAAGTTCATCACGCAGGTGGCGGAGGCCTTGATGCCCATCTTGTGCTCGATGGAGCCGCAGGACACGGCGTTGCGCTCGCCCAGCGAGCCGTCGGCGTTGACCATCACCTTCGGCACCAGGAACAGCGAGATGCCCTTGGAACCGGCCGGCGCGTCGGGGAGCTTGGCCAGCACCAGGTGGATGATGTTCTCGGTCAGGTCGTGCTCGCCGCCGGTGATGAAGATCTTCGTGCCGGAAATCTTGAAGCTGCCGTCGGCCTGCGGTTCGGCCTTGGTGCGGATGATGCCCAGGTCCGTGCCGGCGTGCGGCTCGGTCAGGCACATCGAGCCGGCCCAGGTGCCGGCGTACATGTTCGGCAGGTACTTGGCCTTGAGTTCTTCGCTGGCGTGGTTGAGCAGCGACAGGCAGGCACCGGCGGTCAGCATCGGGTACAGGCCGAAGGACAGGTTGGCGGAGTTGACCATTTCCTCGACCTGGGCGCCGATCACCTTGGGCATGCCCATGCCGCCGAAGGCCGGATCGCCGCCCACGCCCACCCAGCCGCCTTCGGCGTAGGTGCGGTAGGCCTCGGGGAAGCCGGCCGGGGTTTTCACGCCCTCGGCGCTCCAGCTGCAGCCTTCTTCGTCGCCGCTGCGGTTCAGCGGGGCGATCACGCCGCCGGTGACCTTGCCGGCCTCTTCGAGGATCGCCGACGCGGTCTCGGCATCCACGGTCTCGGCCAGGGCGGGCAGTTCGGCCCAGAGATTGGCGACCTCGAAGACTTCATTGAGGACGAATTGCATGTCGCGCAGGGGAGCTTTGTAGTCAGCCATGATGGATCCTCGAACGAAAACGACGGCTGATGAGGCAGCCAGCGGTATCAGAATAGGAGGTACACGAAGGTACGCCGCCGGAGTTTACTCCAACAACTTTTCAGACTTTAAGCGTCATGTTGTGACCACACAACTATAGATTGGTCACAAACTGTAGCCGTGCCGGAATGTACGCGGGGTGACTGACCAGGCGGACCGCCCGGCCAGCGGAAGCGCAGGGCGGATACAGCGGAACGCTTTATCCGCCGGCCCAGCGGCGGATGACGCCGCTGGCGTTATCCGTCCTGCGCAGCCTTCAGGGATTACAGCGCGAACTGCTCGGCCGACAGGCGCATCAGCACCTCGGAACCGGCCTGCGCCGCTGCCACGTGGGCATGGGCGCGGGGCAGCAGACGGCTGAAGTAGAACTCCGCGGTGGCCAGCTTCGCCTGGTAGTAGGCCGCCTCGCCGGCGCCCTCCTCCAGTTTGCGCTGGGCGACCAGGGCCATGCGCAGCCAGAAGTAGCCGAGGGTGACGTAGCCGGAGAACATCAGGTAGTCCACCGAAGCGGCGCCGACTTCGTCCGGGTTCTTCATGGCGGCCATGCCGACCTTCTGGGTCAGCTCGCCCCACTGGGTGTTCAGCGCCGCCAGCTGGGCGACCTGCGCTTTCAGCTGCGGGTGCTCGGCATGCTGCTGGCAGAGCTGGTGTACCAGCTTGGTAAAGCCCATCAGCAGCTTGCCCTGGCTGCCGAGGACCTTGCGGCCCAGCAGGTCCAGCGCCTGGATGCCGTTGGTGCCCTCGTAGATCGGCGCGATGCGGCAATCGCGCACCAGCTGCTCCATGCCCCACTCGCGAATGAAGCCGTGGCCGCCGAACACCTGCATGCCGATGTTGGTGACTTCCAGGCCGGTCTCGGTCATGAAGGCCTTGCAGATGGGCGTCAGGAAGGCCAGCAGGTTGGCGGCGCGCTCGCGCTCCTCGGCGTCCTGGGAGAGGTGCTCGATGTCCAGCAGTTGCGCGGTGAAGTAGGCCAGCGCGCGGTTGCCTTCGTTGAACGCCTTCATGGTCAGCAGCATGCGGCGCACGTCCGGGTGGACGATGATCGGGTCGGCCGGCTTGTCCGGCGCTTTCGGGCCGGTCAGCGAACGCATCTGCAGGCGATCCTGAGCGTAGCGCACCGCGCCCTGGTAGCTGGTCTCGCCGAGGCAGAGACCCTGCATGCCAGTGCCCAGGCGCGCGTGGTTCATCATGGTGAACATGCAGGCCAGGCCCTTGTTGGCTTCGCCGATGAGGAAGCCGCGGGCGCCGTCGAAGTTCATCACGCAGGTGGCGGAGGCCTTGATGCCCATCTTGTGCTCGATGGAGCCGCAGGCCACGGCGTTGCGCTCGCCGACGTCACCGTTCGCGTCGAGGTTGAACTTGGGCACGATGAACAGCGAGATGCCCTTGGTGCCGGCCGGGGCGTCGGGCAGCTTGGCCAGTACCAGGTGGATGATGTTCTCGCTCAGGTCGTGCTCGCCGGCGGAGATGAAGATCTTGGTGCCGGTGATCGCGTAGCTGCCGTCCGCATTGGGCACGGCGCGGGTCTTGATGATGCCCAGGTCCGTGCCGCAGTGCGGCTCGGTGAGGCACATGGTGCCGGTCCACACCGCGCTGGTCATGCGCGGCAGGTAGGTGCTCTTCTGCTCGGCGGTGCCGTGGGCGTGGATGGCGGCCATGGCGCCCTTGGTCAGGCCGGGGTACATGCCCCAGGAGCAGTTGGACGCGCCGATCATCTCGCTGACCAGCAGGCCGAGGGACGGCGGCAGGCCCTGGCCACCGTATTCCGGGTCGCTGGAGACGCCGTTCCAGCCGGCCTCGACGTACTGCGCGAAGGCTTCCTTGAAGCCCTTGGGCGTGGTCACCACACCGTTGTCGAAGTGGCAGCCTTCCTCGTCGCCGGAGCGGTTCAGCGGGGCGATGACCTGCTCGCAGAACTTCGCGCCTTCCTCGAGGATGGCGGCGAACATGTCCGGGGTGGCGTCGGTGGCGCCGAGGGCTTCGTAGCGACCGGTGAAGTCGAAGACTTCGTCGGTGAGGAAGCGCACGTCGCGCAGGGGGGCCTTGTACTCGGGCATGGCGAATCTCCGTTCGGTTCAGGGCGCCAGCATGGCGCAAAGCCTGAACCTAACGGCCCGCGAGGCGCCGGACAATCACGCTGCACGGGCTGAATGCGCGGTCATAACGCAGGCCGCTCAGGCGGTGCGCACCGCGCCGCGTCGCGATTGCCCGTGCACCGCCACGCGGTTGCGCCCGCCGCTCTTGGCCGAGTACAGCGCCTCGTCGGCGCCCTTGATCACTTCTTCCGGGTTGCGCCGCTCGCCGTCGCGCTCGGCAACCCCGACGCTGATGGTCACCGAGACCGTCTGCGCGTCCTTGCCACCACGCCGGTTGCGACCCTGGCGGTCGTCCCGCGGTCGGTTGCCACGGTCGCGCAGATGCATGGCGTACCCCTCGATGGCCTGGCGGACGCCATCGAGGTACGGCAGACACTGCTCCACCGTCTTGCCGGCGAACACCAGGGTGAATTCCTCGCCGCCATAGCGGTACGCCTTGCCGCCGCCACCGGTGCGGCGCAACTGGCTGGCGACCATGCGCAGCACCTGGTCGCCGACATCATGGCCGTGGCTGTCGTTGAATTTCTTGAAGTGGTCCACGTCGATCATCGCCAGCACGTATTGCTGGCCCAGGCGCTGGAAGCGCTCGTTCAGCGCGCGCCGGCCGGGCAGCCCGGTGAGTTCGTCGCGGAAGGCCATCTGATAGGCCTCGTGGGCCACCGCGCCGGCCAGGGTGAGCATCACCAGGCTGGTCATCACGGTCAGCGCGTGGGGCAGGATGAACACCTTGGGCAGCATCCACAGCAGCCCGAGCAAGCCCAGCAGTTGCGCGGCGTGCAACGGACGAGGCTGGCGCACGTAGGCGGCCACCAGGGCGATGAAGGCCATCAGGAAGCCGAGGTAGGACAACTGGGCCAGGTTCATCCACTGGCCGTGCAGGGACGGCCAGTAGGTGTCGCTGAGCAGCTCCGCCAGGCCCTGGGGGAAACGCCGGGCCAGCGCCGTGGCAACGCCGACCACGGCGATCAGCCCGGCGCTGCGGGCGAGCAGGTCCTGCAGCATGTGCATGCGTTCCTGCCAGATGCCGTACAGGCCGTAGAGCAGCGGCAACAGCACGCAGCACAGGTGAAACACCAGCGCCGCCTCGGGCATCACCACCCGGTGCGCCTGGAAGTAGTCGACCTGGGTGTCGAGCAGGAAATAGGCGATGTACACCACCGCTAGCATGAACAACTGGCGCTGGCGGCCGTAGACCAGGCACAGCGCGCCGCCGAGCAGGAGCAGCAGGGTCGGCAGCACGTTGAACAGGGAAATGAAGAAGTCAGACAGTTCGCCCAGGGAGCCGGCGGCGATGCCGGCCGGAATCAGCAACAGGGGCGTGAGGAAATGGCTGATCCGGTAAGGGGCCGTGGGTCGCACAGGGGGTTCCGCAAAGTGGGTGCCGGGCTCGCCATTGGTGGATCGGCAAGTGGCGTAATGATGGCATTTTCTGCGGCGATTTGTGTGACTTCGAAGACGAAAAAGCCCGCCTTGCGGCGGGCTCCTTGCTGGTCAGCAGACGGACGGCGAACCGTCCGTGCGCGATCAGTAACCGAGGGCGAAATCTTCCTCGGCCAGGTCCATCAGGTTGTTGGCGCCCGACAGCATGGCACCGACGTGCGCGCGGGTGCGCGGCAGGATGCGCTGGAAGTAGAAGCGCGCGGTCTTCAGCTTGGCCTGGTAGAAGGCCTCTTCGCTGGTACCGGCAGCCAGCTTCTCGGCAGCCAGGCGAGCCATGTCGGCCCAGAAGTAGGCCAGGCAGGCGTAGCCGGAGTACATCAGGTAGTCCACCGACGCGGCACCGACTTCCTCGCGGTCCTTCATGGCGGCCATGCCGACCTTCATGGTCAGCTCGCCCCACTCCTTGTTCAGCGCGGCCAGCGGTGCAACGAACTCCTTCACGGCGTCGTTGGCTTCGTTGGCCTGGCAGAACTTGTGCACGATCTTGGTGAAGCCCTTGAGCGCTTCGCCCTGGGTCATGAGGATCTTGCGGCCCAGCAGGTCCAGCGCCTGAACGCCGGTGGTGCCTTCGTACAGCATGGAGATGCGGCTGTCGCGGACGTTCTGTTCCATGCCGTGCTCGGCGATGAAGCCGTGGCCGCCATAGATCTGCACGCCGTGGTTGGCGGCTTCGAAGCCCACTTCGGTCATGAACGCCTTGGCGATCGGGGTGAGGAAGGCCAGCATCGAGTCAGCGGCTTTCTTCTCTTCTTCGTCCTGGCTGCGCTGGACGATGTCGACCTGCTTGGCGGCGAAGTACAGCATGGCGCGGTTGCCTTCGGCGAAAGCCTTGGCGGTCAGCAGCATGCGGCGTACGTCCGGGTGCACGATGATCGGGTCGGCGGCTTTTTCCGGCGCTTTCGGGCCAGTCAGCGAACGCATCTGCAGACGCTCGCGAGCGTAGGCGATGCCACCCTGGAAACCGATTTCGGCGTGGGCCAGGCCTTGCAGCGCGGTACCCAGGCGAGCGGTGTTCATGAAGGTGAACATGCAGTTCAGGCCCTTGTTCGGCGGGCCGATCAGGAAGCCGGTGGCCGCGTCGAAGTTCATCACGCAGGTCGCGTTGCCGTGGATGCCCATCTTGTGCTCGATGGAGCCACAGGACACGGCGTTGCGCTCGCCCACGTTGCCTTCGGCATTGGGCAGGAACTTCGGCACGATGAACAGCGAGATGCCCTTGGTGCCCTGCGGGGCATCGGGCAGGCGGGCCAGCACGATGTGGACGATGTTGTCGGCCATGTCGTGTTCGCCAGCGGAGATGAAGATCTTGGTGCCGGTGATCTTGTAGGTGCCGTCAGCCTGCGGCTCGGCCTTGGTGCGCAGCATGCCCAGGTCGGTGCCGCAATGCGGTTCGGTCAGGCACATGGTGCCGGTCCACTCGCCGGATACCAGCTTGGTCAGGTAGGTGTGCTGCTGCTCCGGGGTGCCGTGGGCGTGCAGGGTGTTCATGGCGCCGTGGGACAGGCCCGGGTACATGCCCCAGGACCAGTTGGCCTGGCCGACCATCTCGCTGATGGCCAGACCCAGGGATTCGGGCAGACCCTGGCCGCCGTGCTCGACGTCATGGGCCAGGCTCGGCCAGCCGCCTTCGACGAACTGCTGGTAGGCCTCTTTGAAGCCGGTCGGCGTCTTCACGCCTTCGGGGCTCCATTTGCAGCCTTCCAGGTCGCCGGTGCGGTTCAGCGGAGCGATCACCTGTTCGCAGAACTTCGCACCCTCTTCGAGGATGGCGTTGACCATGTCGGGAGTCGCGTCTTGAGCGCCCGGCAGGTTCTGGTAGTGCGCTTCGTAGCCCAGCAGCTCGTCGCGAACGAAACGGATATCACGCAAGGGGGCCTTGTAATCAGGCATAGCGGTAAACCTCTACGAAGGGTTCTGGTTAATGGGCGACCGGTCGCTGCGGTCGCAGTGCGGGAGCATTCCCGGCCGCCCAGTCGGTGCGCGCACGCATCCGGACAGTCAAACAGGCGTTTGAAACATACGTTTACGCCATACCCTTGTCAAGCGTGCAAACCGACCGCCCGGTCACGCTCGCCGGGCGGGTTGCGGGGTCCGCTGGCGGCGACGTCCTGAGGCTAATTAAAGCCCATGGCAGAGCGGCCGGCGTGTCGTGAAGACAGCCGGCCGCTGCGCAGGAGTCAGGGGTAGAAAAGGGGGTGGGATCAGGCGCGGATATCGATGAGGGTGCCCAGCGTTTCGTCGGCGGCCTGGATGACCTTGGCGTTGGCCTTGACCTCGTGCTCGCCACGGCGCAGGTCGATCAGGCGATCGTTGAGCACTTCGCTGGGCGCATTGCCGGCGGTAGCGATGTCAGTGCTGGCACGGTCGACGCGGCGCTGGCCGTTCTGCACGCCATACAGGCCCGCAGAGAAAGCATTACCGGAGATTTCCATCGCAACGCCTCCACGGCAAAAAGCAGCAAGTGGCCACTATTCAAGCAGACGCCGCCTGCCAGGCCAAGGGCCGGTTACAAATCCAGGATGCCCAGGTCCAGGTGCGCAGCCACCGCCGCCGGCGTCGCCCGGGCCAGGCGCGGCACACGCCCCACGCAGGGTGCGGGCAGGCGCTCGGCGAGGGTGGCGAGGTTTTCTTCCAGGCGAGACGTCTGCGGATCGACGATATTCGCCACCCAGCCGGCCAGCGGCAGGCCGTCGCGCTGGATCGCCTCGGCGCTGAGCACCGCGTGGTTGATGCAGCCCAGGCGCACGCCCACCACCAGGATCACCGGCATTTGCAGGGCGATGGCCAGGTCGGAGAGGTTTTCTTCCCCGGCCAGCGGCACCCGCCAGCCGCCGGCGCCTTCCACCAGGGTGAAATCGGCGCCCAGGTCCAGCACCGAACGCACCGGGGCCTGGAGTGCTTCCACCGTCAGCTTCACGCCTTGCTCGCTGGCGGCGAGGTGCGGGGCGATGGCCGGCTCGAAGGCGAAGGGGTTCACCTGCTCATAGGCCAGCGGCAGGCTGCACTCGCCCAGCAGCGCCAGCGCGTCGGAGTTGCGCAGGCCATCGGGGCTGCGCTCGCAGCCGGACGCCACCGGCTTGGCCGCCGCGGTGGACAACCCGGCCAGCCGCGCCGCATGCAGCAGGCCGGCGGCGATGGTGGTCTTGCCGATTTCGGTGTCGGTGCCGGTGATGAAGTAGGCGTGGGGCATGGTTTTCCTCTGGTGCTCTTCGTAGGAGCGAGCTTGCTCGCGAACGGGACTCGCCGGCAGCACCAGAGCTGGGCGGGTTCGCGAGCAAGCTCGCTCCTACACGGGACAGTTCTTGCGCAGGACGGCGTAAACCACCCGGTAGGTCGCCGGCAGCCCCGCGGGCTGGCGGAAGCGCTCGTAGGCGGCGATCAGCGCGCGCACCCGCTCGCGCCCGGTGAGGCCATCGGGCCGGCCGGGGTTGAGGTTGTGCGCGCCGAGCGCCTTGAGTTCATGGGTCAGGCTGCGCAGGTCGGGGAAGTGCAGGACACGGTCCTCGGTGCGCAGCTCCAGCACTTCCAGGCCGCTGGCCGCGCAGTGCTGCTGGTACTGTTCGAAGGCGCGGAAGCGGTTCACGTGGACGAAACCGTCCACCGCCTCCCAGCTCTGCCGCAGTTCGCCCAGGGTGCCGATGCACAGGCTGCTGAAGGCCGCGACGCCCCCGGGGCGCAGCACGCGGCGCGCTTCGCCCAGCACCGCTGGCAGGTCAGCGCACCACTGGATCGCCAGGCTGGAGAACAGCAGGTCGCTGGCGCCATCGCGCAGCGGCAGCCGCTCGGCGTCGCCACCGATGAAGTGCTGCGCGCCGCCCTGCTCGCGGGCGTGGCGCAGCATGCCCTCGGCGATGTCGACGGACAGGCCCAGCGCCTGTGGATAACGCGCCGCCAGGGCGCGGGTGAAATAACCGGTGCCGCTGCCAAGGTCGATCCAGCGCTGCGGCGCAGCCTGCGCCGGCAGCAGCTCGAGCAGCCGGCTGCCGACGGCGCGCTGCAATTCCGCCACCGCGTCGTAGGTCGACGCTGCGCGGGAGAATGAGGCGGCTACCTGGCGTTTGTCGGGCAGCGCGCTGCTGCAATCAGCCATCGTCGCCCTCGTGGATGAACCTCAGGATCGCGCTCGCCACGTCGTCCGGCTGCTCCAGCGGCAGGCCGTGGCTGGCGCCGGGGAGCACGCTCACCTCGACGTCCGGCAGCCACTCGAGCAACGCCTCGGCGGCGCTGGCCGGCACCAGCGCATCGTTGGCGGCGAACAGGTGCAGCTGCGGGCCGGGATAGCGGCTGAGCGCGGCGCGGGTGTCGAGCTGCCCCAGCAGTTGCAGGCCGGCGGTCAGGCCTTCGACATTGAGTTGCGGCAGCGCCACCTGCAGTTGCCGCGCCAGCGTGCGGGCATCGCGCGCGCCCTGGCTGACCAGCATCGTGAAGCGCTTGCGCACCAGGTGCGGCTCCAGCAGGAAGGCCTCGAAGAAATCCTCGAAGACGTCTTCGGCCATGGCCTGCGGCCAGTCCTCGCGGCGGCGGAAACACGGGTTGCTGGCGAGCGTCACCAGCCCGCGGCAGGACTCGCCGCGGCGCGCCGCCAGTTCGGCGCCGAGCATGCCACCCAGCGACCAGCCGGCAATCCAGGCGTCGTGGGCGACGTTGTCGTCCAGCTCGTCGAGCCAGGCGTTCGGCTCGGCATCCGCCGGCAGCGGCTCGATCTGCACGTTCAAGTGCGGCGCCTGTTCCAGCAGCGCATCGCGCAGCGGTTCCAGCGGCGCACTGCCCAGGCCCCACCCCGGCAGCAGGATCAGTTGGTCACGCATCATCGCCCTCCTCGGCATCGATCTCTGCCAGAAGGCTAGACGACACGCGCTGCCAGCTGTCGGCGAGCGCCTGGAGCAGGCGGTCCACCTGCGCCTCGGTGTGCGAAGCGGACAGGGTCACGCGCAGGCGCGCCGTACCGGCCGGCACGGTGGGCGGGCGAATCGCGCCGACGAGGATGCCGCGCTGGCGCAGCTCGGCGGATAACGCCATGGCCTGGGCGCTGCCGCCGATGAGGATCGGCTGGATCGGCGTCGGGCTGTCCATCAGGCTCAGGCCGATGGCGCGGGCGCCGGCGCGGAAGCGCGCGATCAGCGCGTTCAGGTGGTCGCGGCGCCAGCCCTCGGCGCGCAGCAGCGCCAGGCTTCTGAGCGTGGCGCAGGCCACGGCGGGCGGCTGGCTGGTGGTGTAGATGTAGGGTCGAGCGAACTGGATCAGCGTTTCGATCAGCTCCTCGCTGCCGGCCACGAAGGCGCCGGCGGTGCCGAAGGCCTTGCCGAGGGTGCCGACCAATACCGGCACGTCGTCGAGCCCCAGGCCGAAGTGCTCGACGATCCCGCCTCCGTTCGCGCCCAGCGGGCCAAAGCCGTGGGCGTCGTCGACCATCACCCAGGCGTTCTTTTCCCGGGCCGCGGCGCACAGCGCAGGCAGGTCGGCGAGGTCGCCGTCCATGCTGAACACGCCATCGGTCACCACCAGCGTGTTGCCGTCGGCCTTGTCCAGGCGCGACGCGAGACTGGCGGCGTCGTTGTGCAGGTAGCGAGAGAAACGCGCACCCGACAGCAGGCCGGCGTCCAGCAGCGAGGCATGGTTGAGGCGGTCTTCCAGCACGCTGTCGCCCTTGCCGACGAGGGCCGTGACGGTGCCGAGGTTGGCCATGTAGCCGGTGGAAAACAGCAGCGCGCGCGGGCGGCCGGTGAACTCGGCGAGGGCCAGTTCCAGCTCGTGGTGCGGGCCGCAATGGCCGTTGACCAGGTGCGAGGCGCCACCGCCGACGCCCCAGCGCTGGGCGCCGGCACGCATTGCGGCGATCACCTCGGGGTGATTGGCCAGGCCCAGGTAATCGTTGGAACAGAAGGCCAGCATCGGCTGGCCATCGATGACCACCTCCGGCCCCTGCGGCGATTGCAGCAGCGGGCGACGGCGGTAGAGATCGTCCGCCTGGCGCTGGGCCAGGCGGGCGGCGAGATCGAAAGACATACGCAACCCCGTGTCGGCGGTAGAGCTTTTGCAGGAGCGAGCTTGCTCGCGAACCGCCCCGTACTGTGCAGCCGGAAAAGCGTTCGCGAGCGAGTTCGCTCCTACAGGAAGACGAGCCGCTCTATCAGGCCGAAGCGGCGTTATAGAACAGCTGGGAATCGCGTTGCTCCACCAGCGCCTGCTCGATGGCGGCCTGGTGCACCTCGTCGGCGTGCTCTTCGCGCTCCTCGGGCTTGATGCCTAAGCGGGCGAACAGTTGCATGTCCTTCTCGGCCTGCGGGTTGGCGGTGGTCAGCAGCTTCTCGCCGTAGAAGATCGAGTTCGCGCCGGCCATGAAGGCCAGGGCCTGCATCTGCTCATTCATCTGTTCGCGGCCGGCGGACAGGCGCACGTGAGACTTCGGCATCATGATGCGGGCGACCGCCAGGGTGCGGATGAAGTCGAACGGATCGACGTCCTTCTCCTCGGCCAGCGGGGTGCCCTTGACCTTGACCAGCATGTTGATCGGCACCGATTCGGGGTGCTCGGGCAGGTTGGCCAGCTGGATCAGCAGGCCGGCGCGGTCGTCCACCGACTCGCCCATGCCCAGGATGCCGCCGGAGCAGATCTTCATCCCCGCCTCGCGCACGTACGCCAGGGTCTGCAGGCGCTCGCCGTAGGTACGGGTGGTGATGATGTTGCCGTAGAACTCCGGCGAGGTATCGAGGTTGTGGTTGTAGTAGTCCAGGCCCGCTTCGGCCAGCGCCTGGGTCTGCTCCTGGTCCAGGCGCCCCAAGGTCATGCAGGTTTCCAGGCCGAGCTTCTTCACGCCCTTGACCATTTCCAGCACGTACGGCATGTCCTTGGCGGACGGGTGCTTCCAGGCGGCGCCCATGCAGAAGCGCGTCGAGCCGATGGCCTTGGCTTGGGCTGCGGCTTCCAGCACCTTCTGCACCTCCAACAGCTTTTCCTTGTCCAGGCCGGTGTTGTAGTGGCCGGACTGCGGGCAATATTTGCAGTCTTCGGGGCAGGCGCCGGTCTTGATCGACAGCAGGGTGGACACCTGCACGCGGTTCGGGTCGAAATGCGCGCGGTGCACGGTCTGTGCCTGGAACAGCAAGTCGTTGAAGGGCTGTTCGAACAGGGCACGGACCTCGGCAAGGGTCCAGTCGTGGCGGGTTACGTGGGCTGCGGTGGCACTCATCGGCAAAGTCCTTCGACGCTTGGGGGCGCCTCTTGTCCAGGGTGCCCCGGCGGCGCGCCACCGGGGGAAATCAGGCTCAAGGCATCATATGTGGAGCTGTGACGCTGTCAACCTCTCTCGCGACACAGGTCGACAAGTGATCACTTATTAATCAAACGATAGATTCCCTCAGCGCGCACGGCTGAACCGATACGGCCCGTTGCCGCTCCAATCAGACAGAACACTCAGGAGTCATACCCCAGATGGGAACCGAAGGATTCTTCGACGGCCTTGGCCAGATGGTCGGCAAGGCCATCCGCTTCATCGTCGATCTGCTGTCGGGCGTGCTCGGCGGCCTGTGGCGCGCCATGGACGACTTCTTCCACGGCCTGGCGCGGGCTGTGGGAATCGACGTCTCGATCTTCAGCTTCGTCCTGCTCTTCATCGGCCTGCTGCTGCTCTACAGTGGCATCCGCGCCTTCCTGCGGCGCTCGATCTTCGGTGGTCTGATCTGGACGGTGCTGGGTCTGGTGGTCCTGAGCTGGCTGATTCACTGAGCCGCTCACCCCGAGCGGCACCGCCCCTGGAGGGGCGGAATGCGGTGGCTGGATTGGCGTCCGGTCTGGTGGCGCCCTCGCGTGCAATGCCTGTTGTGCGGCGCGGCGGCCGAGCAGGCCGCGCTGCCGCTCTGCGCCGGTTGCGATGACGACCTGCCCTGGCTCGCCGGGCACTGCGCGAGGTGTGCGCTGCCCCTGCCCGCCCCCGGGCTGACCTGCGGCCAGTGCCTGCGCCGGCCACCGGCCTTCCATCGCGTCGAAACGCCCCTGCGCTACGCCTTCCCCGTCGACGCACTGATCACCCGATTCAAGCACCAGGCCAATGCGCCGCTGGGGCGCTTGCTCGGCCAGTTGCTCGAACGCCACCTGCTGCATGCCTATGAAGAAGGGCTGCCGCGCCCCGACCGGCTTATTCCCGTGCCCCTGTCCCGCCGACGCCAGCGCCAGCGCGGCTTCAACCAGGCGCAGCTGCTGGCGGACTGGCTCGCCGCGCCACTGGGCCTGCCGGTGGACGCCCGGCTCGTGGTGCGCACCCAGGACACCCCGGCCCAGCAGGGCCTGGACGCCGCCACGCGCAAGCGCAACCTGCGCAGCGCCTTCGCCCTGGCCGCCGGCGCGGAGGTAGCCGGCCTGCACCTCGCGCTGGTGGACGACGTGCTGACCACCGGCGCCACCGCCGAACGCATCGCCCGCCTGCTACGCCGCGCCGGGGCGCGACAGGTCGACGTGTACTGCCTGGCGCGCACGCCCGCCCCGCAATAGTCGACCGCTGGGCCACAATCCCGGCATCTGCCCCTTGCGTTTTGCACGCTAGCGACGGAGCCTCGGGCGATACCAATAAGCACCCGCGAAACCAATGACCACCCTGAGCCTGTTGACCCAACACGTTACCCGCCGCCCCCAGCGCATCGCCCTCCTGGCGCAGATCGCCCAGCTCGGCTCGATCACCCACGCGGCCAAGGCCGCCGGGATGAGCTACAAGACCGCCTGGGACGCCATCGACGAACTGAACAACCTGTCCGAGCGGCCGCTGGTGGAACGCAGCGTCGGCGGAAAGGGCGGCGGCGGCGCGCGCCTGACCGCCGAGGGCGAGCGCCTGCTGGCGCTGTACCAGCGGCTGGAGGCCCTGCGCGAACACATCGTCGAGCACGTCGAGCACCAGGCCGACCTGGAGCTGATCGGCCGCCTGATGATGCGCACCAGCGCGCGCAACCAGCTGCACGGGCGCGTCGTTGCGGTCGAGCCGTCGGGCCTCAACGACCTGATCGGCATCGAATTGCCCGGCGGCTCGCGCATCCAGGCGCGGGTCACCCGGGAAAGCACCGAGAAGCTGGAGCTGACTGCCGGCATGCCGGTGGTGGCCCTGATGAAGGCCGGCTGGCTCTATGTCGATCTGCCGCACATTCCGTGTCCGGATGGACTTAACGCGCTGGAAGGCCATATCGACGACATCCGCGAAGCCGACGACGGCCCCAGCGAAGTGCGCATCCAGTTGCCCAGCGGGCAGATGCTCTGCGCCCTGACCGACCCGGAGCGCATCGCGATTCTCGGCCTGAAAGCCGGCTCGGCGGTGCGCGCGCAGTTCTCGCCGGCGCAGGTCATCCTCGGCACGCCGCTTTAAGCTGCTGCCACTGGAGTTTCCCTGCCTCATATCAAGCCCGGCGGCGCTGCGCCGCGCTCCAATAAGCGCCGGAGCCCCGCCCGGGTCGGACGGGGCCGTCGGTCAACCGGAGCTCCCGCCATGCGCCGTCCCCTCGCGATTCTCGCCCTGCCGTTTCTGCTTTCCCTGCCGCTAGCCAGCCAGGCCGGCCCCGACGTGCTGCGGGTCGGCGCCAGCCAGGAGCTGATGCCGACGCTGGAAACGCTGGTGGACCAGTACCAGATCGACACCCACAACAAGGTCCTGCTGATCGGTGGCACCGAGACTGAGCTGGCCGAACAGGTCCGCCAGGGCACCCCCTACGACCTGTTGCTGACGCCGCTGCACAGCACCGAAAAGCAGGCCCAGCCGCTGACCTGCAACGGCCGCGCGATGCAGAAGCTGACCCTGGTGAAGGGCGAACGCCGGGCGCTGGCGACGGACTTCGTCGACTACCTGGGCAAACACTGCACCGACCGCTGAGGCGGCAGCGCACCCAACGGGGGCGGACTGGGTACACTAGACAGCTTTACCACTGCCGGAACGTCGCCATGTCCCATCCCTTTTCCGACCTCACCCCCGATCTGGTGCTGGATGCGGTGGAAAGCATCGGTTTCCTCAGCGACGCCCGCGTACTCGCGCTCAACAGCTACGAGAATCGCGTATACCAGGTCGGTATCGAGGACAGCGAACCGCTGATCGCCAAGTTCTACCGCCCCGGGCGCTGGACCACCGAAGCGATCCTCGAGGAACACGCCTTCTCCGCCGAATTGGCCGAGTGCGAAGTCCCGGTGGTCGCGCCGCTGGTGCACGAGGGCAGGACGCTTTTCGAGCACGCCGGTTTCCGCTTCACGCTGTTCCCCCGCCGCGGCGGCCGCGCGCCGGAGCCGGGCAACCTCGACCAGCTCTATCGCCTCGGCCAGTTGCTCGGCCGCCTGCACGCCGTGGGCGCCAACCGCCCGTTCGCGCACCGCGAGGCGCTGACCCCGCAGAACTTCGGCCATGAGTCCCTGGCCACCCTGCTGGAAGGCAACTTCGTTCCCAAGAGCCTGCTGCCGGCCTATGAATCCGTGGCGCGCGACCTGCTGAAAAAGATCGATGAGCTCTACGCCCGCGTGAAGTACACGCCCATTCGCCTGCATGGCGATTGCCACCCCGGCAACCTGCTGTGCCGTGACGACACCTTCCACGTCGTCGACCTCGACGACTGCCGCATGGGCCCGGCGGTGCAGGACCTGTGGATGATGCTTGCCGGCGAGCGCCAGGAGCGTCTCGGGCAGCTGTCGGAACTGGTCGATGGCTACCAGGAATTCCACGACTTCGACCCGCGCGAACTGCCACTGATCGAGGGCCTGCGCGCCCTGCGCCTGATGCACTACAGCGCCTGGCTGGCGCGGCGCTGGGACGACCCCGCGTTCCCGCCGAGCTTCCCCTGGTTCGGCAGCGAGCGGTACTGGGGCGAACAGGTGCTGGTGCTGCGCGAGCAACTGGCGGCGCTGGATGAGGAGCCGTTGCGGCTGTTCTGACCCACGCATTTTCATTGCCGACCGGGCGGCCGGACCGCGAACGGAATCCGCCCCCGTTTGCTCCGCGCAGGAGCGAGGGGGACGCCATCGTTATTGCTCGCGAACCCGCCCGACTCCGACACAGCCGGGGACCCGTTCGCGAGCAAGCTCGCTCCTACAGACTCGGCCTTCTCCGTAACGGCATCGTTACGCACATTCGCCCGCACCGCCGCGACATCCACCGCGGCGGCACAGACAATCCCACCCGAGCGCCCTAGAATTGTGCAGCCACTCATTAGCTGCCTAACCAAGGATGTTCCATGGCCACCGCCAATCCCCGCCGGGGCTACGCCCTGGGCTTGACTGCCTATGTCATCTGGGGACTCTTCCCGATCTACTTCAAGCTGCTCGAACGCATCCCCGCACTGGAAATCATCACCCACCGGGCCATCTGGTCGGCGGTGTTCGGCGCCCTGCTCCTGCTGGTGTGGAAGCACCCCGGCTGGTGGCGCGAGCTGCGCGAGAACCCCAAGCGCATCGCCGTGCTCACCGCCAGCGGCCTGCTGATCGCCAGCAACTGGCTGGTGTACGTCTGGGCGGTGAACAACGGCCACATGATCGAGGCCAGCCTGGGCTACTACGTCAACCCGCTGGTCAACGTATTGCTCGGCCTGGTGATCCTGCGCGAGCGCCTGCGCCCGTTGCAGTGGCTCGCCGTCGCGCTGGCGGCGCTAGGCGTGGCGCAGCAGGTATGGCAATTGGGCAGCCTGCCCTGGGTATCGCTGGCGCTGGCGCTGACCTTCGGCTTCTACGGCCTGATCCGCAAGCAGGCACCGGTGGCCGCCCTCCCGGGGCTGGTGGTGGAGACCTGGATCCTGCTGCCGCTGGCGATCGGCTACCTCGTGCTGTTCGCCGACGGCCCCAGCGTGCATGCGGACTTCTGGACCACCAAGGACGCGATCTGGCTGGCCGCTGCCGGCCCGATCACCCTGGTGCCGCTGGTCTGCTTCAACGCCGCCGCGCGGCACCTGCCCTACGCCACGCTCGGCTTCCTCCAGTACCTGGCGCCGACCCTGGTGCTGTTGCAGGCGATCCTGCTGTTCGGCGAGCACCTGGACAGCGCGCGGCTGATCTCCTTCGGCTGCATCTGGCTGGGCCTGGTGGTGTACAGCGTGGACATCTGGTATCGCCTGTCCCGCGGCGACTGATCATTAACTGATCCACTGCCTGCACGCCTCGCCATCCGTGGCCTGCAGGCAGTCACCCGCAGTTTGTCCACAGCTCTATCCCGCGATTGCGGGGATAACGGCCGTTTCGTCCACAGGCCGCCGGCCGGCGCCGCTCTCCCTGCAGCCTGGGCCGCCCGCGCAGGGCGACTGATCAATATTCAATCAAACCAACCGAAGCCCCGCCAACTCTGGCCTGAAGAGACTTTCCCCGAGCTTTTCCACAGGCTGATCCCCGCTGAGTGTGGATGGCGCGACGTCACCCGCTCAGAAAGTGGACAACCCGCTGAAGGCCAGAGTCAGTCTGGCCTGTAGCGTTCCATCAACGGCTTCTCCACAGGCTCCTCCAGTGATTTTGTGCACAGCGCCTGTGACGCTCGGAACCTTGAATTCGCCCCGGTCAGGCTGTACAGAAAACGTCCAGATCAATCTAAGCCACGGCACCAGAAGGCTTCAGCCACTTATCAACAGAATGCCCACGGTGCGATCCCCGCTATCTGTGCACAGCGGTGATGAGGTAAGTGGATAACCGGACGAGCCTGTATCCTAGATAAAATGGGCCCTCTGTCGAACCATCAACAGAGAGCCCACAGGTTTTTCCACAAGACACGCGTTCACAGGGGAAGGATCATTCCCCGCTGTGGAAATTCAGCTCGACCATCAGGTCGTCCGCCAAAGCCTCGAGCTTCTGCTGCAGGGTGTCCAGCGGCAGGGTCAGGGGCACTGCGAGCAACGCTTCGGCATGGAACAGCGGCTCGCTGCTCATCGGCGCCGGCAGCACCTCGGTGGTCAGGCTCTCCAGGTTCACGCCGTGCTCGGCCAGTAACTGGGTGATGTCACGGACGATGCCGGGGCGATCGTTCCCTACCAGGTCGAGGTGGATCGGCTTCCAGTTGCAGGCCGGCTCGATGCCGCTTTCGGCCAGCAGCACGCGGATGCCGTGCTCGCTCAGCTCCTGCAGGCCTTCCACCAGTTCGTCATAGCCCTCGGCGGGCACCGCCACGCGGAGAATCCCGGCGAACTGTCCGGCCATGCGCGACATGCGGCTTTCCAGCCAGTTGCCGCCGTGGGCGGCGATGCATTTGGCCACGCGCTCCACCAGACCGGGCTGGTCTTGGGCGATGACGGTCAATACGAGGTGGTCCATGAGCAGTCTCCGCGAAGAGTTAGGCCGTGAGGTCCAGCCAGTAGGTGTAGAACGTGTCGTCCCGCTTGTAGCCCAGGCGGTCGTAGAGCGACTGGCCGGCGTGGTTGGTCTTCGCCGTCTCCAGCATCAGGCCGCAGGCGCCGCTGCTCTGGGCATGGGCGCGGGCGGCGTTCATCAGCGCTTCGCCATAGCCGTCGCGGCGCGCGGCGGGCAGCACGTAGAGGTCGCTGACCAGCCAGGCCGCCTGCAGCGCCAGGGACGCGAAGAACGGATACAGCTGCACGAAGCCGACCGCCAGCCCGTCGATGCTGCGGGCGATGTACACCGTGGATTCGCCGCTGCCGATGCGCGCGCCGAGGAACTCGCGGATCTTCGCGTGGGGTGCGGGCACCTCGTAGAAATCGAGGTAGCCGGAAAACAGCAGCACCAGATCGTCCAGATCGGTGGGGGTGGCAAGCGTCACGGACATGCGGGATTCTCCAACAGGGAAAACGCAGTATAGGCACGGCATGGTCAGCCGGCTGCGACGGGCTGCCACAGGTACCCGGCGCAGCAATACGTGTACAGTTTTAAGATTTATCTGGAACAATCCAGATAATATTTGCGAACATATGACCTGCTACGTGACTGATATGCGTACTTTGGTCTAACCGCGACGCTAGCCCACTGATTTTTCCCACGGCATCATGTAGTATTCCGCGGCTCGGACTACAAGGCGTTTTGCCTGTGTCCAGAGCTGGTCCTGAGCAGAGTGAGGCAAGCAATGACTGAACGCGTTCAAGTCGGTGGCCTGCAGGTCGCCAAAGTCCTTTTCGACTTCGTCAACAACGAAGCCATTCCCGGCACCGGCATTGACGCTGGCAAGTTCTGGGCAGGTGTCGAAACCGTAATCAATGACCTGGCCCCCAAGAACAAGGCCCTGCTCGCCAAGCGCGACGAGATTCAGGCGAAGATCGACGGCTGGCACCAGGCCCGCGCCGGCAAGCCGCATGACGCCGCCGCCTACAAGGCCTTCCTGCAGGAAATCGGCTACCTGCTGCCCGAGCCGGCCGACTTCCAGGCCAGCACCCAGAACGTCGACGAGGAAATCGCCCGCATGGCCGGCCCGCAGCTGGTGGTGCCGGTGATGAACGCGCGCTTCGCCCTGAACGCCGCCAACGCCCGCTGGGGCTCGCTGTACGATGCCCTCTACGGCACCGACGCGATCAGCGAAGAGAACGGCGCCGAGAAGGGCAAGGGCTACAACAAGGTCCGCGGTGACAAGGTGATCGCCTTCGCCCGCGCCTTCCTCGATGAAGCCGCCCCGCTGGAAACCGGCTCCCACGTCGACGCCACCGCCTATGTAGTGAAGAACGGCGCGCTGGCCGTGACCCTGAACAACGGCAGCGAGACCGGCCTGAAGAACGCCGCGCAGTTCCTCGCCTTCCAGGGCGAAGCCGCCAAGCCCAAGGCCGTGCTGCTCAAGCACAACGGCCTGCACTTCGAAATCCAGATCGACCCCACCAGCCCGATCGGCCAGACCGACGCCGCTGGCGTGAAAGACGTCCTGATGGAATCCGCGCTGACCACCATCATGGACTGCGAAGACTCCGTGGCCGCCGTCGATGCCGACGACAAGGTCGTGGTCTACCGCAACTGGCTCGGCCTGATGAAAGGCGACCTCGCCGAGCAGGTTTCCAAGGGCGGCACGACCTTCACCCGCACCATGAACCCGGACCGCGTCTACACCCGGGCCGATGGTTCCGAGCTGAGCCTGCACGGCCGCTCCCTGCTGTTCGTGCGTAACGTCGGCCACCTGATGACCAACCCGGCGATCCTCGACGCCCAGGGCAACGAAGTACCCGAAGGCATCCAGGACGGCCTGTTCACCAGCCTGATCGCCATTCACAACCTGAACGGCAGCGCGACCCGCAAGAACAGCCGCACCGGCAGCGTGTACATCGTCAAGCCGAAGATGCACGGCCCGGAAGAAGTCGCCTTCGCCGCCGAGATCTTCAGCCGCGTCGAGGACCTGCTGGGCCTGCCGCGCAACACGCTGAAAGTCGGCATCATGGACGAGGAGCGCCGCACCACCGTCAACCTGAAGGCCTGCATCAAGGCCGCCGCCGAGCGCGTGGTGTTCATCAACACCGGCTTCCTCGACCGCACCGGTGACGAGATCCACACCTCCATGGAAGCCGGCGCCATGGTGCGCAAGGGCGCCATGAAGACCGAGAAGTGGATCGGTTCCTACGAGAACAACAACGTCGACGTGGGCCTCGCTACCGGCCTGCAGGGCAAGGCGCAGATCGGCAAGGGCATGTGGGCCATGCCCGACCTGATGGCCGCCATGCTCGAGCAGAAGATCGCTCACCCGCTGGCCGGCGCCAACACCGCCTGGGTGCCGTCGCCGACCGCCGCCACCCTGCACGCGCTGCACTACCACAAGGTCGACGTGTTCGCCCGCCAGGCCGAGCTGGCCAAGCGCGCACCGGCGTCGGTGGACGACATCCTGACCATTCCGCTCGCCCCCAATACCAACTGGAGCGCGGAAGAGATCAAGAACGAGCTGGACAACAACGCCCAGGGCATCCTCGGCTACGTGGTCCGCTGGATCGACCAGGGCGTCGGCTGCTCCAAGGTGCCGGACATCAACGACGTCGGCCTGATGGAAGACCGCGCCACCCTGCGTATCTCCAGCCAGCTGCTGGCCAACTGGCTGCGCCACGGCGTGGTGACCCAGGAGCAGGTGCTGGAAAGCCTCAAGCGCATGGCCTCGGTGGTGGATCGCCAGAACGCCGGTGATGCCCAGTACCGCCCGATGGCGCCGAACTTCGACGACAACGTGGCCTTCCAGGCCGCGCTGGAACTGGTCCTCGAAGGCACCAAGCAGCCCAACGGCTACACCGAGCCGGTCCTGCACCGCCGCCGCCGCGAGTTCAAGGCCAAGAACGGCCTGTAAGCACGTCGCGCCGCGTTGAAGAAACCGCCCTCCGGGGCGGTTTTTTTATGTCCGCAGGAGGGGGCCCGCCCCATCGCCGACGGTGCTCATTTCCGCGCCGGATTCAACCTGTAGGAGCGCGCACGCGCGCGATCGCGGGCATGGCCCGCTCCTACAAGGATGTAGCAGAGCAAGGCGTAACGCATGTGCACAATTATTGTGTACAAAGCCCCCACCCCCGCACATCCGAGGGGCGCCACTAACTTGACTCCTAAGTCAATGATTGCAATGGAGAATTGATTTCTCGAACACCTGGACAGCCGCGCACGCCCCACCCAACAAGGGCTGCAGCAGATTCGTCGGCTTAGCGAATGGAAGCTGGCGGCAAGAGAGCTGCCGCGCTGGCACGCTTCTAGCTTTGCACACAAACCACAAAAAGCCGTGCATACAAAAGCCGAGTAGCCCATGAACTCCAGCCCTACCCACCTGTCCGGCGTTTCCCCTGTCCAACCAGCCGACAACGGCACCTGCGCGAAACCCCTCGCACCGACCCTCAGCCCGCGCCTGTACAGCGCCGACCTGGCGCCGACCAAGGCGGCCGGTCGCAGCTGGGGCCGCTACAGCCTGTTCGCACTGTGGACCAACGATGTGCACAACATCGCCAACTACTCCTTCGCCATCGGCCTCTTTGCCCTGGGCATGAGCGGCGCGCAGATACTCGCCGCCTTCGCCCTGGGCGCGCTGGTGATCTACGGCCTGATGAACCTCTCCGGCTACATGGGCCAGAAGACCGGCCTGCCCTACCCGGTGATGTGCCGCATCAGCTTCGGCATTCATGGCGCGCAGGTGCCGGCGCTGATCCGTGCGGTGATCGCCATCGCCTGGTTCGGCATCCAGACCTACCTCGCCTCGGTGGTCCTGCGCGTGCTGCTCACCGCCATCGCGCCGAGCCTGGCGGCCTATGACCAGGACGCGATCCTCGGCCTGTCGACCCTGGGCTGGATCACCTTCCTCGGCATCTGGTGCGTGCAGCTGGTCATCTTCGCCTATGGCATGGAGATGGTGCGCCGCTACGAATCCTTCGCCGGCCCGATCATCCTGGTCGCCTTCGCCAGCCTCGCCGGCTGGATGTACTGGCGCGCCGGCCTGTCGATTTCCTGGTCCAGCGGCAATGCCCCGAGCGGCTCGACCATGTGGCTGAAGGTGTTCGGCGCCGCCGCGCTGTGGGTGTCGCTGTACGGCACCATGATCCTCAACTTCTGCGACTTCACCCGCAATTGCGCGGACCGCCGCACCATCAGCGTCGGCAACTTCTGGGGGCTGCCGGTGAACATGCTGGGCTTCGCGCTGATCGCCGTGGTGCTGGCCGGCGCGCAGTTCAGCATCGACGGCAAGCTGGTGCAGAACCCCACGGAAATCGTCGCCGCCATCCCCAGCACCTTCGGCCTGGTGCTGGCCTGCCTGGCGTTCCTCATCGTCACCGTGGCGGTGAACATCATGGCCAACTTCGTCGCCCCGGCCTACGTGCTCACCAACCTCGCGCCGAACCTGCTGAACTTCCGCCGCGCCGGCCTGCTCAGCGCCACCATCGCCGTGCTGATCCTGCCCTGGCACCTGTACAACAGCCCGGCGGTGATCGTGTACTTCCTCGGCGGGCTGGGCGCACTGCTCGGCCCGCTGTACGGGATCATCGTCACCGACTACTACCTGGTGCGTCGCAGCCGGGTGAACCTCCCCGAGCTGTACAGCGAGAGCCGCGAGGCCGCCTACCACTACAGCGGCGGCGTGAACCTGCGCGCGGTGGCAGCGTTCGTCCCGGCCGCGCTGATCGCCATCGTGCTGGCCCTGGTGCCGGCGTTCGATGCGCTGTCGCAGTTCTCCTGGTTCTTCGGCGCCGGTCTCGGCGCGCTGATCCACTACACCCTGGCCGACCGCAAGCGCCCCTATGCGGACGTCTGCGGCGAGGCCATCGCGGTGGATGCCGCGCACCATTGAGCCCCACGAGGCCGCCCCCGGGCGGCCTTGTTCATTCAGGGCGCCAGCAGGAAATCCAGCACCGCGCCTTCGAATTCGCGGGGAAACTCGATGTTCGACAGGTGCACCGCCGGCAGCGTGAGCAGGCGCGCGCCGGGGATGGCCTGGGCGATCAGCTCGCTGTGACTGGCGGCGGTCACCGTATCGAACTGCCCGGCAATCACCAGCGTAGGCAGGCGGACGTCGCGCAGCGCGGTGCGCAGGTCGGTCTCCTGCACGGCGGCAAACGAACCGGCCAGCCCGTGCCGGTTGGTCGCCAGCAGCGTGGCGCGGAAGGGTTCCACCTCCGGCCGCCGCGCCTGCAGCCAGGCCGCCGGGAACCAGTTGGCGAGGAAGGTCTGCGCCGTGCCCTGCATATCCTCCGCCGCCAGCACCTCGGCGATGCGCGCATCCCACTGTTCCTGCGGCCCGAGCCAGGCGGACGTGTTCGCCAGTACCAGGCGTTCGATGCGTTGCGGTGCGTTCAGCGCCAGCCACTGGCCGACGAAGCCGCCGAGGGAAAGCCCGAGGAAATGCGCGCGCTGCACGCCGAGCGCATCCAGCAGCTCGATCACGTCCTCCGCCAGGCGCGCCAGCGGATAGCGACCGGAGGGAACGCTGGAGGCGCCGTGCCCGCGCGCGTCGTAGCGCAGCACGCGGAAATGCTCGCCGAACGCGGCGACCTGCCCGTCCCACATGTGCAGGTCGGTGCCGATGGAGTTGGACAGCACCAGCAGCGGCCCGTCGGCGGGGCCGTCCAATCGGTAGGCGATGCGGGCGTTGTCGCGGGTGGTCAGATAGCGCAGTGGGCTCATGGCGGCCTCTCCTCAGGGGAATGACGCGAGGCTAGTTGCGGCGCCGCTTCAGAGAAATTACAAAGAATGGACGATCTCTGTCAGGAACGCTGACATGCATGATTTCACCCTGCACGACCTGCAGTGCTTCGACGCCGTGGTCGAATCCGGCGGCTTCCAGGCCGCCGCCCAGCGTCTGCACCGCTCGCACCCAGCGGTGTTCGCCGCTATCGCCCGGCTGGAGCGGCAGCTCGGCTTCGAGCTGCTGGACCGCAGCGGCTACCGCGTCGCCCTGACTGCCGCTGGCGAATCCTTCCACCGCCGCGCCCAGGGCCTGCTGCGCGAACTGGGGCATCTGCGCGACCACGCCGCGCACCTGGCCGCCGGCGAGGAGAGCACATTGCGCGTCGTGCTCGGCGACTTCTGCCCGCGCCCCGCCCTGCTGGAAAAACTCGCGCGCTTCTTTGCCACGCAGCCGCACACCCGCCTGCAGCTGTATTTCGAAAGCGTCAGCGGGCCGCTGGAACGGCTGCTCGATGGCGACGTCGAGCTGATCCTGCACCGCGTGGACAAGGCCGACCCGCGACTGGAATGGCTGGACATGGGCAGCGTGGACTTCCTCCCGGTGATCGCCCCGACCCTGCTGGCGGGCAGGCGGGACATCGGCCCTGCGCAACTGCGCGCGCTCACCCAGTGCGTCATGCGCGACAGCGCCCGGCATTCGCCGCCGGTGGACTACTTCACCCTCGACGGCGCCCCGCAATGCACGGTGCCGGACCAGGCCATGAAGAAGGAACTGGTGCTGCATGGCCTGGCCTGGGGCCACCTGCCGCGCCACCTGATCGAAGAAGAATTGGCCGCCGGCCGTCTGCAGGACCTCAGCGGCCCGCAGTTGCCTGGCCGCCGCGAGGAATGGGTCGCCGCGCGCCTGCGCGACCGTGCCCACGGCCCGGTGGCGCAGCGGCTCTGGCGCTTTTTGCAGGAGGCCTGATCAGCTGCGGCTCATCGGCCCGCGCACCGGCTGTTCGCGCATCAGGCTGACGTCGCTGACCGGGGCGCCCGCGGCAATCAGCGCCTCGCGCTGCTGAAGGATGGGCGCGCGGGCGATGGCCAGCTCGAATCGATGCAGCTTCTGGAAGGCTGGCAAGGCGAAGGCGCTTTCCAGCATCGCTGCCAGTTTCGGCCAGCGCTGGGTGTCCAGCGGGTAGCGGGCGAACTGCGCATTGCGCATGAAACAGGCGACGCTGATGTCGGCAATGGACAGCTCGCCGAACAACCAGCCGCTGGCCGGTAACTGCGCCTCCAGGTACTCGAACACCGCCGGCAGGTCGTGCTGGTAGGTCTTCTCCAGCAGCGCCGCGTCCGGCTCGCGACCCCAGACGCCGCGGCCGATCACCAGCTGATCGAACAATTGCCAGATCACCACCTGGCCCATGCGGCTGTCGGCGAACTCCTCGATCCAGCGCGCACGGGCACGCTCGGCGATGTCCGCAGGGTACAACGCGGGCTGTGGATAACGTTCCTCCAGGTACTGGCAGATCACCGAGGAGTCGTTGAGCACCAGTTCGCCGTCCACCAGCACCGGCACCTGGCGCAGGGGGCTCAGGCGTTCGAACGCCTCGTTGCCGAAGAACGGCACGACGGAGTCGACGCGGTAGTCCACGCCCTTCATTTCCAGCAGCACCAGCGCCTTGCGCACGTAGGGCGAAAGGAAGGAACCGATGATCAGCACGGGGTCGGACATGGCGAGGTTTTCCGCGAAACAGGTCGCTCGAGTGTAGAACGGCCGCGAAAACCCGGCGACCGGCGGTCAAGCCGACGGGTGCCGATTGCGCGCGTGACTGCACTTTGCGATCATTTGCGAATAGTTATCGTTTTTGAACTTGATCCCATTTGGGTCATTGGGGGAGTAGCGTGTCGGCCATCCAGATGGGTAGCGGCGAACTCGTTGGCGCTTTGTATCGCGATCACCGCGACTGGCTGACTGCCTGGCTGAACCGCAGCCTGGGGTGTCCGCAGCGCGCCGAAGACCTCAGCCAGGACACCTTCGTCCGGGTGCTCGGCCGCCGCGAGCTGCCCTCCCTGCGCGAACCGCGTGCCTTCCTGGTGACGGTCGCCAAGGGCATCCTGGTGGACCACTGGCGCCGCGTGGCGCTGGAGCAGGCCTACCTCGACGCGCTGAAATGCCTGCCCGAAGCCGTGCAACCCTCCGCCGAGGAGCACTGCCTGATCCTGGCCGACCTGCGCGAGATCGACCGCCTGCTGGGCACGTTGTCCACCCGCGCGCGCAGCGCCTTCCTGCTCAATCGCCTCGACGGCCTGGGGCACGCCGAAATCGCCGAGCAACTGGGCGTTTCCGTGTCGCGCGTGCGCCAGTACATCGCCCAGGGCCTGCGCCAGTGCTACATCGCGCTGTACGGCGAGCCGACGTGAAAGGGCCGGTTTCCCTGCGGGTGCTGGACGAGGCGATCGGCTGGCAACTGCGCCTGGGCTCGGGCGAATCGCGCCCGGATGACGAAGCCGCGTTCGCCCGCTGGCACGCGGCGCACAGTGAACACGCCCGCGCCTGGAGCCAGCTGGGCATGCTCGACCGCCGCCTCGCCGGCGCCGCGCCCAAGGCCGCGCGCAACGCCCTGTTGCGCTCGCCGGGCGAGTCGCGGCGCAAGGTCCGGCGCCTGGCCGGCACCGGCTTGAGCCTGCTCCTGGTCGGCGCGCTGGCGCTGGGTATCGGCAACCGCTACCTGCCGGTGCGCTATGCCTTCGCCGACCTCGTCACCGCCACCGGCGAGCAACGCGAGCTGCGCCTGCCGGACAACACATTGTTGAAGCTGGACAGTCGCACCGCCGTCGACGTGCGCTTCGACGCCACGCAACGGCGCATCGTCCTGCTCAGCGGCGAAATCCTGGTGGAGACCGCCCATGGCGACAGCCGACCGTTCCTCGTCGAAACCGACGACGGGCGGCTGCGCGCCCTCGGCACGCGCTTTTTGGTGGAGCGCGACGACGGCGATGGCACGCGGCTGAGTGTCCTGCAATCCGCCGTGGCCGCGCGGCCCGCGCAGCTGGCGGACGAACGCGTGATCCCGCAGGGCCAGCAGGTGCGCATGCGCGCCGACGGCTTCGACGCGGTGGCGCCCAACCGCGCCGGCGCCGATGCCTGGACCCGCGGCATGCTGGTGGTGGACAACGTGCGCCTGGCCGACCTGATCGACCAACTGGCGCGCTACAGCTCCGGCTACCTGACGCTGGACCCGGCACTGGCGGACCTGCGCATCACCGGCAGCTTCCCGCTGACGAACATCGACCTGGCGCTCGGCGCACTGGAACCCACACTGCCGGTGCGCATCGAGAAGCACGGGCGGTGGTGGTCCCGCGTGGTGCCGCGCGGCTGAAACCAGATACCCCGTAGGAGCGGACTTCGTCCGCGATGGTATCCGGCGCGATGCGGGCCTATCGCGGACGGAGTCCGCTCCTACGACACGCCGGCCCCTGATGCAGGCTCAAAAATTTTTTCACCCCTGCCCTATCACTTTTCCATTCTCGTTCGGCAAGGAGGCATCGAGAACCGTAGGAGTCGTTTTCAATGCGCCGCCCGTTCGAACTGTCCCTCCGCCCCTGCCTGCTGGCCATCGCGATCCTGCTGGCCACCTCGTCGGCCATCGCCGCCGAAACCGTGCGTGACTACCAACTGCCCGCCGGCCCGTTGGCCGGTACGCTCAACCGCATTGCCGCCGAAGCCGGCATGACGCTGAGCCTGGATCCGGCGCTGGCCCAGGGCCGCAACGCACACGCCGTGCAAGGCCGCTTCGACGGCGCCGGCGCGCTGCGCCAGGCACTGCAGGGCAGCGGGCTGGAACTGGTGGAAAACGCATCGGGCAGCTTCAGCCTGCGCCCGGCACCGAGCGACACCCTGTCGATGTCCGCCACCACCATCAGCGCCACCCAGGAAGACCCGGACGGCCCGGCGGTGGGCTACCTGGCCACCCGCACCCGCGCCGGCACCAAGACCGACACCCCGCTGCTGGAAGCGCCGCGTTCCATCTCCGTCGCCACCCGCGAGCAGATGCAGGACCGCAACGTGCAGAGCCTGGACGACGCGGTGCGCTACATGCCCGGTGTGATCGCCAGCAGCTACGGCAACGACACCCGTGCCGAGTGGCTCAAGGTACGCGGCTTCGAACCGACCCAGTTCCTCGACGGCCTGCCGCTGCCAAAGGGCGCCTACGTGATGCCCAAGCTGGAAACCTGGGACCTGGAGCGCGTCGCCCTGCTGCGCGGCCCGGCCTCCTCGCTTTACGGCCAGACCCCGCCCGGCGGCCTGCTGGACATGACCAGTCGCCGCCCGGAAGCGCAGAGCAGCCATGAAGTGCAGTTGCAGGTCGGCAGCTACGAGCACAAGCAGATCGCCTTCGACAGCACCGGCAAGGTCGACGACGCCGGCAACCTGCTGTACCGCGTCAGCGGCGTGGTGCGCGACAGCAACACCCAGGTCGAACACGTCGACAACAAGCGCTACAACATCGCGCCGAGCCTGACCTGGAACGTCGACGACGACACCAAGCTGACCTTCCTCTCGCAGTTCAACCGCGACGATACCGGCATCACCAGCCAGTTCCTGCCGCTGCAGGGCACCAAGCTGTCCACCCCGGCGGGCGAGGTGCGCTACCACAAGAACCTCGGCGACCCGGACTGGGAGTTCTACGACAAGACCTACTACGCCCTGGGTTATGCCTTCGAGCACCGCATCAACGACGTCTGGCAATTCCGTCAGAACCTGCGCTACACCAAGAGCGACCTGTCGTTCCAGGGCATCACCGCCGGCGGCACCGCCACCTCGGTCAGCGACGACGGCACCCTGGCCCGTGGCGCCAACGTGGTGAACGAGGACATCAGCCAGTTCGCCATCGACAACAACCTGCAGGCCGATTTCGCCACCGGTCCGCTGCAGCACACCCTGCTGCTGGGCCTGGATCACCAGCGCGCCAATACCAACTACCAATGGCTGTACGGCACCGCGCCGACCAGCAACATCAGCAAGCCGATCTACGGCCAGGACTTCAGCAACGTCGTCTACACCGCGTACAACGACTACAACCAGAAGATGCGCGACACCGGCCTCTACGCCCAGGACCAGATCGCCCTCGACAACTGGCGCCTGACCCTCGGCGGCCGCCAGGACTGGGCGCACACCGGCTCGAAGTTCTACAACGCCGGCGGCGCCACCGATACCCGCCGCGACAGCCAGTTCAGCGGCAACGCGGCGCTCAGCTATGTGTTCGAGAATGGCGTGGCGCCCTATGTGTCCTACGCCGAGTCATTCCAGACCGAGGCCGGCGGCACCAACGGCGCGGCCTTCGAGCCGAGCACCGGCAAGCAATATGAGCTGGGCGTGAAGTACCAGCCGGTGGGCACCGACCTGATGCTCAGCGCCGCGGTCTACGACCTGACCCGCAAGAACATCGTCCTCACCGGCAGCGACTTCATCAGCCGCCCGGTAGGCGAGGCGCAGGTGCGCGGCTTCGAGCTGGAAGCGGTGGGCAACGTCACCGAGAACCTCAAGGTGACCGCCGCCTACACCTACGCCAACAGCAAGATGACCAAGGTCGCCAACCCGCTGGACAAGAACCGTCCGCTGCCGCTCACGCCGGAGAACCAGGCCTCGCTGTGGGCCGACTACACCTGGCACGACGGCCTGCTCGACGGCTTCGGCCTGGGCTTCGGTACCCGCTACGTCGGCGAGACCCACAACATCGCCATCGGTAGCATGGGCTACGTTCGCGACAAGTCCGACGGCGACACCGGTTCCTACACCCTCTACGACGCCGCGGTGCACTACGACCTCGGCCGCCTGGACAACAGCCTCGACGGCCTGAACGTCGCGCTCAATGCGAACAACGTATTCGACAAGGAATACATCTCCACCTGCGACGGCTTCTACTGCTACTACGGCGACCGTCGCAACGTGGTGGCGAGCGTCAACTACAAGTTCTGACGGCCAGCAGCTACCTGTAGGAGCGCGCCATGCGCGCGGTCGCGGGCATGGCCCGCTCCTACAGGAGCAAGCCGCTCCGTTGTTTCAGGAGCGTAGGAGCGGACTCTGTCCGCGATTGGCCCGCCTCGCGCCGGATACCATCGCGGACGAAGTCCGCTCCTACACAATGGCCGCCGCTCAGCTCGTAGGGCGCATAACGCGCCAGCGTTATCCGCCAACACAACGGCGGATAACCTGTTCCAGGTTATGCGCCCTACGCTCCTCCTACGGCGACCGTCGCAACGTGGTGGCACAGGTTCTGACGCCCAGTAGATACCTGTAGGAGCGCCGGGGGGGGGGGGGGCGGCGGGGGGGGGGGGGGGCGCGGGGGGGGGGGGGGGGGGGGGGGCGGGCCCCGCCCCCCCCCCGCCCCCCCCCGGGGGGGGCGGGCCCCCCCCCCCCCCCCCCCCCCCCCCCCCGCTCCTACAGTGGAGCAGCCCGCTCCGGTGTTTCAGGGGCGTAGGAGCGAACTCCGTCCGCGATAGGCCGGCATCGCGCCGGATGCCATCGCGGACGGAGTCCGCTCCTACGCAACGCCCACCTTCACCTCTCCCCACACCACGCTCGCGTCGTCATGGATCTTCAGGCGCGGATAGGCCAGCGCCTGGTCGTCGGCGCCTTCCAGCGCGCGCAGTTCGTCGATCAATGCTTCCACCCCGCGCTCGGGCAGGGCCGCGAACAGCGCATCCAGGTCGTAGCGGCGGAAGTCCAGCAGCCGGTCGAAACCATCGCTCACCAGCATGAAGGCCCTCAGCCCCGCCGCGTCGAGCACCCGGCGCTGCACATGGGGAATCCAGCGTTCGCTCGGGTCGAGGCACCAGTAGCCTTCCGGCGTATTGGCCAGTGCGCGGTTGCGCCGGACCCATTCGCGGCTGGCTTGCCAAAGTTGCGCATGGCTCCAGTCCGGGTTCGCCTCGCGCAGCGCCAGCAGGCGTTGCACCGATTGGCGATCGATCTCTTCCAGCGGCGTATCGCCGAAGCTCTCCACGCGGCCGTCGTCCCAGGCCAGGTGGATGGAGGTGTCGCACAGGTTGAGCAGCTCCAGCGAACCATCGCCCAGCACGCGCAGCAGGCTCAGGCACGCGGTGGGCAGGTTGAGATCCAGGCTCACCGCCACGCCGGAGTCGCGCTGGAAATCAGAGGCAATGCCCGCCTGCAATTGCGCCAGCAGATCGTCCGTGGGCCGATGCGGCTGCTCCTCCAGCAACCGCTGCAGGTGCGCATTGGCGCTCTGCGCCAGCCAGCGCGCATCGCTGTCGTCGCCCACCAGGCCGCGTCCGAGGCTGGTCGCGCCATCGAGCACCCAGGCCGCCTGCGCGGTGTAGCCGATGGCATCGTCGTTCACCGGCGAACCCTGGCGGCAGGCAGCCCCCCGTACGGAAATCGTCGTCACAAGCGGTTCTCCTTCATTTCGTCGGCCACACTGACCGGCGTACAGTCTCATCACCGTCCGGACTCTGCCAAGGAGAGCCCCATGCTTCGCGCCCTGCCCCTGCTGCTCGCCGGCCTGCTGCTGGCCACCGGCGCCGCTGCCGCCCAGGTGAAATACTTCGATCTGCCCAAGGGCTCCGGCCCCCACGACGTAGCGCCCACCGAGGACGGCAAGGTCTGGTACACCGCGCAGAAGCTCGGCGTGCTTGGCCGGCTCGACCCGCAGACCGGGCAGACCGAGCAGGTCAGCCTGGGCAAGGGCTCCAGCCCCCACGGCGTGATCGCCGACGGCAACGGCGACGCCTGGATCACCGACAGCGGCCAGAACGCCATCGTCCATGTGGACGCCCAGCGCCTGGGCGTGGAAGTCATCGCGCTGCCCAAGGAAGCGGCCAACGCCAACCTCAATACTGCGGTATTCGATGACGACGGCGTGCTGTGGTTCACCGGGCAGAACGGTTTCTACGGCCGCTACGATCCGGAGAGTCGCGACCTGAAGGTGTGGGCGGCGCCGCGCGGCAAGGGGCCGTACGGCATCGCCGTGGCACCGGACGGCGGCATCTGGTACGCCTCCCTGGCGGGCAACTACATCGGCCAGGTCGACGGCATCGCAGGCAGCGCCACCGCCGTCGATGCCCCCAGCAAGGACGCCGGGCCGCGCCGCCTCTGGGCCGACTCCGTGGGGCGCTTGTGGGTCAGCCAGTGGAGCGCCGGCAGCCTCGCGCGCCTGGACCCCAGCGACAACCAGTGGAAAACCTGGAAGCTGCCGGGCGATCATCCGCAGCCCTATGCGCTGTATGTCGATGCCATGGACCAGGTATGGCTGAGCGACTTCGCCAGCAATGCGCTGCTGCGCTTCGACCCGCAGAGCGAGCAGTTCACCGCCTTCCCCAGCGACCACGACCACGCCAACGTCCGCCAGCTGGCGGGCCGGCCCGGCGAGGTGTGGGGGGCCGAATCCGGCACCGACCGCCTGGTGCTGATCCACGATTGAACCCAAGACCGAACCCCAGGAGTTGCTGTCGATGAGTACCCGTCCCGTCCTGTTCCACGCCGCCGCTTCGCCCTTCGTGCGCAAGGTCATGGTCCTGCTGCACGAGACCGGCCAGGTCGACGGCGTGGAGCTGTACGCCGCCGTCCACACCCCTATCGCGCCGGACGCCGGCGTGCTGCACGACAACCCCGCCGGCAAGATTCCCGCCCTGCGCCTGACCGACGGCCAGACCCTGCACGACAGCCGGGTGATCCTCGACTACCTCGACCAGCAGCACGACGGCGAGCCGCTGATTCCCCGCGACGGCGCGGCGCGCTGGCGGCGCCTCACCCTGGCCTCGCTGGCCGACGCGGTGCTCGATGCCGCCGTGCTGATCCGCTACGAAACCGCCATGCGCCCGGCGGAAAAGCACTGGGACCAATGGCTGGACAACCAGCAGTTGAAGATCACCCGCACCCTCGCCTACTTCGACGGCCCGGCCCATGCCGAGCTGGCCGGGCGCTTCGACATCGCCGCCATCGGCGTGGCCTGCGCCCTGGGCTACCTGGACTTCCGCCAACCCCACTGGGATTGGCGCGCCGACTACCCGCAGCTGGCGACATGGTTCGCCGAGGTCAGCCAGCGGCCGTCGATGCAGGCCACGGTTCCGGCCTGAATCATCGATGGGTATCGCTGCGCTCCACCCATCCTACGCCGAGCACGCCTGAGGTCGCGCCGGCTGCTGCCAGACCTGCCAGCCGGCACCGCCCAGCTCACTCTCCCTCTGAGCGGGGCGCGCCGCCAGGATTGGGGTGAGGGGGACAGCCCCGCGCCAGAAGCCGCGGGGCGCCTCCGACCGCCGCACCACTCCGCGCTGGAATCGCTCATCGCGCACCGGGCGCCGCTCCGGCCCTTGCTCGAACAACCCGGCAATCCGCCGCGCCAGCCGCCGCCCCAGTTCGCGCTCCTCGCGCAATCCGCGCCAGGCACTCATGACGGCTTGCCCAGCTGGTAGATCGGCAGCGCCAGCAACAGGCCGAGCTGCGCCACGCCCATGCACATCTCCAGGAAGGAGCGGACATGGGGGTTGTGCGCCGCGTCCTCGACGCCGGTGAGCTGCGTCCACAGCTCGCCCGGCAGCAGCAACGCCAGGTGCGCCAGCGGCTTGCCGGTGGCGACCAGCAGGGCGATCCAGTCGAAGCGGCCGAGCAGCATCAGCACCGGCAGGCACAGGCCGCTGAGCAGCAGGCCGACGAACAGGCTCAGGGAAAAACGCATCAGGTTCGGCATCTCCAGTCTCCTCAGCGCTGCACGCGCACCTCGTCCAGGGAAAACTCCAGGTCATCGCCACGGGGCTTGCCGATGCCGTACCAGTCCAGGCGACGGGTCAGCACCATCACGCCGCCGAGCACGCCGAACAGCAGCAGCGAGCCCATCAGCAAGGCGTAGTCCTCGGCACTGAGCAGCGCGTAGAGCATCCCGTAGAGCCCGGCCAGGCCCAGGCTGAAACCGGCGCCGCGCCACAGGCTGCGCAGCACGTGGCAGAGGTAGAAGCCGATCAGCCCGACGCAGGCGCCCGCGGACAGCAGGTACGCCAGTTCGAAGCCGACATGCTCGCTAAGCGACAGCAGCAGCAGGTAGAACAGCGCCAGCGCCATGCCCACCAGGGCGTACTGGATGGGGTGCACCGCCAGGCGCTTGAGCACTTCGAAGAGGAAGAAGCCGGCGAAGGTGAGGACGATGAACAGCAGCGCGTACTTCACCGCCCGGTCGGTCTTCAGGTACTGGTCCACCGGGTCCACCAGCGCCACGCCGAAGCGGTGCTGGCCGAACTCGTTGCACTGCGCGGAACTGGCGCCGGCGGTATCCGGATCGACCGCGTCGACCGCACGGGCCACGTCGGCCTGGGCCGGCGCGGTGCAGGCGCGCAGCTGGTCCTCCAGGTTGGTGGCGAAGAAGCTGGTGCGCCAGCGCGCACTGAAGCCGGCGTCGCTGATGCTGCGTTCGGTGGGCAGGAACTCGCCGCCGAAGCTGGGGTGCGGCCAGTCCGACACCAGGTTGACCTGGCTGTCGCGCCCCACCGGGGTGATGTCCAGACGGCTGCTGCCCAGCAGCGAGAGCTCGAAGGCGTAGTCGAAGCGCTGCTCGCGGTCGCTGGCCTTGAACGGCAGCACCGCGTGCACGCCATTGCCGAGGAACCGGCTCTGGGTGCCCGGCTGGAAGTCGCGCAGCTCGTCACCGACCTTCAGCTTGGGCGCGTTCTCGATGCCGCGCACATCGCTGATCCCCACGGCCAGCAGCGGGTCGTCGAAGCGGTAGCTGTCCAGGTCGCTGGTGATGCCGTAGTGGGCCGGCAGCACGAAGCTGCCGCTGACCTGGCCATCGACATGGTACAGGCGCGCCTCGTAGATGCCGCGGTGGCGCAGCTCGGTGCGCATCTGTCCGTCGAGGCTGAAGACCTCCGGCAGGAAGTACAGCCGCCCGCGCACCTCGCGCTCCTGCAGCACGCGCTGCTGGCTCGTCTTGTCCAGGCGCCAGCTGCGGATCGTGCGGGTGTAGGGCACCACCACCAGCGGGCCGGTGAGCTGCTGGCTGTAGCTGGCGCTGCGGGCGATGTCCTGCAGGACCTCGTCGCGGTAGTTCTGTCGCTCGTCGACGAGGCCGTCGATCATCAGCAGGGGGATGAGCAAGAGGATGATCAACAGCGCGATGGCGCCGAGCTTGAGGCCGAGGTGGCGATTCATCGAAGGCTTCTCCGTGGTTGGACGACGGAGCAAGCCTGCGCCCCTCGCGTGGGGGCGCTTGGGCGGGAATGTGGAGACTGTGTGGGATTTGTGTGGCGTTTGATGGCTGTAAGAGCGTATGCGTCCGCGAGCCGGCGGTGACCTACCGCGAACAACGTCCGCCACCAGGTCGTTCGACGTTCCAATCGGCCCTCACTCTAACCCTCTCCCGGAGGGAGAGGGAACCGTTCGGCGCAGGATGAAAATATGGCGTCAGCCGGCACGGCCTGCCCCCTCTCCCTCCGTGAGAGGGCTGGGGTGAGGGGAAGCGCGGGGCACTGCACGTGCCGGAAAAGACAGCTGCTTCTACGCAAGAAGCAGCACACCCGCCGCGCCACCCGCAACTCACCGCCATGCGGCACCGCCACCTCGGCGAGGCTTTTCGTAGGAGCGAGCTTGCTCGCGAACCGATTCCGCAGCGGGGATTGTTCGCGAGCAAGCTCGCTCCTACAACGGCAAGAGCAGGCTTGCGCGAACGCCGCCCGCCACGTTCTCCACCCGCAGCTCACCGCCATGCAATGCCGCCACCTCGGCGACGCTTTTCGTAGGAGCGAGCTTGCTCGCGAACCAACTCCGTAGCTGGGGCTGTTCGCGAGCAAGCTCGCTCCTACAACGGCAAACGCAGGCTTGCGCGAACACCGCCCGCGACGTTCTCCACCCGCAACTCACCGCCATGCAGCGCTGCCACTTCGGCGACGAAATTCAGGCCAAGCCCGGTGCTCTTGCGTCCACTGACCGGCCGCGGCAGCGAGTAGAAACGCTCGGTCAGGCGCGGCAGGGCGAACGCCGGGATGGCGTCGCCCTCGTTGAACACCTCGACCCGCCAGCCGTTGCCATCGGGCTGTGCGTCGAAGCGGATCAGCCCGCCGGCCGGGGTGAAATCCAGCGCGTTGTCCAGCAAGTTGCCCAGCGCCTGGCGCAGCAGGAAGCGCTCGCCCACCACGCTCGCCTGGGGCGCAATGGCATTCTCCAGACGCACGCTCTGCACCCGCGCCAGACGTTCGTCGACCAGTTGGTCCGCCAGTTCATGCAGGGCCACCGGCACCGGCTCCTCCAGCCCCTGGCGCTGTTCCACCTGGGCGAGATTGAGCAGCCGTTCGATCAGTTGCTGCAGGCGCTCGCTCTCCCCGGCGATGTTGCCGACGAAGCGCGCGCGCTGCTCGGCGGGCATCTCGCCTTCGAGCAGTTCCGCCGCGCCGCGGATCGCCGCCAGCGGGCTCTTCAGTTCGTGGGTCAGGGTATGCACGTAGCGTTCGACGTAGTCCTTGCCCTCCAGCTGCACACGCATGCGCTCCACCGCCCCGGCCAGCTGCGCCATCTCGCCGCCCCGGTAGCGTGGCAACTCGGCGCGGCGGCCTTCGCTGACGGCCTGGGCGTAGCGGGTCAGGCGATCCAGCGAGCGGCTCAACCACCACGACAGCCCCGCCCCCACCAGCAGACCGAGCACGATCAGCCCGGCGCCGAGCCAGGCCAGGCGCCGCTGCGAGCGGTCGATGTAGGGCTGCAGGGTGCGGTTGGGCTTGGACACCGAGACCACGCCGATGATCTTCTCGCCATCGCGGATCGGCGCGGCGACGTACATCACCGAGGATTCCGGGTCGTCCGCCGACTCGCGGCTGGAGCGGGCACCGTACTGGCCCCTGAGCGTCCGGTAGACGTCGTTCCAGCGCGAATAGTCCTGGCCCACGGCCTGGCCGAGGGAATCCAGCAGGACGATGCCACGCGCGTCGGTGACGTAGATGCGGTGGTTCACCGCGGTCTTGTTCACGCCCCAGATGTCCGCCTGCGGACTGCGCGCGCCATAGGCGCGGAGCATGGCGGGCAGCTGGCTCTGGTCGAGGGTGCCGCGCTTCACGTCGGCCTGGAGGATTTCGGCCAGCAGGTTGGCGGTATCCACCAGCGTCTCTTCGCTGGACTGGCGCACGCCGGGGCGGATCTCGTCCATCACCGTGCGCAGCACGAACCAGCCGGTCAGCCCGACGAAGAAGAAGTAGACCAGGAAGATCCGCAGCGACAGACGCATCAGCGCTTGTCCGGCGCGTAGCTGTAGCCCAGGCCGCGGTGGGTCTGGATCGGTTCGGCAGCCGGGGCGACCTGGCGCAGCTTGGCGCGCAGGCTCTTGATGTGGCTGTCGACGTTGCGCTCGTAGCCGGCATCGGCGGCGACGCCCAGGGCGTCGAGCAACTGCTCGCGGCTGAACACCCGCTCGGGGCGCGCCAGCAGCGTTTGCAGCAGGCGGAATTCGTGACGGGTCAGGGCCAGCGCGTGGCCGTGGTAGCGGATCTGGACGCGCTCTTCATCCACCTCGAACGGGCCGTTGCCGGCGGAAGCCTGCGCCGCGACGTCGCGCGGGGCGGTGCGCTTGAGGATGGCCTTGACCCGTGCGGCGACCTCGCGCGGGCTGAAAGGCTTGACCACGTAGTCGTCGGCGCCGATCTCCAGGCCCACCACACGGTCGATTTCGGCGTTGCGCGCGGTGAGGAAGATCACCGGCACCTCGGAGAAGCGCCGCAGTTGCTTGCAGGCCTCGAAACCACTGATGTCGGGCAGGCCGACGTCGAGGATGACCAGGTCGAAGGGTTCGCGCTGCAAGCGCTCCAGGGCGAGGCCGGCGAGGTTCAGCCAGGTGGCCTGAAAACCTTCGGCCTGCAGCGCGTAGAGCAGCGTGTCGGCGATGGCGGCTTCATCTTCGACGATGAGGATATGGGGCATGGGATTCCGATTCCCGGGACAATCCCGGAAGGGTCCATCATGCCCCGCGCCGCGTCAATCGAGGATCAGGAGCAGTCCGGCTTGCCGGCGACGAAGCGCTCGCCCGCGTCGACCGCGACGTGGAACTTGCGCAGGCCCTTGGCGCCCATGAGGAACGGGTAGTTGAAGTGGCTGCGGTCGGTGAGGTTGACCTCGATGGTGCGCTGGTCGCCGCCTAGGCAGACCGGCAGCTCGATCACCGGGCGCTGGCTGAGGCCGGGGCTGGCTTCTTCCTCGTCGTCCTCGCCGGCGCCTTCGGAGCGGTTCTTGATCTTGGAGATGCGTGCGAGCTTGTGCTCGTACACCGAGTCGCCGCCGTCCTTGGTGGCCAGCTTGAAGCGCACCCAGTCCTCGCCGTCGCGCTGGAAGATCTGGATGTCCTTGGCCGACAGCGAGGAGGTGTAGGCGCCGGTGTCCATCTTGGCCTGCAGGGTCTGGTCGAGTTCGGGCAGGCTGACCCATTCGTAGCGGCCGTAGGTTTTGGTGTCGCCGGCCTGTGCCAGGCCGGGCAGGGCCGCTGCGCCAAGGGTGAGCAGCGAAAGCAGAGCGAGGGCGCGTTTCACGCGGAATCTCCGGGGGTGGAATACGTCGCATAGGACTAGCACGGCAGCCATTGGTTCGCCATATCCCCGCCGCTTGGGCCGGAACCATTGTCTGCGTATCATGACCGCGCCACCGTCGCACAAGGAATGTAATCCATGCGGGCACGCCCCCTGCAAACGCTGGCCGGTGTCATCGCCAGCCTCCTGCTGTTGCTCAACACCCTCATCCTGATCGGGCCGATGATGCTGATCGCCCTGCTCAAGCTGGTGGTCCCCGGCCAGACCGCGAAGGACGCCTGCTCGCGCGGGGTGATGTGGATCGCCGAGACCTGGGCGGAGATCGACAAGGCCATCTTCGCCCTGATGACCCCGACCGTCTGGGACATCCGCGGCGGCGCGCAACTACGCGGCGACACCTCCTACCTGGTGATCAGCAACCACCAGTCCTGGGTCGACATCCCCGCGCTGGTGCAGGCCTTCAATCGCAAGACGCCGTATTTCAAGTTCTTCCTCAAGAAGGAGCTGATCTGGGTGCCCTTCCTCGGCCTGGCCTTCTGGGCGCTCGACTACCCCTTCATGAAGCGCTACAGCAAGGCGTTCCTGGAGAAGCACCCGGAGCTCAAGGGCAAGGACCTGGAAATCACCAAGGCCGCCTGCGAGAAGTTCAAGCGCATGCCGGTGACCGTGGTGAACTACCTCGAAGGCACGCGCTTCACCCCGGCCAAGCAGGCCCAGCAGCAGTCGCCCTACCAGAACCTGCTGCGGCCCAAGGCCGGCGGCGTGGCCTTCGTGCTGGCCGCCCTGGGCGAGCAGCTCGATACCCTGCTGGACGTCACCCTGGTCTACCCCAAGGGCCCGCGCCCGGGCTTCTGGGACCTGCTGTGCGGGCGCGTGCCGCGGGTGATCGTCGACATCCAGGCACGGGAAATCGACCCCGCGCTGTGGCAGGGCGACTACGAGAACGACGCGGAATTCCGCCAGTACGTGCAGAACTGGGTGTCGCGGTTGTGGGAGCAGAAGGACGCGCGCATCGAGCAGCTGCGCCAGGAGTTCTGACGCGCCTACGCGCCCCGCCCGGCGACCGGCGCAGCCGGCGTCAGCGGGGCCTTGGGCGTGCCCCAGAGTCCGCCGAGCGTGCCCAGCAACTGGTTGCTCAGGCCCTGCTCGGTGAAGTAGTCGAGGATCACCCCGGCGAAGCGGCCGATCATCGACTGGTCCATGCCCAGCACGCCGAAGATCTGGTCGACGTCCTGCAGGTTGTTGATCCCGCCCAGCAGCGCCGCGGCGTTGCCCAGCCCACCGAAACCGCCCAGCGCCCCGCCCAGGTCGCCCAGCGAACTGTTGCCGGCGAGCTGGTCGAGGTTCGGCAGGGATTTCTGCAACTGCGCGGTGTCGGTGTCCTTCAGGCTGTTCATCGCCATGGCCAGCAGGGCGCCCGTCCCGCCGATGGCCTGCTGCTCGCTCACCCCCAGCTGCCGCGTCAGGTTGCCCAGCAACACGTTGGCCGCTGGCGGCACCTCCTGCGTCTGCCCGACGGGCTCGCTGGTGTCGGTGAAGGTGGCGGCGAACACGGGGGAGATGGCCAGGCAGGCGGCCAGGAAGACGACGGAACGGGTGGGCATCGACGGCTCCGGAAAGCGGTTGTCCGGCCCCAGGGCAGAGCCGGATCGTCGATAGGACCGGGGCGCGGTGCGGCGGTTCCGCACCGCCCGGCGGATATCAGGCGCCGCTGCCCCAGAGGCTGCCCAGGGTGCCGAGCAGGTTGCTGTTCAGGCCCTGCTTGCCGAGGTAATCGAGCAGCACGCTGGAGAATTTGCCGGTCATGCCCTGGTCCATGCCCAGCGCGCCGAAGGCCTGGTTCACGTCGCCCATGCTGCTGACGTTGCCCAGCAGGCCGCTTGCGGCGCCGCCGCCGAGATTGCCGAGCTGCCCGCCCAGACCGCCCAGGGCGTTGCTGCCGGTGAGCTTGTCGAGGCCGGGAACGGTCTTCGCCAATTGTGAGTAATCGGCGGTGCTCAGCTTGTTCTTCGCCAGGCCCAGCAGTGCGCCGGTGCCGCCGAGCGCCTGTTCGTCGCTGACGCCGAGCTGGCCGGTGAGGGCATCGAGCAGGCCGCTGGTCTGCGGCGTGGAGGCGACGCGGGAGGTGTCGTTGCCGGTCGCGCCGGACACCGCCTTGGCGGCATCGCCCAGGTTGAAGGCAAATGCGGAGGAAGCCGCCAGCAGGGCGGCCAGTGCGAGGGTGACGCGGGGTTTGACGGACATCGCTGGCTCCAAGGGAATACCGGACGCCATATCGACCGGGCGCCGGGTGGGTTGTTCCGCCGTGGCCGGCGACAACCGGGAAAAGCACGGCGCGTTCACAGCGCCGCCACGCGACGCCGTTCACCGATGGCGCCGGGGAACTTCCCCGGCGCCGTGGGCGACGTGGTCATTCGGAACAATCACATCGGACGGTTCCGCAGCCGCTGTCGTACTTCACGCGCACCGATTTCTCCCGCAATCGCCAAAGTTTCCCTAAGCTAGAGCCATCCCCGCCCGACGGACCGACCATGAGCGAACCCTTCATCCTCACGCCCCGCGTGGCCCGCCTGCTGCCCTGGCTGGTGGCCATCGCCTTCTTCATGCAGGCCCTGGACGGCACCATCCTCAACACCGCGCTGCCGAGCATGGCCCGCTCCCTGGCAGAGGACCCGCTGCGCATGCAGGGCGTGGTGATCGCCTACCTGCTAACCGTGGCGCTGCTGATCCCCTCCTCCGGGTGGATTTCCGACCGCTTCGGCACGCGCCGGGTGTTCCTCTTCGCGATCTTCCTGTTCAGCCTGGGCTCGCTGCTCTGTGCGCTGTCCACCAGCCTCGGCACCCTGGTCGCCGCCCGCGTGGTGCAGGGGATCGGCGGCGCGCTGATGATGCCGGTCGGGCGCCTGGTGATCCTGCGCGTGTACCCGCGCACGGACCTGGTGCGCATCCTCAGCTTCGTCACCATCCCCGGCCTGCTCGGCCCGCTGGCCGGCCCGACGCTGGGCGGCTGGTTGGTGGAGTACGCCAGCTGGCACTGGATCTTCCTGATCAACCTGCCGGTGGGCCTGGTCGGCTTCATCGTGGCCCTGCGCCTGATGCCGGACCTGCGCGGCGTACGCGCAACGCGCTTCGACTCGATCGGCTTTTTGCTGTTTGGCGGCGCCATGGTGCTGATCACCATCGCCCTGGAGGGCCTGGGCGAACTGCACATGCCCCACGTGCGCGTGGTCCTGCTGCTGGTGGGCGGGCTGGTACTGCTGGCGGCGTACTGGCTGCGCGCGCTGCGCATCGAGGCGCCCCTGTTCCCGCCGGCGCTGTTCCGCACCCGCACCTTCGCCGTGGGGGTGCTGGGCAACCTGTTCGCGCGCCTGGGCAGCGGCTCCCTGCCCTTCCTCACGCCGCTGCTGCTGCAGGTTGGCCTGGGCTTCTCGCCCTCGCGCGCGGGGATGACGATGATCCCGATGGCGCTGTCGGCCATGGTCATCAAGTCGCTGGCCCGGCCGCTGCTGGACCTGTTCGGCTACCGCAAGCTGCTGGTGAGCAACACACTGCTGCTGGGGGCGATGATCGCCAGCCTCGGGCTGGTGGACCAGAACACCTCGTACATCCTGCTGCTGGTGCAACTGGCGGTGCTGGGCGGGATCAACTCGCTGCAGTTCACCGCGATGAACACCCTGACCCTGATCGACCTGCGCGACGACAATGCCAGCGCCGGCAACAGCCTGCTGTCGGTGGTCATGCAGCTGTCCATCGGCATGGGCATCGCCTGCGCGGCGGCGCTGCTGGGCGGCTTCACCGGGGATCAGGAAAGCGTGCAGGACGACGTGCTGTCAGCCTTCCACGCCACCTACTTCAGCGTCGGCATTCTCTCGATGCTGGCGGCGGCGATCTTCTTCCAGCTCAACGCCGAAGACGGCCGCACCACGCCACGCCGGGTCGAACCGGAGCATGGCGTGGAGGAGCACTGATCAGGGCTTGCAGGTGGGCGCGACGGTCTGGGTCTTCGAAGCGTCCACCGCGCCCAGGTGTTCCAGGGTGCGACGCCCGAGCAGTACCGGGTAGTCCAGGGTCTGGCGGTCACGCAGGGTGAACTGCTCGCGGTAGACCTTGCCGCCCAGGCACACGTCCATCAGCACCACCGGGCTGCGCTCGACGCCGCCCTCGGTCTTGAACTTGAGCACCCGCTCGACGCGCCGCTCGAAAGGCAGGCGCTGCTCCTTGCCGGTGGCCGGGTCGGTGAGCATCACGTCGTACTGCACCCAGCGCTCGCCGTTCTTCTTGATCCGGGTGATGTTGCGCGCATCCATCACCGAGGTCTGCGCGCCGGTATCCAGCTTGGCCTTGAGGGGCGCCTGCTCGGGCATCAGCGTGAGCGTCTCGACCCAGCCCCAGGTCGTGGGCTGCGCAGGCGCGTCGGCGGCCACGGCGCTGCCGGACACGAGCAGGCCGGCGAACAGCAGGCGAAAGGCGGAAAAAGGCATGGATGGCGGCTCCGGAAGTTCGATGGCAGTAACGTGGCATTGCCATAGGCAATAAAAAACCCCGGATGTTTCCACCCGGGGTTCTTTGGCTGACGCCAGGGGATCTTAGTTGATCACCTGTACGCGCTCGGCCTGCATGCCTTTCTGGCCCTGCACGACTTCGAAGCTGACTTTCTGGCCTTCGGCCAGGGTCTTGAAGCCGTTACCTTCGATAGCGCGGAAGTGAACGAATACGTCCGGGCCGCTTTCCGGGGTAATGAAGCCGTAGCCTTTGGTTTCGTTGAACCACTTGACGGTGCCGTTCTGACGATTCGACATGGTGTTCTCCTTGGAACATATTTTGAAAATTAGCCACGAGTGGCCAGGAACTGAGTTGCAAGGAGTTACAAGGAGTCGAGCAGGACGGGGTGGAATAACCGACCGCATCAGGTCACGATCGACGGCGACCCATGCAAACACAGTCCGGGAACTCTACGACAAAAATTCGCGGAAAGCGAATCTCTTGAAAAAACCGTTTATCGGCACTTCGGGAAATTCGGACGAGTGGCCTCAAACCCTTGCCATATCGGCTTCTCAGCCCTGCTGAGGGTGCTCTTCCTGCTACACTGCGCGGCCATATGGATTCACCCGGGCTCCCTTCGTGACCACCTCTGCATTTTCCAGCCTCGCGCTGTCGGCCGACCTGCTAGCCAACCTCGACTCCCTCGGCTACCGCGAGATGACGCCGATCCAGGCCGCCGCGCTGCCGGCGATCCTCAAGGGCCGCGATCTCATCGCTCAGGCCAAGACCGGCAGCGGCAAGACCGCCGCCTTCGGCATCGGCCTGCTCAGCCCGCTGAATCCGCGCTACTTCGGCTGCCAGGCGCTGGTGCTGTGCCCGACCCGCGAGCTGGCCGACCAGGTGGCCAAGGAAATCCGCCGCCTGGCCCGCGCCGCCGACAACATCAAGGTGCTGACCCTCTGCGGCGGCGTGCCCTTCGGCCCGCAGATCGGCTCGCTGGAGCACGGCGCCCACGTCGTGGTAGGCACGCCCGGGCGCATCCAGGAACACCTGCGCCGCGGCACCCTGAAGCTCGACGGCCTCAACACCCTGGTGCTCGACGAAGCCGACCGCATGCTCGACATGGGCTTCTACGACAGCATCGCCGACATCATCGGCCAGGCGCCGGCGCGTCGGCAGACCCTGCTGTTCTCCGCCACGTACCCCGAGGGCATCGGCCAACTGGCGGCGAAGTTCCTGAAGAACCCCGAGCGCGTGGAAGTGGAAGCGCTGCACGACGACAGCCAGATCGAGCAGCATTTCTACGAGATCGACGCGAAGCAGCGCCTGGATGCCGTCGTGCGCCTGTTGCAGCATTTCCGCCCGCAGTCCTGCGTCGCCTTCTGCCATACCCGCCAGCAGTGCACGGAAGTGGTCGAGCAACTCACGGCGCGCAAGATTTCCGCCCTGGCCCTGCACGGCGACCTGGAGCAGCGCGAGCGCGACCAGGTGCTGACCATGTTCGCCAACCGCAGCTGCAGCGTGCTGGTCGCCACCGACGTGGCCGCGCGCGGGCTGGACATCGCCGCGTTGGAAGCGGTGATCAACGTCGAGCTGTCGCGCGATGCGCAGGTCCACGTGCACCGCATCGGCCGCAGCGGCCGCGCCGGCGAGAAGGGCCTGGCGCTGTCGCTGGTGACGCCGGCCGAGGCCAGCCGCGCCCAGGCCATCGAAGACCTGCAGGGCGCGCCGCTGAACTGGGAGCGCATCGACTTCCTCAAGGCCAACGACGCCCCGCTGCTGCCGCCGATGACCACCCTGGCCATCGCCGGCGGGCGCAAGGACAAGCTGCGCCCCGGCGACATCCTCGGCGCCCTGACCGGCGATGCGGGCCTCAAGGGCACGCAGGTCGGCAAGATCGCCATCTTCGACTTCCAGGCCTTCGTCGCCGTCGAACGCGACGCCGCCAAGCAGGCGCTGAAGCACTTCAACGAAGGCAAGATCAAGGGCCGCTCGTTCAAGGCGCGGATTCTCTGATCCCACCCAAGGCGATCGATCAGGTAGCCCTGTAGGAGCGAGCTTGCTCGCGAACGGGCTATCCGGCAGCGCCAGTACGGGGCGGTTCGCGAGCAAGCTCGCTCCTACAGGTTGGTGCCCGCCCTGCCGCTCCCACAGGTTGGCGCTCGCGCTGCCGCTCGCGTAGGAGCGGACTCCGTCCGCGATGGTCTCCGGCGCGAGGCGAATCTATCGCGGACGAAGTCCGCTCCTGCGCAGGCGACATCCAACCTGTCGCGCTCGCGATAGCAGCGCGGCAGACGTTCCGCTAGTCTGAGCAGCAGACATACGGAAGTCCCGCACGCGCATGTTCTCCTCCCCTCTGCTCCAGTCTCTGCGGCGCCTCTGGGCGCTGGACAAGTTCGCCTACAGCCTGCGGGTGTTCGTCGCCCTCAGCGGGGTCATGCTCGCCTGCTGGCTGCAAGGGCAGCCGGCGCTGGTGATCCCGCTGTTCCTCGGCGTCATCGCCAGCGCCCTGGCGGAAACCGACGACCACTGGCTGGGCCGGCTGCAGGCGCTGCTGGTGACCCTGGCGTGCTTCACCATCGCCGCCTTCGCCGTGGAGCTGCTGTTCCCCTATCCGCCGCTGTTCGTCGCCGGCCTTGCGCTCTCGACCTTCGCCATGACGCTGCTCGGCGCCCTGGGCGAGCGCTACGCCGCCATTGCCTCGGCGACCCTGATCCTGTCGATCTACACCATGATCGGCGTCGACCAGCGCGGCGGCACGCCCACCGACTTCTGGCGCGAGCCGCTGCTGCTGGTCGCCGGCGCGCTCTGGTACGGCCTGCTTTCGGTGCTGTGGAACGCGCTGTTCGCCAACCAGCCGGTGCAGCAGAGCCTGGCCAAACTGTTCCTGGAGCTGGGCGAGTACCTGAAGATCAAGTCGACCCTGCTCGAGCCGCTGCGCCAGCTCGACGTCGAGGCCCAGCGCCTGGCCCTGGCGCGGCAGAACGGGCGGGTCGTGGTGGCGCTCAACCAGGCCAAGGAAACCATCCTCGCGCGCCTGTCCCACGGGCGCCCGAGCCCGAAGATCAGCCGCTACCTGAAGCTCTACTTCATCGCCCAGGACGTCCACGAACGCGCCAGCTCCTCGCACTATCCGTACAACCAGCTGGCCGAGGCCTTCTTCCACAGCGACGTGCTGTTCCGCTGCCAGCGTCTGCTCAACCAGCAGGGCAAGGCCTGCAAGGCGCTGGCGAAGGCGATCCAGCTGCGCCAGCCGTTCGACTACAACGACAGCGAACTGGCCCTGGCCGACCTCAATGCCTCGCTGGACTACCTGCGCCAGCAGGGCAACCCGGCCTGGCGCGGCCTGCTGCGCTCCCTCGGCGCGCTGGCGGCCAACCTCACCACGCTGGATAGAAAGCTCACGGGGGCGAGCAACCCCGACATGCTCGACGACGAGCAGGACAGCACCCTGCTGGACCGCTCGCCGCGCTCCCTGAAAGATGCGCTGGAGCGCATCCGCCTGCAGATTTCGCCGACCTCGCTGCTGTTCCGCCATGCCCTGCGCCTGTCGCTGGCGCTGGCCGCCGGCTACGGGGTGCTGCACCTGATCCACCCGACCCAGGGCTACTGGATCATGCTCACCACGGTGTTCGTCTGCCAGCCGAACTATGGCGCCACGCGCATCCGCCTGGTGCAGCGGATCCTCGGCACGCTGGTCGGCCTGGTGGCCGGCTGGGCGCTGATCGACCTGTTCCCCAACCCGCTGATCCAGTCGCTGCTGGCGGTGGTCGCGGGGGTCGCCTTCTTCGCCACGCGGAGCACGCGCTACACCCTGGCGACGGCGGCGATCACGCTGCTGGTGCTGTTCTGCTTCAACCAGGTGGGCGACGGTTACGGGCTGATCCTGCCGCGCCTGTTCGATACCCTGCTCGGTGCCGTGATCGCCGGCATCGCGGTGTTCCTGGTGCTGCCCGACTGGCAGGGGCGCAGCCTGCACCGGCTGGTCGGCGGCACCCTGGCCTGCAACAGCCGCTACCTGCGCGAGATCATGCAGCAGTACGCCAACGGCAAGCGCGACGACCTGGCCTACCGCACCGCCCGGCGCAACGCGCACAACGCCGACGCGACGCTCTCCACCACGCTGTCGAACATGCTGCTGGAGCCCGGCCACTTCCGGAAGGACGCGGAGATCGGCTTCCGCTTCCTGGTGCTCTCGCACACCCTGCTCAGCTACCTTTCCGCCCTTGGCGCGCACCGCCACCAGCTGCCGCCGGACGTCAACGACGAGCTCATCGCCGAGGCGGCCGAACGCCTGACCCACAGCCTCGACGACATCGCCGCGCGCCTCAACGAACGGCGCCCGGTGGACATCTACAGCGACGCGGAAGAGGCCCTGGCCAAGCGCCTGGAAGAGCTGCCCGAGGAGCAGGACGACGCCCACCGTCTGGTGCAGACCCAACTGGCGCTCATTTGCCGCCAGCTCACCCCGCTGCGCACCCTGGCCGCGCACCTGCTGAAGAAGGACATCGGCCCGGAGCAGGCCGACGCCGCCTGACGCGCCTTCCTGCAGGACCGGGCACCTAGCCCTTGCTCGTGAACAGAGGCAACCGAGTGCGGTTCGCGAGCAAGCTCGCTCCTACGAAAAGCCTTACAACCCATGCTCGCGCATCAGCGCCTCGTAGCTGCCGTCCTCGCGCATCTCGCGGATCGCCTTGTTGAACCCGGTGACGATCGCCGCGTGATTCGGCACATGCCGGCCGACCAGGATGTGCAGGCCGTTCTCGGTCAGCGGCACCGGCAGGAATTCCAGCTGGTCCTTGAGTTCGGCCAGGTCGCCGTTGAAGTGCACGCGGGCGGTGATCTCGTCTTCCAGGGTCAGGTCCACGCGCCCGGCCTGCAGCATCAGCGCCGCGTTGACGAAGCTGAACACCGCCACCCGCTGCAGCTTCGGGTCATTGTTGAAGGCGTCGGAATAGGCGTAGCCGCGCACCATGGCGATGCGGTACGGGTAGAGGTCCGCCAGCTTGCTGAAGGTGATCGGCGAGCCGTGGCGCTTGATCAGGCGCACACGGTTGACCAGATACGGCTCGGAGTACACGGCGAAGGCTTCGCGCTCGGGCGCATACCAGGCGTCCGCCACCAGGTCGTATTCGCCATTGGCCACCCCGTGCAGCACGCGCGGCCAGGGCACCTCGATGTATTCGCTGGCATAGCCGGCGCGCTGCAGCGCCGTCTGCACCAGGTGCACCGCCACGCCGTTGCCGGGCAACTGGCGGTCGGCATAGGGCGGCCAGCGGTCGGCGGCGATGCGCAGCACTTCCCCGGCCCGTGTCGCGCTGGCAATGCACAGGAACAGGAAGATCAGCAGCACGCGCAGCGGCATCGGGGGCGTCGTCCAGGGAGAAGCACTGAAGACTAGACGCTGCTCCCGGCGCCACGCCAACTTCAGAACAGCATCGCTGCGCGCAGGCTCATGCCGCCGCCGGTTTCGGGCACCACCGCGACGTTGTAGCGCTCGCTCGGCGGCCCCTCGAGGAACAGGTTGTAGGTGAAGTTGGCGAAGAAGTTGCCCACCGCCATCCCCACCAGCACATCGGTGGGATAGTGCTTGTCGCCTTCCACGCGTGACAGCGCGGTCAGCCCGTCGAGGGTGTAGAGCCCGGCCTTGGCGGTGTAGCGCCAGGTCGGGTCCATGTCGATGTAGTCCAGGTTGCGGCGGGTGAAGCTGGTGTGCACGGCCGTCACGGCGGTGTGCTTGGACGGGAAGGAGTCGTCGGGAATGCCGTCCGGCCGTTCGCGCCCGGACCATTCCTTGGCCTCCTCGACGAAGCCGGTCACCGCGTAGCGGTCCGCCGTCAGCAGCGCCAGGTTGCGCCCGCGCCAGCTCCACGTTTCCTCGCTGCCCGTGTCCTTGGGAGCGGCCACCAGGGCGGTGACGACGCTCAGGCCGGTGGCCAGGTTGAGCATGCGGTCGGCAGCCTGGTTGGCGTCGCCGCCGAAGAACCAGTCGTGGTTGCTCGCCGATTTCTGCCAGGAGTGGTCCCAGCCGCCAGCGGCGATCACCGCCGCGCCGGCCACCGGAGCCCAGACGTCGGCGCTGGTCACGGCGCGCTGCGCCGAATCCCCTACCCGCTCCCAGCTCATCGATGGCGCGCCGGCGCACCCGATGAGCCCGGCGCCGGCCGCCAGGGCGGCGACTGCCAGCAATGTGCGATTCATGATGTCCCCCATGCGCCCGGCCCGCTCCGGGGCAGCGGACGCGTCAATGCATGAGCGGGGAAGGATAGTCCGGCACTTTCTGAAGGCCCCTGCCTTCAGTCAGTAATAGGTAACTCTTCGTTTCGTACGCTGAAAAAAGAAAACCCCGCCGAGGCGGGGTTTTCATGTCAGACGGAATCAGCCTTTGAAGACGTCTTCCACCGACTGCAGCGGGTAATGCTTCGGATACGGCAGGGTCGCCACGCCGGTCTCGATGGCAGCCTTGGCCACGGCATCGGAGACGATGGTGATCAGGCGCTTGTCCATCGGTTTCGGAATGATGTACTCGCGGCCGAACTCAATGGCGCTCACGCCGTAGGCGTCGCACACGTCCTTGGGTACCGGCAGCTTGGCCAGGTCACGCAGGGCCAGGGCGGCGGCGATCTTCATTTCTTCGTTGATGCGGGTGGCGCGCACGTCCAGGGCACCGCGGAAGATGAAGGGGAAGCCCAGCACGTTGTTGACCTGGTTCGGGTAGTCCGAACGGCCGGTGGCCATGATCACGTCGTCGCGGGTGGCGTGGGCCAGTTCCGGCTTGATTTCCGGGTCCGGGTTGGAGCAGGCGAAGACGATCGGGTTCGGCGCCATGCGCTTGAGGTCTTCGGCGCTCAGCAGGTTCGCGCCGGAGAGGCCGACGAACACGTCGGCGCCGTCGAGGGCGTCGGACAGGGTGCGCTTGTCGGTTTCGGTGGCGAACACCGCCTTGTACTGGTTCAGGTCGTTGCGGCCGGCGTGGATCACGCCCTGGCGGTCGATCATGTAGATGTTCTCGACCTTGGCACCCATGCTCACCAGCAGCTTCATGCAGGAGATGGCGGCGGCGCCGGCGCCCAGGCAGACGATCTTCGCGGTTTCCAGCTGCTTGCCGGCGATTTCCAGGGCGTTGAGCATGCCGGCGGCGGTGACGATGGCGGTGCCGTGCTGGTCATCGTGGAAGACCGGGATGTCGCACTGCTCGATCAGGGCGCGCTCGATCTCGAAGCACTCGGGTGCCTTGATGTCTTCCAGGTTGATGCCGCCGAAGGTGATGGAGATGCGCTTGACGGTATCGATGAAGGCCTGCGGGCTCTCGGCGTCGACTTCGATGTCGAACACGTCGACACCGGCGAAGCGCTTGAACAGCACGCCCTTGCCTTCCATGACCGGCTTGGAGGCCAGCGGGCCGAGGTTGCCCAGGCCGAGAATGGCGGTGCCGTCGGAAATGACCGCGACCAGGTTGCCCTTGCCGGTGTACTTGAAGGCCAGTTCCGGATCACGCGCGATTTCGCGCACCGGCTCGGCGACGCCCGGGCTGTACGCCAGCGACAGGTCGCGGGCGGTGACGGTCGGCTTGGTCAGCTCGACGCTCAGCTTACCGGGGCGGGGTTGGGCGTGATATTCGAGGGCAGCGGTCTTGAGATCAGACATTTGGGCACTTCCGCTTTTGTTGCTTGTTGGACAGACGGGGGTCCGAGCATACGCACAAACCCCGCACCTGCCAAGGTAGCCCAAGCCCCTGCTGTCAAGACCTCTAGCGTACGACTTTCAGCCAATCGCCAGCTTTTGGCTGACCAGTTGGATACAAGTCATTCAATAAACGTATACGATTTATCGAGTCAGATTCCGGACCGGATTCGGCCTTCGCGAACTGCTCGACAGTCTGCCCGGATTTGACCTGAATGACGGCGATCCGGCGCGGTTGCGCAAGCTTCTGTTCGTCCGCGCGCATCGGCCGGAAGCTGCGGATGACCCGCATGAAGTTGTCGTCTTCGCTCTCCAGCGAGGCGCGACCTTTGACCACACCGATGAACAGGTAGGCGTGGTCCTTCTGGTAGATCACCGCCGCGCGGCGTGCCGGCGAGCCGGGCACCACGCCGGTGGCGACGTCGAGGCCGGCCTGCTGGAAGCTTTCTTCGTTCGATAACCGCCCACCCGCGCCCTTGCGCAGGAATTCCGCCGGGGTCAGCTGGCCGTCGCGCGGCACCAGCTTCATGCCGATGTAGGCCTGCTGGTCGGCGGTGTAGCCCACCAGCGCGGTGGGCTGGTTGAGGATGCCCCAGCCGGCCGGATAGGTCAGGGTGAAGTCCAGCTCGGCATGGTAGAAGCTCTGGCCGCGGCGCACGCCGCTGGCGGCGGAGTCGCCGAAGGGCATGCCGTCGATGGCCTTCAGGTAGCGCTCGGCGCCGATCTCATGCTGGCTGTTGCCAGCCAGGGCCTGGGCGGGGCCGATCACCTGCTTCAGGCGCTGGTCGTTGTCCGGGTGGGTATCGAAGAGCCCGTGGTAGCCCACTGGCTGGGCTGCCTGGCCCTTGCGCGCGGCCTCGTCGCGGGCGAAGTCTTCCTGGTTCTTCAGCACTCGCACCACCTGGATCATGGCGGTCGGGTCGTAGCCGGCGCGGGCCAGGTACTTGGCCCCAAGGCCGTCGGCCTCCAGTTCCATGTCGCGGCCGTAGCCACGCACGAAGGCGGTGCCGAGCACGTTGGTCAGGTCCGCCGCCGCGCCGACCCCGGTGCCGATGGCCACGGCCTGGCCGAGAATGTTCCAGGCGCTGGACTGGCTCTGCTGGCGCACGCTGTGGCGCGCGGTGACGTGGCCGACCTCGTGGCCGAGCACGGCGGCCAGCTCCGCTTCGGAGCCCAGGTACGCCATCAGCCCGCGGTGGATATAGATGTAGCCGCCGGGCAGGGCGAAGGCGTTGATGTCGGGGGTGTCGATGACGGTGAAGTGGTACTGCAGGGTTGGCCGGTCACCGGCGCGGGCGACGCGCTCGCCGACCTGCTGGACATAGGCCTGCAGCCTGGCGTCCTCGTAACGCGGGTACTGCTTGAGGATCTCCTGGCTGTACTTCTGGCCCATCTCCAGCTCGCTCTGCTCGCTCATCATCACGAAGTCAGACTTGCCGGTGGCCGGGTTGGTGGCGCAGCCGCCGAGGACACTCAGCAGCGCCAGCAGGGCCAGGATTCCGAACGAGCGCACGCTCATGGCAATACCTCCATCATCGCCGGGTCGGTCACAGGCAGCATCCAGCGCGCCTGTCCAGGTTTCACGCCACCGCGCTCGGCGCGGTCGATGACCCAGCCGCGCGCCTCTACCTGTCGACCCTCGAGGTCGCGCAGGGTTGCATCGTCAAAGCCCCTCACCAGCCTGGCCTCGATCCGCAGCACCAGCGGGCCGTCGAGATCGATCCACAGGCCGCCGCGGTTGCGTTGCACCTGCCGGACCCGCCCGCGCACCACGGCAAACCCGCTGTCGTGAAGCTGCTCGGCCGTCTGCACCGGGGACTTCTTCCACAGCCCCCGCTTGGCGCCGCGGGCCTCGCGCTCGGCCGCCTGCTGGCAGGCCGCGAGATCGGTGTTGGGAGCGATAGCTACAAGGTAGCCCAGGCCTTCGGCGAGCAGGCGGGATTCGAGGTTGTTGCCGCGGGCGTCATAGGTGTGCGCGAGGGTGCGGCCGTACTTGTCCTTGCCCTGCCGACCGATGACCAGGCCGACCTCGCCGTCGTTGGCCGCCACCAGTTCCTGCAGGCGGCGCTGGGCGGCCACGGCGAAGGGCTCTTCGGAGCGGCCGTGGTGGGCCAGTTCCGGGGCGTTCACGCCGATCAGGCGGACGCTGCGGCCGTCGGCCAGCTTGAGCGTGTCACCGTCCACCACCCGCGCCACGCGCACCGTTTCTGGCGACGAAGGCGTCGGGCAGGCAGCGGCGCTGGCGTCCAGGGTAAAAAGGACGGCCATAAAAAAGGCGCCCACGAGGGACGCCTTTTTCGAGATGCCGTAAGAAACCATGAAGGCTCTTTCCGGAAATCGATCTTACTTCTTGCCGCCGAACATGGCGAAACGCTGGTTGAAGCGATCGATACGGCCGCCGGTGTCCAGGACTTTCTGCTTGCCGGTGTAGAACGGGTGGCATTCGGAGCAGACGTCCAGGTGGATAGCCTTGCACAGGGTCGAACGGGTCTTGATCACGTTGCCGCAGCTGCAGGTGGCTTCGATTTCTTCGTACGCGGGATGGATTTCCGGTTTCATGCTCTTTTCCTCTGGTGGTGTGCCGCCACCCAGTCTCTGGCAGAAGCCGAGCCACGGCCATCAAGGACCGCGGGCGGGATCTTTTACCGGGCACCGCACGCAAATTAAGGGCGTGGATCATACCAGAGATCGCCTTCAACGCAAGATCAGGCATGACCGACCGTCGCATCGCCCATGCTACCATCCGACGCTCCTTGCCGCCCCGGAATCCGTCGCGTGCCCTCACCCGCCATCCTGCGTCTTGCCCTGCCCTCGCCGCTGCGCCGCCTGTTCGATTACCTGCCTCCGCGCGGGGTCGATGTGCAGCGCCTGCAGCCGGGCGTGCGCCTGCGCGTGCCGTTCGGCCGCCGCGAGATGGTCGGCGTGCTGGTGGACAAGGTGGACACCTCCGACGTACCGGCAGACAAGCTGCGCCCGGCGCTGGCGGTACTCGACCGCGAGCCGCCGATGCCGGCGCACCTGCTGGAGCTGTGCCGCTGGACGTCGCAGTATTACCAGCACAGCCTGGGCGACACGCTGTCCTGGGCGCTGCCCAACCTGCTGCGCCAGGGCGACCCGGCCGAGGCGCGACAGCAGCGCTTCTGGCACGCCGAACCCGGCGCCCGCGAGGAAGACCCGCGCCTGGCCCGCGCACCGCGCCAGCGCGAGACGCTGAAGATCCTCAAGCAGCACCCCCACGGTGTCGCCCACGACCTGCTCAGCCAGTTGCAGATCAACAAGGACAGCCTCGACCTGCTGCAGGAAAAGGGCCTGGTCAGCCTGGAGGTGCGCGTGCACAGCGTGCCGCCGCACCACGGACCCTGGCTGGCGCAGGCGGAGCTGCCGCTGAACCCGGAGCAGCGCGCCGCTTTCGAGGCGGTGCGTGCCGGCTTCGGCAGCTTCCACAGCTTCCTCCTGGCGGGCGTCACCGGCAGCGGCAAGACCGAGGTCTACCTGCAGCTGATCCGCGAAACCCTGGAAGCCGGCAAGCAGGCGCTGGTGCTGATCCCCGAGATCAACCTCGGCCCGCAGACGCTGTCGCGCTTCGAGCGCCGCTTCAACGCGCGCATCGCCCTGCTGCACTCCGCGCTGACCGACCGCGAGCGCCTCGACGCCTGGCTGGCGGCCCGCGACGGCGAGGCGGACATCGTCATCGGCACCCGCTCGGCGCTGTTCACCCCGCTGAAGAACCCGGGGCTGATCATCATCGACGAGGAACACGACGCTTCCTATAAACAGCAGGAAGGGCTGCGCTACCACGCCCGCGACCTGGCCATGGTGCGCGCGCGGCTGGAGAACGTGCCCATCCTGCTGGGCTCCGCCACGCCGGCGCTGGAAAGCCTGCACAACGCCCAGAGCGGCCGCTACGGCCTGCTGCGCCTGACCCAGCGCGCCGGCGGCGCGCACCAGCCGACGTTCCACCGCCTGGACGTGAAGAGCCTGCCGCTGGATTCGGGCATTTCCATGCCGCTGCAGCGCTCGATCAAGGAAACCCTGGCCGCCGGCCAGCAGGTGCTGGTCTACCTGAACCGCCGCGGCTTCGCCCCGACCCTGCTGTGCCACGATTGCGGCTGGATCAGCCAGTGCCCGCGCTGCGACGCGCGGATGACCGTGCACCAGGGCAGCGGCGAGCTGCGCTGCCACCACTGCGACCACCGCGAGCGGCCGCCGCGCAATTGCCCGAAATGCGGCACCGTGGACCTGCGCCCGGTCGGCGCCGGCACCGAGCGTGCCGAGGAACGCCTGCGCATCCTCTTCCCCGATTACCCGGTGCTGCGCATCGACCGCGACAGCACCTCGCGCAAGCACGCCATGCGCGACCTGTTCGCCACCATCAACAAGGGCGAGCCGTGCATCCTGGTGGGCACGCAGATGCTCGCCAAGGGGCACCATTTCCCGCGCGTAACCCTGGTGGCGATCCTCGACGCCGATGGCGGGCTGTTCTCCGCTGACTTCCGCGCCAGCGAGCGCATGGCCCAGCAGATCGTCCAGGTTGCCGGGCGCGCCGGGCGGGCCGAGGAGCCGGGCCGCGTGCTGATCCAGACCCACCTGGCCGACCACCCATTGCTGGTGCAGCTCACCGAACAGGGTTATTTCGCCTTCGCCGACCAGGCCCTGGCCGAACGTCGCGCCGCCGGCCTGCCGCCCTTCTCGCACCTCGCCCTGCTGCGCGCCGAGGCGCACAAGCCGGGGCAGGCCGAGGGCTTCCTCGACGAAGCCTGCGCCGAGGCCGAGCGCCTGCAGGCCGCACTCGGCCATGACGTGGAACTCCTCGGCCCGGTACCGGCTCCCATGGAGCGCCGCGCCGGCCGCTACCGGGCCCAATTGCTGCTGATGTGCCCGGCCCGTGCGCCGTTGCATCGCCTGCTCACGCCGTGGCTGCAACTGCTCGAAGGCATGCCCAGCGGGCGCCAGGTACGCTGGTCGCTGGATGTGGACCCGATTGACCTCTTCTGACAGACGCGCCGCACGGATAAAACCCTCCGGGCCTGTGCATCCGTCCTACATTGACTTCCATCAGCCGCGACGGATGGCACAGCGGCGAGACTGAACTTGGAGCGCTCCGCGGTTGGCAAGCCATGCCCGGCCACGGATAATGCGCGGTTCTGAGCCCGATAACCGGTCGCGCGCGCCGGATGCACGCGAGCACGGAGAAAACCATGAAAGACACGATTCGCCACCTGATCCAGCAAGCCCTTGTCCGCCTCACCGAGAACGGCACCCTGCCGGCCGGCCTGACGCCCGACATCCAGGTGGAGAACACCAAGGACCGAACCCACGGTGACTTCGCCAGCAACATCGCCATGATGCTGGCCAAGCCCGCCGGCATGAAGCCGCGCGACCTCGCCACCCAGCTGGTGGAGGCGCTGCCGCAGAGCCCGGAAGTGGCCAAGGTCGAGATCGCCGGCCCCGGCTTCCTGAACTTCTTCCAGGACCAGGCCTGGCTCGCCGCCAGCCTCGACAAGGCCCTGGCCGACGGCCACATCGGCGTGCGCAAGGCCGGCCCGGCCCAGCGCGTGGTGGTCGACCTGTCCTCGCCGAACCTGGCCAAGGAAATGCACGTCGGCCACCTGCGCTCGACCATCATCGGCGACGCCGTCAGCCGCGTGCTGGAATTCCTCGGCGACACGGTGATCCGCCAGAACCACGTGGGCGACTGGGGCACCCAGTTCGGCATGCTGCTGGCCTACCTGGAAGAACAACCGGTGGATGCCCAGGCCGAACTGCACGACCTGGAAGTCTTCTACCGCGCCGCCAAGAAGCGCTTCGACGAGTCCGCCGAGTTCGCCGACCGCGCCCGTGAGCTGGTGGTGAAGCTGCAGGCCGGCGATCCCAAGTGCCTGGCCCTGTGGACCCGCTTCAACGACATCTCCCTGTCGCACTGCCAGAAGGTCTACGACCTGCTGGGCGTGAAGCTGACCATGGCCGACGTGAAGGGCGAGAGTGCCTACAACGACGACCTCGCCCAGGTGGTGGCCGACCTCACCGCCAAGGGCCTGCTGGTCGAGAGTGACGGCGCCCTGTGCGTGTTCCTCGACGAGTTCAAGAACGCCGAAGGCGAGCCGCTGCCGGTGATCGTGCAGAAGGCCGGCGGTGGCTACCTCTACGCCACCACCGACCTCGCCGCCATGCGCTACCGGCACAAGGTGCTGCACGCCGACCGCGTGCTGTACTTCGTCGACCAGCGCCAGGCCCTGCACTTCCAGCAGGTGTTCGAAGTCGCCCGCCGCGCCGGTTTCGTCCCGGCCGGCATGGAACTGGAGCACATGGGCTTCGGTACCATGAACGGCGCCGACGGCAAGCCGTTCAAGACCCGCGACGGCGGCACCGTGAAGCTGATCGACCTGCTGATCGAGGCCGAGGAGCGCGCCTACGCCCTGGTGAAGGGCAAGAACCCCGACTTCAGCGAGCAGGACCTGCGCCAGATCGCCCACGCAGTGGGTATCGGCGCGGTGAAGTACGCCGACCTGTCCAAGCACCGCACCAGCGACTACAGCTTCAACTTCGACCTGATGCTGAGCTTCGAGGGCAACACCGCGCCGTACCTCCTGTATGCGTACACCCGCGTGGCGAGCATCTTCCGCAAGCTGGGCAAGGGCTATGACGAAGTCGGCGGCAAGATTGTCCTGCAGCAACCGCAGGAAATCGCCCTGGCCGCACAGCTGGCGCAGTTCACCGACCTGCTCAACAACGTCGCCGTGAAGGGTGTCCCGCACATCCTCTGCGCCTACCTGTACGAGCTGGCTGGGCTGTTCTCCAGCTTCTACGAGCACTGCCCGATCCTCACCGCCGAGGACCCGGCGCAACAGGAAAGCCGCCTGCGCCTCGCTGCGCTGACCGGCCGCACCCTCAAGCAGGGCCTGGAGCTGCTGGGCCTGGAAACCCTGGAGCGCATGTAAGCACCCATGGCGAAGAAGAAACCCGCTCCCAAGCGCGGCGCCAGCCGCTACCAGGCCCCGGCCAAGAAGACGTCGGTCCCCGGCTGGGTCTGGCTGGTCGCAGGCCTGGCCATCGGCGGCTTCATCATGTTCCTGATGAAGCTGGAGCCGGGTCGCAACGACGTCAAGCGCGAGAAGCCGGAGGCGCCCAAGACCGTGGTCGGCTCCAACAAGCCCTCCGGCACCGTGCAGCCGCAACAGCCGGCCACCCCCACCGGGGTGAAGCCCAAGTACGACTTCTACACCCTGCTGCCGGGTTCGGAAGTCGCCGTGCCGCCCGAAGCTGTGCCGCCGCCCACCAAGCCGCAGCCGGCGCAACCGCCGCAGACCGTGGTGGCGACCAAGGAAGAAGCCGAGAAGATCGACACCCAGCGCGCCCTGGCCGCGCTGAGCGGGCAGAATCCGCCGCCGCCCGCGGTGGTCAAGCCGGCGACGCCCGCCACGCCGCCCGCGACCCAGGTCGCCAGCGCGCAGAAGCAGGCCCTGCCGCAGGCACCGGCCAGCGACACCGCGCCGGCCAAGCCGACGCCGCCGCCGGCCGTCGCCGCGACGCAGTACTACCTGCAGGCCGGCTCGTTCCGTAAACAGACCGACGCCGACCACCTGCGCGCGCAGATCATCATGATGGGCCAGAACGCCCGCGTGGAATCGGGCACCGTGCGCGACGAAACCTGGTACCGGGTGATGGTCGGCCCGTACGGCGACCGCGCCAAGGCCTCCGCCGCGCAGAAGCAGCTCGCCGGCAACGGCTTCAGCAACCTGCTGTTACAGCAGCGCCAGACCCGCTGATCCTGCGCTGCAGCAAGGCTTGCGCCGACGGGCGGCGCGCGAAATGCGCGCTACTCGTCCGGCGCAGGACTTGAACCCCGCCTTCCCAGTCCCCATCTGACTCTGCATTCGGGCACAACGCCCCGCTAGTGTGGAGTAAGACCCTTGACCACCATCGTATCTGTCCGCCGCAATGGCAAAGTCGTCATGGGCGGCGACGGCCAGGTTTCCCTGGGCAACACCGTGATGAAAGGCAACGCGAAGAAAGTCCGCCGCCTGTACCACGGTGAAGTGCTGGCCGGCTTTGCCGGCGCCACCGCCGATGCCTTCACCCTCTTCGAACGCTTCGAGCAGCAGCTGGAGAAACACCAGGGCCACCTGGTGCGCGCCGCTGTCGAGCTGGCCAAGGACTGGCGTACCGACCGCTCCCTGAGCCGCCTGGAAGCCATGCTGGCAGTCGCCAACAAGGACGCCTCGCTGATCATCACCGGCAACGGCGACGTGGTCGAACCCGAGCATGGCCTGATCGCCATGGGTTCGGGCGGCGGCTTCGCCCAGGCAGCGGCACTGGCCCTGCTGCAGAAAGGCACCGACGAGATGAGCGCCCGCGAAATCGCCGAGACCGCCTTGAACATCGCCGGCTCCATCTGCGTGTTCACCAACCAGAACCTGACCATCGAGGAGCTGGACAGCGCGGTCTGAGACCCGCTGTCCCTCCGGAGCACCCGTACATGTCCATGACTCCCCGCGAGATCGTCCACGAACTCAACCGCCACATCATCGGCCAGGACGACGCCAAGCGCGCCGTCGCCATCGCCCTGCGCAATCGCTGGCGGCGCATGCAGCTGCCGGCCGAGCTGCGCGCCGAGGTGACGCCCAAGAACATCCTGATGATCGGCCCGACCGGTGTGGGCAAGACCGAGATCGCCCGTCGCCTGGCCAAGCTGGCCAACGCGCCCTTCATCAAGGTGGAAGCGACCAAGTTCACCGAGGTCGGCTACGTCGGCCGCGACGTCGAATCGATCATCCGCGACCTCGCCGATGCCGCGATCAAGATGCTCCGCGAGCAGGAAGTGCAGAAGGTGAAATACCGCGCCGAAGACGCCGCCGAAGAGCGCATCCTCGACGCCCTGCTGCCGCCGGCGCGCACCACCGGTTTCGGTGACGAGCCGCCGCGCGAGGATTCCAACACCCGCCAGCTGTTCCGCAAGCGCCTGCGCGAAGGCCAGCTGGACGACAAGGAAATCGACATCGAGGTCGCCGACATCCCCTCGGGCGTGGAAATCATGGCCCCGCCCGGCATGGAAGAGATGACCAACCAGTTGCAGAACCTGTTCTCCAACATGGGCAAGGGCAAGCGCAAGACCCGCAAGCTGAAGGTCGCCGAGGCGATGAAGCTGATCCGCGACGAGGAAGCCCAGCGCCTGGTCAACGAAGAAGACCTCAAGGCCCGCGCCCTGGAGGCGGTGGAGCAGAACGGCATCGTCTTCATCGACGAGATCGACAAGATCGCCAAGCGCGCCAATGCCGGCGGCGCCGACGTCTCCCGTGAAGGCGTGCAGCGCGACCTGCTGCCGCTGATCGAGGGCTGCACGGTGAACACCAAGCTGGGCATGGTGAAGACCGACCACATCCTGTTCATCGCCTCGGGCGCGTTCCACCTGTCCAAGCCCAGCGACCTGGTGCCGGAACTGCAGGGCCGCCTGCCGATCCGCGTCGAACTCAAAGCCCTGAGCCCGAGCGACTTCGAGCGCATTCTCAGCGAGCCGCACGCGTCGCTGACCGAGCAGTACACCGCGCTGCTGAAGACCGAGGGCCTGGACATCGAGTTCGCCGCCGACGGCATCAAGCGCCTGGCGGAGATCGCCTACCAGGTCAACGAGAAGACCGAGAACATCGGTGCCCGTCGCCTGCACACCCTGCTCGAGCGCCTGCTCGAAGAGGTGTCGTTCGATGCCGCCGACCTCGCCAGCGAGCACAGCGACAAGGCCATCGTGATCGACGCGGCCTACGTCAACGGCCACCTGGGCGAGCTGGCCCAGGACGAAGACCTGTCGCGCTACATTCTCTAAGCGAGCCGCCGACGCAACGGGGCGCCTCAGGGCGCCCCGCTGCGTTTGCGCCAGCGCTACAATGCCGCCATCGCCGTCCAGGAGCTGCCCATGCGCATCCCGTCCGCCATCAAGCTGCACAAGGCCTCGAAAAAGCTGTCGCTGACTTACGGGGAGCAGTCCTTTGATCTGTCCGCCGAGTTCCTGCGCGTGCATTCGCCGTCGGCGGAAGTCCAGGGCCATGGCAACCCGGTATTGCAGGTGGGCAAGCTGAACGTCGGCCTGAGCAACCTGGAGCCGGCCGGGCAGTACGCGCTCAAGCTGACCTTCGACGACGGCCACGACAGCGGCCTGTTCACCTGGGATTACCTGTACGAATTGTGCGTGCGCCACGACGAGATGTGGGCCGACTACCTGGCGCAGCTGGAGAAGGCCGGCCAATCCCGCGACCCGTCGGAATCTGTCGTCAAGCTGATGCTGTAAGCCGCTAACGCCGAAATTCCGCCTGCGTAGGAGCGGACTCCGTCCGCGATCGGTCCGAGGCTACGCCAGGCCCATCGCGGATAAATCCGCTCCTACAATTGCTCCGCACCTCGCTCTACCGTGTAGGGCGCATAACGCCCAAGGCGTTATCCGCCATGGATGCCATCGGCGGATAACCCGTTCCGGGTTATGCACCCTACGCGCTGATCTCCCCACGCCACCGCATTTCTGTAGGAGCGAGCTTGCTCGCGAATAGCCCCGCAACAGGGGTGGGTTCGCGAGCAAGCTCGCTCCTACGAAAGAGACCCTCCGCACCAACCTTCGTCGGGCAATCCTTCCAGGGCACGCCATTTGCAACATTCCCGTTGCAGACTGTCGCGTGCGTGGCTGCCGTCAGGGGATTGGCGAGATGCCCCCGCTCTAGGGCGCGTTTTCTAACTTTTCCCGACATACTCCTAGGAGTTGGCCCACGCTGCACCAGCTTGCGCGGCGAAGGAAACTCGGGTAACCAAGGCAGTGCAATGTACGGAGCTACAGTGCATAGAGCGTGGTTTCCTGATCTTCCAGTGATGCCGCCAAGTAGATGAATCGCGTGGAGCCCTCTCCACGTTCCGCAACCCCGAGCAGTACTTGGCCACATGTCACCAAGGTGAGCCCCGCCAGTATGCGTCTCAGGACAATGGAGCGTCGCCGATGACCCAGAAGAACAACAGCGATCTACCCCAGCAAGCCGCGGAAAACACCCTGAATCTCAGCCCGGTGATCGGCATTCAGGGCAAGGACCTGCTCACCTCTGCCCGGATGGTGCTGCTGCAGGCAGTCAAGCAGCCCTTCCATAGCGCCAAGCACGTCGCCCACTTCGGACTTGAACTGAAGAACGTGCTGCTCGGCAAGTCCGAGCTCAAACCCTCGGACGACGACCGCCGGTTCAATGATCCGGCCTGGAGTCAGAACCCGCTGTACCGTCGCTACCTGCAGACCTACCTGGCCTGGCGCAAGGAGCTGCATAGCTGGATCGGCGACAGCGACCTGTCCGCCCAGGACATCAGCCGCGGCCAGTTCGTCATCAACCTGATGACCGAGGCCATGGCGCCGACCAACACGCTGTCCAACCCGGCGGCGGTCAAACGTTTCTTCGAGACCGGCGGCAAGAGCCTGCTCGACGGCCTCACCCATCTGGCCAAGGACCTGGTGAACAACGGCGGCATGCCCAGCCAGGTCAACATGGAAGCCTTCGAGGTCGGCAAGAACCTGGCCCTGAGCGAGGGCGCGGTGGTGTTCCGCAACGACGTGCTGGAACTGATCCAGTACAAGCCGATCACCGAGAGCGTGCACGAGCGCCCGCTGCTGGTGGTGCCACCGCAGATCAACAAGTTCTACGTCTTCGACCTTTCGCCGGAGAAGAGCCTGGCGCGCTTCTGCCTGCGCAACCAGGTGCAGACCTTCATCGTCAGCTGGCGCAACCCGACCAAGGCGCAGCGCGAGTGGGGCCTGACCACCTACATCGAGGCACTCAAGGAAGCCATCGATGCGGTCCTGGCCATCACCGGCGCCAAGGACCTGAACATGCTGGGCGCCTGCTCCGGCGGCATCACCACCGTCACCCTGCTGGGCCACTACGCCGCGCTGGGCGAGAACAAGGTGCATGCCTTCACCCAGATGGTCAGCGTGCTGGACTTCGAGCTGAACACCCAGATCGCCCTGTTCGCCGACGAGAAGACCCTGGAAGCCGCCAAGCGCCGCTCGTACCAGTCCGGCGTGCTCGAGGGCAAGGACATGGCCAAGGTGTTCGCCTGGATGCGGCCCAACGACCTGATCTGGAACTACTGGGTCAACAACTACCTGCTGGGCAACGAACCGCCAGCCTTCGACATCCTGTTCTGGAACAACGACACCACGCGCCTGCCGGCCGCGCTGCACGGCGAGCTGGTGGAGATGTTCAAGACCAACCCGCTGACCCGCGCAGGCGCCCTGGAGGTTTCCGGCACGGCCATCGACCTCAAGCAGGTCACCTGCGATTTCTACTGCGTGGCCGGCCTCTCCGACCACATCACGCCCTGGGAAGCCTGCTACCGCTCCGCGCGCCTGCTGGGCGGCAAGTGTGAATTCATCCTGTCCAACAGCGGGCACATCCAGAGCATCCTCAACCCGCCGGGCAACCCCAAGGCCCGCTTCATGACCGGCCCGGAACTCTCGGCCGATCCGAAGGCCTGGCAGGAAAACGCCAGCAAGCACGCCGACTCCTGGTGGCTGCACTGGCAGAACTGGCTCGCCGAGCGCTCGGGCAAGACGCGCAAGGCCCCGACCGTGCTGGGCAACAAGGCCCATCCGGCCGGCGAAGCCGCCCCTGGAACCTACGTACACGAACGATGAAAACAGAACTCCTCCCGCAAGCCGGCGCCGTGGACGACGCCACCACTCCAGAAGCGTCGCCAGCCGTGGAACCGGCAGCGCCGACGAGCCGGCGCGCGCGCAGCAAACGCAGCGACGAGGAGATCCTGCCGAGCAAGGCGCCGGCGGCGCAGCCCTTCGAGTTCCGCACCATCGAGCTCGACGGGCAGACCATCCGCACCGCCGTGCGTCCGGGCAAGAAGCACATGACGCCGCTGCTGATCTTCAACGGCATCGGCGCCAACCTGGAGCTGGTCTTCCCCTTCGTCGCCGCGCTGGACCCGGACCTGGAGGTGATTGCCTTCGACGTCCCCGGCGTCGGCGGCTCGTCCACGCCCAGCACGCCGTACCGCTTCCCGGGCCTGGCCAAGCTGGCCGCGCGGATGCTCGATTACCTGGACTATGGCCAGGTGACGGCCATCGGCGTGTCCTGGGGCGGCGCCCTCGCGCAGCAGTTCGCCCATGACTACCCCGAGCGCTGCAAGAAGCTGATCCTCGCCGCCACCGCCGCCGGTGCGGTGATGGTGCCGGGCAAGCCCAGGGTGCTCTGGCGCATGGCCAGCCCGCGGCGCTACATCCAGCCGTCCTACGGCGTGCACATCGCCCCGGACATCTACGGCGGCGCCTTCCGCCGCGACCCGAAGCTGGCCATGGCGTTCGCCAGCAAGGTGCGCTCCTCCGGCAAGATGGGCTACTACTGGCAGCTGTTCGCCGGCCTCGGCTGGACCAGCATCCACTGGCTGCACAAGATCCGCCAGCCGACGCTGATCCTGGCCGGTGACGACGACCCGATCATCCCGCTGATCAACATGCGCATGATCGCCTGGCGCATCCCCAACTCCGAGCTCCACGTGATCGACGACGGCCACCTGTTCCTGGTGACCCGCGCGGAAACCGTGGCGCCGATCATCATGAAGTTCCTCCAGGAAGAACGGCAACGCGCGATCATCCACCCCCGGCCTTTCGCCCCGAAAGCCAGCTGAAGCATCACCGCTTCGTCACAGTCGGTGGGCATCCTGCCTTGACCGATCACTCGGCAGGCACTTTTTTTAAAGAGCCGAACAACAAACAGGCGTGTTCACGGGTATCGACACGTAGCGCCTGACTCGGGAACAGCGCTGCGGGCACCTTGCAGGTGACCGCAGAGCAACCCGGCTGCTGATCCACTGCCCTGTTTTCGGGCAGTCGCCCTCTCGCGTCGATACCCGTGCACACCCCTCGAACCGGCGGCAGGCGTCTGGAACGGGGTCTTCCCGACTCCGGTACAGCCCTTGCTTCGCCCTTCAAAGCAGATCGGACCTTTACGGAGTGCTGTTCATGCGAGAGAAAGCAGAGCCGGGTAGCGTTCCCGCCCCCACCCAGTACATGAATGCGCAGAGCGCGATGGTCGGCCTGCGCGGCAAGGACCTGCTATCCACCCTGCGCATGCTGGCGCTGCAGGGCGTGCGCCAGCCGGTGCATTCGGCCAGGCACCTGGCAGCCTTCGGCAAGCAGGTGGGCAAGGTGCTGATCGGCGACTCGCCGCTGCAGCCCAACCCGCAGGACGCGCGCTTCCAGGACCCGTCCTGGCGCCTCAACCCCTTCTACCGGCGCACCGTGCAGGCCTACCTGGCCTGGCAGAAGCAGTTGCTGGCGTGGATCGACGAGAGCGACCTGAACGTCGACGACCGCGCCCGCGCACGCTTCCTGCTGTCGATCCTCTCCGACGCCGCCTCGCCGTCGAACACCCTGCTCAACCCCCTGGCGGTCAAGGAGCTGTTCAACACCGGCGGGCAGAGCCTGGTGAAGGGCGTGCAGCATCTGCTCGACGACCTGATGCACAACGGCGGCATGCCCAGCCAGGTCAACCGCAGCGCCTTCGAGATCGGCCAGAACCTGGCCACCACGCCCGGCGCGGTGGTGTTCCGCAACGAGGTGCTGGAGCTGATCCAGTACAAGCCGATGGGCGAGCACCTGCACGCCAAGCCGCTGCTGATCGTGCCGCCGCAGATCAACAAGTTCTACATCTTCGACCTGACGACGGAAAAGAGCTTCGTCCAGTACGCCCTGAAGAACAATCTGCAACTGTTCATGGTGAGCTGGCGCAACCCCGACGCCCGCCACCGCGAGTGGGGCCTGTCGACCTACGTCACCGCCCTCGACGAGGCCATCGAGGTGTGCCGCTCCATCAGCGGCAGCCGCAGCGTCAACCTGATGGGCGCCTGCTCCGGCGGCCTGACCATCGCCGCGCTGCAGGGCCACCTGCAGGCACGCCGGCAACTGCGCAAGATCGCCAGCGCCACCTACCTGGTCAGCCTGCTGGACAGCCAGGTGGAAACCCCCGCCGCGCTGTTCGCCGACGAGCAGACCCTGGAGACCAGCAAGCGCCGCTCCTACCAGCACGGTGTGCTGGACGGCCGCGACATGGCCAAGGTGTTCGCCTGGATGCGCCCCAACGACCTGATCTGGAACTACTGGGTCAACAACTACCTGCTGGGCAAGCAGCCGCCGGCCTTCGACATCCTCTACTGGAACAACGACAACACCCGCCTGCCCGCCGCGCTGCACGGCGACTTCCTCGACTTCTTCAAGCACAACCCGCTGGCCCGCCCCGGCGCGATGGAAGTCAACGGTACCGCCATCGACCTGAAGAAGGTGGCGGTGGACAACTTTCACGTCGCCGGCATCACCGACCACATCACCCCGTGGGATGCGGTGTACCGCTCGGCCCAGCTGCTGGGCGGCGACACCCGCTTCGTGCTCTCCAACAGCGGGCACATCCAGAGCATCCTCAACCCGCCGGGCAACCCCAAGGCCTGCTACTTCGAGAACGGCAAGATCAGCTCCGACCCGCGCGCCTGGTACTACGACACCAAGCGCCAGGAAGGCAGCTGGTGGCCGCTGTGGCTGGAGTGGATCCAGGAGCGCTCCGGCGAACGCCGCCCGGTGAGCTTCGAGCTGGGCAATGCCGAGTACCCGCCCAAGGAAGCGGCGCCGGGCACCTACGTGCATGTGCGCTGAGTGCGCCAACCCGTTGGCACTATTCTGATTTTCGTAGGAGCGAGGGGGACGCCTAGTTCTTGCTCGCGAACCTCTTCGAGGGCGCCGAGCGTCAGGCAGTTCGCGAGCAAGCTCGCTCCTACAGCTCCTCGAAAGTTTGTGCGTGGGCAATTGCGGGCCGCCGCTCACCAACGCTATCGTCAGCCCCACTGCGGCTGGAACCTGAACACGGATGAAAACGCGCGACCGGATTCTCGAATGCGCCCTGCTGCTGTTCAACGAGCAGGGCGAGCCCAACGTGTCCACACTGGAGATCGCCACTGAACTGGGCATCAGCCCGGGCAATCTCTATTACCACTTCCACGGCAAGGAGCCGCTGGTGCTGGCGCTGTTCGAGCGCTTCCAGGATGAACTGGCGCCGCTGCTCGACCCACCCGAGAACGTGCGGCTGGGCGCCGGGGACTACTGGCTGTTCCTGCACCTGATCGTCGAGCGCCTGGCGCATTACCGCTTCCTCTTCCAGGACCTCTCCAACCTCGCCGGCCGCCTGCCCAAGCTGGCCCGCGGCGTGCGCGCCTGGCTCAACCAGCTCAAGCGCACCCTGGCCACCCTGCTGGCGCAGCTCAAGGCACAGGATGAACTGGCCAGCGACACCGAAGCCCTCGGCCAGCTGGTAGAGCAGATCACCCTGACGCTGCTGTTCTCCCTCGACTACCAGCGCATCCTCGGCCACGAGGGTGACGTCCGCCAGGTGGTGTTCCAGGTGATGATGCTGGTGGCGCCGCACCTGCGGCCGGACTCGCAGCTGATCGCCGAGCGGCTCGCCAAGCGCTATCTCGCGCCCTGACCGTCCCCTGCCAGCTTTTTGCGTGGGGGAATGAAAACGCCCGGCGCAAGGCCGGGCGTGGGTGTTGCAGCAGACCGATCAGGCCTGGGACGGCGGCGGCGTTGCCGGAGCAGCGGCGGACGGCGTCACGGCCGGCGCGGCGGCGGGAGCCGACGGAGCCGGAGTGGCGGCCGGAGCGGCAGCCGGTTTCGCAGCAGCCGGCTTGGCGGCGGCCTTGGGCGCAGCGGGTTTCTTCACGGCCGGCTTCTTCGCCGCGGCAGGCTTGGCTGCAGGTTTCGCAGCGGCAGGCTTGGCGGCCGCAGCCGGTTTTGCAGCGCTTTTCGCAGCGGGCTTGGCAGCCGGCTTCGCGGCAGCTTTCGCAGCAGCGGGCTTGGCGGCCGGTTTCGCAGCGGGCTTGGCCGCAGCCTTGGCAGCCGGCTTCGCAGCAGGCTTGGCAGCGGGTTTGGCGGCCGCCTTGGCAGCCGGTTTGGCGGCGGCTTTAGCAGCAGGCTTGGCGGCCGGCTTCGCTGCAGGTTTCGCAGCGGGCTTGGCGGCAGCCTTGGCCGCCGGCTTGGAGGCCGCGGTCTTCACAGCGGGTTTCGCGGCCGGTTTGGCGGCGGCTTTCGCTGCGGGTTTGGCGGCGGCCTTGGCGGCCGGTTTGGCGACGCTGACGCCGGTGAGTTTCTCGATCTGCCTGGTGAGGCTGTCGACCTTGCTGTGCAGGTCCTTCACTTCACGGCTGCTGGGCACGCCCAGGCGCGAGATCGCGCTGTTCAGGCGTTTGTCGAAGGCCTCTTCCAGCTCGCCCCACTTGCCGATCGCGGCGCCCTTGACGGCATCGACGCGCGACTTCGCGGAACGGGCGGAGGTTTTCACCGCACCTTCAACCTCGGTCTTGGCTTGTTTTTCGGCCTTCTCGCCATCCTTCACGAGGGACTCGAACACCTTGCTGCCGTCCTTGCTGACCTTCGAGTAGGCCCCCAAGCCAGCCAGCCAGATCTGCCGCGAGTATTTCTCGATCTCGCCGATCCAACTGGACTCTTTTTTATCGGTAGTTTTTTTGCCAGCCATCCTGCTCTCCTTATTGGGTTCTCGCGACACGCTCGAGCACTGCGCTCAGCTCATCCAGCTTAGCAGAGAGCGCCTCCACATCACGCCTGGAGGGAATTCCGATTCGGTTGAGGGCGGAGGCGACGCGCGCATCGAACGCCGCTTCGATCTTCTCGAAGTTCAGCTTGGCCTTCACGCTGTGCAGGCGGCCCTTGACGCTGTCGTTGGCGGCGTCGATCTGGGTGCTCACCAGGTCGCGGCCCTTCTTCTCCACGGACTCGCCGGACTTGACCAGTTCCTTGAAGTATTCGCTGCCTTCGGCGCCCACGCGGGCATAGGTGCCCAGGCCGGCGAGCCAGATCTGCCGGGCGTAGTGCTTGGCATCGGCGTAGAGGGAGGATTCGAGTTCCGCGACTTTCTTCTTGCTGACAGCCTTGGCCATGGTGGCACCTCACAGGTTCAGATTCGATGATGTCGAATAGCGGCCCGCATCAGGCGGGACTGTGAGCCAAGGTATCGGGGAAAATTAGAAAACACATACCAGCTTCGCAGTGGAGCTGGCGCCGCAACAAAGCGGCAGGGCCCCGCAGGGCGCGGGGCCGCGAAAATCACGCCAGCGCCTTATCCAGCGCGCGTTCGATCTCGCCCTTGAGCAGGCCGCCCATGGCGGAGAGCATCAGGCCCAGCTTCACCTCCACTGCGACCTTGTCCGCGCCCACTTCGATGCGCCCGTCCACGCCGCTGCGCTTGAACAGCAGGGTGTCGCCCTGCCACTCGCTGCTCACGCCATGCTCGCGGGTGAGCTTGTCGGCGAGCTTCTGCGCCTTGGCGCGCGCGGCTTCCAGGCCCAGAGAGTGATTACGTTCGACGTGGATACGGGACATTCTTGAACTCCGCGAGTGACTGACCTGCCAAATGATACGCGCCGCGCCGTATCGCCGCACCCAGGAAGCCCCGACCGGGTCGCGAGCAGGGCGGCGTTTTCTCTGCTTCCTGTTAGAATGCCCGCCACTGACTTCCAGGGTAGAAATGCCATGAGCGAACCGCGCAAGCCCCAAGCCGGCCAGGACGGCGCCGACCCCACCACGCACTTCGGCTACAAGACCGTGCGCGAGAGCGAGAAGGCCGAGAAGGTCGCCGAGGTCTTCCACTCGGTCGCCGCCAAGTACGACCTGATGAACGACCTGATGTCCGGCGGCATCCACCGTCTGTGGAAGCGCTTCACCATCGAGCTGTCCGGCGTGCGCGCCGGCAACCGGGTGCTGGACATCGCCGGCGGCACCGGCGACCTGACCCGCCAGTTCTCCCGCCTGGTCGGCCCGACCGGCGAGGTGGTGCTGGCCGACATCAACGCCTCGATGCTCAAGGTCGGCCGCGACAAGCTGCTCGACAGCGGCGTCGCCGGCAACGTCAGCTTCGTCCAGGCCGACGCCGAGAAGCTGCCCTTCCCCGACAACTACTTCGACGCGGTGACCATCGCCTTCGGCCTGCGCAACGTCACCCACAAGGACGAAGCCATCCGTTCGATGCTGCGCGTGCTCAAGCCCGGCGGCCGCCTGCTCGTGCTGGAGTTCTCCAAGCCCACCAGCAGCCTGCTGTCCAAGGCCTACGACGCCTATTCCTTCACCCTCCTGCCGCTGATGGGCAAGCTGGTGACCAACGATTCCGAGAGCTACCGCTACCTCGCCGAATCGATCCGCATGCACCCCGACCAGGAAACGCTGAAGTCGATGATGGTGGAGGCCGGCTTCGACCGCGTCACCTACCACAACATGACCGGCGGCGTGGTCGCCCTGCACCGCGGCATCAAGCCCTGATGAGCCTGCTCCTGCAGGCCGCCCTGGCCAGCGCCGAAGCCACCGTCAACCGCGTGCTGCGGCTCGACGGCGTGGCCCTGCGGCGGCTTGGCCGGCTCGCCGGCAAGGTGCTGGAAGTGGACTGCCAGGCGCCCGCGCTCAAGCTGTTCATCCTGCCCGACGCCGACGGCCTGCACCTGGCCGCGCACCATGAGGCGCCGGCCGACTGCACCCTCGTCGCCCCCGCCGGCAGCCTGCTGCAACTGGCCCTGGCCAAGGACAAGACCCGCGTCCTGCACAGCCCGGACGTGACCATGGGCGGCGACAGCGCGATGCTGCTGGAGCTGGCCGATATCCTCCAGAGCCTCGAGCTGGACTGGGAGTACGAAGTCTCCCGCTGGCTTGGCCCGGTGCCCACGCAGCTGCTCGGCGCGCGCCTGCGCGGCGGGGTGGCCTGGGCTGGCGACAGCCTGGAAAGCCTGCGCCTGAGCCTCGCCGACTACCTGGCCGAGGAAAGCCGCACCCTGGTCGGCCAGCATGAAGCCGAAGCGCGCTTCGCCGAGCTGGACCAGTTGAAGATCTCCCTCGACCGCCTCGACGCGCGGATCACCCGCCTGACCCAGAAGATCAAACCCGACGCATGAAGCTGCTCGCCTTCCGCCGCCTGCTGCGCATCCAGCGCGTAGCCATCCGCTACCGCCTGGACGACATGGTCCTCGAACTGCCCTTCCTGCCCTGGTGGCTGCGCCTGGCGGGCGGTCTGCTGCCGTGGCGCTGGCTGCCGCGCAAGCCACTGGCGCTCAGCCGTGGCGCACGCCTGCGGCTGGCGCTGGAAGACCTCGGGCCGATCTTCATCAAGTTCGGCCAGATCCTCTCCACCCGCCGCGACCTGCTGCCCGACGACATCGCCCTGGAGCTGGCCTTCCTGCAGGACAAGGTGCCGCCCTTCCCGCCCGAACAGGCCGTGGCGCTGATCGAGCAGCAGCTGGGCGCGACGATCGAGCAGGTGTTCGCCCGCTTCGAGCGCGAACCGCTGGCCTCCGCCTCGGTGGCGCAGGTGCACACCGCGCAGCTGAAGACCGGCGAAGAAGTCGTGGTGAAGGTCATCCGCCCGAACCTGGAACCGGTGATCCGCTCCGACATCGCCTGGCTGCACATCCTCGCACGCACCGCCGAGCGCATCTCCGCCGACGCCCGCCGCCTGCACCCGGCCGAGGTGGTCAGCGACTACGAGAAGACCATCTACGACGAGCTGGACCTGCTGCGCGAAGCGGCCAACTCCTCGCAGCTGCGGCGCAACTTCGAAGGCTCGCCGCTGCTCTACGTGCCCCAGGTCTACTGGGACTGGTGCCGCCCCAAGGTACTGGTGATGGAACGCATCTACGGCATCCCGGTCACCGACCTTGCCACCCTTCGCGACCAGCGCACCGACTTCAAGGCGCTGGCCGAGCGCGGCGTGGAGATCTTCTTCACCCAGGTGTTCCGCGACAGCTTCTTCCACGCCGACATGCACCCCGGCAACATCTTCGTCAGCACCCGCACGCCCTGGAGCCCGCAGTACATCGCGGTGGACTGCGGCATCGTCGGCAGCCTCACCGACGAGGACCAGGATTACCTGGCGCGCAACCTGATCGCCTTTTTCAAGCGCGACTACCGCAAGGTCGCCCAGCTGCACATCGACTCGGGCTGGGTGCCGGCGGAAACCAAGGTCAATGACTTCGAAGCGGCCATCCGCACCGTATGCGAGCCGATCTTCGAGAAGCCGCTCAAGGACATCTCCTTCGGCCAGGTGCTGCTGCGCCTGTTCCAGACCGCGCGGCGCTTCAACATGGAAGTGCAGCCGCAGCTGGTGCTGCTGCAGAAGACCCTGCTGAACATCGAGGGCCTGGGCCGCCAGCTCTACCCGGAGCTGGACCTGTGGACCACCGCCCAGCCCTACCTGGAGCGCTGGATGCGCGAGCGCATGAGCCCCGGCACCCTGCTGCGCAACGCCCAGCAACACATCGAGCAGCTGCCGCACCTGGCGCAGATGACGCGCGAGACGCTGGAGCGGCTGTCGCGCGATCCCGATCCGGACAAGCGCCTGGTCATCGAGACCCACGACTCCGGCACCGGTGCCTGGCCGGCGCGGCTGATCGGCGCGGTGCTGGTCGCCGGCGCCGCCGAGACCGGCCTCGCCACCCACACCCTCGCCGCCTGGCCGGCCTGGGCGATGCTGGCCGGCGGTCTGTATCTGATTCTGCGCCGATAGCCAGTCGCCGCCCTGGCTGGCACACTTGACCGTTGGACGAAGTGGCTTACAAAGTGGCTCTGGGCACCGCGCGTGCCCGCTGTACGGAACCCGAGATGAAAGACTGGCTGGACGAAATCAAGTGGAATGCCGATGGACTGGTGCCGGCGATCGCCCAGGACCATCGCACCGGCCGCGTGCTGATGATGGCCTGGATGAACCGCGAGGCCCTGGCCCTGACCGCCGCCGAAAACCGCGCCATCTACTGGTCGCGCTCGCGCGGCAAGCTCTGGCGCAAGGGCGAGGACTCCGGCCACGTGCAGAAGCTGCACGAGCTGCGCCTGGACTGCGACGCCGACGTGGTGATCCTGATGGTCGAACAGCTGGGCGGCATCGCCTGCCACACCGGCCGCGAGAGCTGCTTCTACCGGGTGTTCGAGAACGGCGCCTGGCAGACCGTCGACCCGGTCCTCAAGGACCCGGATGCGATCTACTCCCACGCAGGTACAGGAAAACCCCATGAGCACTGATACCCTCGCCCGTCTGGCGGAAGTCCTCGAAGCGCGCAAGAATGCCGCACCGGACAGCTCCTACGTGGCCAGCCTGTATCACAAGGGCCTGAACAAGATTCTGGAGAAGGTCGGCGAGGAATCGGTGGAAACCATCCTGGCCGCCAAGGACGCCGCCACCAGCGGCGATTGCACGGACCTGATCTACGAAACGGCCGATCTCTGGTTCCACTCCCTGGTAATGCTCGCCGCGCTCGGCCAGCATCCGCAGGCGGTACTGGACGAACTGGACCGCCGCTTCGGCCTTTCCGGGCATGACGAGAAAGCCGCGCGCCAACCGTCTGCCTGAACCCGACAACGTTGCGAGGAATACAAGATGGGCATCTTTGACTGGAAACACTGGGTCGTCATCCTGATCGTCGTGGTCCTGGTGTTCGGCACCAAGCGCCTGAAGAACCTGGGCTCGGACGTCGGCGAAGCCATCAAGGGCTTCAAGAAGGCGATGAACACCGAGGAAGACGACAAGAAGGACCCGAACGCCGCTGCCGGTACCCCGCCGCTGAACCAGCCGCACACCATCGACGCCCAGGCGCAGAAGGTCGAAGAGCCGGCACGCAAGGACTGATGGGATAAACCATGTTCGGTATCAGCTTCAGCGAACTGCTGCTGGTGGGCCTCGTCGCCCTGCTGGTGCTCGGCCCCGACCGCCTGCCGGGCGCTGCGCGCACCGCGGGCCTGTGGATCGGCCGGCTCAAGCGCAGCTTCAATGCCATCAAGACGGAAGTGGAGCGAGAGCTGGGCGCGGATGAAATCCGCCGCCAGCTGCACAACGAGCACATCCTGCAGATGGAGCAGGAAGCCAAGAAGCTGATGGCGCCGCTGACCGACCTGCAGGATCAGGCGCGCGACGCGCTCACCCCGCAGCAGCCACCGGCCCAGCCCGACGGCCAACGCGCCAGCGCCGAACCGCCGGCAGCACCGAGCATCGCGCCCCATAGCCGCCTGAACAGCCTGCCGGGCGCGGGCATTGCGCCGGCCACCCCACCAGCGCCAGCCGCTGCGGCGCCGGAAGCCGGCCAGCCGAGCCAACCGACCGAACCGACTGGCGCGAGCCAGCCGCCCGCTTCGTCCGAGACGCCGCGTACCCCATGAGCGCCGAAAAGCCCGACCAGCCCGAACACGATCAGGAAATGCCCCTGGTCTCGCACCTGACCGAACTGCGCACGCGCCTGCTGCGCTGCGTGGTGGCGATCTTCGTGATCTTCATCGGCTTGCTGTACTTCTCGCAGAAGATCTACGCGCTGGCCTCCGAGCCGCTGCGCCGCTTCCTGCCCGAAGGCGCGACCATGATCGCCATCGACCCGGCGTCGGCCTTCCTGGCGCCGCTGAAGCTGACCATGATCGTCGCCGTGCTGATCGCCATGCCGATCATCCTCGCCCAGGTCTGGGGCTTCATCGCGCCGGGCCTGTACAAGCACGAGAAGCGCGTCGCCCTGCCGCTGCTGGCCTCCAGCATCGTGCTGTTCTACGCGGGCATGGCCTTCGCCTACTTCCTGGTGTTCCCGTTGATGTTCCACTTCTTCCTCGGCCAGGCCCCGGAAGGGGTGACGCCGATGACCGACATCAACAGCTACCTGGACTTCCTCACCCTGCTGTTCGCCTTCGGCGTGGCCTTCGAGATACCCGTGGCCACCGTGCTGCTGGTGTGGATCGGGGTGGTCGACGTGGCCTACCTGAAGAAGATCCGCCCCTACGTGATCATCGGCTGCTTCGTCGTCGGCATGGTCCTTACCCCGCCGGACCCGCTGTCGCAGACCCTGCTGGCGGTACCGATGTGGATGCTGTTCGAGGCCGGCGTGCTGTTCAGCCACCTGATCCGCAAGCGCGGGCCGGAAACCGAAGACGAATCCAAGGGCGACCAGCCGCCGGCTACCCGTCCGTGAACCTGCTGCTGCTCGACGACGCCGACTTCGTCGCGGCGGACCGCGTGATCCTGCGCGACCGCCGCCTCACTCACCTGCAGGACGTGCATCGCGCCGAAAGCGGCGACCGGCTGCGCGTCGGCCGCCTGGGCGGCCTGATGGGCGAAGGCCACCTGCTGCGCCTGGAGGCCAACGAGGCCGAGCTGCAGGTCAGCTTCGACCAGGCGCCCCCGGCCAAGCTGCCGCTGACCCTGCTGCTCGCCCTGCCCCGCCCGAAGATGCTCCGCCGCGTGCTGCAGACCGTCGCCGCCATGGGCGTACCGCGCCTGGTGCTGCTCAACAGCTACCGGGTGGAAAAGAGCTTCTGGCAGACGCCTTTCCTCGAACCCGGGGCCATTCGTGAGCAACTGATCCTGGGCCTGGAGCAGGCCCGCGACACCGTGCTGCCCGAGGTGATCATCGAGAAGCGCTTCAAGCCCTTCGTCGAGGACCGCCTGCCCGCCCTGGCCGCCGGCAGCCTCGGCCTGATCGGCCACCCCGGCCCCTGGCCGGAATGCCCCCGGGCGCTGAGCGAGCCGGTGACGCTGGCCATCGGCCCTGAAGGCGGCTGGATTCCCTACGAGGTCGACAAGCTGCGCGAAGCCGGGTTGAACCCCGTGCAACTGGGCGAGCGCATCCTGCGCGTCGAGACCGCGGTGACCGCTCTTTTGGCACGACTGTACTAACGAGAAATGGCTACAGGCCAGTAACCACGCGGCCTCCAGCGTGAACCACCAGTCAGAAAAATAACCCGAAACGCTTCAGTTCCTGCCGGCGAAGCCGATATCTGGACTACCGGTCGTCCCCACTCTGCGCATTTCCTGCTCAGCCATGCGTACCGGCCCTGTTCAACGCTGGAGCGCCTCCTCATGTTTCGCTGGTTCAACAACCTGACTGTCAGACTCAAACTCGCCTCCGGCTTCGGCCTGGTGCTGCTGCTCACCCTGCTGATCGCCCTCACCGGCTGGATCAACCTGGGCAACGTGATCAACCGGGGCGACAAGCTCGGCGAGATCTCCGAGCTGATCGCGATCGCCAAGGACCTGCGCATCGCCCGCCTGAAGTTCCAGTCCACGCGCGCTCCGGAAGACGCCAAGGCGGTGCTCGACACGCTGGACAACCTGGATCAGCGCCACCGGGCGCTGAACGAGAAGTTCACCGAGGCCGAGGACCGCCGCGTCATCGACCAGCAACATGACCTGAGCGTGGAATACCGCAAGCTGTATGCGCAGTTGCTGAAGTCCTACGAAGAGCGCGACGCCGCCAAGCAGGTACTGATCCAGGCCGCCGGCGCGGTCGGCGAGGGCATGCAGAAGGCCGAGCAGAAGCTGGTGAACAGCAACAGCGCGGAAAGCCTGCAGCACCTGCAGGACCTCGCCGGCCTCGGCCGTGCCGTGATGCAGGCGCGCCTGCAGGTCATGGCCTACACCAGCACCGACGCGCAGAACCTGGAGCAGCCGGCCTTCGCCGGTCTGCAGAAGCTGATCGACGGCGTGAAGAGCGACATGAGCACCTCCCCGGCCGAGCTGAGCGCCGAGTTCCGCGCCACCCTCGACGCGCTGGAGAGCTACCGCAACGCGCTGACCAACTACCGCAACGAGGTCAACGACAGCCAGGCGGCCCGCGACCGCATGCGCGACGCCGGGCAGCAGATCGAGAAGCTCAGCGCCGACCTGACCGCCACCCAGACCGCCAAGCGCGATGAGGGCGTCGCCCAGGCCAAGACCCTGCTGGGCCTGGCCGCGCTGGTCGCGCTGGTGCTGGGCACCATTGCCGCCTGGGTCATCACCGGGCAGATCGTCAATCCGCTGCGCGAGGTGCTGGGCCACGCCGAGCGCATCGCCGACGGCGACCTCAGCCGTGATATCCCCACCAACCGCCACGACGAGCTGGGCCAACTGCAGAAGAGCATGCAGCGCATGAACCTGTCGCTGCGCGAGCTGATCGGCCGCATCCACGACGGCGTGACGCAGATCGCCAGCGCCGCCGAGGAGCTGTCCGCGGTGACCGAGCAGACCAGCGCCGGGGTGAACAACCAGAAGGTCGAGACCGACCAGGTCGCCACCGCCATGAACGAGATGGCCGCCACCGTGCAGGAAGTCGCGCGCAACGCCGAGGAGGCCTCCGAGGCCGCCTCCGCCGCCGACCGCCAGGCCCGCGACGGCGAAGGCGCGGTGAACGAGGCGGTGACCCAGATGGACCGCCTGGCCGGCGAAGTGGGCCGTACCAACGAGTCGGTGCTCAAGCTCAAGCGCGAAAGCGAGAAGATCGGCAGCGTGCTGGACGTCATCAAGGCGGTGGCCGAGCAGACCAACCTGCTGGCGCTCAACGCCGCCATCGAAGCCGCCCGCGCTGGCGACGCCGGCCGTGGCTTCGCCGTGGTGGCCGACGAGGTGCGCGGCCTGGCGCAACGCACCCAGTCCTCCACCGAGGAGATCGAAGAGCTGATCGCCGGCCTGCAGAGCGGCACCCAGCAGGCCGTGCAGATGATGGAGACCAGCCGCGACCTGACCGTCAGCACCGTCGACCTGACCCGCCGCGCCGGCGAGCGCCTGGGCGCCATCACCCGCACCGTGTCGACCATCCAGTCGATGAACCAGCAGATCGCCGCCGCCTCCGAGCAGCAGAGCGCCGTGGCCGAGGAGATCAACCGCAGCGTGATGAACGTGCGCGACATCTCCGAGCAGACCGCCGCCGCCAGCGAGGAAACCGCTGCGTCCAGCGTGGAGCTGGCGCGCCTGGGTAACGAGCTGCAGGTACTGGTGAGCCGCTTCCGCGTCTGATCCATCCCCGCCACGAAAAGGCCCGCGCAACGCGGGCCTTTTCTTTGACCTTACACGGACCTGTAGGAGCGAGCTTGCTCGCGAACAGGCCCCGCAGCGGAATCGGTTCGCGAGCAAGCTCGCTCCTACAAGATCACGCGCGCGGGAAACATCGCGACAAGATACCGCCTTCAGTTTCCCGTTTCGCCGCCGATAGCCTCTGACGCACGAAGATGCGTCCCGATAATTTCGCCTCGCCACCGCACATTGGTTCTTGCCAGCCACGGGCCGTCGATCCCGTGGCGACGCCTGCCTGGAGCATTCGACATGTACGATTGGCTAGTGGTACAGCTGGGACGCCTGAACGTCAGCCTGAAGCTGGTGGTGGGCTTCGGCATTCTCCTCTTCCTCACCCTGCTGGTGCTGCTCGGCGGCCTGCACAGCCTGGACAACCAGGCCGCGCGCGGCGAGCAGTTGGCGACCATCACCGAGCTCAATGACTTAAGCCAGCAGGCCAATCTTGCCCGCCTGCAATTCGAACTGGGCGGCGACCGGTCCCAGGCCGAGCGCGTCGAACAACACAGCACGAAGATGCTGGCCGTCATCGAACAGCGCCTGACGGGCAGCGATATCGACGCCCGGCAGCTGGACGCCGCGCGCCAGGCCGTCAGCCAGTACCGCGAGGCGTTCAGCGCCCTCACCCGCGCTGTCGACCAGCGCACCCAGGCCCGCGGCACGCTGGTGGGCAGCGCGCAGAGCGCCCTGCAGGCCTTCGAGGCGCTGGACAAGCAGCTCTTCGACCTGCTCGCCGAGCAGCCCGGCGACGCCCAGCTGCTGCACAGCGCCCAGGCCGTCGGCCGGTTGCACCAGCAATTGCTCGCCGTGCGCTACCAGGTGAGAGGCTACGTCTTCGAACAATCCGCCAGCGCCGAGCAGGCGGCCTTCAACGCCTTCGACACGCTGCGCGACGCCGGCAACGCCCTGCACGGCCAGTTGCCGGCCCTCGCCGCTGATGGCCTGAGCAACGCACTGAAGGACCTGCAGAGCTACCGCAGCGGCATCGAGCACTTCCGCGACGGCGTGAATGCCACCCAGCAGGCGCGCACCCGCCTGGGCAGCGCCAGCGACGCGCTGCTCGCCGCCGCCACCCACCTCTACCAGGACACCCTGGCGCGCAACGAGGCCGAGACCGCCGCGGCCAAGACCCGGCAGATCCTCATCGCCGTGCTGGCCCTTGCCTTTGGCCTGCTCTCGGGGTGGGCAATCAACCGGCAGATCGTCCGCCCGTTGCTGGAGGCCCTGGAGCTGGCCGAGCGCATCGCCCAGGGCGACCTGTCCCAGGGGCTCTCCCGCGACCTCAACCTGCAGCGCAGCGACGAATTGGGCCAGTTGCAGCGGGTGATGCTGCGCATGCGCGAAAGTCTGGCGCAGCTGCTCGGCCATATCGGCGGCAGCGTCAGCCAGCTGGCCACCGCCGCCGACGAGCTGTCCGCCGTCACCGAGCAGACCCGCGCGGGGGTGAACAGCCAGCGCGTGGAGACCGAGCAGGTCGCCAGCGCCATCCACGAAATGGCCGCCACCGTGCAGGAAGTCGCGCGCAACGCCGAGCAGGCCTCCGCCGCTGCCCGCCAGGCCGACCAGCAGGCCCGCGAGGGCGACCTGGTGGTGCAGGACGCCGTGCAGCAGATCGACCGCCTGGCCAGCGAGGTGGATCGTTCCGCGCAGGCCATGGAGCTGCTGCGCCAGGAAAGCGAGAAGATCGGCAGCGTGCTGGACGTGATCAAATCGGTGGCCGAGCAGACCAACCTGCTGGCGCTCAACGCCGCCATCGAGGCCGCCCGCGCCGGGGAGGCAGGGCGCGGCTTTGCCGTGGTAGCGGACGAGGTTCGCGGCCTGGCACAGCGCACACAGTCGTCCACCGCCGAGATCGAGGGCCTGATCGCCGCCTTGCAACGCGGTGCCCAGGACGCGGTGTCGCGCATGGACGACAGCCGCCGGCTGACCGGCAGCTCGGTGCAGCTCACCCGCCGCGCCGGCGAAGCGCTGGGGGCCATCGCCCGCACCGTGGCCGACATCCAGGGCATGAACCTGCAGATCGCTTCGGCCGCCGAGGAGCAGAGCAGCGTCGCCGAGGAAATCAACCGCAGCGTGGTGCAGGTGCGCGAGATCGCCGACCAGTCGGCCGCCGCCAGCGAACAGACCGCCAGCTCCAGCACCGAACTGGCGCGCCTGGGCAGTGAGCTGCAGCTGCAGGTGGGGCGCTTCCGCCTGTGAGCCGCGAAACGGTCGGTGTGCCCGCGCCGGCCGACATAAGCAGGACAGCTGTCATGCGCATGGCGTAGGATCGGTCACTCGCCATATAGGGAGAGTGACCATGCGCCCGCTGACCATCGACCTCGACGAACTGGCCTTCGCACTCGACACCCAGGGTATCGATCACTACCTCGACCTCTTCAGCGGCCAGGTGCTGCTGATTCCTGAAGACGATCCCGACCCGGAACTGGCCGAACTGCTGCACCGCGAACCGGAGCGCCTGCTGCCCATCGAACCGCTGAGCAGCGGCCAGTCCCTGGACCTGATGCGCGACTTCCTGCGCGAAGTCCCCGAGCCCCACGCCTATTCCGCCCTGGCCAATGCGGTGGAGGGGCGCAAGCCGTTCAAGGCCTTCCGCCATGTGCTGATGGGCTACCCGGAGCTGCTCCAGGCCTGGTACGACTACCAGGGCGAGCGCCTGCGCGAATGCGCGCTGGACTGGCTGGCGGACAACCAGATCCAGCCGGCTGGGCGCGGCGCGATGCTGTAGCTCGGCGGTTCGCGAGCACGCTCGCTCCTACGAAGAGCACGCCGTGCTGGCGTATAACCCGCCACATTATCTGCCACGTCGGTGGCGGATAACGCCTTCGGCGTCATGCGCCCTACACGTCAGCGCGGTTCACAGCCTGTAGGAGCGAGCTTGCTCGCGAACCCGCCATGATCCGGTAGGAGCGCCCCTTGGGCGCGGTCGCGGGCATGGCCCGCTCCTACACTCGCGCCGTGCTCACGGCGGCGTCCGTTCGCGAACCGCAACCGGACCGCCACGGACGCACCAACAAAAACGCCGCCCCGAAGGGCGGCGTTTTTCGTTCCAGCCGGTGAGGATCAGCCCTTGGGCGCCTCGCTGGAGATCGGCTTGGCGTCTGCTGCCGTCGCCTGCCAGCCGCCGCCGAGGGCCTTGTACAGGTTGACCTCGCTGGTGAGCTGGTTGAGGCGGTCGGTGATCAACTGCTGCTGGGCACTGAACAGCGAGCGCTGCGCGTCGAGCAGGGTGAGGTAGTTGTCCACACCGGTGCGGTAGCGCTTGTCGGCCAGGCGGTAGTACTCGCTGCTGGCGTCCACCAGCGCGCGCTGCGCCTGCAACTGCTCGTTGAAGGTGCCGCGCGCGGCGAGACCGTCGGCCACCTCGGAGAAGGCCGTCTGGATGGCTTTCTCGTACTGCGCCACGTTGATGTCCTTCTGCACCTTGGCCAGGTCCAGGCTCGCCTGCAGGCTGCCGGCGTTGAAGATCGGCAGGGTGATCGACGGCTTGAACAGCCAGCTGCCGGAACCGCCGTCGAACAGGCCGGACAGGTCCGGGCTGAGGCTGCCGGCGTTGGCGGTCAGGCTGATGCTGGGGAAGAACGCCGCCCGCGCCGCGCCGATGTTGGCGTTGGCCGCCTTGAGCTGGTGCTCCGCCTGGAGGATGTCCGGGCGGCGCTGCAGCAGGTCGGAGGGCAGGCCCGCCGGCACGGTGGCCAGCAGTTCGTCACCCAGGCCGCGGCCCTGCGGCAGGTCCGCCGGCAGGCCGGAGCCGAGCAGCAGCACCAGCGCGTTCTGGTCCTGCGCCACCAGGCGGGTGTACTGCGCCAGGGTCGCCCGCGCGCTTTCCACCGAGGTCTGCGCCTGGCGCAGGTCCAGCGCCGAGGCCACGCCGACGTCATAGCTGCGCTTGGTCAGGTCGTAGCTCTTCTGGTAGGTTCCCAGGGTGTCGCGGGTCAGCTGCAGCTGGGCCTGGTCGGCGCGCAGCGTCAGGTAGGCGTTGGCGACGTTGGCCACCAGGCTGGTCTGCGTGCTGCGACGAGCCTCTTCGCTGGCGAAGTAGGTTTCCAGCGCCTGGTCACGCAGGGCCCGCAGGCGGCCGAACAGGTCGAGCTCCCAGGAGGTGACGCCCAGGGTCGCGCCGTACTGGCTGCTGATCATCGAGCTGCCGGTGGTCGACAGGTCGGCCGGCAGGCGCTGGCGCGAGCCGGTGACGCTGGCGTCCACCGCCGGGAACAGGTCGGCCCGCTGGATGCGGTACTGCGCCCGGTAGGCTTCGATGTTCAGCGCGGCGACGCGCAGGTCGCGGTTGTTTTCCAGCGACACTTCGATCAGTCGCTGCAGTTGCGGGTCCTTGAAGAACTCGCGCCAGCCGATGTCGGCGCCGGCCGTCGCCGGTTGCGCCGCAGCGTAGGCCTCGCCCTGGGGGTAGGCCGCGGCCACGGGCGCCTCGGGGCGCTCGTAGTCGGGGATCAGCGAGCAGCCGGACAACACGACAGCTGCAACTGCCAGGGACAGTAAGGACTTTCTCATATCAATGCCCCTTCTCGGTGGATTCCTGTTCCCTGGACGCCGGGTCCTTGAACAGGGTACTGACCACCACGTAGAACAACGGCACCCAGAAGATCGCCAGGACGGTCGCGGTGACCATGCCGCCGATCACGCCGGTACCGATCGCATGCTGGCTGCCCGAGCCGGCGCCGGTGGAAATCGCCAGCGGCACCACGCCGAGGATGAAGGCCAGGGAGGTCATCACGATGGGGCGCAGACGCATCCGGCAGGCCTCGATGGCCGCCTCGACGATGCCCTTGCCCTGCTCGTGCAGTTCCTTGGCGAACTCGACGATCAGAATCGCGTTCTTCGCCGACAGGCCGATGGTGGTCAACAGGCCCACCTGGAAGAACACGTCGTTGGACAGGCCGCGCATGGAGGTCGCCAGCAGCGCACCGATGACGCCCAGCGGCACCACCAGCATCACCGAGAACGGGATCGACCAGCTCTCGTACAGCGCCGCCAGGCAGAGGAACACCACGATCAGCGACAGTGCGTAGAGCGCGGGCGCCTGGGAGCCGGACAGACGCTCCTCGTAGGACAGGCCGGTCCAGGAGTAACCGACGCCCTTGGGCAGTTGCTTGACGATGTCCTCGACCGCCGCCATGGCCTCACCGGTGGATCGGCCCGGGGCCGGTTCACCGAGGACTTCCATGGCCGGCACGCCGTTGTAGCGCGCAAGCTTGGGCGAGCCGTAGCTCCATTCGCCGGTGGCGAAGGCGCTGAACGGCACCATCTCGCCGGCGCTGTTGCGCACGTACCACTTGTCCAGGTCTTCCGGGCTCATCCGCGCGTTCGGGCGGCCTTGCAGGTAGACCTTCTTCACGCGACCGCGGTCGATGAAGTCGTTGACGTAGTTCGAACCCCAAGCGATGGAGATGGTGCTGTTGATGTCCGCCAGCGAGATGCCCAGCGCACTGGCCTTCTCGTCGTCGATCAGCAGCTTGTACTGCGGCTCGTCGTTCAGGCCGTTGGGACGCACGCGTTGCAGCACCGGGTTCTGCGCGGCAAGACCGAGGAACTGGTTGCGCGCCTGCATCAGTACGTCGTGGCCGACGCCCGCCTGGTCCTGGAGGAAGATGTCGAAGCCCACGGCGTTACCCAGTTCGAGTACCGCCGGCGGGGCGAAGGCGAACACCATCGCATCCTTGAAGCTGAAGAAGTGCTGCTGTGCGCGCTGGGCCAGCGCGAACACGCTGTTCTCCGCGCCCGGACGCTCTTCCCAGGGCTTGAGCATGATGAACGCCATGCCCGAGCTCTGGCCGCGGCCGGCGAAGTTGAAGCCGGTCACGGTGAACACCGAGGCCACCGAGCTGCTTTCCTTGTCCAGCAGGTACTCGCGCATCGAGTCCACCACCACCTGGGTGCGCTCGGCGGAGGAACCGGCCGGGGTCTGCACCTGGGCGAACAGCACGCCCTGGTCCTCGTCGGGGAGGAACGCGGTGGGGATGCGGGTGAACAGGTAGACCATGCCGCCCAGGATCAGCACGTACATCAGCAGGTACGGCACGCGGTGCGAGAGGATCGACTTCACGCCGCGCTCGTAGCCGTGGGTGGTGGAGAGGAAGGCACGGTTGAACCAGCCGAAGAAGCCGCGCTTGTGCTCGCCGTGGTCGCCCTTCTCGATGGGCTTGAGCATGGTGGCGCAGAGCGCCGGGGTCAGCACCAGGGCCACCAGCACCGACAGGGCCATGGCCGAGACGATGGTGATGGAGAACTGGCGGTAGATCACCCCGGTGGAGCCGCCGAAGAACGCCATCGGCAGGAACACCGCCGAGAGCACCAGCGCGATGCCCACCAGCGCGCCCTGGATCTGGCCCATGGACTTGCGCGCCGCCTCGCGGGGCGACAGGCCTTCCTCGGCCATCACCCGCTCGACGTTTTCCACCACCACGATGGCGTCGTCCACCAACAGGCCGATCGCCAGCACCATGCCGAACATGGTCAGGGTGTTGATCGAGAAGCCGAAGGCGGCGAGTACGCCGAAGGTGCCCAGCAGGACCACGGGCACGGCGATCGTCGGGATCAGCGTGGCGCGGAAGTTCTGCAGGAACAGGTACATCACCAGGAACACCAGCAGGATCGCTTCGCCCAGGGTCTTCACCACCTCATGGATGGAGGCGGAGACCACCGGCGTGGTGTCGTACGGGTAGACGATCTTCATGCCCTGCGGGAAGAACGGCTCCAGCGTGCTCAGGGTCGCGCGGATCGACTTGGCGGTGTCCAGCGCGTTGGCGCCGGTGGCCAGCTTGATCGCGATACCCGAGGCCGGCTTGCCGTTGAACTGGGCATTGATGCTGTAGTCCTGGCCGCCCAGGGCGACGTCGGCGACGTCCTTCAGGCGAACCTGGGAGCCGTCGGCGTTGACCCGGAGCAGGATGTTCTTGAACTGCTCGGCGCTCTGCAGGCGGGTCTTGCCGATGATCGTGGCGTTGAGCTGCTGGCCCTTGACCGCGGGCAGGCCGCCCAGCTGGCCGGAGGAGATCTGCACGTTCTGCGCCTGGATCGCCGTCTTCACGTCGCCCGGGGTCATCTGGTAGCTGTTGAGCTTGGCCGGGTCGAGCCAGATGCGCATCGCGTACTGCGAACCGAACACCTGGAAGTCGCCCACACCGGCGGTCCGCGACAGCGGGTCCTGGATGTTGGAGACGATGTAGTTCGACAGGTCTTCCTTGGTCATGCTGCCGTCGGTGGAGACGACGCCGACCACCATCAGGAAGTTCTTCACCGCCTTGGTCACGCGGATGCCCTGCTGCTGTACTTCCTGCGGCAGGAGCGGGGTGGCCAGCTGCAGCTTGTTCTGCACCTGGACCTGGGCGATGTCAGGGCTGGTGCCCTGGTCGAAGGTCACGGTGATGGTCATGCTGCCGTCGGAGTTGGACTCCGAGGAGATGTAGCGCAGATGGTCGAGACCGTTCATCTGCTGCTCGATCACCTGCACCACGGTGTCCTGCACCGTTTCGGCGGAGGCGCCCGGGTAGCTCACCTGGATGGCGATGGCCGGCGGCGCAATGGCCGGGTACTGGTTCACCGGCAACTTGAGGATCGACAGACCGCCCGCCAGCATGATCACCAGGGCGATCACCCAGGCGAAGATGGGCCGGTCAATGAAAAACTTCGACATGACGAATCCCCTTGATTAACCCTGCTTGGCCGGTTGTGCGGCGGCGGGTTGGTCGGCAGCCCCGGCGGTGGGCGCCACGTTCTTCGCGGGTACGGCCTTGGCCTGAGCGCCCGGCTGGACGTACTGCAGGCCTTCGGTGATCAGGCGATCGCCCGGCTTCAGGCCATCGCTGACCAGCCAGTAGGCACCCACGGTGCGCTCGGCCTTGATGGTGCGCAGCTCGACCTTGTCTTCGCCGTTGAGCACCAGCGCCGTCGCCATGCCGCGGAAGTCGCGGGTGACGCCCTGTTGCGGCGCCAGGATGGCCTGCTTCTTGATGCCCTCTTCCAGCTGCGCATGCACGAACATGCCCGGCAGCAGTTCCTTGTTCGGGTTGGGGAAGATGGCGCGCACGGTCACCGAGCCGGTGCCCTGGTCCACCGAGACCTCGGAGAACTCCAGCTTGCCCTCGATCGGGTATTCGGAGCCGTCTTCCAGGTACAGCTTGACCTTGGCGGCGTTGTCGCCGGCCTTCTCCAGCTGCCCGGCGGCCAGCTCGCGGCGCAGGCGGATCAGCGCAGTGGAGGACTGGGTGACGTCGACGTAGATCGGGTCCAGCTGCTGCACGGTGGCCAGGGCAGTGCTCTGGCCGTTCTGCACCAGGGCGCCCTCGGTCACGCTGGAACGGCCGATGCGGCCGGAGATCGGCGAGTAGACCTTGGTGTAGCGCACGTTGATCTTCGCGTTGTCGACGGTGGCCTTGGCCTGCAGGTAGGCGGCCTGGGCGTCGGCGTATTGCTGCTTGCTCACCGCCTCGTCCTTGACCAGCTCCTTGTAGCGCTCGGCCTGCTGCTGGGTGGACACCAGGTTGGCCTGGGCACTCTGCAGGGTCGCTTCGTAGGTGGCCGGGTCGATCTGGTACAGCTGCTGGCCTTCCTTGACGTCGCTGCCTTCCTTGAACAGGCGCTTGAGGATGATGCCGTTCACCTGCGGGCGAACCTCGGCAATCCGATACGCAGTGGTGCGGCCCGGCAGTTCGGTGCTCAGGGTCACCTCCTGCGGCTGCAGGGTGACCACCCCGACCTCGGGAATCGGCTTCTCCTGCGGAGCCTGGGGTTTATCGCAGCCGGCAAGAGTGGCCATGGCGACGAGCAGGGCCGGAACCAGGGCGCGCATGGCTGGCTTTCGTTGCATATCGTTGTCCTCGTGAGCAAAGCATCCGGTGTGGCGGTGGGCTTGCCGGTCCGGAAAGCTGGCAAAAATACTTACATTCAGCTCTGTTTGTAAACGTCCGAAAGCCCTGAGGGAAAACTACTGAAACGTTTTAGCCAATGGCCGATATCGCAGTAGGTTTCCCGCAAGGCAGTCGCGGCGACGCACAAAGTTGATAACATCAACTAAAATACGAAAAAATGGTTGATCTGATCAACCGGATTTACACAAGGTTTACCGTGAGCGAGCCGATGACCCACACCGTGAATCCCGACCTGCCAACGACGCTGATGGAGGTCTTCGACCACTTGCGCGTGAGCCTGCAGGACGAACTGTGCGCGGAAGGCATCGCCCTCACGCCGCCGGACATCCGCCTGCTCGAACTGATTGGCGCCGATGCCGGGCAAAGCCTGCAGAGCCTGGGCCGCAAGATGTGCCGCGACAAGGCCCTGGTGACCCGCAAGATCCGCGAGATGGAGACGCTCGGCCTGGTTCGCCGCGAGCGCAACCCTGACGACCAGCGCAGCTTCCAGCTGTTTCTCACCGACGCCGGGAGCCGCATCGACGAACGCACCCAGGCGATCCTCGCACGCACTCATGACAGTCTGTTCGCACCGCTCAATGATGAGGAACAGCGTACCCTCGCCCGCCTGCTTCGCCAGTGCCTGCACGGTCGCAGTGACTAGGATCACAAACGAAAACGCCGGCATTCGCCGGCGTTTTCGCATTCCTGCGTCTTACTGACGCACCCCTTCGACCGACAGGGTCAACTCGACTTCCTGGGAAGCCGGGCCGAGGTCGCGCTGGATGTTGAAGTCCTTCAGCTTGAGGGTGGTGGTGCCGAGGAAGCCGGCGCGGTAGCCGCCCCACGGGTCATCGCCCTGACCGATCAGTTCAGCCTTGATGGTGACCGGCTTGGTCACGCCATTGAGGGTCAGGTTGCCGGTGATTTCGGCATTCTTGCCATCGGCCTTCACGGCGGTGGACTCGAAGGTCGCGGTCGGGTTCTTCGCGACGTTCAGGAAGTCCGGGCTGCGCAGGTGCTTGTCACGCTCGGCGTGGTTGGAGTTCACGCTGTTGGTGTTGATGGTGACCTTGACCTTGTCCGCGGACGGGTTCTTCTCGTCGAAGGTGAAGGCACCGTCGAAGTCGTCGAAGCGGCCGTACAGCCAGCTGTAACCCAGGTGCTTGATGCGGAACTCGATGAAGGCGTGCTGGCCTTCCTTGTCGATCTTGTAGTCCGCGGCCATGGCCTGGCCAGCGGAGAACAGGGCGGTACCCAGCGCCAGAGCGGCGAACGTCTTCTTCAGCATTGAAGCAATCTCCCTTTGAGGTGAGGTGTTATTTCGCGGCACGGCCGAGCATGCGCACCAGGGTCGCGTCGCGGTCGAAGAAATGGTGTTTGAACGCCGCCAGGGCGTGCAGCACGGCCAGCACCACCAGGGTCCAGGCCAGGTACAGGTGGATCGCGCCGGCAACGTCGGCCTGGTCGGTGAGGCCGCTGAGGGTAGCGGGCACGTCGAACCAGCCGAACACGCTGATGGGTTTGCCCTCGGCGGTGGAGATCAGGTAGCCGGCGATGATCACGGCGAACAGCAGCGCATACAACGCCAGATGGCCGAGCTTGGTCGCCAGGCGGGTCGCCTGGCCGTGGCTGGCTGGCGCTGGCGGCGCCGGGCTGATGAAGCGCCAGAGCACGCGGACGATCAGCGCGATGGCCAGGAGGATACCGATGCCCTTGTGGATTTCCGGCGCGCGGTGGTACCAGGTGTCGTAGTAGTCCAGTTCGCGCATCCACAGGCCCAGGCCGAACAGGCCGAAGACCACCAGCGCGCTGCCCCAGTGCAGGAACAGGCTGACCAGTCCGTAGCGAGCGGGGGTATTACGCCATTGCATCGATCGACATCCTTGAAAACGGGAATTCAAGACTAGCGGTTAATCCATCGAATAAAAGCAGAAAAATCTGCTTTGAAACATCGACTGACAAGATAGATCCCTGGCCTGAAACGCCCGTCCCAGAGCCAGAAACGACAATGCCGGCTGACGCCGGCATTGTCGATGGAACGGGTTCGATCAGAACGGCAGCCAGGACATGATGCCCTTCTTCTCGCCCTTCTCGGCCGGCTTGTCGCTGGCGGCCGGCTTGTTCTCGGCGATCATCGCCTTGCCTTCGAGCACCGGCGTCTTGCCGGCGTACAGGTCGCGCACCTGGGCGGCAGCGCGCTTGCCGCTGCGCAGCGCGCCTTCGATGGTGCCCGGATACAGCGCGTCGGTGTGCTCGCCGGCGAAGGCGACGCGGGACACCGGGGTCTCCCAAACGCGCCAGAAGCGGCTGATCTGCCCCGGGCCGTAGGCCAGGTAGGAACCGCCGGTGCCGGCGTCGGTGCTGTAGCGACGCATTTCATAGCCGTCGTAGGCGCCGCGCATCTTCGGGTAGTACTTGTTCATACGGATCAGCACCTGCTCGGAGAGCTGGCGGTCACCGAAGGCCTGCATGACGCGGGCGTTGTCGCCGGACAGGTTGATCAGCACGTTGGCGCCGCCCTTGGTCGCGGGCTCGACCCAGATCATGCCCAGGCCCTGGTCGCTGTAGATCTCGCCGGACAGGCGCGACTTGTCGTCCCACACCGGGCGCTTGAACTTCATCAGGATCTGGTCGCGCCAGCCGTAGTTGGTGCCCTTGAGCGCCGCCAGCTGCTTCTCGTTCAGGCCTGGGGTCAGGGTGATGTTGCCCAGCGCGCGCAGCGGCACGGCCAGCACCAGGTAGTCGGCGGTGTAGCCGGTGGGGCCGACCTTCACGGTCACGCCGTCCTTGTCCTGGTTGATCGCGGTGACCTTGGCGTTGGTCTTGATGGTCTTGATCTGCTTGACGAAGGCCTGGGCCAGCACCTGGCTGCCGCCGGGCAGGCGCGCGGCGCGCAGGTCGCGGTCGTCGACGCCACGGTACACACGGCCCTGCTGGGCGAGGTAGAGCAGCGACAGGCGCGACGGTTCGTCGTAGTGCGAGCGGATGCGCTGGTTGACCAGCAGGCGCGCGGTGGGCGACAGGTTGAGCTTGTCCAGCCAGCGTGCGGCGGTGAGCTGGTCGAGGGCGAACAGGGTCTTGTTCGCCAGCGGGTTGAGCGGGTCGTCGATGGACGCGGACAGCTCGTTCAGGGACTTCTCGAAGCGTTCGAGGTCCGCGGCGACGGCCGGCATCTTGGTCTTCAGGTCGGCGCTGGTGTAGTAGACGCCGTCGATCAGGTAGCTCGGGGTACGGACGAACTCCGGCGCCGGCACCGAATTCACCTTCAGGGCATCAAGGTAGCCGTTGAGGGTCGGCTGGGCCTTCTTGTTGCCGATCCACTCGCTGGTGGCCAGGCCCGAGCGGCCGCCCACCTGCGGCTTGGCTTCGAGCAGGGTGACCTGCCAGCCCGCCTGCTGCAGCTCATAGGCCGCGGAAAGACCGGCGAGCCCGCCGCCGACCACAATGGCGGTCGGCTGTTTGTCCTTGCCCAGCGCCACTGCGCTGAACACCCCCAGAGCAAGCAACGCGGCAGCGCGCAGCCATCCCATTTTCATCGCCGGAATTCCCCGAATTGGTGCAAAAGCGCGAAGCATACGTGAGCGCCTGAAAGCCGAATAGCCATGTTGGTCGGCTGCCAGCGGGATGTGTCGTAGGACGCGTCCTTGTTCATCTCAAGTGCATTGCATAGGCTTGCCGCCCAGAGCGAGCCGACAGTGACGAAGAGGAGTACCGCCATGGGCCTGAATGCCGAGTGGATGCAGCGCGATCTCGAGGTGCTGTGGCACCCCTGCACCCAGATGAAAGACCACGAACGCCTGCCGGTGATCCCGATCCGCCGCGGCGAAGGCATCTGGCTGGAGGACTTCGAAGGCAAGCGCTACCTGGACGCGGTCAGCTCCTGGTGGGTCAACGTCTTCGGCCACGCCAACCCGCGCATCAACCAGCGCATCAAGGACCAGGTGGACCAGCTGGAGCACGTGATCCTCGCCGGTTTCAGCCATGCGCCTGTGATCGAGCTGTCCGAACGCCTGCTGCGCCTGGCGCCGGCCGGTTTCTCCCGCGTCTTCTATGCCGACAGCGGCTCGGCCGGCATCGAAGTCGCGCTGAAGATGAGCTACCACTACTGGCACAACCTCGGCCAGCCGGAGAAGAAGCGCTTCATCACCCTGACCAACAGCTACCACGGCGAAACCGTGGCGGCGATGTCGGTGGGCGACGTGGCGCTGTTCACCGAGACCTACAAATCGCTGCTGATGGACACCATCAAGGTGCCGACGCCCGACTGCTACCTGCGCCCCGAGGGCGTGAGCTGGGAAGAGCACTCGCGGACGATGTTCGCCGCCATGGAGCAGGCGCTGGAGCAGCATCACCAGGAGGTGGCGGCCGTCATCGTCGAACCGCTGGTGCAGGGCGCCGGCGGCATGCGCATGTACCACCCGGTCTACCTCAAGCTGCTGCGCGAGGCGTGCGACCGCTATGGCGTGCACCTGATCCACGATGAAATCGCCGTGGGCTTCGGCCGTACCGGCACCATGTTCGCCTGCGAGCAGGCCGGTATCACCCCGGACTTCCTAGTGCTGTCCAAGGCGCTCACCGGCGGCTACCTGGCGATGAGCGCGGTGCTCACCACCGACAAGGTCTACCAGGCCTTCTACGACGACTACGCCACCCTGCGCGCCTTCCTCCACTCGCACACCTATACCGGCAACCCGCTGGCCTGTGCCGCCGCCCTGGCGACCCTGGACATCTTCGAGCAGGACAACGTCATCGAGGCCAACAAGGCCCTGGCCGCCAGGATGGCCAGCGCCACCGCGCACCTGGCCGACCACCCGCACGTCTCGGAAATCCGCCAGACCGGCATGATCCTCGCCATCGAGATGGTCCAGGACAAGGCGACGAAAACCGCCTATCCCTGGCAGGAGCGCCGCGGCCTGAAGGTCTTCCAGCACGGCCTTACGCGCGGCGCGCTGCTGCGCCCGCTGGGCAGCGTGGTGTACTTCCTGCCGCCGTACATCATCACCCCCGAGCATATCGACTTCCTCGCCGAGGTCGCCAGCGAAGGCATCGACATCGCCACCCGCGACGGCGTCAGCGTGGCCGTCAGCGAACGCTTCCCCGAGCACCGCGATCCGGGTTGAGGCGCCTGCGGCGAGCAACGAGCCGCAAGCCATACGCCGACAGCAAAAGCTTCGAGCTGGCGCTAACTGGCTTTATGCTTGCGGCTTTCCCCTTGCAGCTTGTAGCGATCAGCCATGCGCCTTTCCCGCTTCTTCATCGACGCCCCGCTCTCCCTCGGCCAGCACGAACTGCCCGAAGCCCAGGCCCACTACATCGGCCGCGTGCTGCGGCACACCGCTGGCGACGCCGTGCAACTGTTCGACGGCTCGGGCCGCGAGTACCTGGGCGAACTGATCGAGGTGGGCAAGAAGAACGTCCGCGTGGAACTGCGCGAAGCCTTCGACGGCCAGGCCGAATCGCCGCTGCGCGTGCACCTGGGCCAGGGCCTGTCCCGCGGCGAGCGCATGGACTGGGCGATCCAGAAGGCCACCGAACTGGGCGCCAGCGAAATCACCCCGATCGTCAGCGAACGCTGCGAAGTGCGCCTGAAGGACGAACGCGCCGACAAGCGCATGGCCCACTGGCGCCAGGTGGCGATCAGCGCCTGCGAGCAATGCGGCCGCTCGGTGCTGCCGGTGCTCAACGCGCCGATCACCCTCGCCGACTGGCTGGAAAGCTGCGAAGCGCAGCTCAAGCTGGTGCTGCACCCGGTCGCCGAGCCGCTCACCAGCCACGACAAACCATCCAGCCTGGCCTTCCTGATCGGCCCGGAGGGCGGCTTGAGCGAGGCGGAAGTGGAACAGGCCAAGGGCGCTGGCTTCCACGCCGCACGACTGGGGCCGCGCGTGCTGCGCACCGAGACGGCGCCGGTGGTGGCGTTGAGCGTGGCGCAGCAGCTGTGGGGCGATTTCTAAGGTCACAATTAACGCCACCCCCTGAGCCCCTCACCCTAACCCTCTCCCGCAGGGAGAGGGCTGGGGTGAGGGCAACCGGCAACGCCGATGCCAGACAGGTTCGCGAGCAAGCTCGCTCCTACGAAAAGCACTCCGAGCTGGCCGGCGAGCTGTAGGAGCGAGCTTGCTCGCGAACCACACAGCGCTGGCGTATCCGGCGAATCAGATCCCCCGCAACGCCAACCCCGCCAGCACCAGCAGCACGACCCCGCACAACGCATGGCTCACCCGGTGCCAGCGCGGCGAGGCGTTGCGTCGGAGCCAGTCCACCAGCGCGGCACAGAGGAAGCAGCAGAGCACCGAGGCGGTCATGAAGCCGGCGAAGAACACCAGCGAGTCCGCCAGCGTCGGCACGCCGTCCACCAGCCCGGCCATGGCGCCGCCCAGGGCGCCCCAGTAGACGATGTTCTTCGGGTTCGACAGCGACAGCATGGCCCCGGAAGCGAAGGCGCCGGCGTGGTGTTCGGCGCTGTCGCCCTCCTCTACCCCGCCAACCTGGCGCGCATCGCGCAGGCTCTGCACACCTAGCCAGGCCAGGTAGGCTGCGCTGGCCAGGGTCAGCGGCAGGCGCAACGTCTCGTGGCCCAGCAGCAGCGCCAGCCCGGTCAGGCCGATCAGCGCCCACACCGCGTCACCGATCAGCGAGCCGAACTGCACCAGCAGCGCCGGGCGGAAGCCGCCCTTCAAACCGCGGCGCAGGGTATCGGCGAGGACCGCGCCGGGCGACAGGCAGAAGACGATGCCGAACAGCAGCGCGGCGAAAAACAGGGTCATGGAGCGGCTCCGGACAGGATGGCGATGGGGCGATTCTGCCCGGGCGGCGGCCGCCGGACTTGAACCGGATTGCTCAGCGCAGGGCGCGCTGGAAGTGCCCTGGCGACACGCCGTAGGCCGCGCGGAAGTGCCGGTTCAGGTGGCTCTGGTCGGCGAAGCCCAGCTCATGGGCCACCGCGGTGGCCGGCAGGCCGGCGCGCAGCAGCGCCTGGGCGCGGCGGGTGCGCAGTTGCATCGCCCATTGCCGGGGGCTCAGGCCCACCTGTTTCTGGAAGCTGCGCAGCAGGTGGAAGCGCGACAGTCCAAGGTAGGCCGCCATCTCGTCGAGGCTGGGCTGGCGCGCCAGGTCGGCGGCCAGCCAGTCCTGCAGGTCGGTGATCCGCCCGCCCTGCTCCACCGCCTCCTGCGGCAGGCGTACGCCCGTGGCGCGGGCGATCTCGGCCAGCAGCAGGGTCAGGCGCTCTTCGCCCCGCTGGCGAACGAAGCTGTCCTCGCCCAGCACGCGCTCCACGGCGTCCGCCAGGGCAGCGGCCAGGGTCGGCAGGCGGCGACTGGGGCATTCGAATTCCAGGCGTTGCAGGCCGAGCATCGCCGCCAGCGGATCGGGCGCGACGTAGAGGCTGACGAATTGCCAGGGCTGGCCCTCGGCAACGCCGCCGCCCTGGATCTGGCCGGGGTTGTAGGTGGTGACGGCACCGGGGCCGGCCTCGAAGGTGCGGCCGTCCAGCCAGACGCTTTCCTCGCCGCGCAGGTTGGCGCTGATGACGAATTCGTCGTGGCTGTGGCGTTCGAAGCGATGGCCGCCGAGGGTGGCGCCGGCCACCTCGAAGCCGGGTTGCTCCCCCAGCTGGGCGAGGCGCAGGCCAGCGCTCATGGCGGGCTCAGATCAGGCCGGAGTCGGCCAGCTTCTGTTCCAGCGCGACCAGGTCGGGGATGCGCGCCTGGGCGTCGCCCAGGTCCACCGCGTCCAGCTCCAGCGGCGCCAGCGCCACGTCGGCGCGCTTGAGGTCGCCGCCAACTTTCACCGAGCGCGGGATGCCCTGCACCAGCAGGGCGAAGAACTTCACGTTGGGCCGCCCGCCCAGGGCGTTGACCACGATCACCCGTGCACCGGGGCTGACTTCGGCCTGACCGTCGGAGGCCGCCTCGAAGGACAGCAGCGGCAGGCGCAGGTCGCGCCAGGCCACCTGGCCCAGGTACCACGACGGCAGGCCGTCCACCGGGTGCGGCGCGCGGTAGGTGATCAGCTCGGCCACCGCCACGTTGGGCAGCAGCAGGTTGCGGTCGGCCAGCGGCACCAGCAGGGCCGTCAGGCTGCCGGGGGCGGCGTTGGCCGCGGCGCCATGGGCAACGGCGGTGCTGGCATTGGCGATGGGAAGATCACTCATCGGGCCTTATCTCACTGCGTGACTGCGCCGACGCATTGCTCGGCGAGGTGATTGACCAGCGCCGCCGCGAGTTCGCGCGGGTCGCCGGAGAAGGTGCTGTAGCCGCCCTCGCGCAGGCTGTCGGGCATGCTCGAACAGGCGCAGCTGTCGGCGCGCTGGGTCCAGATCGGCGCGCCCTGGCGGCGCACGTAGGCCGCGGCGGCACTGCCGTCGCTGCACATGCCGCTGAACACGATCACGCCGCAGCGCTCGCCGTACTGCTGGGCGAGGTTGAGCATCATCTGGTCGATGGACGGGCTGTAGGGTTCCGGCCAGCCACGATCCTGCACGTGCATCCGCGCCGAATCGTCGAAGCCCAGCTCGCGGGCGATCGGCACCACGACGACTTCGCCGCAGCGCACCGGGTCACCGTCGCGCACGGTGTTGACGTGCCACTGGCTGTGGCGGCCGACCGCTTGCGGCAGGTTCGCCTCGAACGACGCATCGATGTGCTGGGCATACAGGAAGCCCACCGGCAGGCCGCCGGGCAGCGCATCGAGGAAGGTCTTCACCGCCGCCGGGCCACCCAGCGAAGCAGCCAGCAGCCAGACCTGCGCCGCCGGTTCGCCGGCCTTCAGTGGCGAAGCGGCGAGATCCTCGGGCAGCGCCACGCGGTTCGGGCGCTGCGCTTCGTCGAGCAGGGCGGCCAGGCTGCGGCCGACGCCGGCGCTGGGGTCGCCCACCAGCTTGCGCAGCTTGGACACCAGCCGGCGCTCCCAGCGCGGGTAATGTTCGGAATGCCGCTCCGGTGCATGCCCCTCGCCGAACAGCACGGGGACCCGCGACTGTTCCAGCAGGTTGTCCACCAGCGGCGAGTCTTCCTGCTGTGCCAGGTCCACCAGCCACAGGTCGGTCTCGCAGGCGTCCAGCTGCTCGCTTTCCAGGCGCGCCGGGTCGGCGTTGAGCACCACCTGGTAGCCATGGCCGGCCAGGGCCTGGGCCAGCACGTGGCGCTGCAGGGAGGTGTCGGCAATCACCGCGATCCGCGGCGTGCTCTGCTCAGACATGGGCCTTCACCAGCTTCTGGATGTTCTCCAGCAGCTCGGATTCCTGGTACGGCTTGCCCAGGTACTGGTTGACGCCGATGGCCAGGGCACGGTCGCGGTGCTTCTCGCCGGTACGGGAGGTAATCATGATGATCGGCAGGTCCTTCAGCTGTTCATCGTGGCGCACCAGAGTGGCCACCTCGAAGCCGTCCATGCGCGGCATCTCGATGTCCAGCAGCATGATGTCGGGCTTGTGTTCCTGCAGCTGGGCGATGGCGTCCACCCCGTCCTTGGCGGTGAGCACGTTCATGCCGTTGCGCTCCAGCAGGCGGCTGGTGACCTTGCGCACGGTGACCGAGTCGTCCACCACCATGACCAGGGTCGGGCGCTGGTGCTCGACGTCCGCCGCGGCCGGGCCGGCCAGTTGGCGGCGCGGAGCGTGCTGGACATGCTGCGCGTGCAGCACGCGGATGGTCGCCAGCAGGTCGAGAATCACCACCACGCGACCGTCACCGAGGATGGTCGCACCGGAGATGCCGCTGACGCCGGCGAACTGCGCGCCGAGGCTCTTCACCACGATCTCGCGCGAGCCGGCCAGGGCATCCACCTGCACCGCCACGGCGTGGTCCGCCGAGCGCACCAGGATCACCGGCAGCGGCAGCGACTGGCCGACCAGCTTGGGATGCTGGCCGTTGTTGAGCAGGTCGCCCAGGTATTTCAGTTCGTAGCTCTGGCCGGCGTACTCGAAGCGCGGCGCGGCGCCGGATTCGTCGGCGGCGGCCTGCTCGTAGAGGGCTTCCAGCTCGTACGGCGAGACGCGCACGATACCTTCGATGGTGTTCAGCGGCAGGGCGTACAGGTCCTCGCCGGAGAGCACCATCAGCGCGCGGTTCACCGACACGGTGAACGGCAGGCGGATGTCGAAGCGGGTGCCTTCGCCGACGCGCGAATGGATGCTCATGGAGCCGCCGAGCTGCTTCACCTCGGAGTTCACCACGTCCATGCCCACGCCACGGCCGGAAATCTGCGTGACCTTCTCGGCGGTGCTGAAGCCGGCCTCGAGGATGAACTGCAGCACCTCGTGGTCGTTCAGCTCGCTGTCCTCGGCCATCAGCCCGCGCTCGATGGCCTTGCGGCGCACGGCGTCCAGGCGGATGCCGGCGCCGTCGTCGGCCAGGGTCAGGAGGATGTCGCCGCCCTCGCGGCCCAGGGTCAGGCGGATGGTGCCCTGCTCGGGCTTGCCGGCGATGCGGCGCGCCTCGCCGGACTCGATGCCGTGGTCGACCGCGTTGCGCAGCATGTGCTCCAGCGGGGCGACGATCCGTTCCAGCACGGTGCGGTCCATCTCGCCTTCGGCGTTGCTGACGACGAACTCCACCTGCTTGCCCAGTTCGCTCGCCACCTGGCGGACGATCCGCCGCAGGCGCGGCACCAGGCGGTCGAAGGGCACCATGCGGGTGCGCATCAGGCCTTCCTGCAGCTCGGTGTTGACCCGCGCCTGTTGCAGCAGCAGGGTCTCGGCATCGCGGTTCTTCGCGGCCAGGGTTTCCTTGAGGTCGAACAGGTCGGACGCGGACTCGAACAGCGCGCGGGAGAGCTGCTGCAGTTGCGAGTAGCGGTCCATTTCCAGCGGGTCGAAGTCCTCGTAGCCGGCGCGCTCGGCGTCGGCCTGGTGGCGCGAGAGGATCTGCGCCTGGGTTTCGGTATCGAGGCGGCGCAGTTGGTCGCGCACCCGCTCGATGGTGGCGTCCATCTCGCCCAGGGTCGAACCGACGTCGCTCACCTGCTGCTCGACGCGGCCACGGAAGATCGAGGTCTCACCGGCGAGGTTGACCAGGCCTTCGAGCAACTGCGCCGGCACCTTCACCAGTTCCTGCGGCGCGCGGCGCGCGGCGGCTTCCTGGGCGGCTTCCTGGGCACGGCGGACGAAGGGCAGCACCACCGGCGCGTCGACGCGCTGGGGCACGGCGGCGGCCATGATGGCTTCGGGCAGGGCCGGCAGGTTCAGCGGCGCGGCGTGCTCGGCGACGGGCTCCTCAACGAGGGGCTCGTCGGGCTGGCTGTCGGCACTCTCGACCTCGCCCAGGTGCAGGCGCAGCTGGTCGACTTCCGCTTGCAGGCCGTCGAAGCCGGACTGCGCGTCCATGAGCAGGCTTTCCGGCCAGGGCGCGCCCTGCTGCTGGGCTTCACCCAGGTGCTGTTCGAGGTCGTGGGCCAGGTCGCCCAGGCTGGTCTGGCCCGCCAGGCGGGCACCGCCCTTGAGGGTGTGAAGGATACGCAGCAGCTCGTCCAGCGCACCGTTCTCGCGCTCGGCGTCCCAGCGGCCGAGGGCCTGCTCCATGCCTTCGAGCAGATCGTCGGCCTCTTCCAGGAAGATATCCAGGATGTCGGCTTCCGGGCCTTCCGACGCGGCGTGGCCGGAGCCGATGGCGTGCAGGCTGACGCTGCTGGGGATGCTCAGTTGTTCGTCGGGGTTGGCGCGAAATCGGCGGATCGCGTCAATCAGCGATTCACCTCCCGGCACCCGGCGATGCTGTTGGACGGCTTCGAGCATCTCGGCGAGACGGTCGTGGCAACGCTGCAGCAGTTCGAACAGTGTCGGGCTGGCGCGCAAGCGACCGCCGCAGAGACCTTCGTAGAGGAATTCCAGTTCGTGGGCGAGGTCGCCGATGGGGCGGATCTCGGCCATCCGCGCGCCGCCCTTGAGGGTGTGCAGGTCGCGTTGCAGCGCTTCCAGCTCGACGCTGTTGTCGGGGTTTTCCATCCAGCGGTGCAGGGCGCCGCTGGAGCTTTCGAGAATGTCGAAACCTTCCTCGAGGAAGATCTCCACCAGTTCCTGGTCGCGGTCCTCGTCCAGCTCGTACTCGCTGTCCTGCACGCCCGAGGCGGGGGCAGCAGCGGCGACCGGCTCGACGATTTCAGGCTCGGCGGGCGACGACTCGGCGACCTCGGCCTCGGCTTCGTCGAGGAAGGCCTGCAGGTCGATGTCCTCCGGCGCGGCATCCGGCGCCGGCTCGGCCACTGCCGCGTCATCGAGGGGCTGAAGTTCGCCGCCGTCCAGGCTGGTGCTGTCCAGGTCTGCGCCGTCGAGATCGACCGCGCCCAGCGCTGGGGCGACGTCCGGCTGCGGCAGCGCCTCGGCGGGCAGCGCCAGTTCCAGGTCGTCTTCGCTGACCTGCGGCAGCACCAGGGTCTCCTCCTGCTCGGCCGCGGCGTCGTCCTGCTGCGGCTGGGCGGCAAGGGCCTGGGGCGAGTTCAGCCCGGCGGCCGGGTTCTGGCGGAAGGTGCGGATGGTCTGCACCAGGTCCGCCGGGTCGGCCAGCGCCTGGCCGGCCTGCAACTGGTCGAGCTGGGTCGCCAGGCGGTCGTGACAGGTGCGCAACAGGTCGCCCAGCGGCTGGCTGTGCTGGAAGCGATGGTCCAGCAGGCCTTCGTAGAGCGATTCGAGTTCGTGGGACAGGTCGCCGATCTCGCGGATCTCCGCCATGCGCGCACCACCCTTGAGGGTATGCAGGTCGCGCTGCAGGGTGGAGAGTGCGGCGAGGCCGTCGGGCGAGGCCAGCCACTGGTCCAGCGCCTGGCCGGCGTTATCCAGGATGTCCACCGCCTCTTCGAGGAAGATCGCCACCATTTCCTCGTCCAGCGCGCGCGGCGGCTGCGGCGGGGCGGGATGGGCATGCGGCGTCTCGGCGGTGATGACGTCATCGTCGTCATCGTCGGCGGCGCCGCGCGGGGCGCCGTCGTTGTCGCCCCGTGCCGGCCAGCTGAGGCCGTCGGGCAGGTTGTCGTCGTCCACCGGACGGCCGCCCAGGAGGTACTCCTCGTCCTCGGCCGGGAAGTCGTCGGCGGTCAGGCTTTCCAGATCGACGAACTCGATGGCCGCGGCGTCGTGCTGATCGTCCTGGGGCGCCGGAGCGTCAAGCAGGCGGTGCAGCGCCTCGACCTGTTCGGGGCGGGCGCTGACCTGCAGCGCGGCCGCCACCTGGTCCATCATGCCGATCAGCGCTTCGTGGGCGGTTTCGGCGGCGGTGAAGAAAGCCTCGCCGGTCTCAAGGCGGCCCTCGCGCACGGCGCCGTAGACCGCCAACAGCGCGTCGGCGAGTTCGGCCATCTGCGGCAACTCGGCCATCTGCGCGCCACGGCTGAGGGTTTCCAGCTCGTCGTGGAGCGCGCCCAGCTCCTGGCGTTCCTGCGGGTGTTCGCGCCAGCGGCGCAGCAGGTCCTCGGCGTCCAGCAGGATGTCCATGCCTTCGGCGAGGAACATGCCGATCAGCTGCGGATCGCTGCCGCTGCCCTCGCCGCTTTCGCCGCGGCGCTTGGCCTCGGCGGCTTCCAGGCGCTCCTGGTGGATCTGCGCGATGCGTGCCAGCAGCTCGGCGCTGCCCTCGATGGGCGCCAGCGGACGGCCGGCGACCAACTGGTCGAGACCGACGCGGAACAGGCCTTCGGCGGCGTGCAGCAGCTCGGCCTCGCGCAGATCGACCTGCAACAGGTTGGTCTTGAATTCCTTCACCAGCCGCTCCAGCGGCGTGGCGATTTCGGCGATCGGCAGGATGCCGGCCATGTGCGCGCTGCCCTTGAGCGTGTGCAGGGCGCGCTGCAGGTCGTCGGTCACCGGCTGCGGCAGCTGCTGCGCGCAATCGGCGAGGAAGCCGACCAGGGTTTCCAGGTGGGTTTCCGCCTCGTTGCGGAAAATCTCCAGCAGTTGCGGGTCGAGGCTCTCGTCGAGACTGTCGATGCCCTCGCCCGCCTGGGGCGCCTGCTCGATTTCGCTCGCGGCGCTGGCTTCTTCCGCCAGTGCGGCCTCGCTTGCCGGCTGCCCGCCGCTGGGCGGCGGCACCGGCTGCCCCTTGGCCAGGGCATGGGCGGTAGCGGCCAGGCGGTCGACGTCGTCGCGCTGGCGCTGGGCGTTGGCGGCGTACTCACCGACCAGCTCGGGCATCAGCGCCACCACGTCCTGCACCACCAGTTGCACCGCCGGCGAGTCGCCGATGCTGCGGTCGAGCACACGGTTGAGCAGGTTCTCGATGGACCAGGCCAGTTCGCCGATCACCAGCGCGCGGACCATCCGGCCACTGCCCTTGAGGGTGTGGAAGGCGCGGCGGATCTCGGTCAGCGATTCACGGTCGTCGGCGCTGCCCAGCCACACGGGCAGGTATTCGCCGATGGTTTCCAGCACCTCGCCGGCTTCTTCGATGAAGACTTCGCGCAGCTCTTCGTCGATCGGCTCTTCGTCGGCGGGCGGCGGCAGCAGGCTGGGCGGTACGTCCTGGGCCGGCGGGTTGATCGCCTGCACCGGAGCGGCCATGACCTCGGCCAGCGACAGCGGTTTGGCCGGCGCCTCGGCCACCGGCTCGGGCTCGGCCGGCGGGCTGGGCAGCTCGACCTCCGGCAGGTCGAGATCGGCGATGTTCGCGTCGCTCCATGCCTCGGCCTGCAGGCTCGGCGCCTCAGCGTCGCTCAGCGGTTCCAGCGGTTCCAGCGGCTCCAGGTGCAGCGGGGCGTCGAGGCTGAGGTCGACGCCCGCATCCAGCACGGTCGGCTCGCTCAGCTCGCCCAGGGTCCAGTTGTCGTCGCTGACCAGCGCGGCGTCCGGGGTGGGCAGCTCGAGGCTGTCCGGCTGCGCATCCAGGCTCAGGTCGTCCAGGGTTTCCAGCGTCACCAGCGGCGCGGCTTCGAGGCTGGCGAAGTGTTCATCCAGTTTCAGCGACGGCGCCGGCGTTTCGGCGGCCGGCTGGCTGAGGTCGATGCTGAACCAGTCTTCCTCGGCGGTCTTGTCGTCCGCCGGGGCAAGGGTTTCCATGTCCCAGCTCAGCTCGTCCAGCGGGGCCGGCGTGGCCTCCAGCGACGGCAGGCTGGCGAGGTCTTCCGTCACCGCCGCAGCGGGCGGCACTTCGGCCAGCGGCGCGGCATCGTCCAGGCTCCAGCTCAGTTCGGCGGGCTGCGAGGGGGCGGGCGTCTCGTCCAGCGTTTCGAGGCTGAAGTCGATGCTCTCGGCCTTGTGGCTGTCGTCCAGCGCCCAGCCTTCGTCGGCCAGGGTGGTGTCGGTGATCGGGGCGGCCGGCTCCAGCTCGATGTCCCAGCTGAGGCTCTCCGGCTCCAGGGTCGCAACCGGCGCGGCGGCCAGGGGCTCGCCCTCGTCCAGGGTCCAGGCGCCCAGGTCGGCGCTGGGCTCTGCCGCCGGCACGCCGGCGTCCAGCGCCAGGGGCTCGAAGGTGAAGGTCGGTTCGGCTTCGCCGGCAGGCAGGGTGCCTGGCTCGCCGGCAAGGTCGAAATCGGCCGGCAACGCGGACTCGTCCGCCTTCGCCGGCTCGACGACCGGCTCCAGGGATTCGAAGGTGAAGCTGTCTGCACTTTCCTCGGCCGTGGGCGGCGTGTCGAGGTCGGCGAGTTCGAACGGCGACGCGTCGGCTAACGCCTCCTGCTCCACGACAACCGGCTCGGCCGGCACGTCGAACGACGGCTCGTCGAACGGCGCCGCGTCCAGGCTGACCGGCTCGAAGCTGTCGGCGATTTCCACCGGCGCGGCCAGTGCCGGGACGTCATCCACCGGCACCGCTTCGGTCGGCTCGGCCAGCGGCTCGGCGGCCAGCACGTCGATTTCGTCCAGCGGATTGTCCAGCGGCGCCGGCACATGGGCTGGCGGCGGGGCGTCGAGGATCGACGGGCGCGGCGTGAGCGAGTAGCCCAGGCTGTCCAGACTCTCCTCGGCGACGTCGAGGATCATGTCGCCCTGGGTGTTGTGGTCCTCGGACAGGCGCTCGAGGTAGTACTCGACGCTGGTGATGGCGTCGGCCAGGGTGTCCAGGCTGTGCCAGTCCGGCACGGCCTGGCGCACCAGCAGTTGTTCCTGGATGTAGCGGTTGCAGTTTTCCAGCAGTTTCGCCGCACGTTCCTGGGAGATCATCGCCAGGCCGCCGCGAACCTGCGTCAGCAGCTCCGGCACGCGGGCCAGGTGCTCGTGGTTCCATTGCGAGGCGATGAACTCGATGATCGCGTCCTTGGCCAGCTCCAGGCCGTTGCGCGCTTCCTTGATCACCACCTGGTGGATCTGCTCGACGTCGGTGGTCGGCAGCACATTCTCTTCGCTGCCCGGCTCCTCGCTCGGGCCGACCATGCCGGCCAGGGTGGCCTCGACATACAGCAGCGCACCGGCGACATCCATCAGCGTGGCGTCGTTAGGCTGGCGCTGGCCACGGGCGAGCGCGCTGACCACCTCGATCTGGTCGAGGATGACCTTGCGCGGCTGGCCGAAGCCCAGCACGGCGAGGGTATCGGCGATCTGCTTGAGCGGCGCCAGCAGGCTGCCCAGCTCGTTCACACCGCTGCGGTCGCTGCGCACGAAGAGGTCGAGGCTGTCCTTGACCCGCACCAGCTCCTCGCACAGCGCGCCGACGACCGAGCGCATGGCGTCGCGGTCGGGGCCGGCGAGACGGGCACGCTCCTCGTCCACCAGCGCGGCGCCCGGCAGGGCGTCATCGAGGCGGTATTCGTCCTTCACGGCGCGAACGCGCGGGGACTGGTCGGAGGCCTTGGCCACGTAGAACAGCAGGTTCTTGATCAGTTCGTCCGGCGCCGGCTGGTTCATGGCGTCGGCGCCCTGGTCGACCAGGCGCTTGAATTCGCGGTCGACCTGGCGCAGCAGGTTACGCACGGAGGTGCCGTTGGCGATGCTGCCGTTGGCCAGGCCTTCGATCATCGCCGAGGCGATCACCCACAGGCGGCCCAGCGGGGCGTCCTTGCACAGGGACTCCAGGCGGGCGAAGACGCGCGCCAGGTAGCCCAGGTTGGTCGGCAGGTCCTGGTTGCGGATGACGCCGACCAGGGCGACCTGCAGCATCTGCCGCAGCTTGCGCAGCAGCGCCGGCAGTTCGGCGGTGCGCAGGCGCGCCAGGGCGTCCACCGGCAGCACCGGGGACTGCTGGGACAGGTCGGGGGAGAACAGGCTGGTTTCCGATAGCAGCTTCTCGCCGCGGGCGGTGCGCAGGTCGTTGAGCAGCGGCAGCACGACCATCGGCAGGTCGCGGCGGGCACTCTGGATGCGTTCCAGGTACGCCGGCAACTGCAGGATGGCCTGCATCAGCACTTCCAGCGCTTCGCTCTGGCTGGCCACCTTGCCGTCGATCAGGGCCTGGGTCAGGTATTCCATTTCTTCGGCGAGCAGCGCCGCGCCGTAGAACTCCACCATCTGCAGGGTGCCGCGCACCTGGTGGATATAGGCCAGGCAAAAGCCCATCCGCGTCGGGTCCTGGGGATTCTCGACGTAGGATTCGAGGGCTTGCCGCGCCTGCTTGAGCGTTTCGGCAATCTCGCCTTTTACCCATTCCAGGGCGACATAATCGTGCCGATCACCCATAGCCACTCCACTCATGTGTCTGTGTCATCCCTTCCGGGTAAAGGCCAGAACGCGCTCATCGGCGACCGGTTCGAGCAGCGGGTGGTGCCAATCGGCGACCTCGCCCACTCCGATCACCAGCAGTCCCCCCGGCGCCAGGCGCTCGGCCAGGCGATTGAGGATGTCCCGCCGCCGCCAGCGGCGGAAATAGATCAGCAGGTTCTGGCAAAAAATCACGTCCATGCCGGACATTGGCGCCTTGGCCAGTTCCAGCACATTCAGCCTTGCGCAACACACGCGCGCGGCGAGATCGGGTATCACACGGTATCGACCGTCATCCTGCGCGCTGAAATAGCGCGTGGCCAGTTCCGGGTCGATATCGTCCAGCTTGCGTGCCGCATAGCTCGCCTCGCGCGCCCGGTTCAGGGCATTGAGGCTGATGTCGGTGCCGGTCACGCCGAACAGCGGCGCAAGACCTGCGTCGTCGAGTACCTTGGCGGCCACCATGGCGAGGGAGTAAGGCTCCTCGCCGCTGGAACAGCCGACGCTCCACAGGGCCAGCGGCCGGCTCGGGCCGACCTGTTCCAGACGCTGGCGCAGGTAACGCTCCAGCACCTCGAAGGAGGCCTTGTGGCGAAAGAAACGGGTTTCCTGGACGGTGAGGCGGTCCAGCAGGTTCGACCACTCGACGGCGCCGCGCGGGCCATCGGTGACCTGGCGGTAGTAGGTGCCATAGTCGGCGATGCCCAGTTCGCGCATCCGCGCGCCCAGGCTGGTCTGCAGGAAGGCGCGGCGCTGTTCGTTGACGACGACGCCGGTCCGGTCTTCCAACAGTGCCTGCCAGTCGCGGAAGTCCGCGGCCGACATGTCGGCCAACGGCTGCAACGACCAGACGCCACTTGCCTGCATGTCGCGCCCCTCGCTCAAGATTGTCGTGCGCTACCCGGTCAGGAGCCGCGCACCTCCTCTGCTCAGGCCTGTTCGGCGGTGTCCGGCAGTTTGAAGCCGGATACGGAGTGGCGCATCTCGCCGGCCATCTTGGCCAGGTTACCAATGCTGCGCGCGGTGGCGGTGGTACCGGCGGAGGTCTGCGAGGTGATCTCCTGGATCACGTTCATGGTGTTGGAAATGTGGCCGGCAGAGGAGGCCTGCTGACGGGCGGCGTTGGAGATGTTCTGGATCAGCGCCGCCAGGGTCTTGGATACCTTCTCGATCTCTTCCAGGGACACACCGGCGTCCTGCGCCAGGCGCGCACCGCGCACCACCTCGGAGGTGGTCTGTTCCATCGAGATCACCGCTTCGTTGGTGTCGGTCTGAATGGTCTTCACCAGCGCCTCGATCTGCTTGGTCGCGGCGGAGGAACGTTCCGCCAGGCGCTGTACTTCGTCCGCTACCACGGCGAAGCCGCGGCCTGCGTCGCCCGCCATGGACGCCTGGATCGCGGCGTTCAGGGCGAGGATGTTGGTCTGGTCGGCGATGTCGTTGATCAGGCTCACGATGTCACCGATCTCCTGGGACGATTCGCCCAGGCGCTTGATCCGCTTGGAGGTGTCCTGGATCTGCTCGCGGATGTTGTCCATGCCGGTGATGGTGTTGTGCACCACTTCGTTGCCCTTGTTGGCGATGGCTACGGAACGTTCCGCTACCGCCGAGGACTCGGAGGCGTTCGCCGATACCTGGTCAATGGACACGGCCATTTCGTTGATCGCGGCGGAGGCGCCGGCGATTTCCTGGGCCTGGTGCTCGGACGCCTCGGCCAGGTGCATGGCGGTGGCCTGGGTTTCCTGGGCGGCGGCGGCCACCTGCACGGCGGTCAGGTTGATGGTTTCCACCAGCTCGCGGAGCTGGTCGATGGAGTAGTTGATGGAGTCCGCGATCGCACCGGTGAAGTCCTCGGTTACCGTCGCGGCCACCGTCAGGTCACCGTCGGCGAGGTCGGCGATTTCGTCGAGCAGTCGCAGAATCGCCGCCTGGTTACGTTCGTTCTTCTCGGCGGTCTCGGCCAGCCGGCGGTTGGTTTCACGCACCATCACCAGGCCGATGAGGATGATCGCGCCCAGGGCGAGGATACCCAGCGCGGCGCTGGCGACCTGGTTGAACACACGGCCTTCGGCCAGGTTCTCGAAGCCGGCGGCGAGGTTGGAGGCCTTGTCCAGCAGGGTCTGGGAGCCACCGAAGATGGTGTTGGCGGCTTCACGGACCTGGAACAGTTCCGGCGAGGTCTCGAGGATCTCGTCCACCGAGCCGGAAACGAATTCGAAGAGTTCGGCGATCTCGTTGAGGCGGTCCACCGCTTCGGCGTTGGTCACCTTGGAGATGCTCATCGCCGCGTTGCCTTCCTTCATGCCCTTGAGTACGCGGCCGAAGAGGCTGGCGTCACGGCCGAAGCTGTCGGCGGCCTGCACGGAGTTCTCGTCGCCGGCGAGCACCTTGTTCACCGAGCCGAGGATACGTTCGGCCAGCAGCGACTGGCGCTGGGCAACCGCGACCTGGTCGGCCGGGGCGCCGTTTTCCAGCAGGATGTCGACGACTTCCTCGTACTCCACCTGCAGCTGCGGGATGGTCTCGGCGAGGGTCGCGGCCACCTGGTGTAGGGACAGTACGGTCTGTTCGCTGGCGAGGATGGAGTCGGCGTTCTTGCGCAGGGTGTCCCAGTCCTTCTGCACGTCCGCCATCTGCGGCTGTACCGAATCCGGGCTCGGCGGCAGGCCGGTGCTCTCGTCACCCTTGGTGAGGATGTTCCAGCGCTTCTCGAAGTCGTTGCGCGCTTCCTTGAGCAGCTTGAACGCCTCTGCCTTGCCCGCGGCGGCTTCCGTGGCGTTCTTGGCGATACGCTGGGACAGCACGCGCAGTTCGCCGGCGTGGCCGATGTACTGCTTGTCGTGGTTCGCCTGGGTGTTGAGGTAAGCGAAGTTGGCGAACAGCAGGACGATCGCCACGATCAGGACCACGAAGAGTCCGAGGATCAGCGAGCTGCTGCGCGCACCCGAGAAAAGACTGCCTGCCTTTATATTTTTCATATTCGGCCCCCGCCTGGACCCACCACGATTTACGGTTTCCATGTCACAACAAGGGCCGGCGAGCCGGCCCAACCGGTCAAACTCTAGCTGGCGACGTCCAGGAACCCGGGGTGCTGAGCCAGCGCATGCGGGCTGAACACGAGCCAGGGTTGCTCCCGGTGGAAGACGCCATGGATAAAGGGCTGCAGGACCGCTTCCAGCGGCGGCAACTGCTCGGAGAAGGTGTCCACCGGGAAGTGCTGCATGCCGAACACCTCATCCACGATGAGGCCGGCGAAGACTTCCTGGTGTTCCACGACGAGCACGCGCCGCTGTTTGCGCAGAGGCGAAAGCTCCGCACCGAGGAAACCGCACAGGTCCATGATCGGCAACAGGCGGCCGCGCACGTTGGCGACCCCCTTCACCCAGTCACGGACGCCGGGCAGCAGTGTGTAGCGCGGCTCGTGAAGAACCTCGCCGACCTCCCCCATGGGCGCCACGAACAGGCGCCCAGCCATGCGAAAGCCGATGCCGTTCCAGCTCTGCACCATCTCGCGCTGGGCGGGCAGACCCGCCGCCAGCTGCCGACAGCGCTGATCGATCTGGACGAGAACCTCGAAAGGACTCTTGACTTCCGCCATGCCGGCCCTGGCCTTCTCTAATAATTATGTTCAGGTGTGCACAGACGGCTGAATCAGCCGGCGAGCACCGAATTGATGGTCTTGAGCAGCGTTTCCTCGTCCACCGGCTTGGTCAGGTAGTCGCGAGCGCCCTGGCGCTTGCCCCAGACCTTGTCGGTCTCCTGGTCCTTGGTGGTGACGATGATCACCGGAATCGCGCTGGTTTCCGGGTCCTTGGACAGCTGACGGGTCGCCTGGAAGCCGTTCAGGCCGGGCATGACGATGTCCATCAGGACGACGTCGGGCTTTTCCTGGCGCGCCAGGGCCACGCCATCGGCGCCGTTCTCGGCCTTGAGTACCTGGTGCGAGTGCTTCTCCAGCATCGCGGTCAGCTTGTACATCTCGGTCGGCGAGTCATCAACAATCAGAATTCGAGCCATTGTGGTCCCCATACGGAATAGGCGTCACCGGCGCTGGGCCGGACTTCAGGAAGCGTGCTCCACCGGGGTGAAGTCGGGCACATGGGTCTTGATCGCGCCGAGCAGTTCTTCCTTGCTGAAGGGCTTGGTGAGGTACTGATCGGAACCGACGATGCGACCCTTGGCCTTGTCGAACAGACCGTCCTTGGAGGACAGCATGATCACCGGCGTGGATTTGAAGGCACTGTTGTTCTTGATCAGGGCGCAGGTCTGATAGCCATCCAGGCGCGGCATCATGATATCGACAAAGATGATGCTGGGATGGGTATCGGCGATTTTGGCCAACGCGTCGAAGCCGTCGATGGCTGTGATGACATCGCAGCCGACTTTCTTCAGCAGGGTTTCAGCCGTGCGACGAATCGTCTTGGAATCGTCGATCACCATTACTTTCAAACCGTCGGAATGCTGTTCCATGTTCGCCCTTACCATCTCGGTGAGTCGTTTTTTCCGCTTTTTATTTCAGTGCGCTAGCGCCCTGCCACCGTCGGGCTGCGACCCAATCGTGGGAACCTTTTACCACAATCGTCAGAATCTTTACCACGCCCAGCAAATTCAGGCCATAAGACCCGGAACACGCAGGCTTTTTCCTTGACCGAGCGCACATCCAGCGCCACCCTGAGCGTCCATTTTCAGCCTTTGCGGCGCGGTGTGATGCCGCAGCCCCAAGCCCACCGATTTCTCCCAGGAGGACATCCCATGAGCGTACGCCTCGGGATCGTGATGGACCCCATCGCGCAGATCAGTTTCAAGAAGGACAGCTCCCTGGCCATGCTGCTCGCCGCCCAGGCCCGTGGCTGGCAGCTCTTCTATATGGAACAGCAGGACCTGTACCAGAAGGAGAACGTCGCCCGCGGCCGCATGCGTCCGCTCAAGGTCTTCTACGATCCCGCCCACTGGTTCGAACTGGAAGAGGAAGTCGACCAGCCGCTGTCGGACCTGGACGTGATCCTGATGCGCAAGGACCCGCCCTTCGACAACGAATTCGTCTACTCCACCTACCTGCTGGAACAGGCCGAGAGCGCCGGCACGCTGGTGGTCAACAAGCCGCAGAGCCTGCGTGACTGCAACGAGAAGTACTTTGCCACGCTGTTCCCGCAATGTGCGCCGCCGACGGTGGTGAGCCGCCGGTCCGACATTTTGCGCGAGTTTGCATCACAGCATCGTGACATCATTCTCAAACCCCTGGATGGCATGGGCGGATCGATGATCTTCCGCCACCGCGAAGGCGACCCTAACCTCTCGGTGATCCTCGAGACGCTGACCCGCCACGGCCAGGAACAGGTCATGGCGCAGCGCTACCTGCCGGCCATCAAGGACGGCGACAAGCGCATCCTGATGATCGACGGCGAGCCGGTGGAATACTGCCTGGCGCGCATCCCCGCCCAGGGCGAGACCCGCGGCAACCTGGCCGCCGGCGGCCGCGGCGTGGCCCAGCCGCTGACCGAGCGCGACCGCTGGATCGCCGCGCAGGTCGGCCCGGAACTGCGCAAGCGCGGCCTGCTGTTCGTCGGCCTGGACGTGATCGGCGAGAACCTCACCGAGATCAACGTCACCAGCCCGACCTGCATCCGCGAGATCGATGCGGCCTACGACACGCGCATCGGTGAGAGGTTGATGGCAGTCATCGATGAAAAGCTCAAGGCGCGCAGTGCGTCATAGACTTTTATAAGCCTCGTCGGCAGACTTCCGCCCCACCCTGGCCCGTGCGATCCGCAATGAACGCTGCAACCCACCAAGACTTCCCCGTGTCCTCCGGCGTACGCCCGGCGGACCGTCTGGGTTTCACCCTGTTCGTGGCGGCCATCCTGCACGTGGCCGTGCTGCTGGGGGTGGGCTTCACCATGCCCACGCCCAGCCAGCTGAGCAAGACGCTGGAAATCACCCTGGCCAGCTTCAAGAGCGAGCACGCGCCGGAGAAGGCCGACTACCTCGCCCAGATGAACCAGCAGGGCAGCGGTACCCTGGAACACAAGGCGATTCCCAAGACCACCGAGCAGGCGCCCTTCCAGGACACCGAGGTCAAGAAGGTCTCCCCGCCCGCCACCCCGCGCCAGGCCAAGAGCCCGGAAGCGCCCAAGGCCGCCGTCGCCACCCGCACGCCGCGCCCGGACAAGGTGCAGACCAAGCAGCAGACGCCCAAGGCCGAGACCGTCGCCAAGCCCGCGCCGCAGTTCGACTCCAGCCAGCTCTCGGCGGAAATCTCCAGCCTGGAAGCCGACCTCGCCCGCGAGCAGCAGGCCTACGCCAAGCGCCCGCGCATCCACCGCCTGAGCGCCGCCTCGACCATGCGCGACAAGGGCGCCTGGTATAAGGAAGAGTGGCGCAAGAAGATCGAGCGCATCGGCAACCTCAACTACCCGGACGAAGCCCGGCGCCAGCGCATCTACGGCAGCCTGCGGCTGCTGGTGTCGATCAACCGCGACGGCTCCCTCTATGAGGTGCAGGTGCTGGAATCCTCCGGCCAACCCCTGCTCGACCAGGCCGCCCAGCGTATCGTGCGCCTGGCCGCCCCCTTCGCGCCCTTCTCGGGCGACCTGAACGACATCGACCGCCTGGAAATCATCCGCACCTGGCGCTTCGAGCGCGGCGACCGCCTCTCCAGCAACTGAGCCTGCGCGCCAGAGACGTCCCCTGACGTTTTCAAGTCTTGTCCCTTTGGCCCCCAGGCCTGAAACTAGCCGGCATGAAAAGCACAGCCGCCAGCTACCTCAAGCACCACTTCCTGATCGCCATGCCGCACATGGCGGATGCCAACTTTGCCCAGACGGTCACCTACCTCGTGGAACACAACGAGCAGGGCGCCATGGGCCTGATCATCAATCGCCCCAGCGGCCTGAGCCTGGCCGACGTCCTCGAGCAACTGCGCCCGGACGAACTGCCACCGGTGCGCTGCCAGGGCATGACCATCTACAACGGCGGGCCGGTGCAGACCGACCGCGGCTTCGTCCTGCACCCCGCCGGGCGCAGCTACCAGGCCACCCTGGAGCTGGGCGAGCTGTCGCTGTCCACCTCCCAGGACGTGCTGTTCGCCATCGCCGACGGCAGCGGCCCCGCGCAGCACCTGATCACCCTCGGCTACGCCGGCTGGGAAGCCGGCCAGCTGGAAGCGGAGCTGGCCGACAACGCCTGGCTGACCTGCCCTGCCGACCCGGCCGTGCTCTTCGAGGTGCCGGCCGAGCAGCGCCTGTCCGCAGCGGCCGAGCGCCTGGGGGTCAACCTCAGCCTGCTCACCGCCCAGGCCGGGCACGCCTGATGAGCAGCAAACCCCTGCGCCTGCTGCTGGGCTTCGACTACGGCACCAAGCAGATTGGCGTCGCCGTCGGCCAGGCCATCACCGGGCAGGCCCGTGAACTCTGCGTGCTCAAGGCGCAGAACGGCGTGCCGGACTGGAACCGCGTGGAAGCCCTGATCAAGGAATGGCAGCCCGACGCCATCGTCGTCGGCCTGCCGCTGAACATGGACGGCACCCCCAGCGAGATGAGCGAGCGCGCCGAAAAGTTCGCCCGCCGCCTGCACGGTCGCTACAACCTGCCGGTGCACACCCATGACGAGCGCCTGACCACCTACGCCGCCAAGGGCGAGCGCCTGGCCCAGGGCCAGCGCGATGGTTACCGCGAGCGCCCGGTGGACGCCCTGGCCGCCGCCCTGCTGCTGGAGGGCTGGCTGGCCGACAACGCCCCCGCTTGACCCGAGCTGCCCGGCCGGCCGCAGCGTCCTTGACTTGAGGCAGCGCCAGCGCAGCGAAAGCCACTAAGCTTGCCGGACCACTCCTTCCCGGAACGGTCCGCCCCGATGGCCGCCCGCGCCGGGTGGCCTCGCCAACCGAATCGGAGACGTCATGACCCTGCCCAGCCCCGCCGAACTCATTTCCCGCATGGCCACCGACCTGCGCAACTACCTGGCGCAGCGCGGCATCGACTCGCCGCGCTTCGTCGGCATTCACACCGGCGGCATCTGGGTCGCCCAGGAACTGCTCAAGGCCCTGGGCAGCGACGAGATCCTCGGCATCCTCGACGTGTCCTTCTACCGCGACGATTTCACCCGCAGCGGCCTGCACCCGCAGGTCCGTCCGTCGGAACTGCCCTTCGAGATCGACGGCCAGCACCTGGTCCTGGTGGATGACGTGCTGATGAGCGGCCGGACCATCCGCGCCGCGCTCAACGAGCTGTTCGACTATGGCCGCCCGGCCAGCGTGACCCTGGTCAGCCTGGTGGACCTGAACAAGCGCGAACTGCCGATTCGCCCGGATGTCGTCGGCGAAACCCTGTCGCTCGCCCCCAACGAGCGGGTAAAATTGCGCGGTCCCGCACCACTCGTCCTCGAGCGCACGCTTCTCAGCACCGCGCTGTAACTTCGCGCGCCCGGACCTCCACCTTCTACTTTCAGGGCCTGCCACATGCCGACCGACGCCAAGCGCCCGCTGCAGCTCAACGACCTGGGCCAGCTGCGCCACTTCCTCTCGCTCGACGGGTTGTCCCGCGAACTGCTGACTGAAATCCTCGATACGGCCGACTCCTTCCTCGAAGTCGGCGCCCGCGCGGTGAAGAAAGTCCCGCTGCTGCGCGGCAAGACCGTCTGCAACGTGTTCTTCGAGAACTCCACGCGAACCCGCACCACCTTCGAACTGGCGGCCCAGCGCCTGTCCGCCGACGTCATCTCGCTGAACGTGTCGACCTCCTCGACCAGCAAGGGCGAGACGCTCACCGACACCCTGCGCAACCTCGAGGCCATGGCCGCCGACATGTTCGTCGTGCGCCACAGCGACTCGGGCGCGGCGCACTTCATCGCCGAGCACGTCAGCCCCAATGTCGCCGTGATCAACGGCGGCGACGGCCGCCACGGCCACCCGACCCAGGGCATGCTCGACATGCTCACCATCCGCCGCCACAAGGGCAGCTTCGAAAACCTCTCGGTGGCCATCGTCGGCGACATCCTGCACTCGCGGGTGGCGCGCTCGGACATGCTGGCGCTGAAAACCCTCGGCTGCCCGGACATCCACGTCATCGCGCCGCGCACCCTGCTGCCGGTCGGCCTGGAAGAACAGTACGGGGTGAAGGTGTTCACCGACGCCAACGAAGGCCTGAAGGACGTCGACGTGGTGATCATGCTGCGCCTGCAGCGCGAGCGCATGGCCGGCGGCCTGCTGCCCAGCGAAGGCGAGTTCTTCAAGCTCTACGGCCTGACCCAGAAACGCCTGAAGCTGGCCAAGCCTGACGCCATCGTCATGCACCCCGGCCCGATCAACCGCGGCGTGGAGATCGACTCCGCCGTGGCTGACGGCGAACAGTCGGTGATCCTCAATCAGGTCACCTACGGCATTGCCATCCGCATGGCCGTGCTGTCCATGGCCATGAGCGGCCAGAACGCCCAACGCCAGCTGGAACAGGAGGACGCGCAATGACCGTCAGTATTCGTGGCGCCCACCTGATCGACCCGGCCAGCGGGCTGGACAAGGTCTGCGACCTGCACATCGAGGCCGGCCGCATCGTCGCCATCGGCGACGCCCCGGAGGGCTTCCATGCCGCCCAGGACATCGACGCCGCCGGCCTGATCGCCGCGCCCGGCCTGGTGGACCTGAGCGTCGCCCTGCGCGAGCCGGGCTACAGCCGCAAGGGCAGCATCGAGAGCGAAACCCGCGCCGCCGCAGCCGGCGGCGTGACCAGCCTGTGCTTCCCGCCGCAGACCAAGCCGGTGCTGGACACCTCGGCCGTCGCCGAGCTGATCCTCGACCGCGCCCGTGAAGCGGGCAATGCCAAGGTCTTCCCCATCGGCGCGCTGACCAAGGGCCTGGCGGGCGAGCAGCTGTCCGAGCTGGTCGCCCTGCGTGACGCCGGCTGCGTGGCCTTCACCAACGGCCTGGCGCCGATGGCGAGCAACCGCGTACTGCTGCGCTCGCTGGAATACGCGGCGACCTTCGACCTGACGGTGATCTTCACCTCCCAGGACGCCGAGCTGGCCGAGGGCGGCCTCGCCCACGAAGGCCCGACCGCCAGCTTCCGCGGCCTGGCGGGCATTCCGGAGACCGCCGAGACCGTGGCCCTGGCGCGCAACCTGCTGCTGGTGGAACAGTCCGGCGTGCGGGCGCACTTCAGCCAGCTGACCAGCGCCCGTGGCGTCGAGCTGATCGCCCAGGCCCAGGCCCGCGGCCTGCCGGTCACCGCCGACGTGGCGCTGTACCAGTTGATCCTCACCGACGAGGCCCTGGCGGACTTCTCCAGCCTGTACCACGTGCAGCCGCCGCTGCGCTCGCACAAGGACCGCGACGCCCTGCGTGACGCGGTGAAGAGCGGCGTGATCCAGGCCATCGCCAGCCACCACCAGCCCCATGAGGCGGACGCGAAGAACGCCCCGTTCGCCGCCACCGACCCGGGCATCAGCAGCGTGGAACTGCTGCTGCCGCTGGCGATGACCCTGGTGCAGGACGGCCTGCTCGACCTGCCGACCCTGCTCGCCCGCCTGTCCAGCGGCCCGGCCGCCGCCCTGCGCCTGCCGGCCGGCAAGCTGGCGGTGGGCGCCGCGGCGGACGTGGTGCTGTTCGAAGCCGACGGCCAGACCCTGGCGGGCGAAACCTGGCACTCCCGCGGCCAGAACTGCCCGTTCCTCGGCCACTGCCTGCCGGGCGTGGTGCGCTGCACCCTGGTGGACGGGCATATCGTCCACGCGGTGTAACGCGCCGTCGCCCCATGAAAAAGCCCGCCGATTGGCGGGCTTTTTCATGGCTCCCGTGTAGGAGCGGGCCATGCCCGCGAACGCGCGCATGGCGCGCTCCTGCAGGTGCACCGGCGCCAACTGGCGGGCGTAGGAGCGGACCTTGTCCGCGATGTCCTTAGCGGCGGACGCTCCATTACTCGGGAAACACCAGAGTCCTGCGCCAACTCCTGCCACCCTCCTGAACGCTCCAAGGGGTGGGCAAGACGTCGCGGGCATGGCCCGCTCCTACAGGTTGCTCAGCAGATGGGGTTGCTGCAGGAGCGAGCTTGCTCGCGAACATCCCGGGCGACGGAGTGATGCGGGTTCGCGAGCAAGCTCGCTCCTACGAAAAGCCGTGCCTCAGATCATCGCCAGCGCCTTGGCCAGGTCGGTGCGCAGGTCTTCCACGTCCTCCACGCCCACCGACAGGCGGATCAGCGAATCGCCGATGCCCAGCGCCGCGCGGTTTTCCGGCGGGATGCTGGCGTGGGTCATTATCGCCGGGTGCTCGATGAGGCTCTCCACGCCGCCCAGGCTTTCCGCCAGGGCGAACAGTTGCACGTTCTCCAGGAAGCGCTTCGAACCGGCTAGGTCGGTGTCCAGGTCCAGCGAGATCATTCCGCCGAAGCCCTTCATCTGCGTGCGTGCCAGCGCATGCTGCGGGTGGGACGGCAAGCCGGGGTAATAGACGCGCTTCACCTGCGGCTGCTGCTCCAGCCACTTCGCCAGTTCCAGGGCGTTGGCGCAGTGGCGCTCCATGCGCAGGGCGAGGGTCTTCACCCCGCGCAGGGTGAGGAAGGCGTCGAACGGCCCGGCAATGGCGCCCACCGAGTTCTGCAGGAAGCCAAGGCGCTCGGCGAGGTCGGGGTTGTCGCCAACGATGGCGATGCCGCCGATGACGTCGGAGTGGCCGTTGAGGTACTTGGTGGTGGAGTGCACGACGATATCGAAGCCCAGGTCCAGCGGGCGCTGCACGTAGGGGCTGGCGAAGGTGTTGTCGGCCACGCAGAGGATGCCGCGCTCGCGGCAGGTGCGGGCGACGGCGGCGAGATCCGTCAGGCGCAGCAGCGGGTTGCTCGGGGTTTCCACCCAGACCATGCGCGTCTTGTCGGTCAGCGCCGCGTCCAGCGCACCGGGCTGGGCCAGGTCGGCGAAGTGGAAGTCGTGTCCGGCGCTGCGCCGGCGCACGCGTTCGAACAGGCGGAAGGTGCCGCCGTAGAGGTCATTGCCGGACACCACGTGCGAGCCGGCGTCGAGCAGCTCCAGCACCGCCGAAATCGCCGCCAGCCCCGAGGCGAAGGCGAACGCCTTGCTGCCGCCTTCCAGGTCCGCCACGCAGCGCTCCAGCGCCCAGCGCGTGGGGTTGTGCGAGCGGCCGTAGTCCAGCCCTTTGTGCACGCCGGGGCTGTCCTGGCGGTAGGTGGAGTTGGCGTAGATCGGCGGCATGATCGCCCCGGTGGACGGGTCCGGCTCCTGCCCGGCGTGGATCACGCGGGTGGCGAAACCGAGGCGGTCGTGGTGCTGGCTCATGCGAGGGTCCTCCGCAAATGGTTGAGCAGATCGAATCGGGTGATCAGGCCATGGAAGCCCGAGGCGTCGGCGATGATGGCCACCAGGCCGCGGCCGAGCACCGCTTCCAGTTCGGCGAGGCTGGCGCCGGGAGCGAGGGTTTCCGGGGCGTCGCTCATGGCGCTGGCGACGTCGCAGCGAAAATGCGCCGGGTCGTCGTGCACGCCCATGAGGATGTCGGACTCGTCGATCACGCCCACCAGGCGCTTGCCGTCGAGCACGGGAAGCTGGGAAATGTCCGCCAGGCGCATGCGCTGGAAGGCGGTAAGCAGGGTGTCGCCGGGGCCGACGCTGACCACCCGACCCTCCTCGAAACGCCGCGCGATGATGTCGCGCAGGTCGCCGTAGCGCTTGCGCTGCAGCAGGCCCTGGTCGGTCATCCACTGGTCGTTGTAGACCTTCGACAGGTAGCGCGTGCCGGTGTCGCAGACCAGGCTGACCACGCGCTTGGGCTCGGTCTGCTCGCGGCAGAAGCGCAGCGCCGCGGCCAGCAGGGTGCCGGTGGACGAGCCGGCGGCGATGCCTTCGTTGCGCAGCAGCTCGCGGGCGGTGGCGAAGCTTTCCTCGTCGCTGATCGAGTAGGCGTGGCGCACGCTGGAGAGGTCGGCAATCGAGGGCACGAAGTCCTCGCCGATCCCCTCCACCGCCCAGGAGCCGGGCGTGCCGATGGCGCCGGAGCGCGAGTACTCGGCCATGATCGAGCCGACCGGGTCGGCCAGGACCATTTCCAGGTCGGGCTGGACCTTGCCGAAGAAGCGCGTGAGGCCGGTGAGCGTGCCGGCGGAGCCGACGCCGACCACCACGGCATCGACGTCATGACCGGTCTGCGCCCAGATTTCCGGGCCGGTGCCGGTTTCGTGGGCCAGCGGGTTGGCGGGGTTGTTGAACTGGTCGGCGAAGAAGGCGTTGGGCAGGTCCTTGGCCAATCGTGCGGCGACGTCCTGGTAGTACTCGGGGTGGCCCTTGCCGACGTCGGAGCGGGTGATGTGCACCTCGGCGCCCATGGCGCGCAGGTGCAGGACTTTCTCGGTGGACATCTTGTCCGGCACCACCAGCACCACCCGATAGCCCTTGGCGCGCCCCACCAGCGCCAGGCCCAGGCCGGTATTGCCGGCGGTGGCTTCGACGATCACGCCGCCGGGCTTGAGGCGGCCGTCACGCTCGGCGGCTTCGATCATCGCAACGCCGATGCGGTCCTTGATGGAGCCGCCGGGGTTCTGCGATTCGAGTTTGAGGAACAGGGTGCAGGGTCCGGTATCGAAGCGCGTCACGCGGACCATGGGGGTATTGCCGATCAGGTCGAGTACGGCAGGTCGGGATTCGTTGCTCATGGCAGCCACTCCTTCTGCGGCGCGCCGGGGATCGCCCGATGGCGCCTGCTACTGTCCCCCTGACCTTAGGCGGCGGGCACCGCTCGCGCCAGGCGGCGCGACGAAAGACGGCGGATTGGCTTTTCGTAGGAGCGAGCTTGCTCGCGAACCGCTCAACGTCGACGCTCGGGATGTTCGCGAGCAAGCTCGCTCCTACAAGAGAAGACTCGGCGCGGGGTCAGATCCGCTGCGGCCCGTTGCGCTCGGAAATCTGGCTGTTCAGCGTCCAGAAGTCGTACAGCACGCCGATGAAGAACAGCCCACCGGTGAACAGGTAGAGGATGCCGGTGAGCCACTTGCCCATGTACATGCGGTGCACGCCGAACACGCCGAGGAAGGTCAGCAGGATCCAGGCGACGTTGTAGTCCACGCCGCCGGCGCGGAAGCGCTGGTCCGCGGCGTCGTCCATGGACGGGATGAGGAACAGGTCGATGATCCAGCCGATGAAGAACAGGCCGAGGGTGAAGAACCAGATGGTGCCGGTGATCGGCTTGCCGTAATAGAAGCGGTGCGAACCGGTGAAGCCGAAGATCCACAGCAGGTAGCCGATGACCTTGCTGTGGGTGTCAGGGTTGGCGGACATGCCTTTCTCCCGTGGTGTGACAAGGCCCCCAGCATAAACGAAAAGCCCGCACGGGGCGGGCTTCTCGGGCGTTGCGTCTCAACGGAAGCGGCGGCTGGGGTCGTCGTCACCCATCTCCAGGGTGAGGCCCTGGGTCATGGTGGTGAGGTGGTCGGCATCGGTTTCCGAACCCAGCTTGATCATCAGGCGCAGGTCGTTCGCCGAGTCGGCGTAGGCCAGCGCGTCTTCGTAGGTGATCTCGCCCTGGGTGTAGAGCTGGTACAGCGCCTGGTCGAAGGTCTGCATACCCTGCTCGGTGGAGCGCTTCATCAGCGGCTTGAGCTCGTGCACTTCGCCCTTGCGGATCAGGTCGGCGGCCAGCGGGGTGTTCAGCAGCACCTCGATCACCGCGCGGCGGCCCTTGCCGTCAGGGGTCGGCACCAGTTGCTGGGCGACGATGGCCTTGAGGTTGAGCGAGAGGTCCATCCACACCTGGCCGTGCCGGTCGGCCGGGAAGAAGTGGATGATCCGCTCCAGCGCCTGGTTGGCGTTGTTGGCGTGCAGCGTCGCCAGGCACAGGTGGCCGGTTTCGGCGAAGGCCACGGCGTGGTCCATGGTCTCGCGCGAGCGAACTTCGCCGATCATGATCACGTCCGGCGCCTGACGCAGGGTGTTCTTCAGGGCGACTTCGAAGGAATCGGTGTCCAGGCCCACTTCGCGCTGGGTGACGATGCAGCCCTGGTGCTGGTGGATGTATTCGATGGGGTCTTCGATGGAGATGATGTGGCCGGTGGAGTTCTTGTTGCGGTAGCCGATCATCGCCGCCAGCGAAGTGGACTTACCGGTGCCGGTGGCGCCGACGAAGATCACCAGGCCGCGCTTGGTCATCGCCAGCTTCTTGAGGATTTCCGGCAGCTTCAGGTCGTCGATGGTCGGGATGTTGGTCTCGATGCGGCGCAGCACCATGCCCACCAGGTTGCGCTGGTAGAAGGCGCTGACCCGGAAACGACCGACGCCCCGGGCGCTGATGGCGAAGTTGCACTCGTGGTTCTCGGCGAAGTCGCGGCGCTGCTGCTCGTTCATCACCGACAGCACGGTCTCGCGGGTCTGTTCCGGCGACAGCGCCGTCTTGGTCACCGGCAGCACCTTGCCGTTGACCTTCATCGAGGGCGGCACGCCCGCCGTGATGAACAGGTCGGAGGCACCCTTTTCCACCATCAGGCGCAACAGCTTCTCGAATTCCATGATCTTTCTCGCGCAGGTTCACGCTGACTACGACGGGGCTGTCGGATCACGAAGCGAGTGCGTGTGGCGCGCTCCGTGCGCCGGGCCACAGGGGCCCGGTCGGGTATAGAGCCTGCTTACGATCTTGCGAGCTAGCGCAGAACAAGGCGAAATCGGTCGAGGGAGCGCAGTTTACACGCCGTAAATGAGCATGACTCGCTACGCTCGCCCCTCCGGGGCCGCACTGATGTGCGTTAGCCGCAAGCGGCTTTCCGAGACCGATTTCAACGCCGTTCTGCCGACGCGCAGCAGATCGAAAGCAGGCTCTTAGAAGTTTTCCGGAATCTTGGCTTTTTCCTTGGCTGCATCGCGGGTCACCAGACCCTTGGCGACCAGGCCCTTGAGGCACATGTCCAGGGTCTGCATGCCGATCGCGCCGCCGGTCTGGATGGCGGAATACATCTGCGCCACCTTGTCCTCGCGGATCAGGTTACGGATCGCCGGGGTGCCGATCATGATCTCGTGGGCCGCGACACGACCGCCGCCGATCTTCTTCAGCAGGGTCTGGGAAATCACCGCCTGCAAGGATTCGGAGAGCATGGAGCGGACCATGGATTTCTCCTCGGCGGGGAACACGTCGACGATACGGTCGATGGTCTTGGCCGCGGAGGTGGTGTGCAGGGTGCCGAACACCAGGTGGCCGGTTTCCGCGGCGGTCAGCGCCAGGCGGATGGTCTCCAGGTCGCGCATCTCGCCCACCAGGATGATGTCCGGGTCTTCACGCAGGGCCGAGCGCAGGGCCTCGTTGAAGCCCAGGGTGTCGCGGTGCACCTCGCGCTGGTTGACCAGGCACTTCTTCGATTCGTGGACGAATTCGATCGGGTCCTCGACGGTGAGGATGTGGCTGTACTTGGTGTTGTTCAGGTAGTCGAGCATCGCCGCCAGCGAGGTGGACTTGCCCGAACCGGTGGGGCCGGTGACCAGCACCAGGCCGCGCGGCACGTCGGAGACGCGCTTGAACACTTCGCCCATGCCCAGGTCTTCCATGGTCAGGACCTTGGAGGGAATGGTCCGGAACACGGCGCCGGCGCCGCGGTTCTGGTTGAAGGCGTTGACCCGGAAGCGCGCCACGCCCGGCACTTCGAAGGAGAAGTCGGTTTCCAGGAACTCTTCGTAATCCTTGCGCTGCTTGTCGTTCATGATGTCGTAGATCAGCGCATGGACCTGCTTGTGCTCGAGCGGCGGCAGGTTGATGCGGCGCACATCGCCGTCGACGCGGATCATCGGCGGCAGGCCGGCCGAGAGGTGCAGGTCCGAAGCGCCCTGCTTGGCGCTGAAGGCGAGCAGCTCGGTAATATCCATGGGACTCCCCAATCAAGAGCAAGCAGGTAGAATGCCGCAGAACTCGCAGCAGCCGGGCGGAAAAGCGACGGTAATGTCCACGATAGCAGAGAATATTGCAAAGGTTCGCGTACGAATCCGTGAGGCGGAACAAGCGAAAAATCGCACGCCAAATTCGGTGCAGTTGCTGGCCGTGAGCAAGACCAAACCCGCCGCCGACATCCGCGAGGCGTTCGCCTGCGGCCTGTCCGACTTCGGCGAAAACTACCTGCAGGAAGCCCTGGCCAAGCAGGCCGAGCTGGCGGACCTGCCGCTGACCTGGCATTTCATCGGCCCCATCCAGTCGAACAAGACCCGGCCCATCGCCGAGCACTTCCACTGGGTGCACTCGGTGGACCGCCTGAAAGTCGCCCAGCGCCTCTCCGAACAGCGCCCGGCGACCCTGCCGCCGCTGAACGTGCTGCTGCAGGTGAACGTCAGCGGCGAAGACAGCAAGTCCGGCTGTTCCCCCGCGGAACTGCCCGCGCTCGCCCAGGCGGTGGCACAACTGCCCCACCTGAAGCTGCGCGGCCTGATGGCGATTCCCGAACCCACCGATGACGTCGCCGCGCAACACGCCGCCTTCGCCCGCCTGCGCGAGCTGATGCAGGGCCTGAATCTGGGCCTGGACACCCTGTCCATGGGCATGAGCCACGACCTCGAAGCCGCCATCGGCGAAGGCGCCACCTGGGTGCGGATCGGCACCGCCCTGTTCGGCGCCCGCGACTACGGCGCCTCCCACTGAATAAAGGAAGAGACTTCATGAGCAGCACCCGCATTGCCTTCATCGGCGCCGGCAACATGGCCGCCAGTCTCATCGGCGGCCTGCGCGCCAAGGGCGTCGCCGCGAGCGACATCCGCGCCAGCGATCCGGGCGCCGAGCAACGCGCGAAGATCGCCGCCGAGCACGGCATCGAAGTGGTCGGCGACAACGCCAGCGCCGTGGCCGGCGCCGACGTGGTGGTCCTGGCGGTCAAGCCGCAGGTCATGAAGGACGTCTGCCTGGCCCTGGCGCCGGCGCTGACCGACAACGCGCTGATCGTCTCCATTGCCGCCGGCATCCCCTGCGCCAGCCTCGAGCGCTGGCTGGGCGAGGTGAACGGCCAGCCGCGCGCCATCGTCCGCTGCATGCCCAACACCCCGGCGCTGGTCGGCCTGGGTGCCAGCGGCCTGTACCCCAACGCCAGCGTCAGCGCCGCCCAGCGCGAGCAGGCACAGCAACTGCTCAGCGCGGTGGGCATCGCCCTGTGGCTGGACGAGGAGCGCCAGATCGACGCGGTCACCGCCGTCTCCGGCAGCGGCCCGGCGTACTTCTTCCTGCTGATGGAAGCCATGACCGCCGCCGGCGAGAAGCTCGGCCTGTCCCGTGAAGTCGCCGGCCAGCTGGCCCGCCAGACCGCCCTGGGCGCCGCGCAGATGGCGACCACCAGCGATGTCGACCCGGCCGAACTGCGCCGCCGCGTGACCTCGCCCAAAGGCACCACCGAAGCGGCGATCACCACCTTCCAGGCCAACGGCTTCGAGGCACTGGTGGAAAAAGCGGTCAACGCCGCCGACCACCGCTCCGCCGAGCTGGCCGAACAATTGGGCCGCTGATTGCGATGACGCACGCCGCCCGGCGACCACGGAAGGTCGCACTGCCCCTCGCTGCCTGTGCGCTGCTGGCCTGCGCCGCCACCCAGGCGGCGCCATGCCCGGTTGCCGCCACGATCGACCAGGCCACCCTGACGGCCAACCAGGCCTTGCAGCAGGCCATGGCCAGCGGTCTTGACGACGATGCGGACAATAGCGTCTCGCCAGCCCTCAGCCAGGCCATCGAGCACTATAAACAGACGCTGGCCGATGCCTTCGACGCCCATCTCGCCTGCACCCCGGCGACGCCGGACGTCGCCGCGCTGCAGGCCGACCTGCGCCAGCGCCTGCTGCCGGCGCCCACGCCCGTCAGCGAAGGTGACGTGGCGCTGCCGGAGCAGGACGAGATCAGCGTCACCCTGAGCGACAGCCCTACCCCGCTGCTGCTGGTCAGCGGCGGCTTCGCCATTCCCTGCGGCTCGGACAACGTCCTGCGCGCCTACCGCCGCGAGGGCGACGCCTGGGTCCGTGCGCTGGACTGGCAGAGCGGCCCCTATACCGATATCTCCGGCGCCTACGGCGACCTGTTCATGGTCAGCCGCCTGGGCAGCGGCGACCTCGCGCTGATGCACGGCACGCCCTGGTGCACCTCGCGCTGGAGCCACCTGGCGGTGCAGGTGATCCGCCCGGCCACGGCCGACCAGGCCCAGCGCACGCTGCTGCAGACCGAGCACGATTACGTTCGCGATGAGCATGAGGTGCAACTCAAGGCCCGCCCCGACGGCTTCGAGTGGCGCGCCGAAGTGGGCAGCCTGGACGGTGACCTGCTGACCCGGCCGGGCATCTTCCGCTACCGCCAGGACGGCGAAAGCTTCCAGCGCATCCAGCCCGCCGCGTCCAACGGCCGCGGTTTCGTCGACGAATGGTTGCGGGTGGATGCAGGCCTCGCCCGCGCCTGGGCCGACCCGGCCGCCGCCGACACGGCACTGGCGGCACGGGACGAGCTCAACGGCCTGAACCAGCGCACCGGCGTCACCCTCACCTACACCGCCGTGCGCGCCTGCAAGCAAGACCCGGCGCGCTTTCAGGTGGACATCGAGCTGGACAGCCCGCAGCCCCTGGCCGAGGGCAACCAGCGCCATGCCAGCATCCGCCAGGAAGCCAACGGTTTCACCCTGCTGGACCTGAGCCGAGCCGCCGACCCGGCCTGCAACGGCCCCGACCTGATGGCCAAGCGGGGTTGAATTTGCACGCGACGAAACACACTTACACGCGACCGGCGACGACGAATTCCGTACTGTATGGCGTCATAGCGCCGTCGTCGACCGACCGCCAGACTCGCCCGGCCCTGTGCGCCGGCGCCCAACGTTCACCAAGGACCGCCCCATGACCGGACTTTCCACAGCCGCCATCTATGTGATCCAGACACTTGGCAGCCTGTACCTGCTGATCGTGCTGCTGCGCTTCATCCTGCAGCTGGTCCGCGCCGACTTCTACAACCCGCTCAGCCAGTTCATCGTGCGCGCCACCAAGCCGCTGCTGAACCCACTGCGCCGCGTCATCCCCGGCTTCGGCGGCATCGACTTCGCCTCCCTGGTGCTGGCCATCCTGATCCAGCTGGTGCTGATGGTCGTCACCCTGACCCTCATGGGCTACGGCGTCGGCGGCTACATCCTGCAACTGCTGGTGTGGTCGATCATCGCGGTGACCTCGCTGTTCCTGAAGGTGTTCTTCTTCGCCCTGATCATCAGCGTGATCCTCTCCTGGGTCGCCCCGGGCAGCTACAACCCCGGCGCCCAGCTGGTGAACCAGATCTGCGAGCCGTTCCTGGCGCCGTTCCGCAAGCTGCTGCCGAACCTGGGCGGGCTGGATATCTCGCCGATCTTCGCGTTCATCGCGCTGAAACTGATCGACATGCTGGTAATCGGCAACCTGGCGGCCATGACCGGGATGCCGCAGATCCTTTCGCCCTTCATGTAATTGCAGAGGAGCGGCTGCGCGTCGGCGATACTGCGTTGCAAACAGCCGGGGATTGCTCATTTTCAGATCGTAAACTGCGCATCCCCGGCCGTTTTCGCCTTGTCTTGCTCTAGCTCGCCAGCTCCAAGAGTCCGCCAGGCAGATGAGCTTTTATTTCTGGGACGGCGAGGACCTGATCCTCGACTGCCACCTGCAGCCCAAGGCGAGCCGCGACGAGTTCGCCGGGCTGCACGGTGAGCGCCTGAAAATCCGCCTCACCGCGCCGCCGGTGGAAGGCAAGGCCAATGCCCACCTGCTGGCCTTCCTCGGCAAGGCCTTCGGCGTGCCGAAAAGCGCGGTGCAACTGGTGAGCGGCGAGCTCAATCGCCAGAAACGCGTGCGCATTCCCCGTCCGACGAAACTTCCGGCAGAACTCGACATAGCCGCTCGGTAGCCTTGGCCGACCTTACGTGTAGGAATGTGCTGTAGGCCAATTGCTATTCCTACAGTCCGCCGCATAATCCACGCCATCCACTTCCCCGCGCAGGACGCGCCAGCCCAAGGAACGCCCGGATGAGCATGGAACGTCTCAGTCAGCAGATCGACGCCTACGTCACCTGGAAGCGCGAGCTGGTTCGCGAGATCACCCGCTACCGCAGCTGGCTGGAGCGCGCCCGGCTCAATACGCCGGACATCGAGCAGCGCCTGGAGCGCACCCTGCGCCTGCTGCGCGTCGACCACATCACCCTGGCCTTCGTCGGCGAGTATTCGCGCGGCAAGACCGAGCTGATCAACAGCCTGTTCTTCGCCGGATTCGGCCGGCGCATGCTGCCGTCCCAGGCGGGGCGCACCACCATGTGCCCCACCGAGCTATTCTTCGACCCGCGCTCGGAGCGCCCCTACATCCGCCTGCTGCCCATCGAGACCCGCGTCGCCGATGCCAGCGTGGCGCAGTTCAAGCGCATCCCGCGGCACTGGGTGAACATCCCGCTGGATACCTCGGACCCGGCCAACATGGCCGAGGCCTTCGCCCAGGTCGCCAAGACCAAGCCACTGCCGGTGGAGCAGGCGATCCAGCTGGGCTTCCACCCGGACATGCTCGAAGCCACCGACAAGCCCGGCATCGTGCTGGTGCCGGCGTGGCGCCACGCGCTGGTCAACTTCGACCATCCACTGCTGCGCCAGGGCCTGCGCATCCTCGATACGCCCGGCCTGAACGCCCTGGGCAGCGAGCCGGAACTGACCCTGTCGATGCTGCCCAGCGCGCAATCGATCCTCTTCCTGCTGGCGGCCGACACCGGCGTCACTGCCTCCGACATGGCGATCTGGCGCGACCACGTGCGCCAGCTCGGCGAGGACGGCCACACCACGCTCTACGCGGTGCTGAACAAGATCGACGTGCTCTGGGACGACCTGGCCGGCGAGGCCTTCGTGCAGAACGCCATCCGCCATATCCAGGACACCACCGCGCGCCAGCTGGGCATCGCCCGCGAGGACGTGCTGCCACTGTCGGCCAAGCAAGCGCTGCTGGCCAAGGTGCGCGGCGACCGCGAGCTGTTGGCGCGCAGCCAGATGGAAGCCCTGGAAGAGCTGCTCTGCGAGCGCATCGTCGCGCAGAAGGAGCGGCTGCTGGAGGACGCGGTGGTCGGCCAGGTGCTGGCGCTGGTCAACAACAGCCAGCACAGCCTGCGCGTGCGCCTGGACAAGGTGAAGGAGCAGCAGGCGCAGCTCAACGACCAGCAGCAGGACAGCGGCCAACTGCTGTTCGAGCTGACCGCGCGGACCAAGGACGAGCACAACCTGCACCACAAGCGCCTGCTCAGCCTGAAGACCAACCAGCGCCTGCTGCGCCACCAGGGCGAGCAGTTGCGCGAGGCGGTGCGCGCGGAGCGCCTGGAGCAGCACCTGAAGAAGGTCCACGATAAGCTGCGCGGCAGCTGGACCACGGTGGGCATCCACCAGGCCATCCTGCAGTTCTTCCGCACCGTGGAAGGCGACCTGGTCGCCCTCGGCCACGAGGCGGAGACCGCCAACCGCATGGTCGCGGCCATCTACCGGCGGCACAACGAGGAAAACCCGCTCAACGCCCTGGACGCCCCGCAGTTCCGCGTCCAGCGTTACCTGCGTGAGCTCGCCCAGTTGCAGGAAAAGGCCGACCGCTTCCGCCTGCACCTGAAGACCCTGCTCACCGAGCAGCGCCTGCTGACCCGGCGCTTCTTCGCCACCGTCGCCCAGGAAGTCATCGGCCTGCACCAGCGCCTGCGCGAAGAGGCCGAGCAATGGGCCGCTGACGCCCTGATGCCGCTGATGCAGTACAGCCTGGAGCACAAGCAGATGCTGGAAACCCACATGCTGCGGCTCAAGGCCCTCGCCCAGGAAACCCAGCAGGCGCGGCAGCGCTCGCTGCTGCTGGGGCGCTACACCGAGGAACTGGAACAGCAGCTTGCCGAGGCCACCGACATCCTTCGCCAGCTGCGCCGCCCGGCACCGCTGCAACGCCAGGCCAAGGTGGTCACCCTGCCAACCTCCCAGCGCGCCTGAACCCCGCGCCACGCCCGCCCCCCGACGCTTGCCGCAGGGGGCGGCGCTCTTTAGACTGGCCGTCCTTTTTTATTCATGAGCTGGGTCGATGCCAACAGTCTTCCCCGAAGATTCCGTCGGTCTGGTCACCCCCCAGACGCTGCAGTTCAACGAACCGCTGCCCCTGGCCTGCGGCAGGACGCTGCCCGAATACCAGCTGGTGATCGAGACCTACGGCGAGCTGAACGCCACGGCGAGCAACGCCGTGCTGATCTGCCACGCGCTCTCCGGCCACCACCACGCCGCGGGCTACCACAGCCTCGATGAGCGCAAGCCGGGCTGGTGGGACAGCTGCATCGGCCCGGGCAAGCCCATCGACACCCGCAAGTTCTTCGTCGTCGCGCTGAACAACCTCGGCGGCTGCAACGGCTCCACCGGCCCGACCAGCCTCAACCCCGCCACCGGCAAGGCCTACGGCGCGGACTTCCCGGTCGTCACCGTGGAAGACTGGGTGCACAGCCAGGCACGCCTGGCCGACCGCCTGGGCATCACCCAATGGGCGGCGGTGATTGGCGGCAGCCTGGGCGGCATGCAGGCGCTGCAGTGGACCATCAGCTACCCCGAGCGCGTGCGCCATTGCCTGTGCATCGCCAGCGCGCCAAAGCTGTCGGCGCAGAACATCGCCTTCAACGAAGTCGCCCGCCAGGCGATTCTCTCCGACCCGGACTTCTTCGGCGGCCACTTCCAGGAACACGACGTGATTCCCAAGCGTGGCCTGCGCCTGGCGCGGATGGTCGGGCACATCACCTACCTCTCCGATGACGCCATGGGCGCCAAGTTCGGCCGCGACATGAAGTCGGAGAAGCTCAACTACGACCTGCACAGCGTCGAGTTCCAGGTGGAAAGCTACCTGCGCTACCAGGGCGAGGAGTTCTCCACCCGCTTCGACGCCAACACCTACCTGCTGATGACCAAGGCGCTGGACTACTTCGACCCGGCCGCCGCCCACGGCGACGACCTGGCGCGCACCCTGGCCGGGGTGAAGGCGGACTTCTGCCTGATGTCCTTCACCACCGACTGGCGCTTCTCCCCGGCGCGCTCGCGAGAGATCGTCGACGCCCTGCTGGCGGCGAAGAAGAACGTGAGCTACCTGGAAATCGACGCACCGCAAGGCCACGACGCCTTCCTGATGCCGATTCCCCGCTACCTGCAAGCCTTTGGCGGTTACATGAACCGCATCAGCGTATAAGGATCACCATGCGCGCCGACCTGGAAATCATCCAAGACTGGATCCCCGCCGGCAGCCGCGTGCTCGACCTGGGCTGCGGCGATGGCGAACTGCTCGCCTGGCTGCGCGACCACAAGCAGGTCGGCGGCTACGGCCTGGAAATCGACCCGGACAAGATCGCCAAATGCATCGAACGTGGCGTCAACGTCATCGAACAGGACCTGGACAAGGGCCTGGGCAACTTCGCCAGCAACAGCTTCGACGTGGTGGTGATGACCCAGTCGCTGCAGGCCCTGCGCTACCCGGACAAGGTGCTGGCGGAGATGCTGCGCGTGGGCAAGACCTGCATCATCACCTTCCCCAACTTCGGCCACTGGCGCTGCCGCTGGTACCTCGCGCGCAATGGCCGCATGCCGGTCTCGGATTTCCTTCCGTACACTTGGTACAACACGCCGAACATCCACTTCTGCACCTTCCGCGACTTCGAGGCGCTCTGCCACGAGCAGCACGCCAAGGTGCTGGACCGCCTGGCGGTGGACCACGAACACCAGCATGGCTGGGCCTCGCGAATCTGGCCTAATCTGTTGGGTGAAATCGGCATCTACAGGGTCAGCGGTGCCGGCGTGCAGGATCACCGCATCGCCGTGTGATCGCGGCTATCTGAGACAGCACGGGAGAAACATCATGCGCCGCCTGCTTACGTTCATCGCCTGCCTGGTCCTCGCCCTGCCCGCCTTCGCCGAACAGGTGAAGCGCCTGGGCGACCTGCAGGTGCACTACAGCGTGTTCAACTCCAGCTTCCTCCAGCCCAACGTCGCCCAAGCGGTGGGCGTGGTGCGCAGCAAGGCCCAGGGCGTGGTCAACATCGTGCCGCTGGACGCCAGCGGCAAGCCGGCCAACGTCACCGTCGCAGGCTCGGCGAAGAACCTGATGGGGCAGAACATCCCCCTGACCTTCAAGCGCGTGGTCGAGGAAGGCGCCATCTACAACCTGGCGCAGTTCCCCATCGAAGGCCGCGAAACCCTGACCTTCTCCATCCAGGTCCAGTCCGGAAACGAAGCCCCGCAAAGCTTCGATTTCATGCAGGAAATCTTCCCAGACGAATGATCAAGCTCGAACAACTGGTGCTGGCCAGTCACAACGCCGGCAAGCTCAAGGAACTCCAGGCCATGCTCGGCGCCCACGTGAAGGTGCGCTCCATCGGCGAGTTCAGCGACGTGGAGCCGGAAGAGACCGGCCTGTCGTTCGTCGAGAATGCCATTCTCAAGGCGCGCAATGCCGCGCGCATCTCCGGCCTGCCGGCGCTGGCCGACGATTCGGGTCTGGCGGTGGACTTCCTCGGCGGCGCGCCGGGCATCTATTCCGCGCGCTATGCCGACGGCAAGGGTGACGCAGCGAACAACGCCAAGCTGCTGGACGCCCTGAAGGACGTGCCGGACGAGCAGCGCGGCGCCCAGTTCGTCAGCGTGCTGGCCCTGGTCCGCCACGCCGACGATCCGCTGCCGATCCTCTGCGAGGGCCTCTGGCACGGCAGCATCCTGCGCGAAGCCCGCGGCGAACACGGCTTCGGCTACGACCCGCTGTTCTGGGTGCCCGAAGCCGAGTGCTCCAGCGCCGAACTGCCACCCGAGCGCAAGAACCAGATCAGCCACCGCGCCCGCGCGATGGCCCTGCTGAAACAGCGGCTGGGGCTATGAAGGCAGCTGCAAGCCTCACGCCGCAAGCGACAAGCAAGAGCACGGACAGCTTGCAGCCTGAAGCTTGCAGCTTCTCGCTACCGCCCCTGGCGGCGTACGTGCACATCCCCTGGTGCGTGCGCAAATGCCCCTATTGCGACTTCAACTCCCACGCCGCCGGGCCGGAGTTGCCGGAGGACGCCTACGTCGAGGCGCTGCTGGCTGACCTGGCGGCGGATCGCGGCTACGTGCACGGCCGCAAGCTGACCTCGATCTTCTTCGGCGGCGGCACGCCCAGCCTGTTCTCGGCCAAGGCGCTGGGCCGCATCCTCGAGGGCCTGGAGCGGCAGGTCGGGTTCGAGCGCGACATCGAGATCACCCTGGAAGCCAACCCCGGCACCTTCGAGCAGGCCAAGTTCGCCGATTACCGGGCGCTGGGCATCAACCGCCTGTCCATCGGCATCCAGAGCTTCCAGGCCGCGAAACTCAAGGCCCTGGGACGCATCCACGATGGCGACGAAGCCGTGCGCGCCGCCGAAATGGCCCGCCGCGCCGGCTTCGACAACTTCAACCTGGACCTGATGCACGGCCTGCCGGAGCAGAGCGTAGCCGATGCGCTGGCTGATCTGCAGCAGGCCATCGACCTGGCGCCCACGCACCTGTCCTGGTACCAGCTGACCATGGAGCCGAACACAGTGTTCTGGAGCCAGCCGCCTGAGCTGCCCGAGGACGACCAGCTGTGGGAGATCCAGGAGGCCGGCCAGGCGCTGCTCGCCCAGGCAGGCTACGTCCAGTACGAGACCTCGGCCTACGCCCGCGACGGCCTGCGCGCGCGGCACAACCTGAACTACTGGACCTTCGGTGACTTCCTCGGCATCGGCGCCGGCGCCCACGCCAAGCTGAGCACCCCGCAAGGCCGCATCCTGCGCACCTGGAAGACCCGCCTGCCGAAGGACTACCTGAACCCCGAGAAGCCCTTCCAGGCCGGTGAGCGCAGCCTCGAATCGGACGACTTGCCCTTCGAGTTCATGATGAACGCCCTGCGCCTGACCGACGGCGTGCCGGCCACGACCTTCACCGAACGCACCGGCCTGGCGCTGGCGTCCATCGAAGACGCCTGCCGCCAGGCGCGCCAGAACGGCCTGCTGCTGGACGACCCGCAGCGCCTGGCCCCCACCGAGCGCGGCCAGCTGTTCCTCAACGACCTGCTGCAGCGCTTCCTGCCCTGAGCTCCTCACACGAGCAGCAGCGGGCGACGCTGCCGTCGCCCGCCGTGTACACTCCCCGGCGACTCTGAACCCCAAGGAGCCCCCATGGACTTCGCGCTCGACCTGATTGCCAACGTCTCCCGCTGGTGCCGCGGCCATCTGTCCGACATCGCCCTGGCGATCATGGCCACGGTGCTGGTGCTGTTCGGCCCGGCGATCAACGCCTGGGTCCAGCAGCGCATCGGTAGCCTGAACTTCGTCTTCCGCACCCTGCTGTTCGTGCTGATCTGCGCCGTCGGCTACGGCCTGGCGATGGTCTTCGTCACCCCGTGGCTGGCCAAGGGGCTGGGTTATTTCAACAACTACACCCTGGCCCCCGTCCTGCTGCTAGTGTTCTTCGTGATTGGCATGATCGCCGACCGCAGCTGACCTGCGTTCCTCCGGCGGTTGGCCAGCAACCCGCCGGAGGGCACATGAAGCCGATCAAGCATCTCTACCTGCACTTCTCCGATGGCCAGCGCCTGGCGCTGCGCTTCCCGCAACAGAGCGACGACCCCGCCGAGGTGGCCCGCGGCATCCGCAAGCAGATGGAATCGCCGGTCATCAGCATCGAGGTGGACGGCGACCTGCTGATCATCCCGCGCACCAGCATCAAGTACCTGCAGATCAGCCCGGCGCCGATGCGCATGCCGGAGACGACGGTGCTGGGCGCCGAGCTGATCGAGTGACATGCGCTATCGAAACCGGGACGCCGCCGAGAAAGGAGCTTTTCGTAGGAGCGAGCTTGCTCGCGAACAGGCTCCCTGACCGCGCCGAGGTCGGGGCGGTTCGCGAGCAAGCTCGCTCCTACAGTCCCTCACCCCATCGTGCGGATAGACAAAGGCCGCCTTTCGGCGGCCTTTGCGGGGCTCAGTTACCCTCGCGGCGCAAGGCCTGCGGGGTGAAGTCGCGCGGGCCCAGCGGGGCCTTGAAGTCGTACATCGGCTCGTTGTTGTCCAGGCCGTCGACGAAATAGCGCGCCCCCTCGAAGTCGTACAGCGCCTCCAGGGTGCTGAGCACCATGGGCACGTCGTAGTAGTTGATCGGGTGCACTTCCTGGGCGCGGATCAGCTTGCCGTCGGCGTTGTAGATGTCCGAGGCGAGGATCTGCCAGCTGTCCTCATCCAGGTAGAACCGGCGCTTGGCGAACGGATGGCTCATGCCCTTGCGCAGGGTCGCCTCGACCACCCAGACGCGGTGCGGCTCGTAGCGCAGCAGCTCGGGATTGAGGGTCTTGGTCTTGAGGATATCCGCATAGGGAATGCCCTTCTGGTGCACCGCGTAGCTGTTGTAGGGCACCAGCATCTCGCGCTTGCCCAGCAGCTGCCACTCGTAGTGGTCCGGCGCGCCGTTGTAGACGTCCACGGTGTCGGCGGTGGCCAGGCCGTTGGTGTCCGGCTGCAGGGTGTCGTAGGCCAGGCTCGGCAGGCGGCGCACGCGGCGTTCGCCGCTGTTGAAGCGCCAGGCCTTGCGGATCGACAGCACCTGGTCGATGGTCTCCTGCACCACCAGCGCGGAGCCGGCGAGCTTCGCCGGGGCGACGATGTTGTACTTGTAGTAGAACAGCGTGTTGTTCAGGTCCTGCGGGGTCATGCCCTCGCGGCCGTAGTTGAAGTACACGTAGCGGTCGAGCTTGAGCAGGTTGTAGCTGCCGTTGGCGAGCACGGCGGCCTGGTTGGTCACCATGTGAATCTGCTCGCCCCGGTAGCGCATGATGTGGTTCCAGATGGCTTCCAGCCCCGTCCTGGGCATCGGGAACGGCACGCCGGCGGCGGCGCCCTGCACACCGTTACCGTCGGCGATAAGCTCGGCATTCTCGGCGTTGAGGCGGGTGGCGTCATAGATGCGCTGGGGCAGCGAGGCACTGCGGCGGCTGGGGAAGACGCGCAGGTAATAGTCGGGGTTTTCCTGCAGCAGCGCCTGGGTGCCGGGCGTGAGCAACGCCTGGTACTGCGCCAGGTTCCGGCTGTCGACCTTGTACTGCACGGCATCGGCGGCATAAGGATCGAGGTGGTGGGTGCCGGGCTGGTAGCCCGCCGGGGCGGTGGTGATGCCGCCGGTCCATGCGGGGATGGTGCCACTGGCGTTGCCGGCCATTTCCGCCCCCATCGGCGTCAGGTCGCGGCCCAGTCGAGCGGCCTGGGTGGCATCGACTTTCGCCTGCGCCGGCAGGGCCCACGCCCCCGCCATCAGCAGTACAGCAAGTTTCTTCAACACAGCAGACTCCTTTGCGACGGACTCCTGTCCGTCACTCTTATTTTCGTCCGCGGCGGTTGCCGCTTTTTATTCAGGAGGTGAGGGTGGCCCTGCGGGCCTGCCGGGTGGTCCCGGTCTATAGGGTGTTCATCCGTGAAAAAGGCCTGCGGTGCAGGCCTTTCTTGCAGATCAGTCGACGCGCTCGAACTTGAGGTCCCAGACACCATGGCCGAGCCGCTCCCCGCGGCGCTCGAACTTGGTGACCGGGCGCTCTGGCGGGCGCGGTACATAGGTATTGTCCGCCGACAGGTTGCGATAGCCGGGTGCGGCATTCATCACTTCCAGCATGTGCTCGGCGTACTGCTCCCAGTCGGTGGCCATGTGCAGCACGCCGCCGACCTTGAGTTTCTGCCGCACCAGTTCCGCCCAGGCCGGCTGAACGATGCGACGCTTGTGGTGGCGCGACTTGTGCCACGGGTCCGGGAAGAACAGCAGCAGACGGTCGAGGCTGGCATCGGCGACGCAATCGCGCAGCACTTCGATGGCATCGCAGCTGTAGACGCGAATGTTGGTGAGGTTCCGCGTGAGCATGCCGTTGAGCAGCGCGCCCACCCCGGGACGGTGCACTTCCACGCCGATGAAATCCTGCTCCGGCGCGGCAGCGGCCATTTCCAGGGTGGCGTGGCCCATGCCGAAACCGATCTCGAAGGTGCGCGGCGCCTGGCGGCCGAACACCTGGTCGAAATCCCGCAGACCGTCGGCCAGCTCCAGGCCGAATCTCGGCCAGCCCTGATCGAGGCCGCGCTGCTGGCCTTCGGTCATGCGCCCGGCGCGCATCACGAAGCTCTTGATGGCGCGCATCGGACGGTTGTCGGCGTCGGCCTGGCTCTCTGGCTGATTCTCGGAAATGTCACTCATGACTCGAACCTTGGAGGTAAATGCACACGCGGACCGGCTGCTTCTGGCAAACCGGCCCGCGTGTCGGTGTCTATTAAATGCCTGCCAACGATCTCGCGAGCTAGCGCGGAACTAGGCGAAAAGTGGAGCGGGAGCGGAGTTTACACGCAGTAAATGAGCATCCCGCATCACTTTTCAACGACGCTCCGCCGACGCGCAGCAGATCGTTAGTTGATCAGGCCCGTCATCGGCGACGACGCGCTCGCATACAGCTTGCGCGGCATGCGGCCGGCCAGGTAGGCCAGGCGGCCCGCGACGATGGCGTGCTTCATGGCCTCGGCCATCATCACCGGGTTCTGCGCGTGGGCGATCGCGGTGTTCATCAGCACGGCCTCGCAGCCCAGCTCCATGGCGATGGTGGCGTCGGAGGCGGTGCCCACCCCGGCATCCACCAGCACCGGGACGCTGGCTTCCTCAAGGATGATGCGCAGGTTGTACGGGTTGCAGATGCCCAGGCCCGAGCCGATCAGGCCGGCCAGCGGCATCACGGCGATGCAGCCGATCTCGGCCAGTTGGCGGGCGATGATCGGGTCGTCGCTGGTGTACACCATGACATCGAAGCCGTCCTTGACCAGCACTTCGGCGGCCTTGAGGGTTTCCACGACGTTGGGGAACAGGGTCTTCTGGTCGGCCAGGACTTCCAGCTTGACCAGGTTGTGGCCATCGAGCAGCTCGCGGGCCAGGCGGCAGGTGCGCACGGCTTCGACCGCGTCGTAGCAGCCGGCGGTGTTCGGCAGGATGGTGTAGCGATCCGGCGGGATCACGTCCAGCAGGTTCGGCTCGCCCGGGTTCTGGCCAAGGTTGGTGCGGCGCACGGCAACGGTGACGATCTCGGCGCCCGAGGCCTCGATGGCGACGCGGGTCTCTTCGAGGTCCTTGTACTTGCCGGTGCCGACCAGCAGGCGCGAGTTGTAGGTGCGACCAGCCAGGGTGAAGGGCTTGTCGACCGGCAGGTGGGAGGAAGCTTGGCTCATCGGATCACTCCTGAAGGGAAGGCGGGCGGGGCCTGAAAGTCTGGGAGGCGGCTGCTAGCCGCCGCCGATGGCATGCACCACTTCCACCTGGTCGCCTTCGCTCAGCGCGGTGGCGGCGTGCTGGCTGCGCGGCACGATGTCCAGATTGAGCTCGACCGCGACACGCTTGCCGGTGAGGTCGAGACGCTCGAGCAGATTGGCGACGGTGTGGCCGTCGGGCAGCTCGAAAGGTTCGCCGTTCAACTGAATACGCATGGACGGGACGGTCGTTGCTGGAGGGGGTCGGCATTCTAGCCCGATCACGGCGGATGACCAAGGTTCCGCGGCGCCGCACTCGGGCTTTTCTGACGTCCGGGTCAGCCCAGCTGGAAGGCCGCCACCAGCAGCAACGCCCAGCCGATCAGGAAGAACAGCCCGCCGATCGGCGTGATGATGCCGACGCCAAGCCCAGCCAGGGTCAACAGGTACAGGCTGCCGGAGAACAGCAGGATGCCGACGGTGAAGGCCCAGCCGGCGAGGCTGACCAGGGTGCCGCCGATGTGCGCCGAGAGCAGCGCCACGCCGAACAGCGCCAGGGCGTGCAGCATCTGGTAGTGCACGCCGGTCTGAAACACCGCCAGGTACTCGGGCGTGAGCTTGCTCTTCAGGCCGTGGGCGGCAAAGGCACCGAGGGCGACGCCGGTGAAGCCGAAGAACGCGGCGAGCATCAGGAAAGTACGCAGCATCGGGAAGCTCCAGACAGGTGAGTGCCGCTATAATGGCCCGCTCATCCGCCCCGGGCAAAGCCTCGCATGCGAAACCTGCTCCGCCGCCTGTTCAAGATCGCGCTCTGGTTCGTCGCCATCAGCGTGGCGCTGGTCATCGTCCTGCGCTGGGTGCCGCCGCCGGGCACCATGGTGATGGTGGAGCGCAAGGTCGAATCCTGGTTCAACGGCCAGCCCATCGACCTGCAGCGCAGCTGGCGCCCCTGGGAGGAATTGCCGGACAGCCTCAAGCTCGCGGTGATCGCCAGCGAGGACCAGAAGTTCGCCGAGCACCACGGCTTCGACGTGCCGGCGATCCAGAAGGCGCTGGCGCACAACGAGCAGGGCGGCAGGGTGCGCGGTGGCAGCACCATCAGCCAGCAGGTGGCGAAGAACGTCTTCCTCTGGACCGGCCGCAGCTGGGTGCGCAAGGGCTTCGAGGCCTGGTTCACCCTGCTGATCGAAACCTTCTGGTCCAAGCAGCGGATTCTCGAGGTGTACCTCAACAGCGTGGAATGGGATGCCGGCGTGTTCGGTGCCCAGGCCGCCGCCCAGCACCACTTCGGCGTCGATGCCAAGCGCCTGTCGCAGCAGCAGGCCAGCCTGCTGGCCGCCGTGCTGCCCAACCCGCGCAAGTGGAGCGCCGGCAAGCCCGGCCCCTACGTGCGCCAGCGCGCCGCGTGGATTCGCCAGCAGATGTGGCAGTTGGGTAGCGAGTATTTGCAGCGGCTGTAGATCGCTGGTGTGGCCGCTGGAGACTCCTGAGCACGGCTATTTCCCTCTCCTTGAGGGGAGAGGGCTGGGGAGAGGGGCTCTTCCTGGCCTAGTCAGCAGAAAAAGTCAGGGCGCCTCACCAGCCTTGAACGTATTGCGCGGCACCACCCGTACCCATTGCAACGTGCCGTCGCGATGCAGCAGTGTCAGGCCCTTCTCCGGATAGACCCAGGCCTCGCCGCCATCCACCTGCAGGCGCAGGCGCGGGTCGCCCAGGCTCACGGCAAGACGACCGATCGCCAGATCCTGCTGGGGCGCCAGCGCCAGCTCCGACACCGGCTTGTTGCCCAGTTGCGCCATCAGTTCGGCACTCAGGGGCTGGTCCTTGCTGGACGGCTGCATGCCGGTGGCCTTGGCCAGGCTGGCGTGCTCGGCATCGCTCAAGGCCAGCTCCGCCTCCACATGCCAGAGCCCCTCCTCCGTGGCCAGCTTGCCGCGGTAATGCAGCTGCGGGCCATCCTGGCTCGCGGTCAGCCACAGCTCGCCGGGTTGCTGGCCCTGCAGGTCGTCGAGGGTGAGCGTGTCGTCGGCCAGCGGCTCGAAGACCTTTTCCTTCCAGTCGTTGAACCACTGCGGCGGCTTGGGCGGCGCGGAAGTGCGGGCGACCCAGGAACCGAGGCCGAAGGCCAGCAGGGCGATGACCAGGAAGAACATCCCGTGGACGGGACGCAGGCGCGGCATGGGATTCTCCAGACGCTGAATGCGGACAGAAAAAAACCGCACCAGGGTGCGGTTCGCGACTCGCAGGGCGCGTCGAAGCCGATCAGGCCTCGATGCGACCCTTGAGTTTGTTCATCGCGTTCTTTTCCAGCTGACGAATCCGCTCGGCGGACACGTTGTACTTGGCCGCCAGGTCGTGCAGGGTCGCCTTCTCCTCGGCCAGCCAGCGCTGGTAGAGGATGTCGCGGCTGCGCTCGTCCAGGCCTTCCAGCGCCTCGTGCAGGCTGGCGGTGGAGCTGTCGCTCCAGTCCGCTTCCTCCAGCTGGCGCGCCGGGTCGTAGCGATGGTCTTCCAGGTAATGCGCCGGGGACTGGTAGGCGCTCTCGTCGTCGGCATCCGCCGCCGGGTCGAAGGCCATGTCCTGCCCGGTGAGACGGCTTTCCATCTCGCGGACTTCGCGGGCCTCGACGCCGAGGGTTTCCGCGACACGGTGAACTTCGTCGTTGCTCAGCCAGGCCAGTTTCTTCTTCTGGCTGCGCAGGTTGAAGAACAGCTTGCGCTGCGCCTTGGTGGTCGCGACTTTCACGATCCGCCAGTTGCGCAGGATGAACTCATGGATCTCCGCCTTGATCCAGTGGACGGCGAACGACACCAGGCGCACACCCATTTCCGGGTTGAAGCGCTTCACGGCCTTCATCAGGCCGACGTTGCCTTCCTGGATCAGATCGGCCTGGGACAGGCCGTACCCGGAGTAACTCCGGGCGATGTGCACGACGAAGCGCAGGTGCGCCAGAACCATTTGCCGTGCCGCTTCCAGATCTTGCTGATAGAAGAGGCGTTCGGCCAGTTCGCGCTCCTGCTCCGGCGTCAGCAGCGGAATGCTGTTCACCGAGTGCACGTAGGCTTCCAGGTTCGCACCGGGAGCCAGGGCATAGACAGGTTGCAGAGAAGTGGTCATGCGAATCCTCCGATTCACGAAACTCGCGCAGTGTAGCACTGCGAAATCTGACTGCAAGCGGGTGTAAAAGTTCCTTTACACCCGCCTAAGCCCCCGGAAAATCAGGGGGTTTCAGCGCGGCGCCAATTCGCGCAGGTGGCGTGCCACGGCCAACCAGGCACCGATCCAGCCCAGCAGCACGGCGCCGACAGTGAGCGACAGGCCATCGTCGATGGGCACGCCCGACAGGCCGAAATCACTGCCGTACAGCCCGGCCAGGTTGACCACGGAGCTGTTCAGCCAGTCCAGGCCAAAGGCCAGCAGGGCCCAGGACAGGATGCCCGCACCGAGGCCGTACAGCGCGCCCATATAGAGGAAGGGACGACGCACGTAGCCATCGGTTCCACCCACCAGCTTGATGACCTCGATTTCGTTACGGCGATTTTCGATGTGCAGACGGATGGTATTGCCGATGACCAGCAGCAGGGTCAGGACCAGCAGGATGGTCAAGCCGAAGACGAAGCGGTCGCCCAGCTTGAGGATCGCCGACAGCCGCTCGACCCACACCAGGTCCAGCTGCGCCTGTTGTACACCGGGCAGCTCCGAGAGCCGTTGACGCAGGGCATCCAGCTGGGCCTTGTCGATCTGCTTGGGCGTTACCGAGATCACGGCCGGCAGCGGGTTGTCAGGCAATTCCTTCAATGCTTCACCGAGACCGGACTGTTCCTGCAACTCTTTCAGCGCATCGTCGCGGCTGATCAGCTGCGCCTCGATCACGTCGGGCATTTTCTCGATCTGCTCGCGCAGTTCCTGGCCCTGGGTCTCGCTGGCCTTGAGGTCGAGGAACAGAGAGATCTGCGCGGCGCGCTGCCAGGAGCCGCCAAGGCGCTCGACATTGTTCAGCAGCAGCGACAGCCCCATGGGCAGGCTCAGGGTGATGCCCATCACCAGGCAGGTGAAGAAACTGCCGAAGGGGTGGCTGACCAGGCGGTGCAGACTGTCCAGCAGGCTGGCGCGGTGGTTCTCCACGTAAGCCGCGAGGGACGCGCTGTGGTCCTGGTGTTCGTTGTCGTCGGGCCGCTCGCGCGTGTTGCGCTGCGGGGTGCCTTCTTCCTCGCCGCGAGGCAGGTCATTGGCGCTCATCAGGCGTTCTCCTCACGGTCGGCGATGATGCGGCCGCGCTGCAGGGTGATCATCCGGTGGCGCATACGCGCGATCAGCGCCAGGTCGTGGCTGGCGATCAGCACGGTGGTGCCCAGGCGATTGATGTCTTCGAACACGGACATGATTTCCGAGGCCAGGCGCGGGTCGAGGTTACCGGTGGGTTCGTCGGCGAGCAGCAGGGCCGGGCGGTGCACCACGGCGCGGGCGATGCCGACGCGCTGCTGCTGGCCGGTGGAGAGGTCGGAGGGCAGGTCCCCGGCCTTTTCCTTGAGGTTCACCCGGTCCAGCGCCGCTTCGACGCGGTAGGCGATGTCCGCCTTGGGTAGGCCGAGGATCTGCATCGGCAGGGCGACATTGTCGAACACGCTGCGATCGTTGAGCAGCTGGTGGTTCTGGAACACCACGCCGATCTGCCGGCGCAGGAAGGGAATCTGCGCGGTGGAGATGCGCGAAACGTCCTGCCCGCCGAGCAGCAACTTGCCGGTGGTGGGGCGCTCCATCGCCAGGATCAGCCGCAGCAGGGTGCTCTTGCCGGCGCCGGAGTGGCCAGTGACGAACATGATCTCGCCGCGGTGCACGCGGAACGAGATCTCGTGCAGGCCGACATGGCCGTTGGGGTAGCGCTTACCAACCTGCTCGAAACGGATCATGCGATTTCCCGGGTCTCGAAGAGGGCACGGACGAAGGCATCGGCTTCGAAGGTTCGAAGGTCGTCGATCCCTTCGCCGACACCGATGTAGCGGATCGGCAGGCCGAACTGCTTGGCCAGGGCGAAGATCACCCCGCCCTTGGCGGTGCCGTCCAGTTTGGTCAGGGCCAGGCCGGTCAGTTCCACGGCATTGTTGAACTGCTTGGCCTGGTTGATGGCGTTCTGCCCGGTGCCGGCGTCCAGCACCAGCAGGACTTCGTGGGGAGCCGTCTCGTCCAGCTTGCCGATCACCCGGCGCACCTTCTTCAACTCTTCCATCAGGTTGTCCTTGGTGTGCAGGCGACCGGCGGTGTCGGCGATCAGCACGTCCACGCCACGGGCCTTGGCGGCCTGCACGGCGTCGAAGATCACCGAGGCGGAATCGGCGCCGGTGTGCTGGGCGATCACCGCGATGTTGTTGCGCTCGCCCCAGACCTGCAGTTGCTCGACGGCGGCGGCGCGGAAGGTGTCGCCGGCGGCCAGCATGACCTTCTTGCCATCCTGCTGCAGCTTCTTGGCCAGCTTGCCGATGGTGGTGGTCTTGCCCACGCCGTTCACGCCGACCACGAGGATCACGTAGGGCTGCTTGTCGCGGGTGATGGTCAGCGGCTGCTCGACCGGGCGCAGCAGGGTCGCCAGCTCTTCCTGCAGGGCCTTGTACAGCGCCTCGCTGTCGGCCAGTTCCTTGCGCGCCACGCGCTTGGTCAGGTTCTGCACGATGGTGGTGGTGGCCTCGACGCCGACGTCGGCGGTCAGCAGGCGGGTTTCGATCTCGTCGAGCAGGTCGTCGTCGATGGCCTTCTTGCCCAGGAACAGGCTGGCCATGCCCTCGCCCAGGCTGGCGCTGGTCTTCGACAGGCCCTGCTTGAGGCGCGCGAAGAAGCCCAGCTTGGCCGGTTCGCTGGCGGCAGGCCTGGCCTGCGGCTCGGGCTCCGCTGCGGGTGGCGCGGCAGGCTCGGGCTCAGGCTCAGGCTGGGCGATCACGACAGGCGCTTCGGCAACCGGCTCGGGCTGCGCGGGCGCGGCAATGGGGGCCGGCGCGACCGGCGGGGCGACTGGCTGCGGCGCCTCGGCAATGACCGGCTGCGCAACGGGTGGCGGCTCAGGTTGTACGGCGGGCTGCGGTGCGGGTTGAGCAACAGGCTGCGGCTCAGGTTGAGGAACCGGCTGCGCCAACGGCTCGACCGGCACGCTGGCCGGGACCACATCGACTATCGGTTCGGGCGTGGGCTCGGGAGTCGGCTCGGCGCGCGGCGCGACCGGCTCGGCCTGGGCGGCAGGAGCCTGCTCGGAAGCGACAGCCGGCTCGGCGGCGGCTGGCTGTTCGGCCTGCGGCGCGGCGTCGGCTACGGGCTGCTCCTCGGCCTGGGGCTTCTTGCGCCACCAGCCGAACAGACCCTTCTTCTCCCCGGCAGGCGGGGCCTTCTTGTCGTCGTTGGAACCAAACATGTAGGGATCGAATCTCTAGGGGACGCCACGGAAACAGGCAGCTAAAACGCCTCGAAACAGCTTTGAGAAGCCCTGAACGTGGCCGCCCGGAAAACGGATGGGTATCCTAGCATCTCCTCGCCCGCCGGGGTTAAGAGGCTGGCCGCCAGCCTGCATAGACCCCGCGGACAGCCCGAAAGGTTCAGTCCACGATGAAAACCCTTGCACGCCGTCACGCCGGCCTGCTGCTTGGTTCCCTGTTGCTGCCGCTGATGGCGAGCGCCGCAGAGCCACAGCCCACCCACGAATACACCCTGGATAACGGCCTGAAGGTCGTCGTCCGCGAGGACCACCGCGCCCCGGTGGTGGTCTCCCAGCTCTGGTACAAGGTCGGCTCCAGCTACGAGACGCCCGGCCTCACCGGCCTCTCCCACGCCCTGGAGCACATGATGTTCAAGGGCAGCCGCAAGCTCGGCCCCGGCGAGGCGTCGCTGGTGCTGCGCGACCTTGGCGCGGAAGAGAACGCCTTCACAACTGACGACTACACCGCCTATTACCAGGTACTCGCCCGCGACCGCCTGCCGGTGGCGCTGGAGCTGGAAGCCGACCGCATGGCCCACCTCGCCCTGCCGGCCGACCAGTTCAAGAGCGAGATCGAGGTCATCAAGGAAGAACGCCGCCTGCGCACCGAGGACAAGCCCAGCGCGCTGGCCTTCGAGCGCTTCAAGGCCGCCGCGTACCCCGCCAGCGGTTACCGCACGCCGACCATTGGCTGGATGGCCGACCTGCAGCGCATGACCATCGACGACCTGCGCCACTGGTACCAGGCCTGGTACGCGCCGAACAACGCCACCCTGGTGGTGGTCGGCGACGTCACCGGCGACGAGGTGAAGGCCCTGGCGCAGAAGTACTTCGGCGAGATCCCCCGGCGCGACCTGCCCGCCGCGCGCAAACCGCTGGAACTGGCCGAGCCGGGTGAACGTCGTCTCACACTGCACGTGCGCACCCAGCTGCCCAGCCTGATCATGGGCTTCAACGTGCCGACCCTGGGCAGCAGCGACGACGCCAAGTCGATCAACGCCCTGCGCCTGATCTCGGCGATCCTCGATGGCGGTTACAGCGCCCGGCTGTCGGCGCGCCTGGAACGCGGCGAGGAAATCGTCACCGGTGCCTCGGCGTCCTACGACGCCTTCTCCCGTGGCGACGGGCTGTTCTTCCTCTCGGCCACTCCGAACGTGCAGACCGGCAAGACCCTCGACCAGGTCGAGGCCGCGCTGTGGAAGCAACTGGAGGACCTGAAGCAGAACCCTCCCAGCCAGGAAGAAATGGAGCGCGTGCGCGCCCAGGTCATCGCCGGGCTGGTCTACGAGCGCGACTCCATCGCCGGCCAAGCCAGCACCATCGGCGAGCTGGAAAGCGTCGGCCTGGGCTGGCGCCTGGCGGACAAGGACCTGGAAGCCATCCAGGCGGTTACTGCCGACGACATCCAGCAAGCCGCCCGCACCTACTTCACCCGTTCCCGCCTGACCCTCGCCCAGGTCCTGCCGGAAGTCGCCACCGACAAGGAGCCGAGCCATGAGTGAACGCAATGGCCTGCGCTACGGCCTGGTCGGGCTGATCGTCATCGCGCTGATCGCCGGACTGGTGCTGTTCGTTTCCCGCCCTGCCGCCGACACCGCGGCAGCCGCGCCCGCCGCCACGCAACCGGCCCCCGCCGGGACGGCCGCCCCCACCGGCCTGCAATCGCTGGCCGAAGCCGCCGGCAAGGCACCCAGCCACCGCACATTGAACATCCAGCAATGGCAGACCGCCGAGGGCGCCCGCGTGCTCTTCGTCGAAGCCCATGAGCTGCCGATGTTCGACCTGCGCCTGACCTTCGCCGCCGGCAGCAGCCAGGACGGCGAGCACTTCGGCCTGGCCATGCTGACCAACGCCATGCTCAACGAAGGCGTGCCCGGCAAGGACACCAGTGCCATCGCCGCCGGCTTCGACGACCTGGGCGCCAACTTCGGCAACGGCTCCTACCGTGACATGGCGGTGGCCAGCCTGCGCAGCCTGAGCGAACCTGCCAAACGCGATGCCGCGCTGGCGCTGTTCGACCAGGTGATCGGCCAGCCGACCTTCCCCGAGGAAGCCCTGGCGCGCATCAAGAACCAGATCATGGCCGGCTTCGAGTACCAGAAGCAGAACCCCGGCAAGCTGGCGGGGCTGGAGCTGTTCAAGCGGCTCTATGGTGACCATCCCTACGCCCATTCCAGCGACGGCAACGAGCAGTCGGTGCCGAAGATCACCGTCGCCCAGCTGCGCGCCTTTCACCAGAAGGCCTACGCCGCCGGCAACGTGGTCATCGCGCTGGTCGGCGACCTGACCCGCGAGCAGGCCGAAGCCATCGCCGCCAGCGTCTCCCGGGCCCTGCCCAAGGGCCCCGCCCTGCCGGCGCCGGGCGAGCCGCAGACGCCCAAGGCCGGCATCACCCACATCGAGTTCCCGTCCAAGCAGACCCAGCTGATGCTGGCGCAACTGGGCATCACCCGTAACGACCCGGACTACGCCGCCCTCTACCTGGGCAACCAGATCCTCGGCGGCGGCGGCTTCGGCACCCGCCTGATGGACCAGGTGCGCGAGAAGCGCGGCCTGACCTACGGCGTGTACTCCGGCTTCACCGGCATGCAGTCGCGCGGGCCGTTCACCATCGGCCTGCAGACCCGCGCCGAAATGAGCGAAGGCACCCTAAAGCTGGTCCAGGACATCGTCCGCGACTACCTCGACAAGGGCCCGACGCAGAAGGAACTGGACGACGCCAAGCGCGAGCTGGCCGGCAGCTTCCCGCTGTCCACCGCAAGCAACGCCGACATCGTCGGCCAACTGGGCGCCATCGGCTTCTACAACCTGCCGCTGGATTACCTGGAGACCTTCCTCAGCCAGGTCCAGGGCCTGAGCGTGGAACAGGTGAAAGAGGCCATGCGCCGCCACCTCGACCCGGACGCCTTCGTCATCGTCACCGCCGGCCCCACCGTGCCGCAGCAACCGCTGCCGCCGCCCACCGACAAACCCGCCGCGCAGCCCGCCGGCGTACCGGAGCACTGATGAGCAAACGACCCGGCGGCGCCCCGCGCGCCGCACACAAGCCCCACGGCGGCCTGGGCCAGCTGCGTATCATCGGCGGCGAGTGGCGCAGCCGGCGCTTCGCCTTCCCCGACGGCCCGGGCCTGCGCCCGACGCCGGACCGGGTGCGCGAAACCCTGTTCAACTGGCTGGCCGCCTACGTCCCCGGCGCCCGCGTGCTCGACCCCTTCGCCGGCAGCGGCGCGCTGTTCCTCGAGGCGCTGTCCCGCGGTGCCAGCGCGGGTCTTGCGCTGGACACCAACGGCGAAGCCGTGGCCGCCCTGCGCACCACCCTCGATACGCTCAAGTGCGGCAACGGCCAACTGCTGATGACCGACTCGCTGCGCTACCTCGACGCCCCGGCCTCCCAGGTTTTCGACCTGGTCTTCCTCGACCCGCCGTTCCACCAGGACCTGCTGCAGAACACCTGCCGCCTGCTGGAGGAACGCGGCTGGCTGGCCAAGGACGCCTGGATCTACACCGAGAGCGAAACCGTCCCCTCCAGCCTCGGCCTGCCCGGCAACTGGCGGCTGCACCGGGAGAAGACGGCAGGGTCGGTGCATTACGCGTTGTGGCAGCGGGAAGGTGTCTGAACGGGACTCGAACCGTTGCAGAACAGGCAACGGTTCGCCTCCTGAAGGACCCCGGTGTTCCGAAGAAAAACCTCACCACCCACCTACGGCTAAGGACAGCTGACGCATGACCCCCACCCACCTCTCGATCCGCGAACAACTGCTGGCGCTGGACGAACCCTGTTTCGAACAGCCCGCCAGTGACTGGGCCGGCGACATCGCCCTGCCCGGCGAGCTGGAGCGCTTCTACCGCGAAGTCGGCCCGAGCGACTGCACCCTGGATACCGCCGGCAACCCCTTCTTCATTCCGGCGCTGGCACGGCTGTGGCAACAGCAGGCCGGCTATCGCTGGCACGGCCTTACCGGCGAGCGCCTGGCAGGGTGGAGCGATGACTGGATCGTGGTGGCGGACCAGGGGGCCGACCCTTTCATCCTCGAATGCTCCAGCGGGCGCATCCTCTTCGACCAGCACGGCGGCCCGTGGGCGCCGGTGCCGATGTTCGACGATCTCTGGCAGATGACCGCCTGCCTCGCCACCTTCGCCCGCGTCTGGCGCGGCGCAGGGGAGGACATCTTCGCGGAGGATTACAGCGTCAATCCGGTCTACCGCCGCGAGCTAGTCGATCAACTGGCGCAGGTGCTGGGCGACGCCCGCCGCGCGGAAGGCCTGGCCGACGAATTTGGCTGGTGAGCCGGCTCAGATCGACTTGCCCACGTCGACGGTGCTGGTGCGCACCAGCTCCACGCCATCGACCACCATCTTCCATTGGTTGCCGTCCTGGTAGGGCGGCTTCGATACCTTGAAGCGGGTGTCGAACGGGCCGAAGCCCACCGTGAAACCGTCCGATTCGTAACGCTTGATCGGCGCCTCGATGGACTTCGACGTGCTTCCGGACACGCGCTTGTAGGCGACTCGACCGTCGGCGGTGATCAGCAGGCTCATCTGCGGCGCCGTCCACAGGCCGACATACGACTGCTGCGCCTGGGGCACCGGTTCGCCGCAGGCGGCCAGCCAGAGCGCCAGGCTCAAGGCCGCGATTCTCTTCCACATCGTGCTCACTCCCTTTTCCGTGCATTGGCTATGCACAACACATCCATGGCGGGGCCGACTTGGCGTTACTATCGCAGCTTGTCCGCCCCATTCGATCCGTGATGACTATACCCTCCCCGTTCAAACCCGCCTGGTGGCTGCCCGGCCCGCACCTGCAGACCCTCTACGGCTCGCTCCTGCGCAAGGCGCCCAGCCTGGAGCGCAGCCGCGAGCGCCTGTGGCTGGAGGACGGCGATTTCATCGACCTCGACTGGCACGGCCCGCACGAGGCGGACGCGCCGCTGGTGCTGGCGCTGCACGGGCTGACCGGCTCGTCGTCCTCGCACTACATCCTCGGCCTGCAGCAACAGCTGGCGGCGCAGGGCTGGGCCAGCGTGGCGCTGAACTGGCGTGGCTGCTCGGGCGAATCGAACCTGCTGCCGCGCGGCTATCACTCCGGCGTCAGCGAGGACCTGGCCTCGGTGGTCGCCCACGTCCGCGCCAAACGGCCGATGGCGCCGCTGTACGCGGTGGGCTATTCGCTGGGCGGTAACGTGCTGCTCAAGTATCTGGGCGAATCCTCGGAGAACTGCCCCTTGAAAGGCGCGGTGGCGGTGTCGGTGCCCTTCCGCCTGGACCAATGCGCAGACCGCATCGGCATCGGCTTTTCCAGGGTCTACCAGGCGCACTTCATGCGGGAGCTGACGGCCTACGTGCAGACCAAGCGCCAGGCCTTCGCCAGTGCCGGCCACGCGGAAAACCTCGCTGCGCTGGAGCGCCTCGGGCCGCTGGACGGCATGCGCACCTTCTGGGACTTCGACGACCGGGTGACCGCGCCGCTGCACGGCTTCGCCGATGTCCACGATTACTACCGGCGCGCCTCCAGCCGCTATTACCTGGGCGGCATCCGCGTGCCGACGCTGATCATCCAGTCCAGCGACGACCCGTTCATCCATGAACGCAGCGTGCCGCAGCGGGACGAACTGTCCGCCTCGACGCAGATGGAGCTGCTGCCCCATGGCGGCCACGTCGGCTTCATCGGTGGCTCGCCGACGCGCCCGGACTACTATCTGGAGCGCCGCATTCCGCACTGGCTGCTCGAACGGCACGAGGCCTGACTGCGCTGGATCAGCCCCTGGGCATGGCGATGCGGCAGACTGGAACTGCACCCGGATGGAAACGCCAGGAAGGAGCGCCGCCATGCACGACACGCCGCTGACGATTCTGCACAACGAACCCTTGAGCGATGCCCGGTGCGCCGGTATCGCCGCGTTGTACCGCGCCGTGGGCTGGGGCTCGCCCGGCACCCTGGCGGAACTGCGCGACCTCTACGAATTCTCCAGCTACTTCCTGCTGGCTGTGGACGGCGAGCAGGTGCTCGGCCTGCTGCGCGCGGAAAGCGAGACGGCGCAGACCACCTGGCTGGCGGAAATCGCCGTGCTGCCGGGCTTCCAGTCCCGCGGGATTGGCTTGGCGCTGATGGCGCGCTTCCTCGCCGACCACCCGAACCGCACCCTCTATACCGACGCCACCGAGGGCGTGGAGGCGTTCTTCCAGCGCCACGGCATCGCTCTGCGCCGGCCACGAGTGCCGGGGCCGCGCCAGGCGGATGCCTGACGGTTGGACGGGGTGATCGACGGATAACGCTGGCGCGTTATGCGCCCTACGTAACCAGGGCACCTTGCCAAGATAGCCCTGGCTGCGCGCCCCGTTCCTGAGGGAGAGGGAACCATTCGGCGCAGGATGAAACCGATGTATCAGCCGGCAGAATCTGCCCCCTCTCCCTCTGGGAGAGGGCTGGGGTGAGGGACGTGGACCTGCGCAGAAGCTGGGCGTAGGGCGCATAACCGTTCACGGTTATCCGCCAAGTGAGGATCAATCTTCCAGCGGCACGTACAGCCGGTCGAACACCGCCGCCACCGCCTCGCGGAATGCCGGGGCGATGTGCCCGCTTTCCAGCGCCAGCACCTGGTAGATACCACGGCGCATCAGCGCTTCGCTGAGGTCGCCGGCCACCTCGCGGGTAGTGCACAGGTAGCGCACCCAGGACGTGAGGATGATCCAGGCGTTGAGGGTCAGGGCTTCGAGCTGCGGCTCGTCCATCTGCAGGATGCCGGCGTCGACGAAGCCGCGGTAGATCGCCTTGGCGTTGCCCATGGCGCGGCGGGCGAACGAGCGGTAGGCGGCGGCCAGCGCCGGGTCGGAGTCCAGCAGGTGCTCCAGGTCGCGGTGCAGGAAGCGGTAGTGCCACATCGCGGCGAGCAGCGCTTCCAGGTAGAAGGTCTTGTCTTCCACCGTCAGCGCGCGGCCTTCGGGCAGGTGCAGGAACTGGTCGACGTGGCTTTCGTACTCGGCGAACAGCTGGGCGATGATCACCTGCTTGTTGCGGTAGTGGTAGTACAGGTTGCCCGGCGAGATGCCCAGGTGCGCGGCGATGTGGTTGGTGGTGACGCTGCGTTCACCCTGGGCGTTGAACAGCTCCAGGCTGGCCTGGGCGATGCGGTCACGGGTGTTGATGCGTGGTGCCATGCCAAAACTCGTCGAAGCGGATTGCGCGGACGCAAAGGTACACCGATTGCTACCGCCTGACACAACCCCGGGGCGCGCCCAACTTTTCGTTGGCTGGGCCTGGCGGCGCGGAAACGGCATGCTGATTGACACTCTAGAGCAATTGCTCTAAAAATCCAGCGACAGCATAAAAACGCGAAGCATCCCGCACGCCGGCGAGCTTCCCCACCCGCATCCCGCCAGGAGCCCGTCATGGTTGCCGATATCGCCTACCTGCAGCAGACCCAGCAGCAGATCAGCCAGCTGGATACCCTTCTCGACCGCCAGCGCCAGGCCTACCGCGCCAACCCGATGCCCGAGGCCGGCCAGCGCATCCAGTGGCTGAAAAGCCTCGCCAACCTGCTGGTGACCGAGCAGAAGGCGATCATCGAGGCGATCAACCGCGACTTCAGCAACCGCTCCGCCGACGAGACCCTGCTCGCCGAGGTGCTGCCCAGCCTGCACGGCGTACATTACGCGGCCAAGCGCGTGAAGAAGTGGATGAAACCGTCCCGGCGCAGCGTCGGCATGCAGTTCATGCCGGCCTCGGCCAAGGTCATCTACCAGCCGCTGGGCGTGGTCGGCGTGATCGTGCCGTGGAACTACCCGCTGTTCCTCGCCATCGGCCCGCTGACCGGGGCGCTGGCCGCCGGCAACCGGGTGATGATCAAGATGAGCGAATCCACCCCGGCCAGCGCGCAGATGCTCAAGGACCTGCTGGGCAAGATCTTCCCGGAAGACCTGGTCGCCGTGGTGCAAGGCGAAGTGGACGTCGGCGTCGCCTTCTCCAAGCTGCCCTTCGACCACCTGCTGTTCACCGGCGCCACCAGCGTCGGCAAGCACGTGATGCGCGCCGCCGCCGAGAACCTCACGCCGGTCACCCTGGAGCTGGGCGGCAAGTCGCCGGCGATCGTCTCCGCCAGCGTGCCGATGAAGGACGCCGCCGAGCGCATCGCCTTCGGCAAGTCGCTCAACGCAGGGCAGACCTGCGTGGCGCCGGACTACGTGCTGGTGCCGCAGAACCGCGTCGACGAGTTCGTCGAGAGCTACCGCCAGGTGGTCCAGGGCTTCTTCCCGACCCTGGAGAACAACCCCGACTACACCGCGATCATCAACGAGCGCCAGCTGGCGCGCCTGAACGGCTATATCGCCGATGCCCAGGCCCGCGGCGCCACCGTCGTGCCGCTGTTCCCGCAGGCGCAGGGCCGCCGTCTGCCGCAGGCGCTGGTGCTCAACGCGACCGACGAGATGAAGATCATGCAGGAAGAGATCTTCGGCCCGCTGCTGCCGGTGATCCCCTACCAGAGCCTCGACCAGGCGCTCAGCTACATCAACGAGCGCGACCGCCCGCTGGCGCTGTACTTCTTCGGCTACGACAAGCGCGAGCAGGACCACGTGCTGGCCCATACCCACTCGGGCGGCGTATGCCTGAACGACACCCTGCTGCACGTCGCCCAGGACGACATGCCCTTCGGTGGCGTCGGCCCGTCCGGCATGGGCCACTACCACGGCCACGAAGGCTTCCTGACGTTCTCCAAGGCCAAGGGCGTGTTCAGCAAGCCGCGCTTCAACGCCGCGCGGGTGATCTACCCACCCTACGGCAAGTCGCTGCAGAAGCTGGTCTACAAGCTGTTCATCCGCTGACCCACCCGCTCCATCACAGGTGCCATCCACATAGGTGACAGAACAAGAATGACAGACACCTCCCTGAACGCGCCGGGGCTTTCCCGGCGCGGCGTGCTCAAGATCGGCCTGCTGGGCGGGGCCTTCCTCGCCACGGCGGGCGTGACCGCCAGCCTGAGCGGCTGCTCGGCCAGCACCCCGGCCAACGGCTTCGCGGTGCTGCGCGATTCCGACATGCCCTTCCTGCGCGCACTGATCCCGGTGATGCTGGCCGGCGCCGTGCCCGCCGAGCGCATGGCCGAGGCGGTCAAAGGCACCCTCTCAAGCCTGGACAGCAGCCTCAATCACCTCTCCCCGGAAATGCTCAAGCTCACCGTGCAGCTGTTCGACGTGCTCGCCCTGCCGATCACCCGCGGGCCGCTCACCGGCATCTGGGGCAGCTGGGACAACGCCAGCGCGGACGACGTGAAGCACTTCCTCTCGCGCTGGCAGAACAGCTCCATCTCCCTGCTGAAGATGGGCCACAGCTCGCTACTGCAACTGGTGATGATGGCCTGGTACGGCCGCACGGAATCCTGGGGCCATTGCGGCTACCCCGGCCCGCCGAAGATCTGATTTCGCCAGAACAACAAGAATTCGCCGAAAGAGAATCCCCATGCCTGTACCCGATCTGTTCGCCGAGGGCCTGGCCCGCGGCTGGAAAGTCCACAACGGCTCGCGCCTGGACAAGGACCTGACCCTGGAAGCCGACGTCGTCATCGTCGGCACCGGCGCCGGTGGCGGCACCACCGCCGAAGCCCTGAGCGCCGCCGGCTACAAGGTGCTGCTGGTGGAAGAAGGCCCGCTCAAGACCAGCAGCGACTTCAAGATGCAGGAATCCGACGCCTACCCCAGCCTGTACCAGGAAGGCATCGGCCGGATGAGCAAGGATGGCGCCATCACCATCCTCCAGGGCCGCGCCGTGGGTGGCACCACCCTGGTCAACTGGACCTCCAGCTTCCGCACCCCCGAGCCCACCCTGGAACACTGGGCCAAGGAACACGGCGTGAAGGGCCACAGCGTCGCCGAAATGGCGCCCTGGTTCGAGAAGATGGAGCAGCGCCTGGGCGTCGCGCCCTGGATCATGCCGCCCAACGCCAACAACGACGTGATCCGTAACGGCTGCGAGAAGCTCGGCCTGCACTGGAAGGTCATCCCGCGCAACGTCCGCGGCTGCTGGAACCTCGGCTACTGCGGGATGGGCTGCCCGACCAACGCCAAGCAGTCGATGCTGGTGACCACCATCCCGGCGACCCTCGACAAGGGCGGCGAACTGCTGTTCCTCGCCCGCGCCGACCGCCTGCTGCACGACGGCAGCAAGGTCAGCGGCCTGGAATGCTCGGCCATGGACGAGCGCTGCGTCGCCCCCACCGGCCGCAAGATCACCATCAAGGCGCGCCACTACGTACTCTCCGGCGGCGGCATCAACACCCCGGCGATCCTCCTGCGCTCCAAGGCGCCGGACCCGAACGGCCGCGTCGGCCAGCGCACCTTCCTGCACGTGGTGAACTTCAGCGCGGCGACCTTCGACGAGGTGATCAACCCCTTCTACGGCGCGCCACAGTCGATCTACTCCGACCACTTCCAGTGGGACGACGGCGCCGCCGGGCGCATGTCCTACAAGCTGGAAGTCCCGCCGCTGCAACCGGCGCTCAGCGCCACCCTGCTCGGCCGCTTCGGCGAGGACAACGCGCTGCGCATGGAGCAGCTGCCGCACACCAACGTGATCCTGGCGCTGATGCGCGACGGCTTCCATCCCGACAGCGCGTCCGGCTCGGTCAGCCTGCGCGGCGACGACACCCCGGTGCTCGACTACCAGATGACCGACTACACCTGGGACGGTATCCGCCGCGCCTTCCACACCATGGCCGACATCCAGTTCGCCGCCGGCGCCAAGGCCGTGCTGCCGCTGCACGCCGATGCCGGTTATGTGAAGAGCGCCAAAGAAGCCCACGAACTGATCGACGGCCTGAGCCTGGAGCTGTACCGCACCCGCCTGGGCAGCGCCCACGTGATGGGCGGCTGCGCCATGGGCGAGGATCCCAAGCAGTCGGTGTGCGACAGCCTCGGCCGCCACCACCAGCTGGAGAACCTGTCGATCCACGACGGTTCGCTGTTCCCCACCAGCATCGGCGCCAACCCGCAGCTCTCGGTCTATGGCCTCACCGCGCAACTGGCCGATGCCCTGGGCAAGCGGCTCGGCAAGGCCTGACGCGCCATCCGGGCGCCATGCCGGCGCCCTACCAGACCGACGCGCCGAAGCTGAAGGTTCGGGGTAGGAGCGAGCTTGCTCGCGAACAACGTCTCGCCGATACATCGTCGGTGAGCGGTTCGCGAGCAAGCTCGCTCCTACAACGGGAAACCGGGAGAAACCGGGAAAACCGCACGCGCACCCTCTGGCACGGGCGCTGCGCGTGACTCACCGGTCTCCCGCCGGTTTTCGCAGGTAGTCCGTTCACGGAAGCACTACCAAGGTCGCTTGGCCCCACGGACATGCTGCGTTACCATCCGCCCGCTATTGCACCCCGCCTGCCAACAAGAGCCGACCAGGACGCCGCGATGAATCGAGTGTTGTACCCGGGTACCTTCGACCCCATCACCAAAGGCCATGCCGATCTGGTGGAACGCGCCTCGCGACTGTTCGACCAGGTGATCATTGCCGTCGCCGCCAGCCCCAAGAAGAACCCCCTGTTCCCGCTGGAACAGCGTGTGGAACTGGCCCGCCAGGTCACCTCGCACCTGCCCAACGTGGAAGTCGTCGGCTTCTCGACGCTGCTCGCCCATTTCGCCAAGGAACAGAACGCCAACATCCTGCTGCGCGGCCTGCGCGCGGTGTCGGACTTCGAGTACGAGTTCCAGCTGGCCAACATGAACCGCCAGCTCGCTCCCGACCTGGAAAGCATGTTCCTCACCCCGTCGGAGAAGTACTCCTTCATCTCCTCCACCCTGGTGCGCGAGATCGCGGCGCTGGGCGGCGACATCACCAAGTTCGTCCATCCCGCGGTGGCCAGCGCCCTGGCCGAGCGCTTCAAGCGCTAATCGCGCGCCACGAGCCGCCAAGGATGGCGGTTTGCGTCGGCTGACTCCCTGATTGCGTGCACTGCGCGCGCCGATACGGCACAATTTCACCCTTGTTGCTACCGATCGCCACGGCTGCCGCCTTGGTTGGAGTTGTTCGATGTCCCTGAAAATCACTGACGATTGCATCAACTGCGACGTCTGCGAACCCGAGTGCCCCAATGCCGCGATCTCCCAGGGCGAGGAGATCTACGTCATCGACCCGAACCTGTGCACCGAATGCGTCGGCCACTACGACGAGCCGCAATGCCAGCAGGTCTGCCCGGTCGACTGCATCCCCCTCGACGAAAACAACGTCGAGAGCAAGGAACAACTGATGGAAAAGTACAAGAAGCTCACCGGCAAAGCCTGACGTCGCGCGTTTCGACACTTTTTCATTGAGTTCTCACAAACCCGCGGCGTTGTGGATTGTCTATCCTCCACCTTCGCCCCGTTTGGTTTTCCAGCCGGCCCTGCCGGCGGTTCGTGAGATGCCATGTCCCTGTTGAACTCCCGCTCCCGCGCCTCCCTGCTCGGCCTGTGCAGCCTCCTGCTGCTGAGCTTCGCCCTGCATGCCGCGGAACATCCGGCCCAGGCCAGCGTCGCCAGCGCGCACCCCTCGGCTACCGTGGCCGGCCTGGAGACCCTCGCCGACGGCGGTAACGCCTTCGACGCCGCCGTGGCCATCGCCGCCGCGCTGGCGGTGGCCGAGCCCTATGGCTCGGGCCTGGGCGGTGGCGGCTTCTTCCTGCTGCGCAAGGCCGGCAGCCCACCGACCTACCACTTCATCGATGCCCGCGAGCGCGCGCCGCTGGCCGCCCACGCGCGGATGTACGAGCGCAACGGCAAGGTCGACCCGCAGCTGTCGCTCAACGGCCCGCTGGCCGCCGGCATCCCCGGCCTGCCCGCCGCCCTGGCGGACATCAGCAGCCGCTATGGCCGCAAGACCCTGGCGAACAACCTCGTGCCGGCGATCCGCCTGGCCACCGATGGCGTGTCCATCGACCGCGTCTACATCGACCGCGCCTCCTGGCGTCTGGACGCCATGCGCAAGGACCGCGAGACCGCGCGCATCTTCCTCGACCAGGGCAACCTCCCCGAGGAGTACAGCCTGATGCGCCAGCCGCAGCTGGCCAACACCCTGGAGAAGCTGGCGCGCTACGGCCGCATCGGCTTCTACGAAGGCGAGACCGCACAGAAGCTGGTGGACGGCGTGCGCGCCGCCGGCGGGGTGTGGAGCCTGGAAGACCTCGCCAGCTACCGCACCGTGGAACGCCCCGCGCTGCGCTACCCGCTGGCCGACGGCCGCGAACTGATCAGCGCCCCGCCGCCCTCCGCTGGCGGCGTGGCCCTGGCGCAGAGCCTGGGCATGCTGCAGCAACTGCCCTGGCAGAAGGCCGAGCCGGTGCAGCGCGCGCATTACGTGGTGGAAGCCCTGCGCCGCGCCTACCGTGACCGTGGCCTGCTGGGCGACCCGGATCGCGTCGCCAACCCGGTCAACCAGCTGCTCGCCCCGGACTACCTCAAGCGCCTGGCCGCCGGCATCGACCCGCAGCGCGCCACGCCCAGTTCCTCCCTGCCGCCGGCGCCGGCCTGGCGCGAGGGCGACCACACGACCCATTTCGTGGTCATGGACGCCGACGGCAACGCCGTGGCCGCCACCCTCTCGGTCAACCTGCCGTTCGGCGCCGCCTTCACCGTGCCGGGCACCGGCGTGCTGCTCAACGACGAGATGGACGACTTCGCCACCGACGTCAGCGGCGCCAACGCCTACCAATTGGCCGGCAGCCAGGCCAACGCGGTGGCCGCGGGCAAGCGCCCGCTGTCGAGCATGAGCCCGAGCTTCATCGAAAGCCCCAGCGAACTGGCCGCTTTCGGCACGCCGGGCGGCAGCCGGATTCCCAGCATGGTGCTGCTGGCGATGCTGGAGTACCTGGAAGGCAAGCCGGTGCAGCGCTGGGTCGCCGCGCCGCGCTACCACCACCAGTTCCTGCCCGACGTGATCGAGCACGAGCCGCGCGCCTTCAGCGCCGCCGAGATGGCCGACCTGCAACGCCGTGGCTACACCCTCAAGGACGTCGGGCGCGCCTACGGCAACCAGCAGGTGCTGCTGTGGAACAAGAAATCCGGCGAGGTGCAGTCCGCCAGCGACCCGCGCGGCATCGGGCTGGCAACCGAGCTGGCGGCGCCGCTGCGCTGAGCAGGAGTGGCTGATCGAGATGTGCTGATCAGGAAAGAATGAGCGCCGGCGCGTCATCCCCGGGGGCATCGAACAGACCATGTTCGGTGCCCAGCTGCAGCACGTTGCGCAGGCTCTGGATGATCCGGCTGACGTAGCCCAGGTCGTTCATCAGCGAGCTCATCTGCAGGCCATCCAGTTCCTGCCGGCGCACCGCGGCGAACAGGCGCTGGCGGAACGCCGCGTCGAATGCCGCCGCGCTCTCGTCGAGCAATTGCAGGCGCGCCACCAGCGCCTCCTCCGGCAGGTCCCCGCCCAGCAACGATCCGAGCGCGCGCACCTCCCGCAGCATGGCGATCAGGTGCCGGCGCAGCTCGACGTAGGTGTCGCGCAGCCCGGAGGGCTCGCCGTGCAGCGCCTGGCCGAGGTTCTTCTGCAGGTGCTTGGCATCCTTCACCGCATCCACCAGCTGCAACGCCGCCACCTGGCACGACAGCCAGAAGCGCTGGTGCTCCTCGTCCAGGGGCACTTCCAGGCGGCTCATGAAGCTCAGCAGGTCACCGTAGACGCCCTTGATATGGCGCTGGTAAAGCACCTCGGCGCCCAGCGCATGGCGGTCCGGCGCGGCGTGCAGCTCGCCTTCGTCGATGCGTGCCTGGGTGAGCATGTCCACCGGCAGGTACAGCGCGTGGCAGATCACCTCGATGCTCAGCCGCGCCAGGTGCCGCAGTTCCTGCAACACCGCGCTGGCGGCGGCATCGGCGGAGTCCAGCGCGCGCTCGTTGAGGTAGCGCGCATGGGTGCGCTCGATGACCGGCAAGGCCGGCGCCATGTCGGTGATCAGCACGGCCGGCTCTTCCACTTCCGGCAGCCAGCGCACCAGTGCATTGGCCAGCGCGCCCTGCAGCGGCCAGAACAGCGCCACGCCCATGCCATTGAACAGGGTGTGGAACAGCGCCAGCTGGATCATCGGGTTGTCCGCCAGCCCCAACGGCGTCACCAGCCAGTGCACCAGCCAGGTCAGCGGCGCGAGCAGGAAGAACGCCAGCACGCCCGTCACCACGTTGAACAACACGTGCGCGAGAGCCAAGCGCTGCCCGCTGCGGTTGCCGCCCAGGGAGCCGACGAACGCCGTGGTCACGCTGCTGCCGACGTTGGAGCCGATGGCGATCGCCAGGCTCTGGCCCAGCTCCAGCTGGCCGCCGGCGAGGGCCGCGAGGGTCAGCATCAGGGTCGCGTGGCTGGACTGCAGCACCACGGTGATGAGGATGCCGAAGGTGACGAAGAGCAACGCGCCGAGCATGCCGTCATAGCGCAGCTCGCTCATGTCCATGGCGTCGCCGAAGCTGCCGAAGCCCTCCTTGATCTGGTCGATGCCCAGGAAGATGAAGGCGATGCCCAGCAGGATGCGCCCGGCAGCCTTGCTCTTGGGGCCGTTGAAGCCCATCAGCACGCCGAACACGAGTAGCGGCAGCGCCAACGGGCTGAGGCTGAGATTCTGCCCGGCCAGCGCCAGCAGCCAGATGCCGCTGGTGGCGCCCAGGTTGGCGCCGAACAGGATGGCGATGCCGCCCGCCAACTGGATCAGCCCGGTGCTGATGAAGGCGATGGTGAGCAGGGAAACCAGGGTGGAGGATTGCAGCAGGAAGGTGCCGACCAGGCCGAACAGCAGGCTTTTGCCGCGGGTGGCGGTGCTTTTCTCCAGCCAGCGTTCGAGCTGGCTGCCGGCCAGGTCACGCAGGCCCTCTTCCAGGCACTGCATGCCGAACAGGAACAGCGCCAGGCCCGCCCCCAACTGCAGCAGACCGGCGCTGGACCAGAAGGTATAGCCCAGGACGAGGGCGACCAGCAGCAGAAGCAGCGGACGCAGGTGCTTCTTCAGCGCGGTCAGGTTCATCGGCTACCCACGGCGTTTTACCCGGCAAACCGGGCGGGCGAGGCGGCCATGCCGCCGCGGCCGATCAGTCCTTCTTGTAGCCGCTGGTGGTGCAGCCCAGGCAGCGCACGAAGGCGGCCTTGCCCGGATCGACCACGAGCGCCTGACCGGCCTCCTTGACGTTGCCACCGGCCGCGCTGAACGGCAGGGTGACCACGAAGGCCGCGGTGCCGACAACGGTGGCGGCGATCAGCAGCGGGCGCGCGATCAGCAGGTCACCGAGCATCGAATAGAACGGCGGGGCCGAGACGACGTAGGTCGGGTCGCCACTGACGTTGCTCACTTCTTCCTGAGCAACAGCCGGCAGCACCGAAAATGCACAGACCAGTGCCATTGCAGTGGCGGCGGTGCGGAACAGGGTCATGGAGGGAAGTCCTTTTTTGTGTAGTTGGGGCAGGCAGACTGCCATAACTATAACAGCGCTCCATGACTTGTCGCGTGACAGCCTTCAATCGCCGAAGAATGCGTATTCCGGCTTTTTCGGCACGAACGGCCGGTAGAACGCCAGCATCCGGCGCAGGTCGGCGGCTTCGTCGCCGGTGGGCCAGAACGGCTCGCCGATGACGATGCGCCGGCCGGGGTAGTCCAGCGCCGCCAGCACGATGGGCACGCCCGCGCCACGGGCGATGTGGTAGAAGCCCATTTTCCAGCGCTCGACCTTCTTGCGCGTGCCCTCCGGCGAGAGGATCAGCATCATCTCGCGGTTGCCGGCAAAGGCCTGGATTGCCTGGTCCACGGTGTTGAGCTTGAGGTGGCGCTGGATCGGGATGCCGCCCCAGCGGCGCAGCAGCCCGCCGAAGGGCGCGCGGAAAATGGTGTGCTTGCCGAACCAGCGGGCGTTCAGGCGCAGGACGAACTTGGCTGCCAGGAACAGGACGAAGTCCCAGTTGGAGGTGTGGTGCGCGCCGATCACCACGAACTTGTCCAGTGGCGGCAGCGCGCCGTCGATGCGCCAGCCGGCCACGCGCAGCATGCAGTGGCCGAGCGCCTCGGCGAACGGATTACGGGGCAGATAATTGCCGGACATGGGTCACCTGAAAGGCCCCTCGTCTGGGGCCATTGTTGTTATGGGCATATTGGGGGCGCAGCGTACCGGCGCGCGCCGGCGGCGTCAGCGCTGGCAGCGTGGACAGTAGACGCTGGCGCGCTGGCCGAGACGCACCTCACGCAGGATCGAGCCGCAGACCTTGCACGGCTCGCCGCCACGCCCGTAGGCGAACAACTCCTGCTGGAAGTAGCCCGGCTGGCCGTCGCCGCCGACGAAGTCGCGCAGCGTGGTGCCGCCGCGCTCGATGGCGATGGCGAGGATGCGCTTGATCTCCTGAGCGAGCTTCACGTAGCGCGCCCGCGAGATCGTCCCGGCCTCGCGGCGCGGGTCGATGCCGGCGGCGAACAGCGCCTCGGTGGCGTAAATGTTGCCCACCCCGACCACCACCGCGTTATCCATGATGAAGGGCTTCACCGCCATGCTGCGGTTGCGTGACAGCTGAAACAGGCGCTCGCCCTCGAACGCATCGGTCAGCGGCTCGGGGCCCAGGTGGCGCAGCAGCTCGTGCTCCAGGGGCGTCAGGCTCCAGAGCAGCGCGCCGAAGCGACGCGGGTCTGTGTAGCGCAGCGCCATGCCCGATTCCAGCTCGATATCCACGTGCTCGTGGCGCGCCGCCGGCGTGCCGCACTCCACCAGGCGCAGGCTGCCGGACATGCCCAGGTGGCTGATCAGCGTCCCCACCTCGGCATTGAGCAGCAGGTACTTGGCGCGCCGTTCCACCTGCACGATGCGCTGCCCGGACAGGCGCACGTCCAGATCCTCCGGGATCGGCCAGCGCAGGCGGCGCTCGCGGACGACCACGCGGCTGACACGCTGGCCTTCGAGATGGGGCGCAATGCCCCGGCGGGTGGTTTCGACTTCAGGTAATTCAGGCATGGATCACAACTGCGTAGGAGCTTTGCTGTAGGAGCGAGCTTGCTCGCGAAAGAGTTGACCGGCAACTCCGATGCACAAGAGCGTTCGCGAACAAGCTCGCTCCTGCAAAGGGGATAAGGTCAATCCAGTGTGCGGGCAAGCTGGATCAGGTCGCCGCGCCAGGCCGCATCCTTGGGCAGCGCGAGGAAGGACGTGTTGAGGAAACCCTCGCGCGCCTCGTAGGTGAAAGGCTCGCCCTGTACGTCCAGCACCTCGCCGCCGGCGCCTTCCAGCACGCCCTGGGCGGCGGCGGTGTCCCACTGGCTGGTCGGCGCCAGGCGCGGGTAGCAGTCCGCCGAGCCTTCGGCCAGCAGGCAGAACTTCAGCGAGCTGCCGATGTTGGCCAGGTTCAGGTCGCCGAAGCGCTGCGCCAGGCCGGCCAGCAGGCTTTCCTGCTGCGGACTGGAGTGGCGCTTGCTGGCCACTACGGTGAAGACGTCGTCCGGCTCACTGCGCACTTCGATGGCTTCGGGCTCGCCGCCGCGCTCCTCGCGCCAGGCGCCCAGGCCGTTGCCGCCGTAGTAACAACGGCCGCTGGCGGGAATCCCGACCACGCCGAAGACCACGCGGCCCTGCTCGATGAGCGCGACGTTGACGGTGAACTCGTCACTGCCGGAGATGAACTCCTTGGTGCCGTCCAGTGGGTCCACCAGCCACCAGCGGCTCCATTGGGCGCGACGCTCCAGCGGAATGTTGCAGTCCTCCTCGGACAGCACCGGCACGTCCGGCGCCAGCGCACGCAGGCCGTCGGCCAGCAGGCGGTGGGCGGCCAGGTCGGCGGCGGTCACCGGCGACTCGTCGGACTTGCTCTGCACGTCCAGGTCACCGCGCCAGAACGGCAGGATGACATCGCCCGCCTTGTGCACCAGGTCGATCACGGCAGGCAGAAATGCATTCATCACGGCTGGAATTCCCCTCGTTGGGTCAGCAGGTCGCGCACCAGGTAGAGCGCGGCCAGGGCCCGTCCTTCACTGAACTGGGCATTCTGCGCGAGGCTGGAAAGCTCGCGCAGGTTGATCTTGTCCACGCCCATCGGCTCCGGCTCGTCGCCGGGCAGCGATTCCTCGTAGAGGTCGCGGGCGAGCACCACCTGGATGCGCTGGCTCATGTAGCCGGGCGAGAGCGACAGCTCGGTGATGTGTTCGAGCTGGCGGGCGCCGTAGCCGGCCTCTTCCTTCAGCTCGCGGTTGGCGGCGTCGAGGATGTCCTCGCCCGGCTCCACCAGGCCCTTGGGCAGCGACAGCTGGTACTCGTCGACCCCGGCGCAGTATTCCTCGACCAGCACGGCGTGCTCGGCATCGAGCATGGCGATCACCATCACCGCGCCATAGCCCTGCCCCTTGCCCACCAGGCGCTCGTAGGTACGCTCGACGCCATTGGAGAAGCGCAGCTGCAGCTCCTCGACGGCGAAGAGCCGGCTTCTGGCAACGATCTCTCGGGCGAGGACCGTAGGTTTCTGACGCATGGGGCGACTCCTGGGGGTGGCCGGGTCGGCTATGATAACCCGCCTTTTCCGATTCTCCGTGTCAGATATCGCGCCGATTCCTTCCGCGAACGGCGCAATTGCGACACCCTTTTGCGAAAGCCCAGCATGCCACGCCTGCCCTGGAACCAGATCGACACCGTGCTGCTCGACATGGACGGCACCCTGCTCGACCTGCATTTCGACAACCACTTCTGGCTCGAACACCTGCCCCGGCGCTACGCCGAGCACCACGGCATCAGCCGCGCCCAGGCCGACGCCGAGCTGCTGCCGCTGTTCCGCGACCACGCCGGCCAGCTCAACTGGTACTGCCTGGACTTCTGGAGCCGCGAGCTGAAGCTGTCGGTGCTGGATCTCAAGCATGAGGTCGCCGACCTCATCGCCCTGCGTCCGGACGCCGACCTGTTCCTCGCCGAGCTGCGCCGCCACGGCAAGCGCGCGGTGCTGATCACCAATGCGCACCGCGATTCGCTGTCGCTGAAGATGCAGCGCGTGGAGCTGTCGCCCTGGTTCGACCGGCTGATCAGCTCCCACGACTATGGCTTCCCCAAGGAAGACCAGCAGTTCTGGCAGGCGCTGCAGGCGGACGTCGGTTTCGACCCGGCGCGCAGCCTGTTCATCGATGACAGTCTGCCGATCCTGCGGGCCGCGCGCACCTTCGGCGTTGCCCAGTTGCTCGCGGTGCGCCAGCCGGACAGCCGCCAGGGGCCGAAGGACACCGAGGAATTCGCCGCCCAGGAAGACTACCGGGCGCTGCTCGAGGGATTGTGACGCACGGGAATGCAGAAACAGCGAGCCCGGCACTGGGCCGGGCTCTCTGGCGTTATTCCGGAATCCGCAGCACCTGGCCGGGATAGATCTTGTCCGGATGGCTGAGCATCGGCTTGTTCGCCTCGAAAATCTTCATGTAGGCGTTGGCATTGCCGTACTCGGCCTTGGCGATGGCGCTGAGCGTGTCGCCCTTCTTCACCGTGACGAAACGCGCTTCGGCCGCCGGCGCTGCGGAAGCCGCCACCGTGATGTGGTCTTCGACGCCGGACACGCCGGCAACGTTGCCCAGGGTGAGGAGGATCTTCTCCTTCTCTTCCTGGCTGGCCACTTCACCGGTGGCGATGACCTTGTCGCCCTCGACGCTGAGCTGGATGTTCGGGTTGCCCAGGCCGACATTGGCGATGTGGTCCTTGAGCGACTCGGCCGCTTTGGCCTCGTTGCCCACAATGCTGTCCCACAGCTTCTCGCCGGCTTCCTTAACGAACGCAAAAATGCCCATTTCCAACCTCCCTACGGTTACAGTGACAGGCGGCCGGCATTGGGCAGACCGCGCGCCCCTGGAGTCTAGACGGGGTCTTCCGCGGCGCCTGACGGAAAACTCCTAATCCGCCGCCACCCGACAGAACGCCCCGGAGCTTCCCGCCGATGGACATCAAGCAGCTGAAATTCCTCTGCGCCCTGGACGAGACGCGTCACTTCGGCCAGGCGGCGGCACGCTGCCATGTCACCCAGCCGACCCTGTCCATGCGCCTGCGCGGCCTGGAGGACGAACTGGGCCTGGAGCTGGTGCGCCGCGGGCAGCGCTTCGAAGGGTTCACCGAGGCCGGCGAGCGCGTGCTGGCCTGGGCCCGCAGCCTGCTGGCGGCCCATGACGGGCTGTATGCCGAGGCGGCCGCCTGCCGCGGGCAACTGGTGGGCACCCTGCGCCTGGGCCTGGTGCCACTGGCAGGGTTCGACCCGATGCGCCTGATCGAGCTGTTCGCCCAGCGCCACCCTGAGCTGCGCTTCCAGCTGTTCGCCCTGAGCTCGGAGAACATCCTCGAAGGCCTGGGGCGCAACCAGCTGGACCTCGGCCTGTCGTACCTCGACCGCCTCGACCGCGAGCACTTCGACAGCCTGGAACTGGCCGCCACGCGCATGGGCCTGCTGCACGACCGCCGGCACTTCCAGATCGACAGCCCGACCCTGAGCTGGGACGCCCTCGCCGAACTGCCGCTGGGGCTGTTGGCCTCCGGGATGCACTTCCGCCAGTCCATCGACCATGGCTTTCGCAGCCGCGGCCTGGCGCCCCAGGCCCGCCTGGAGACCGACGCAGTGCACCAACTGGTGCAGGCCGTGGAACGCGGCCTGTGCTGCGCGATCATGCCGCTGGGCAGCGGGCTGGATGCCCAGGGCCAGCACTTTGCGCTGACCCCGATCGACGACGCCCGCACCTTGGCGCCGCTGGGGCTGATCCTGCGTCGCAGCGAGCCGCGCTCGGCGCTGGCCGAAGCCTGCTTCCGCGAAGCGGCGGCCTTGCTGGGCAGCGCCGAGAGTGACCGATAGAGCGCGTCGATCACAACATCGACAGCAGTCATTAGACGCTGTCGCGGCATCGGCATAGTCTGGTCGCATTACTAGAACCATAGGGCTCAGCCCATGCCTTGCCTGATCCCCCGCCCGGCCGGCGCCGAGGTTCGGGACGCCGTCGCGCCTGCCGATGGCTACCACTACGCCGAACTCTCCCCGGAGAGCGCCGCCGGTCGCGCCGCGCTGGCCGGGGAAATCGCCCTGGCGATCGCCTACAACGGCCTCAGCCAGGCGGTGATGATGGTCTCGCCCCATGACCTGGAAGACTTCGTCCACGGCTTCAGCCTGGGCGCAGGTCTCATCCAGTCCATCGACAACATCTATGACGTGCGCCTGACGCCCCATGGCGACGCCATCGCCGCCGAGGTGCAGGTCAGCAACCGCGCCTTCTGGGCCCTCAAGGACCAGCGCCGGCAACTGGCCGGCAACACCGGCTGCGGCCTGTGCGGCGTCGAGGCGCTGGACCAGGCGCTGCCCGAGCTGCCGGTGCTGCCGGCGGCGCCGCTGCCACCGGCCGCGCACCTCGAACACCTGCGCGAACGGGTCAATGCCGTGCAGGAACTCGGTCGCCGCAGCGGCGCCCTGCACGCCGCGCTGTTCGTCGATGCCGCCGGCGAGATCCGCCTGTGCCGCGAAGACATCGGCCGCCACAACGCCCTGGACAAACTGATCGGCGCGCTCAAGCGCCAGCGCCTGGAGCTGGCCGGCGGCTTCGCCGTGGTCACCAGCCGCTGCAGCCTGGAACTTATCCACAAGGCCGTGCGCGCCGGGTTGTCCACCCTGGTCAGCTTCTCCGCACCCACCGCGCTCACCGTGCAGTGGGCCCGCGAACACCAGCTGAACCTCATCCATCTGCCCCACCGCAGCGCGCCCCGGGTCTACAGCCCGGCGCCGCCCGCCGCCTGATCGCCCGCTTGCCCGAAAGAGACCCCATGAGCCTGCAGCAAGACAATCCCCGCTACCAACCCTACAAGGGCGCCGCCGCCGGCTGGGGCGCGCTGATCAGCGTCACGCGCTTCTGGCTGGACAGCAAACAGCCGTTCAAGAACCTGCGCGCCCTGCTCAAGACCAACCAGAACGGCGGCTTCGACTGCCCCGGTTGCGCCTGGGGCGATTCCCCGGAAGACGGCCGGGTGAAGTTCTGCGAGAACGGCGCCAAGGCGGTCAACTGGGAAGCCACCAAGCGCCGCGTCGATCCGGCCTTCTTCGCCCGCCACAGCGTCAGCTCGCTGCGCGAACAGAGCGACTACTGGCTCGAATACCAGGGCCGCCTGACCGAGCCGATGCGCTACGACCCGGCCACCGACCGCTACCAGCCGATCGCCTGGGACGACGCCTTCGCCCTCATCGCGCAGCACCTGAACGCGCTGGAAAGTCCCCACCAGGCCGAGTTCTACACCTCCGGCCGGGCCAGCAACGAAGCGGCCTTTCTCTACCAGCTGTTCGTCCGCGCCTTCGGCACCAACAACTTCCCCGACTGCTCGAACATGTGCCACGAGGCCAGCGGCGTCGCCCTGGGCCAGAGCGTGGGCATCGGCAAGGGCACCGTGACCTTCGACGATTTCGAGCACGCCGACGCGATCTTCGTCTTCGGCCAGAACCCCGGCACCAACCACCCGCGCATGCTCGAACCGCTGCGTGAAGCAGTGAAGCGCGGCGCCCAGGTGGTCGCCTTCAACCCGTTGAAGGAACGCGGCCTGGAACGCTTCCAGCACCCGCAGCACCCGCTGGAGATGCTCACCAATGGCTCCGAGCCGCTCAACACCGCGTTCTTCCGCCCCGCACTGGGCGGCGACATGGCCGCCGTGCGCGGCATCGCCAAGTTCCTCCTGCAGTGGGAACGCGAGGCCCAGGCCAAGGGCGAACCGGCAGTGTTCGACCATGCCTTCATCGCCGAACACACCCGGGGCGTGGATGCCTATCTGGCGGTGGTGGATGACACAAGCTGGGACCACATCGTCCAGCAGTCGGGCCTGAGCCTTGCGGAGATCGAGCAGGCGGCGCTCATGTACCGCCGTGCCGAGCGGGTGATCGTCTGCTGGGCCATGGGCATCACCCAGCACCATCACTCGGTGCCGACAATCCAGGAACTGGTCAGTCTGCAACTGCTGCGCGGCAACGTCGGTCGCCCCGGCGCCGGCCTGTGCCCGGTGCGCGGCCACAGCAACGTGCAGGGCGACCGCACCATGGGCATCAACGACCGCCCGCCGGCGGCGCTGCTGGACGCCATCGAGCGCCGCTTCCAGTTCAAGGTGCCGCGGGAGAACGGCCACAACACCGTCGAGGCGATCAACGCCATGCTCGCCGGCGAGGCCAAGGTGTTCATCGGCCTGGGCGGCAACTTCGCCCAGGCGACCCCGGACAGCCCGCGCACTCACCAGGCCTTGCGCAATTGCGCGCTGACCGTGCAGATCAGCACCAAGCTCAACCGCAGCCACCTCACCGTCGGCCGCGACGCGCTGATCCTGCCGTGCCTGGGCCGCACCGACATCGACCGCCAGGCCGAGGGCCCGCAGGCGGTCACCGTGGAAGACTCCTTCAGCATGATCCACGCCTCGTTCGGCCAGCTGGAGCCGTCGTCGAAGCAGATGCGCTCGGAGCCTGCGATCATTGCCGGGATCGCCAAGGCCACCCTGGGCAACCGCCTGGTAGACTGGGACGCGCTGATCGCCAACTACGACCGCATCCGCGAGCTGATCGCCGACACCATCCCCGGCTTCGCCGACTTCAACCGCCGCGTGGCCAACCCGGGCGGCTTCCACCTGGGCAACTCGGCCGGCGCGCGGCGCTGGAACACCGCCAGCGGCAAGGCCAACTTCCACCACCACCCACTGCCGGCGGACCTGGTCCACGCGAAGATCCGCGAGACTGGCCAGGAGCCGCACCTGATCCTGCAGACCTTGCGCTCCCACGACCAGTACAACACCACCATCTATGGCCTGGACGACCGCTACCGCGGCGTGCGCGGCCACCGCGAGGTGGTGTTCGCCAACGAGGCGGACATCCGCCGTCTGGGCTTCGAGCCCGGCGAGAAGGTGGACATGGTGTCGCTCTGGTCCGATGGCGTGGACCGCCGCGTCAGCGGCTTCACCCTGCTGGCCTACGACATTCCCGCCGGCCAGGCCGCCGCCTACTACCCGGAGACCAACCCGTTGGTGCCGCTGGACAGCCACGGCGTGGGCAGCCACACGCCGACCTCGAAGTTCGTCGCCATCCGCTTCGAGAAGGCGCGGCCGAGTCTGCGGATCGTCTGATGACCTGACGCTTCAATGCGCCTTACTAGGAGCGGGCCATGCGCGCGATCGCGGGCATGGCCCGCTCCTACAGCTCCGGCTGACGTGCTCTTCGTAGGAGCGAGCTTGCTCGCGAAGCGTTTCTGCGGACGCGCCACTGCGCGTCCTGCGAAAAATCCGCCGGATTTGCATCACGTAGGAAGGGGATGAAGGCTACACTCCGAGGGGCCAGGGTGATTTCCGTGAAAAGCCATCATTTCAATGGCTATTTGTGGCGAAAACACCGCAAAAACGGAACCCTGGAATAACACTCAGACCGCCTGAAATCGAAAAAGTTCTGACCACAAATCAAATACTTGCAATATTTGATGAAAGTCGTGTTACTCGTCGGAACCCCCTTGTCAGAGCCTTCGCACGAACCGAGGATCGCTTCCAACATCCCCACAGAGAGATCCTCTCTATGAAGTACTCCTCGATGCTCCTGTTGTCCTTTGCGCTGGTCGGTGGCACCGCCTACGCGGACGGCGACACCCGTGCCGGCGTCGGTGGCGCCCTGGGCGGGGTATTGGGTTCGGTCATCGGCCAGTCGGTCGGTGGCAGCACCGGCGCCGCCATTGGTAGCGGTATCGGCGGTGCGGCCGGTGGCGCGGTCGGTGCCCGTCACGGCAACAAGACGGAAGCCGCCATCGGCGGTGGCCTGGGCGCAGCCGGCGGCCAGGTGATCGGCAACAAGATGGGCGGCACCACCGGTGGCCTGATCGGCGCGGCCCTGGGTGGCGGTGCCGGCGGCGCGCTGGGCAACCATTACGCCGACAACAACCGCGATGACGACGATGATGACTACCGCCACGGCTACCGCCGCGCGCGCTACGACGATCGCTACGACCGCCGCTGGCACGACAACGGTCGCCACCGTGGCTGGTACAAGCACAAGCATCACCATCGCGACTGGGATTGATCTGCGGCATTGCTGACCGCGATCAGTCCACGGAAACGACGACTGACAGCCGGGCCTGATTGCCCGGCTGTTTCGTGTGCGGGACAATTCCCCCGATAACTCCTACCTTCAGGTTCGCAACATGCGTAAGACTCTCTCTGTTCTGGCCCTGGCCCTGCTGGCCAGCCATGCCCTGGCCGACGACACCAAATCCGCCATCGGCGGCGGCGTCGGCGGTGCCCTGGGCAACGTCGTCGGCGGCGCCCTGGGCGGTTCCACCGGCGCGGCCATCGGAGCCGGCGTAGGCGGTGCAGCGGGCGGCGCGATGGGCGCGAAGAACGGCAACAAGACCGAGGCCGCCATCGGCGGCGGCCTGGGTGCAGCCGGCGGCTCGGTGATCGGCAACAAGGTCGGCGGCTCCACCGGCAGCGCCATCGGCGCGGGCCTGGGCGGCGCAGCCGGCGGCGCGCTGGGCAACCACATGGCCGATGACAACAACGACGATCACCACAGCGGCGGTGGCCACCACAAGGGCAAAGGCCACTACAAGAACAAGCACAAGCATCACGACGACTGACCGATGCCCGTGTGAAAAAGCCCGCCTATTGGCGGGCTTTTTCGTTCAGGGTTCAGGGTTCAGGCGCAGGCAGGCAGACAGGACAGCAACGCGCTCAATTCCGCCGGCGGGCGCCGCTCGATACGGCGGTACTCGCCGCCGTCGTCGGTGCGCGCAAGCCAGCCGCCATCCACCAGCGCCCGGCGCAACAGCAGGTGGTCGCCGAGGCGCTCCTGGGCGCGCAGACGTGCGTTGAGCTCCTTTTCGCTCCAGCGCTGGCGCGCCGGCAGCCGCGACCACAGCACCCACAGGCAGGCCTCGCGGTGGCTGTGCTTCTTTGGCCAGCGCTGCAGGCAGCCGGCGTCATCGAAGTAGCGCCGCCATTGCTCGACGCGGCGAAAATCCACCACCGCCTCGGGCTCGGCCTCGCGGGCCAGGCGGGATTGGGCCTGGTGGCTGGCGCGCAGCGCCTGATAGTTGCGAAAGCCCACCGCGCGGGCGAGCAGGTTGAGCAGTTCGACGTGGCCTGGGCGTTCGGGCGCTTCGTCGAGCTGGCGCGCCAGGGATTTCGCCAGGGCGGTGATGTCGGGGGCGTGGTAGGGCAAGCGTTGCCTGGACACAGTGCAATCCTCGTTGCGTGCCAAGACCTCGCAGGGAGGTAATCGGGGGTCGCCGTTCCGATGCGGCACGGGGAACGTGTGTCGGATCGTCAACGATGCGGGGAACCGCGCGGCAGGTTTAGCGCTCTCCATACGGAGCGGCGACGCCTGGGTGAACTGCCGACCGAGGGCCAGCATAGGCCGGACGCCGCGCCCGGGACAAGCCCCGTGCCATTTCGCGAGCCTGGTATAGGCTTGCCGGGGAAGGATCACTGCCAACAAGGAGTTGCTCGTGAAAGCTCTCGCTGCCGCCGCCCTGCTGCTGACGCTCTGCGCCGCGTATGCCGGGGACTGGCAGGTGTGCCAGCTGGAAGTGGAAATCACCGCGGCGCTCAAGCTGCCCGTGCGCGGGCTGGAGGGCCAAGTGAAATCAGCCAAGCCGCGCGCCGCGGGCACCGAGTGCCCGAGCCCAGGGGAGATGATCGCCTTCGAACCGGAAAGCGCCGACTGGCAGAGCCGCATCCCGCGCCAGCATTGGCCGGCGCCTGGGCAACGGGTGTGGATGCGCTACCAGTACCTGGACGGCATCTGCAAGGGCGACGGCAACAGCCGGCCGTGCCGGATCGAGCATTATCCGATGGGCTGGTGAGAAGAGGCCCGCTGCTGCAGGAGCGGGTCATGCCCGCGATGCGGGTGTTTGTGTCGGCTGTGCGGGAACGATGAAGCCAATGTAGGAGCGAGCTTGCTCGCGAACCGCATGGCACCGATGTTCACCTGCAGGCCGGCCACACCGGGCGGGGGCGCTCTCCGAATGTCCGGCCTGGTGGCAGGGCACCTGATACGCCGGCCCTGCCGGCGCATCGCGGGCATGGCCCGCTCCTACAGGGCGGCCGGGACTTCCGTTTACGTAGGAGCGGACCTTGTCCGCGAAGTCCTTGACGTCAGAACTCCCAGTTGCCGGCGAGCGCCCGCTCCCAAGGGTGGTGCCGCCCAAAGCGGTGCGAATCAGCCGCGAACCAGCACTTCCATCGCCCCGCGCAGCGCCGGGGGAATCGACACGGGTCGATTGCTCGCGCGGTCCACGAACACATGCACGAACTTGCCGGCCGCGCAGGCCAGCTCCTCGTTTTCGCGGAAGATCGCCAGCTCGTACTGCACCGAGCTGTTACCCAGCTTGCCGACCCGCAGGCCGACCTCGATGCGTTCGGGGAAGGCCACCGGCGCGAAGTAGTCGCAGCTGGAGCTGACCACGAAGCCCACCACCTCGCCGTCGTGGATATCCAGGCCACCGCGCTCGATCAGGTAGGTGTTCACCGCCGTGTCGAAGAAGCCGTAGTAGGTCACGTTGTTCACGTGGCCGTAGATGTCGTTGTCGTGCCAGCGCGTGGTGATCGGCTGGAAGTGCGCGTAGTCGGCGCGGCTGGGGTGCTGTTCGCTCATCGGGTTCTCAGAAGGCGGCTCGGTAGATGGCCAGCGCGTCGCGCTCGCTGACCTCGCGGGGATTATTCACCAGCAGGCGCTGTTGCAGCATCGCATCGGCGGCCAGGCGCGGCAGGCTGTCCTCCGGCACGCCGGCATCGCGCAGGCGCGACGGCAGGCCGCTGCGCGGACTGAGGGCGGCCAGTTCGGCGATGAACTGCTCGGTGCGGTCGGCGTCGCTGCGCAGGCGCTCGCCCAGCAGCAGCGGCGCCAGTTCGGCGTAGAGCTGGCCGGCATTGGGCGCATTGAAGCGGATCACTTCCGGCAACACCAGCGCGTTGCTCAGGCCATGAGGAATGTGGAAATGCCCGCCCAGTGGATAGGCCAGCGCGTGCACGGCCGCCACCGGGGCGTTGGCGAAGGCCTGGCCGGCCAGGCAGGCGCCCAGCAGCATGGCCTGGCGCGCCTCGCGGTTGCCGCCGTTGTGTACCGCCTCGTCGAGATTCAGCGCCAGCAGGCGCAGCGCCTCGCGGGCCAGCAGGTCGGAGAGCGGATTCTTCTTCAGCTTGCTGGTGTACGCCTCGATGGCGTGGACCATGGCATCGATGCCGGTGGCTGCGGTGACCGCCGGCGGCAGGCCGAGGGTGAGGTCGGCATCGAGCACGGCGAGATCGGGCAGCAGGTGCGGGCTGACCACGCCCATCTTGGTGGTTTCCCCGGTGGTGACGATGGCGATGGGGGTCACTTCCGAGCCGGTGCCGGCGGTGGTCGGCACCTGGATCAGCGGCAGGCGCGGGCCGCGGGCATTGCCCACACCGAAGATGTCCTTCAGGCCCTGGGTCGCCCCGGGGTGAGCCAGCAGCGCCACCAGCTTGGCGACGTCCATCGAACTGCCGCCGCCGAACCCGATCACCAGTTGCGCCGCCATCCTGCGCGCCTGCTCGGCGGCTTCCAGCACCACGCTTTCCGGCGGGTCCGCGAGCACCTGGTCGAACACCTCCACCGCCACGCCGGCCGCAGCGAAGCCCGGCAGCACGCCGTCGAGCATGTTCAGGCGGGTGATGCCGGGGTCGGTGACGATGAGCACGCGATGGGCGCCGCGCTCGCGGCAGAGCTCGCCCAGGCGGGCGGCGGAGCCACTTTCACAGAGGATCTGCGCGGTGGTGGCGAAGCTGAAAGGCTGCATGACGGTCCCCGGTCTTGTCGTTGTTCGGCGGAAAATCCGTGGGCCGCTGCACGCGGCCAGCCGGGGGAGCATAGCAATGCCGGGCGGACTCATGAAACCTCGTACCGCCAGGCGAAACAGTTATTCACGAGATGAATGCTGCGGTAGGAAATTTCGTAGGCGTAGGAGCGGATTCATCCGCGATCGATTTCCGGCCGCTCCGAGCCAGCCGGTTGCACATCGCGGACAGAGTCCGCTCCTACGAAATCGGCTCGCAGAAACGAGAAAGGCCGGCATTGCGCCGGCCTTTTTCATCGAGGAGAGGTCAGACGGCGACCGGGGCCTTGATGTGCGGGTGGGCCTGGTAGCCGACCAGTTCGAAGTCTTCGAAACGGAAGTCGAACAGGTCCTTCACTTCGGGGTTGATCTTCATGGTGGGCAACGGCAGCGGCTGGCGGGTCAGCTGCAGGTCGGCCTGTTCCAGGTGGTTGGCGTACAGGTGGCAGTCGCCGCCGGTCCAGATGAACTCGCCCGGTTGCAGCCCGGCGACCTGCGCCACCATCAGCGTCAACAGCGCGTAGCTGGCGATGTTGAAGGGCACGCCGAGGAAGATGTCGGCCGAGCGCTGATAGAGCTGGCAGCTGAGCTTGCCGTCGGCCACATAGAACTGGAACAGCGCGTGGCACGGCGGCAGGGCCATTTCGTCGATCAGCGCGGGGTTCCACGCGGAGACGATCAGGCGGCGCGAGTCCGGGTTCTTCTTCAGCATGGCCATCAGGTTGGCGATCTGGTCGATGTGGCGGCCGTCCGGCGCCGGCCAGGAGCGCCACTGGTAGCCGTAGACCGGGCCCAGGTCGCCGTTCTCGTCGGCCCATTCGTCCCAGATCGAGACGCCGTTTTCCTTCAGGTAGGCGATGTTGGTCGAACCTTTGAGGAACCACAGCAGCTCATGGACGATCGATTTGAGGTGGCACTTCTTGGTGGTCACCAGCGGGAAGCCATCGGCGAGGTCGAAGCGCATCTGGTAGCCGAACACGCTGTAGGTGCCGGTGCCGGTGCGATCGCTCTTGAAGGTGCCGTGTTCGCGCACGTGGCGCATGAGGTCGAGGTACTGTTTCATCGCTGCGGTTTCACCCAAAAGCCGGTCGGTGAGGCTCTGCGGCGCGGCTCCGGGGTGGGCCGCCGGCAGAACGATTCGCCCGGCAGAATCTGAACAAGCGGCAATACTAAGGGCCTGGGCCCGGTATCGCCACCCTGGCCGACCAACACCCGATTCGAGCGGCGACAGACCGCGCTTTCCAACCGTTCGCCTGTTGCAAGAGAGGTCGTCATGTCCGAGGCACCACTGCCCGCCTTCCCCCTTTCACGCCGCCGCCTGCTGGCGGTGGCCTGCGCCAGCGCCGCCCTGGGCGGCGTCCTGCTCAGCCCCGCCGGGCGCACCTGGGCCGCGTTGACGCCGCAGGCCGAGGCGGAGCTGGAGGACTTCATGACCCTGTCCCAGCGCCTGACCGGTCGCAGCAACCTCGACCCGCGCATCGGCCAGCGCCTGTTCCAGACCCTGGCGCAGCGCGACACCGCGCTCAAGCAGAGCCTGGCCGAACTGCTCGAACGTCTGGGCGACGCTCCGGACAGCTGGAGCGAGCGCCAGCAATGGCTGGCCCGGCAGATTCTCGGCGGCTGGTACCTGGGGCAGATCGGCGATGACAGCAACGCCACGGTGGTCACCTACGAGCAGGCGCTGATGTTCCGCGCGGTGGACGATGTGCTGGTGATCCGCAGCTATTGCCCGAACCAGCCGGGCTTCTGGGCGGCGCAGCCCGTCGAGCGGGGGGCCTGAGCATGGCACAGACGCAACGCGCGGATTTCGTGGTGGTCGGCTCCGGCGTGGCCGGCGCGCTGGTCGCCCATCAGTTGGCGCTCGCCGGCAAGGACGTGCTGATCCTCGAGGCCGGCCCGCGCATGGGCCGCTGGGAGATCGTCGAGCGCTTCCGCAACCAGCCGGACAAGTCCGACAACCAGGCGCCCTACCCCTCCAGCCCGCACGCCCCGCACCCGCAGTTCAAGCCGGACAACCATTACCTGATCCAGAAGGGCGAACACCCCTACGACGTGCAGTACATCCGCGCCGTGGGCGGCACCACCTGGCACTGGGCGGCGTCCGCCTGGCGCTTTCTGCCCAACGATTTCAAGCTGCGCAGCCTGTACGGCGTGGGCCGCGACTGGCCCATCGAGTACGCCGAGCTGGAGCCCTGGTACCAGCGCGCCGAGGAGGAACTGGGCGTCTGGGGCCCGGCGGACGAAGAACTCGACTCGCCACGCAGCCAGCCCTACCCGATGCCGCCGCTGCCGCTGTCGTGGAACGAGCAGCGCATCAAGACCCTGCTCAACGCCAACGGCTACCGCGTGGTCACCGAACCGGTAGCGCGCAACAGCCGCCCCTACGATGGCCGCCCGACCTGCTGCGGCAACAACAACTGCATGCCGATCTGCCCCATCGGCGCCATGTACAACGGCATCGTCCACGTCGACAAGGCCGAGGCCGCCGGCGCCCGGCTGATCGAGAACGCCGTGGTGTTCAAGCTGGAAAAGGGCGAGGCCGGCAAGATCGTCGCGGCGCTGTACAAGGACCCGCAGGGCAACGAAGTACGCGTCGAGGGCGATACCTTCATCCTCGCCGCCAACGGTATCGAGACGCCCAAGCTGATGCTGATGTCGGAGGTCGGCAACAGCTCGGACATGGTCGGCCGCAACCTCATGGACCACCCCGGCACCGCGGTGCAGTTCTATGCCGACGAGAAGCTCTGGCCGGGGCGCGGGCCGCAGGAGATGACCTCCATGGTGGGCTTCCGTGACGGCGCCTTCCGCAGCGAGTACGCCTCGAAGAAGATCCACCTGTCCAACCTCTCGCGCACCGACCAGGTGGCCACCGAGCTGATCCGCCACGGGCCGTTGCTGCTGGGCCACGAACTGGAGGCGAAGATCCGCGACCGCGCTGCGCGCTTCGTGCGCTTCGACAGCTTCCACGAGATCCTCCCGCACCCGGAGAACCGCATCGTGCCCAGCGCCACCGAGCGCGACGCGGCGGGCATTCCCAAGCCGGAATTCACCTACGCGATGGACGACTACGTGCGCAAGAGCGCGGTGCACACCCGCGAGGTCTATGCCCACGCCGCGAAGCTGCTGGGCGGGGAAGACATTCAGTTCATCGACAACTTCGCCAACAACAACCACATCACCGGCACCGTGCTGATGGGCGCAGACCCGAAGGACTCGGTGGTGGACACCCAGTGCCGCACCCATGACCACCCCAACCTGTTCATCGCCGGCAGCGGCGTGATGCCCACCGTCGGCTCGGTGAACTGCACCTTGACCATCGCCGCCCTGGCCCTGCGCCTGGCCGAGCACCTGAAGCGGGAGGCCACGGCATGAAACGACTGATCCTCCTCGCCCTGCTGGCCACGCCGCTGGCCGGCCAGGCGGCCAAGGCCCTCGATCCGGCGCCGGCGGACCTGCTGCAGCGCGGCGAATACCTGGCCCGCGCCGGCGATTGCGCGGCCTGCCACACCGCGCCGGGCGGCAAGCCCTTCGCCGGCGGCCTGCCGCTGGCCACGCCGCTAGGCGCGGTGTACTCCACCAACATCACCCCCGACCCGAAGACCGGCATCGGCAGCTACAGCTACGACGACTTCGCCCGCGCCGTGCGCGAAGGCGTGGCCAAGGGCGGCACACGGCTCTACCCGGCGATGCCCTACACCGCCTACGCGAAGATCACCGACGAGGACATGCGCGCGCTCTACGCCTGGTTCCTCGAAGGCGGCGTGCAGGCCGTGGCCCAGCCCAACCAGGACTCCGACATCGCCTGGCCGCTGAACATGCGCTGGCCGCTGGCGATCTGGAACCTGCTGTTCCACGACGACACGGTCTACCAGGACAACCCGAAGCAGAGCCCGACCTGGAACCGCGGCGCCTACCTGGTCCAGGGCCTGGCTCACTGCGGCACCTGCCACACGCCGCGCGGCATGGCATTCCAGGAAAAGGCCATGGACGAACGCGGCACCGGCTTCCTCGCCGGCGCCGCACTGGGCGGCTGGTACGCCTTCAACATCACGCCGGACACCCACAGCGGCATCGGCGGCTGGAGCGACGCGGACATCGTCCAGTACCTCAAGACCGGCCGCGTACCGGGCAAGGCCCAGGCCGCCGGGCCCATGGCGGAAGCCGTGGAACACAGCTTCCAGTACATGACCGACGCCGACCTGCAGGCCATCGCCAATTACCTGCGCAGCGTGCCGGCGGTCAGCGATGGCGAGCGCAAGGCGCGCTTCGCCTGGGGCACGCCGGCGGACGACGTGGTCACCCTGCGCGGCCAGGACTTCGCTGCCCAGAAACACGACGACGGCGCGCGCCTGTACCTGGGCAACTGCGCCAGCTGCCACTCCTGGAGCGGCGAAGGGGTGAAGGACGGCTACTACCCGATGCTGCTGAAGAACAGTGCGGTCGGCGCCCTGCAACCGGACAACCTGGTGCAGGTGGTGCTCGGCGGCGTACACCGCAAGGTGGGCAACGAGGACGTGTTCATGCCCGGCTTTGCCGGCACGCTCAACGACGAACAGATCGCCACCCTGGTGAACTACCTGACCGCGCAATTCGGCAACCCCGAGGTGAAGGTGGACAGCGCGCGGGTCGCGGAGATTCGCCAGCCTTGAGGTGAGATGCGCCTGCCCTCGCTTGACGGCGGACAGGCGCGCCCTGGCTTCCCCTCACCCTGACCTTCGCCCGGAGGGCGAGGGTCAACGCCTGCAAAGCGCTTCGCGTTGACAGGCCGGCGCCCCTCGCCGAAGCTGCGCCGGCTTGCCAGCGAACAACGGAAGTCCCATGCCACAGCCGAAGCCGCCCGCCTCCCGCCCGACGCCCCGCCTCCGCGGCGGCTGGTTGGTGGCCTGCGCCGCGGCGCTGCTGGCGCTGACCCTCGGCCTCTGGGGGTGGATGCAGCGGGACAGCGCGCCGCTGCCGCCCCCGCCCACGGTACTACAGCCCACCGCCAAGCCCACCGCCAAGCCCGCGGCCACCTCTGTCGCCGCACCACCGGCAGCGCCCAGCCTGGTGAACGAACAGCAGTGCCAGGCTTGCCACGCCGAGCAGTCCACGGCCTGGCAGGGCTCGCATCACGCCCAGGCGATGAAGCCGGCCAGCGACGGCGCTGTGCTGGGCAACTTCGAGAACGTCACCTTCAAGGGCGACACCGAGACCACCCGCTTCTACCGCAAGGACGGCGACTACTGGGTCAATACCCCCGGCGCCGACGGCAAGCCGGCGGACTTCAAGGTGGCCTATACCTTCGGCGTCGATCCGCTGCAGCAGTACCTGATCGACTACCCCGGCGGGCGCCTGCAAGCCCTCGGCGTCGCCTGGGATAGCCGCAAGCACCAGTGGTTCCAGCTGCCTGCCAGCCAACGCATCGACTTCCGGGACGACCTGCACTGGACCCGCCCGGCGCAGAACGCCAACTTCATGTGCGTGGAGTGCCACACCACCGGCTTCACACGCAACTACGACGCCGCCACCGACCGTTTCGCCAGCCACTGGAACAGCCTCGGCGTCGGCTGCCAGGCCTGCCACGGGCCGGCATCCAGGCACCTGGAATGGGCGCAGAAACCCGACCGCAGCGCCGACAAGGGCTTCGAAGTGCCGTTGCAGAGCGCCAGCCAGACCACCCTCGTCGAAACCTGCGCGCGCTGCCACGCCCGCCGCGCACCGCTGGGCGATGGCTCGCGGAACACTCACCGCTTCATGGACGACTACCTGCCCAGCCCCCTGACCCGCGAGCTCTACGAGATCGACGGCAAGATCAAGGACGAAGTCTTCGAATGGGGCTCCTTCACCCAGAGCACGATGTTCGCCAAGGGCGTGCAGTGCACCGACTGCCACAACCCCCACAGCGGCGAGCTGAAGGCGCCGGGCAATGGCGTCTGCCTGCAATGCCACAACAGCACCGGCAGGGCGATCCGCCCGCAGATCGACGGCAAGGGCCTGCAGGCGAAGCACTACGACGCGCCCGAGCACCATCACCATGCGCCCGGAAGCCCCGGCGCCCAGTGCACCGCGTGCCACATGCCCGGTCGCTATTACATGGGCAACGACTACCGCCACGATCATGGCTTCACCTTGCCCGACCCGGTGCACGCGCGCCGCATCGGCGCACCGGACGCCTGCCAGGCCTGCCACCGCGACATGCCCGGCAAGCAGCTGGGCTCGGCCTTCCGCCAATGGTTCGCCAACGAACTGCCGGCCAAGCCCAACGCCTCCAGCAACCCGCCACCGCGCTACGACGACACCCTGTGGAAAGCGCGCAACGGCAAGCCCGGCGCCTCCCGCGCGCTGCACCTGCTGCTGGCCACCACGGACCTGCCGGCGATCCGCCGGGCCACGCTGCTCGCCGAGTTGCCCAGCTACCCCAGCCCGCGCTCGCTGGAGCTGGTCGCCCTGGGCTTGAAGGATGCCGATCCGCTGGTGCGCCACAGCGCCATCGAGGCGCTCCCCGCGCTCGCCGCGCCGGCGCAGCAACTGCCGTTGCTCGCCCCGCTGCTGCGTAACCCGATCCGCGCCGTGCGCCTCGCAGCGACCTGGCAACTGGCGCAGCTGCCGCCGGCGCTGCGCGCCGACATCGACGCTGAACTGCAGGCCGCCCTGGCGGAGTACGAGCAAGTCCAGCAGGACCTTGCCGAACGGGCGGACGCCAACCTCAACCTGGCCAACCTCTACGACCTGACCGGCCGCGCCGAGCGCGTCGAGGCCGCCCTGCGCGCGGCACTGGCGCGCGACGCCGGCTACCTGCCGGCGCGGGTCAGCCTCTACCAATGGCTGGAATCCGCCGGCCGAGCCAGCGAGGCCCGCCAGTGGCTGGACGAGAGCCTGCGCCTGTATCCCGCTGCCGGCCTGCTGCACCACGTCAACGGCCTCGCCCTGGTCCGCGCGGGGCAGAAGGCCCAAGCCCTGAAGGAGCTGCGCGAAGCCGTGCGGCTCGCCCCGGACGACGATCAGTTCCGCTATGTGCTGGCCATCGCCCTGCACGACAGCGGCGACCTGGACGGCGCCTGCCACGAGCTGGAAACCCTGCTGCAGAAGCACCCGGCCAACCGCGCCGCGCGCCTGGCGCTGCTCGACTACCTGCGCCAAGCCGGGCAGTTCCAGAAGGTGCAGCAGTTCACCGCGGAGCTGGAGCAGCAGAACCCCGATGATCCATCCCTCAAGCGTGAGTGACATTTCCGACGACAGGTGGGAACCGCGGAATCTTCCGACGTTCTGAGTGGCGCGCAATCACTCAAGGAACCATCATGCGTCGCCGTTCTGCCCCTCTTGTCGTAGCCCTCACCCTGCTCCCCATCACCTGCGCCATGGCCGAAGACAGCGGCTTCTGGCGCAGCGTGCTGACCTCTGGCGCCACCACCGCCTCCAGCTACCTGACCAGCCGTGACGATCACAAACTGATCGGCCCGGCCCAGGATGACGCCGCCAGCTTCATCGCCACCGACGGCGCCATCCGTGGCCCCTACCTGGAAGCCATGCTGCAGCAGATGCGCAGCGCCGACCCGGCCCTGGCGCAGGCCAGCGACGCCGAACTGGCCTCGGCGATCCTTGCTGCCCAGCAGTGATCGCCCCTGGTGTGCGCGACGACCGCTCGCGCACCCCCCCCAGAAAAGTTGGAACTCCGCCACGGCGCAGCGGCTCTCACCTGTACACGGACCTTGCGGAGGTGTACTCGATGCGTACCGCGAAACTGGCCACAGCCTTTGCCCTGATCGCCCTGCCCGTTGCCTCGGCCATGGCCGACGGCGACTTCTGGCGCGACATCATCTCGTCCGGCGCCACTACCGCGTCGACCTACCTGACCTTCAAGCACGACAAACTGATCGTCGCCGCCCAGGACGACGCCAGCGCCTTCGTCGCCAGTGACGGCGCCATCCGCGGCCCCTACCTGGAAGCCGCCCTCACCCGCCTGCGCAGCGACGACGCCGCCCTGCAGGATCGCAGCGACATGGAACTGGCCAACGCCATCCTCGTCCGCCGCGATGACCCATCCGCCCAGTGACACCCACCGGCGCGGCCCGTGGCGCGCGCCGCGGGTCCGCGAACCGCTCCGGCTGCGCCGCGCGGTGAAGCCGATCGCGGATGAAATCCGCTCCTATGCCGCCGGCGCTGTGAGCACGCCCCTGTAGGAGCGGACTCTGTCCGCGATGGGCAGCCGGTCAGCTGGGGTTGCCCTGTAGGAGCGAGCTTGCTCGCGAACCCGCCCAGCTTCAGCGCCGCCGGGAAGTCCGTTCGCGAGCAAGCTCGCTCCTACGAAAAGCCCCCGACAGCGGCTCGTTCGTTCAGCGCACTTTCATTTCAACGCACAGCCCGCCCGCTCCTACGCCAACCGGGCAGCACCGGGCCCCCTGTAGGAGCGAGCTTGCTCGCGAACCCGCCCAGCTTCAGCGCCGCCGGAGAATCCGTTCGCGAGCGAGCTCGCTCCTACGAAGAGCCCCAATGAAAAAGCCGCCCGAGGGCGGCTTTTTCAATTCGGCGCAGAATCACTGCGGCGCACGGGTCACTCGCGGTAGTCGTCAACCGGCACGCAGGCGCAGAACAGGTTGCGGTCGCCGTAGACGTTGTCCACGCGGTTCACCGCCGGCCAGTACTTGAAGGCGCGGGTGTGTTCGGTCGGGGTCACCGCGTCGGCGATGGGATAGGGCCGATCCCACAGTCCGGTGACGTCCGCCAGGGTGTGCGGCGCGCGCTTGAGCGGGTTGTCCTCGGCGGGCCATTCGCCGGTTTCCACCTTGGCGATCTCCGCGCGGATCGACAGCATCGCCTCGATGAAGCGGTCCAGCTCGTGCTTGGACTCGCTCTCGGTGGGCTCCACCATCAGCGTGCCGGGCACCGGGAAGGACATGGTCGGCGCGTGGAAGCCATAGTCCATCAGGCGCTTGGCGACGTCTTCCTCGCTGATCCCGGTCTGCGCCTTGAGCGGGCGCAGGTCGAGGATGCATTCGTGGGCGACGCGCTCGTTGCGGCCACGGTAGAGCACCGGGAAGGCGCCATCGAGCTGCTGGGCCAGGTAGTTGGCGTTGAGGATCGCCACTTCCGTGGCATCGGCCAGTTGCGGACCCATCATGGCGATGTACATCCAGCTGATCGGCAGGATGCTCGCACTGCCCCAGGGCGCAGCGCTCACCGCGCCGTTCAGCGGGTTCGGGCCTTCGATGCGGATCACCGGGTGGTTGGCGACGAAGGGCGCGAGGTGCTTCTTCACGCCGATCGGGCCCATGCCCGGGCCGCCGCCGCCGTGGGGGATGCAGAAGGTCTTGTGCAGGTTCATGTGCGACACGTCGGCGCCGATGTCCGCCGGGCGCGCCAGGCCGACCTGGGCGTTGAGGTTGGCGCCGTCCATGTAGACCTGGCCGCCGTGGGCGTGGATGACCTCGCAGATCTCGCGGATGCCCTCTTCGTACACGCCGTGGGTGGACGGGTAGGTGATCATCAGGCAGGACAGCTGCTCGCCGGCTTCGGCCGCCTTGCGCTTGAGGTCTTCCAGGTCGACGTTGCCGCCCTTGTCGCACTCGACGATGACCACGCGCATGCTCGCCATGATCGCCGAGGCCGGGTTGGTGCCGTGGGCCGACGACGGGATGAGGCAGATGTTGCGGTGCGCATCGCCCCGGCTCTCGTGGTACTTGCGGATCGCCAGCAGGCCGGCGTACTCGCCCTGGGCGCCGGAGTTGGGCTGCATGCAGATGGCGTCGAAGCCGGTGATCGCGCAGAGCCAGCGCTCCAGCTCCTCGATCATCAGGCGGTAGCCCTCGGCCTGCTCGCGCGGCACGAAGGGGTGCAGGCTGGCGAATTCCGGCCAGGTGATGGGGATCATCTCGCTGGTGGCGTTGAGCTTCATGGTGCAGGAGCCCAGCGGGATCATCGCCTGGTTCAGCGCCAGGTCCTTGCCTTCGAGCTGGCGCAGGTAGCGCAGCATCTCGGTTTCGCTGTGGTGGCGATTGAACACCGGGTGGCTCAGGTAGCCGCTGCTGCGTTGCAGGGCGGCGGGGATGCCATCGGCGACCTTACCGGCGTCGAGCTGGGCGACGTCCAGGCCGTGGCCGGCACCGAGGAGGATGTCGAACAGGCTGGCGAGGGTGTCGGCACTGGTGGTTTCGTCCAGGCTCACGCCCAGGCGGTCCTCGCCGACGATGCGCAGGTTCACGCGGGCGGCGCGGGCGCGCTCGATGATGGCCTGCTGCTGCGCGCCGACGTCCAGGGTCAGGGTGTCGAAGAAGTGCTGGTTGACCCGCTTTACGCCCTTGGCGGCGAGGCCGGCGGCCAGCACGGCAGTCAGGCGGTGCACGCGCTGGGCGATGCGCTTGAGGCCCTGCGGGCCGTGGTAGACGGCGTACAGGCTGGCGATGTTGGCCAGCAGCACCTGCGAGGTGCAGACGTTGGAGTTGGCCTTCTCGCGGCGGATGTGCTGTTCGCGGGTCTGCAGCGCCATGCGCAGCGCGGTGTTGCCGCGGGCGTCCTTGGACACGCCGATAATGCGGCCGGGCATGGCGCGCTTGTAGTCGTCGCGGCAGGCGAAGAACGCCGCGTGCGGGCCGCCGTAGCCCATGGGCACGCCAAAGCGCTGGGCGCTGCCCAGGACCACGTCGGCGCCCAGCTCGCCCGGCGGGGTGAGCAGCAACAGCGCGAGCAGGTCGCTGGCGACGCAGGCGATGGCCTGCTGGGCGTGCAGGGCATCGATCACCGAACGCAGGTCACGGATTTCGCCGCGGGTGTCGGGATATTGCAGAAGCGCGCCGAACACCGCGTGCTGGCCGAGGTTGTCCACCTCGTCGACCACCACGTCGAAGCCGAAGGCCTCGGCGCGGGTCTGCACCACGGAGATGGTCTGCGGGTGGCAGTGCGCATCGACGAAGAACAGGTTGCTCTTGGCCTTGGCCACGCGCTTGGCCAGGGCCATGGCTTCGGCGGCGGCGGTGGCTTCGTCGAGCAGCGAGGCGCTGGCGAGGTCGAGGCCGGTGAGGTCGATGGTCATCTGCTGGAAGTTCAGCAGCGATTCGAGACGGCCCTGGGCGATCTCCGGCTGGTACGGGGTGTAGGCGGTGTACCAGCCCGGATTTTCCAGCACGTTGCGCAGGATGACGGTCGGGGTCAGGGTGCCGTAGTAGCCGGTGCCGATCAGGCTGGTCCACAGCTCGTTCTTCTGCGCGTACCCCTTCAGCTTGGCCAGCGCGCCCTGTTCGTCGAGGGCGGCCGGCAGATCCAGTGGCCGGTTCAGGCGGATCGCCGGGGGCACCGTCTGCACGATCAGGTCGTCGCGACTGCCGAGCCCGAGGGTGTCGAGCATGGCGTGCTGCTCGGCGGCGTCGGGGCCCAGGTGGCGGGCGAGGAAGGCATCAGGCTGGTGCAGCTGGGAAAGCGAAGGGGTGTTCGACATGGCCACGGTCTCGAAAAGTCGGTCCGTAATCGGTCCGTAAAAAAGAACAGGCCCCGACGAGTCGAGGCCTGTGTGTACAGCAGCGTGTTACGCGTCGGAATCGCTGGCAGCGCGATAGCCGGCGGCGTCGAGGAGCTTGTCCAGCTCGGCCGGGTTGCTCGGCTTGAGCTTGAAGAACCAGGAGCCGTACGGGTCGTTGTTCACTTCTTCGGGGGTGTCGGCCAGCACGTCGTTGACCGCGATGACTTCGCCGCTCACCGGGGCGTAGATGTCCGAGGCGGCCTTCACCGACTCGACGACACCGGCTTCCTGACCGGCGGCAAGGGTCTTGCCGACTTCCGGCAGTTCGACGAAGACCACGTCGCCCAGGGCTTCCTGGGCATGGTCGGAGATGCCCACGGTCACGCTACCGTCGGCTTCCAGGCGCGCCCACTCGTGGCTGGCGGCGTAACGCAGGTCGGCGGGGATATTGCTCATCTTGTTTTTCCTCGAGGACGGGGCGACGGGCGGCGGTACCGCCCTCTTCTAAGTTAGATCATGCAATTTAGATCAGGGCTTTGCCATGACGCACGAAATTCGGCTGAACGACGCGAACCGGATACCACTTGCCGCGGATCTCCACCTCGGCGCGGTCGCCGGTGGCCGCCGGCACGCGGGCCAGGGCGATGGATTTGCCCAGCGTCGGGGAGAAGCTGCCACTGGTGATCTCGCCCTCGCCGACACCGGCGACGCGGACGACCTGGTGGGCGCGCAATACGCCGCGCTCCTCCAGCACCAGCCCGACCAGCTTGGGCGCATCGCCGGCGGCCTTCTGCGCTTCGAGGGCCTTGCGGCCAACGAAGTCGCGGCCTTGCGGTTCCCAGGCGATGGTCCAGCCCATGTTGGCGGCCAGCGGGGAGACGTCCTCGTCCATGTCCTGGCCGTAGAGGTTCATCCCGGCTTCCAGGCGCAGGGTATCGCGCGCGCCCAGGCCCGCCGGGGCGATGCCGGCGCCGACCAGGTCGTTGAGGAAGCCTTGCGCCTCGACGGCCGGCAGCATGATTTCCAGGCCGTCCTCGCCGGTGTAGCCGGTGCGGGCGATGAACCAGTCACCGTCGGCCTTGCCCTGGAAGGGCTTAAGCTCGCGGATCAGCGCGGCGCGCGAGGGGGTGACCAGCTCGGCGGTCTTTTCGCGGGCGTTGGGGCCCTGCACGGCGAGCATGGCGAGGTCCGGGCGTTCGCTCAGGGTGACGTCGAAGCCCTCGGTGTGGGCCTGCATCCAGGCCATGTCCTTGTCGCGGGTGGAGGCGTTGACCACCACGCGGTAGCCGTACACGCCGAGGTAGACGATCAGGTCGTCGACGACACCGCCGCGTTCGTTGAGCATGCCGCTGTACAGCGCCTTGCCCGGAACCTGCAGTCGTTCGACGTCGTTGGCCAGGAGTCGCTGCAGGTATTCCTTGGCCTGCGGACCGGTGACGTCGACCACGGTCATGTGGGAAACGTCGAACACGCCGCAATCGCGACGTACCTGGTGGTGCTCTTCGACTTGCGAACCGTAGTGCAACGGCATGTCCCAACCGCCGAAATCGACGATCTTGGCGCCGAGGGCGACGTGCAAATCATAGAGCGGCGTGCGCTGTCCCATGGGTGTTCTCCTTCCGGGCGAGGCGGGTGCGGAGCGCGAGTACGGCCCGCACGAAACGCGCGCATTGTAGTCGCAAGGCCGGCCGCTGGACAGCTTGTCCGACGGCCGATTCTCAGGGCCGGGAAGAACCGCTCTGGCGCGCGGAGCGGCGAATCAGGCCGATCACCGGGAACAGCCCGACCAGCACCAGGGTCAGCGCCGGCAGCGCGGCGCGGGCCCATTCGCCCTCGCTAGTCATCTCGAACACGCGCACGGCCAGGGTGTCCCAGCCGAAGGGGCGCATCAGCAAGGTGGCCGGCATTTCCTTGAGCACGTCGACGAACACCAGCAGCGCGGCGCTCAGCGCCCCTGGCAGCAGCAGCGGCAGGTAGACCCGCAGGAACAGGCCGGCGCCGCCGACGCCCAGGCTGCGCGAAGCCTCCGGCAGCGACGGACGAATCCGCGCCAGCGCGCCCTCCAGCGGGTGGTAGGCCACCGCCATGAAGCGGATCAGGTAGGCCACCAGCAGCGCGCCAAGGCTGCCCAGCAGCAGCGGCTTGCCGGTGCCGCCCAGGGCGCTGGAGAGCGGAATCACCGCGTGATTGTCCAGCCAGCTGAAGGCCAGCATGATCGCCACCGCCAGCACCGAGCCGGGCAGCGCATAGCCGAGGTTGGAAATACCCACCGCCGAGCGCACCGCCGGGGTCGGCGACAGGCGCCGGGCGAAGGCCAGCAGCAGCGCCACGGCAACCGTCAGCAGCGCCGCCAGGCCGCCCAGGTAGAGGCTGTGCAGGATCAGCCCGGCGTAACGCTCATCCAGGTCGAAGCGGCCCTTCTGCCAGACCCATACCAGCAGCTGCAGCAGTGGGATGACGAAGGCGCAGGCGAACACCAGCAGGCACCAGGCGCTGGCGGCGAACGCCTTCCAGCCGCGCAGCCGGTACAGCGCCGCGCCGCGCGGGCGCTCGCTGGGCACGCCGCTGCGGCCGCGGCCGTAGCGCTCGCCCAGCAGCACCAGCATGACGAACAGCAGCAGCAGGCTGGCCAGCTGGGTAGCGCTGGACAGGCTGTAGAAGCCATACCAGGTCTTGTAGACGGCGGTGGTGAAGGTATCGAAGTTGAACACCGCGACGGTGCCGAAATCCGCCAGGGTCTCCATGATCGCCAGCGCCAGCCCGGCGCCGATGGCCGGGCGCGCCATGGGCAGGGCGACGCGCCAGAAGGCCGCCAGCGGCGACAGGCCGAGCACCCGCGCCGCTTCCATCAGGCCGCGCCCCTGGGCGAGGAAGGCGGTGCGCGCGAGCAGGTAGACGTAGGGGTAGAACACCAGCACCAGCACCGTGATCACCCCGCCGGTGGAGCGCACCCGCGGCAGCCGCAGGCCGCTGCCGAACCACTCGCGCAGCAGCGTCTGCACGGGGCCGGAGAAGTCCAGCAGGCCGACGAAGACGAACGCCAGCACGTAGGCCGGCACGGCAAAGGGCAGCATCAGCGCCCAGTCCAGCCAGCGCCGGCCGGGGAACTCACAGAGGCTGACGAGCCAGGCGAGGCTGACGCCCAGCACGGTCACCCCCACGCCCACGCCCGCCACCAGCACCAGGGTATTGCCCAGCAGGCGGGTCATCTGCGTGTCCCACAGGTGCGCCCAGATTTCCCGGTCGATCTGGCCCCAGCTCAGCAGCAGGACGCTGATCGGCAGCAGCACCAGGGCGGCGATGGCGAAGGTGATGGGAGTCCAGCGAGTGGCGCGCATGCGGGGCGTGTGTCCAGGGCATCAAGGGGTGTTTGCAGGAAATACCGTCGATCAACTGACGGAAATTTCCTTCATTGAAATCGAATTCGCCTGATCCTCATGGGAAAGGGATAAAGCGCAAGGTACCGCGGTCGAATCGCCCACTCTGCCACTGCCGCCCCCAAGGAAAAAGTCCCATGTCATCCCTCTTCCGTCTGTCCGGCCTGCTGCTGTTGCCGTTCTGCAGCCTGGCCCTGGCCGACGCTCCCACGCCCGTCGAGGCCTGCGTGGCCATGGCCATGAGCAAGGTCGCCGCGGACCCGGCCTTGCAGGAACGCTGGCAGAAGACCTGGATCGAGCCCAGCTCGATTCGCGAGGAAGCCTACGAGGGGTCGGTGAACGGCCAGCCGGCCAGCAAGCGGCTGGTGGCGCAACTGCGCCGGGGCGAGCAGTCGGACGGCGAATTCATCTGCCTGCTCGACGGCGACGGCAAGGCACTTGCCGTCAGCCACCAGGACGACGCCGGCGCCCGTTGAGGCGCCGGGCTCCGCTCAATTCCAGCCGGCGCGGTCCATCAGCCTGATCGCCTCGGCCTGGCGCTTGCCGGCCACTTCCACGGGGATGCTGTCGGCCTTGAACGTGCCCCACGCAGCGACTTCCGGCGACGGCGCCACCGCCGGGTTGGCCGGGAACTCCTGGTTGATGCCGGCGAACAGCGCCTGGGCATCCGGCCCGGTCATCCACTCCACCAGCTTCTTCGCCGCCTCCGGGTGCGGCGCGTACTTGGTCAAACCGATGCCCGACAGGTTGACGTGCACGCCCCGGTCGCCCTGGTTCGGCCAGAACAGCTTCACCGGCAACTGCGGTTTATCCTTGTGCATGCGCCCGTAGTAGTAGGTGTTGACGATGCCGACGTCGCACTGGCCGGCGGCGATGGCCTGCAGCAGGGCGTTGTCGTCGGAGAACACGTCGGTGGCCAGGTTGTTCACCCAGCCCTTGAGGATGTCCTCGGTCTTCTGCGCGCCGTGGGTCTCGATGAGGGTGGCGGTGAGCGACTGGTTGTAGACCTTCTTCGCGGTGCGCAGGCACAGGCGGCCTTCCCACCTCGGGTCGGCCAGCGCTTCGTAGGTGGACAGCTCCTCGGGCTTCACCCGCTGGGTCGAATAGACGATGGTCCGCGCGCGCAGCGACAGGCCGGTCCAGCTATCGGTGCCGGAGCGGTACTGCGGCGGGATGTTGGCATCCAGGGTCGGCGAGTCGAAGGGCTGCAGGATGCCCATCTGCTCGGCCTGCCAGAGGTTGCCGGCGTCCACGGTGAGCAGCAGGTCGGCCGGCGTGTTGGCGCCCTCGGCCTTGATCCGCGCCATCAGGGGCGCTTCCTTGTCGGTGATGAATTTGATCTTCACCCCGGTCTTCTCGGTGTAGGCATCGAACACCGGCTTGATCAGCTCGTCGATGCGCGAGGAGTAGACCACCACCTCGTCGGCGGCCTGGGCGGTGCTCCCGAAGGCGACCAGCAGGAGGGTGGCGAGAAGACTTTTGCGCACGAGCATGGGCGTTTCCTTTGCAGGGAAGAAATCCCGCAAATGATAAGGAACCGCATTTGATAACGAGCTGCGCGTTTGTGTCGGGGTGTTTCGATGGGGTGCGGTGTGGGGTCGCGTGGGATATTGGTGATGCAGGCCAGGAGCCCCTCACCCCAGCCCTCTCCCAGAGGGAGGGGGGGGCAGTTCGGAGTGTGCGGTCATCGCGGAGGCAGCCGGCGAGATCTGAGCGTTCAGCCTGCGCCGATCAGTCCCCTCTCCCCCTGGGAGAGGGTTAGGGTGAGGGGGCCTCAGGCCGCCCTTATCAAACCCGCGCCAGCTCCGGCAAATCCCCCGACAGCCCCAGCGCCTGGCGCACGAACACGCCCTTGGCCTCGTGGTGTTTGTCCACCAGCCGCAGGCCGGCGTTACGCAGCCAGCGCAGCGCCAGCGGGTCCGCCTGGAACAGGCGCTGGAAGCCTTCCATCGCTGCCATCATCGCCAGGTTGTGCGGCATGCGCCGACGTTCGTAGCGGCTCAGCACGCGCTCCTCGGCGATGTTCTCGCCACGGGCATGGGCGTGCTCGAGCACCTCGGCGAGCACGGCGGCATCCAGGAAGCCCAGGTTCACGCCCTGCCCGGCCAGCGGGTGGATGGTGTGCGCGGCGTCGCCGATCAGCACCAGCCCCGGCTCCACGTAGCGCTTGGCGTGGCGCTGGCGCAGCGGGATGCACAGACGGCGGTCGGCGTGTTCGATGGTGCCCAGGCGATGCTCGAAGGCCACCCCAAGCGCCTTGCGGAAGCCGTCGTCGTCCAGCGCCATGAGCTTCTCGGCCTGCTCTGGCGTGGTCGACCAGACGATCGAGCACCAGTGCGCATCGCCCGCCTTCGCCAGTGGCAGGAAGGCCAGCGGGCCGTCGTCGGTGAAGCGCTGCCAGGCGGTGGCCTGGTGCGGCTTCTCGCAGCGCACGCTGGTGACGATGGCGTGATGCAGGTAATCCCACTCGCGGGTGGCGCAGCCGGCCAGGCGGCGCACGGCGGAGTTGGCGCCGTCGGCGGCGACCACCAGCGGCGTGCGGACTTCGCGGCCATCGGAGAGGGTCAGCAGCCAGTCGTCGCCGGAGTGGCGCAGTTGTTCGAGGCGCGCATTGGGCAGCAGGCCGAGCGCGGAGTCGTGCAGACGCTCCAGCAGGGCGTCCTGCACCACGCGGTTCTCGACGATATGGCCGAGCATCTCGGCATGTACGCTGGCGGCGCTGAAGTGAATTTGCCCGGTGCCCGAGCCGTCCCACACCTGCATCTCGCTGTAGGGCTCGGCGCGGCGTGCGGCGATGCCGTCCCAGGCGTGCAGGCGCTGGAGGATGCGCCGACTGGCCTCGGACAGCGCACTGACGCGCGGCTCGAAGGGTGCTTCGCGGTCGAACGGCGTGACGCTCAGCGGCGAGCCGTCCAGCAGCAGGATGTCCAGCCCGCTGCCTTCCAGGGCCAGGGCCAGCGCGCTGCCGACCATTCCCGCCCCGACGATAACCAGATCCGCGTGCATCGAATTTCCTTTTGGCTGAGGCGTGTTAAACCGGGCGGGCGCCCAGGCCCATGGCCTGGCGGGCGAACCAGCGCTTGGCCGGCGGCAACAGGTCGAGCCCCAGCAGGCCGAGGTTGCGACCGGTGGCCAGCAGCGGCTGGGCATTGGAGAACAGCCGGGTGACGCGGTCGGAGAAGCCGACGGTCATCTGCTGGTCCAGCCGCTGGCCGTCCAGGTAGCGCTGCAGCACGGCGAAATCGCCCGGCGCGGCGTCTTCCAGCAACAGGCGGTCACCCAGTGCCTTGGCATCGCGCAGCGACAGGTTGAAGCCCTGCCCGGCAATCGGATGCAGGCTGTGGGCGGCGTTGCCCAGCACCACCAGGTGCGGGCGAATCTGCTCGTCGGCCTCGGTCAGGCTCAGCGGGTAGCCGTAGCGCACACCGACCTGGCGCAGGGTGCCGAGGCGGTAGCCGAAGGCCTCCTGCAACTCGGCGAGGAACGCCGCGTCGGGCAGCTCGCGCAGGCGCTCGGCGTCGCTGCCATTGCGGGTCCAGACCAGCGCGCAGCGGTTTTCCGGCAGCGGCAGCAGGGCCAGCGGTCCGTTCTCGGTGAAGCGTTCGAAGGCTTGCCCGCGGTGAGCCTCGGACGGGCTGATGTTGGCGATCAGCGCGGTTTGCCCGTAGGACGAGGAACGCACGTTGATGCCCAGCTGCTCGCGCAGGCCGGAGCGGCCGCCATCGGCGAGCACGGCGAGGTCGCAGTCCAGCTGCGAATCGTCGTCCAGGGTCAGGCGGTAGCCGTCGCCCAGGGCGTCCATCCGGCGCACTTCGGCCGGGCAGCGCCAGCTGACCACGGTCGGGTCGAGCGCATGCCAGAGGCACTGGCCGAGCCAGGCGTTTTCCACCACGTAGCCCAGCGCGGGAACGCCCTCCTCCACTGCCGTCAGGCGCGCGGCGCCGAAGCGGCCGCGGTCGGAGACGTGGATCTGGGTGATCGGCTCGGCACGCTGGGCGATCTGCTGCCACAGCCCCAGGCGTTCGTAGATCTGCCGGCTGCCGAAGGACAGCGCCGAGGAGCGCGCGTCGTAGCTGGGCTGGTAGGCATCGCCGGGGGCGAACGGCTCGACCAGCACGATCTGCCAGCCGCGCGCGCGGGCGCCGGCCTGGAGGATCAGCGCAAGGCTTGCGCCAACGAGCCCGCCACCGATGATGGCCAGTTGCGTACGTTGCATGTCAGGCGGCCTGGGCGCGGGCCTGCGCCATCAGCGCTTCGATCTCGGCGACGGTCTTAGGCACGCCGTTGGTCAGCACTTCGCAGCCGGTTTTCGTCACCACCACGTCGTCCTCGATGCGCACGCCGATGCCGCGCCACTTCTTGGGCACGTCGGTGTTGTCCGGGGCGATGTAGATGCCCGGCTCGACGGTCATCGCCATGCCCGGTTCGAGCACACGCCATTCGCCGCCGACGCGGTACTCGCCGACGTCGTGCACGTCCATGCCCAGCCAGTGGCCGGCACGGTGCATGTAGAAGGCCTTGTAGGCTTCGCGCTCGATCAGCTCGTCGACCTCGCCCTTGAGCAGGCCCAGCTCCACCAGGCCGGCGGTGATGACCCGCACGGTGGCCTCGTGGGCTTCGTTCCAGTGGCGGCCCGGGGCGATGTAGTCGAAGGCCGCCATGTTGGCGTCCAGCACCAGCTGGTAGATGGCTTTCTGCTCGGGGCTGAAGGTGCCGCTGGCGGGGAAGGTGCGGGTGATGTCGCTGGCGTAGCAATCGATCTCGCAGCCGGCGTCGATCAGGATCAGGTCGCCGTCCTTGATCTGCGCGTCATTCTCCCGGTAGTGCAGGATGCAGGCGTTGCGGCCGGTGGCGACGATGGAGCCGTAGGCCGGCATCTTCGCGCCACCCTGGCGGAAGGCGTATTCCAGCTCGGCTTCCAGGTGGTACTCGTAGAGCCCCGGGCGGCAGGCCTGCATGGCGCGGATGTGGGCGCCCGCGGAGACTTCCGCGGCGTAGCGCATCACCTTCACCTCGCCGGCGCTCTTGTACAGGCGCTGGTCGTGCAGCAGGTGGTCGAGGGCGACGAACTCGTTCGGCGGCTGCGCACCCTGGCGCGCCTTGGAGCGGATCACGTTGATCCAGTCCATCAGCCGGCGGTCGAATTCCTGGTTGGCGCCCAGCGCGTAGTACACGCGGTCGCGGCCCTCGATCAGGCCGGGGAGGATGTCGTCGATATCGCCGATGGGGAAGGCATCGTCGGCGCCGAAGGTGCTGATCGCGCCGTCCTGGCCGGCGCGCAGGCCGTCCCAGAGTTCACGTTCCGGATCGCGCTCGCGGCAGAACAGCACGTACTCGCCGTGCTCGCGGCCGGGGATCAGCGCCATCACCGCTTCCGGCTCGGGGAAGCCGGTGAGGTACTGGAAGTCGCTGTCCTGGCGGTAGACGTGCTCGACGTCGCGGTTGCGGATGTACATCGGCGCCGCCGGGAGAATGGCGATGCTGTTGGGTTCCATCTGCGCCATCAGCGCCTTGCGACGACGGGCGTATTCCGACTTGGCGATACGGATCATGCGCGACCTCAATGCAGGGAGGGTTTCTCGGCCGGTGCCGGCACCTTGCCGAATTCGGAGAACAGCAGCAGCGGGGCGACGCGCAGGTATTCCTGCACTTCCATGTAGTCGGCCTCGCCGTCTTCGGATTCTTCCAGCTGCCCGCCGACCTGGGCGATGGCGGCGATGTCCTGCAGCACTTCGTCGGCTTCGTCCGACAGGCTGGGGGAACGCAGCGCCAGGCCGAAGCCGGCGAGGAAGCCCTGGCACCACTGGCCCAGGGCCACGGCACGCTCGGCCAGCGGCGCGTCGTCGTTGGGCAGCATCAGCACCACGGCCATCTCGCCCTGGCTGAAGTCCTGCTGGACCATGCCCAGCAGGCCGCCCAGGGCCGCGCCCAGGCGCTCGCCCGGCTCGCCGCCGAGCAGCTCGGCAGCGGCCTGCAACCACTCGTCCTGGTCGAAGCCGGCCCCGGCGCAGACGCGGCCGAGCAGGTGGCCGTGCAGTTCGGCGGGGGAAATCGGCAGGGCGGCCTCGGCGAGCAGGGTGGCGAAGGCGGTGTAGGCGGAGCTGGAAGTGGACATGATCGAACCCGGGTGACGGCTAGGCGCCATCAGGCGCCGCGCAATAGAATAGGGTCCGTTATCCTAGCACCGGCGCACACCGCAAGACCATGCGACCCCGCGCCGGGCAGCCGTGCGTTGACCCACCCCCACGGCAGTCCTATATAGTTCTCGATTACTTAAGCAACTCCCAAGCGAGAGCCCATGGAAGACGCCGACCTGCACGCGCTGATCGCCAAGTTCGACCTGCTGCTCCAACGCCTGGAACAGCTCAAGGCCGAAAACCGGCTGCTGCGGGCGAACGAGAAAAGCTGGCGGGAAGAACGCGCCCATCTGATCGAGAAGAACGATTTGGCTCGGCAGAAGGTCGAAGCGATGATTTTGCGTCTTAAAGCCCTGGAGCAGGACTCATGAGCCAGTCGAATACCCTGAACGTCCAAATCCTCGACAAGGAGTACTGCATCGCATGCCCCCCGGACGAGCGCGTCAACCTGGAAAGCGCCGCGCGCTACCTGGACAGCAAGATGCGCGAGATCCGATCCAGCGGCAAAGTGATCGGTGCCGACCGCGTAGCGGTGATGGCCGCGCTGAACATCACCCACGACCTGCTGCACAAGCAGGAGCGCGTGGAGCATGACAGCAGTTCCACCCGCGAGCGCGTGCGTGAACTGCTCGAGCGAGTGGATCGCGCACTGACAACCGATACCCTTACCACCGATAAGGGCCAGGGTGAAGTCTGACCAGGGAAATTTCCTTGGGGTATAATCAGCCCCGCTCCCTGGTGTGTTGGCCAGTCGGTGATGTCCCTGAGCCGATAATTGCAACAACGGGGGTTGCCAGTTGGGCTGGTGTGCATGTCCGCACGACGGAAAGCCTTAAAGCCTACTGCAACCACCACCTTGAACTCTCGGGTTCAAGGGCTAACCCGACAGCGGCATGTCCGGGGAGCTTTACCCTTCGATGATCCACTCAGACGGTCTCTCCCGCCCTGCCCTGCGCCGCCAGCTGCGCCAGGCCAGACGCGCGCTCACTCCCCTGCAGCAACGCCTCGCCGCCCAGGCCCTGTATCGCCAGCTCGCGCAGCATCCGCTGTTCCGCCGGGCCAGGCACATCGCTTTGTACCTGCCGGCCGACGGCGAAATCGACCCGCGCCCATTGATGAAGGCTGCGCAGAAACGCGGCAAGGCGACCTACCTGCCGGTGCTCTCGGACTGGCCGCGCACGCACATGACCTTCCAGCAGGTGGGCATCGGTGAGCGCTGGGTGCGTAACCGTTTCAACATCGCCGAACCCTTGGCCGACCGACGGCGCCAGCGCCCGGCCTGGGCGCTGGACCTGCTGTTGCTGCCGCTGGTGGGCTTCGATGCGCAAGGCGGCCGCCTGGGCATGGGCAAGGGCTTCTATGATCGGACCCTGGCCTACCTGGGCATGCGCAAAAATTGGCAGAAACCGACGCTCCTGGGCCTGGCGCATGAATGCCAGAAGGTCGATAGGCTGGAGCTGGCGAGCTGGGATGTGCCGCTGATGGGCATCGTGACGGACGGCGGCTGGTATGGCCGTCTGGCAACGGAATCGCGTTCCTTGCGATAACCGTGGCGCGAGCAGACCGCTGGATCAGGGCTGCTGGGTGACCTGCACCGGGGCGTTGCCCTGGCGTTGTTCCCACAGGCTCTGGGTGTAACCGGTAGTGACGACCCCCAGACCGAAAAGTATTACCAACACCCACAAAAGATCAGGCTTGCGTTTCATCGATTGCCTCCCCCTTCCAGGCAATTGTCCACGACAGCCGGCGGTGGTTTTTGATCCGTCCGGCAGGCCACGCTTAAAAACGGCGGCATTCTCCGACAATGAAAAGCTTCTCGCAATTCTGACGCCAACCGATCGTCGGAGGAGCTGTCGCCCCGAAAACTTCCGGCACTTTCAGGCAATCTTCATGCCGTAAGTCCTACATCTTCTTCCTACAGTTTGTTTCCGGCGAGCCGACAGCTTGTCGCAGGGAAACGCCTACCCTTATGGAAAAATCATCACCCGCCACGCACAAGGAGACCCTCGCGGATGGCACGCGCTTACTGGCTGATGAAATCTGAGCCCGATGAACTCTCGATCCACGACCTGCAGCGCCTGAAGACCGCGCGCTGGGACGGCGTGCGCAATTACCAGGCGCGCAACTTCCTGCGCAGCATGCAGCCGGGCGACCTGTTCTTCTTCTATCACTCCAGCTGTCCGGAGCCGGGTATCGCCGGGATTGCGCAGATCGAGGGCGAGCCTTATGCCGACCCGACCGCGCTGGACCCTGCAAGCCACTACCACGACCCCAAGGCCCGTGACGACAAGAATCCCTGGACGGCCCGCGACGTGAGCTTCGTCGAGGCCTTCCGTTCGGTGCTGCCCCTGGGCACATTGAAAGCCCAGGCAGGGCTGGAAGAAATGCCGCTTGTGCAGAAGGGCAGCCGCCTGTCGGTGATGCCGGTGACCGCCGAACAGTGGGCGATCGTCGTCAGCCTGGCGCACAAGTAGAGGCATTGTGCTATTAGGTTACTGAAGCCCCCGGAATTCGCCGTATGCACCGCCTCCAGTCCTCATTCGCTACCTACCTCGGGCTTGGCGGTCTGCTGTGCGTGCTCCTGCTCGCCAGCGCCTGGCTCGGCGAGGAGCTGGCCAGCAACGAACGGCAGCGCGTACAGGAGCGCCTGACCTACCAGGGCCGCAGCCTGGCGCACCAGCTGGAAGCCAATCTGCACGAACAGGTCCAGGGGCTGGATCTGCTCGCCCAGTTGTGGACCCACCACGGCCGCATGCCCCGTCCCGAGTGGGAACTGGACGCGCGCTTCTACGTGCGCAGCTTCCCCGGCTACCAGTCGATCCAGTGGGCCGATCCCGATCTGCGCATCCGCTGGCTGGAGCCGCTGCAGGGCAACGAGGCGGCGCTGAACTTCCACCTCACCGAGCAGCACCCCAACTACGCCACCGCCATGGCCGCTCGCGACAGCGGCACGGCACGCCTGAGCGACAGCGTGGAACTGCTGCAGGGCGGGCGCGGTTTCGTGCTCTACACCCCGGTCTACGTGCGCGACAGCGGCAACCAGCTGCGCTTCGACGGCTTCATGCAGGGGGTCTTCCGCGTCGGCCCGCTGATGGACAACCTGCTCAAACAGGCCGACAACCACCTGTTCAGCGTGCGCCTGCTGGAGCACGGGCGGCCGCTCTATGTGCGCGACCAGCCCGACAGCGACGCCGACCAGCCGCTGCGCGTGCCGCTGCGCCTTCTCGACAACCGCAGCTTCGAGCTGGAGCTGCGCCCCACTGCGACGCTGGTGCAATCGCTGTCCACGCCCCTGCCGATGGTGGTGTTCAGCGGCGGCGTCGCGATCAGCCTGCTGCTGGTGGCGGCGCTGTTCCTCGCCCGCGAGAATGCGCGCCGCGCCACGGCGCTGAGCGCCAGCAACCAGCTGCTCAACCAGGAAGCGCAGCAGCGGCAGTCCGTCGAGGCAAACCTGCGCGACAGCCGCGAGCGCCTGCAACTGGCGCTGGACCTCACGGACTCCAGCCGCGACGCGCTGTTCATCTTCGACCTGCAGCAGCGCGAGCTGCTGCACATGAACCGCGCCACGTACCACAGCCTGGGCTACAGCGCCGAGGACTTCCGCCACCTGCTGCGCGATGATCCGGAGCGGCTGATTCCCGGCTTCCACGCCTGGATCCAGCTGGTGCAGCAGGCGCACCGGCTGAACCTGTCGATGATCTTCCAGCGCGAGATGCAGCGCCGCGACGGCAGCCTGCAACCGGCGGAGATCAACACCCAGCTGATCCACCAGGGCGACCGCGACTACCTGATCGCCGTCGCCCGCGACAACAGCGAACGCCTGCTGCTGGAGGCGCAGCTGCACAAGCTGTCGCAGCAGGATGGCCTGACCGGGCTGTTCAACCGCCGCTACTTCGACCGCCAGCTGCAGAGCGAATGGCGCCGCCTGCGCCGGGCCGACGCACCGCTGGCGGTGCTGATGCTCGATGTCGACCACTTCAAGCGCTTCAACGACTGCCTCGGCCACCTGGCCGGCGACGACGCGCTGCGCCGCCTCGCCAGCTGCCTGCAGGAGTGCCTGCAGCGCGAGGGCGACGTGGCGTGTCGTTATGGCGGGGAGGAATTCGTCATCATCCTCACCGACACCGGCCTGGAGGGCGCCAGCCACGTGGCCGCGCGTATCCACCAGCGGGTGGCGGAGATGGGCATCGCGCATCCGGGCGGCGAACTGGGCCGGCTGACGGTGAGCATCGGCCTGGCCATCGCCACGCCGGGGCAGGACACCGAGCCGGACCAGTTGATCGCCCAGGCCGACCAGGCGCTGTACGCGGCCAAGCACAAGGGACGCAACCAGACCTGCGTGTGGCCGGCGGACATGGCCGAGCGCTCGTTTTCCTGATAGTCCGCGCGAGGGACTCCCTCACCCCAGCCCTCTCGCAGAGGGAGAGGGAGCCGTACGTGCCGGCTGAGGCCATGGTTTCATCCTGCGCCGACCAGTCCCCTCTCCCTTCAGGGAGAGGGTTAGGGAGAGGGCCGTCCCCTGTCACCGACGTTCAGACAAAGACAGTTGCTCCTACGCCAGAGGCGCAGTGCCTGGGCTGTAGGAGCGAGCTTGCTCGCGAACCCGCCTGATGCGGAAGCTGCCGGCGAGCCCGTGGCCGCTAGGCCATCTGCCCGATGGTCCGGCGGAAGCGCCACAAGGCGCCGAAGAAGAACGCCGCGCCGATGCCGACGATGGCGAGCAGTTGCGGCCAGACGATGGACAGGTCCGCACCCCGATAGAGGATCGCCTGGGCCAGGCTGACGAAGTGGGTGGTCGGCGCCGCCAGCATGATGTTCTGCACCAGCTCCGGCATGCTTTCACGCGGCGTGGTGCCGCCGGAGAGGATCTGCAGCGGCATCAGCGTGAGGATGACCAGCAGCCCCAGCTGCGGCATCGAACGCGCCACGGTGCCGAGGAAGATGCCCATCGACGTGGTGGCGAACAGGTGCAGCGCCGCGCCCAGCAGGAACAGTCCCACCGAGCCGCTGATCGGCACGTCCAGCCAGCCGCGCACCACCAGTTGCAGCGAGACCGCCGCCGCCACCAGCACCACCGTGCCCATGGACCAGACCTTGGCCATCATGATCTCGAAGGCCGTCAGCGGCATCACCAGCAGGTGCTCCACCGTGCCGTGCTCGCGCTCGCGGATTAGCGCCGCGCCGGTGAGGATGATCGACAGCATGGTGATCTGGTTGATCACCTCCATCACCGCGCCGAACCAGGCCTGGGTCAGGTTCGGGTTGAACTCCATGCGCACCGCCAGCTCGGCCGGCATCGCCGGCTCGGCGCGGTAACGGCTGACGAACTCGCGCACCTCGGTGCCGACGATGTTCTGGATGTAGCCGGCACCGGAGAAGGCCTGGCCGGTCTGCGTCGCATCGACGTTGACCTGGATCGCCGGCTGCCGCCCGGCCAGCACGTCGCGCTGGAAGTCCGGCGGGATGTCCAGGGTGAAGGTGTACAGACCGACGTCCATGCCGCGGTCCATCTGCGCGTGGCCGATCATTTCCGGCACCCGGAAATACGGTGGCTGGAAGGCATTGACGATGCGCGAGGAGAGCTGCGACTGGTCCTCGTCGACGATGGCGATGGGCGCGTGGTGCAGGGTCTCCGGCACGCCGGTGGCCGAGCTGTAGACGCCCAGGGTGAAGGCCCAGGCGATCAGGATCAGCATCGCGTAGTCGCGGCCCAGGCTGCGGAACTCCTTGATGCCGAGGTTGAAGATGTTCGCCAGCGTGTTCATCTCAGACCTCCTGCTTCTTCAGGCACGCCACGCTGAGCAGCGTCAGCACCACCACCATGGCGGCCAGCGGCAGGTAGTAGACCCACAGGTCGGCGAACCCCAGCGCCTTCGAGAAGGCCCCGCGGCTGATGATCAGGAAGTGCGAGGTCGGGTAGAGCTGGCCGATCACCGCCGCCGCGCCCTCCAGCGAGGACACCGGGTGGATCAGCCCGGAGAACTGGATGGCCGGGATCATGGTGGCGATGGCGGTGCCGAACACCGCGGCGATCTGGCTCTTCATGAAGGTCGACAGCAGCAGCCCCAGCCCGGTGCTGGTCACCACATAGAGCAGCGCGCCGACCAGCAGCGCCAGGAAGCTGCCCTTGAGCGGCACCTGGAACAGCAGCACGGCCATGGCCAGCATCAGCACGAAGTTGATCATGCCCATGCCGATGTACGGCAGCTGCTTGCCGAGCAGAAACTCCAGGCGCGTGACCGGCGTGACGTAGAGGTTGGTGATCGAGCCCAGCTCCTTCTCGCGCACCACGCCCAGGGCGGTAAGCATCGCCGGGATCATGATCAGCAGCAGCGGGATCACCGCCGGCACCATGGCCTTGAGGCTCTCCACGTCCGGGTTGTAGCGGAAGCGCACCTCGGTGCTCGCCGCCGCGCTGGCGGCGCTGCTGCCACTCTGCCGCGCGAGGTCGGCCAGGTAGCTGGCGTGCAGACCCTGCACGTAGCCGAGCACGGTGTTGGCGCGGGTCGGCATCGCGCCGTCGATCCACACGCCGACGGCCGGGTCGGCGCCGCGCTTGAGGTCGCGGCCGAAGTTCGGCGGGATCTCCACCGCCAGGCTGATGTCGCCGCTGCGCAGGCGCCGCTCCAGCTCTTCGGGGTTCTGGATCGGCGCCTTCTCGATGAAATAGCGCGAGCCGGCGATGTTCAGCGCATAGGCCTGGCTGGTGGTGGTCTGGTCGCGGTCGAGGACGGCGAAGGTGAGGTCCTCGACGTCCATGTTGATGCCGTAGCCCATGATGAACATCAGCAGCGCGGTGCCCACCAGCGCCAGGGTCAGGCGGATCGGGTCGCGGCGCAGCTCCATGGCCTCGCGGCGGGCGTAGCTGAACAGGCGCAGCCAGCTGAAGCGGTCGCTGCCCTGGTAGCGGCCGAGCTCGGCCGGCGTCTGCGCAGCAGGCGCGGCGTCGGGCACCGGCGCGCTGCCGGCGGCCTCTTCCAGGTAGGCGATGAAGGTGGCTTCCAGGGTCGGCAGGCCGCGCTTGTCCATGAGGCCCTGCGGGGTATCGCTGTCGAGCACCTTGCCGGCATGCATCAGCGAGATGCGGTCGCAGCGCTCGGCTTCGTTCATGAAGTGGGTGGAGATGAAGATGGTCACGCCGTCGTTGCGCGAGAGCTCCACCATCAGCTCCCAGAAGCCGTCGCGGGCCACCGGGTCGACGCCCGAGGTGGGCTCGTCGAGGATGAGGATTTCCGGCTTGTGGATCACCGCCACGGCCAGCGACAGACGCTGGCGAATGCCCAGCGGCAGGCTGTCGGGCAGCTCGTCCCGGACCTTGCCCAGGTCGAAGCGCTGGAGCATTTCCTCCACACGCGGGGCGATCTGCTCCTGCGGCAGGTGGAACAGCCTGGCGTGCAGTTCGAGGTTCTGCAGCACCGTCAGCTCGGCATACAGCGAGAAGGCCTGGGACATGTAGCCGACGCGCCGGCGGGTCGCCATGTCGTTGGCGTTCACTGGCTGGCCGAACAGTGCGCAGGTGCCTTCGCTGGCTGGCAGCAGGCCGGTGAGCATCTTCATGGTGGTGGACTTGCCGCAGCCGTTGGAGCCGAGGAAGCCGAAGATTTCCCCACGCTCGATGCGGAAGCTGACGTGGTCCACCGCGACGAAATCGCCGAAGCGGCAGGTCAGCCCTTCCGCCTCGATGGCGATCTGTGGCGCGCCATCGTTCTGCGGACGCGGCGGAATCACCAAGCGGTGGTGACCGGCGCGCTTGCTCTCGGGCAGCAGCGCGATGAAGGCCTCTTCGAGGTTCTGCGTACCGGTGTGCGCGCGCAGCTCGGCGGGCGTGCCGGTGGCGAGCACCTTGCCGTCGTCCATCGCCACCAGGTGGTCGAAGCGCTCGGCCTCCTCCATGTAGGCGGTGGCCACCAGCACGCTCATGCCTTCGCGGCCGGCACGGATGCGTGCGATCAGCTCCCAGAACTGGTTGCGCGACAGCGGGTCGACGCCGGTGGTGGGTTCGTCGAGGATCAGCAGGTCGGGGTCGTGGATCAGCGCGCAGCACAGCCCGAGCTTCTGCTTCATGCCGCCGGAAAGCTTGCCCGCCGGGCGGTCGGCGAAGGGCGCAAGGCCGGTGCTGTGCAGCAGGTCGGCGATGCGCCGCTCGCGCTCGGCCTTGTCGTGGCCGAACAGGCGGCCGAAGAAGTCGACGTTCTCGAACACCGAGAGCGTCGGGTAGAGGTTCTTGCCCAGGCCCTGGGGCATGTAGGCGATGCGAGGGCATACCGCGCGGCGGTGGCGCGCATCGCGCATGTCGCCGCCGAGCACCTGGATGTCGCCCTCCTGCATCTTCCGCGCGCCCGCCAGCAGCGCCAGCAGGCTGGACTTGCCGACGCCGTCCGGGCCGATCAGGCCGACCATGCGGTTGGCCGGGATCTCCAGGCTGACGTCATCCACTGCGCGGGTCTGCCCATAGCGCAGCGAGACGCCAGCCAGACGGGCCACGCAGTCGGCGGCGTTCATTGCGGGACCTTGATCTGCAGAGCGGCCGGCCATTCAACCTGCGGGTCGAGGCGCAGGTAGGCCATGCCCGGCACGCCGGTCTTCACGTAGGTGATGTATTTCTCAAGCAGACCGGGATCGAGGCGCGCCTTGACGCGGAACATCAGCTTCTCGCGTTCGTTGGCGGTCTCCACGGTCTTGGGGGTGAACTGCGCGACGCTGGCGACATAGGACACCTTGGCCGGGATTACGTATTCGGGCACCGCGTCGATGACCAGGCGCACCTCCTGGCCCAGCTCGACCTTGCCCGCCTGACCCGAAGGCAGGAAGAAGGTCATGTAGACGTCGGCCAGGTCGACCATGTTGAGCAGCTTGCCGCCGGCCGCCAGGACTTCGCCCGGCTGCGCCACGCGGTACTGCACGCGGCCGTTGCGCGGCGCCTTGAGCAGGCTATCGTCGATATCCGCCTGCAGGCGCACGGTGCTGGCGGTGGCGGCCTCGATGGCCGACTGCGCCTCGACGACCTGGGAGCGCGCGGCGGCAATCCCGGCCTGCGCCGACACCACCTGGGAACGCGCGGCGGCCAGCGCCGCCTGGGCGCTTTGCATCACCGCACGGTCGTCATCCAGTTGCTGCTGCGGCAGGGCGTTGCGCTTGACCAGTTGCTCGGTGCGGGTGAAGCGCTTCTGCGCGGCGGTCAGTTCCGCCTGACGTTGCGCGACCACGGCCTCGGCGGTGGACTTCTCGCTGCTGCGCTGGGCCACCAGGGATTCGGCGGTGAGCTGGGCGTTCTGCGCCCGCCGCACTTCCGCCTGGGCCTGGGCCAGCTGGGCCTGGAGCACCTGGGTGTCCATCTTCGCCACCACTTCGCCGGCTTTCACGAAGTCGCCTTCGTCCACCAGGATTTCCGCGACGCGGCCGGGCAGCTTGGTGGCCACGTCGACCTCGGTGGCTTCGATGCGCCCATTGCCGCTGGCGAAACCGTCAGGGAGCCCGTTGGGCTTGAACGTCTGCCAGGCCAGCGCGGCGAGCACGGCCAGCGCCAGTACCGCCAGACCGCGGTTGCGCCAGCTTTTTGCGTTTCCGGTCATCCGATTTCCCTCGTCCAGGCGCTCGAATTCGAGCGGATCATGCAGGGATGTTCGGCGAGCCGTGGCGATTGGGGTTTGATACAAGTCAGGCGCGACGAGGAAAATTCCGATGCGCCTTGCTGGGCGGGGCTTTCAGACCGGCATCGCGGCAAGCAGCCGCAGCCGGTCGACGCGGTCGCCTGATGAGCGTAGATGAATCACGCTCATGCAGGCGAGCCAGGAAGGGTCAGGGCTGGACGATCAGGTTGTTGAACAGCAGGTCATCCACCAACGGCTTGCCCTCTTCCTGCTGGAGCACCGTCTGCACCTGCTTGAGGGCTTCCTGGCGCAGCTTCTCCTTGCCCTCGACGCTGCCGAGGGAATCGTCGGTCTGCTGGGCAAAGAGCATCACCAGTTGGTTGCGGATCAGCGGCTCGTGGTGCTCGACCTTCTCGGACGCTTCCTTGCCGGTGACCTTCAGCGCGATGTCGGCCTTGAAGTACTTCAGCCGCGGGCCGCTGCCGTAGTTGCCCACCAGCGCCGGGGTGAGGTCGATGAACACGGGCTTGTTGGCGTCTTCGGCCTTGCCCTCTTCGGACTCGGAAGCCATGACGAAGGGGCTGAAGGAAAGGACTAGCAACAGGGCGAGGAAAGCTCTCAAGGCGATGTCTCCGGATTCGATGGGCAAAGGATAGCCACACTCGCGCCGCCGCCCAAGCTATATCGGGGCATAAGCCCAGGCCATGGTGATTTGCCCCCTGTGCCCGCGCTCCTACACTGGGCCACTCCTCCCAAAGAAGAACCGCCAACGGAGTCCGTCCTGATGAAAGCCGTGCTGTGCAAAGCCTTCGGCCCCGCCGAATCCCTGGTGCTGGAAGACATCGCCAGCCCCGAGCCGAAGAAGAACGAAGTCCTGCTGCAGGTGCACGCCGCCGGGGTGAACTTCCCCGACACCCTGATCATCGAGGGCAAGTACCAGTTCAAGCCGCCCTTCCCGTTCTCCCCGGGTGGCGAGGCCGCTGGCGTGGTCGGCGCCGTGGGCGAGAAAGTCAGCCATGTGAAGCCCGGCGACCGGGTGATGGCGCTGACCGGCTGGGGCAGCTTCGCCGAGGAAGTGGCGGTGCCCGGCTACAACGTGATGCCGATTCCCGACGGTATGGACTTCCCCAGCGCCGCCGCCTTCGGCATGACCTACGGCACCTCCATGCACGCCCTCAAGCAGCGCGCCAACCTGCAGCCGGGCGAGACCCTGCTGGTGCTCGGCGCCTCCGGCGGCGTGGGCCTGGCAGCCGTGGAAATCGGCAAGGCAATGGGCGCGAAGGTCATCGCCGCCGCCAGCAGCGAGGCCAAGCTGGAGGTCGCCAGGGCCGCCGGCGCCGACGTGCTGATCAACTACAGCGAAGGCAGCCTGAAGGACAAGCTCAAGGAAATCACCGGCGGCCAGGGCGTGGACGTGATCTACGACCCGGTGGGCGGCGACCTGTTCGAGGAAGCCTTCCGCTCCATCGCCTGGAACGGCCGCATGCTGGTGGTGGGTTTTGCCAGCGGCACCATTCCGGCCCTGCCGGCCAACCTCACCCTGCTCAAGGGCGCCTCGCTGGTCGGCGTGTTCTGGGGCTCCTTCGCCCAGCGCCAGCCGCAGGACAACGCGGCGAACTTCCAGCAGCTGTTCGCCTGGTTCGCCGAGGGCAAGATCAAGCCGCTGGTGTCGCAGACCTACCCGCTGGAAAAAGCCGCTGACGCGATCAATCACCTGGGCCAGCGCAAGGCGGTGGGCAAGGTGGTGGTGACGGTGCGTTAACGAGTTCGTGGGCGCGGATTTCATCCGCGTTTCGCGGAGAAGCTCCGCTCCTACGAAAGCCAAAAGCCCCGCGTGAGCGGGGCTTTTTCGTTACGGCGCAGACCTGTGGAAACGCGCCAGGCGCGCGATCGCGGGCATGGCCCGCTCCTACAATGAGATATCGGCGTTGGGCGGTTCGCGAGCAAGCGCGCTCCTACGAAGAGCGCTAAGGCGCCAGGCCTGACCTGTAGGAGCGAGCCATGCTCGCGAACCACCGACCAGCGCGGACTATCAGGTATACAGCCCCTTGAACTGCTCGCGCAGCACGTTCTTCTGCACCTTGCCCATCACGTTGCGCGGCAGCGCGTCGACCACCAGCACCCGCTTGGGCTGCTTGAAGCGCGCGAGCCTGCCGTCCAGCGCGGCGAGTACCTGCGCTTCGCTCGGCGCCTGGCCCTTGCCGGCCACCAGCACCGCCGTCACGCCCTCGCCAAAGTCCGGGTGCGGCACGCCGATCACCGCCGATTCGGCCACGCCCGGCAGGGTGTCGAGGATTTCCTCCAGCTCCTTGGGGTACACGTTGAAGCCGCCGCTGATGATCATGTCCTTGTTGCGCCCAACGATCTGCACGTAGCCACGCTCGTCGACGAAGCCGATGTCGCCGGTCATGAAGTAGCCGTCGGCGCGCAGTTCCTCGGCGGTCTTCTCCGGCATCCGCCAGTAGCCCTGGAACACGTTCGGCCCGCGCACTTCGATCATCCCCGGCTCGCCCTGGGGCAGCAGGGTCGGCTCGGCCCTGGCCGGGTCGGTGATGCGCAATTCGACGCCCGGCAACGGGAAGCCGACGGTGCCGGCGATGCGCTCGCCATCCAGCGGGTTGGAAGTGTTCATGCCGGTCTCGGTCATGCCGTAGCGCTCGAGGATGGCCATGCCGGTGCGTTCGGAGAACGCCTTGTGGGTCTCGGCGGTGAGCGGCGCGGAGCCGGAAATGAACAGGCGCATGTGCGCCACCGCCTCGCGGGTCAGGCCGGGTTGATCAAGCAGGCGGGTGTAGAAGGTCGGCACGCCCATCAGCAGGTTCACCTGGGGCAGCAGCTGGAGCATCTGCGCGGCGTCGAACTTGCTCAGGAAGAGCATCGAGCCGCCGGCCATCAGCAGGCTGTTGCAGGCCACGAACAGACCGTGGATGTGGAAGATCGGCAGCGCATGGAGCAGCCAGTCCTCGCTGGTGATCTGCCAGGCATCCACCAGCGCGCGGGCGTTGGAGACCAGGTTGCCGTGGCTGATCATCGCGCCCTTGGAGCGGCCGGTGGTGCCGGAGGTGTAGAGGATCGCGGCGAGGTCGCTGGAGGCACGCGGCACGTCGGCGAAGCGCCCTGGCTTGCCGTGCACGCGCTGCATCAGCGAGCCGTCGCCGGCATCGCCCAGAGTCTCCACGTGGGCGACGCCGCTGGCTTTCGCCAGGTCGCGGGCCTGGGCTTCGAAGGCCGGCGCGCAGACGAACAGCGAGGGCTCGGCGTCGTCGAGGAAGTAGCGCAGTTCGTCGCCGGTGTAGCCGCTGTTGAGCGGCAGGTAGACCGCGCCGACGCGCAGCACGGCGAGGTAGAGCATCACCGTCTCGGGGCTCTTGTCGACCTGCACGGCGACGCGGTCGCCCGGCTGCACGCCAAGCTCCACCAGCGCATGGGCGAACTGCGAGGTGCTGCGCAGCATGTCGGCGTAGCGGTAGCCGCCGCCGTCCGGAGTACGGATGAAGGGCTTGGACAGGTCGCTGGGCAGGTGTTTGCCGACTTCGGCGAAAAGGCTCTGGTTCATGGTGAGGTCCTAGCGTTTTGTTTTCGCCGACAGGGTGGCCAGCTTGCGTACCTCGGGTGAGGCGGTGACCGCGCCCTGGTTGGCGTAGGCTTCGTGGTTCTTTTCGATCTGGCGCAGTTCGTAGCGGTAATTGACCATCAGCCCGGCAGCCTGGCGCAGGCCGCTGGCGGAGAGGTCGCCGCGCCAGTTCAGGCGTTCCAGGCGGGCGCCGTTGCCCAGGTGGAAGCGCGCCACCGGGTCCAGCGGGAAACCCGCGCCGTTGCGCGCATGCAGGAAGTACTCGGCTGCCAGCGCGAGCATCGGCTGCTCCGTGCGCGGCGGCGGCGGGGCGTCAGGCTTGAGCGCCTTGAGCAGCTCGGCGGCGGCCGCACCCAGTTGCGGGTCGTCGCCCAGGCTGTCGAGCCAGCGACGGAAGCCGGGCACCGGCGACAGGGTGACGAACTGGCGCAGGCCGGGAATCTCCCGCGCCAGTTCCTCCACCACCTGCTTGATCAGGAAGTTGCCGAAGGAGATACCGCGCAGGCCGTCCTGGCAGTTGCTGATGGAGTAGAACACCGCGGTGTCCGGTTCCTCCGCCGGCTGGGCTTGCGCAGCGGGCTGCAGGATGTCCGCGATGGCGCCGGGCATGGCACGGGTCAGCGCCACCTCGACGAAGATCAGCGGCTCGTCGGCCAGGGCCGGATGGAAGAAGGCGAAGCAGCGGCGGTCGGCCGGCTGCAGGCGGCTGCGCAGGTCGTCCCAGTCCTTGATGGCGTGGACGGCCTCGTACTGGATGATCTTTTCCAGGATCGACGCAGGCGTCGACCAGTCGATGCGCCGCAGTACCAGGAAGCCGCGGTTGAACCAGGACGCCAGCAGGTGCTGCAGGTCGTGGTCCACGGCGGCCAGCTCCGGCCTGGCCTTGAGTTCCTGCAGCAGCCGGCGGCGCATGGCGATCAGCTCGGCGGTACCGCCGGGCGCCTGGTTGAGGCGGCGGAACAGTTCCTGGCGCGGCGGTTCGCTGGCCTGGAACAGCGCCGTGGTGTTGGCCGACGACGGATCGTCGAGGTAGCGCTGGCAGGCCTGCGCCAGTGCGTCATGGGGCGGTGCGAAGTCCGTCAGCAGGGTGTCGAAGAAGGCCTTCTGCTGCTCCAGCGGGCAGTCCCGGTAGGCGCACAGGACCTGCCGCGCCAAAGCCACGCCCGAGGCTTCGCCGTGGCTGGAAATCAGCTTGTGGCAGGCCTGCGCCAGCGCCTGGGCATTGCCCGGCGCCGGCTCGCGCGACTCCAGCAGTTGCCGGCCTCGCTCGCTGATGCTTTGCAGCAGTTCCTGGAAGAAGCTGATGTTCATGCGTCCCCCTCACGGTATGGATAACGGTATTACACCCGCGCCAGCATCGGCGGCGGGCAGCGCTGGTACCAGCGCGAAGCCTGCTCGTAGGCGTGGGCCAGTTGCAGCACGGCCATGTCGGCCTGGTGCCTGCCGATGATCTGCAGGCCCATGGGCAGGCCCTGCTCATTGAAGCCCACCGGCACGTTGGCCGCCGGGCATCCGGACAGGGTGGCCGGGATCACCACTTCCATCCAGCGGTGGTAGGTGTCCATGGTCTTGCCGGCAATTTCCTTCGGCCAGTCCCAGCTCTTGTCGAACGGGAACACCTGGGCGCTGGGCAGCAGCAGGTAGTCGTAGCGCTCGAACAGCCGGCTGATGGCGCGGTACCAGTCGCTGCGCGCGACGGAGGCGTGGAACACGTCCATGGCGGAGAGCTTCAGGCCGTTCTCCACTTCCCAGATGGCCTCGGGCTTGAGCAACTCGCGGCGGGCCGGGTCGTTGCAGGCGGCGCCGAGAGAGCCGGCGACCATCCAGTGGCGCAGGGTGCGCCAGGTGTCCCACAGGCGCTCGGGCGAGAAGCCCAGGGCTGCGTCTTCGATATGGCAGCCGATGGCTTCGAAGTCGGCGAAGGAACGCCGGCACAGCTCCAGCACGCCCTTCTCCATGGGCAGATAGCCGCCCAGGTCGCCGAGCCAGCCCAGGCGCGCGCCCTGGAAGTCTCGCTCCAGCGAACCGGCGAACTGCTCGCCGCTCTCGGCGATGGACAGCGGTGCACGGGCATCGCCGCCGGCCTGCACCGACAGCAGCAGCGCCACGTCGCGCACGCTGCGGCCCATGGGGCCTTCGTAGCCGAGCTGGTCGATGAACAGGTCGGCGCTGTCGTCGAAGGGCACACGGCCCTGGGACGGACGCATGCCGATAATGTTGTTGAAGGCCGCCGGGTTGCGCAGCGAGCCCATCATGTCGCTGCCGTCAGCCACCGGGACCATCTGCAGCGCCAGCGCCGCCGCCGCGCCACCACTGCTGCCGCCGGCGGTGCGCTCGGGCGCGTAGGCGCAGCCGGTGGCGCCGAAGATCGGGTTGTAGCTGTGGGAGCCGAGGCCGAATTCGGGGGTGTTGGTCTTGCCGATGATGATCGCGCCGGCCGCCTTGATGCGCTCGACCATGATGCCGTCGCGCTCGGGTACATAGTCGCGGAACAGCGGCGAGCCGAGGGTGGTGCGGATGCCCTGGGTCAGCGACAGGTCCTTCACCGCGTGGGGTAGGCCGTGCATCCAGCCGCGGTACTGCCCACGGGCCAGTTCGGCGTCGCGCTGGTCGGCTTCGGCCAGCAGCAGGTCGTCCGGTTGCTGGCTGACGATGGCGTTGACCGCCGGGTTGTAGCGCTCGATCTGCTCGAGGTGGGCCTGCATCACTTCACGGCAGGAAACGTCGCGCTGGCGGATGCGCTGGGCCAGCTCAAAGGCCTGGAGCTGGACGAGTTCGTTGTGCTGGTTCTTCTGGCTCATGGAACGAGGCCTTTTCATCAGGATTTCCCGCAAGGGGAAGGTTCAGTCGGGTTCAACGACCCCATCCGCGAACGGGGCTTATGGCGAATATCGCGTTTGCCGGGCCGAACGCTGCCAGCACGCCCACGCAGGTGGACGCGAGCAGCGTCGGTCGGCGGCGTTCCCGGTCCGGGATCAGCGCATCAGGTTGGTCCAGATGCGGTCGGCCAGGCGGATCGCGCCTTCGCCACAGGTCTTGCTGAACACCACCTTGGTGCCCTCGGGGATGTGCAGTTCCGGCGCATCCTTCAGGCTGGCATCGAGGAAGGGTTCAACACCCTTGATCGGGCTCTGGTGCTTGAGGAAGTTCTGGGTCATCGCCGAGTTTTCCGGCTGGCTGAGGAAGGCGATGAACTTCTTCGCATTCTCCGGGTGCTTGGCGCCGGCCGGGATCACCAGGTTGTCCACCCAGGCCATCACGCCCTCTTTCGGGTAGAGGTACTTCAGGCTGGGTTTCATCTCACGCGCACGCATCGACGAGCCGCCCCAGAACATCGACATGTCGACTTCACCCGAGGCCAGGTTCTCGCGGATCGAGCCGGCCTTGGAGCTGTAGGTCTTCACGAAGGGCTTCTGGTTCTTCAGCAGGGTCAGCACCTGTTGCATCTGCTTGGGGTCCTCGCTGCACAGCGGGATGCCCAGGTAGAGGCTGGCGGTGTCGATCACCTCGCTCGCCGAGTCGAACATGTTGATCCTGCCCTGCAGCTCCTTGGGCGGGGTGAACAGCACCGAGTAGCTGTCGGCCGGGCCGCTGTACCTGGCGCTGTCCAGCACCACGCTGGTGGTGCCCCAGATGAAGGGCACGGCGTAGGCGCCTTCCGTGTCCCAGGTGGGCTTCTTCAGGTTGTCCTCGACGTTGGCGTAGTACGGCTGGCTGGCCGGGTCGAAGCGCTCCAGCAGCTTCTCCTGGATCAGGATCGGCACGAACTGGTGCGAGGGAATCGCCACGTCATAGCCGGTGCCACCCTGCTTGAGCTTGGCCAGCAGCGTTTCGTTGGAGTCGTAGGAATCCACGGTCACCTTGATGCCGGTTTCCTTCTCGAACTTCTCCAGGATCTGCGGGGTGAAATAGCCACTCCAGCTCACCACGTTCAGTTGTTCGGCGGCGTGCACGTTGGCCACCAGCCCCATGGCCAGCGAGGCCCCTACAGCAGCGATCAGTTTGCTCATCTTCTACTCCGGTATGTGGGCGGAGAGTCCGCTCGATGACTGGCCGAGCGCAGCCCGGACGAGGCTGTTTCCAACGACGTATGGGCAAGCTCGGACAGGCACGGGGCGGGCTCTCAGGCTTTCTTCTTGCCAAGCAGGAAGGACAGGGTTACGAACAGCACGGAAACGCCGAGGATCAGGGTCGACACCGCGTTCACATCGGGCGTCACGCCCATGCGCAGCAGGCCGAAGATGAAGATCGGCAAGGTGGTGGTGCCGGCCTGGGAGACCATCATCGAGATCACGAAGTTATCCAGCGAGACGATGAAGGCCAGCATCAGCCCGGAGAAGATCCCCGGCATCAGCAGCGGCAGGGTCACCTTGCGGAAGGTCCGCCAGGGGCCGGCGTAGAGGTCGGCGGCGGCCTGCTCCAGGGACAGGTCCATGTCGTTGAGGCGGGCACGGATCGGCAGGTAGGCAAACGGGATGCAGAACACCGTGTGGGCGATGATCAGGTTGCCGTAGCCCAGCGACAGGCCGAGGGTGGAGAACAGCGCCAGGGTGGCGACGCCGACGACGATCTCGGGCAGCACCAGCGGCAGCATGATCGCCCCCATGGACAGCCGCAGGCCCTTGAACTTGGCGCCGCGCGAGGTGCCCAGCGCGGCCAGGGTGGCGATCACCGTGGCGATCACACTGGCGCACACGGCGATCAGCAGGCTGTTGCCGGCGGCCTGGCGCAGCGCCTGGTTGGCGAAGGCGCTGCGGTACCAGTCGAGGCTGAAGCCGGTCCACACGGTGGCGGACTGGTTGGCGTTGAACGACAGCACCACCAGCACCACGATGGGCGCATAGAGGTACAGGTAGAACAGGAAGCTCAGGACGCCGAAGCCACGGAAATCCTGCACACCCAAGCGGCGTTTAGTCAGCAGCGACAGCATCATTCACCTCCCCGGGCGATGCGCAGGCGCTCGGCGCGCATCGCGTAGAACATCAGCACCAGCATCACCGCGCCCATCAGCACCAGCGACAGCGCCGCGCCGAAGGGCCAGTTCCGCGAGTCGCTGAACTGCCGGAAGATCAGGTTGCCGAGCATCATCTTGGTGCCGCCGCCGAGCAGCTCGGGGGCGATCATCGCGCCCAGGCACGGCACGAAGGTGAGGATGGCGCCGGCCAGGATGCCCGGACGGGCGATCGGCAGGACCACCTTGCGCAGGGTGCGGATACGCCCGGCGTAGAGGTCCTGGGCGGCTTCGAGCAGGCGCATGTCCATCTTCTCGAGGGTGGCGTAGATCGGCAGCACGACGAAGGGCGCATAGGTGTAGACCAGGCCCAGCAGCACGGCGCCGTCGGTGTAGAGCAGGTTCAGCGGCTGGTGGATCAGCCCCAGGCTCATCAGCGTGCCGTTGACCACGCCGGTGCCGCGCAGCAGCAGGATCCAGGCGTAGGTACGGATCAGCAGGTTGGCCCAGAACGGCACGGTGATCAGGAAGATCAGCAGGCCGCGCCGGTGCGTCGGCTGCATCGCCAGCCACACCGCCACCGGGAAGCCCACCAGCAGGGTGATGACGGTGGTCGCCGCGGCGATGCCGATGGAGCGCAGCGCGATCATCACGTAGGAGTCGGCGAAGGCCAGGCTGTCGTCGAGCTGGCGCTCGAACAGCAGCGAGACGTAGGCGTCGATGCTGAAGTGCGGGTTCACCCCGCCATAGGGGTTGGCCTGCATCAGCGAGTAACCGACCACGATGAAGATCGGCACGATCAGGAACAGCCCGATGGAGACCAGCGCGGGCGATACGCCGAGGAAGCTGCGCAGCGCCTGGCGCCGCTCCAGCGAATGGCCGGCGGTTGTGGATAACCGATTCATGCTCACCTCCGCTCAGTCCACCAGGACGCTGGCGCTGCCTTTCTCGAACAGCAGCCCCGCGCGTTGCCCGGCCGCCAGGCGCCCACGCTGGCCGGCGCTGTTGGGCGCACGGACCGTCAGGCGGGTGCCGTCGGCGAGGCTGACCTGGTACTGCAAGTCGGTGCCCAGGTAGATCTGCGTGACGACGGTGCAGGGCGTGGCGGCCAGGGTGTCTTCGGCCACCAGCTGCAGGCGCTCGGGGCGGATCGACAGGGTGACCTCGGCGCCGACCTTCAGGCCTTCGCGGGCTGGGGCCTCGATCAGTTGGTCGCCGGGAATGCGGTACTGCGCGCCGTCGCCGATGAAGTTTTCCACCCGCGCGGGGAGGAAGTTGGTCTCGCCGATGAAGTCGGCGACGAAGCGGTTGCGCGGGTGCTCGTAGATGTCGTCCGGGCGGCCGACCTGCTGCACCTCGCCCTCGGAGAGCACGGCGATGCGGTCGGACATGGTCAGGGCTTCTTCCTGGTCATGGGTGACGAAGATGAAGGTGATGCCGGTCTTGGACTGGATCGCCTTGAGTTCTTCGCGCATGGCCTGGCGCAGCTTGAGGTCGAGCGCCGAGAGCGGCTCGTCGAGCAGCAGCACCTTGGGGTGCGGCGCCAGCGCGCGGGCCAGGGCGACGCGCTGCTGCTGGCCGCCGGAGAGCTGGGTCGGCTTACGCTGGGCGAAGCGTTCCATTTGCACCAGGGCGAGCATCTCGCGGACGCGCTCGGCGACCTGCGCCCGGCTCATGCGCTGGCCCATCGGGTGGGATTCCAGGCCAAAGGCGAGGTTCTCGGCAATGGTCATGTGCGGGAACAGGGCGTAGTGCTGGAACACGGTGTTCACCGGGCGCTCGAAGGGCGGCCGGTCGGCGATGTTCTCGCCATAGAGCTGGATTTCCCCCGCCGTGGGGAACTCGAAGCCGGCGATCATCCGCAGCAGGGTGGTCTTGCCGCAGCCGGAGGGGCCGAGCAGGGTGAAGAACTCGTTGTCGCGGATGTCCAGGTCGACGCATTTGAGCGCGACGGGACCGCTGGCCGGGTCGCCGTAGACCTTGCGCACGGAGCGGATCGAGACCGCCGCCGTCTGCAGGCTGTGCAGGGCATTCATGGTGAAACCTCCGCATCCTTCCCGTCCGCCGCACGCTGGCGGTCGGGGGATCTTGTAGTTGTTCTGGCAGGGCTGGAGTAAACGCTGGATGCAGCGCTGGCCGTGGGTCCGGCTCGATATTGTGGTGATGCTGCTGGAGCGGATATTCGAAGAAAGGTGGTTGAGCGAAAAGCTCAATTTTCTTACAGTCGATATTAAATAATTTAACAGCTGAAATCCCGAGGCTGAGCCCATGTCCATCCAGCGTCTTCCGCCGCTCAATGCCGTGCGCGCCTTCGAGGCCGCCGCCCGGCTGGGCAGCTATGTCGCCGCCTCGAAAGACCTGCATGTGACACAGCCGGCCATCGGCCGGCACGTCAAGCTGCTGGAAGACTGGCTGGGCGTGCAGCTGTTCGAGCGCACCCCGCGCGGGGTCAGCCTGACCCCGGCCGGGCAGCGTTACTACGCAAAGATATCCACAGCCCTGCAGCAGATCGCCGACGCCGGCTTCGAGCTGGCCCCCGGCGGCACCGCGCGCTGGCTGAAGATCCTGGTGGTGCCGGCCTTCGCCAAGCGCTGGCTGATGCCGCGCCTGGAGTCCCTGCGCCAACAGCGCCCCGGCTTGAAGGTCGCGGTGGAGCCCAACCCCACGTTCACCGAAGTAGACGGCAAAAGCGCCGATCTGGGGATTGTCTACGGGCTTCCCGGCGTCTATCCGCAATGCCACAGCACCCTGGTGCGGCCGGCGGTGTTCCCGGTGTGCTCGCCCGCCTATCTCGACGAGCACGGTCCGTTGGCCAGCGTGCACGAGCTGGCGCAGCACAAGCTGATCCACGTCGACGACGGCGAATGGTGGAACCTGTGGCTGTCCACCATCGGGCTGGACCTGCGGGTGAACTCCGACGTGCTCTACGTCAGCAACGACCACGCACTGTCGATGGCCGAGGCCGGCCACGGCATCGCGCTGGCCAACCTGGTGCTGGTGAAGCACCAGCTGGCCGCCGGCACGCTGGTGCGCCCGCTGCCGGAGGAAGTACCGCTGGAAAGCTACCAGCTGCTGCTACCGCCCGGCGCGGTCAGCGCCGACGTGGCCTGGTTCGAGGAATGGATCCGGGCGGCGTTGCAGGAGGAGTTTGCCACCGGATCACCGCGCGACTGAACCTGTAGGAGCGAGCTTGCTCGCGAACCCGGCCCCCGCTGCGGAGTTTGTTCGCGAGCAAGCTCGCTCCTACAACAGCCCCCTTAGGTTCAGCCCCGCGGCGCGTAGGCGAACACGTCGGCGCGCATCTGATGCGCGTCCATGCCCGCCGCCACCAGCGCGTCGAGGGTGCCGTAGACCATCGCCGGCGAGCCGCTGGCGTAGACACGCAGGCCGGAGAGGTCGGCGAAATCCTCGCACACCGCCTCGTGCAGCAGGCCGCAGCGCCCCTGCCAGCCACACAGGTCGCTGACGATCCTGTGCAGATGCAGGTTGGGCACGCTTTCCCACTGCTGCCAGTGCGGCAGCTCGTAGAAATCTTCCGGTCGGCGCACGCCCCAGTACAGGTGCACCGGGTGGGCGAAGCCGGCGGCGCGGCAGAATTCGATCAAGCTGTGCATCTGCGCCATGCCGGTGCCGGCGGCGATCAGCACCAGCGGGCCGTCCGGCAGGTCGGCCAGGTGCGCGTCACCGAAGGGCATCTGCACACGGGCGAAGCGGTCGCGCTGCAGCTGCGCCAGCAACTCGATGGCGCTGTTCTCGCGGGCCAGGATATGCAGCTCCAGGTCACGCCCTTCCTGCGGCGCGGAGGCCAGGGAGAAGGCCGCCGGGTCGCTGCCGTCGCGCTCGATCAGCACATACTGGCCGGCGTGGTAGCGCGGCGGCTTGCCGGCCGGGGCGCGCAGGCGCACGCGCCAGACATCGCCGCCCACCGCCTCGCAGAGGGTCAGTTGGCAGGACAGCGTGCGCACCGGCAGCTCGCCGGGGGCCAGCACGCCGTCCCAGTGCAGCACGCAGTCTTCCAGGGGCTCGGCCAGGCAGGTGAAGAGTTCGCCGTGGTCGCGGACCTCGCCGTCCTGGCGCACGCGGCCCTCCACCAGCAGCGCCGCGCAGATGTGGCAGTTGCCGTTGCGGCAGCTCTGCGGGCACTCGTAGCCCAGGCGCCGCGCACCGTCGAGGATACGTTCCCCGGGCTGCAGCTCGAGCTGGGCGCCGGAGGGTTGCAAGGTCACTTTCACGCGCTGTTCTCGTTCTTCTGATTTTCTGTGGGAGCGACTGGCCTTCGCGGATACTCCGTGCCGGCACTTTCCCCTCACCCCAACCCTCTCCCGCAAGCGGGAGAGGGGGCAGTCCGTGCCGGCTGACACCATGGCCTCATCCTGCACCGAACGGTCCCCTCTCCCGCTTGCGGGAGAGGGTTAGGGTGAGGGCCTCTTGATCTGTCAGGAGCATGCATGTTCGCGAGCAAGCTCGCTCCGACAAGGTTACCCGGCCATCAATCGATGCCCAGGCTCGCCCAGATCTCGTCGACGCGGCGGGTCACCGCCGGGTCCTTCTCGATCACCCGGCCCCATTCGCGACTGGTCTCGCCCGGCCACTTGTGGGTGGCGTCCAGGCCCATCTTCGACCCCAGGCCCGAGACCGGCGAGGCGAAGTCCAGGTAGTCGATCGGGGTGTTGTCGATCATCACCGTGTCGCGCTTGGGGTCCATGCGCGTGGTGATGGCCCAGATCACGTCGTTCCAGTCGCGGGCGTTGATGTCGTCGTCGGTGACGATAACGAACTTGGTGTACATGAACTGTCGCAGGAACGACCACACACCCAGCATCACGCGCTTGGCGTGGCCGGGATACTGCTTCTTCATGGTCACCACCGCCATGCGGTACGAGCAGCCTTCGGGCGGCAGGTAGAAGTCGGTGATCTCGGGGAACTGCTTCTGGAGGATCGGCACGAAGACTTCGTTCAGCGCCACGCCGAGAATCGCCGGCTCGTCCGGCGGGCGGCCGGTGTAGGTGCTGTGGTAGATGGGTTTCTGCCGGCGGGTGATGCGCTCGACGGTGAACACCGGGAAGCGGTCCACTTCGTTGTAGTAGCCGGTGTGGTCGCCGTAGGGGCCTTCATCGGCCATCTCGCCGGGGTGGATCACCCCTTCGAGGACGATCTCGGCGCTGGCCGGTACCTGCAGGTCGTTGCCGATGCACTTGACCAGCTCGGTCTTGTGCCCGCGCAGCAGGCCGGCGAAGGCGTATTCGGAGAGGTTGTCCGGCACCGGCGTCACGGCGCCGAGGATGGTCGCCGGGTCCGCGCCGAGGGCCACGGCCACCGGGTAGGGCTGGCCGGGGTGCTTCTGGCACCACTCGCGGAAGTCCAGCGCGCCGCCGCGGTGGCTGAGCCAGCGCATGATGACCTTGTTGCGGCCGATCACCTGCTGGCGGTAGATGCCCAGATTCTGCCGTTCCTTGTTCGGACCGCGGGTGACGGTCAGGCCCCAGGTGATCAGCGGCGCGACGTCGCCGGGCCAGCAGGTCTGCACCGGCAGCCTGGACAGGTCGACGTCATCGCCCTCCTCGATCACTTCCTGGCACGGCGCGTCCTTGAGGACCTTGGGCGCCATGTTGATGACCTTCTTGAAGATCGGCAGCTTCGACCAGGCGTCCTTCAGCCCCTTGGGCGGCTCGGGCTCCTTGAGGAAGGCCAGCAGCTTCCCGATCTCGCGCAGTTCGGAGACGTCCTCGGCGCCCATCCCCAGGGCGACACGCTCGGGCGTGCCGAACAGGTTGCCGAGCACGGGGATGTCGTAGCCGGTGGGCTTTTCGAACAGCAGGGCTGGGCCCTTGGCGCGCAGGGTGCGGTCGCACACCTCGGTCATTTCCAGCACCGGGGATACCGGCGCCTGGATGCGCTTGAGCTGTCCGCGCTGCTCCAGGGCAGCGATGAACTCGCGCAGGTCGCGATACTGCATGAGGGTCTCGATGGCGGCAGGATGATGCGACAGTCTACCGCCTATCAGCGCCATGCAGAAACACGAAGGCCGGGTTTCCCCGGCCTTGTGGCATCACTCAAGCGCGCAGAGGCGCTGGCAAATCCGAGCGAAGCGGTTCTGACCAGGCAACAGCGCCAGAACGGATGTGCCGGCGACTCTTACTTGCTGCGCTTCATCGAGTCGAAGAACTCGTCGTTGGTCTTGGTCTGCTTGAGCTTGTCGAGCAGGAATTCGACCGCGGCGATCTCGTCCATCGGGTGCAGGATCTTGCGCAGGATCCACATGCGCTGCAGCTCTTCCTCGCCGGTGAGCAGCTCTTCGCGACGGGTGCCGGAGCGATTGATGTTGATCGCCGGGAACACGCGCTTTTCCGAGATGCGGCGGTCGAGGATGAGTTCCGAGTTACCGGTACCCTTGAATTCCTCGTAGATCACTTCGTCCATCTTCGAGCCGGTTTCGATCAGCGCGGTGGCGAGGATGGTCAGCGAACCGCCTTCCTCGATGTTGCGCGCGGCGCCGAAGAAGCGCTTGGGCTTTTCCAGGGCGTGGGCGTCGACACCACCGGTGAGCACCTTGCCGGAGCTGGGGATCACGGTGTTGTAGGCACGGGCCAGACGGGTGATGGAGTCGAGCAGGATGATCACGTCCTTCTTGTGCTCGACCAGGCGCTTGGCCTTCTCGATCACCATCTCGGCGACCTGCACGTGGCGGGTCGGCGGCTCGTCGAAGGTGGAGGCGACCACTTCGCCGCGCACGGTGCGCTGCATCTCGGTCACTTCTTCCGGGCGCTCGTCGATCAGCAGGACGATCAGGTGGCACTCGGGGTTGTTGCGGGTGATGTTCGAGGCAATGTTCTGCAGCATGATGGTCTTGCCCGCTTTCGGCGGGGCGACGATCAGGCCGCGCTGGCCCTTGCCGATCGGCGAGCAGAGGTCGATCACTCGGCCGGTGAGGTCCTCGGTGGAGCCGTTGCCGGCTTCCATGGTCAGGCGCTTGGTCGGGAACAGCGGCGTCAGGTTCTCGAAGAGAATCTTGTTCTTCGCGTTCTCCGGACGATCGAAGTTGATCGAGTCGACTTTCAGCAGGGCGAAGTAACGCTCACCTTCCTTGGGCGGCCGAATCTTGCCGATGATGGTATCGCCGGTGCGCAGGTTGAAGCGCCGGATCTGGCTGGGCGAGACATAGATGTCGTCCGGGCCGGCCAGGTACGAGGAATCGGCGGAGCGCAGGAAGCCGAAGCCATCCTGGAGAATCTCCAGCACGCCGTCACCGGAGATTTCCTCGCCGCTTTTCGCATGCTTTTTCAGCAGTGCGAAGATAATGTCCTGTTTGCGCGAACGAGCCATGTTTTCCAGGCCCATGGCATCGGACATTTCCAGCAATTCGGCAATCGGCTTTTGCTTGAGTTCGGTCAGATTCATAGAAGGGACGTAAATACGCTGAAAGGGGAAAAGGGAACAAGCGTGATGCTTGAAGAGCCGCGCCGTAGATGACGGACAGGATCGCTTGGAATTCGAATGGGAAGTGCGTCGGCGACGGCTTGCAGGGGACAACGAAATAATCGTTGTGCGCCCGAATTTAACACCCGAGTTTCGGAGCGTCTAGGGGCAATAACGAAAAAACCCCGCATATTGGCGGGGTTTTTCGGGGCTTCTCGACTTAGATATTGCTGTCGAGGAAGGCAGCCAGCTGCGACTTGGACAGCGCGCCGACCTTGGTCGCTTCGACGTTGCCGCCCTTGAACAGCATCAGGGTCGGAATGCCACGCACGCCGTACTTGGGCGGGGTGCCCTGGTTCTCGTCGATGTTCAGCTTGCAGACTTTCAGCTTGCCCTGATAGTCCTTGGCGATCTCGTCCAGTACCGGGGCGATCATCTTGCACGGGCCACACCATTCGGCCCAGTAGTCGACCAGCACGGGACCGTCGGACTTCAGGACGTCCTGCTCGAAGCTGGCATCGGTAACATTGACGATATGTTCGCTCATGTATTCTCTCCGTCAATCGGATGCGAAAAAGTGTCCGCCATCATATCCCGCCTCGGCCCACACCGAAAGGCGCAGCTGATTGAGTGTATCTATCGCTGCCGCGGTGACTTCTGATCGGTGACAACCCCTTCATTGGCACTCCCCGCCTAAAATGGCAGGATGTCTCCCGTATTTGTCCGGACCTGCCCCTATGCCCCATACCCCAGCCAAGACCTTCCCCATGATCGCGGCCATCGACCTTGGCTCGAACAGTTTCCACATGGTTTTGGCGAAGGCCGATCACGGCGAAATCCGCATTCTTGAGCGGCTGGGCGAGAAGGTCCAGCTGGCGGCGGGTATCGGCGAGGACCGCCTGCTCACCGAAGAAGCCATGCAGCGCGGCTACGACTGCCTGAAGCAGTTCGCCCAGTTCATCAACGGCATGCCGCCGGGTTCGGTCCGCGTGGTGGGCACCAACGCCCTGCGCGAAGCGCGCAACCGCGCCGAATTCATCCGCGTCGCCGACCAGATCCTCGGCCATCCGGTGGAAGTCATTTCCGGCCGTGAAGAAGCGCGCCTGATCTACCTGGGCGTCTCCCACACCCTGCAGGACAACCCCGGCAAGCGCCTGGTGGTGGATATCGGCGGCGGCAGCACGGAGTTCATCATCGGCCAGCAGTTCGAATCGCAGCTGCGCGAAAGCCTGCAGATGGGCTGCGTGAGCTTCACCCAGCGCTACTTCAAGGACGGCAAGATCACCCCGGCGCGCTATGCCCAGGCCTACACCTCGGCCCGCCTGGAGCTGATGAGCATCGAGAACAGCCTGCGCCGCCTGGGCTGGGACGAGGCCGTCGGCGCCTCGGGCACCATCCGTGCGATCTGCCTGGCGATCCAGGCCGGCGGCCACGGCAACGGCGAGATCAACCCCGAGGGCCTGGCCTGGCTCAAGCGCAAGATGTTCAAGCTGGGCGAGGTCGAAAAGCTCGACATCGACGGCATCAAGCCTGACCGCCGGCCGATCTTCCCGGCCGGCATGGCGATCCTCGAGGCGCTGTTCGACGCCCTCGAACTGACCCGCATGACCCACTCCGAGGGCGCCCTGCGCGAGGGCGTGCTCTACGACCTGCTGGGCCGCCACCACCACGAGGACGTGCGCGAACGCACCATCAGCGCCCTCATGGAGCGCTACCACGTCGATCCGGAGCAGGCCGCGCGCGTCGAGGCCAAGGCGCTGGAATCCCTGGACCAGGTCGCCAAGGCCTGGGACCTGAACGACGAGGGCCACCGCGAGCTGCTGATGTGGGCCGCCCGCGTCCACGAGCTGGGCCTGGACATCGCCCACTACCACTACCACAAGCACGGCGCCTACCTGCTGGAGCACTCGGACCTGGCCGGCTTCTCGCGGCTGGACCAGCTGACCCTGGCGCTGCTGGTGCGCGGCCACCGCCGCAACATCCCGGTGGACAAGTTCAACGAGCTGGGCGACGAAGGCGACAAGCTGATCCGCCTGTGCATCGTGCTGCGCTTCGCCATCCTCTTCCACCACATCCGTGGCACCCAGGAAATGCCGGCCGTGACCCTCAAGGCCTCCGGCAAGTCGCTGGACGTGCGCTTCCCCGACGGCTGGCTGGCCGCCAACCCGCTGACCCAGGCGGACTTCGAGCAGGAAGCCGAATGGCTCAAGCGCGTGGGCTATTCGCTCAGCGTGAGCTGATCGGCCCGCACGAACGACAAAAGCCCCGGCACGCAAGCGCCGGGGCTTTTTCATTTCGCGCACCAGCCCTGGCCTGACCTGTAGGAGCGAGCTTGCTCGCGAACCCTGCCTCGCTGCTGGGGAATGTTCGCGAGCAAGGACTGGGCGTCCCCCTCGGTCCTACGAAGAGCATTCTGGCAGGCATGAGACGCATACCCCGGAATGGGTGATGCGCGGATGAGGATCGGCGTAGGAGCGGACTTGGTCCGCGATGGTATCCGGCTCGGTGCGGCGCTATCGCGGGCATGGCCCGCTCCTACACAAGTGGCGGCCATGAAAAAGCCCTGCCGAGGCAGGGCTTCCACGCAGCGCAGACGGATCAGCGCACGCTGATCACCGGTGTGCACAGGCGCTCCAGCAGCGTCGCCTGCGCGTTGCGGGCGTTCTGGTTGCCGCTGGGGCTCTGGCGCACATAACTGCCGTCGGACTGCAGCACCCAGGCCTGGGTGTTGTCGGTCAGGTAGGACTCCAGCTCTTTCTTCACCCGCAGCACGAGCTTCTTGCCTTCCACCGGGAAGCAGGTCTCCACGCGCATGTCGAGGTTGCGCTCCATCCAGTCGGCGCTGGAGAGATAGAGCTTCTCCTCGCCGCCATTGAGGAAGTAGTAGATCCGGCTGTGCTCCAGGAAGCGGCCGATGATCGAGCGCACCTGAATGTTGTGCGACACGCCCGGCACGCCCGGACGCAGGCAGCACATGCCGCGCACCACCAGGTCGATCTTCACGCCGGCCTGGCTGGCCTTGTACAGCGCGCGGATGACCTTGGCGTCAGTCAGCGAGTTGACCTTGGCCATGATGTGCGCCGGCTTGCCCTCCGCTGCCTGGGCGGCCTCGCGGTTGATCATCTCCAGCAGGTTCTTCTTCAGGGTGAAGGGCGCGTGCAGGAGCTTCTTCATGCGAAGGGTCTTGCCCATGCCGATCAGCTGGTTGAACAGCTTGTGCAGGTCCTCGCAGAGGGCCACGTCGGCGGTCAGCAGGCTGTAGTCGGTGTACAGGCGGGCGTTGCCGGCGTGGTAGTTGCCGGTGCCCAGGTGCGCGTAGCGGCGCAGCTCGCCGTCCTCGCGCCGCAGGATCAGCATCATCTTGGCGTGGGTCTTGAAGCCGACCACGCCGTAGATCACCACCGCGCCGGCCTGCTGCAGGCGGCTGGCCAGCTGCAGGTTGGATTCCTCGTCGAAGCGCGCCCGCAATTCGATCACCACGGTGACTTCCTTGCCGTTGCGCGCGGCTTCCACCAGCGCGTCGACGATCTCCGAGTTGGCGCCGGAGCGGTACAGCGTCTGCTTGATCGCCAGCACGCTGGGGTCCTTGGCGGCCTGGCGCAGCAGGTCGATTACCGGGGTGAAGGACTCGAACGGGTGCATCAGCAGCACGTCGAGCTTGCCCAGGACGTTGAACAGGTTTTCCTTCTTCTGCAGCAGCTTGGGAATCGTCGGGGTGAACGGCGGCGACTGCAGCTCCGGATGGCTGGCCAGGCCGGTGACGCTGAACAGACGGGTCAGGTTGACCGGGCCGCTGACCTTGTACAGCTCGCTCTCGGACAGGCCGAACTGCTTGAGCAGGTAGTTGGACAGGTGCGTCGGGCAGGTGTCCACCACTTCCAGGCGCACCGCATCGCCGTAACGGCGCGAGAACAGCTCGCCACGCAGCGCGCGGGCCAGGTCTTCGACGTCCTCGGCGTCCACCGAGAGGTCGGCGTTACGGGTCAGGCGGAACTGGTAGCAACCCTTCACCTTCATGCCGTGGAACAGGTCGTCGGCGTGGGCGTGGATCATCGACGAGAGGAAGACGTAGTTGTCGCCGGGGCCGGCGACGTCTTCCGGCAGGCGGATGATCCGCGGCAGCGAACGCGGCGCCGGGATGATCGCAAGGCCGGAATCGCGGCCGAAGGCGTCCAGGCCTTCGAGCTCGACCATGAAGTTCAGGCTCTTGTTCACCAGCAGCGGGAACGGGTGGGTCGGGTCGAGGCCGATGGGGGTGACGATGGGCGCAATCTCGTCGCGGAAGAAGCGACGGACCCAGGCCTTGATCTTCGGCGTCCAGTAGCGGCGACGGATGAAGCGGATGTCGTGCTTGGCCAGCTCCGGCAACAGGATGTCGTTGAGGATGCTGTACTGGCGCGCGACCTGCTCGTGCACCTGCTCGCTGATGCGCGCCAGCGCCTGGTGCGGCAGCAGGCCGTCGGCGCCGGCCTGTTCGCGGGCGAAGGTGATCTGCTTCTTCAGGCCGGCGACGCGGATCTCGAAGAACTCGTCGAGGTTGCTGGAGAAGATCAGCAGGAACTTCAGGCGTTCCAGCAGCGGGTAGGACTCATCCAGCGCCTGCTCCAGCACGCGGATGTTGAACTGCAGCTGCGAGAGCTCGCGATGAATGTAGAGGGCACTGTCATCCACGTTGATCGCCGGAACCGCCGGCTCGGCGGGCGGCGGCGTCGCCTCGGCGACCTCCGTCACGACGACGTCGGAGATTTCAGCGGTGGTGTCAGCTTCGATAACTTCGTTTTCGCTAATGCCTTCGGTATTCATCGCGGTCTCATCAGTGGGGGTCAGCCCCCGCTTTTCAATTGTTGTGCAGCGCGCTTGGCGAAGTAGGTCAGGATGCCATCTGCGCCCGCGCGTTTGAAGGCCAGCAGCGATTCGAGGATCACCGCTTCGCTGAGCCAGCCGTTGTTGATCGCGGCCATGTGCATCGCGTACTCGCCGCTGACCTGGTAGACAAAGGTCGGCGCGCGGAATTCGTCCTTGGCGCGGCGAACGATGTCGAGATACGGCATGCCCGGCTTGACCATGATCATGTCGGCGCCTTCGGCGAGGTCAGCGTAGATCTCGTGCAGCGCTTCGTCGCTGTTGGCCGGGTCCATCTGGTAGGTGGCCTTGTTGCCCTTGCCCAGGTTGGCGGCGGAGCCGACGGCGTCGCGGAACGGGCCGTAGTAGGCGCTGGCGTACTTGGCGGAGTAGGCCATGATGCGGGTGTTGACGTGCCCGGTGGACTCCAGGGCCTCGCGGATGGCGCCGATACGGCCGTCCATCATGTCCGACGGCGCCACGACCTGGGCGCCGGCCTCGGCGTGGGAAAGTGCCTGTTTGACCAGCACATCAACGGAAACGTCGTTTAGAACGTAGCCATCCTCGTCCAGGATGCCGTCCTGGCCGTGGCTGGTGAACGGGTCCAGCGCCACGTCGGTGATGATCCCCAGCTCCGGGAAGCGTTCGCGCAGGGCGCGGGTGGCGCGCTGGGCGATGCCCTCGGGGTTGAAGGCTTCGGCGCCATCGAGGGATTTCTTCTCCGGCGGGGTCACCGGGAACAGCGCCAGCGCCGGAATGCCCAGCTCCACCAGTTCCTCGGCTTCCTTGAGCAGCAGGTCGATGGACAGGCGCTCCACCCCCGGCATCGAGGGCACCGCTTCACGCTGGTTCTTGCCGTCGAGGACGAACACCGGAAGGATCAGGTCGTTGGTGGTCAGGACGTTTTCGCGCACCAGGCGGCGGGAAAACTCGTCACGACGGTTGCGACGCAGTCGAGTGAAGGGGAAGGCACGATCGGCGGGAATGAAGCTCACGGCGTACTCCAGGGCCTGATGCAGCAGGCACAGTCTGACAGTTATAGCCCTGAATTATGACCGATTGGTAACAACCGGTAACAGTGACCCTTGGTCGCGGCATCCTGCCGCAGCGTCACGCCGCCGCTCTGGGCCGGCACGGACTTGTTCCAGGTCAGTTGTGCTGACTGGGGTGCCTTCCCTGCGGGCCGCAACCGGGTTAGGCTTCGCGTTCATTTCGCTGCGTTGCCTCGATAATGCTCCAACAATTCCTGCAGGATTTCGGCTACCTCGCGCTGTTTCTCGGCACGTTCTTCGAGGGTGAGACCATTCTGGTACTGGCCGGCTTCCTGGCTTTCCGCGGCTACATGCAGCTGGAGTACGTCATCGCGGTGGCCTTCTTCGGCAGCTACGCCGGCGACCAGCTCTGGTATTTCCTCGGCCGTCGCCACGGCCGCAAGCTGCTCGCGCGCAAACCGCGCTGGCAGAAGATGGGCGACAAGGCGCTGGAGCACGTGCGCAAGCACCCCGACCTGTGGGTGCTGAGCTTCCGCTTCGTCTACGGCCTGCGCACCGTGATGCCGGTGGCCATCGGCCTGTCCGGCTACCCGCCGGCGCGCTACCTGCTGCTCAATGGCATCGGCGCCATCGTCTGGGCCGCCGTGCTGGGCGGTGCGGCGTTCTACTTCGGCAGCGTGCTCGAAGGCGTGCTGGGCAACATCAAGAAGTACGAACTCATGGTCCTCGGCGGCCTGGTGGTGATCGGCCTGCTGTTCTGGCTGCGCCGTCGCTTCAAGGCCGCCAAGGCCGACTGATCAGGCCGCCTGCGGCAGGCGCTCGGCGCGACGCAGGCCCAGCAGACCGATCAGGCTGAGCAGCGAGTACACCGCCAGCGCCCAGGGCGCCCACTGCGGCAGCTCAATCCCTCCCACCAGCGTGAGCGCCGCCATTGCCGGCACGTTCAGCGCCAATCGCAGCCATTCAAGGCGTGGCGCCCAGGTGCGGTTCTCCAGCCAGCAACCGATGGCGTAGAGCCCGAAGGCCATCCAGCTCCAGCCGACCAGCAGCGGCAGCACCTGCCAGTGCTCGCCCACGCCCAGCAGCCAGGTACCCACCACCACGTAGGTGGCGAACTGTACGCCGGCATACACCTGTCGGCCACGGCTCAGCGGTACGTCGAACTTGCGGAAGGCCGCCAGGTCCGGCTTGGCCATGGGGTAGCGCTGGGCGACATCCGCCGGGCGCCAGCCGGTACGCATGAACCAGATGCGCACCTTGTCCCACAGGCTGCTGGCGCGGCGCGCATCGCTCCACAGGTGCGCGTAGACCTGCAGGTTGGCCCACAGCGGGTTCCAGCTGGCCAGCGGCACGGTGACGCCGAAGACCACCGGCTCCGCGTCCAACTCCTCCTGGAAGGTGCCGAACAGGCGGTCCCAGAGGATGAACACGCCGCCGTAGTTGCGGTCCATGTAGACCGCGTTCTGTGCGTGGTGCACACGGTGGTTGGACGGGGTGATGAAGATCCACTCGAACCAGCTCAGCTTGGGGATGTGCCGGGTGTGTACCCAGAACTGGTAGAGCAGGTTCAGCGCGCCGACCGTGAGGAACACCAGCGGGGGCACGCCGGTGATGGCCATGGGCAGGTAGAAGACCCAGCCGAAGAGGAAGCCGGTGCTGGTCTGCCGCAGTGCGGTGGAAAGGTTGTAGTCCTCGCTCTGGTGGTGCACCGAATGCGCGGCCCAGAGCACGTTGCGCTCATGGCCCAGGCGGTGATTCCAGTAGTAGCAGAAGTCGTAGAAGACGAAGGCGAACACCCAGACCCACAGGCTCTGCGCGGAGAGCTCGCAGAGCGCCAGGTGCTGCCAGGCGAGGGTGTAGGTCACGACTGCCAGGCCCTTGGTCAGCAGGCCACTGGTCGTGGAGAGCACGCCCGCGCTGAGACTGTTCAGCGCATCGCTCAGGCGATAGGTGGACAGGCCACGCCAGCGGTCGGCGAGCAGTTCGATCGCGATCAGCAGGAAAAAGAAGGGTACGGCGAAGAGGATGTAGTTCATGGCGCGGCCGAGTCGTTATGCTTATGGGAAGGCCTCAGGGCGCAGCGCCCTGACGATTGATCCTAGCCCCTACTCCCACGCCGGCCCCGGCCGCCGGCGACAACCCGGGCGGCATATCGCGACACGCCCGGCATCTTCGAACAGGAGCAGTACATGCAGAAGAAAGTTGCCGTCATCCTCTCCGGCTGCGGCGTCTATGACGGCGCCGAGATCCACGAAAGCGTGATCACCCTGCTGCGCCTCTCCCAGCGCGGCGCCCAGGTGCAGTGCTTCGCCCCCGACATCGCCCAGCACCACGTGGTGAATCACCTCACCGGCGAGGAGATGGCCGAGAGCCGCAACGTGCTGGTGGAATCGGCGCGCATCGCCCGCGGCGACGTGAAAGACGTGCGCGATGCCAAGGTCGAGGACTTCGACGCGCTGGTCGTGCCCGGCGGCTTCGGCGCGGCGAAGAACCTGAGCGACTTCGCCTTCAAGGGCGACCAGTGCGAGGTGCAGCCGGACGTGCTCGCCCTGGCCAAGGCCTTCGCCGCGGCGAAGAAGCCGGTCGGTCTGCTCTGCATCGCCCCGGCGATCGCCGCGCGCATCTACGGCGCCGGCGTGGAATGCACCATTGGCACCGACGAGGGCACGGCCCAGGCGCTGACCCGCATGGGCGCCAAGCACGTCGACTGCGCCGTGGAAGATATCGTCGAGGACAAGGACCACAAGCTGGTCACCACCCCGGCCTATATGCTCGCGCAGTCCATCGCCGAAGCTGCCAGCGGCATCAACAAGGCGGTGGATCGGGTGCTGGAGCTGGCCTGAGGGAGAACTCGCAGGAGCAACTGTCCTCCCCGGAAGGTCTGTGCCTGCGCATCCCCCTTACCCCAACCCTCTCCCTCAGGGAGAGGGGGCAGATTGTGCCGGCTGACGCCCCGGCTTCATCCTGCGCCGAACGGTCCCCTCTCCCCCTGGGAGGGGTTAGGTTAGGGTGAGGGCTGACCCGAGTACTGATGTATCTGTCCGTCAATGGCTTGCCTTACAGACAAGCGTCGCGGAGAAGCTCCGCTCCTACGAAAGCGCCATGCTGAAACGAAAACGCCCGGCAATGCCGGGCGTTTTCGTTTCAGGCCGAATCAGGCCTTGCGCGCCTCTGCCTCGCGCATCAACCGCGTCAGCAGCCGGTCCAGGCCATTGGCGAAGGCCTGCCGGTCCTTGTCGCCATAGGGTGCCTGTCCGCCGCCCACCTGCCCCTGCTCGCGCAGGTCGGTGAACAGGTTGCGCACCGCCAGGCGCTCGCCCATGTTCTTTTCGTCGAACTCGCGGCCGCGCGGGTCCAGCGCATCGACGCCCTTCTTCACCAGCCGATCGGCCAGCGGCACGTCGCTGCAGATCACCAGGTCGCCGGGCTCGGCCTGCTCCACCAGGTAATCGTCGGCGGCGTCCATCCCGCTGGGGACCACTATCAGGCTGACGCAGGCGAACGGCGGCTTGGCCACGGGCTGGCCGGCGACCATCACCACCTCCAGCTTGCGCTTGAGGGCGAACTTCGCCACCAGCTCCTTGGCCGCGCGCGGGCAGGCGTCGGCGTCGATCCAGATACGCATCGGGGGAAAACCTTCCTTCGAAAAGCACGACGGCCAGTATCGCACTGGCCGTCGTGTGTCGCTTGGCTATTGCCTCAAGACGCGGCGATCTCCGCCGCCTTGCGGCGCTCGGAGACGAAGCTGCGCCCGTAGAGCACGGCCACCGCCAGCAGCGCCAGGGCCTGGGCCGACAGCGAGTAGGCGTCGGCCTTGATGCCGAGCCAGTCGAAGTCGAAGAACGGCACAGGGCGGGTACCGATCACGCCGGCTTCCTGCAGGGCGACCACGCCATGGCCGGCGAAGACCACCGACAGGGCGCAGAGCAGCGCGGCGTTGACGGTGAAGAACAGCTTCAGCGGCAGCTTCGCCGAGCCACGCAGGATGACGAAGGCGATGGCGATCAGGATCACCACGGCGGTGCCCGCCCCGGCGATCACCGCGTTGTGCCCGGCCGGGCCGGCCTGCAGCCAGAGGGTCTCGTAGAACAGGATGACCTCGAACAGCTCGCGGTAGACCGAGAAGAACGCCAGCACGGCGAAGCCGAAGCGGCCGCCGCCGCCCACCAGGCTGCTGCGGATGTAATCCTGCCAGGCGGCGGCGTGGCGGCGATCGTGCATCCACACGCCGAGCCAGAGCACCATCACGCAGGCGAACAGGGAGGTGAAACCTTCCATCAGCTCGCGCTGGGCGCCGCCGATGTCGATCACGTAGGCGGCGACCGCCCAGGTGGCGAAGCCGGCGACGAAGGCCAGGCCCCAGCCGATGTGCACGCCGCGCGCGGCCTTCTCCTGCCCGGTGTTGCGCAGGAAGGCGAGGATCGCGGCCAGCACCAGGATCGCCTCCACGCCTTCGCGCAGGAGGATCAGCAGGGCCGAGACGAAGCTGATGGAGAAGCTCAGCGAATCGCCGCTCAGGGCCTTGGCGGCATCGGCCAGCTTGGCCTTGGCCAGCTCCAGCTGTTGCGCCACGTCGGCTTCCGGGAGGCCATCGCGCAGCGCCTGGCGGTAGGCCATCAGCTGCTTCTCGGTGGCCTTGCGCAGGTCGGCGTCGACGTTGTCCAGCGAGCTTTCCACCAGCTCGAAGCCTTCCAGATAGGCCGCCACGGACAGGTCATAGGCCTGATCGTGGTCGCCGGAGCGGTAGACGGCGAAGCTCTTGTCCAGGGTCGCAGTGGTGTAGTCGATCTGCTGGGCCGGGCCGCGGTGCTCCAGCGGCGGATGCGCGCGCAGGGCGCGGAAGCTGTCGGCCGCGGCCTCGCCATCGCGCTCGGCGACTTCCGCCGGGGTCTGGGTCGCCAGGTTCGCCAGCGGGTAGGCGTGGGCCGGATCGACCTTGGCCTGGGCCGCGCTGAGGCCGGCGATGTAGGCAGCCAGGTCCCAGCGTTGACGCTCGTCGAGCTGGTCGGCGAAGGCCGGCATGTCGGTGCCCGCCACGCCCAGGCCGATGACGTTGCGCAGGTCGTACAGGCTCAGGTGGTCCAGGCGCGCCCGGTCGGTCAGGTTGGCCGGCGGCGGATCCAGGCCGATCCCTGCGGGGCCGTCGCCCTTGCCGGCATCACCGTGGCAGATCGAGCACTGCTGGGTGTAGATCTCGGCGGCGCGGGTCGGGTCCGGGGTGATCGAAGGGGTCTGCACCACCTGGTACAGGTCGACCACGCGCGCTTCAAGGTGACGGGCCTGCTGGGCAACCTGCTTGCCCGGCAGACGCTGCTCGATGGCCTGCTTGAGGCCAGCGGCGTCCTTCTCCAGGTCCGCGCGGCCCGGGACGGCCGGCAGGGTGGCGATCAGCGCCTGCAGATTGCCGACGAACTCCAGTTGCTCCTTGTATTCGCTCTCGTCCACGACCTTGCCGTCGGTGACGGTGGGCGGGTAGTCAGCAGCGAGATAGCTGAGCAGGTGAAGGGCTTGGGAGGGGTCGACAGCCGTGTCGGCTTGAGCTCCAAGGCTGAAAAGGCCGACCAGCGGCAACAGCCAGATGAACAGTTTGGAGGGGCGCATACGGAAAGTTAAATGAGAATGAAAGAGATTAAATTGTCACCTCAGGTTTCCGTCGATGCAAGGACAATGTCCTGCCCGGTCGCATCCCGGACGTCCAAAGCGACGTCCGGACCCCCGGGAAACACCGCTCAGGCCGGCGCGCGGCGAACGGTGGCGAGCAGCGCGGCAGCCCCCACGAAGAGGGTGGCGAAGGTGCGATTCATCACCCGCTGCTGGCGCTGCGAGCGCAGGGCGCGCAGCACGCGGGCGGCAAGACCGGTGTAGCCGGCCATGACGATCAGGTCCACGGTGATCATGGTCGCGCCCATGATCACGTACTGGATCGCCATCGGCCGGTGCGGGTCGACGAACTGCGGCAGCACCGCGAGCATGAAGATCACCGCCTTGGGGTTGCTGGCGTTGACCAGGAAGCCGCGCAACACCAGGGTCAGCGGCCGGCCGATGGGGCGCTCGCCGCTGGCGGTCATGACCTGCGGCGCGGCGGTCCACTGGCGATAGGCGAGGTACACCAGGTAGACCACGCCGAACCATTTGATCGCGCTGAAAGCCACCGCGGACGCCGACAGCAGCGCGCCGACGCCGGCGGCGACGATGGCGATCTGCAGCGCCAGGCCGATCTGCAGGCCCAAGGCATTCCAGTAGCCGCGCCAGAAACCGTATTGCAGGCCGCAGGACATCGAGGCAATGGCCCCGGCGCCGGGCGACAGGCTGATCACCCAGCAGGCGATGAAGAAGGCGAACCAGGTACTGGCGAGCATGGCGGACCTCATGGCGCCCAGGCAGGCGCAATCATTTGTTACGGGTGGCCAGTGTGCCTCAGTCGCGCGATGCCGCCCAGCCTGCCCGACGAAGGTCGGATGAACCTGTAGGAGCGAGCTTGCTCGCGAACTGCCCAGCGCTGGTGTCGCCGGGAGCCTCTGTTCGCGAGCAAGCTCGCTCCTACAAAAGCCAAAGCAAAAGCCCGGCACTGGGCCGGGCTTTTGCGTTCACGACAGCTCGATCAGCTCGGGATGTCCTTGCGCAGCTTCACCGGCTCCTCGCCGCGCTTGCGCGCGAGAGCGCCGCGCAGGCGGATGTTGATCGCCTCCACCGCCAGCGAGAAGGCCATGGCGAAGTACACGTAGCCCTTGGGCACGTGGATCTCGAAGGCCTCGGCGATCAGCACGGTGCCGACCACGATGAGGAAGGACAGCGCGAGCATCTTCAGCGACGGGTGCTTCTCGATGAAGGCGCTGATGGTGCCGGCCGACAGCATCATCACGCCCACCGAGATGACGATGGCCGCGACCATCACCGGCACGTGCTGCACCAGACCCACGGCGGTGATCACCGAATCCAGGGAGAAGACGATGTCGATGATCGCGATCTGGATGATGATGCCCATGAAGCCGCGCGACTTGCCGCCCTGCTGCTCGCCCTCTTCCGCGCCTTCGAGGCTGTGGAAGATTTCCATGGTGCTCTTGAACAGCAGGAACAGGCCGCCGAAGAACAGGATCAGGTCGCGCCCGGAGATGCCGTGGTCGAACACGGTGAACAGGTCCGCGGTCAGGCGCATCACCCAGGTGATCGAGAGCAGCAGCAGGATGCGCGTGCCCATCGCCAGCGCGAGGCCGAAGAAGCGGGCCTTGGGTTGCTGGGCAGCGGGCAGGCGGCCGACCAGGATCGAGATGAAGATGATGTTGTCGATGCCCAGGACGATTTCCAGGGCAGTCAGGGTCAGAAAGGCAACCCAGATCTCAGGGCTTGTGAGCCATTCCATAGTGGGGGACGTCCGTTCAGGTGGTGGGGAAATTCGGTCCGCGCCAGCGGCGGATGGCCTTCTGGAAGAACAGGTTGTTCGGCACCTGCAGCAGGGCGCCCGGCGTGCCGTCTTCGTTGACCTCTTCCAGGGTGGTGTAGAGCAGGTTGATGGCGATCACCCGCCCCTTCACGCCCGGCTTGTCGGCGGACTCGATGACCTCCACGCGATCCCCCAGGCGGAACGGCCCCATGGTGAAGATCATCAGCGCGCAGAACAGGTTGGAGAGCACGCTCCAGATGGCGAAGAAGGCCACCGCCGCCACGGCGGCGAAGCCGGTGAGCGCGGCCCAGAGCACATCGGCGGAGACGCCCAGGCGCTCCAGCACCAGCATCACTGCCGAGCCCATGATCAGCCAGCGCAGGCCGCCGCGCAGCGGCAGCAACAGCTCCGGCGGCATCGGGTAACGCTCGCCGAGGCGGCTGATGGCGCGCGTCACCACACGTTGCACCAGCCACGCCAGCAGCAGGATGAGGATGATCTGCCCGCCGCGCAGCAGCGGTTCGCTCCACGCCACCAGCAGATTCACGTCATCCATCACTCGCTGGCCTCAAGCTGGCGCTGCAGCTCCTCGAGGGTTTCCAGCGCCATCAGCCAGGACTCCTCCAGCTCGCTCTCGCGACCCTTCAGGGTCGCCTGGCGGGCCAGCAGGTCGCGCAGCTCGTCCTTGCGCGAGGCCTCGTAGAGCGCGCTGTCGCCCAGGCGTTGCTCCAGTTCGGCGAGCTGCTCGTGGACCTTGCCCAGTTCCTTTTCCAGCTTGTCCGCCTCGCGCTTGTGCGGGGCGAGTTGCTGGCGCAGCGCGGCAGCGGCCTGGCGCTGGGCGCGCTTGTCGGTCTTGTCGCCTGCCGGCGTGGCGGGCGACGACGGCGCCTGCCGCGCGCGGAAATCCACCAGCCAGCGGGCGTAATCGTCGAGGTCGCCATCGAACTCCTGGATACGCCCATCGGCCACCAGGAAGAATTCGTCGGTGGTGCTCTTGAGCAGGTGGCGATCGTGGGACACCACGACCACGGCGCCGGAGAATTCCTGCAGCGCCAGGGTCAGCGCCAGGCGCATTTCCAGGTCGAGGTGGTTGGTCGGTTCGTCGAGCAGCAACAGGTTGGGCTTCTGCCAGGCGATCAGCGCCAGGGCCAGGCGCGCCTTCTCGCCACCGGAGAAGTTCAGCACCGGCTCGTCGCAGCGATCGCCGCGGAAGTCGAAGCCGCCAAGGAAGTCGCGCAGGGTCTGCTCGCGCTCCGCCGGGGCGATGCGCGCCAGGTGCAGCAGCGGGCTGGCCTTGGGGTCCAGCGAGTCGAGCTGGTGCTGGGCGAAGTAGCCGATGGCGAGGTTCTCGCCACGGGCGAGTTCGCCAGACAGCAGCGACAGGTCACCGGAGAGGGTCTTGATCAGAGTCGACTTGCCGGCGCCGTTGGGGCCGAGCAGGCCGATGCGCGCGCCGGGTACCAGTTGCAGCTTGACCTTCTCCAGCACGGTCTTTTCACCGTAGCCGAGGCGGGCCTCGGAGAGACTCAGCAGCGGGCTGGAAATCTTGTCGGACTCGCGGAAGGCGAAGTCGAACGGCGAATCGACGTGGGCCGGCGCCAGTTCTTCCAGGCGTTCCAGCGCCTTGATCCGGCTCTGCGCCTGGCGGGCCTTGGTGGCCTGGGCGCGGAAGCGGGCGATGTACTTTTCCATGTGCGCGCGCTGCGCCTGCTGCTTCTCGTACGCCTGTTGCTGCTGGGCGAGGCGTTCGGCGCGGGTGCGCTCGAAGGCCGAGTAGCCGCCTCGGTACAGGGTCAGCTTGCGCTGTTCGAGGTGGGCGATGTTGTCCACCACGGCATCGAGGAAGTCGCGGTCGTGGGAGATCAGCAGCAGCGTGCCCGGGTAGCCCTTGAGCCACTCTTCCAGCCAGAGGATGGCGTCGAGGTCAAGGTGGTTGGTGGGTTCGTCGAGCAGCAGCAGTTCGGAGGGGCACATCAGCGCCTGCGCCAGGTTCAGGCGCATCCGCCAGCCACCGGAGAAGTCGCCGACGCGGCGATCCATCTGCTCGGGCGTGAAGCCCAGGCCGGCCAGCAGCTTGCGCGCGCGGGCATCGGCGGTGTATCCGTCGGCGCTATCCAGTTCGCTGTGCAGGCGCGCCAGGGCGGTGCCGTCGTGGGCTTGTTCAGCCGCGGCGAGGTCCGCCTGGATGGAGCGCAGGTGCACGTCGCCGTCGAGCACGTAGTCGACGGCGAGGCGGTCGAGGGTATCGACCTCCTGGCGCATGTGCGCGATGCGCCAGTCCGCCGGCAGGTAGCAGTCGCCGGCATCCTGGCCGAGCTGGCCGCGCAGCAGGGCGAACAGGCTCGACTTGCCGGCGCCGTTGGCGCCGATCAGGCCGACTTTCTGTCCGGCGTGCAGGGTGAGTTCGGCACCTTCCAGCAAGCGCTGGGGGCCACGCTGTAGCGTAAGATTTTGTAGTCGAATCATGGCGGCGGAGTTTATCAGCTTCGCCTGGCAATCGCTGTGGGTGCTCTATGTCTGATGATGTCTGGTCGTATGCGCTGCAACTCTACGCCCGCCCTGGGGTTGAGGCGGCTTGCCTGTCGCTTCAGGAAGGCGGCGCGGATGTCTGCCTGCTGCTCGCTTCGGCGTGGCTGGGCAGCACCGGCGTGGCCTTTTCCCCACCGCGCATGGACGCGCTGGACAGCACGGCGCGGGTATGGCGGGAAACGGTGATCGTGCCACTGCGCTCGCTGCGTCAGCGCTGGCGCGAAGCGGCGAACGAGGAGGCTGAGCTGGGGCCGCTGCGCGAGCAGATCAAGCAGCTCGAGCTGGAGGCGGAGAAGGTGCTGCTGGGAAGACTGGAAGCAGTGGCGCGGGATTGGCCACGGGGTGAAGCAGAGGACCTGGCGCGCTGGCTGGACGCCGCGGCAGGTGAAGCGGGCGGCTTGCGCCGCGATGCGCGGGAAACCCTGCGCACCGCGGCGAGCCACTCCTGAGCCTTAGGAAGCGCTGGAGGAGGTGCTGCTGGCCGGAGCGACCGGTGCCGGAGTAGCGCTGGCCACCGGAGTAGCGGCCGGCGTGCTCGGCTGGGCAGCCGGTGCGCTGGGAGTCGCCGGAGCAGCGGGCTTGGCAGCAGTTGCAGGCTTGGCAGCAGCGGGCTTGGCAGCAGCCGGTTTGGCTGCAGGCTTGGCCGCCGGCTTCGCGGCAGGCTTGGCAGCTGCTTTCACTGCCGGTTTGGCAGCGGGTTTAGCAGCCGGTTTCGCTGCGGCAGCGGGCTTGGCGGCAGCCGGCTTGGCAGCAGCTTTCGCGGCAGGCTTGGCAGCCGGTTTGGCAGCGGGCTTGGCAGGCGCTTTGGCGGCGGCGGGCTTCGCAGCGGGTTTGGCTGCAGGCTTCGCGGCGGCTTTCGCGGCGGGCTTGGCTGCCGGTTTGGCGGCAGGTTTAGCGGCCGGCTTGGCTGCTGCGGGTTTGGCGGCAGCAGTCTTGGCCGCCGGCTTCGCCGCTGGCTTGGCAGCCGGTTTGGCAGCAGCAGGCTTGGCGGCAGCAGTGCGCGCGGCGGGTTTGGCGGCAGCCTTCGCGGCAGGCTTGGCAGCCGGTTTGGCAGCCGGTTTGGCAGCGGGTTTAGCGGCCGGCTTCGCAGCAGCTTTCGCGGCAACGGGTTTGGCCGCGGCCACTTTGGCAGCCGGCTTCGCAGCAGGCTTGGCGGCGGCTTTCACGGCAGGCTTGGCCGCCGGTTTGGCAGCGGGCTTCGCGGCCGGTTTGGCAGCAGCCTTGGCCACCGGCTTGGCAGCGGCAGCAGCCGGTTTGCGGGTAGCGAGGGATTTGCCAGCGGCTTCCTTCACCTTGGTCACGCCCTGGGCGAGCTTCAGGCTCTCCTGCACATCGCGCTTGAGGTTGGCGATGTAGGCACGGGTCTCGGTCTGACGGGCCTTCAGAACATCCAGCGCACCATCCAGATCAGCGATGCTGGATTTGGCCTTGGCCTGGGCCTTCGCCTTGCCGGCCTTGGTCGCGTCCTGCAGCTTGGTGCGAGCCTTGTGCAGCTTCTCCTGTGCCTTGCCGCGTTGTTTCTCGAGCTTGGCGAGCAGCTTTTCGGAATCGACGAGCGCCTGCTTGCAGGCACCTTCGAGGTGTTCGATCAGACTGTTGGACAACTGGTGCAGCAGATGCAGAGGGGTAGTGACAGGTTTCTTGTTGGCCGACATGACGTGCCTCCTGGCGGACGTGGTTGCGCCCATACTAGCCCCGCTGATGGCCTCTCGCCAATGTCCCGATTGTGCTGCAGGCCGCAGCAGGCATTGGCTTCAGGGGTTTTCAACAGTGCGCGACGGCGCGTTTTTTTACTCCCTCAGTGACGCTGCCGCACGCACTTGGTTCCCTCGACGCAATCGGCCCGAAAGCGCAAAGGCCCGTGGCGCGCGCGTTTGACGATGAAAAAAATATTTTCCCGACAGGCTGGAAAGCCCCGTCGCAGAGCCTTCCGCACAGATGGCGAGGCAACCGATGAAGGCAATGACGCGCCACTTCCCCACGCGCCAGCAGGATGCGAAAACCGCGATCACGACACAGTGGAAATGCTCGCGCCACTGCGCCTTCGCCCTCACCGGAACGGCCGGATTTCAGCGGCGATTCATCGCGCGAAAAAGACCGCGATAGCGTCAGTACAAGCTGCCGAACGGCGTGGGTTTTTCAACGTTCTGCGTTACGAGTACGAGGCTCGAAACATCGCGGCCGGAGTCCGCTTCGACGCGGAATTGAAGCTTAGGTAGGAGCGGACTCCGTTCGCGATAGGCATGAATGGCTCGGACTCCACACAAACGAAAACGGCGCGATCGCTCGAAGCGCTCGCGCCGTTAGCGGGCAACTCGACGCTCAGGCCGTCACGGCTTTCTGCTCGTGGGAGTTGTGCAGCACTTCGATCAGGCAATCTTCCAGCTCGAAGCGTTCGTGCAGTTGCTGACGCAGGCTCTTCAATTCGCTGGTCAGGCAGGTGCCTTCGCGGCAGTCGCCGTTGTCGCAGCGGTCGTTGAAGTTCAGCGCATTGGCGGTGATGGTTTCCAGCCGCGGGTAGATCTGCTTGGCCAGTTCCAGGCCGCGCGTATCGCCGAAGGCTTGCGCCTCGTTCATCAGCTGTTCGTAGACTTCGAAGTGTCCCGCCGACACGTAGTCGAGCAGGAGCTGGCAGAAGTTCTGCAGGTTTTCGGCGTTGGTCTTCGGCGCCTGGACACCGTCCAGGGAATCGAATGCCCGGACCAATTCATGTCGATCCCGCAACCAGCGGTCGATCAGCTGGTGTACGCCTCCCCAACGTTCCTGGGCATTACGGCAGCTCTCGAGCATGTTGTCCTCACTTCCCTTTTCGCCGTCCCGGCAAAGTCCGCCCCGGGACAATATTCTGTCGAACCTCGACATCCGCGATGTGTGAAGCTTGTTCGGCGGCGGCTTTCCGACGGAGTGGAAAACCAGAGTATGCCCGCCCGTTATCGCCTTCAAGACACCGGCAACGGAAAATTCATACGAGCGTTTAATCGACAGACCGCGACGCCTCTGGCCTGCGCCGCTGGGCGCAGGACATGGCGATTTGAGATGCGACGCTCAGCCGCGGCGGCGGAAGAACTGCACGATGGCGAACAGGGCAAAGCCGATGAAGGCCAGCAGGCTCCACTCCGGAATGCTCAGGCCGAGCAGGGTCCAGGAGACCTCTGCGCAGTCGGCGGAACCGTGGAACATGGTCCAGATGATGTCGGCATAGGGCATGCTTTCCATCATGTATTCCAGCGGCGGCAGGCAGGACGGCAGCTGGTCCGGCGGCAGGGTCTGCAGCCAGACCTGGCGGCCGGCGGTACCGGCGCCCCCCAGGGCGCAGAGCAGGATCAGCAGCGAGTACACGCGCGGCGCACGTCCGTGCAGCGCGGCAATCAGGGAGAACAGGCCGCAGCCGGCGAAGAAGATGCGCTGCAGGATGCACAGCGGGCAGGGCTCCAGTCCGACCATGTACTGCAGGTAGAAGCCAGTGCCGAGCATGGCGACGCAGGCGAGGAAGGCAAGGAAGAACAGGGAACGAGGGCTGGCCAGGTTCATGGCGGCTCCACTGAAAAGCGCTGTTGCACGAAAGGCCGCTACGGTAGAGGAAACACGGCGAACAGTTCAAGGCGAGTGTCTAGACTGGCCATGGCACTCATCCGGGAATTCCTGCCATGCGTCGTCATTTCCTACTTTGCTCGCTGCTTTCCCTGACGGCAGCGCCGGCAATGGCCGATACCGATCTCAGCCATATTCGCCTACCCGAAGGCTTCCACATCAGCCTTCTCACCGATCAGGTCCCCGGCGCCCGCGCCATGGCCTGGGGCGACAACGGCACGCTGTTCGTGGGCAGCCGCTCTTCCGACAAGGTCTACGCGGTAACGCCCGACGGCGCGGTCAGACCCGTCGCCAGCGGTTTGCAGATGCCGGTGGGCGTGACTTTCCACAAGGGCGATCTGTACGTTTCCTCGATCAGCCGCATCGTCGTGCTGCGCAACATCGAAGCGCACCTCGACGCGCCGCCCAAGGCCGAGGAACTGCCTGCAGCGTTTCCGAAGGAGACCGCCCACGGCTGGAAATTCATCGCCTTCGGCCCCGACGACAAGCTCTACGTGCCGGTGGGCGCGCCGTGCAACATCTGCCGACCCGACCGCGAGCACTACGCCAACCTGCAGCGCATGAATGCCGATGGCAGCGAGCGGGAAGTGGTCGCCTACGGCATCCGCAACACCGTCGGTTTCACCTGGCATCCGCAGACCGGACAGCTGTGGTTCACCGACAACGGCCGCGACATGCTGGGCGACGACAAGCCCAACGACGAGCTGAACAAGCTCAGCACGGTGGGCGAAGACTTCGGCTATCCCGATTGCCACCAGGGCGACATTGCCGACCCCGAGGAGGGCAAGACGCCCTGCTCCGCCTTCACCCCGCCGGTGGCCAAGCTCGGCCCGCACGTAGCTGCGCTGGGGCTGCGCTTCTACACCGGCGAGCAGTTCCCCGCCGTGTACCGCAACAACCTGTTCATCGCCGAGCACGGCTCGTGGAATCGCACGCAGAAGATCGGCTACCGGGTGAAGCGGGTCGAACTCAACGACGACGGCACGCTCAAGCGCCAGAGCGTCTTCGCCGAAGGCTGGCTGGACCAGGGCGGCGGCGTTAATGGGCGGCCAGCGGACGTGCTGGTGGCGCCCGATGGCTCGTTGCTGGTCAGCGATGACCAGAACGGCGCGATCTACCGCATTCGCTACGGCAAGCCCTGACAACGAAAACGGCGCCCGAAGGCGCCGTTTTCAGATCCCGCTACGCGATCAGGCGCGCACGGCCACCGGCAGCGATGCCGGCGGCGCCAGCAGGCCCAGGCCTTCCTGGAACAGCTGGTTGCTGCGCTCCACCTCCCCCAGCTGCGCCAGCAGGCGCGCCAGTTCGGCGCAGGTTTCCGCGCTGCGCTGACGGGCCAGGCTGGCTTCCAGGTACTCGCGCGCCTTGCCCCACAGCTTGTTCTGCAGGCACAGGCGACCGAGGGTCAGCAGCAGTTCGGGATCGTCGCCCTGCTGCTTCAGCCAGCCTTCGGCGGTCTTCAGCTGCTGAGCGGCGTCGCGGCCACGAGCGCGGCCATACAGGTGCACCAGGCGGCTGTCGTAGCCTTCCTTGAGGGCCTTGCGCAGCACCTCCTCCGCCTCTTCCGGCGCACCCAGGCGCAACAGCTGCTCGGCGTAGGCGGCCACCAGCGGCGGCTGAGCACGAAGGTTGGACGGCACGTTCTGCCAGCGCTGAGTCAGCGGCTGCAGGCTGCTTTCGCCCTGGCCGATGCCCTGCTCGCCGGCGTCACCGAGCGCCGCCATCCAGGTGCGGCGCTCCAGGTCCGCCAGCTCGGCGTTCTGCAGCACGCGCTCCTTGCGCAGCTCGGGCAGCAGCACGCACAGCGCCTGCCATTCGTGAAGGCTGACGTAGAGCTGCTGGAGCAGGCGCAGCACCGTCGGGTGACGCGGATGGTCCTGATGCAGCTTGTCCAGCACCACGCGGGCGCGGGTGAAGTCGCCACGGTTGATCAGCAACTGCGCGCGGGTCAGGCCCACGGCCAGTTCGGCGCCGGGTTCGCGTGCCTGTGCGCGGTCCAGCAGCTCATCGCACTCCTCGGTCTTGCCCAGCTCGTTGGCCGCGCGGGCGGCGCCCAGGTAATGCGGCAGCGGCTGATCGCTCAGCTCGGCAGCGCGACGCAGGTGACGCAATGCCTGCGCCCAGTGACCTTCGGCGAGGTCGCGCTGGCCATGTTCCTCGGCCAATTGCGAGCGGCGGCGACGGTTGAAGCGCGACCAGGGATTCACCACGCGCCCGGAAACGCCCAGCAGGCGCAGCACCAGGCGCACCACGAGGTAGATCACCCAGAGCAGCACCAACAGGGCGAGGAAGGTCCACAGGCTGGATTCGTAGCGGAAACTCTTGTAGGCGATCAGCACGTAGCCGGACTGTTCGGCGATGGCCAGCCCGACCAGGGTGGCCGCCAGGACCACGGCGAGGATCAGGACGTAGACACGGCTCATGGCTGGGTCCCCGCGTCCGGCGCCACCGCCTCCTGCTGCTGCACCGCGTTTTCGCGGCGCGACAGGTAGGCCTGCAGCGAACTCAGGGCCGGGCTGAGGTCCGGGGTCTGTACGTTGACGGGTTGCCCGCTGAGCTCATCCAGGCGCGCGACCAGTGCGCGGCTGTCGGCGAGGTCGGCATTGAAGAAGTCGGCGACGATCTGCTTGGCCTGCTTGAGCGCCTGCACGTAGACGTCCTGCTTGCCGTTGAGCGCCGCCCATTGCGCCTGCTCCAGGGCAAGGCTCAGGGCGAGGCGGACGCGGTCCAGCTGCTGGCCGGAGAGCAGCGGGCGGATGTCCTGCCCGGCATTGAAATCGATGCGCACGTACTGCGAGAGGCGATCCCACCATTCGCTCCAGCGGTCATTGCCGTCGCTCCAGGCGGTGTTCGGCCCGGTGCCGGTTTCGGAAGGCTTGAAGGCAGGGTTCAGCGGTTGCAGCTGCGCGGCCTGGTCGCGCAGCGCGCCCAGTTGCAGGAATAGCCCGGTGCGGTCCGGACGCGGCAGCGCGCGCAGCGCTTCGAGGCTCTTGGCCAACTGCGCGCGCGCGGCGAAGGCACCCGGGTCGTTGTTCACCCGCAGGATGTCGTCGGCGCCCTGCACCAGATCGGTGGCGCTGTCGATATCCTGTAGCGCGGAGAGCCGCAGCGCGGCCAGACGCAGCAGATGCTCGGACTCGGCAAGGCGCCACTGCTGGCGGCCCTGGCCCAGCACCTGCTTGAGCTGCTTGGCCAACTGCTGCTGGTCGCCCTGCAGCTCCACCACCAGACGGCGGCGGGCTTCGAGTTCCTCGGCGTTGGGCAGGGTGTCCAGTCGCTTGTTCAACTCCGCGTTGGCGCTCTGTACGCCTTGCGCCTGGGCGCGGGCGTCTTCGAGCTGTGCAGCGCGCTGCTGCTCGGCGCTCTTGAGCTGCTGGACCTGCCAGAGCCCCCAGCCACCGGCGGCGAGGCCGGCAGCGCTAACCAGCAGGGCCAGCAGGGCGATGCCCGTGCCGCCCTTGCGCGGGGCCGACGCGGCGGCCGGGCTGGACGATGTTGATGAAGTCTCTTGGGGAGTGACGGCTTCGCTCACAGATCCATCCTTCGCTCGAAAATTGTTCTAGTCGGCGCTTCTCAACGCTTCCATTAATGCCGCCGGGCTTGCGCCCCGGCAATCGATTACGTGCAGCGCTCCCATCTCCCGCGCCTGCTCAGCCACCCGCGGGCTGGGCACGAACAGCGGCATGGCGCTGACGTGCGGCCAATCCTCCGCCGCCAGTTGCCGCAGATGCTCGAGCCCCTGCCCACTACTGACCGCGATGGCGTTCAAACGCTCCCCCTGGATTCGCCGCAGCAGTTCCCCCGGGGGATAAGCCGGCATCTCGCGCCGGTAGAGTTCCAGATAGTCCACCGCCACGCCTTGGCCGCGCAGGCGCTCGGCGAGGAATTCTCGGCCACTCTCGCCGCGCATGATCAGTACCTTGGGATCATGCACCTGCAGGGCCTGTTCGAATGCCGGCAGGGCCAGCAGGGCTTCGCTGTCGTCGCCGTCCTGCGGGCACACCACATCCAGGCCGTAGCTGTCGAGGATAGCCGCCGTGGCGGCACCGACGGTGAACCAGCGCTGGGTCAGCGGCGGTTGCGGCCAGTAGCGGTCAAGCCGCTCCAGCCCCAGGCGCGCCGCGGGCTTGCTGACCACGATAACCGCGCAGTAGCGGTCCAGGTCAAGAATCAGGCTGCGTTCGGCCGGCGTCTCTTCGCAGGGCGTGATCGCCAGCAAGGGTAGGCAATCGCCATGGATGCCGTGCTCGGCGAGGGTGGCGGCGAGCGCCGCGCAGTCCTCTTCGGGCCGGGTCAGCAGCAGCCGCCAGCGGCTCACGGGTGGCCGGCCTCACCGTAGACCGCGGCGAGAATTTCCTGGGCGCCCTGCTCCAGCAGGTCTTCGGCGACCTTCACGCCCAGGCCTTCGGCGTCGGCGAAGGGCGCGCGGGCTTCGGCGCGCAGCAGCTGGGTGCCGTCGGGCTGGCCGACCAGGCCGCGCAGCCACAGCTGGTCGCCTTCGAGGAGGGCGTAGCAGGCGATGGGCACCTGGCAGCCACCATTGAGGCGCTTGTTCAGCGCGCGCTCGGCGGTGACGCGCAGGGCGGTCTCGCGGTGATGCAGAGGTTGCAACAGCGCGTGGATTTCCGTGTCGGCAGTACGGCACTCGATACCCACCGCGCCCTGGCCGCCAGCCGGCAAGCTGGCTTCGACGCTGATGGAGGAGCGGATGCGGTCTTCGAAGCCGAGGCGGATCAGCCCGGCGGCGGCAAGGATGATGGCGTCGTACTCGCCGGCATCGAGCTTGGCCAGGCGGGTATTGACGTTGCCGCGCAGGAAGCGGATCTGCAGGTCCGGGCGGCTGGCCAGCAACTGGGCCTGGCGGCGCAGGCTGGACGTGCCCACCACGCTGCCGGCGGGCAGGTCGTCGAGGCTCGCGTAGGCATTGGAGACGAAGGCGTCCCGCGGGTCCTCACGCTCGCAGATGCAGTACAGGCCCAGGCCTTCGGGGAAATCCATCGGCACGTCCTTCATGGAGTGCACGGCGATGTCCGCTTCGTTGTCCAGCAGGGCGGTTTCCAGTTCCTTGACGAACAGGCCCTTGCCGCCGATTTTCGCCAGCGGCGCGTCCAGCAGCTTGTCGCCGCGGCTGGTCATCGGCAGGAGGGTCACGACCAGGCCGGGATGGGCCTGCTCCAGGCGGGCCTTGACGTATTTGGCCTGCCAGAGTGCCAGGGCGCTCTGGCGCGTGGCGATACGGATTTCGCGAGACATGGGCATTTCCAGGCAAAGAAAGCGTGCAAGAAAGTGCCCGCATGATAACAGCTCACGCAAACGAAAAGCCCGGGGGCCGTCCCCCGGGCTTCAGCTGCTGCGGCACTGTGTCGCTACAGGTTATGCATGAGTCGCCGTACGCCGGCGACATGACGACGGCTGACGGTCAGCGCATCGCCGTTGAGTCCTTTCAGGTACAGCTGGAAGTGCCCCAGCGGCGTTCGCTGCAGGCGCTCGATGCGTTCGCGGGAGACCAGCGCGTTGCGGTGGATGCGCACGAAGCGCTCACCGAACTCGTCTTCCAGCGCCTTCAGCGGCTCGTCCAGCAGCACTTCGCCGCCGGCGTGGCGCAGCGTCACGTACTTGTGGTCGGCGATGAAGAAGATCACGTCTTCCAGCGGAATCAGCTCGATACCTTTGCGGGTCCGCGCGCTGATGTGGCTGCGCGGGCCGGGGCCGCCCGCGGCCGGGGGCTTGGTCAGCGCCGCCAGCTGCACGCGGTTGGGCCGCGAGGCTTTCTTCAGCGCATCGGCCAGGTCTTCGCTGCGCACCGGCTTGACCAGATAGCCGACCGCGCTGACCTGGAACGCCTCCAGGGCGAATTCGTCATGGGCGGTGCAGAAGATCACCGCCGGCGGGGCTTCGCGCTCGCACAGCTTGGCGGCCACCTGAAGCCCGTCCAGGCCGGGCATGCGGATATCCAGCAGGACGATATCCGGCTTCAGGCTGTCGATCAGCGTCAGCGCTTCTTCGCCGTTGCTGGCAGAAGGCTCGAGGACGCGATAGCCGTCCAGTTGCCCCACCAGCCGGGCCAGGCGCTCTCGCGCCAGGGGTTCGTCATCGACGATCAGGACATTCATAAGCTCAGGCTTCCTGCATGAGACGCGCACATGGATAGCGTAGACAGGTGAAGTGCCGTCCGTCACGGCGCTCGACGCTGAGACTAGCTTTTGGCCCGAAAAGTGCCGCAAGTCGCGCTGCAATATTTTGCAGGGCCTGCTTGGTCCCCTTCGTGGGCAGGGTCTCGGTCGATTCGTCGTACGGGTTGCTCACGCAGAGCTGGAACACACCGTCACGGTAGTCCGCCTCAACTTTCACCAGACCGCCTTCGATGCGCGGCTGGATGCCATAAATCAATGAGTTCTCCAGCAACGGCTGAAGGGTCAGCTGGGGAATCGGCACGCCATCGGGAACGCCGCTCACCTGCCAATCCATCTGCAAACGGTCGCCAAGACGGAACTGTTCAATGGAAAGATAGCGTCTGGCCAGCTCAAGTTCCTCTCCCCAGGAAATTAATGTTCCAGGTTTGGCCAGGCTGGCGCGAAAAAGATCCGAAAGATTCAGCACCGCCAGCTCGGCCTTGCCCGGATCGATCTCGATCAGGCTGGCGATGCTGTTGAGGCTGTTGAACAAAAAATGCGGGCGGATGCGCGCCTGCAGCGACTCGATCCGCGCCCGCAATTCAGCCTGTTGCTGCCGTCGCCATTGGCTCTGGAGATAAAAGTAGCGTAGCAACAGGGTGGACATGATGAGCGCAATCAACGCATGCCGCAGGTACAGGTTGACCTCGCCGGTGCGCGACATCGGCCCGCCGAGGGAGAAATAATCCGCCACCCAGGTGCAGGCCAGGGTCAGCAGGATGACCAGCGCGCAGCTGACCACCCCGGAAACCCAGGCGCGCCAGCGCGCCATGAACGGGCGCAACTGGCACAGCAGGCCGGCCGAGAGCAGCACGATCCACTGCACGAACAGCGAGGACAGCGCCAGGCGCACCCAGTTGAAGCTGGGCGTCATCGGCTCGGCGAGCACCAGCACGAGCACCAGCAGCTCGGCGAGCAGCACCAGGCTGAACAGCGCTTCGGGCTGGCAGAGTTCGGGGATGAAGAAGTCTTCGTTGGGCGCCGGCTGGTCGCCGGTCTTCGTCAGTCTGGGCATCGACGCAGTTTCCGCAAGCGCCTGCACGGCGGCAAGCGCCGCGTGATGGCAAAACGCTGGAATTGTCGGCCAGCGCAAGGATCGGCTCGGTCTGCCGCGGCAATCGCCCCGCCGCCCACCCGCCGCGACCCGCCAAAGCGCCGCCGGTTTTGTGCTTCAGCCTGCTATTATCGTCGCACTTTGCCCTTCATGCAGGCCGCGCGCCGCGCCTGCCCGTTTCCGGAAGAGAGATCCATGAGCGTAGAGAAGACCAACCAGTCCTGGGGCGGCCGTTTCAGCGAGCCCGTCGATGCCTTTGTCGCCCGCTTCACCGCCTCCGTCGACTTCGACAAGCGACTCTACCGCCACGACATCATGGGCTCCATCGCCCACGCCACCATGCTGGCCAAGGTCGGCGTGCTCAGCGACGCCGAGCGCGACACCATCATCGCCGGCCTTGCGCAGATCCAGAGCGAGATCGAGGCGGGTACCTTCGACTGGCGCGTCGACCTGGAAGACGTGCACATGAACATCGAGGCACGCCTGACCGACCGCATCGGCGTCACCGGCAAGAAACTGCACACCGGCCGTTCGCGCAACGACCAGGTGGCCACCGACATCCGCCTGTGGCTGCGCGACGAGATCGACCTGATCCTTGCCGAGATCACCCGCCTGCAGCAGGGCCTGCTGGGCCTGGCGGAAGCCGAAGCGGACACCATCATGCCCGGCTTCACCCACCTGCAGACCGCGCAGCCGGTGACCTTCGGCCACCACCTGCTGGCCTGGTTCGAAATGCTCAGCCGCGACTACGAGCGCCTGGTCGACTGCCGCAAGCGCGCCAACCGCATGCCCCTGGGCAGCGCCGCGCTGGCCGGCACCACCTACCCGATCGACCGGACCATCACCTGCGAACTGCTGGGATTCGAAGCGATCTCCGGCAACTCGCTGGACGGCGTCTCCGACCGTGACTTCGCCATCGAATTCTGCGCCGCCGCCTCCGTGGCGATGATGCACCTGTCGCGCTTCTCCGAAGAGCTGGTGCTGTGGACCAGCGCGCAGTTCCAGTTCATCGACCTGCCCGACCGCTTCTGCACCGGCTCCTCGATCATGCCGCAGAAGAAGAACCCGGACGTCCCCGAGCTGGTCCGTGGCAAGTCCGGCCGCGTGTTCGGCCACCTCGCCGGCCTGCTGACCCTGATGAAGGGCCAGCCCCTGGCGTACAACAAGGACAACCAGGAAGACAAGGAACCGCTGTTCGACGCCGCCGATACCCTGCGCGACAGCCTGCGCGCCTTCGCCGACATGGTGCCGGCGATCAAGCCCAAGCGCGAGATCATGCGCGAGGCGGCCCGCCGCGGCTTTTCCACCGCCACGGACTTGGCCGATTACCTGGTGCGCCGTGGCCTGCCGTTCCGCGATTGCCACGAAATCGTCGGCCACGCCGTGAAGTACGGCGTGGACAGCGGCAAGGATCTGGCCGAGATGAGCCTGGACGAGCTGCGCCAGTTCAGCGACCAGATCGACGACGACGTGTTCGCCGTGCTGACCCTGGAAGGCTCGGTGAACGCCCGCGACCACATCGGCGGCACCGCGCCGAACCAGGTCCGCGCCGCCGTGGTGCGCGGCAAGGAACTGCTGGCCGCGCGCTAAGCGCATCGCGCCATGCACTACTGGAACCAGGACAACTTCGAGGGACTGGAACGGCTCGCTGACGCATTGGCGAGCCAGCCCGGCCTGCAGGCGCTGGGGGAATACGCCCGCGCCCGCAGTCGAGGGCTGCGCCGGGAAGCCTTCACCGCCCTGGATCACTTCCTGCGCAACGCTCCGGCGCCCGACACCCTGTCGGCACGCGAACAGGCGCTGCAGATCGTCGAGCTGCACAGCCGGACCCGCGACGCCCACCAGTTCCTCGCCCAGCCGCTGCTGGCACGCTTCCTGTTCCCGACGCTGCAGGCCTGGATCGACGACGAACCGACAGCGCATGCCCCCTTGCGCTGGCTGGGCCTGTTGCAGAGCGATGGCGATCTCCTGCGACGGGCGCTGGCGGTCAGCCCGGGGGATGTCGCCGTTCGCCACCGACTGATCGATTTCGCCCTGGGCGCCGTGGAGTATGCGACGCACCATCTGGATGAAGGCTTCTTCATCGGCGAGCCGGCCGAGGCGCGCGACGCGCTGGAACGGGTGGCGACACTGATCGCCGAAGCGCCGGACGCCCGTCCGTTCGAGCGCCCGACCGACGAAGCTGCGCAACTCCAAGCCCTGATGGATGACTGGCAGGCCTACTCGGCGCGTCCCGAAGGCAGCTTCGCGGACTGGTGCGCCGACAGGCAGCGCCCCTACGCCTGGGCGAAGAAGTACTACTACACCCCCTGAAGACTCAACTGCGCCCGAGGTAGCCCAACTGCGCCGGCGTCAGCTGCAGCATGCGCGCCGCCTTGTGATCCTTGAGCCCGGGCAGCTCCTCTTCCGGCAGCCGCGCCGCGCTGGCGGCCAGGTTGACGATCAGCGCCTCGCGGCTGAACACGCCACGGTCGATGGCGTAGGCGGCGGCGATCAGGTTGCGCAGTTCCAGCGGCAGGCGCCAGCGGGTGCGCAGGGCGGAACCGAAGCTCGCGCCGTGCTCTATCAGGGCTTTTTCCGCCTCGGCTTCGCTCAGCTCGCCGCCCGCGCTGTGCCAGTCCTGCAGGCTGCGCAGCAGCGCGAGGTCACCCAGGCAATGCAGCAGGCCGGCGGTGAAGCAGCGGTCGGCATCGGCGCCCAGCGACTCGGCCAGGGCAAAGGCTGCATCGGCGGTATGCCGGGACAGCTCCCAGAAGCGCTCGGCACGCGCCGTGAGCAGCGGATCGTCGAGGGTCGCGGCGCGCTGCAGCGCCACCGCCAGCATCAGGTTCAGCGCCTGCGCCACGCCCAGGCGCGACAAGGCCTGCATCAGCGTCTGGCAGGGCATGCCGACGTGCCGCGCGGCGCTGTTGGCGGCGGAGATCAGGCACGCGGTGATCTGCGGATCGTGGCCGAACTGCTGCTCGAGCATTTCCAGGTTGATATCACAGGCTTCCATGCAGCGGTTCACCGCCGCGCCCACCTCGCCCATCAGCGGCGCGCCCTCGGTGGCGTCGCGCTCGGTCTGCAGGAAGCGCTGCAGCGACAGGCTGTCCTCCAGGGGCGGCAGCTCGCAGACGACGCTTTCCCCCGGCGCCAGCAGCAGCGCGCGCAGGCGTTCGCGCAGGCTTTCCGCGTTGAAGGGTTTGACCAGGTAAGCCGTGGGCGCCAGCGGCAAGGCGGCGCGCACGCTGGCGGTGTCGGCCTTGGCGCTGATCAGGATGAAGGGCTGGGCGAGCGGCCCGCGACGGCCCAGACGCACCTGGCGCAGCAGCTCCAGGCCATCGCTGCCCGGCAGTTCGCGTTCGGCCAGGATCAGGGCGAAGGGGCGTCGGCGGCAGGCGTCGATGGCGGCGTCGCCGTCTTCGCAGAATTCGACGGTGGCGTCGCAACGTACGCTCAGCACCAACTGGCCAAGCAGCTCGCGACTCCAGGGGTCGCCGGCAGCCACCAGCACGCCAGGAGATTCGCTCATGGCTCACACCTCGCTCGGGACAACTGCCGTCGCGGGCGGAAACAGCCGATCCAGAGCCTTCCCTGCCGAGTGCCCGGTCCTTCGGATGCCTCCGGCCAACGGCCTTCGGATACAGCGCAGCGTAGTCCAAAGCCTGCAGGCTTTCCCTAGGCGCCATCAAATCCTTCGGGCATTGCTCACAAAAACCATAAAAAAAGGCCCGCTTGCGCGGACCTTTCTCTTGAACCGTTAGAGCGGTGAGGCTCAGGCCAGTTCGTCGAAGCACTCGGCCAGGATGGCCAGGCCTTTTTCCAGCTGTGCGTCCGGAATGGTGACCGGCATCAGGAAGCGGATCACGTTGTAGTAGGTACCACAGGAGAGCAGGATCAGACCTTTCTCACGGGCACGAACCACGATCTTGCTGACCAGTTCAGCGGCCGGCTTGTGGTGATCGCCGCCTTCGAACAGCTCGATGGCGATCATCGAACCCAGGCCACGAACGTCACCGATCACCTTGTGCTTGGCCTGGATGTCGCGCAGGCCAGCCTTCAGGCGCTCGCCAACGGCTTGCGAACGCTCCAGCAGCTTCTCTTCGTCGAACACCTTCAGCACGGCCAGGGCCGCGGCGCAGGCGATCGGGCTACCGGCGTAGGTGCCGCCCAGGCCGCCCGGAGCGATGGCGTCCATGATCTCGGCCTTGCCAGCCACGCCGGAGATCGGGAAGCCGCCGCCAACGGACTTGGCGAAGGTGGTCAGGTCCGGAACGATGCCCAGTTGCTCGGTAGCGAAGAAGGTGCCGGTACGGCCAGCGCCGGTCTGCACTTCGTCGGCGATCAGCAGGATGCCGTGCTCGTCGCACAGGGCGCGCAGGCGCTGCATGAAGGACTTGGAGTTGACGTAGAAGCCACCCTCGCCCTGCACCGGCTCGATGATGATCGCGGCGATGTCGCGCGGCTGAGCGTCGTTCTTGAAGATGCGCTCGATGCTGGCGATGGAATCGTCTTCGCTCACGCCGTGCAGCTCGCACGGAGCCAGGGCGCGGAAGATGCCGCCCGGCATCAGGCCCATGCCGGCGGAGTACGGAACGACCTTGCCGGTCAGGCCCAGGGTCATCATGGTACGGCCGTGGTAGGCGCCGGTGAAGGCGATCACGCCAGCGCGGCCAGTGGCGGCACGGGCGATCTTGACGGCGTTTTCAACTGCTTCGGAGCCGGAGGTGACCAGCAGGGTCTTCTTCGGGAAGTTGCCCGGAACGCGCTTGGCGATCTCTTCGGCCAGCTCGATGTAGGGCTCGTACGCCAGGACCTGGAAGCAGGTGTGGGACAGCTTGGTCAGTTGCTCCTGAACGGCGGCGATCACCTTCGGGTGCAGGTGGCCGGTGTTCAGTACGGCAATGCCGCCGGCGAAGTCGATGTACTCACGACCTTCGACGTCCCACACGGTGGAGTTCTCGGCGCGCTCGGCGACCACCGGGTGGATCTGGCCTACACCGCGCGGTACGGCGGCCTGACGACGTTGCAGCAGGGATTCGTTGGTTTTGCTCATAGCTTCCTCAGTGGCCGCTCATCGGGCGACCGGATCAAAGGATGAAAGCGGGGAGAAGCCACACACGACAGCATACGATGATCGACTGTCGCGGCACTTGCGGCCCGCCGGACGGGTTGTCCGGTGCTACCACCGGAAAACGCCGGCGCGAAGGTGGCTGTCAGCTCTTGCCTGCCACCTTGGCGCCCACGGAAAAAACGGATCAGATACCGCCGAGGCAGAGGTATTTGACTTCGAGGTAGTCCTCGATGCCGTACTTCGAACCTTCACGGCCCAGGCCCGAGGCCTTGATGCCGCCGAACGGCGCGACTTCGTTGGAGATCAGGCCGGTGTTGATGCCCACCATGCCGTATTCCAGCTGCTCGGCGACGCGGAATACGCGTGCCAGGTCGCGGGCGTAGAAGTAGGAGGCCAGGCCGAACTCGGTGTCGTTGGACATGGCGATGACTTCGGCCTCGTCCTTGAAGCGGAACACCGGCGCCAGCGGGCCGAAGGTCTCGTCCTTGGACACCAGGGCGGACTTCGGCACGTCGACCAGAATGGTCGGCTCGAAGAAGGTGCCACCCAGGGCGTGCGGCTTGCCGCCGGTGAGGACCTTGGCGCCCTTGGAAACGGCGTCGGCGATGTGCTCTTCGACCTTGGCCACAGCCTTGGAATCGATCAGCGGGCCGGTGGTGACGCCCTGCTCCAGGCCGTTGCCGATGTTCAGCTTGGCCACGGCGGCCTTGAGCTTCTCGACGAAGGCGTCGTACACGCCGTCCTGCACGTACAGGCGGTTGGCGCAGACGCAGGTCTGGCCGTTGTTGCGGTACTTGGAAATCAGCGCGCCTTCGACGGCGGCGTCCAGGTCGGCATCGTCGAACACGATGAACGGAGCGTTGCCGCCCAGTTCCAGGGACACTTTCTTGATGTCCTTGGCGCATTCGGCCATCAGCTGGCGACCGATCTCGGTGGAGCCGGTGAAGGTCAGCTTGCGCACGATCGGGTTGCTGGTCAGCTCACCGCCGACTTCGCCGGCGCTGCCGGTGACGACGCTGAACACGCCCTTGGGAATGCCGGCGCGCTCGGCCAGCTCGGCCAGGGCCAGTGCGGAGTACGGGGTCTGCGAAGCGGGCTTGAGCACCATGGTGCAGCCAGCGGCCAGGGCCGGGCCGGCTTTACGGGTGATCATCGCGGACGGGAAGTTCCACGGGGTGATGGCCGCGGTGACGCCGATCGGCTGCTTGATCACGATGATGCGCTTGTCGGGCTGGTGGCCCGGAATGGTGTCGCCGTAGATGCGCTTGGCTTCTTCGCCGAACCACTCGAGGAAGGACGCGGCGTAGGCGATCTCGCCCTTGGCTTCGGCCAGCGGCTTGCCCTGCTCGATGGTCATCAGGCGCGCCAGGTCGTCCTGGTTGGCGATCATCAGGTCGAACCACTTGCGCAGCTTGTTGGCGCGCTCCTTGGCGGTCAGCGCACGCCAGGCCGGCAGGGCCTTGTCGGCAGCTTCGATGGCGCGACGGGTCTCGTCGGCACCCATCTTCGGCACGGTGCCGATGATCTCGTTGGTAGCCGGGTTGTTCACGTTGATGGTCTTGCCGCTGTCGGCATCGACCCAGGAACCGTCAATGTAAGCCTGTTGGCGGAACAGCTTGGCATCATTGAGTTGCATGACCTGTCTCCTTTCGAGGAAAGCCTGTGGACGGCGGGTCTACCTCGAGTCCCCGCCTGCCTTGTTGTCTGGATGGGAGAGACCGCGGTCTCTGCCGTTCATTCGGCCCGGCCGGTCAGTATCGGCGTGCGGGACGAATGGCGCCTCGGCTGGGAGGCGACGCCAGGCGAACGGCTCTTAGTTCGCTCGGCATGCGGACACGAAAAAACGCAGACCGGGGTCATTGCCCGGTCTGGTTGAACTCGCTCACGCACAGGTTCCCGGGCTCGGCCCAGGAGTACGACTGCCCTACAACCTTCCGGTACGCTGATCGACGGAAGCCGCACGGAGACCTGTCACAAGGGACATGCGGTGGGTGCAACGGAAGACTGTCATCCCGCAGGCTGATGGCCGGCTGGTGTGATGCCAATTCTCCGGTCTCCTGTTGTTGTGATGGGGAGGCGTTTGAAATCTCAAACGAATCCTAGGGCCCTCGACTGCAAAGGGCAATAGCTCGTTCGACAAAACCAACGAAGGTATCAGGTTGCAGCGGGTTTTCGGAGGACTTCTACCGACGGGCGGCTGTTTTCGTTCGATATCATGAACGAACGTACCTGCATTGGACGCCCGCGCGCGAGATGCGTATGATTGCCGCCTGCCGCGCCAGCCGCGGCATTACGCACCAGTAGCTCAGCTGGATAGAGTACTGCCCTCCGAAGGCAGGGGTCGTGGGTTCGAATCCCGCCTGGTGCGCCATCTGCTGCGTTTCGAGCTGCCGTGCGGCAGTCTGCGAAACCGCCTGAAAAGCCCGCCTTGAGCGGGCTTTTGCATTTCTGCGAGCAGCCGCTACCGCCTGCAGACCGCAGGATGAGGCGCGCCCTCGACAGCCGACGATTTCGCTTCGCCATCAGAGCCTGTATAAGCCTCTCGCCCATCGCGCGAGAAAAGGACCACCCGCCCATGCTTCGGCTCCTGCTGCCAGCCCTGCTCCTGGCCCTTGCCGGGTGCGCTACCAAACCGCCGGCGAACCCCGAGAACCTCTGCGAGATCTTTCGCGAGAAGCCGAAATGGCACGAGGCGGCGTTGAAGATGCAGAAGCGCTGGGGCGGGACCATCCAGGTGCCGATGGCGATGATGTACCAGGAATCCTCGTTCAAGCACGACGCGCTACCGCCGCGTTACTACTTCCTCGGCTTCATCCCCTGGGGCCGGGTCAGCTCCGCCTACGGCTATGCCCAGGCCAAGGACGAGACCTGGGCGGACTACAAGAAGGAGGCCGGAGGCTGGGGCGCCGACCGCGACGACTTCGCCGACGCGCTGGACTTCATGGGCTGGTACATGAACAAGACCTACAACCTCAACCGCGTGTCCAAGTGGGACGCCTACGGCCAGTACCTGAACTACCACGAGGGCTGGGGCGGCTACCGCCAGCGCAGCTACGAGGCCAAGCCGTGGCTGAAGACGGTGTCGCAGAAGGTCCAGGCCCGCGCCTCGCTGTATGGCGCGCAGTACAAGAGCTGCCAGCAGGAGCTGTCGGGCGGCGGCTGGTTCTAGCCGTTGCCGGCGGGACGGCGCGCTCAGCGCCCCATGATCCGCCGGTACTCGTCGCGGTACTCCTCGTACGGCAGGTTACGCCGCTGCAGCTCCATGAGCTGCTGCTCCTGGGTCAGCGGGCGGGAGACGCGGGCGACGGTTTCCGCTGCCGTCGGCGACACGGGCTGCGGAACGGCTTCGGGCGGCTGCACCGGGGTGCCGGTGGGCCTGGGCGCCGGCAGGCTGCGGGACGGGCGGGCCACCAGCAGGGCACCGGTGATTTCCTCGACGATCTGCTCCGAGACGGCACTGACCTCGGACGAGCCCATGGAGGTGAACAGGTCGCCGTCGGCCTCGCTTTCATAGCGACGCGAGGCGAGCAGCTGGCCGGTCAGGCCGTCGTGGTAGCGCACGGTGGAGCTGATCCACTGGTCGCCGTCGTTGCCGGAGCGGTTGTTGGCGCTGTGGCCGGCGCCGACCTCGATCACCACGAGGGTGGACAGGGTATCGGTGGCACGCGGCTCGCCGTCCTGTTCGCTGAGCTGGTAGTCCGCCGACCCTGCCTCGCTGCGCAGCGCCTCGCGCCAGCTGGCCTTCAGTGCGCCCCAGCGCGGGTTGGCCGCCACCGTGGGATCGGGCTGGAAGTTCACCACCAGCACATGGCGGGTGTCGCGGTACAGGGAGATGGGCGCGGTGCGGTCATCCCGGCGGACGTCCGAGGAACATCCACAGAGCAGGGAAACCGCCAGGGCGAGCGTGACGTTGCGCATGGTGCTTTCTCTTTATTGTCTGGCCGGCATTCTGCCAGCCCATCATGACACGCGGATATCGTTCGAAGCTCAGCCCTACCAATCCTCGTCGTCGTCGAGGCCGGGCTGGTACTCCTCCGCGTCCCCGTCCTCTTCGTCATGATCGCCCGGCGCGTCCTCGAAGAACGCCGCGTCCTCCTCCAGCAGGCCGTCGAGGTCGTCGTCGAGGTCCAGCAGGTGGTCGTGTTCGGGCTCGTGGAGGTCGAGGTCTTCGTCAGTCATGGCCGGTCTTTCGTGGGGGGATTCGGGGATGGGATTCACAGTATAAGTCGCGCCACAAGAAGATGACGCTGGCGTGACGGCGGACGCCGCTTTGCGGCCTTGCCGGATCGCGATTCGTCCACGATTCTCTATGGACCACGGACATCGGGCCGTGAACGACGAACAGGGGGTAGCAATGAAGACTGTGGCTCAGCTGTTGAACGCCAAGGCGGACCAGCAGGTTTACACCATCGCCCCGGATGCGCTGGTGATCGATGCGTTGCGCCTGATGGCCGAGAAGAACCTCGGCGGCCTGCCGGTGGTGGAAGCCAACCGTCTGGTCGGCTTCTTCAGTGAGCGCGATTACGCCCGGCGCCTGGCGCTCAAGGGGCGCAACTCGGAGAGCACGCCGATCAGCTCGGTGATGACCGCCCCGGTGATCACCGTGGACACCCACCTGAGCGTCGACAAGTGCATGGGCATCATGACCGAGCGCCACCTGCGTCACCTGCCGGTGGTGGAGAACGGCGAGCTGCTCGGCCTGCTGTCCATCGGCGACCTGGTGAAGGCGGCCATCGCCGAGCAGGCCGAACTGATCCAGCAACTGGAACAGTACATCCGCGGCGAGTGATCGCCCCGGCGGCCGATCAGCGTACGGCCGCCGTTTCCACCGCGCCGCTGTGCATGTCGACGAGGCTCAGGCAACCATCGGCGTAGCCGCTGCCGGTGTCGACGTAGTGGGTATTGCCCAGCGGGCGCACGGCGCTCTGGGCGGTATGGCCGACGTACAGGCGCTCCAGTCCGGCAATGAGCGTGGCGTCTTCCTTCTCGATCCGCGTGCGCGCCCACATGGCCAGGCCAACGGCAGTGCGCCGGGCGGTTTCGCCCAGTTCGCCGGCCAGCGCGGCGACACCGCTGTCCCAATCGGGGAACGCCGGCGAGACCGGCGCCTCGGCGTGCACGATGCCGACGCGACGGCCCTCGCCCAGCTCGACCTCGATCACCAGCGGCAGCTGCTGAAGGCGCCGGGCGATGCGCTCGCGGGTGACCGGGGTGAGCTTGTACAGCCAGGTGCCGCCATTGCGGAAGTGCAGGTCGCGGTCATCGCCGGCCAGCACCACGTCGATCACCAGTTGCTCGTGATTGCCGCGCACCGAGGCGAACCAGGGCTTGGCCAGCCAGTCCAGCACCTGCGGTGAAAAGGGGCCGCGATCCACCAGGTCGCCGGCGGCGAACAGGCGGTCGGCGCCGGCGTCGAACCCGACCCGATCGAGCAGGCGCTGCAGCAGTTCGAAATGGCCGTGCACATCCCCCACCACGAAATCGCGGCCGCGCCGATTGCGCGGGAAGCGTTGCAGGGGTTGCTCCGGCAGAAGCGTGTTCATTGCCAACTCCGAGTCGTTCGAGGACACAGCTTAACAGCTGCCTGTTTAACAGCAGCACATTGCGTTCCAGCGGCATGGCGAGGAAAGCACCAAGGCCTGCTGACTCGCTGCTGCCCAGGCAGCGACGGGCCAGCATGGACTGCTTCCCCAGCAGCACAGCGCCCGCAGCCGCTCATAAAAATCCTTTTATATCAGCCGCTTAACTTCTGCCTGGAAAGCGGTACGGAGTTTGCGATGTTCCCCGCAAGCCTTCCGGCCTTCATCACGCGTGAGCCAGTACAAGAGCAACGCAATAACAGCTTCATGCCTTGCGGCGACGACCGAGCACCACAGAGCCAGCCGTCCTTTCGCCGCCCCCTGGGGACACCATGTTCAAACGCACCACCCTTTCCCTCGCCATCCTGGCGAGCCTCGCCAGCCTCAATGTCCATGCCGCCGATGGCGACACCCCGAACACTGAAGAGACCAGCGCCGCGCCGACCCTCGGCAAGGTGGTGGTCACCGCGCAGAAGCGCGAAGAGTCGGTACAGGAAGTACCGGCGCCGATTACCGTGCTGAGCGGCGAAAAGATCCGCGACGCCTCCCTGCAATCGGCCAGCGAAGTCACCCGCTACACCCCCAACGCCTCCGCCGGCACCACCGACGGTCATGGCCGCCCGCGCTGGTGGATTCGCGGCCTGGGCACCGGCGACCAGGGCGCCAACACGGTCAGCCCGATCGGCATCTATGTCGACGACGTGTACATCGCCAACATCAGCGCCACCGGCTTCCCGCTGTTCGACCAGGAGCGCGTGGAAGTACTGCGCGGCCCGCAGGGCACCCTGTGGGGCAAGAACACCACCGGTGGCGCGATCAACTTCATCTCGCGCAAGCCGACCTTCAGCCCCGAGGGCTACTTCAAGGTGGACCTGGGCAACTACGCCAACCGCATCGTCGAAGGCGCGGTGAGCGACGCGCTGGTGGACGACAAGCTGGCCGGGCGCCTGTCCTTCCACCACCAGGGCCGCGACGGCTACACCGAGAACATCCACGACGGCGACGACCAGGGCGCGCTGGAAGACGACGCCGTGCGCCTGCAGCTGGCCGCGCGGGTGAACGACAACCTGGACGCCAACCTCAACGTCCACGCCCGCCATTACCACGACACCGCCAGCTACAACACCGTCAGCTACGGCACCCGCCCGGACGGCACCAACCAGTTCGGCTATTCCATCGACCCGGAACTGGGCAAGGCCAACTTCAACGCCAAGTACCAGGCCGAAATCGACCAGGCCGGCAGCAACCTCAACCTGGTCTGGCAACTGGGCGAGCTGGAGCTGACCTCCATCACCGCCTTCGAGCACTTCACCCGCGACGGCTGGACCGACAGCGACAACACCCCGCTGGAACTGCAACGCAGCTACAGCTACGCCGACAGCCAGCAATGGTCGCAGGAACTGCGCCTGGCATCGCCGCGCACCGACCGGCTGAACTGGGTGCTGGGCTTCCACTACTTCAACGAAGACCTGGAATCGAAGAACGCCAACGCCGCGCTGACCAACCCCTACATCCCCAGCTACTACAACAACGTCAGCTACGACCAGCAGACCGAGAGCTACGCCATCTTCGGCAGCACCACCTACAACTTCACCGAGGACTTCAGCCTCACCGCCGGCCTGCGCTGGACCCGCGAAACCAAGGACATCGACCTGCAGCGCCTGGTCAACCGCGGCGCCGCGCGGTTCGGCGACGGCAACTGGTGGCAGCCGGGCAACGTCGAATCCCCGCTGATCGTCAACGCCACCCAGGACGAGAGCAACACCTGGAGCGACTACAGCTGGGACCTGACGCCCGAGTACCGGATTTCCGATAACGCCCGCGCCTACTTCCGCTACGCCCGCGGCTTCCGCTCCGGCGGCTACAACGCCGGCGTCACCAGCCAGGCCACCGTCGCCAAGGTCGACCCGGAATACCTCACCTCCTATGAGCTGGGCCTGAAGTCGGAATGGTTCGACGGCCGCCTGAACGCCAACGCCAGCCTCTTCTACTACGACTACGAGGACATCCAGCTCAACATCGTCACCGCGGTGAACAACCAGACCGTCTCGCGCCTGGCCAACGGAGCCCAAGGCGAGGCCTACGGCGCCGAGTTCGAACTCGAAGCCATCCCGGTGCAGAACCTGCACGTGAACTTCGGCCTGGGCCTGCTGCACACCGAGTTCACCGACTACACCTCCGGCCCGAACGACTACTCCGGCAACCACTTCGTCCGCGCGCCGAACGTCTCGGCGGTGATCGGCGCCGACTACCGCATCCCGCTCAACGTCGGCGGCGCGGTTGTGCTGGGCACCGACTGGAACACCCGCAGCCGCCAGTACTTCTTCACCAACGACCAGAGCCAGAACATGCGCACCGGCGGCTACACCCTGGGCAACGCGCGGGTGACCTACGAACTGCCGGGCGAGACCACGCGCGTCACCGCCTACGTGAACAACCTCACCGACAAGGAATACCGCAACCACACCCTGCCCACCGGCTACCAGACCGCCGCCGTCATGTTCGGTGACCCGCGCACCTTCGGCGTCTCGGTCACCACCGACTTCTGAGCGAGGTAATGTCCATGAACCGTCTGCATCGCGCGCTGCGCCGGCTGTTGCCGGCCGCCGCCGCGCTGCTCGCCAGCCATGCACTGGCCGCCGAGCAGCCCACCACCCTGCGCATCGCCACCGTGGCCTACGCCAACGCCGGGCAAATCACCTTCAACGGCCCGGCCTACGTGATCGACCGTGACAAGTGGCTGGAACAGCAGCTGGCCCAGCGCAATATCAAGCTGGAATGGGTGCCCGCCGCCACCGCCTCGGTGGGCACTTTCGTCAACGAGGAGTTCGCCAACAAGCGCATCGACTTCGCCTTCTACGGCGACCTGCCGTCGATCATCGCCAACGCCTCGGGCGTACAGACCCAGCTGATCGTCCCCGGCGGCATCGGCAACAACGTCTACCTCGTGGTGCCGCCGGGCTCCACGGCGAAATCCATCGCCGACCTCAAGGGCAAGCGCATTGCGCTGCACCGCGGCCGGCCGTGGGAGCTGTCGTTCGCCAAGCTGCTGGAAGCCAACCACCTGGGCTTCGAGGACTTCCGCATCTTCAACCTCAATCCCCAGGCCGGCGCCGCCGCGCTCAGCGCCGGGCGGGTGGATGCGTTCTTCACCCTCAGCGATGCCTTCCTGCTGGAAGACAAGCAGGTCGGGCGCATCATCTGGTCGAGCAAGCAGGCCCCGGCGGACTGGAAGATGCGCGCTGAGATCTGGGGCGCGAAGGACTTCGTGAAAGACCATCCCGACCTCACCCAACTGGTGGTGGACGCCTACCTGAAGGCCGCGTGGTGGGTCTCCCAGGACGCCAACCAGGCGGCCTACCAGGACGCCCAGAGCCGCTCCGGCGTACCGCTGAGCGTGTTGCAGCGCGAGGTGGCCGGCGAGCCGTGGTCGGCGCATTTCTCCCCGCTCTACGATGACGCCCTGCGCCAGCACTACACCGACGGAATCGCCTACAGCCTGAAGGCGAAACTGATCCGCAACGAGGTGAAGGTGGACGACCTGCTGGAGCCGAAGTTCGTCGAGCAGGGCTTGAAGAACCTGCAGCTGGAAAGCTTCTGGCAGCGCAGCACCGGGCCCTCGGTTGCCGCCAAACCCTGACCGAAGCATAGGAGCGGACTCTGTCCGCGATGGATTGTCGGCTACTCGGAGCTGGCCTGTTGCACCTCGCGGACGAAGTCCGCTCCTACAGGGTGAACCGACGTTTCGGCCTGAATCGACGCGGAATGCGGACAGGAAATGCTATCATCGCACGATAGCATCGACGGATGCAGAATCGTCACCGCAGGACCCTCGTCATGATCTTCCGCACGCCCACGCCTGCGGGGATCGTATTTGCCGACATCGAAGCCCTGATCCTGCATCTGGGTGGCAACGTCGAAGAGCGTGAAGGTTCACGAGTGAAACTGACGCTGCACAATCAGACCTGGCGCTGCCATCGTCCGCATCCGGGCAAGGAAGCGAAGCGCTACCAGGTCGAAGAGGCCCGTGAATTCCTGCGCCGGGCTGGAGTGGAAACATGAGCCGCATGTCCTACAAGGGCTACACCGCCCGCATCGAATTCGACGAGCGCGACGACCTCTTCGTTGGCCGCCTGCTGGGGGTGAATGACATCATCAGCTTCCATGCCGACAGCGTGGGCGGATTGCACGCCGCCTTGCAGGACGCGGTCGACGACTACCTCGCTGATTGTGCCGAGCGTGGCGTGGAACCGGAGAAGCCCGCGTCCGGGAAAATCATGCTGCGAATCCGGCCGGAGGTGCACGCCGCCGCCGCGATTGCGGCAAAGGCGTCCGGCAAGAGCCTGAATCAATGGGCGGAGAACGTCTTCGAGCGTGCGGCCCGCAAACGCTCCGCTGGATGACGCGCGTTTTAGGAGCGGACCTTGTCCGCGAAGTAGCTCGCCTTCTGCCAGGTAGTCGGGTGCTTGGTCGGGATTTCGCGGACAAGGTCCGCTCCTACATGGGGTGTCGCGCCGGAGCCCACCCTCTCCCCCGCCCTGGCTACGCGCCCCGCTCCGAAGCGAGAGAGAGCCATCCGAGCCGGCTCGGCGTCGTAGTTTCAGCCGGCACTGATCCAGTCCCCTCTCCCTTCAGGGAGAGGGTTAGGGAGAGGGAAGAACCCAGGCACAAACTTTCAGAGAAAGACAGCTGCTCCTTCGCCAGCAGGCACGGATGCGCCGGCCTGGCGGCGCGCGGTCGCGGGCATGGCCCGCTCCTACAGGGAGCCTCCGCGTGAGCTTGTAGGAGCGAGCCATGCTCGCGAACGAACCCCACTGCGGATGCGGTTAGGGAGCAAGGTCTGGTCATCTCTTCGGGGCCACGAAAAGCGCAGCCCCCACCCACAAAAAAAGCCCTCGCAAGAGGGCTTTTTCATGCCGGGACGAAACTCAGGCCGCCGCTTCCAGCAGCTTCTGCCCCTGCTCCCACAGGCCGGTCATCTTCCATTGCTGTTCCAGCACGCCGGGGCCGAATTCCTGGGAGCCGCCGAGGCTTTCAGCGAGGCCCTGGAAGTAGGCGCCCTCCTCGATCAGCAGGATCAGCTTGGATGCCTTGATCAGGTCCTCGCCCCAGAAGGTCGCGCCACCGTTGGCTTCGAGGATGGCGGGGGTGTTCGCGTTTTCGGCGAGGCGGTCGAGGATGAACAGCGGCTCGGGCTGGCGGCGGTCGATGTAGATCGGCAGCTCACGGGCCAGGGTCACGCGCTGGGAGGCGGCGTAGCGGATCGGCAGCACGCGGTGGGCGCTGGCCCAGCCGCCCAGGTAGGGCGTGTGCACGTGGATCACCACGTTCACCTCCGGGCGCGCCTGGAAGATCGGCGCGTAGCGCTTGCCGTTGCCGCCGGCGCCACGGCCGCTGAGCGGCGTCGCGCCGGGGATGCTTTCGTCGAGGATCACCTCGCCGTCCCAGGTGGCGATTACGGCGCGGATTTCCTGGTCGTCCGCCCAGGGGCTGGGCGCGTGGACGGCAATCACCTTGTCGCTGTCCGGCACGCGCACGTAGGCCTGGTAGGTGTTGGTGGCGGTGAGGGTGCGGCTTTCCTTGAGTACGCGGAAGGCCTTGGCGAAGTCGCGGCGGACCTGTTCGAGCTGACGGGCGAGTTGCGGGTCGAGGGTGGACATGGGATGCCTCCTGGCAGTCGGGGATGGATGAACCGCATGGCGGTGTTCCACTGACTGAGCAGGAGTTGTGCCACTAAAAAATATTCCATCGAATCAATAAGTTGCCAGGAAGAACAGGCACCAGAAGCCCTTCAACCCCGGCTGAAGCGGCGAAATTGCTGCGCGCCCAGCATCCCCTGCTGACCCACTGCTGCTGTACAGACAAACGCCCTGCTGCCACAGCAGCACACCGCCCTGCAAGCCACGCCCCGCCTGGCTTGCAGCCTTTGGGCACAGCCCTTGCTCAAGACCTTGCACGAGCAGCACGACGCTGCCCCCGCAAAGCAAAGGAGCACAGCCATGAGCACCGAATTCTTCTGGCGACTGCCGCTGGGCAGCGACGGTCCCTATCTCGCCTCGGACAAGAACAACCGTGGCAGCCACCTCTGGCGCCCCGGCAACATCGCCCCGGGCCGCCTGCCCAACGGCGAGCCGGACGGCTTCACCTACATCGACTACATCGCCCAGGTGGCCAAGGCCGCCGAGATCGCCGGTTTCGAGGGCGCGCTGCTGCCCACCGGGCCGGAGCCGTGGATCGCCGCCGCGGCGCTGGCCCGCGAGACCCGCCGGATCAAGTTCCTGATCGCCTTCCAGGCCGCCTGGACCCTGCCGGCCTATGCCGCGCAGCAGGCCGCGATCCTCCAGCACCTGTCCCGCGACCGCCTGGAGTGGAACATCATCACCGGCGGCAACCCGGCCGGCCAGCGCGCCAATGGCGACTTCCTCGAACACGACAAGCGCTACCAGCGCACTGGCGAGTTCCTCGACATCATCGACGGCCTGTGGAAGAACGAGCAGTTCTCCTACCAGGGCGAGATCTACCAACTGGAGAACGGCTCGCTGCCCATCGCGCTGCGCAACGTGCGCAAGCCGGGCGTGTACTTCTCCGGGTTCTCGGACCCGGCGCTGGACGTCGCGGCGAAACACGCCGACGTCTACCTGAACTGGGCCGAGCCCATCGACAAGCTCAAGTCGCACCTGGAGCGGGTGCGCGAGCTGGCCGACAAGCAGGGCCGCGAGATCCGCTTCGGCATCCGCATCGACCTGTTCGCCCGCGAGACCGAAGAAGCCGCCTGGAGCGAACTGCGCCGCCAGTACGAGCGCATCGACGCGCGCACCAGCGCGTTCATCAAGAACTTCGCCACCGGCTCGGATTCGGTCGGTGCCGCGCGGCAGACCGCCTACCACCAGAACGTCGAGCGCTTCGACGACCTGATCATCGGCCCCAACCTCTGGGCCGGCTTCGGCAAGGCCAAGCCGGGGCCGACCATCGGCCTGGTGGGCAGCCACGAGAACGTCGCCGAACGCCTGGCCGAATACCGCGACGCCGGCTTCTCCACCTTCATCCTGGCCGGCAACCCGCACCTGGAAGAAGCCCTGCGCATCGGCCAGGAAGTCCTGCCGCTGGTGCAGGACGAACGCGCCGACATCCACGAACTCAAGGCCCGCGCCTGAGCCACAAGGAGCTGAACATGTCCCGTCCCCTCGATACCCTCTGGTACACCCGCTGCCCGGTGCCCACCGGCCTCGGCATCGCCGTGCAGAAAGGCTGGCTGGAAGAAGCCCTGGCCGAGCAGGGCACCCAGATCAAGTCGCTACGCGAATCCGCCGACCAGGCGGTGCGCGAGTCGCACTTCGACCACACGCTGCAGAATTCGGTACGCCACGGCGGCAACATCCCGGCCATCTGGGCCCGCGCCAGCGGCCGCGAAACCCGCGTGATCGGCCTGTCCTGGGCCGACGAGGCGCAACTGATCCTGACCACCGAACAGAGCGGCATCCGCACCGTTCGCGACCTCAAGGGCCGGCGCTTCGGCCTGCCGGACTGGAGCGCCGCGCAGATCGACTTCACCCGCGCCCAGGCCATCCGCGGCCTGGAGAACGCCCTGCGCCTGGAAGGCCTGGAAGTGCGTGACGTCGAGCTGGTGGACTTCGGCCTGAAGGGCACCTTCAGCGACGAGGCGCCGGGCAACATCGTCGGCATCACCGGTCACGGCGGCCGCCGTCGCGGCGGGCAGAACCCCGAGCTGGTCGGCCTGCTGCGTGGCGACGTGGACGCGATCTTCCTCAAGGGTGCCCACGCCGTGCAGCTGGCGCACCAGTTCGGCCTGCACACGGTGATCGACACCGGCGCGCATCCCGAGCCGCTGATCCGCGCCAACAACGGCACGCCGCGCACCCTCAGCGTCGACCTCAACCTGCTGCAGCAGCACCCCGACGCCGCCACCGCGATCCTCGCCTCGGTGCTGCGCGCCGAGGACTGGGCGCACCAGCACCCGGACGACACCCGCCGCTACCTGGCGCGGGAAACCAACAGCAGCGAGTTCTGGGTCGCCACCGCCTATGGCGAGGACGCCCACCTGCGCCTGCGCACCAACCTGGACGAAGGTTCGATCCTCGCCCTGCAGGACTTCACCGACTTCCTGCATCGCTGGAACTTCATCCCGGCACGCTTCGACGTGCGCCAGTGGATCGATCCGAACCCGCAGGAAGCGCTGCGCAGCCGCCTGGCGCAAAAGACCGGCTGACCAACGTCACGAGGGCGATTCCCTCTGTTTTCAGACCTGGGCTCCCGCGCGACGGCGCGGGGGCTTTCATCTCCTGACGGACACCCATGAGCACACCGCTGGAAACCCTCTGGTACACCCACAGCCCCGTCCCCACGGGCCTCGGCATCGCCGTCGAATCCGGGCGCCTGGCCCAGGCCTTCCGCCCGTTCGGCACGCGCATCCAGTCGCTGCGCGAGTCGTCCGAACGCGAGGTGCGCGAGGCGCACTTCGACCATCACCTGCCCTATTCCGTCCGCCACGGCGGCAACATCCCGGCCATCTGGGCCCGCGCCAGCGGCGCGCGCACGCGGGTGGTCGGGCTGTCGTGGAGCGACGAGGTGCAGCTCATCGTCAGCGCGCCGGACAGCGGCGTGCGCAGCATCCGCGACCTGCGCCACCGGCGCTTCGGCCTGCCGAAATGGGCCAACGTGCAGATCGACTTCACCCGCGCCCAGTCGCTGCGCGGCCTGGAGAACGCCCTGCGCCTGGAAGGCCTGGAGGTGCGCGACGTCGAGCTGGTGGACTACCCCTACGGCGGCACCTACAGCGACGACCCGGTGCGCCACGTGTTCGGCGCCCAGGTGGCACTCAAGGGCAACCGCGTGGTGCAGCGCAACAACGAGCTGATCGGCCTGCTGCGCGGCGACATCGACGCCATCTTCCTCAAGGGCGCCCATGGCCTGCAGCTGGCCCATGAGTTCGGCCTGCACGTGGTGCTGGACGTCGGCTCCCACCCCGAGCCGCTGGTGCGCTCGAACATCGGTACGCCGCGCACCCTGACCGTCGACCAGCAACTGCTGGACGAACACTTCGATGCCGCCGTGCTGGTGCTCGACACCGTGCTGCGCGCCGAACAATGGGCCTGGGCGCACCCGGACGAAACCCGCCGCTTCCTCGCTCGCGAGCTGAACACCAGCGAGTTCTGGGTCGCCAGCGCCTACGGCGAGGACGCCCACCTGCGCCTGCAGACCAACCTGGCGGAGCGCTCGGTCAACGCCCTGCGCGACCTCACCGCGTTCCTGCAGCGCTGGGACTTCATCGGCGCCGACTTCAGCGTCGACGACTGGATCGACCCGCGCCCGCTGGAAGCCCTGCTGGGGAAGATCGATGTCGCCATCTAGCTCGGCACGGCCCGCCGCCTTCCTGCTCAACTTCATGCTGCTGGCGGCGTTCAGCGGCGCCACCATCGGCATGGCGAAGATCGTCACCACGCTCTACGCCATCAGCATCGGCGCCAACGCCATGCAGATCGGCATCATCTCGGCCATGGAGGCCCTGGGCATGGTGATCCTCACCCTGCCCGCCGGTTTCGTCATCGCCCGCTTCGGCGCGCGCCGGGTGTACTTCCTCGCCAGCCTGGGGCCGATGCTGCTGAACCTGGCCATCCCGCTGTTCGGCGGCTGGTTGTGGCTGGCCTTCGCGCGGCTGCTGATCGGCCTGTGCATCCCCTTCCGCATCGTCGCCATGAACAGCGCCTTCCTGCGCCAGCTCAAGCGCATCGGCAACGACAAGGCCGGCTGGTACCGCGGCTCGCTGACCCTGGGCATGGGCCTGCTCGGCCCGCTGCTGGGCAACTGGCTGAGCGGCGCGGCGAGCTTCACCTGGGGCTTTGCCGCCATCGGCCTGTGCTTCGGCCTGATGGCCTTCTACAGCCTCGGCTTCTGGGAAGGCGAGGCGCCCAGCGACGATGTGCCCGTCGCCGCCGCCACCGGCGGCCTGCTGCAGCAGGTCGGCGCCATGCTGGCCAACGTCGAGATCGCCGAGAGCTGCCTGATCGAATTGCTCAGCGCCGCCACCAGCGCGCTGTTCGGCACCTTCATCCTGCTACTGGCGATGGAGGTCGTCGGCCTCTCCCAGGGCCAGGCCGTCAGCCTGGTGATGATCCAGGGCCTGGCCTCGGTGCTCGGCCTGTTCGGCTTCGGCTACCTGATCGAACGCAGCGGCCGGCGCCTGGCCTACATCGGCAGCCTCACGGCGGCGCTGGCCGCCCTGCTGCTGCTCGGGGTCGCCCGCGACTACTGGCTGCTGGCGCTGGGCGGCGTGCTGCTCAGCGCGGCGGCGGCGCTCATCCACCTGGTGAACATGGCCCAGCTGGGCGAGCACGCCATGGACAAGAGCAAGATTTCCGGGCTGTTCAACCTCGCCTCCATGTCCGGCAGCTTTTCCGGCGCCTTGCTGGGCGGGGCGATCAGCCACCTCGTCGGGCTGGGCAACCTGTTCCTCTGCTGGATTCCCCTGGTGCTGCTGGCCGCGCTGTTCTGCTGGCAACGCAAGCTGCGCCGTCAGAACGCCGGGCCACTGCTCGGCCAGGAGGGCTGAGCCATGAACAGAACACTCGATCGCCTGAGCTGGTTCGCCTCGCCGCTGCTCCTGCTGCTGGCCTGGTTCGTCGTGGCCCGCGCCGGCTGGTTCCCGCCGCAACTGCTGGTGCCGCCGACGGAGGTCTGGGCCAGCTTCCGCGACCTGCTGGCCAGCGGCGAGCTGCGCGAACACGTGGTCAACAGCCTGTCGCGCCTGGCCGTCGGCTTCTCCATCGGCGCCATCGGCGGGTTGCTGCTGGGCACCGCCATGGCCCTGTCGAAAACCGTGGACGCCTACTGCGCGCCGCTGTTCCACACCCTGCGCCAGGTGCCGTCGATCGCGCTGATCCCGATGTTCATCCTGTTCTTCGGCGTCGAAGAAACCTTCAAGGTCCTGATCGTCACCAAGGCCGCCTTCTTCCCCGTGGCGCTCGCCGCCAGCGAAGGCGTCAAGGGCATCCCGCGCGGCTACTTCGAAGTCGCCAGCGTGTACCGCCTGCCGCTCTGGAGCCTGCTGCGCGACGTCGCCTTCCCCGCCGCCGCGCCGCCCATCGTCACCGGCCTGCGCATCAGCCTGAGCCGCGCGTGGATGGTACTGGTGGCCGCCGAACTGCTCGCCGCCGACAGCGGCCTGGGGCAGATGATCGAGCTGAGCCGGCAGATGCTGCGCATCGACATCGTCATGGTCGGCGTGGTCGTCACCGGGGCCATCGGCTTCATCCTCGACTTCGCCTTCCGCCTGCTGGAGAAGCGCCTGCTGCGCTGGAGACCGACGCCATGATCCATCACCTCAGAAAGCTGCGCGGGCTGGTGTTGCCGGCGCTGCTGATCGCCGCCTGGCACTGGCAGTCGCAACAGGGCGCCAGCGCGGCCTACGCCTTCGTGCCGCTGGAGCGCATCGGCGCCGGCTTCCTCGAACTGATCGACACCGGCGAGCTGTGGCTGAGCGTCGCCGCCAGCCTGCAACGCACCTGCCTGGGCCTGCTGCTGGGCGTGCTCGCCGGCTTCGCCCTCGGCGCCGGCATGGCGCTGTCGCGGCCCCTGGAGCGGCTGTTCGCGCCGCTCTACCACACCCTTCGCCAGGTGCCGATCCTCGGCCTGATCCCGCTGATCGCCCTGTGGTTCGGCAGCGGCGAGCCGTCCAAGGTGCTGATCGTCAGCCTCGCCGCCTTCTACCCGATGACGCTGAACGCCTTCGAGGGCTTCCGCGACGTGGAGAAGCGCTACCGCGAGGTCGGCCGCCTGTATGCCTTCGGCCCCTGGCAGCAGTTCCGCGACGTACTGCTGCCTGGCGCGCTGCCCAGCCTGAGCAATGGCGTGCTGCACGCGCTGGCCTTCGCCTGGGTCAGCTCGGTGGGCTGCGAGCTGTTCCTCTCCACCGGCATGGGCCTGGGCAACCTGATGATGAACGCCGAGACCGGCTCGCGCATGGAGATCGTGGTGATCGGCGTGCTCAGCATCGGCCTGCTCGGCTACGCCATGAACCAGCTGTTCGCCCGCGCCGCGCGCCACCTGCTGCGCTGGCGCAACCTGCGCTGAAACCATTCGCTATGAGTGCCCAGACCATGAACGCGATCCTCGACCCCGCCATCCTGCCGGCCCAGCAGGCGCAACCCGGCGCGCTGGCCATCCAGGGCCTGAGCAAGGCCTACTCCATCGACGGGCGCAGCCTGCCGGTGCTGGAGAACATCGACCTGGCGGTGCGCCCCGGCGAGTTCGTCAGCATCGTCGGCGCCAGCGGCTGCGGCAAATCCTCGCTGCTGCGGCTGATCGTCGGCCTGGAGAACGACTACAGCGGGCGCATCCTGCTCGACGGCAAGGCGGTCACCGGCACCAGCCTGGAGCGCGGCATCGTGTTCCAGGACCACCGCCTGTTCCCCTGGAAGACCGTGGAAGAAAACGTCGCCCTCGCGTTGAAGCAGCAGAAGCTCAGCCGCGCCGAGAAGCGCGAGCTGGTCGCCGACCACCTGGAGCTGGTGGGCCTGACCGGCTTCGAGCAGGCCTACCCGCACCAGCTCTCCGGCGGCATGGCGCAGCGCGCCGCCATCGCCCGCGCGCTGATCACGCGGCCGAAGGTACTGCTGCTGGACGAACCCTTCGGCGCCCTCGACGCCCTCACCCGCGTACGCCTGCAACATGAGTTGCAGCGCATCTGGGTGCAGCAGCGCAGCACCATGATCATGGTCACCCACGACGTGGAAGAGGCGCTGTACCTGGGCGACCGGGTGGTCGTCATGGACGCGCGCCCGGGGCGGATCCGCCACGAGGTGCGCGTGGACCTGCCGCACCCGCGCGAGCGTGGCCACGCGCTGCTGGCGAAATTGAAGGATGAACTGCTGGCGGAGCTGATGCAGGGGTGAACCTTGGGTAGGAGCGGGCCGTTGTTCCGCAGCCATGATGACCCTCTCTCGCTTGCGGGAGAGGGTTGAGGCGAGGGGCTTTTGATTGTGTAGGAGCGGACTCCGTCCGCGATTGGGTTGTGGCGCGTTGCGGAGCTATCGCGGACGGAGTCCGCTCCTACGTCGTCTGTTAATCCGACGCGGGGGTTGCCCTCTCCCCCGCCCTGGCTACGCGCCCCGCTCCGAAGGGGGTGGGAGCAGTTAGGCGATGCCGAGACGTCCGGAGTTTCGCTTGCTGCCACTCAGTCCCCTCTCCATTCAGGGAGAGGGTGCCCCAACCAACGCACCCAACTCTCCTGTTACTGCGCCAAACCCGCCCCCAACGCCGCCGAAAAGTCGGCGTGGTACCCCGCCCCGATATCCCCCAGCACCCCCGCCTTGCGCAGCTTGCCGAGCACCCGCGCGTTGGCCTCGCACAGGCGCACCTCGATGCCGCGGCGCTGCAATTGCTCGATCACTTCCTGCAGGGTCTGCAGGCCGGTGATGTCCATGAACGGCACGTGGCGCAGGCGGATGATCAGCACCTGCGGGTCGGTGTGGGTCGTGGCCAGGGCGCGTTCGAAGGTTTCCGCGGCGCCGAAGAACAGCGGCCCCTCGATGCTGTAGACCAGCACACCGGGCGGCAGCTCACCCAGGCCGCGGCCGCGCAGTTCCACGTCCAGCTCCGGGCCCTCGTCGGCATGCACTTCCACCGAGGACGCCATGCGCCGCAGAAAGTGCAGCATGGCGAGGATCACGCCGATGTTCACCGCGATCACCAGGTCGCTGAACACGGTGAGCAGGAAGGTCACCAGCAGGATGGCGACATCGGCGCGCGGCGCGCGCTTGAGCATGAACAGGAAGTGCCGCGCCTCGCTCATGTTCCAGGCCACCACGAAGAGGATCGCCGCCAGCGCGCAGAGCGGGATGTTCGACGCCAGCGGCGCGAGGAACAGCAGGATCAGCACCAGGGTCGCGGCGTGGGTCACGCCGGCCAGCGGGCTGTTGCCGCCGTTGCGGATGTTGGTGGCGGTGCGGGCGATGGCACCGGTGGCGGCAAAGCCGCCGAACAGCGGAGTGACCAGGTTGGCGATGCCCTGGCCAATCAGCTCCTGGTTGGAGTCGTGGCGGGTGCCGGCCATGCCGTCGGCGACGACCGCCGACAGCAGCGACTCGATGGCGCCAAGCATGGCAATGGCGAAGGCCGGGCCGATCAGTTCCAGCACGCGCGGCAGCGTCACCTCCGGCAGGCTGAAGCTGGGCAGGCCCTGGGGAATGCCGCCGAAGGCGCTGCCGATGGTGGCCACGCCGTCGAAATGGAACAGTGACTGGATGGCGGTCACCGCCACCATCGCCACCAACGGGCCGGGCACCCGGCGCAGCGCGGCGATGCGTGGGGTCGACAGCACCAGCGCGAGGCTCAGCAGCGCCAGCAGGGTGGTCGCCGGGTGCATCTGCGGCAGTGCCTGCAGCAGGTGCCAGAGCTTCTGGTGAAAGTGCTCGCCGGTCACCGCCGGCAGGCCGAAGAAGTCCTTCCACTGGCCGACCCAGATGATCACGCCGATCCCGGCGGTGAAGCCAACGATCACTGGCGCGGGGATGAAGCGGATGATGCTGCCCAGGCGGCTCACGCCCAGCAGCACGAGGATCGCGCCAGCCATCAGCGTGGCGATCTGCAGCCCGTCCACGCCGTACCGGGCGGTCACGCCCGCGAGGATGACGATGAAGGCGCCGGTGGGCCCGGCGATCTGCACGCGGCTGCCGCCCAGCAGCGAGACCAGCACGCCGGCGAAGATCGCCGTGTAGATGCCCTGCTCCGGCTTGACCCCGCTGGCGATGGCGAAGGCCATGGCCAGCGGCAGCGCGACCACGCCGACGATGACACCGGCCACCAGGTTGCGCGTCCAGTGCTCGCGACCGAACAGTCCGGCCTTCCAGGCTTCTCGCAGGGCGATCATCGCGGTCTCCGACAGGATGTGGAGCCAGGATGCTAGCAGGAAGGGGTTTGCTGCAACCCGGCGCACGTCATGGCTGTGGCGCGCTGTCGCAGGCGAAACAGGGTGAACAGAATATTGCACAACCCTGATGACGCGCAGCTTCCCGCGCTGTTTCAAGATGCCTTCCCCTGGGCGCTAATGCCTGAAATCGACCCCCTCGATTTGCCAGTGGAGCGAAAAATGGGCACAATGTGTTCATTATGTTGAACATCAAGGCGTTACCTCTCCCCACTTCCCGCCTGGTGTCGCGCGAGCGTCACTGGACCGGCGATCTGTAGCTCCTCCCTTCGGCCACCACTTTCTGGTGGCGCCAAACGCGGCAACCCTTCAAGGGTGATTGCCGCCCGAGTCGGCGCCGCCGAACCCGAACCGAAAACCGCCGCAAGGATGCTCTTAGCGAGACTGCGCGCGGCTGCCCGTGGGAGGGCTTTACCATGCGTTCCTGGATCTATCTGTTAGCCGCCATCGGCTTCGAAGTCGTTGGCACCACCTCGATGAAATTCACCCATGCGCTGTTCCCGGTCGCCGGGCTGCTGCTGATGTATGTGATGATCGGCCTGTCGTACTACTTCCTCTCGCTGGCCATCAAGCGCGTGCCGGTCGGTGTGGCCTACGCCCTGTGGGAAGGCATCGGCATCGTGCTGATCACCCTGGTCAGCGCCTTGTTCCTCGGCGAGCAGCTGAGCCTGGACAAGGCCCTGGGCCTGGCCGTGATGATCGCCGGCATCCTGCTGGTGAAGTCCGGCACCCGTACCGGCCGGCGTGACGCGCGCCGCTCCCTGAAAGGGGAGGCCGTGACATGCTGAACCATGACCTGATTCCGATGGCCTGGCTGGGCCTGGCCATCGTCCTGGAAGTGATTGCCAACCTGCTGCTCAAGTACTCCGACGGCTTCCGCAAGCGCCTGATCGGCGCGGCCTCGATCCTCTGCGTGCTGGGCGCGTTCACTGCGCTGGCGCAGGCGGTACGCGGCATCGAACTGTCGGTGGCCTACGCGATCTGGGGCGGCTTCGGCATCCTCGCCACCGTCGCCATGGGCTGGGCCCTGTTCGGCCAGCGCCTGGTGTGGCGCGGCTGGGTCGGCCTGGCGATGCTGGTGCTGGGCATGGGGCTGCTGAAGCTGGCGTGATCACTGCGATCCGAAACGAAAAAGGCGGAGCTGGGCTCCGCCTTTTTTTGTGCCTGGGGATTGGGTGCCGTGCGGTTCGCGAGCAAGCTCGCTCCTACAGGTCGCGCGCAGTGTGCTCTTCGTAGGAGCGAGCTTGCTCGCGAACGGTCTTTGCACCGTGGCCGATCGGGAGCTGCGGCTGTCGCGGGCATGGCCCGCTCCTACACGGGCGTATCCCTGTAGGAGCGGGCCATGCCCGCGATCGACGTCCGCAGGACGCCCCGCCCGGCGGATAACGCTACCGCGTTATCCGCCCTACGTTCCTTCCATTTGCCTGGAAAATGGGCGCCGTGCGGCTCGCGAGCAAGAACAATGGCGCCCGCTCGCTCGTGCTGCGCTCTTTGTAGGAGCGAGCTTGCTCGCGAACGGCCTTTGCTCCGTGGCCGATCTGGAGCTGCGGCTGTCGCGGGCATGGCCCGCTCCTACACTGGCGTATTCCTGTAGGAGCGGGCCATGCCCGCGATCGGCGTCCGCAGGACGCCCTGCACGGCGGATAACGCTACCGCGTTATGCGCCCTACGTTCCTTCCATTCGCCTGGAAAATGGGCGCCGTGCGGCACGCGAGCAAGAACGATGGCGTCCCCTCGCTCGTGCTGCGCTCTTTGTAGGAGCGAGCTTGCTCGCGAACGGTCTTTGCGCCGATGCGGCTCAGGCCAGCAGGCTCACCACCGCGAAGCGGCTCAGGTTGGCCTGGGCCACCACCGTCTGCGCCGCCGCGCTGTAGTGCGTGGCGCTGCGGCCCATGCGGTCGAGCATGGAGGCGGCGAAGTAGTGCGCCCACTCGCGCTCGTCCTCGCTGGCGTGGCGGTCGAGGAAGTCGCGGATGTCGTCCTGGCGGTGGCGCAGCTGGTCGCGCAGGCCGCCGATGCGGTCCAGCGCGGAGACCACCGAATCGAGCAACTGACGCTGCTCGCGGAAGGCGTCGCTCTTGATCTCGGTGGGGAACGCCAGCAGGCCGTCCTCCTGGCTTTTCAGCCGGGTGTTCTTGCCCTTGGCGAACAGCTTGCCCTCGCCCTGCACCGCCAGTTGTCCCTTGAGCTGCTGCCAGTCGGCCTCGGGCGCGGAGAACTTCAGCGCGCCATCGCTATCGAGCTCGGCGCGAATGCCCGCCTGGCCCAGCGTGGCGTTGAAGCGGCGCAGCACCTGCTCGGTGCTCATGCCATCGTCCAGCACGACCGCGGCCGGCTCGGCGAGCTGGCGGCCGGCGCTGAACAGCAGGGTTTCCTTGCCCGAACGCTGGATGGCTTCCACCGATTCCAGGCCCTCCAGGCTGAAGCGGCTGCGCACCGGCTCGTTCAGGCGCAGGCGGAAGTTGGCGTCGAGGCTGCCGTCCGAGCGCTGGGCGCGCTGCTCCAGCAGTTCGTTGACCTGGCGGATGGCCTGGCGCACGCCTTCGCGGTCCTGGGACTGCGGCGCGCTCAGCTCGCGGCTGAGGTTGAGCTTGAGGCCGCCGAGGCGGTCCTGCAGGTCCCCCAGGTAGCTGTCGGCCGACTGCATGGAGGACAACTGCTGGTTGAGCTGCAGGTTGAAGCTGCCGCTCTTCTGCGCCCCGCGTGCCATCTGCGCGGCGTTCTCACCCTTCTCCTCGCCCTTGCGCAGGGCGTTCTGGCGCTCGCCGGTGGAGGGCAGGATGACGTCGCGGCGGGCGCTGGGATCGAAGACGGCGGCGGACGGCAGTTGCTTGATGACCTTCATGGTGACCTCTGCACCGGATGTGCTTCCGCCCGGCGCAGGGGCCGGGCGGAGGCGGGATAAAACGTAGGGGATGCGGGCGGAGCGCCGCCGATTGGCGTCCAGACCTCCTTGCGGCGCGGCCCGGCTCCCCTACGGAGAAACTTACAGGCGGCTGAACAGCGACAGGTCGTTGAGCTTCAGGTAGGTCTTCTGCGTGGCCTGCAGCGCCAGCTGGTAGGTGTTCAGGTCGATGCTCGCGCCGGCGTAGTCCAGCTGCGACAGTTCGCCGTTGATCTTCTGGTTCACCAGCGACACCTCCTCGTTGCTCGAATTGAGCATGGTCAGGGTGTTCTGCCGGCCGCCCAGTTCGGTGATGGCACCGAGCACGCCGTCATGGGCACTGTCGAGGCTGTCGATGGTCGCGGCGATCTGCGCGTGGACCGCCGGGTCGGTGACGTCCAGCGCTGGGTCCTTGAGCATCTTCACGGTGGCGTGGAGCTGGTTGAGGAAGTCCATGTTGCTGCCGAACACGCCCAGCGCGGTGACGTTTTCTTCCACCTGCACGCCGTTCGCCACGGCGGCCTGGCGCGACTTGTCGTTGCCGGTGGCGACATAGGTGTCGGTCAGCGGTTCGTAGGTCACCGCGGCGGTGTCGCTCAGGGTGCCGGAGAACAGGTAGCGGCCTTCCTCGTCACGCACGTTGACGAAGCTCACCACGGTCTTCTCGATGTTCTCCAGTTCCCCGGCCATGGCGTTGAGGTCGCCGCCGGTGTTGGAGCCGTTGGCCGCCCAGAGCAGCAGGTCGCGCACGTTGAGCATGGCGTCGGAGGTGGCCTGCAGGTTGGTTTCCTGGGTCGACAGGTTGCCCGACACGTTGCCGATGTTGGTGCGGTACTGCGCAAGGCTCGCTTCCTCGCGCTGGATGCGCAGCATGCGCACGCTGGCGATGGGGTCGTCGGAGGGCTGGAGGATGCGCTGGCCGCTGGACATCTGCTGCATGAGCTTGCCCAGCGCCGTCGAGTTGCTGTTCATCGAGCCGCTCATCAGCGCGGTGATCTGTGCGTTGGTAATGCGCATGGTGCTGTCCTCTGTCCTTAGAAGGCCGCGAGCATCGAGTCGAACAGCTCCTTGGCGGTGCTGATGACTTTCATGTTGGCCTGGTAGGCCTGCTGGTAGGTGATCAGGTTGACCGCCTCCTCGTCCAGGCTCACCGCGCTCACGCTGTCGCGCTGGGCCTGCGCCTGGGAGGCCACGGTAGTGGCGGTCTTCTGGTCGGCCTGGTTCTGCCGGCTGGCGCTGGCGACCTTGCCGAGCAGGCCGGCGAAGGCGTCGTTGAGCGTCACCTGGCTGCCGGAGAGGGTGATCGACTGGCCCTTGAGATCGAGCAGCGCCAGCAGGTTCACGTTGTTGCCGGATTCGCCCGCAGTGTCCGACAACGCCAGTTCCTCGGGCTTCAGCGCATTCACGCTGAGCATCGCCGTGGTGCTGCCGGCGTTGTAGGTCAGCAGCGCCTGGCCGGCATTGCCGTTCAGGTCGAAACCGCTGGCCAGGGTGTCGTTGACCATCTGCGCGAACTGCCCGGCCATCTCGTGCAGGGCGGTCTGGTTCGGCCGCAGGGTGTCGTACTCGGTGTCGTACAGCGCGCCGAGGGAGCCGCCCATGCCGTCCTGGGCGAGCGGGAAGCTGGTGCCGGCGAAGGTCAGGGCGATTTCCTGCTCGCCGCTGGCGGTGCGGCTGATCGCCAGTTGCCCGGCGGAGTTGCCGGCCACCAGCGGCTGGCCGTTGGCCAGGGACACCGTGAGCGAGCCGTCGGCCACTTCGTTGACGCGGATCGAGGCGTACTTGGAGAGGTCCTGCACCAGGCTTTCGCGGTGGTCGCGCAGCGCGGTGGTGTCGCCGCCGGAGGAGCCGACCTCGACGATCTGCTTGTTCAGCGCGGCGAGGTTGGCGGTGAGCCCGTTGATCTCGCCGACCATGGAGCCACGCTGCTCCTGCAGGGCGCGCAGCTGGCTGTCGATGTTGCCGGACAGGCCGTTGAAGCGCTGGGCGAGGTTCTTCGTCTCGTTGATGATCTGCTGGCGCAGGGCGACCGAGCCGGGGGTCGCGGTGGCCTCGCTGAGGGCGGCGAAGAAGTTGTCCAGGCCGACGCTGATGCTCGAACCGTCACCGCTCATCAGGCCTTCCAGTGCGGAGAGATACTGCTGGCCGCTGTCGTAGTAGCTCTGCTCGGTGGTGGCGCGCCACAGCTGCTGGTTCTGGAAGTCGTTGGCCATGCGGCGGATGCTGGTCACCACCACGCCGCCGCCGACGTTCAGGCCGCCCTCGCCGGCTAGCGAGGCGAGCACCGGGCTCAGCCGGCTGAAGCCGGGGGTGTTGGCGTTGGCGACGTTCTGGCCGGAGGTGGCCAGGGCGATCTGCGCCGCGCGCAGGCCGCTGTAGCCGATCTGGCTCAACATACTCAAGAGGCACTCTCCTTCGACTCGAGGCGAATCGGCTGGGCAAACGCCGCCGAGGCCGGTCGGGAAACAAATTCGGGCTGTTGTCCCTGATAGGCGACGGAATCGGCGTGACGCTTAAATCCGTCCTGGGGGGCGTGCTTCAGACCACGCTCGGGCGACAGGCCGCTGCCGGGGATGCGCGCCGGCGCCTGGGCCTCGCGCACGCGGCGCAGCACGCCGAGGGTGTAGTCACGGGTTTCGTCATAGGGAATGCTGCGCACCCAGTCGGCCATGCCGATCTGCCCGCTGCGCGGGTCGCCGTTGTTCTTCAGCCACTCGTCCACCTTGCCGGGGCCGGCGTTGTACGCGGCCAGGGCGAGCACGTGCTGGCCATCGTAGCGGTCGAGCAGCTTGCCCAGGTAGGCGCTGCCCAGGGCCTTGTTGTAGGCCGGGTCGCTGGTCAGGCGCTGCTCGTCGTAGGGCAGGCCGAGCTCGCCGGCCACTTCGCGGGCGGTGTCGGGCATCAGCTGCATCAGGCCGCGCGCGCCCTTGGGCGAAACGGCGGCGGCGTTGCCGCCGGATTCCTGGCCGATCACGCTGTCCACCAGGGTGCGGAAGCCCGCCGTGCCCTGCTGCCAGGCGTGGGACAGGCGCTCGACGCCGCGCTGCCAGGTGTCCACCAGCGGGTTGCGGCTGGAGACGGAAGGCCGGCGCAGGGCCTCGCCACCGTCGGCCAGCGCCACCGGCGCGGTGGTGTCGGTCGGCTCAGCCGAGAGCTGGCGCACCAGCAGGTCGGCGATGCCGGTCTGCTTGCGCGAGGCCAGGTGCTCGGCCAGCGCCTCGTCGTAGAAGTCGCGCATCGTGTCGAGGTCGCGGCTGCGCAGCGGGCTGCCGGCGGAGAGCACGTCGCCGGCCTTGCGCATCTGCTTGAGGATCTGCTGCAGGAACATCGCCTCGAACTGCTCGGAGGCGGCCTGCAACTGTTCGCGGCGGACCTGCTCGGGCGCTTCGCCCGGCTGGCCGGTGGGGACGATGGGGCGATTCAGCGAAGTGATGCTCATGCGTCAGATCACCACCAGCTCGGCGTTCAATGCGCCCGCCTGCTCCAGCGCCTGGAGGATGCTCATCACGTCGTCCGGGGTCGCGCCCAGGCTGTTCACCGTGTTGATGATGCTTTCCAGGCTGGTGCCCTCGGGCCACTTGAACATCGGCTTCTTGTCCTGGCTGACCGAGACGTCCGACTGCGGCGTGACGGCCGTGGTGCCATTGGAGAACGGGCCAGGCTGGCTGACCTGGGGGTTCTCGCTGATGGTCACGGTGAGCGTGCCGTGGGCCACGGCGGCCGCCTTCACGCGCACGCCCTGGCCGACCACCACGGTGCCGGTGCGGCTGTTGAACACCACCTTGGGCCGCGTGCGGCCTTCCTGCACCTCCATGCCTTCGAGCATAGCCATGAAGCTGGTGCGCTGGGCCAGGCTGACCGGCGCGCGCACGGACACCTTGGTGCCGTCCAGCGCGGTGGCGGTGCCGGAGCCAAAGCGTTCGTTCACCGCGTTCATCACCTGGGTGGCGGTCTGGAAGCTCGGTTTGCGCACGTTGAGCATCACGTCCGGGCGCTGGGCGAAGTCGCTGGGGATCATCCGCTCGATGGTCGCGCCATTGGGAATCAGGCCGCTGTTGGCGCTGTTGATCGACACGCTGGAGCCGCTCTGCCCCTGGGCATGCAGGCCGCCGACCACCAGGTTGCCCTGGGCCAGCGCATAGACCTCGCCGTCCACGCCCTGCAGCGGGGTCATCAGCAGCAGGCCGCCGCGCAGGCTCTTGGCATCGCCCAGCGAAGACACCGTGACGTCGATGGTCTGCCCGGCGCTGTACGAGGGCGGCACGCTGGCGGTGACACTCACGGCGGCAACGTTCTTCAGCTTCGGGTCGACGTTCGGCGGCAGGTTCACGCCGAACTGCTTGAGCATGTTGGCCACCGACTGGTTGGTGAACTTCACCTGGTTCTTGTCGCCGGTGCCGTCGAGGCCGACGACCAGGCCGTAGCCGATCAGCTGGTTCTCGCGCACGCCTTCGATGTCGACCAGGTCCAGCAGCGGGATGGCCAGCGCCTCGGCCTGCCAGAACAGGCAGAGGGTCGCCAGCAGGCGGGAAAGGGTTCTACGCATGGAATGCTCGCCTGCTTACATCGGGAACAGCGGATGGGTGAAGAAGCGCGTCAGCCAGCCGGCCGAGTTGCTGTCGTTGAGCACGCCGCGGCCGGCGTAGGAAATCTTGGCGTTGGCGACGTTCTGCGAGGACACCTGGTTGGCGCGGTTGATGTCGTCGATGCGCACCAGCCCCGTGAGGCGGATGAACTCGTCGCCCTGGTTCAGGCGCAGGGACTTCTCGCCCTTCACCAGCAGCACGCCGCCGGGCAGCACCTTGTGCACGGTCACCGCGATGGAGCCGGAAAGGGTGTTCTGCTGCGAGCTTTTCGCCGAGCCGGTGAAGTCGCGGTTGGCCGTGGCGGAGCTTTCCAGGCCGCCGTATTCCTTGGTCAGGATGGTCGGCACCGGCACATCCAGGCTGGACTGCTTGCCGAAACTGGTGCCCGCGCTCTTGCTCGACTGGGTGGACTCGCTGAGCACCACGGTGACGATGTCCCCGACGCCGATGGCGCGCTTGTCGCGGATCAGCGAGCCGCCGTAGCCGGAACGGAACAGGCCGCCGCTGGTGGTGGGCGGCAGGCTGTAATCCAGCTCCGGCGGCTGGTAGACCGAGGAGTCCTCGTCCGGCAGCATCTCGTCGAAGCTCTGGCAGCCGGCGAGCAGCGCCAGGGCGAGCAGCAGGGCAAGGCGCGTCATGGTCAGACCGTCTGGTTGAGGAACTGCTGCATGCCCGACGCGGCGTCGAGCACCTTGGCGTTAGCCTCGTAGGCGCGCTGGATGGCGATCATGTTCACCATCGCCTCCACCACCTGCACGTTGGAACCTTCCAGCACGCCCTGCTTGAGGGTGCCCAGGCCTTCCTCACCCGGCGTGCCTTCCTGCGGCTCGCCACTGGCGGCGGTTTCCTTGTAGAGGTTGCCGCCGATGGCTTCCAGGCCTGCCGGGTTGGTGAAGTTGACCAGGGTGATCTGGCCCAGCTCGGTGGGCAGCGTCTCGCCCGGCAGCACGGCGGTGACGATGCCGTCGCTGCCCACGGTGAAGCGGCTGGCGCCGGCCGGGACTTCGATGTTCGGCGTCAGCGGCAGGCCCTGGGCGTTGACCACGATGCCTTCGTTGTTCAGCTGCAGTTGGCCGTTCTCGGTGTAGTAGGTGTCGCCGTTGGGCGCCTCGACCTGGAAGAAGCCGCTGCCGACGATGGCCAGGTCCATGGGCTGGCCGGTGGTCTGCATGCTGCCTTCGGTGAACACCTTCTGCGTGCCGACGACGCGCACGCCGCTGCCCAGCTGGATGCCCGAGGGCACGGTGTTGACCTGGTCAGCCTGGGCGCCGGGTTGCAGCTGCACCTGGTAGAACAGGTCCTCGAACACCGCGCGGTCGCTCTTGAAGCCGACGGTGTTGACGTTGGCCAGGTTGTTGGCGACGGTGGACATCGCGGTGTCCTGTGCCGCGAGGCCCGTCTTGCTGACCCAAAGTGCCGAACTCATGTTGTGCTCCTGTCTGCGCCCCGCGCGTTAGCCGCCACGGATCATGCGGTCGCCGGCCTCGGCGAGATCCGAGGCGGCCTTCATCATCTTCACCTGGGTCTCGAACCGCCGGTTCAGGCTCATGGTGCCTACCAGCTCGTCGATGGCCGAGACGTTGCTCTGCTCCAGGTGGCCGGACACCAGGCGCACGTCCTCGCTGGCGGCGACGTTCTGGCCGTCCTTGCTCACCAGCAGGCCCTGGGCGTTCTTCACCAGGGAGGACGCCGGTGCGTCCACCAGTTTCAGGCGGTCGACGTCGGTCATCATGAAGTCGCCGCGCGGCATCACCGAGATGGTGCCGTCGTTGCCGATGGCGATGGCGTCGTACTCGGGCAGGGTGATCGGGCCGCCCTCGCCGAGCACGGCGCGGCCGTTGATCATCAGCTGGCGGTCGGCGTCGATCTCCAGGTTGCCCTGGCGCGTGTACGCCTCGCCGTTGCCGCTCTGCACGGCGAACAGGCCCGGGCCCTGGATGGCGACGTCGAGGTCGCGACCGGTGGCCATCAGGGTGCCGGCGCTCATGTCCACGCCGCTGCTCTCGATGCGCGCGAGGTGGCGGCTGTCGTAGCCGGCGCCGCTCACGTCCACCGCGGTGGCGTGTTCCAGGTCGGCGCGAAAGCCGGGCGTGTTGACGTTGGCGAGGTTGTTCGCGCGCACGTCCAGCGCCGCCATGCTGCGGCTGGCGGCGGTCATTGCGGTGTAGCCGAGGCGATCCATGACGAGTCCTTAGATGGCCGAGAACAGGACCTGGGTGAGTTCCTTGTCGGTGGTCATCACCTTGGTGTTCGCCTGGTAGTTGCGCTGGCCTTCCATGAGGCCCACCAGTTGCTGGGTGATGTCGACGTTGGAGCCTTCCAGGTTGCCGGCCGAGAGCGAACCGAACTGGCCGATGCCGGGCACGCCGATCAGCGGTGCGCCGGAGGCGGAGGTCTCGGTCCAGGCGGTGCCGCTCTGGTTCTGCAGCCCGCCGGCGTTGATGAAGTTCGCCAGGGCGACCTGGCCCTGCAGCATGCGCTGGCCATTGCTGTAGTTGACGTAGACCTTGCCGTCGTTCTCCACCGCGATGCCGGTCTGCTCGCCGGCGGCGTAGCCGGTGGTGCGGTTGGTGGTGACGACGAAGTCCGAGCCGTACTGGCTGGTCCCGGTGTAGTCCAGCGCGATGTTCATCGGGTCCACGCCCGGCAGGGTGAAGCCCACCGGCACCGACGCGATCGGCGAGGACAGCGAGCCGTCCGGGGCGAAGGTCAGCGACTGGGTGGCGCCCACGGCGTTGCCGTCCACGGCGTAATGCGCGTCCCAGGTGTTGGTGCCGGTCAGCACGAAGTACTGGGTCAGGGTGTGTTCCTTGCCCTGGGAGTCGTAGATCTTGCTGGTGTAGGTGGAGTTGTAGGTCGCCACGTTCTGCGGGTCGAACGGTGCAACGGTCGGCGCGGTCTCGTTGGAGTCGAGGTTGGCGACGAACTCGAGCTTGTCGGTGGCCTTGGCCGGCAGGTTGGCGGTCTTCACCTGCAGGTCGGAGACGGTGCCCACCAGCAGGTTGCCCGCGGCGTCGGTGGGGTAGCCCTGCAGGCGCTGGCCGGTGGCGCTGATCAGGTAGTTGGCGTTGTCCTGGCTGAACACGCCGGCGCGGGTGTACTGGGTGTCGCCGTTGCCACTCTTCACCACGAAGAAGCCGCCGCCGGAGATGGCCAGGTCCAGCGCGCGGTTGGTGGACACCAGCGAGCCGCCCTGGCTGATGCTCTGGGTGGTGCCGGTGACTTCCACGCCCATGCCCTTGCTGTCGGCGTAGACGCTGCCGAACTCGGTGCGCGAGGACTTGAAGCCCACGGTGCCGGAGTTGGCGATGTTGTTGCTGATGGTGTCCAGCTGCTGGGTGACGGCGTTCAGGCCGGTCAGGGCGATGTTGAAGCTCATGGCGTTAGCTCATCCTAGGAAGGGGGCAACAGGCGCTCAGGCGGCCTGGCCCTGGCTGAATTCGACGATCTTGTAGAAAGGCACGGAACCGGCGCCCTCGACCTCCAGCACCGGGCCATCGGCGCTGACGCGGACGTTGTGCACCAGGCCGGAGACCTCGATGCCCGGTGTCTCGCCGCTCTCGGTCTTCACCGCCAGGCTGTAGTGGCCGGGCTTCAGGCCCAGCGCCTGGGGGTCGACGGTGAAGGGCACGGAACCGGCTTCCTGCGGGCCGAGGGTGATGTCGGTGCGCACGCCGTTGGCATCGGTGAGCTGCAGCACGGTGGTGGCCGAGGCGTGTTCCAGGATGACCTGCCCGCTGACCTTGTCGCCGCCCAGCTGCAGGCTGTCGGCGCTGACCTTCACTTCCTGGCCGACCAGGCCTGCGGCAGTGAGGGTCTGCAGGTTGTCCATCAGCACCAGGTTGTTCTGCTGCAGGGTGGTCATGTTCTGCATGCTTTTGACCTGCGCCATGGCCGAGTACTGGTTGATGAACTCGGTGCTGTCCACCGGCTTGGTCGGGTCCTGGTATTGCACCTGGGCGACCAGCAGGGTGATGAAGCTGTTCTCCATGTCGGTCAGCTCGCCGAGGTTCACCGCCTGGCTGGGCGTGTCCGACGCGGTGCCGCTGGCGGAGCTGCGGGTGTCGTTGTTGACCGTGCTCATCAGGCGTCTCCCAGTTTCAGCAGGCTGGACTGCATGCTCTTCACGCGGTTGAGCACCTCCACGCCGGTCTCGAAGCTGCGGGTGGCGGACATCATGTCGGTCATCTCTTCGATCTCGTTGACGTCGGGGTAGTAGACGTAGCCGGTGGCGTCGGCCAGCGGGCTGCCCGGCTCGTAGCGGCGCTGCGGGGCGCGGCCGGAGGTCACCACGTCGAGCACCTGCACGTGGGCGCCGCCCATGCCGGTGCCACGGGTGAGCTGGTCGTTCTCGTAGACCGCGGCGAACATCGGCTTGCGCGCCTGGTACACGGCGTCCGGGCTGTTGGCGGCGGAATCGGCGTTGGCCAGGTTGCTCGCCACGGTGTTCAGGCGCACGGTCTGCGCGTTCATCGACGAGCCGGCGATGCGGTAGATGGAGTCGAATGCCATGGCGTCAGCGTCCCTCGATGGCCTGCTTGAGGCCGCGGAATTTCATGGTCAGGAAGGTCAGGCTGGTCTGGAAATCCATCGCATTGCGCGAGAACTCCGCCTGCTCGGTGGACAGCTCCACGCTGTTGCCGTCCTGGGAGGGCTGGTTGGGGATGCGGTATTTCAGATCCGGGCGCGCCGCGCCGGTGCTGGCCAGCAACACGCTGACGCTGTCCTGGCGCTGCATTTCGGCGGCGAAATCGATATCCCGCGCCTTGAAGCCGGGCGTATCTTCGTTGGCCAGGTTGGAGGCCAGGATTTCGCTGCGCTGCATGTGCAGCGAAAGGGCTCTCTCGTGGATACCCAGGGTTTCGTCAAACCGTATACTCATTCGTCCCCACCCACTCTCGTCGTTCGGCGTGCGAGGCGATAGAGCACGAACCATGCCGACCCTTGAAGGCCGCTTCATGTCGTTGATTTACAAGGCTTTACTCGCTCTATCCAGAGGCGCGGGCAACGCGGCTTTTCCGCTTTCGACGCGCCGTGCGAGGGAATGCGGAAAGGCCCTTTCCGCCTGCTTCCTCCTGCTGCCGGCAACGCTCGTCCAGGCCGATGATGCGCGCACGCAACTGGATGCCGCGGCGCAGCGACAGGTGGCCGCCGAGCTGAAGATCAGCGCCCGGAAGGCCGGCTGGAACGGCATGACCTTCACGCTGAACAACAACCTGCCCAACAGCCTCGCCAAGCTCGCCCCCTGCGCCGGCGAGCCGCAATTGCGCCTGCTCGAAGCGCCTTCGGCGCCCACCGCGCGGCGCCGCTTCGAAGCCAGCTGCGCGGGGCAACCCGGCTGGCCGGTGACCTTCATCAGCCAACCCACGCTGTACCTGCCGACGGTGGTGGCCAGCGGCGAGATCGAGCGCGGCCAGACGCTGGAGGCGGCGCAACTCAAGCTTGCGCCGGTGGAACTGGGCAAGAGCGCGCGGGGTTATTTCACCGACATCGCCGAGGTAGCCGGCAAGACCGCCCGCCGCCGTATCCGCGCCGAGCAGCCACTGACGCCGGCGCTGCTGGATGGCGCGCTGCTGGTGCGCCGCGGCCAGCAGGTGAAGATCGTCGCCAGCCAGGACGGCATCCAGGCCAGCGCGGTCGGCGAGGCACTCGCCAACGGCAAGCAGGACGAGGTGATCCGCGTGAAGAACCTGCGCAGCCAGAAGGTCATCGAGGCGAAGGTGATGGCATCAGGCGAGGTCAGCAGCCTCTTCTGATGCCCCCACGCGCCCTGTAGGAGCGGACTCCGTCCGCGATCGCCCACGCGGCGGGCTTCGAGCCAACAGAGGGCGATTGCCCACTCCCGCAAGGAGCTCCTCGCTCAGCGCTGCAGCGGCGTCAGGACATCGCGGACAGAGTCCGCTCCTACGCTCACCGGCAGTCCGCTGTGAGTCGTCACCTCCACCAGCCGCCGCGCATGGATGCTCGGCACCGGCAGCAGCGGTGCGTCCAGCGGCGCCTCGCGGAAGCAGCGCAGGTGGTTGGCCACCATGTCGTAGCCGGACAGGTGACTGAAGGCGATGCCACCGGAGAAGCGCGGGTTCACGTCCATCAGCAGCGCCTCGCCGTCCTGCACCAGGAACTCCATGTTGATGCAGCCGTTCACCCCGAGCACGCGAGCGACCTGCCCGGCCATCTCCACCAGCTGCGGGTCGGCCAGCATCTGCACGGTGAGGCCCGCGCCCGTGGGGGTGCGCACCAGCTCCTGGCGGGCCATGGCCGCCCAGGCGCCGGTACTCTGCTGGCGCACCACGTCCACCACGCAGACGTCCCCGGGCAGCAGCGGCTGCACGATGTAGTCGCGGCCGCTGAACCGCTGGCGCACATAGTGCAGGAAGTCCTCGTCGCGAACCTGCATCAGCCCTTCGCAATTGCGCCCGTCGCGCGGCTTGGCGATCAGCGGCAGCGAAAGCTCCGGACTGTCTTCCAGACGCCAGGTGGGGATGGTGCGAATCAGCGGATCGCCCTGGAAGGCCTGGTGCACCAGCCATTTGTCACGGGCGACGCGGATGGTCTCCAGCGGCTGCATGCACAGGGTGATGCCGCGTTCGGCGAACGCCTGGTGGTGCAGCGCGAAGGCGTCCACCTCGGGGTCGATCAGCGGCAGCACGTGGGTGACCTGCTCGGCATCGCAGATATCCAGAACCCGCTCGACGTACTCGGTGACATTGCGCGCCGGCGGAACCTGATGAAAGGCATCCAGCAGCGCGGAAGTGGCGCACCAGTCACGCGGCTGGGTATTGCTGCCCACCACTCGCGCGCCCCAGTGCTCCCGCAGCGAGGCGATCACTGCCTCGGCGGAGTAGGAGCCGATGGCCGTGACCAGGCAGGTGAAGGGGAAATCGGCGGCGGGACTGTTCAAGACGCCGCCCCGCCGGTGAGTTGCACGGTGTTCATCGCTTCATGGCTCCGCACGGGTTCGACTGCCCCGAGCACCCGCCGCCCTGCAGGAGTGGCGCAGCGGGTCGGCGCTCGGGAACCTTCATCACAAACCAGACAAGCGTAGCCTTGAAGCGGCGCTCCGGAGGGCCGACTGCGGAGCGCCAGGCGGATTTCCGACGGAAGTCAGGTCCACCAGTAGCGGACGAAATGGAAGAACACCGGCGCGGCGAAACACACCGAGTCCAGGCGGTCGAGCATGCCGCCGTGGCCTTCGATCATGTGGCCCCAGTCCTTCACCCCGCGGTCGCGCTTGATGGCCGACATCACCAGGCCGCCGAAGAAGCCGAGGATGTTGATCATCAGGGCGATCAGCAGCGCCTGCCAGAAGCTGAAGGGCGTGATCCACCACAGCGCGCCGCCGATCAGCGTGGCCAGCGTCACCCCGCCGACGAAGCCTTCCAGGGTCTTGGACGGCGACAGGTTCGGCGCGATCTTGCGCTTGCCCATCAGCTTGCCGCAGACGTACTGCAGCACGTCGGACAACTGCACGACGATCACCAGGAAGGCGATCAGCAGCAGGTTGCGCCCCTCGTAGCCCGCGATATCCAGGGTCAGCAGCGCCGGCACGTAGGAGATGCAGAACACCGCCAGCATCAGCGCCCACTGCACCTTCGAGGCACGCTCGAGGAAGTGCTTGGAGTCGCCGCCCAGCGAGGCGAGGATCGGCAACAGCAGGAAGGTGTAGACCGGGATGAAGATGGAGAACAGCCCGTACCAGCCAATGCCGATCAGCAGGTACTGCATGGGCAGCACGAAGTAGAACGCCGCCACCAGCGCCGGGTAGTCGCTGCGGCGCGTCGGCATCAGGGTGAGGAATTCGCGCAGGGCGTAGAAGGACACCCCGTAGAACAGCACGATCACCGCCCAGTAGCCGAGGGCGAAGGCGCAGCCGATCACCGCGACCATCACCCACCAGGCGTTGATCCGCGCGTTGAGGTTGTCGATGACCGCGTGCGGTCCGGGCGGCGCCTTCCAGCGCAGCACCGCGCCGACCAGCGAGGCGAGGACGAGGATGGCTCCGATGCCACCGAAGAGCAGCCAGGTCTGGTTCATCTCAACGACCCTCCGCCGTGGCCAGGGACAGCAACGCCTGGCGCGCGCGTTCAAGGAAGGCGTCCTTGTCCTCGCCCTCCTCGGCGACCAGCGGCGTGCCGAAGCTCAGGGTGCACAGCAGCGGCAACGGCAGCGCACGGCCCTTGGGCATCACGCGGTTGAGGTTGTCCAGCCACACTGGCACCAGCTCGACCTGCGGGTGCGCCCGGGACAGGTGGTAGATGCCGCTCTTGAACGGCAGCAGGCGCACTTCCTCGTCTAGGTTGCGCGTGCCCTCGGGGAACAGGATCAGCGAGTCGCCGTCGGCCAGGGCGCGTTCCACCGGCTCCAGCGGGTTGCCACCCTCGGTGCCGCGGGTGCGGTCGATCAGCACGCCGTTGAACACGCGGTTGATGATGAAGCCGCGCAGGCCGCCCTTGCCCCAGTAGTCCATGCCGGCGACCGGCCGGGTGCGCGCGCGCACCTCCGGTGGCAGCGAGGCCCAGAGCAGGACGAAGTCGCCGTGGCTGCTGTGGTTGGCGTAGTAGATGCGCTGCTGCTGGCTCGGCGTGGTGCCGATCCACAGGCTGCGCAGGCCGGTCACCGCACGGGCGCCGGCGATGATCGCGTAGGCGAAGAGTCGTTCCAGCATTCCGGGTACGTTCCTCAGGATTGGAAGGTCAGGGAGATCAGGCACAGCAGCGCCAGGAGCCACTGTGCCGCACAGAGCAGCGCCTGGCGGCGCAGCAGGGCGAGCGCGCCGCGGCTGCGCTCGCTCCAGGGGCGACCGGCGTGGGCCGCTGGCACACCGGCGTAGGTGGCCAGGGCGTCGTCCAGTTGCCGGGTTTTCTCGGCCAGCGCGTCGCCGGCATTGGCCATGGCCGCGAACAGGTCGGCGTCCAGCGCCACGCGCATGGCGTAGAACTTCTGCGCCAGGCCCAGCAGCACCAGCACCGCCATGCTCAGGCTGAACGCCAGGGTGGCGCTGGCCATCAGCACGCCGTAGAACCCCAGCGCCAGGGCCAGCACGGTCAGTGCCGAGGACAAGCCGTTGAGGCTGCTGCCGCGGCGCAACAGGCTGGCCACCAGAATCAGGCCCGGATCAACCGACATGGCTCACCTCCTCGGGGATGTGCGGCTGGCCGGCGATCTGCGCCAGCACCGCCAGGTGTTCGGCCTTGAGCACCACCTGCGGGCGCGCCCGGCGGATCTGCGCCAGCGCGTCCTCGACGGTTGTTGCGTGGCCGGCGCTCAGCAGCCAGGCCGCCACCAGCGTGGCGCTGCGCGAGTAGCCCAGCGCGCAGCACACCAGCAGCGGCCCCTCGGCATGCAACTGGCGGATCCGCTCGGCGCCCTGGCGGCACTGCTCGACGCTGGGCGCCACCAGGTCGAGCAGCGGCAGGCAGTCGTAGCGGCGCGTCAGCGCGGTACAGGGCAGCTCGGCGCACAGGTCGAGGATCGCCAGGCTCGGCGCATGCTGCGGCCGGCGCCAGTCCGGCAGGCGCCCCAGCCAGAGCCCGGGCAGCACTTCGTCCGGCTGCGGATGGCGGCGGGTCCACCAGCGCGCGTTGAGCCAGGCCACGAGCCAGTACGGCGCAAGCAGCCAGGCGACGGCCGTGGAGTGTCGCCCATCCAGGCGTTTCTGGAAGCCCACCGGGCCGATGCCCAGGTAGCACAGCGCAACCAGCGCCAGCGACACCGCCGGCCAGCACAGCCAGAGCCACGGGCCGGTGCCGCCCAGGGCCAGCAGCAGGCACAGCAGCGCCCCCGCGCCATACAGCCCGGCCAGTCGCCGCCGCTGCGGATCGTCGCTCAGGCGCCAGGCCTGCAGCGGCGAGCGGACTTCCCGCGGCCATAGCCAGACGCAGAAGAAGCCCAGCAGCGCGCCGGTGGGCACGTCGATGAAGTGATGCTGCCAGGTGGTCAGCACCGACACGCCGATCAGCGCGAACCAGCCATGCAGCAGCCAGCGCCAGGCGCCGCTGGCGTAGCGCCCGTAGGCGACCCAGAGGATCACCAGCAGGGCGATGTGCAGCGACGGCGCCTGGTTGAACGGCTTGTCGAAGCCCATCAGCAGGTCGAACAGCAGGCCGAAGAAGCCGTCGAGCATCGGCCGCTCGAAGCTGAAGCGCAGCGGGAACAGCAGGAAGCAGGCCACCGCCAGCACCTGCGCGGTGAGCAGGCGCAGGGCGTGGCAGTCCAGTCCGCGACGGGTGCGCGGCAGCAGGAACGACAGGCCATAGAGCAGGTCGATGGACCAGTACGGGATGATCGTCCAGGGCCACAGCGGCATGCCGTGCTCCCAGTCGAACACCAGCACACCGACCGACGCGCGCTGCCCGGCCACCCAGTTGGCGAAACCGTAGCTGAGGAAGAAGAACGGCCCCAGGCACAGCAGCCAGATCACCGCCCGGCGCAGGACACCGGGATCGCGCGCCGGCATCCGTGCAGCCATCAGCGGTGCTCCCGGCGCGCCAGGGAAACGGTGAAGATGCCGTCCTCGTCGATGCGCTGGGCGAGCTTGCGGAAGCCGGCAGCGGCCACCAGCTGGTCCATCTCCAGTTGCGTGCGGCGGCGCATGACCCAGGCCTGGCCGGCGCGGTGGCTGGTCAGGGCACGGGCGATCAGCTCCAGCTGCGGGTGCCAGGGCTGGCCGGTGTAGATCAGGTAGCCGCCCTCCTCCACCGCCTCGCCCAGCCCGGCCAGCGAGCCGCTGACCATGGCGTTGTCGGCGAACAGCTCGTAGAGGCCGGACACCACGGCCAGCGTCGGCTTCGGCGCCACGGCGGCCAGGTCGGCGCCGTCGAAGGCGTCGCCCTGGACGAAGCGTGCACGCTCCTTCAGGCCCAGGCGCTCGATCAGCGCCGAACCTTCGCGCACGTTCAGCTCGCTGTAGTCGCGCAGCAGCACGCTTTCGGGCAGCGGTTCGACGCCCTGCAGCGCTTCGAGGATGTAGCGCCCGTGGCCGGCGGCGATATCCAGGATGCGCACCTCGCGGCCCTGCTCGCGCAGGCTGGCCATGGCCAGGCGCAGCAGTTCCTCGATGTGCACCTTGCGCTGGCGGATGCCGCGCCAGCCGGCGGATTCCAGGTAGGTGCGGTCGATCATCCGGCCCACCGGCCCGGCCCCGGTGGGCTGGTTGCGGTAGACGTAGTCCAGGGTGCTGCCGGAGTCGAAGCCGGTCTGGAAGCCCAGGTTGATGCCGTCGGAGAGCAGCCGGCCCAGGCGCATGTTGGCGCGGGTGGCACGCCAGTAGAGGTCACGGATCGACCCGGTCGGCAACGGCGTGGCTAGGGCTTCGGCCTCGGCGCAGGTGTAGCCGAAGCGATCGGCGTCGCGCAGGTCCGCGCGTTCCGGTTCGCGGGCGAAACACTCGCGGATGAAGCGCCGCGCGCGGCTCACCGCCTGCTCGCGGTTGCGCTCGCCGAGGGTGTCGTGGAAGAAGCCGGGCAGGATGTGCAGTTCCTTGCGCGCCGTGCCGAGGTTGTCGAAGAAGCGCTGCTGCGGCTTGCGGTGCACCACGAAGTCGGCGCCGGAAATCAGCAGCTGGGTCGGCACCTGGATCGCCTGGGCATCGGCCACCACGCGGTCGGCGGCTTCGTACAGGCCCAGCAGCACGTTCACCGAAATGGCCTTGGCGATCAGCGGGTCGCTGTCGTAGGAGGCGATGCGCTCGGGATCGTGGGAAAGGAACTTGGCCTTCACGTAGCTGTTGACGAAGAAGTTGCCGCGCCACCAGCGGGCCAGTTTCAGCCCTGTGCGGGCGAAGGGCACGTAGAGCTTGACCTTGAACGCCGGCGAGGCGAGCACCAGGCTGCGGATGGGCGGTGCATAGTCGTGCACCCAGGTGGAGACGAGCACCGCGCCCACGCTTTGCGCCACCACCGCCATGTCGCTGATGGCGATGCCATGGACGGCGGCGATGTGCTCGACGAAGGTCTGCACGTCGCGCACGCTGGTGCCGAAGCTCGGGCTGTCGCCGCGGGCGCCGGGCGACTGGCCATGGCCGCGGGCGTCCCAGGCGAACACGTCGAAGCCGGGCAGGTCCAGCTCGTCGGCCAGGTGGCCGATGCGCCCGGAGTGCTCGTGGCCGCGATGGAACAGCAGCACCGCGCGGCGCGGCTCGTCGCTGGCGTCGGCAGCCGGCCAGTGGCGGTAGAACAGCTCGACGCCGTCATGGGTAACGAAATGGTGATTCGAAGACTCGCGCATAACTTCCTCTGTTCGATGGCTTGCGGGACTGTCCGGTCCCTGTCCTGAGATGACGGCGCGGGCTCAGCCGGCCGTTGGCTGCTTCAGTTCGGCCAGACCCTGGCGCACCCGGTTGACGATAGTCAGCACCAGCAGCAGCGCCACCAGCGCCAGCAGTGGATTCAGCCAGGCCAACGGCAACTGCCCGACCGCCACGCAGACACCGAACACGCCGAAGCACAGCGCGCGGTCGCTCTTGCCCATGGGCCCGTCGTAGCGCCGCGAGGCGCCGACCATCACGCCGAGCACACCGGCGTATTCGCTGATGATCGCCAGCACCACCACCAGCACCACCAGCCCCGGCGACACGCCAGCCAGCAGCGCGAACGGCAGGTACAGCGCGCTGTCGGCGATCACGTCGGTGAGTTCGTTGAGGTAGGCGCCAAGCTTCGACTGCTGGCCGAACTCGCGGGCGAGCATGCCGTCCATGGCGTTGAGCGCCATGCGCAGGAACATCCACAGGGGGATCAGCAGGAACATCCAGGCGTGGCTGGCCAGCAGCGCCACGGCGAGGGCGACCAGCAGCGAGAGGCCGCAGGCGCCCAGCGTCACCTGGTTGGCGGTGACGCCACGCTCGTACAGGCGGGTGACCAGGGGGCGGAGCAGGTTCTGGAAGCGCGACTTGAGCTGGTAGACGGAGATCATGGAGATCCTTCTCGAAATGCGTGACGGGCCGTTCAGCTGAACGATCCACAGCCTTGTGGACCCAGGGAGCTTAGCCGCACCCGGGCACGAAGGCTGTCAGATACGTCTCAACAACATAGATGACCGATCCTGGGCAAAAGGACACATGCCGTAGGCCACAACTGTCAGTCAGGCGCTGGCCGGTATCGCCGGAATCCCCGCGCCAAATTTTTTTCGTCCGCCCTTAATCCTTCCCCGCGAGCTGTCGCCTTACCCCTTCAGCAGGCACAACGCCGGCTTCATTCAGCTCATACAGGAAGTCCACCATGGCCTTGTCGATTCAAACCAACTACTCCTCCCTGATCACCCAGACCAACCTGGGCAAGACCAACGGCCTGCTGGCCACCAACCAGCAACGCCTGGGCACCGGCCTGCGCATCAACTCCGCCGCCGACGACGCCGCCGGCCTGCAGATCGCCACCCGCCTGAACGCCCAGTCCCGCGGCATGGACGTGGCCATGCGCAACACCAGCGACGCCATCTCCCTGATGCAGACCGCCGACGGCGCATTCAGCGAGCTGACCGACATCACCCAGCGCATGAAGGACCTGGCCACCCAGGCCGCCAACGGCACCAACTCCACCGACGACGGCAAGGCCCTGTCCGCCGAGTTCAACGAGCTGGGCAAAGAGCTGACCAACATCATCGCCAACACCAAGTTCGCCGGCGACAACCTGTTCAGCGTTACCGGCACCGCCGGCAAGTTCGGCACCGCTGGCGGCGTGACCTTCCAGATCGGCGCTGACAAGGCCGAGACCCTGAACGTAGACGTCACCACCCAGCTGGGCGCCGTGACCACCGCCCTGGGCGCGCTGACCACCCAGTTCGCCGCCACCCCGGCCGCCGGCACCGAGCTGGAAACCATCACCGGCGCCAACGGCTCCATCGACAAGGCCAACGATGCCCTGGACGCCATCGGCGCCCTGCGTGCGCAGTTCGGTGCGAACATCAACCGCCTGCAGCACACCTCCAACAACCTGGCCAACATGAAGGACAACACCGACCTGTCCAAGGGCCGCATCATGGACGCCGACTTCGCCGTCGAAAGCGCCAACATGAGCAAGAACTCCATGCTGATGCAGTCGGGCATCTCCATGCTCAAGCAAGCGGGCCAGATGCCCAGCATGATCATGGGCCTGCTGGGCTAAGCCTTGGCTCGCGCGAAGCGCCCCCCGCTTCGCGCACCCTGATCCCGCGACGCCCCGCTTCGGCGGGGCGTCGTGCTGTCTGCGGGTACGCTGACAGACGGCGCGGCGCCCCCGGCCGGCGCTACGGCCCCTCTGCCCCGGCGCTTTCGTCGCGATTGTGAAAAGTGCAAGCACGGGTGTGCAAAATTCAGAACTTGCACGCACATTTTTCTGACGCCAAAATAATGCCTCTGCCTCCATGAACCCATGGAGTTTCCCCGCGACCGTCTAGGGAGCGGCTCGCAAGGGCACGATGAACACACTCACTTCCACGCTACCGGACAGTCGGCCGATCACCTGCCTGACCCTGCGCACCGGGCGTTCCGATTGCGTCGCACAGTTCTATCCCGCGCTCTACCAGCTCGACCTCGACCGAGACGGCCAGGTGGAACGCATCGACCTGGGCTTTTCCGGCAGCCGCGTGCTCGAACGCTTGCTGCAGAGCCCGGGTGACGTGGTCGCGCGCGACGAACTGCTGACCCATGCGTGGTCCGACCGGGTGGTCGGCCAGGGCAGCCTCAACCAGCAGATCTACACCCTGCGCCAGGTGCTGGCGGACGAGAAGCAGCGGCAGATCATCCAGACGCTGCCGCGCCGCGGCTACATGTTCAACCCGCAGTACCTGGTCAGCCCGCCCGACGAGGCGCAAGAGAGCGTCACCGATGCCAGCCCGGACGCTGCCGCACCGCAGCCAACCTACGCTGCACCGACGATCAGAACGCCGAATCCCCGGCGCCTGAAAATCGCCGCGGCGAGCCTCTGCATCCTTGGCCTGCTGGGTCTTTCCGGGGCGTTCTACTACACCCAGGTCCGCAGCCCGGTGCTCACCGCCGAACAGAACGTCGGTACGGTGCAGATCACCTATGTCGAAGACAACGAACAGGATCTGCAGCGCCTGATGAGCAACACCCGGCCGCTGGCCCGCCAGCTGGCCGACCTGGCGACCCGCCCGATCGGCCTCATGCTGCACATGACCTCGGGTTTCTACGAGCTGGTCTGCGTGCAACCCGAAGGGCATTCCAACTGGCTGCTGATCCACGAGAGCCAGGTCGCCCGGATTCCCCAGGAGCAGCTGCGCAAGTGCCTGAACTGACCCTACGCCGCCAGGCCGGCGTGGCCCGCCGCTGCCTGCTGATCTCGCTGTTCGGGATCACCTGCCTGACCCTGGCGCTGGGCATGCTGTGGAAGCATGCGCGCAACACCTCGGCCATCGACGGACGCTACGTCTCCTCCGGCCAGGTCCTGCTGGGCAACGGCAAGGTGCTGGAGATCGCGCAGACCACCATGTTCCATGAGGGGCGCTTCTACTCGATGATCCAGCAGGACGCCAACATCCTGGAAGTCTCCGGCCTGGTCGGCAACGACCTGGGCGGGCGCTACCAGCTGCAGGTGGAAGAGAACAGCATCAGCAACCTGCAGGCCGACAGCGGCCTGGACAGCGAGCTGATCTTCAACCTGCTCTACGGCCGCCAGCGCGGCGCGCGCATCACCCTCGAACCCCTGGGCAGTTGCCTCTACGGCGTGGAAACGCGCCAGGTGTTCTGCCCGCGCCAACTGCGCCAGCGCTGATCGTTTCACAGCTTCAAGGTCGACGGCGGCGCGGCGGCAGGCGCGGCCGGCTCGGCCGCTGCTGATACCGGCGGCTGCGGCTGCGGCTGCGGCTGCGGCTGCGGCTGCGGCTGCGGCTGCGGCTGGATGAGCTTGGCGCCCGACGCCGAGTAGTGCACCTGGGCGTAGCTTTCGCCGAAGATTTCCCGGTACAGGCTCTCCGCACGCTGGGTCAGCAGGAGGATTTCGATGCGCCGGTTGGCGCCGTTCTGCGGGTCTTCCGGGCGCAGCGGCATGACGTCGGCCTGGGCCGCCACCTGCAGCACGTGGGCAGCCGGCAGGCCGCTGTCGACCATCACGTTGCGCGCGCGCAGGGCGCGGTCGCCGGAGAGGTTCCAGTTGTTGTAGCCGTCGGCCCGGCGGTACTGCACGGCGTCGGTGTGGCCGCTGAGGATCAGCTTGTTCTGCACCTTCGCCAGCACGCCGGAGAGCGCGCCGAGCAGGGTCTGGAAGTGCGGGTCGAGGGTGGCCTGGCCGCGGGCGAACATGAAGCGCTGCTGGTCGTCCTTGATCAGGATGCGCAGCCCCTGCGGCACCACCGTCACCTCGATGTTGGCCAGCGCATCGACCGTGCCCGACACCTGGCGGATCAGTTCGGCCAGCTCGCGCAGGTCCTCGGTGCTGTCGTACTGGCGGCCGTCGGCGTCGTGCAGCGCGGACGAATCCTTCGCCTGCTCGCCCGCCTTGCCCTGCTTTCCCACGTCCAGCGCGAGCTGCGGCGCGGGCTTATCCGGGGTCTTGATCGGCTGCGGCATGCCGTCCAGCTCGATGGGCGTGCGGCTGGCGCCATCGAACACGCCGGCGCCGCCATCCACCACCGGGTTGGCGTCCTGGTCGCCCACCGCCACCGGTTGCGGCTCGGTCTGCGGGTGAACGATCCACAGCACCATGAACAGCGCCATCATCGCCAGGGTGAAGTCGGCGAAGGCGACCTTCCAGGCGCCGCCGTGTTCATCATCGTGGCCCTTCTTGCTGCGGCGCTTGATGATGACTTCGCTGTGCTTGTCGGCGCGCTTCTTCATGCTGCGTCCCGCTCTTCCTCATAGCGGGTGACCCAGGTTTCCAGCTGCTTGAAGGCCGGCTTGACGTCCTGCTCGATCAGCTTGCGGCCGGCGTCCACCGCCAGCAGCGTGGGCTTGCCGGCGACGTGGGCGACCAGCGTGGTGCGCACGCACTCCAGCGCCGACAGCTCGGTCTTCACACGCTGCGACATGGCGTTGGACAGCGGGTCCATCAGGCAGTAGCAGACGAAGATGCCGAAGAACGTGCCCACCAGCGCGGCGGCCACGTGGGCGCCGATCTCCGCCACCGAGCCGCCGATGTTGCCCATGGTGATGATGATGCCGAGGATCGCCGCGAGAATGCCGAAGCCGGGCATCGCCTCGCCGACCTTGTGCAGCGACTTGGACGGCTGCAGCAGGGCGTGCTCCATGGCATCCAGCTCCTGCTCGAGGAAGCCTTCGAGCTCGTGGGCGCTGATCTTGCCCATGGCCATCAGGCGGAAGTTGTCGGCGATGAACGCCATCAGGTTCTTTTCCTGGAGGATCAGCGGGTAGCGGGCGAACAGGTCGCTCTGCTCCGGCTCCTCGATGTGCGCGTCGAGCACCTTCAGGCCGCCGACGTCGACCATCTCCAGCAGCTCGTAGAGGAGCATCAGCAACTGGCGCTGGAATTCCTCGCCACGGCGCTTGAAGACGAACACGCCCTTGATCTGCGAGCACATCTCCAGCAGCACTTCGCGCGGGTTGGCGACGACCAGGGTGCCCAGGCCCGCGCCGAGGATGATGACCATTTCCGCCGGCTGCCAGAGCGCGCGCATGTCGCCGTGGGCCATGGCGTAGCCGCCGAGCACGCAGGCGATGATGATCAGGGCGCCGATGATTTTCTGCATGGTGATGGGTTCTTCAGAGGGTGTCGGGGTCGTTGAGGAAACGGCTGCACTTGCCGATCGCCTGCTTCATCAGCTGGCAGATGCGCGCATCGGTCAGCTCCAGCACCAGGGCGATTTCCTTGAGGTTCAGCTCGTGCTGGTAATACAGGTTGAGGATCAGCCGCTCGCGTTCGTTGAGGCGCTCCAGCGCCTGGGCCAGCAGGCGCTCCTTGAGCACCCGCTCCTCCAGCGCATCGCCGCTGCCCTGCACGCCGTCATGGCCGTTCTGCAGCAGCGCATCGAAGCTCTCGATGGCTTCGGAGGACTCGGCGCGCAGGTAGTCCTGGTAGCCCGCCTCGTCGAGGCCGGTGGCGGCCAGCACCTCCTCGTCGCTGGGGACGCGGCCCAGCTGGCGGGCCAGCGCGCGGATCGCATCGCGCACCTTGTGTGCCTGCTGCCGCACCTGGCGCGGGCGCCAGTCCTGGCGGCGCAGCTCGTCGAGGATGGCGCCGCGGATGCGCAGCGCGGCGAAGCGGCCGAACTGTTCGTCCGGCTCGCCGTAGCGACGCAGGCCTTCGAGCAGGCCCATCAGGCCGATCTGCTCCATGTCTTCGCGGTCCAGCACCTGGTTGGCCTGCAACGACAACTGGCTGACGATGCGCCGCACCAGCGGCAGGTACTGCATCATCCAGCGCTGTTCGGCCGCCGGCGACAGGCGCGCGTGGCCGCCGTGCTCGCCGGCGTAGTCGTAGGCAGGGTCGACGGCGGGGCCGCGAAGCGCGTGCATGGCGGCCTACTGGACGATCATCTTGCTGAGCATCACGTGCTCGAACGGCACCACCACCTTGCGCGCGGCAAAGTCGTCGATCACCGCCTTCTCCAGGCGCGCCTGCACCTCGGAGATGGGCATCGCGCGCAGCACCTCGAACTTCTCCGGGGTCAGGTTGGCGACCACCGAGCTGCGCACCATCGGCGCCACGCTTTCCAGCTTCTTGCGCTCCTGCTCGGCCTTGGCCTGCAGCACCAGGTCGATCACGAAGTAGTGCTCGCGGTCTTCGCCACGGGAGCTGACGATGATCTTCTCCACCGGCACGAAGAGGTATTCGGCGCTCTCCTGCTCATCCTCTTCCTGGGCGTCTTCCTTGCCGCCGTCCTTGTCGGAGGCTGCGGCGACGGGGGCGAGGCTGGCGGACTTGATCATCTTGTAGTTGACGAACACGCCGCCCAGCACGACGGCGATATTCACGATGAGCATCAGTAGAACGAGACGCGGCGTGGACATGGGCTTTCTCGAAAAATCCTGTGTGGGTACGGGCCGCGGGCGGCCTACACGGTAATCAGTACGTCACGCTCGCCACGCGGCGCGGAGCGCTCGCCGGGCTGTGCGTCACGGGGGTTGGCGGCGACCGCCTGCTGTTCCTCGGGCACGCGCTGGCGCTGCGGCTGGCCCTGCTGGCCCGGCTGCGAATCGGACGACACCTGCACGTTGACCTGCAGGAAGTTCTGCCCGACCAGCTCCTGGCGCAGACGCTCGCTGGTGTTCTGCAGCAGGCGCGCGACATCGCCGTTGGAGGCCGAGATCTGTACGTTGAGTTGCCCGGCCTCGTGGCGGACGAGGATTTCCATGGCGCCCAGCTCCGGCGGATCGAGACGGATGGTGGCGTTCTGCACGCGCTGGCTGAGCTGCAGTTCGACGTTGTCGCGCAGCGCCGTGACCATCTGCTCGCCCCAATGGGCGTCGTTGTTGCCCTTGAGGTGCAGCGGCCGGTCGAACAGCGGTGCGGCCGGCGGCGTGGCGGCGGCCTGGGGGCTGCCGTCGGTGGCCGGCAGGCGCGGCTCGAGGGCCGCGGCCGGCAGCGTCGGCACGCTGGCATCGGGTGCCTGAGCGGCGGTCGCCAGGTGCTGCTGGAGCAGGGTCTGCGCCTGGCTCTGGGTCGCTTCGCGGGGCGCCGGGGCGGCGGGCCTGGCCGGCTCCTCGGGCAGTTCGGCCGGGGGCAGCAGCACATCCTCCGGCTTGACCGCGGCAGGCGCCGGCTGCGCGGGCGTAGCGAGCGCCTGGGTGGCGAAACCGGCGACACGGGCGCTGGTCTGCGCCGGCGGGTTGTCCCGCGCCTGCACCACCAGCCCGGCCTGGCTGAGCATGCCGGCGAGCCAGCTCTCGGCGCCGGAAGGCGATGCGTCGCCAGGGGCGGCCGCCTGGGCCTCGCTGTCGCGTCCTTCTTCGACGGGCAGCGCCTGCGCCGGCAACGGTAGCGCGGCGTCCGTCGGCAGCGGCTCCTCGGCCCGGGCGGTATCGAACTGGGCAAGGAAGGATGGCACGCTGAGGGTTCGCTCGACGACGTTCGACGGCGCCGGTTGCGGCGCGCGCAGGCTCGTCACGGCGGCAGCGCCGGCATCGTCGCGGCGCGCCTCCTGCGGGCGCGCCTCGGCCAGCGGCGCGTCGCGCCCGGAGGCAGGCAGGGGTTGGGTCGGCAGTTGGATCACGGTCTATCGACCCTCCTGGTACGTATCCACCTGCATGTACGCCGAGCGGCCCTCGGCATACTCCAGGTGCGAGAGCAGGAGGCGGCGCAAGCGCTCGCACTCCTCGGCGCAGGCTTGCGAGGCCTGCTCGTGCAGGCGCTTGAGGTGCTTCTTGGCCAGCAGGACATCGGCCGCCAGGCTCGCCTGCGACGACATCGCCACCAGTTGCGCGCGAATCGCCAGGTCAACCTGCCCCATGGCTTTCCAGTCCTTGCGCTGCAGCGCCGCGCCGAGCTGTTCGTACAGCTCGAGCAGGCGCTGGCGATCATCCACGTGCGGCACTCACGCCCTCCCAGCCTTCACGCAGAATGCCCAGCAGGCGCACGACTTCATCGATGCCGGCGACCTCCAGCGACACGCTGACGTCGGAGAGCCGGTAGATGCAGTAGTCGTACAGCCGCGCCAGGCCCTGCACGGTCTCGCCGCCGTTCTCGTAGTCGAGCGCGCCGTTGAGGCCGTTGAGGATGTTCAGGCACTTCTCCAGGGAGCGGCCCTTCTGCTGGTAGCGCTTGTGCTCGATGTGCCCGCGGGCGCGGGCCAGTTCGTCGAGCAGGCCGTCGAACAGCACCAGCACCAGTTCGTAGGGCGAGGACGAGGCGGCCTTGGATTCCAGGTCGATCATCCGGTAGCTGTCGTAGCTTTCGTTCATGCCGTAGGCGCTCATCCGAACATCCCGCTGGTCTGGTCCATCGACTGCATGGTCTGCATCATCGAGGTGTATTGCTTGAGGTAGCGCGCGTAGTAGGTGTCGTACTGCTTCTGCAGGTTGTCGTAGTCGTCGTTGACGCGGCTGAGGCTGTTGTTCAGGGCGTCCTTGCGGTTCTTCATGACGCCATTGACGCTGTTGGTGTACACGGCGACGCCCTTGTCGAGGCTGTCGAGCAGGTTGCCCTTGCCCATGAACAGCTTGTCCAGAGCCTCGGGGTCGCTGGCGATGGCCTTCTCGAAACGGGTCGCATCGAGGGTCAGCTTGCCGCTGCGGTCGGCGCTGATGCCCAGGGTGATCAGGTTGGCGCCGCCGAAGCTGGTGCGGACCATCTGGTTCAGCGCGTTCTCGATGGCGCGCACGCTGGAATCGCCCGCCAGGGCGCCGCGGGCGTTGCCGTTCTGGTCGCCGGCGGCGGTGAGGCTGTCGATGGTGCCGGCCAGGGCGTTGAAGGCGTCGATGAAGGTCTGCACCTTCTTCTTGGTCTCGCTCTGGTCCTGCGCGACGGTCAGACGGATCGCCTGTTCGCCGGACTTCTGCGCCTGGGTGAAGGTGGCGCTGACGCCGTCGATGATGTTGTCGAAGGTGTTGCTGGCGTTGGTCAGCAGCATGCCGTTCTCGCCCCCCAGGCGAACGCGGGCGTCCTGCGCCTTGGACAGCTCCTGGGGGTTGCCGATGGCGTTCTCGAAGGCGCCATTGGCGCTGTCGGTGCCGCTCAGCGACAGGCTGATGGCGTTCTGCGCGCCGGACTTCTCGGCGCCCAGCACCAGCGAGACCTGGCCGTTGCTGCGCACCAGGGTGGCCTTCACGCCGGTGTTGTCGGTGGCCTTGTTGATGGCCGCGGCCAGCTCGTCCAGCGAGTTGGCGCCGTCGCCGTCGGTGTCGATCTTGCTCAGGTCAATGTCGAAGGATTTGCCGTTCTGGGTCAGGGTCAGGGTGCCCTGGGTGTCGATATCGCTGGTCTGCAGGCCGGAGAACGACAGCTGGTGGCTGGTGGCGAGCTGCTCGACGAAGAAGTCGTAGCTGCCGGGCACGGCGTTCTTGTCCACCTTGGCGGTCAGGTAGCCGTCCTTGCTGGTGGTGGCGCTGTTGACCAGCATGCTGCTGTTGCTGCCGGTCACGCCCTGCAGGCTCTTTACCGCCGAGGAGAAGGTCTTGAGCGCCGACTCGAGCGAGGTCACCGCGGTCAGCTGGGACTGGTACGACGTCTTGTTGCGGTCGGCCTTGTTCAGGCCGTTCTGCACTTCGTACGTGGCCAGCTGCTGGGCCATGCTTTTGACGTAATCGGAATCTATGGTCGCCATCTGAATCCACCTCTTTCATCCGGGCAGAGCAATTACGGTGCCAATGCCGGAGGGCCCGTCACTCGGGGCTTTGCGGGTTGACCAGGGAGAAGTCCAACTTCCGCCCGGCGTGGTTTGGCGCGCAGCGGGAAGCGGTATTTCCGCCTGCCGCCCACGCGCGCCCTGATGCAGGGAAAGGGCGACCGTGGGACGGGATTCGTTAAGGGGATCTGGCGGGGTGTTTTTGCGGGTGACGGGAGAGTGGGTTGCCGTGCGGTTCGCGAGCAAGCTCGCTCCTACAAGTAATGCCGGCGCGCTCTTCGTAGGAGCGAGCTTGCTCGCGAACGATGTCCGGCCCAACGGCGCCCGTCAGTACAGCTGGCGCGAATACACCGGCTGCTGGCGCGGATCGCCCATGAGCTGGCTGAGGATGTCGTGGTGCATCGCCAGCAGCTTGCCGTTGCGCTCGTTGAGGCGCTTGCACTGGGCGGTGAGCTGGCCCAGTTGCTGCCACTCCTGCTGCAGTTCCTCGCGGCGCGGCGGCGTGTAGTTGGACAGCAGCGTGCGCATGCCGTCGGCGTCCATCGGCAGGTGGAAGGCGCGCAGCACACGGCTGCGGCGCTGGGCGCGGCCGGCGATGGCATCGAGCAGCGCCTGGATGTGCGGGTTCAGCGCCTCGATCTGCGCACTATCGCGCGCCAGCAGGTGGCGATACAGCTCCTGCAGGCGCTCGCGCAGCGCCAGGCAATCGCGGCCATCCTGCTGGATGTCCTGCTCGATCACCTGCAGCAGCCGCGCGCGCTGGGTCATGCGTCGCTGCCGCGGTGGTAGGAGAGGATGCTGGTGGCGAGCACGCTGGTGTCGTTCTGCAACTCGCCATTCATCAGCGCGCGGCGAATTTCCGCGACGCGGCTCTGGTCCACGTCGGGCATGGCGCGCAGGGTTTCCTGCATCTCGTCCAGGCGCAGCGAATCGTTGACCGGCGCGCTGGCGCTGGCCTCTGCCGCCGGGGCGGCGCGCTCGCTGCGCGCGGGCTTGGCGGACTCGCTGGTGGCCAGCGCGACGCTGGTCAGTTGCCGGGTGATTTCCATGGTGGGTATCCGAAATTCTTGGGCTTTGACTCAGAGGGCGACCGCCTCGCCGGAAAACTTAAATGCCAATGTCGCGCAAGAGCCGGCGGATAACCGCACGCGGTTATTCGCCCTGCGGAACACCTGCGTAGGGCGCATGACGCGGAACGCGTTATCCGCCACTTCCGCCGCCCACACTCAAGCCCGCGCCCGCCACCACGATTGCGCGGCGAGGCCATCCTGGATTTTCTGTTCCTGCTGGGCCAGCTGCAACTGCCATTGGCCGACCTTGGCCTCGATCACCTGGGCCAGCACCTTCTCGCTGCGCATGGCCGCCATCAGCTCGCCCTGGATGCGCGCCAGGGTCTGCTCGGCGACCTCCAGCTCGCGGCGCTGCAACTGCAGCATCTTGTGCAGGGTGGCCTTGTACTGTTGCTGGTTGTGCCGCTGCAGCGGCGTGCTGGTGGCCACGCTGAAACCGCACAGGCGGTCCAGCCCGGTGATGTTGTTGCGGTAGCGCTGGCAGAGGTTCTGCTGGTAGTTGACCCGGCCCAGCAGTTCGCGAACCTTGCCGCCGCGCACGTCGGCCAGGCGCCCGAGCATGTCGATCTGCGCCTTCATCAGCGGCCCCCGACGATGCTTTGCAGGGTGGCGACGCTGGCGCCCAGCTCGGCGCCATCCGCGGTTTCCTGGCGCAGGTAGCGCTCCAGCATGGGCGCCAGCTGTACCGCGCGGTCGGTCTTCACGTCCATGCCCGGCGTGTAGCCGCCCAGCGGGATCAGCTCCTTGATGCGCTCATAGGTGCCGCTGAATTCCTTGAACTGCCGCGCCGCGGCGAGGTGCGCAGGGTCCGCCACCTGGCTCATGCAGCGGCTGACCGAGGCGCCGATGTCGATGGCCGGGTAGTGCCCGACGTCCGCCAGCCGGCGCGACAGCACGATGTGCCCGTCGAGGATGGCGCGGGCGCAGTCGACGATCGGGTCCTGGTGATCGTCGCCCTCCGCCAGCACCGTGTAGATGGCGCTCAGGCTGCCTGTCTCGCCCTCGCCATTGCCGGCGCTCTCCACCAGCTCCGGGAGCATGCCGAACACCGACGGCGGGTAGCCCTTGGTGGCCGGCGGCTCGCCCAGAGCCAGGGCGATCTCGCGCTGGGCCATGGCGTAGCGGGTCAGCGAATCCACCAGCAGCAACACGTCCTTGCCCTGGTCGCGGAAGTAGGCGGCGATGCTGTGGCACAGCTCGGTGGCCTTCAGGCGCATCAGCGGCGATTCATTGGCCGGCGCCACCACCACCACGGCCTTCTGCAGGCCTTCCGGGCCGAGGGAATGCAGGATGAACTCCTGCACCTCGCGGCCGCGCTCGCCGATCAGCCCGACCACCACCACGTCGGCCTTGGTCTGCCGGGTGATCATCCCCAGCAGCACGCTCTTGCCCACGCCGCTGCCGGCGAACAGGCCGACGCGCTGGCCCTTGCCCAGGGTCAGCAGGCCGTTGATGGCGCGCACGCCGACATCCAGCGGCTCGGACACCGGGCGCCGGCGCAGCGGGTTCACCTGCGGCAGTTCGGTGGGCAGCGGGTGGCGGCCGGCGAGCTTGCCGAGGCCGTCCAGGGGTTCGCCGAGGCCGTTGACGACGCGCCCCAGCCAGGAATGATCGATGTTCAGCACGGCTTCGTCCGGCGCCGGGAAGACCCGCGAGCCGGAGGTCAGGCCGACGGGCTTCTTGAAGGGCATGAGGTAGGTGATGTCGCGGTTGAAGCCGACCACTTGCGCCTCCAGGCGCTCGCCGTCAGCGACTTCCACGTAGCAGCGCTGCCCGGTCATGCGCCGGCAGCCGAGGCTTTCCAGCAGCAGGCCGGAGACGCGCACCAGGCGACCGCTGACCCGCGCCAGCTGGACCGAATCCAGCGCGCGCAGGGCCTCTTCCAGCTTGAAGCCGTCGCCCAGGGCCATCTCAGTCGGCGTCCTGCAGGTGCGCGCTCAGGGCTTCCATGCAGCTGTCCAGGCGCTGCTGGCAGCCGATGTCGGCCTCCGCCTGGGCGGTGACCACACGGCACTCGCCCAGCGCCAGGCGCTCGTCCGGCACCAGGCGCCACTTGGCGGCGCGCTCCGGGTTCAGCTCGCGGATGCGCGCGCATTCTTCGGGGTTGAGCAGGATCTGCACCTCCACCGGCTCGTCCGGCATGGCGGCGAGGGCTTCCTCGGCCAGGGTCAGCAACTGCGTGGGGTTGAGCGTCAGCTCGACGCGGATGACCTGCTTCGCCACCTTCTGCACCAGCTCCAGCAACTGCTGCTGGCGGCTGCGCTGGAAGGCCTGGTGGTAGTCGGCAAAGGCCTCGACGGCGGCCGACAGCGGCGCGCTGGCCTCGTCGAACGCCTGGCGGCCGGCGGCGCGGCCTTCTTCGCGGCCCTTGCGCAGGCCATCCTGGCGGCCGGCGTCGAAGCCTTCGCGCAGGCCGGCTTCGCGGCCTTCGGCCACACCGTCCTGGTAGCCCTTCTCCAGGCCTTCCTGGAAGCCTTCGGAGATGGCGCGCTGGCGCGCCGCCGGGTCGCTGTCCCAGCCGTGGCTGTCGGCGCTGGCGGTGGCGCAGCGCGGCGGGAAGCGGTACGGGCGCCAGGCGCGGCTGTCGGCCTTGATGATTTTGATCGCCATGGGCGGTTACTCCACCGTCTGCTCGCGGAACAGCTGCACCTGCAGGTCGCCCTCGGCGGCCAGCTCGCGCACCACGCCCATGATGTCCTTGCGCACCTGCTCCACGCGGCTCAGCGGCACCGGGCCCTGGCGGCGGTTGATGGACTCCATCTGCTGCGCCTGGCGCTTGGGCATGGCGCCCTGGATGGCGCGCACCAGCTCGGGCTCGGCGCCCTTGAGGGCGACCACCCATTCGTCCAGCGGGATGACTTCCAGCAGGGTCTGCAGCACTTCCTGGTTCTGCCGGGAGAGGATGAAGAAGTCGTACATCTCGTCTTCGATCTTGCCCACCAGGTCGTCGTTGTGGGCGCGCAGCAGCTCGAACATCTGGTTACGGTCACCCTTGAAGCGGTTCATGATGTCCGCCGCCTGCTTCACCCCGCGCACCTGCGAGCCCTGCGTGGAGAGCACGCGCAGGCTGCGGTCGATCAGTTGCTCCAGCTCGGCGATCACGTCGCTGTTCACCTCGCTCAGGTTGGCGATGCGGAATAGCAGCTCGTCCTGGCGCTCGGCGGGCATCGCCTCGAGCACGTCGGTGGCCATGCCCGGCGGCAGGAAGGCGAGGAACACCGCCTGCATCTGCGCGTGTTCCTTGGCGATCAGCGCGGCGAACTGCTTGGGATCGATCCACTCCATGCGTGCCATCTTGGCGCGGATCTCCTCGCCGTAGATGCTGTCCAGCAGGTTGCGCGTGATGTCGCTGCCCAGTGCCTTGCCGAGCATGCCGGCGAGGTAGGAGCGCGAGGCGCCCTTGATGCTGGACTGCAGCTTGTAGTCTTCGAAGAAGCGCCCGATGACGTCGGAGACGGTGTTCTGCTTGACGTTGGACAACCGCGCCATCGCCTGGCTGATGCTGACGATCTCCTCGCGACTGAAGTTGCGCAGGATGCCGGCGGAGGCTTCGTCGCCCATGCTCAGCATGAGGATCGCCGCCTGTTCCAGGGAGCTCACGGCGCGCATCTGCGGGCCGCGCTTTTTCGTTTCTTCAGGCAGGCTCGTGTCGGTCATTGCGGCCAATCCAGTGCTTGATCACTTCCGAGACCCGTTCCGGGTCGTTCTTCGCCAGCATCTGCAGATGCTCGATCTGGTGCTCCAGCCCCGAGCCCGGCGCCGGCAGGCGGATTTCCGAGAGCGGGTTCAGCTCGCCGAGCACATTGAGCCCGCCGACGCTTTCACTGCCCAGCGCCAGGCGCCGCTCGGCGTCCACGGCCAGAGGGTATTCGGCCTTGCCCTCGGCCGGCTCGGCGGCCAGCGCCGGTTGCGCGCGCTGGGTCAGGCTGCGCACGGCCGGGCGCACGCCAAACAGCAGGAACAGCAGGGCGATCAGGCCGAGCACGGTGTAGCGCACCAGGGATTGCAGGGCGCTGCTCTCCCACCAGCTGGCGCTGGACTCCTCCACCGGCGTGGCAGCGAAGGGGAACACGCTGACGGTAATCAGGTCGCCGCGCGCCGCGTTGAAGCCCACGGCGCTCTTGACCATGGTTTCCAGGTCGGCGCGGGCCTTGTCGGTCCAGCCGCCTTCGGGCGCGGTGGAGGCGTTGATCACCACGGCGACGCTCTGCTGGCGGAGGGCGAAGGCCGGGTACTTGATGTGGGTGACGCGCTGGTCGAAGTCGTTCTGCCGGGTGGCTTCCTCGCGGGTCGAGGTCGCGGCCTTGTTGTCGGTGCTGGCGACCTTGCCATTGCCCGGCGGGTTGCCAGCGGGGTTGGTGCCCTGGGCATTCTGTCCCTGCTGCGGCGGCGCAGGCTCCGGCGGGCGGTTGCTCAGCGAGCCGGGCACGCCGAGGGCGAGCTGGTCCAGCGTGCTCTCGTTGCGCAGGACTTCGCTGCGCAGGCGCGGCGCTTCGCCGTAGGCCTGCTGGGTTTCTTCCTTCTGGCTGAAGTCGATGTCGGCGGACACGCTGATGCGGTAGTTGCCCAGGCCGAGCACCGGCGCCAGGACTTCCTCGACATTGCCCACGGCCTTGCGCTGGTACTCATCCACCGCCTGCCAGTTCTGCGAGGGGCCGCCGACGCCGCTGATGCCACGCGACAGCAGCACGCCGTTCTGATCCACCACGCTGACGTCGTCGGGCTTGAGCTGCGGCACGCTGCCGGCCACCAGGTTGACGATGGCGCCGACCTGCTCGGGGCTCAGGCGCTGGCCGGGCGCCAGTTGCAGCAGCACCGAGGCCTTGGCCGGATCGCGCCGGCCGACGACGAAGGAATTGCTGTCCTCGCGGGCGATGTGCACGCGCGCCTGCTCGATGCCCTTCAGGCCCATGATGGTGCGGGCCAGCTCGCCTTCCAGGCTGCGCTTCAGGCGCACGTCCTGGAGGAAGTGGCTGGTGCCCAGCGGCTCGTCCTTGTCGAACAGCTCATAGCCGGCCGGCACGGACACCTTCACGCCCTTGGCCGCCAGCAGCATGCGGGCGCGCGCGAGGTCTTCCTCGCGCACCAGCACCTGGCCGCTCTGCGGGTGCAGGCGATAATCGAGGGCCTCGGCGTCCAGCACCTGCATGACGTCGGCGGCCGGGTACGCCTCGCCGGCGCCGTACAGCGGGCGATAGGCACCCTGGTCGCGCCACAGGTAGAAGACCACGGCCGCCGCCAGCAGGGCGGCGCCCAGCGCGATGCCGAGCAGCCCCAGGCGCGGGTCGAGCTTGAGTTTGTCGAGCGGCAGGCGCCCTTTGAGATTCTGCAGCACTGTCAGTCCTTACAGCGGCATGCGGATGATTTCGTCGAAGGCGCCGGTGAGCTTGTTGCGCACCTGCAGCAGCGCGGAGAACGACACGCTGGCCTTCTGGCTCTGGATCATGGCGCCGACCAGGTCTTCGCTCTGGCCGCTGTCCACGGCGGCCATGGCGTCGCTGGCCTTGTGCTGCTCGGCGTCCACCGAGCGCAGTGCCTGCTCGAAGCTGGCGCCGATGCCTGGAGCCTGCGCATTGGCCGAGAGCGGCGCGGCGGGGCGCACGGCCGGGCCGCTGGCCAGGTCGGCGTAGCGGTTCATCCGGTCCAGCATGTCCTGCTGCACCTGCATGATCGAACTCATGGAAGTCTCCCCCGGAAACGAAATCAGAACTGCACCTGCACGCCCTGCTCGCGCATCGCGTTGAGCCGGTAGCGCAGTGCGCGGGTGGTCATGCCCAGGCTCTGAGCGGCCTTGGTCTTGTGCCCGCCGAAGCGGCGGATGGTGTCGATGACATGCTGGTACTCGGCGAGCTTGCCGCTGGCGCGCAACGCGGCGCGGCCGCCTTCGGCCGCCAGCGGGATCACCGCGGCGACGGTGGCCAGCGGCACGTCCGGCGCGGCCAGGCCGAGGTCGCGGGGCTGGATGAACAGGCCGTTGCGCAGCACCAGCGCGCGTTGCAGGGTGTTCTCCAGCTCGCGCACGTTGCCGGGCCAGTCATGCTGCAACAGCGCGCGGCTGGCGGCTTCGGTGAGCAGGTCGTGCTCGGCGTCCTGCGGGGCGTACTGGCGGATGAAGCGGCGCGCCAGCGGCAGGACGTCTTCCTTGCGCTCGCGCAGCGGCGAGATATGCAGCGGCAGCACGTCGAGGCGGAACATCAGGTCGGCGCGGAAGCGCCCTTCGCCGACTTCGGCCTGCAGGTCGCGGTTGGTGGCGGCGATGATGCGCACGTCCAGTTCGATCTCGCGGCGCCCGCCCAGGCGCTCCACGCGCTGCTCCTGCAGCACGCGCAGCAGCTTGGCCTGCAGCGCCAGCGGCAGCTCGCCGATCTCGTCGAGCAGCAGGGTGCCGCCGTTGGCCAGCTCGAACTTGCCCGGCTGGGCCGTCACCGCGCCGGTGAAGGCGCCGCGTTCGTGGCCGAAGAGGATGGATTCGAGCATCGCCTCGGGAATCGCCGCGCAGTTCACCGCGATGAAGGGTGCGTCGGGGCTGGCGATGCCGTGGATGTAGCGGGCCAGCAGTTCCTTGCCGGTGCCGGTTTCGCCGGTGATCAGGATCGGCGCGCGGGTCTGCGCCACGCGTTGCGCCATGGCCAGCAGGCGGCGGCCAGCCTGGGAGCGCGAAACGAACAGCTCCTGGGCGGCGCTGGAGGCTTCCTGGCGGCGCAGCAGCGCGGACAGCTGGCCGGCACCGAAGGGCGAGAGGAGGTAATCGACGCAGCCGAGGTCGAGCAGGGTGGCGGCCTTGTCCTGCTCGTCATACCCGACGATGGGCACCACGTCGCGCTCGCGGCCGTCGCTGAGCAGCGCGCCGACCTGGGCATACAGGTCAGGGGCGGGAAAGGCGCCGGCCAGGATGAACAGCAAGGCCGCGTCGCTGCGCGCGCGGGCCAGTTCGGCGAAGCCGGAGAAGCGCTCGACGCGGCAGCCTTCGGCCAGCAGCGTTTGCAACAGCAGGGCGTGAGCGGCGTCCGAGGACGGCCCGATGATCGCAACTTTTTTCTGCGCAGGCCGCTCTTCGAGCAGCGTTTCACATAATTGGTCGATCGACTGGCTTAAACTGTTCACCGCAACTTTCCATTCGCTAGTGCGTCAGAAAAACCTTCCAGCGTTCCACGCCAGCATCCGCCGAAACATTCTTCCGGCGCGGCGGAACTTCTTGTTGAAAGGGTTCTCTTACGGGGGGCATTGCCACAACTTCGTCATATTCGAAGCGGTCGCAACCTGTAACTAACTCGCCCACCCTAACAAGTGCCAGCACTTCGCCATAGCTTCCCGCCGATTAATTTAAATCAATAGACAAAAAGTTCCGTCAAAAACAGCATTTGATATCTATTGATTTAATCGGGCGACCTCAAATCGCTATCATTGCGCCATGTCAGTCGCCCTGACGCCCCGCCCTTGAGGCCCGGCCACGGGCTCTGCGACATACAGAGCATGCCGCGAGCAACGATCAGCCGACCCCGGCGGTCATGACACCTCCCGTGTCCTTGGGCAGATGGCAGATCGAACCTGGAAGTACGACGCTGAGCATGACTGGTAAATCAAAAGTCCATCATGGCGTGCCCGCCGACAGTCTGATTCGACTGAAACCGCAGAAACTCGGCCGGCATTATCACAAGATTCCGCAGTACATCAAAGAGATCTCCGGAAAGTATCCGAGGATTATCAGCGACTATTTCCTGCGACATTATCGAATCAATCTCGAACTGGATAACCTGATCATTCACGAGGAACTTCCCCGTGAACTGGAGTGCCTGTTCGATTCGCCCCTGGGCAAGTTCGGTTTCGCCATGGACCGCGCCCTGCTCACCGAAGTCATCGAGTGCTATTACGGCGGCACTGTGGTCGCCAACCGCGACACCCCGCCGATCAGCAGCTCCGAGCAGCGCATGCTCGACCGCCTCGGCCTGGACGTGGTGGACCTGTTCGGCCGCGCGCTGCTGATGGGCGAATCCGTGGGCCGGCTGCAGCAGATCGACCCCACCTACGAAGAAGTGCAGTGGGAGTACATCGCCGAATTCAGCTACGTCAGCCACCTGACCGGCGAGCGCTCCTCGCTCTACCTCTACCTCGACAACCCGCTGGCGGACGAGCTGACCCGACGCCTCGCCGGGCCGCCGCCGCCGCGCCTGACCGGCAACCCGGTGGAGCACATCAAGCACCTGCCGCTGCGCCTGGACTGCGTGGTGGCCGCCGCGCGCATGCCACTGTCGCAGGTGCTGGCCCTGGAGCCGGGCGACGTGCTGACCATCCGCCCGCTGGAGCGCGTCGAGGTGCGGGTGAACCAGCAGAAGCTGTTCCGCGGCGCCATCTTCGAAGACGACGGCACCCTCTTCCTCTCCTCCCTGGAAAGCGTGAAAAACCCATGACCGGTTCTCTCTCCGACTCCGAGTTCGAGTCGCTGATCAACGACGGCGACCTGGGCCTCACCCAGGACGTCACCGACATCCCCGCCGAGCCCGTGCGCGCGTCGCTGCCGCAGCAGGACCTGAGCTTCTTCGGCAAGATCCCGGTGAACGTCACCCTGGAAGTCGCCTCGGTGGAAATCTCGCTCAAGGAGCTGATGGACGTGGATGCCAACAGCGTGATCATCCTCGACAAGCTCGCCGGCGAGCCGCTGGACGTGAAGGTCAACGGCGCGCTGTTCGCCAAGGCCGAGGTGGTGGTGATGAACGGCAACTACGGCCTGCGCGTGCTCGAACTGTGCGGCGCCAGCCTCGACGCCCTGACCGCGTGATGCTGCGCCGCGCCCTGGCCGCGATCGGCCTGCTCCTGCTGCTCTGCCCGCTCCCTGTGCAGGCGGCCGGCGGCGAGGTCACGCTGTTCAACCTGCACGACACGGCGGACGGCCAGGCCTTCAGCGTCAAGCTGCAGATCCTCATCGTCATGACCTTGCTGGGCTTCCTCCCGGCGATGCTCATGCTGATGACCTGCTTCACCCGCTTCGTCATCGTGCTGGCCATCCTGCGCCAGGCCATCGGCCTGCAGCAGAGCCCGCCGAACAACGTGCTGGTGGGCATCGCCCTGGTGATGACGCTGCTGGTGATGCGGCCGGTCTGGCAGGACATCTACAGCCACGCCTACCAACCCTTCGAGGCCGACCAGATCAGCCTGGAGGACGGCATGGGCCGCGCCAAGCAGACCCTGAGCCGCTTCATGCTGGCGCAGACCAACCGCACCTCGTTGGAGACCATGGTCTCCCTGGCCGGCGAGACCGTGCCGGAGAACCTGAACGACCTGGACTTCTCCCTGCTGCTGCCCTCGTTCGTGCTCAGCGAGCTGAAGACGGCGTTCCAACTGGGCTTCATGATCTTCATCCCGTTCCTGGTGATCGACCTGGTGGTCGCCAGCGTGCTGATGGCGATGGGCATGATGATGCTCTCGCCGATGATGATCTCGCTGCCGTTCAAGCTGATGATCTTCGTGCTGGTGGATGGCTGGGCCCTGATGATGGGCACGCTGACCAGCAGCGTGCAGCCGTTCTAGCGGCCCTGACGGAAACCACGCCATGCTCACGCCCGAAAGCGCCGTCGATATCGTCTCCAACGCCGTGCACATCACCGCGCTGATCGTCTGCGTGCTGATCGTGCCGAGCCTGATCGGCGGCCTGCTGGTGAGCATTTTCCAGGCGGCCACGCAGATCAACGAGCAGATGCTCAGCTTCCTGCCGCGCCTGCTGATCACCTTAGGCATGCTGGTATTCGCCGGGCACTGGATCCTGCGTACCCTCTCGGAGCTGTTCATCGAATCGTTCCACCAGGCGGGCCGACTGGTCGGCTGATGCCATGCAGCACGGCGCATCCTTCCTGCAGGTCTTCGACACCCTGCACACGCTGCAGGCCTGGTGGTGGCCGTTCTGCCGGATCATGGCGGTGTTCGCCCTGGCGCCGATCTTCAGCCACAAGGCGATCCCCCTGCGCCTGCGCATCCTCCTGGGCCTCGCCCTGACCGTCGCCCTGGGCGCCGCGCTGCCGCGCCCGCCGGCCATCGATCCGTTCTCCGCCCAGGGCCTGCTGGTGGCGCTGGAGCAGATCGCCTTCGGCCTGATGCTGGGTCTTGCGCTGATGCTGGTGTTCACCGTGTTCACCCTGGTGGGCGACGTGATCTCCACCCAACTGGGCCTGAGCATGGCGGTGTACAACGACCCCATGAACGGCGTGTCGTCGTCCTCGATCCTCTACCAGCTGTATTTCATCCTGCTGGTGTTCCTGTTCCTCTCCATCGACGGCCACCTGCTGGTGGTGAGCATCCTCTACCAGAGCTTCGTCTACTGGCCGGTGGGCAGCGGCCTGCATTACCTGGGCCTGGAGTCGGTGGCGGGCAGCCTGGCGTGGGTGTTCGCCGCCGCGGTGCTGATCACCCTGCCGGTGGTGTTCTGCATGACCCTGGTGCAGTTCTGCTTCGGCCTGCTCAACCGCATCTCGCCGGCGCTCAACCTGTTCTCCCTGGGCTTCCCCATGGCGGTGCTGGCCGGGCTCGGGTGCATCTGGCTGACCCTGCCGGACATCCCCGAGAATTACCTCAAGCTCACCCGCCAGCTGCTCGACGCCATCGGCGTGATCTTCCGCGAGGGGCGCCATGGCTGAGCAGCACAGCGCCCAGGAAAAAACCGAAGAGGCCTCCCAGCAGAAGCTGAAAAAGAGCCGCGAGGATGGCCAGGTCAGCCGCTCCAAGGACCTGTCCACCACGCTGTCGCTGCTGGCCACGCTGATCGCCCTGAAGTTCTGCGTCGAGCACTTCTACGATGGCCTCAGACAGGGCTTCGCGCTGTCCTTCATCGATCTGCGGCACAGCGAGATCGGCCTGGACGACCTGCCGCTGGTGCTCGGCCATCACCTGGCGCTGCTGATCACCACGCTGCTGCCGTTGCTGGTCACGCCGCTGCTGGTGGTGCTGTTCTCGATGATCCCCGGCGGCTGGATCTTCTCCCGCAAGAACTTCATGCCCCGGCTGTCCAAGCTCAACCCCATCACCGGCCTTGGGCGCATCTTCTCGCTGCAGAACTGGACGGAGCTGGCCAAGTCGCTGCTGAAGATCGCCGTGCTGATCCTGGTGGCCCTCTACCAGCTGCACGCCGCCCTGCCCGGCCTGCTGGCGCTGCAGCGCAGCAACGTGCACGGCGCCATCGCCGCCGCCTTCGGCACCTTCTACGACATCACCCTGTCGCTGCTGGTGGTGTTCATCCTGTTCTCGGTGATCGACATCCCGATCCAGTACTTCTTCTTCAAGAAGAAGCTGCGCATGACCAAGCAGGAGCGCAAGGAAGAACACAAGAACCAGGAAGGCCGCCCGGAAGTGAAGGCGCGCATCCGCCAGTTGCAGCGCCAGCTGGTGCACCGGCAGATCAGCAAGTCGATCAAGAGCGCCGACGTGGTGATCGTCAACCCGGTGCATTTCGCCGTCGCGCTGCGCTACGACCCGAAGAAGGCCCAGGCGCCCTACGTGGTCGCCAAGGGCCTGGACGAGACCGCGCTGTACATCCGCAAGCTGGCCAAGACCCACGCGCTGGAAGTGCTGGAGCTGCCGCCGCTGGCCCGCGCCATCTACGCCACCACCCAGGTGAACCAGCAGATCCCGGCGCAGCTGTACAAGGCCGTGGCCCACGTCCTCACCTACATCCTCCAGCTCAAGGCCTGGCGCTCCGGGCGCCGCGAGCGGCCCGAGCTGATCAGGAACGTCCCCATTCCCGATGAACTGCTGAACAGAGTCTGACCATGCGCCTACTGCAGTCACTATTGCCGACCCTCCAGAGCGGCCGCATCGGCATCCCGCTGATCATCCTGTCGATCCTCTCGATGATCATCCTGCCGCTGCCGCCGCTGGTGCTGGACGCCCTGTTCACCTTCAACATCGTGGTGGCGATCCTGGTGCTGCTGGTCAGCGTGTCGTCGAAGAGCCCGCTGGACTTTTCCCTGCTGCCCACGGTGATCCTGGTCACCACGCTGCTGCGCCTGACCCTGAACGTCGCCTCGACCCGCGTGGTGCTGCTCGACGGCCACACCGGCACGGGCGCGGCGGGCAAGGTGATCGAAGCCTTCGGCCACGTGGTGATCGGCGGCAACTTCATCGTCGGCCTGATCGTCTTCGTGATCCTGATGATCATCAACTTCATGGTCATCACCAAGGGCGGCGAGCGCATCTCCGAAGTGACCGCGCGCTTCACCCTGGACGCGCTGCCCGGCAAGCAGATGGCCATCGACGCCGACCTCAACGCCGGCCTGATCGACCAGAACGAAGCCAAGCGCCGCCGCTCGGAAGTGGCCAAAGAGGCCGACTTCTACGGCGCGATGGACGGCGCCTCGAAGTTCGTCCGCGGCGACGCCATCGCCGGCATCCTGATCCTGCTGATCAACCTGTTCGGCGGCCTGGCCATCGGCGTGTTCGTCTACGACCTGCCCGCCGGCGCGGCCTTCCAGCGCTACGCCCTGCTGACCATCGGCGACGGCCTGGTGGCGCAGATCCCGGCGCTGCTGCTGTCCACCGCGGCGGCGATCATCGTCACGCGGGTCAACGAGTCGGCGGAAATCACCAGCCTGGTGCGCAAGCAGATGCTCGCCTCGCCGTCGCTGCTCTACACCGTCGCCGGCATCCTCGTGGTGCTCGGCCTGGTGCCGGGCATGCCGCACGTGGCGTTCTTCGCCTTCGCCGCGCTGGTCGCCTTCATCGCCTGGCGCCTGTCGCTGGCCGGCCCGCCGATGGAGGCGCAGACGCTGGAGCAGACCCAGGCGCTGACGCACGCGATGGATCAGGAGCGCGCACAGCAACTGGGCTGGGAAGACATCCCGCTGGTGGAGCGGCTGTCGATCTCGCTGGGCTACAAGCTGGTCAGCCTGGTCAACGAGGCCAGCGGGGCGCCGCTGCCGCAGCGGATTCGCGGGGTGCGCCAGACGCTCTCGGAGAACCTCGGCTTCCTCCTGCCGGAAGTGCAGATCCGCGACAGCCTGCGCCTGAAGGCCTCGCAGTACGCCATCCACATCAATGGCGAGCGCATCGACGGCGCGGAGATCCACGCCGACCGGCTGATGGCGATTCCCTCGCCGGAGCTGTACGGCGAGATCGACGGCATCCTCGGCGTCGACCCGGCGTACCGCATGCAGGTGGTGTGGATCCTGCCGGCGGACAAGTCCCGCGCGCTGAACCTGGGCTACCAGGTGATCGACTGCGCCAGCGTGGTCGCCACGCACCTGAACAAGGTAGTGCGCGAGCACCTGCCGGACATCTTCAAGCACGACGACGTCGAGCACCTGATGCAGCGCCTGACGCTGCAGGCGCCCAAGCTGGCCGAGTCGCTGAAGGCGCAGCTGACCTATTCGCAGCAGCACCGGGTGTTCCGCCAGTTGCTGCAGGAGGAAGTGCCGCTCAAGGACATCGTCACCATCGCCAGCGCCCTGCTCGAAGGCAGCGAGACCACCAAGGACCCGGTGCTGCTGGCTTCCGACGTGCGCTATGCGCTGCGCCGCAGCATCGTTTCCTCGATTGCCGGCGACCGCCCGGAGCTGGCCGTGTTCGTGCTGGAGAATGCCCTGGAAAACACCCTGCTCGGCGCCCTGAGCATCGCCCAGCAGGCCGGCCCGGTGAGCCTGGACAACATCCCGGTAGAGCCCAGCCTGCTCAACCAGCTGCAGCACAGCATGCCGGTGGTGAAGGAAAAGCTACGCAAGGAAGGCCACCCGCCGATCCTCACCGTGATGCCGCAACTGCGGCCGCTGCTCGCCCGTTATGCACGGGTATTCAGCCCGGGGCTGCACGTGCTGTCGCAGAACGAGATTCCCGAGCGGGTGGGGGTGCAGATCATGGGGACACTGGGGTAATGGGGCAGGCCGAGCGGGTGCTTTTCGGAACCATTCGCACGGGGCTTTTCCCTCACCCTAACCCTCTCCCAGAGGGAGAGGGGACTGTCTTGTGCAGACGGATATTCTCGTGCTCGCCGGCTAACATCGATACAACGACAGAACACCGAACGGCCCCCTCTCCCTCTGGGAGAGGGCTGGGGTGAGGGCCAGCCTGAGCGCCGAGCTACCCCTCACGACAACCGCGCCCGCCCCAACAGGCTGCGGTTGAAACTCACCGACATCGACGTCACCAGCTCGGTGAACGCGGCGCTCGGCCGGTCCAGCTTGAAACCCTGCTCGAAGCGCGCGTTCTTGGCGTCCTTCTTCGACCACTGGCAAATCGCGGTGATGTCCACCGAGCGGGTGTGGTCCTCGCGCACCGGGATCTCCAGGCGCATGTCGTAGCAGCTGCCCGGCGCCAGCGGCCCGTCCGTCACCAGCCGCAGCCCACCCATCGAAACGTCCAGGACCACCCCCATGGGGTCGCCGCTCAGGCGGTTGGTCACGTTGATCTGGCCAATGTGGCGGAAGGTCAAACGACGGTGCTTGCGCATGGCGGCCTCTTGTAGGGAGCGGGCTCTGGGTTCAGGGAACGAAACGCGCGCGCATCCTAGCAGCGCCAGCACCTCAAACGAACTCAAAAGCTATCAACTGGCCAGTATCGAGCGTAAATCGCCCCCGCCTTCCATCGCCCGGCACGCCGTTGCAGCGCTGCAGCGGATACTCTGCACGCTGCGCTGCAGGTTTGCCCCATGTGCTGCGTTTTTGCCCACACCCCTTCGCCCCACCCCGCGGCGTACGGGCATTCCAGGCTGGCATGCAACCTGCCTTGTTCCTCCGGCGGGCCATTCGATGGCCGCATCGCCCTGTTGGGAAATTGCATTGGAGATCTACGTTGGAGGGACAAATGGACCCGCTGAAACTGCTGCTGGACAGGGGCTTGCTGCTGTCCGACAGCCTGACGTCCCAGGGACGCTTCATCGAAGTCTCGGCCGAGCAGACCGATCAGCTCGGCTATCCGCCCGGTTCGCTGGACGGCCAGGGCGCCGAACTGATCTACACCGCCGACTCGCTGAACGCGCTGATGCAGCTGTTCGCCAGCCCGCCGGCGGACGAGCGCGTGCAGGACCTGGAACTGACCCTGATCCGCCATAACGGCGGCCTGCTGCCGGTGCTCGCCAGCGGCGTGCTGCAATGGCGCGACGGCGAGCCGGCGCGCCTGCACCTGGTGAAGATGCCGCTGGGGCCGATCAGCCGGCGCCTGGGCGAGCTGCAGAGCGCCAACGAGGTGATGAGCCAGATGCTTTTCAGCGCGCGGGTGGCCTACTGGTGCATCGAGTTCGCCGAGTCGGTGGACGTGCGCGAGACGCCCGACGAGATCGTCCGCCAGGTGTTCGAGAACCGCTCCTACTGGCGCCTGTGCAACCGCGCCATGGCCAACATCTACGAGATGCCGGCCGACGTCGACTTCAGCGAACAGCCGGTGCGCCTGTACTGGCCACGCAGCCCGGCCAACGAAGAGTTCGTGCGGCGCCTGATCGAGGCGGACTTCCACGTCGACGGCGCGCTGTCGGTGGACCGCCGCCACGACGGCTCGCCGGCCTACGTGGAGAACGACGTGCGCGCCAGCATCCACAACGGCCGCCTGCTGCGCATGTGGGGCAGCCTGCGCGACGTCAGCCAGGAACTGCGCATGCAGCACGACGCCGAGCAGCGCATCGAGGCGCTGCGCCGGGTGTTCGACGCGGTGCCCGACGCCGTGCTGGTGATCGACGAGCAGGCCCAGCCGCAATGGCGCAACGCCGCCTTCGAACACACCTTCGGCATCACCCGCGCCGCGGGCCTGGCCTCGACGCTGAACCGCATGCCGCTGCCCGAGCGCACCTGGCAGGTGCTCGACCTGCCGGACCAGTTCGGCAACTACCAGTCCTTCAACAGCCACTGCTCGCGCATCCTTATCCGCGAGGGCGAGGCCTGGCGCGTCTTCGTGCTGCGCTTGGCGAACAAGGCGACGGAGCTTCATCCATGAGCAAAGAAGCATGAGCGAAGAAGGCTTCTTCGCGCCGCTGCGCATGGGCATGCGCTCGTCGGTCAGCGCCTCGGCCGAGATGCTATCCGCACTGCTGGAAACCCCGGCGCTGCACGCCCTGCTGGACAGTTTCAGCGAGGCGCTGGTCGTCTGCGACGGCGACTCGCGGGTGCGCTTCATCAACCTCGCGGCGGAACGCGTCAACCGCGTCACCCGCATCGATGTGCTGGGCCTGCCGGACGTGGACTTCTTCCAGCGCTCGGCGTTGCAGTTCGACGACTTCCAGCAGGCCCTGCGGCGCGGCGGCAAGAGCGCGCTGACCCGCTCGCGGGACGGCCGGGTGTTCCTCACCCGCGCCCAGGCGGTGCCCACCACCGCCTACGAGAAGCCGTACACCCTGCTGGTCCAGCGCGAATACGAGCCGGGCACCGCCGGCAGCCTGCGCAGCCCTTCGGGGCGCGCCTCGACCACCGACCTGTCGGGCCTGGGCGACCCGCAGGACAACGCCCTGCACATGTCGCCGCTGCTCTCCTCCATCGCCGACATGGGCGTACGCGCCTTCCGCCGCCGCGCGCGCCTGCTGCTGCTCGGCGAGCCCGGCGTGGGCAAGACCGCCATCGCCCGGCACATCCACCGCGCCGCCGGCTGGGGCGACCGGCCCTTCATCGACGTGAACTGCGCGAGCATCCCCGACACCCTCTTCGAATCGGAGATGTTCGGCTACGAACGCGGCGCCTTCACCGGCGCGTTGCAGTCGGGCAAGCGCGGCTATATCGAGAGCGCCTCCGGCGGCACGCTGTTCCTCGACGAGATCGGCGAAATCCCGCTGCAGGTGCAGGCCAAGCTGCTCAAGTTCCTGGAGGACGGCACCATCCAGCCGGTGGGTTCGCCGTTGTCCAAGCAGGTCCAGGTGCAGGTGATCGCCGCCACCAACAAGGACCTGCGCGCCCAGGTGGCGGCCGGCGAATTCCGCGCCGACCTCTACTACCGCCTGGCCGTGCTGCCGGTGGAAATCCCGCCGCTGCGCGCCCACCGCGACGATCTGCCGGTGCTGATGGACATCCTCCTGGCGCGCATCAACCGCGACCGCCAGCCGCCCCTGCGGCTGGCCTCGGGCTGCCGCGAACGCCTGCTGGGCTACGACTACCCGGGCAACATCCGCGAGCTGGTGAACATCTTCGAGCGCCTCGCCGTGCTGGCCGACGACGTGGCCGAAGAACTGCACCTGCCGCCGGAACTGCTCGGCGCGCCGCCGGCCGGCAGTCCTGTCGCCGCCGTCACCGCCGAGCCGGCCGCGGCCATCGACGACCAGCCGCTCAAGGCCCAGGTGCAGCGCTACGAGCGCCAGGTGATCCTGCGCGCGGTGCGCCTGTGCGGCAGCAAGCGCAAGGCGGCGATCCACCTGGGCATCGACGTCGGCACCTTGATCCGCAAGTTGCAGCGGGACGAGTGAGCGCTCTGCTCACGCCGGACTTTCCCGTATTTGTAGGAGCGAGCTTGCTCGCGAACAAACCCCGCGCGGAAGCTGTTCGCGAGCAAGCTCGCTCCTACGAAAAGCCGGGCGGGCTGCATCCGCGAAACCGACCGGAAACGCCCCTGCGACAATCCACCGCTGCAAGGCTGCCTACAGGCGTTGTCATTTCTGCTTACACCTTCATCCCCGCATTTTGTTTTTATCCTTTTATTTCAATTACTTAACGATTTGGCACAGCCTGTGCTCCGTGACTCCCCGACCCGTGACCGTGCACGGGTCCTCGAATCGCGCCGCCGCTTCTGACGTCAGAGCCGCGGCAGTTCTGGAGGCACAAGAACAATGCTCATCACAGGTATCAAGAGCCGGCCGGTCTACGACCAGTTGCGCCCGCTCGCCGGTGGCACCCACCACATCATCGCCGGGCAGGGCAGCGGCGGCGCCGCCATGCTCCGCCTGCTCGCCGAGATGCCGCGCACCGCGCCCATCCGCGTGCTGTATTCCACCGAATCCTTCTCCGGCCAGGATCACCTCGCCGCGCTGCGCGACATCACCGACGTCGAGCTGGCCATCTACCCGAGCAACCGTGCGCTGGTCGATGACCTGCACGCCCTGCTGGGCCAGTCGCGCATGGGCACCCGCCTGTACCTGGCCGGCTCGGAAAGCTTCATCGGCACCGCCATGCAGGCCGCCGACGCGATCAACCTGAACAAGGACGAAGTGCTGCGCGAGCACGCCGGCTCCTTCGTGCGCCGCGTCTGGTGCGTGCACTGCGACGGCTACACCGAGAACGTCACCCAGCGCGTCTTCGACTGCCCGCACTGCGCCCGCACCCTGGTGGTCCGCGACCACTACTCCCGCCGCCTCGCCGCCTTCCAGGCGGTGAAGGCCGACGCCGAAGTGCCCGGCGAACTGCCCGAAGCCGAGGAGCTCGACACATGAGCCAGTCCAACGGAACCCTGAAGGTCCGCGTCACCCGCATCGAGCAGATGACCCCCGAGATCAAGCGCTTCACCCTGGCCTCCACCGACGGCGCACACCTGACGCCCTTCTCCGGCGGCAGCAACGTCGTGGTGCTGATGCCCCACGCCACCGGCACCTACCGCAACGCCTACTCGCTGATGAGCTCGCCCTACGACGCCAGCGCCTACCAGATCGCCGTGCGTCGCGTGGAAGAGGGCCGTGGCGGTTCGAAGCACATGCACGACGTGGTGAAGGAAGGCGACGAGCTGGAAATCCTCCGCCCGGTGAATCTGTTCCCCCTGAGCAAGCACGCCCGCCTGCACCTGTTCATCGCCGGCGGCGTGGGCATCACCCCGGTGTGCTCGCAACTGGCCGAGCTGCGCCTGCGCGGTACGCCCTTCGAAGTGCACCTGGCGGTGCGCGGCGATGCCCATGCGCGCCTGGGTGAAGAATTGCTGCAGGAGTACGGCGACGCCGTGCGCCTGTACCGGGACGACCGCGGCGAGCGGCTGGATATTTCCGCCGTGCTGGCGGACCGCCCGCTGGGCAGCGACGTCTACGTCTGCGGCCCCGAGGGCATGATCCAGGCGACGATCGACGCCGCCCACGCCCACGGCTGGACCGACAGCCACATCCACTACGAGCGCTTCCTCGAACAGGGCAGCGTCGGCGAGGCGTTCCAGGTCACCCTGGCGCGCAGCGGCGCGACCCTCACGGTGTCGCCCGACCAGAGCCTGCTGGAAGCCGCCGAGGCCGCCGGCCACGAGATCCCGTACCTGTGCCGCGGCGGCGCCTGCGGCATGTGCGAGACCCACGTGCTGGAGCTGGACGGAGAAATCCTCCACACCGACGACTGGCTGTCCGACGAGGACAAGGCCGCCAACACCAAGATCATGCCCTGCGTGTCGCGTGCCAAGTGCTCGCGGCTGGTCATCGACTGCTGAGCCGGAGAACGACCATGACCATCCAATTCCGCCCCGACGAAACCTACCGCGACGACTACACCTACGCCAACAGCCCGGAGTGCATCGCCCGCGCGCCCTGGCCCTTCCCGGACGACGAGTACATGTACTCGATGAACCTGGAGCCGCACGTCAGCGTGGGCGACGGCGCCTTCCGCGCGGTGTTCGACATCGACGAGCACTACATCAGCGAGTGCCGCGACCGTGCGATCACCCTGGAGAAGGACCCGGGCATGCACTACGTCTCCGCGCCGCACATGATGGAGGCGCAGTGGGACCTGCTCGAACTGATCATGGAGTCCTACGCCAAGGATTACCCCGAGTACTTCTCCCTGGAGAAGGACGGTACCCGCTGGCACTGGACCAACAAGCTGCTGGACATCGACGACACCTTCACCTTCGGTGATCCGTCGACCCTGCCCTTTGAACCGATGGAGTACGTCACCCGCCAGGCCCAGGGCGACTGGGTCCTGCAGGAGGAGCGCGACGGCACCCTGTACTGGGGTGCGGGCATCGCCACCCAGCGCGCCGACTACTCGCTGCGCTTCAACCTGGGCATGGCCTGGCACGAGTTCCACGGCCCGGTGCCGCTGGTGAAGGAAACCGGCATGCTCGACCGCGCGCTGAAGTTCCTCCTGCGCCTGCGCAACGGCCACCCGGTGCGCCGCCTGAACTGGTCGCTGACGGTCAACCCGCGCCTGGACGTGTCCGCCGAGTCCCTGCCCGAGTGGGCGCCGGACCGCACCACGGTGACCGCCGAGGACGCCGGTCAAAAGGTCTACTTGCGCATCGAGCTGCAACCGCTGCACCGTCTGCCGCGCAGCAACGCCATCGTGTTCCCGATCCGCACCTACCTGCTGAGCCTGGAAGACATTGCCACCAACCCGGCCTGGGCCAAGCGCATGCACCGCGTGCTCAAGTCCCTCAACCAGGAGCTGGTCGACTACAAGGGCTTCACCCGCTACCACCAGCAAGCGGTGCAGTGGCTCTCGCAGTTCGACGACGGCCAGTAACGCTCCCCAACGAGCGAAGCCGCGCACTACCTACAACTACAAACCCGAAAAGGGAACCGGCGGGCGTCGTGAGGCCCGCCGGCCGATTGCCTTCTGCCCATCAACCCCCCGAGAGGAAACAACGATGAGTGGGTCCCCTGCCAAGCGTGCCGCTGGCGTAACCGATTCCGATGCCGAGCAGCTCGCCGCGCTCGGCTACAGCTCCAACTTCGAACGCAGCATGAGCCTGTGGGAGAACTTCTCCCTGGGCTTCACCTACCTGTCGCCGGTGGTCGGCGTCTACACCCTGTTCGGCCTGTGCCTCGCCGCGGGCGGTCCGCCGATGTTCTGGACCTACCTGCTGATCGGCCTGGGCCAGATGCTGGTGTGCCTGGTGTTCTGCGAAGTGGTCTCGCAATTCCCCATCTCCGGCGGCGTCTATCCCTGGGCGCGCCGCCTGGTGGGCAAGCGCTGGGCGTGGATGGTCGGCTGGGTGTACGCCTGGGCGCTGTGCACCTCCATCGCCGGCATCGCCGTGGGCGCCAGCCCCTACATGGCCGCCATGCTCGGCTTCGAGATGCACGGCAACGCCGCCATCGGCATCGCCCTGGCGCTGATCGCCCTGTCCACCGTGCTCAACCTGTCCGGCACCAAGCTGCTGGCCCGCGTCGCCATGTTCGGCTTCATCTGTGAGCTGGGCGGTGCGCTGCTGGTGGGCGGCTACCTGCTGATCTTCGAGCGTCATCAGCCCTTCAGCGTGCTGTTCAACACCTTCGACATCCGCATCGACGGCAGCTACTGGCCGGCCTTCCTCGCCGCGTCGCTGGCGGGGCTGTTCCAGTACTACGGCTTCGAGGCCTGCGGCGACGTCGCCGAGGAAACCCCGAACCCCGGCAAGATGATCCCCAAGACCATGCGCATGACCATCTACATCGGCGGCGCCGCCGCGATGTTCGCGTGCCTGGCGCTGATCCTCTCGGTGCCGGACATCCAGCGCGTGATCAATGGCGAAGACACCGACCCGGTGACCACCATCCTCGCCAACGCCTTCGGCCCGGTGGGCTCCAAGCTGGTGATGGCGGTGGTGATGGTGTCGTTCGTGTCCTGCGTACTGAGCCTGCAGGCCGCCGCCAGCCGCCTGCTGTTCGCCTACGCCCGCGACGAGATGATCGTCGGCAGCAAGGCCCTGTCGAAACTGAACGCCAACCATGTGCCGGCCATCGCGCTGGTGGTGGCGGGCGTGATGCCGGCGGCCATCGTCTGCCTGGGCCTGTTCATGGGCGACGCCGTGGCCACCATCGTCGGCTTCGCCGCGATCGGCATCTACGTGTCGTTCCAGCTGATCGTCATCGCCTCGCTGATCGCCCGCGCCAGGGGTTGGGTGCCCGGCGGGCAGTTCACCCTGGGCAAGTGGGGCGTGCCGGTGAACGTCGCGGCGCTGGTCTACGGCGTGGCGGCGATCACCAACATGGTCTGGCCGCGCACCCCGGATGCGCCCTGGTACATGAACTACTCGATGATCCTCACCACCGTCGTGGTGCTCGGCGCGGGCCTGGTCTACATGCTGCTGGCCAAGCCCTACGACAAGGGCACCGCACCGGCGGGCGACGCCCACCGGATCTCCGGCCGCCAACTACCCGCGCGCGCTCCGGGCGCGCTGACCGAACCGGCTTGATCGCAACGTTGACGCAATTCGGGCCATACGCCTGAGGGGCTGCGTCTGGTCCGTCATTATCTTCCCCCGTGACGGACCCCTGCGTTTGCGCAACGGACCACCATCCCCGCGATGGCTGGTCCGTTTTTTTATGCCTGCACGGAGGCTTTTCTGTAGGAGCGAGCTTGCTCGCGAAAGGACTCCCCGGCGACTCCGGAGCTGGGCGGTTCGCGAGCAAGCTCGCTCCTACAGAGAGATTCTTGCGCTTGAGGCGAGCCCAGGCGCGGATTTTCCCGAGAAAAGACGACCCTACCGAGCAATCCACAGCAGGCACAGGGACAGGGTCACCAGCGACCCCAGCGTCGACACCAGGATGCTCCGCGACACCACCGCCGCCTCGCGCTGGTAGTACTCGGCGAGCATGAACGGCCCGGTGCCGGTGGGCAGCGCGCTGAGCAGCAGCGCCGAGTCCGCCCACAGCGGCGGCAGGTCGAACACCTGGTAGGCGAGCAAGCCGGTGAGCAGCGGCTGGCCAACCAGCTTGATCGCCACCAGCGGCCAGGCGCCCACCTGCGCGTGCTGCGGCTCCTGCTTCTGCGCCAGGAACAGGCCCAGCGACACCAGCGCGCACGGCGTGGTGGCGGCGGCCAGCATGTCGAGGAAGTGCAGCAGCGGCGTCGGCAGGCCGGCGCCGGTCGTTGCCCACAGGCCACCGATGATCGGCGACACCACCAGCGGGTTCTTGCCCAGCGCCTTGAGCACCACGGCCACGGCGCGGCCCACGTGCTTCTCCTGCTGCAGGCCGACCTCGATGCACACCACGGCGATGGCGAACAGCACGCAGACCACCAGCAGCGAGGCGATCAGCGCCGGCTCCAGGCCGTCCTGGCCGAACACCAGCAGGCACAGCGGGATGCCCATGTAGCCGGTGTTGGCATAGGACGCGCTGAGGCCGTCGATGCTCGCCGCCGGCAAGGCGCGGCCCTGCGCCAGCCGCCAGACGAGGGTGGCGAAGAACACCAGCAGGCACCCGCCGGTGAAGGCGGCGAGGAAGCCCGGCTGCCAGATTTCCGCCCAGGTCGCGGTGGCGGTGACCTTGAACAGCAGCGCCGGCAGGCACAGCCAGACCACCAGCTTGTTGATCTCCGAGGCCGCCTGCGGGCCGAGGCGATTAGTGCGCCGACACAGCCAGCCGACCAGGATCAGCGCGAAGATCGGCAGGACGACGGTCAGGACGTGGGACATGGCGGGGCAACCGGACAGCAAGACAGCTGGCGAGGATAGGGGCCGAGGCCGCCGTCGTCCAATAGACCTGGGTGTGAGTTCAGACCCGCCCGGTGACCGGGATGCAGGCCCCGGTGATCGCCGCCGCGCTGTCCGAGGCGAGGAACAGCAGCGTGGCCGCCAGTTGCTCCGGTTTCACCCAGCGGTCGAATTCCGCGCCGGGCATGTCCGCGCGGTTCTGCGGGGTGTCGATGATGCTGGGCAGCAGCGCATTGACGGTGATGCGCGCGTCCTTGAGTTCTTCCGCCAGCGCCTCGGTCAGGCGCATGACGCCGGCCTTGGACGCCGCGTAGGCGCCCATGCCGAACGCCGCGCGGGTGGCTGCGGCGGCGGCGATGTTGAGGATGCGCCCGCGCCCACGGGCCTTCAGGTGCGCCAGCGCGGCCTGGCTGGAAACCACGGCGGTGCGCAGGTTGATGCGGTACATCAGGTCCCAGGTGTCGATGTCGCCGTCGCCGAGGGTTTCCCAGTGGAAGCCGCCGGCGACGTTGATCAGCGCATCCAGCCCGCCGTAATGCGCGTTGACCTGCTCCAGCGCCGCGCGGGCGGCGGCCGGGTCGGTGAGGTCGATGCCGCCCAGGCACAGCGCGCCAGCCTGTGGATAACGCGGGCCGACGGCGCGGTCGAGCAGGGCGACCCGCCAGCCGGCCTCGGCGAATGCCTGGCCGACCACGCTGCCCAGATGGCCGAAACCGCCGGTGATGGCGACGATTCTGTTCATGCTGCTACCTCGTGACGGTGGGAGAGGCGTCCTTATAGGGGTAGCAGGGGTTGCGCGAAAGGTCGCGCACGCCAGATGAGGGGACGGATCGGGACGGGGTTTCCAGTTCGGAATCTGGCGCTGGGCGATGCCCTCTCCCCGACCCTCTCCCTGAAGGGAGAGGGGGCCGTATGGCATGAAGGGGAACAACGATACTCACCGCAGAGCTCGGAACTGTCAGAGCACTCTGAACAGTCCCCTCTCCCTTCGGAGCGGGGCGCGCAGCGAGGGCTGGGGAGAGGGTGTTACAGGCCGACGCCGGACCTCATTACTTCACCAACCGCGCCTCCAGGCTGTTCTGCGCCAGCCGCTGCGCCTGCTCCTTCGTCATCCCCAGGTGCTCGTGCAGGGCGTGGAAGTTCTCGGTGACGTAGCCGCCGAAATACGCCGGGTCGTCCGAGTTCACCGTCACCTTCACGCCGCGTTCGAGCATGTCGAGGATGGTGTGTTCGCGCATGTGGCCGAACACGCAGAGTTTGGTATTGGACAGCGGGCAGACGGTCAGCGGGATCTGCTCGTCAATGATGCGCTGCATCAGCCGCTCGTCCTCGATGGCGCGCACGCCGTGGTCGATGCGCTCGATCTTGAGCAGGTCCAGGGCTTGCCAGATGTATTCCGGCGGGCCTTCCTCGCCGGCATGGGCGACGGTGAGGAAACCTTCGCTGCGGGCGCGGTCGAACACGCGCTGGAACTTGCTCGGCGGGTGGCCGACCTCGGAGCTGTCCAGACCGACGGCGATGAAGGCGTCGCGGAACGGCATGGCCTGCTCGAGGGTCTTGAACGCCTCATCCTCGGACAGGTGGCGCAGGAAGCTGAGGATCAGCCCGTGGCTGATGCCCAGTTGCTGCTCGCCGTCCTTGAGCGCACCCTGGATGCCGCGCAGCACGACTTCGAAGGGCACGCCACGGTCGGTGTGGGTCTGCGGATCGAAGAACGGCTCGACGTGGATGACATTCTGCGCCTTGCACTTTCGCAGGTAGGCCCAGGTCAGGTCGTAGAAGTCCTGCTCGGTGCGCAGCACGTCGGCGCCGGCGTAGTAGAGGTCGAGGAATTCCTGCAGGTTGTTGAACGCATAGGCCTTGCGCAGGCTCTCGACGTCGCCCCAGGGCAGGGCGACCTTGTTGCGCTCGGCCAGGGCGAAGAGCAACTCGGGCTCCAGCGAACCTTCCAGGTGCAGGTGCAGTTCGGCCTTGGGCAGGGCATTGAGCCAGTCGTACATGGTGAGGTCTCGTTATTCAGGCGATCGGCCCATTATCGCACGGCCCGGCGGGGATGCTGTCGAAGTTGCCGATGACGGGCTGCGCGCCGCGGCCCGTTGTCGCCCGGCGGCGGCTGGTGCCGCCTTCGGGCATTGCCTAAGATGGCGCACTCGCTCACTTACGGAATGGACATCCCCTCGATGCTGCGCGCGCTCAAAGACGAAAAATTCCTCCTCCTCGCCCTGCTGGTGGCCGTCGCGGTCTATCCGCTGGAGCACAGCCTGCTCGGTGGCGGCAAACTGCTCGCGGGGATCACCGCCACCGCCCTGCTGGCGGTGATCATCGGCGTCTCGCTGCGCGTGGCGCACCACGCCGAGGTCCTCGCGGAAAAGGTCGGCGAGCCCTACGGCACGATGATCCTGACCCTGGCGGCGGTGCTGGTGGAGGTGGTGATCCTGGCGATCATGATGGGCCACAACCATTCCCCGACCCTGGCGCGCGACACCATCTACGCCGCGGTGATGCTCGACATGAACGGCATCCTCGGCCTGGCGGCGCTGCTGGGCGGCCTCAAGCACGGCGAGCAGTCGTACAACGACGACTCCGGCAAGACCTACGTAACCATGATCCTCACCGCCGTGGGCATCTCCATGGTGGTGCCGGAGCTGATCCCGGCCGAGCAGTGGAAGCTCTACTCCTTCTTCACCATCGGCTGCATGGTCATGCTCTACGCGCTGTTCCTGCGCATGCAGACCGGCCAGCACAGCTACTTCTTCAGCTACAACTACGCGGGCCACGGCGAGCACGCCGAAGGCCACGAGGCGGCGGGCAACAGCAAGCAGTCCATGGGCCTGCTGGTGGTCGGTGTGGTGCTGATCGGCGCCCTGGCCGAGGTGATGTCCAAGGCGCTGGACGTCGGCCTGGAAGGCAGCGGCGTGCCGCCCATCGTGCCGGCGCTGCTGGTGGCGGCGATCTCTGCCAGCCCGGAGATCCTCACCGCCCTGCGCGCGGCCATGGCCAACCGCATGCAGCCGGTGGTCAACATCGCCCTGGGCGCGTCGCTGTCCACGGTGATCCTCACCGTGCCGGTGATCGAGGCGCTGGCGCTGTTCAAGGGCCAGCCGATCCAGATGGCGATGACCCCGCTGCAGACCGGCATGATGTTCATCACCCTGATGGTCGCCGGCTACAACCTGCACGACGGCAAGACCAACGCCATCGAGGGCATGACCCACTTCGTGCTGTTCGCCACCTTCCTGATGCTGTCGTTCATGGGACTCTGACCATGCTCAAGCTGTACCTCGCCGGCCCCGACGTGTTCCGCCCCGATGCCTTCGAGCAGGGCGAGCGGCTCAAGGCCCTGTGCGCCGAGTTCGGCGTGCAGGGGCTGTACCCGCTGGACCATTCGGTGCCCGTGGGCATCCTCGAGCCGGCGGCGCAGGCGCGCTGGATCTACCAGGCCAACCTCGAGCTGATCCGCCAGGCCGACGCCGTGCTGGCCAACCTCAACCCCTTCCGCGGCGCCGAGCCGGACAGCGGCACGGCCTTCGAACTGGGCTACGCCGCCGCGCTGGGCAAGCCGCTGTTCGGCTACATCGACGAAGGCGGCAGCTGTGCCGAGCGCCTGCCGTGCGAGTGGCTGGGCGAGGAACCGGGCCGCGATCGCGACGGCAACCAGATAGAAAGCTTCGGCCTGCCGCTGAACCTGATGCTCGCGGTGCCGGCGAAAATCGCCGTGGGCGGGGCGCGGGAAGCGCTGGAGCTGCTGCGCCGGGAGCTGACGAGTCACCTGTAGGAGCGAGCTTGCTCGCGAACGGATTCTTCGGCGACTCCGCTGCACGGCCGGTTCGCGAGCAAGCTCGCTCCTACGAAAGCATTCCGCCGGAAACAAAAACGCGCCCTGGGGCGCGTTTTTCGTGGAGCTCGCATGGCCGTCAGCGACGCCCTTCGAGCTTGAAGAAGAACACCTTGGTCGCCTGGCGGGCAACGATCCGGCCGCCGCTGACGCGCGGCTCGAAGCGCCACTTGTCCATGGCGTCGCGCACGGCGTTGTCGAACATCCGCGGCGGTGTGGATTCCAGCACCTGGATGTCGGCGATGCGGCCGTCGCTGGTGATGGTGAACAGCACCTTCACCCGGCCCTCGATGCCACGGTTGAGCGCCATGCGCGGGTAGACCGGCGGGTCCATGCGCAGCGGCTTGATGTCGCTGTCGTTCAGGCTGCCGGTGGGCAGGCCGGCGGGGCCTTGCGAACCGGTGGGCGCGGCCTGGGCGCCCTGGGTGAACTGACCGACGGTCGGCGCGGCGGGCGGCGGCGGTGCGGCCGGGGTCGGCGGCGCGGCGGCCTCCTCGGCGGGTGCCGGGTCCGGCTCGGGCTTGGGTTTCGGCTTGGGCTTGGGCGAAACCTTAGGCACGGCCTTCTCGACCGGCTTGGGTTTGGGCTTGGGCTTTTCCACCGGCTTGGGCGGCTCGACGGGTTTGGGCGGCTCCGGCTCCGGCGGTGGTGGCGTCGGCGCAGCGGCCGGCGGTTGCTGCACCTCGGGCTTGGGCGGCAGGGTGACCACGCTGACCTGCATGGCCTTGGGCATCTCGCCCGCCCCCAGATTCAGCTCGGCGGGCGTGGGCATCACCCAGACCAGCGCGGCGACGATGGCCACGTGCAGGGCAATCGCCAGGCCCGAGGACTTCCACCAGCCACCGGAAGGCGGCGGCTGCTCGCCGTCGTCCACGCCTTCGACCGGCGCGGCGTAAGGGATCAGGACCTCTTCGGGAACCACTTCCTCGTCGCGGCGGGGCCCCGCGCAGCTGACCAGTCGCAGGGTGGCCTCATTGGCGCGCTGGGCGTTCACGCTGGGCAAATGGGCGCCGTCATCCGCCGAGGCGGACGTGAACAGCGGATCCTCAGCGTCCACGGCAGGACCTGCGTCCGCCGCTTTGCGCGGTTGGGGTAACGACATGAGAAAGCCTGCGGGAAGAGTTCACGAAGCAATATCTTCTGATAATTATTATCATTCACTCAGTCCGGGAGGGCAACCTTCTCTGTCAGATAGGGGCGATGGCGCACCGCAACAGGCCGTCTTGCAGGGCCTGCGGATCGTCTTCAGCCGCGAGGATCAGCTCGATCCGGCTGTCCTTGCGCCAGGCGCTGGGCGTCCAGGGCGCCGGACCGGCGGTGCGGTTGCAGGCCAACCAACCCTCCTCCCCGTGCACCACGGCCTTGGCCCGCAGCACGCCAGCAAGCCCCGCCAGCCAGGCGTCCAGCGCCGCGGTGCGGAAGCGCCAGTCGCGGTGGAAGCGCCAGCCGACCGCCTGTCGGCCGTCCTCGACGCGCACCTGGCGCAACGGCGCCTCGCGGCGCAACAGCATCGCCGCTTCGCCGGTCGCAGCGCCCTGCGGCAAATCAGCGCCGGCCGCCTCGACAGGGGTCTGCGGCAGCTCGTCCAGCGAGAGATGGCCCTGGCTGGTCCAGCGCAGCGGCAGCGCCGGCAACTGCGCCGCCAGGGCCGCACGCGCTTCGTCGTCCAGCCCCTCGGACTTGTTCATCAGCAACACGGCCGCCTCCCCCAGCGCCAGACGCTGCGCCTCGGGCAGCGGTTGCCCGGCGGCCAGCGCGGCGGCGTCGAGCACCATCAGTAACGGCTGAACGGCCAACACACCCTGCCAGGGCGCCGCGCGCAGTTGCGCCAGCAACTGTGCGGGGTGGCCCAGGCCGGAGGGCTCGATGAACACCCGCTGCGGCCGGGCCTTGCGCAGCAGGCGGCCGAGACCGACCTGAAATGGCGCACCGTTCACGCAGCACAGGCAGCCGCCGGCGACTTCGCCCAGGGCGATGCCGTCGTCGTCGCGGGACAGCAGCGCGGCGTCCAGGCCGACCTGGCCGAATTCGTTGACCAGCACGGCCCAGCGCTCGCCCGCCGGACGTTGCGCCAGCAGGGCCTGCAGCAGGCTGGTCTTGCCCGCCCCGAGGGGGCCGGCGATGAGATGAGTCGGGATCTGCTTCAACATTCGCCCATGGTGCCGCCTGACGCTCGCCGGGAAAAGCGCTAGAGTCGCCGCTTCGTCACGCCACCCCGGATCGACCATGCGCCTGCTCATGCCTCTTGCCCTCGCCTGCCTGCCCCTGCTCGCCCACGGCGAGGCCTGCGTGGTGCACACCCAGGGCAAGGACGTCGACGTGAAAGTCTGCCAGCAGAACCGCAGCATCCCGGAAAAACTCTTCCGCGAGGGCTTCTGCCAGCCGCAGCTCAAGGACCAGAAGGTCGAGGTGACCTACGCCGAGAACTGCCCCAGCGGCGCCTTCGGCGTCTGCGAGAACGCCCAGACCCAGGGCGTGCCCTACCGCCAGGACATCCACTACTACGGCGTGGCGAGCGACGCGCGCATCCTCCAGCCGTTCTGCGAGAGCCAGAGCAACGGCCACTGGCGCAAGGGCGAGTGACGGTCATCGCCCTGTCACACGGCTCGGGCTTACTGTCAACGGGTACCTCACACCCTCCCGGCACCCCACGCCGGACGTGATCTTGGTGAATCGGGCCGCTCTCTCGGGGTGGCCCATTTTTTTGCCTGCACTTCGGAGTTATACGGTGCGTAGGAGCGGACTCCGTCCGCGATCGCTCACAGCCACTTCGCGCTCCAGAAGGGATAATCCCCAACCCGCCTGACCAACCCCGCGCGTATCGGGTTAGCAACGATGTAACGCGCGGTGGGTAAAACTTCCACCTCATTGCGCAATGCGTGATCGTGATAACCCGCAGCCCATAACGCTCCTCGTCTTCCGTGATGCTCATTGAGGCAACGGGCGCTGACGGCCTTGAGCCGCCCCACGCTGGTGTGCAGGGACTCGCCACTGGCGAGCTGCAGCAACCAATGCGCGTGATCGGGCATCAGCACCCACGCCAGCAATTCGTTTGCTCCCAGAGCAAGCCCCGTCTCGAAGCAGCGTGCAACGCAACAACCCATGTAAAAATCCGAGAACAGCGGCTTCCTCTCGCGCGTCGTCGCGGTCAACAGATAGATTCCGCCGGGAATGGAGGCTCGGCCTTTGCGCAAGGCTTGATGCCCTTCTTGCCAGGAAACCTCTTTGGGTCTGCTCATGGGTCAGCCTCCGTGCGGAGGCATGACTATCGCGGACGGAGTCCGCTCCTACGCGGAGGTCTGGTCCGGAGTAGGTGTCGGCGAATTCAGATGAGCATCACGCCTGGCTCTCCCACGGCTCGAACGGGTCGGGCAGGCGCTTCCACGCGGTCGTGCCGGCGGCCAGTTCCTCGTCATCCAGCAGGCAATCGTCGAGTTCCGCGAACAGCCGGCGGAAATCGAGGTTCTGGCCGATGAAGACCAACTCCTGGCGGCAGTCGCCGCTGTCCTCGTGCCAGTGGCGCAGCACGCCTTGCAGCTCGGTGGTGTCCTGCGGCCAGTGCTCGCGCGGGACGAAGCGCCACCAGCGCCCGGCCAGGCCATGGCGCATCAGTCCGCCGGCCTGGGACCAGCTGCCCGCCTCGCGGTAACGGCTGGCGAGCCAGAAGAAGCCCTTGGAACGCAGCAGCCGGCCATTGCTCCAGGGCTGGGCGAGGAAGTCATGGAAGCGCTGCGGGTGGAACGGCCGGCGCGCGCGATAGACGCTGGAGGCGATGCCATAGGCTTCGGTCTCCGGCAGGTGCTCGCCGCGCAGCTCCTTGAGCCAGCCGGGCGCCCGTTCGGCGCGCTGGAAGTCGAAGCGGCCGGTGTCGAGGAGGGTCGCCAGCGGCACCTGGCCCATGACCATGGGCTGGATATCGGCGTCGGGGTTGAGGCGGCGCAGGATCGCCAGCAGTTCGTCACGCTCGGCGCTGCCGATGAGGTCGATCTTGCTCACCAGGATGACGTCGGCGAACTCCACCTGCTCCACCAGCAGGTCGCTGAGCGAGCGCTCGTCGTCCTCGCCGAGGGATTCGCCGCGTTCGGCGAGGCTGTCGGCGCCCTGGTAGTCGGCAAGGAAGTTCAGCCCGTCCACCACCGTGACCAGCGTGTCCAGCCGCGCCAGGTCCGACAGGCTGCGCCCCTGCTCGTCGCGGAAGGTGAAGGTCTCGGCCACCGGCAGCGGTTCGGAGATGCCGGTGGACTCGATCAGCAGGTAGTCGAAGCGGCCTTCGCTGGCGAGGCGGCTGACCTCTTCCAGCAAATCCTCACGCAAGGTGCAGCAGATGCAGCCGTTGCTCATTTCCACCAGGCGTTCCTGGCCGCGATTGAGACTGACGCCCTGCTGCACCTCGCGGCCGTCGATGTTGATTTCGCTCATGTCGTTGACGATGACCGCGACCTTGAGATCCTCGCGGTTCTTCAGCACATGGTTGAGCAGCGTGCTCTTGCCGGCGCCGAGGAAGCCGGACAGGACAGTGACGGGGAGGGGCTTGTTCACGGGGGCTCCAGGTAGTCAGGCTTCGCGGACGTGCAGTTCGCGCCGTTCCTGGCGCTCCTTGGCCTCGATGCACAACGAGGCGGTGGGGCGCAGCAGCAGGCGGCGCAGGCCGATCGGTTCGCCGGTCTCCGCGCACCAGCCGTAATCGCCCCGGGCCAGGCGCTCCAGCGCCTGGTCGATCTTGTCGAGCAACTTCTTCTCGCGCTCCAGCAGGCGCAATTGCCATTGCCGCGACTCCTCGCGGCTGGCGACATCGGCGTCATCGCTGGCCCGCTCGCTGTCCTGCAACGCCCGGAATTCCTCGTCGATGCGGCCTTGCAGCTGGTCGCGCTGGTCCAGCAGCAGCGCACGGAAATACGCCTGTTGCGCCTCGCTCATGTAGGCCTCGCCGGGCTGGGCGAGCAGTTCCTGTTCGGTCATGACCGTCTCCGGGAAGGGAGTGATCTCTTATGTTATATTATAACAATGCGTACTTCGCAATGGCGTCGACAGCGCCCTTGCGACGTGCGATACCGATGTTCTGCACCGCCCGCCTGCCGAGACCTTCGATGCTGCGCCGTTCCCTGCTGCTCTGCCTGTTCGCGCCCTTCGCCCATGCCAGCGGTTCCGCGCCGCTGCCTTTCCCCGGCGAGGAGCCGGCGCGTTGCGCCTGGTCGGCAACGGTGCTGGCCTGCATGGACGATTCGGGCAATCTCTACAGCGTCGCCACCCAGGGTCACGACACCTACCTGCGCGGTGTCGAGGCGAGCAGCGGACGGCGCTGGGCGCAGACCGGCACGCGCTACGGCAGCCTGACCTTCTTCAGCGGCGTGGCCAGCGACGGCCAGGTGTGGGTGGGCACCAGCCGTGGCATCGGCTGGACCAATATCAGCCGCTTCAGCAGCTCCACCGGTGACAGCGGGCGACTGACCTGCGGTCGGGTAAGCGGGTGCAAGCAGCAGGAGCGCTGAACGCACTGCCAAGCCATTGCGGGATCGTTCGGAAGCAAATACGTTATATTATAACAATTGCCGACCGTGACCCGCCCATGACTGCCCTGCTGCCCGACATCGCCTGCCAATCCACCCGCCTGCCCATTCCGCTCGACTGGGTGGGCATGCAAGGCATCGCCCTACCGCTGCTGATTGCTGGCGAGCGTGTCGCCGCCTTCGCCGACGCCGGGGTCAGCCTCGACGAGGCCGACGCGCGCGGCATCCACATGTCGCGGCTGTACCTGGCGCTGGAGGCGCTGGCCGAGGCGGAACTGTCACCGCACCTGCTGCGCGAGGTGCTCAGACACTTCCTCAGGAGCCACGCGCAACTTTCCCGGAGCGCCAGCCTGACACTGCGTTTCGAACTGCTGCTGCGGCGCCCCGCGCTGGTCAGCCCGCTCAGCGGCTGGAAGCGCTACCCCTGCGAGATCCACGCGCACCTGCAGGACGACGAGCTGCAACTGGCGTTGCGCCTGAGCCTGCCCTATTCGTCCACCTGCCCCTGTTCGGCGGCGCTGGCGCGGCAGCTGATCCAGGAGCGCTTCGACGCCGACTTCGCCGGCCGCCCACTCAACGCGAGCGAAGTCCGCGCCTGGCTCGGCAGCCCGCAGGGCATCGTCGCCACGCCGCACAGCCAGCGCAGCGAGGCGCGGCTGCATCTGGACCTGGAGGCGGCGGCCCAGGCATTCGCCTTCCGCGAGCTGATCGACCAGGCCGAAGATGCCCTCGGCACCGCCGTGCAGACCGCCGTGAAGCGCGCCGACGAGCAGGCCTTCGCCCTGGCCAACGGGCAGAACCTGATGTTCTGCGAGGACGCCGCGCGCCGGCTGCATCGCGCCCTGGTGCAGCACGAGGCGGTGGCGGGCTTCGAGGTGCGTGTGGTGCATGCCGAAAGCCTGCATGCCCACGACGCGGTGGCGGTCAGCCGCTGGCGCCGCGCTTAAAGCACCATATCCAGGCGCACGCGGTCGCGGCAGCGGATGCCGTTTTCGATGATGGGTTCGGGGTAGTTCAGCGCGAAGTAATCGTGCTCGATGCTGGCCAGGCGAAAGCCCATGCGCTGGTACAGCCCGAGCTGCGCCAGGCTGGAATTGCCGGTGGCGATGTCCAGCCGCAGCGCGCCGAGGGCGCGCGCGGTGTCGATGGCCGCCGCCAGCAGGCGACGCCCCAGGCCACGGCCTTGCCATGCCTCGTCCACCGCGAGGTTGGTGATTTCGACGACGCCCCAGCTGCGCGCGGTCAGCACCAGCACGCCGCGCACCGCCTCACCGTCACTGAGCGCCAGCAGGCGGGACTGCGGCAGGTAGCGCTCGATCTGTGCGCGGCTCGGATCGGCCAGCAGCAGAAGCGGCCACGGCGCCTGGGCCGGCGTGAGTTCGACGAGGGACAGTTCAGACACCAAAGACACCATGATTTGCAGGGACAAGCCAAAAGAAGGCGACGGTTTATCCTCTGCCCGCCTTCAATGCAAGCATTTCGACATCATCTTTGGTCGCACACCGAACGCAGCGGGCCCGGCGAACCGGGCCCGATGGCGTGGCGTGCGGCGGCTCAGGCGTAGATGTCCCGGCGGCTCCACGGCACTTCATGACCGCCGTCGGCGTGTGGCTTGCTGGCGAGGATCTGGTGCAGGTTGATCCAGCCCTTCTTGAAGCCGTAGGCACAGCCGGCCAGGTACAGGCGCCAGATGCGCAGGGCCTGCTCGGGCACCAGCTTCGCCGCCTCGGCCAGCTTCGCTTCGAGGTTGGCGCTCCAGAAGTCCAGGGTGCGCGCGTAGTGCAGGCGCAGGCCTTCGACGTCGACCACTTCCAGCCCCGCCTCGCTCATGCGCGCCACCGCCAGGGACAGGTGCGGCAGCTCGCCGTGGGGGAACACGTAGCGGTCGATGAAGTCCCCGGCGCCACGGCCGACCGGCCGCCCTTCCGTATCGCTGGAGGTGATGCCGTGGTTCATCACCAGGCCGCCCGGGCGCACCGCGTCATACAGGTGCTGGAAGTACAGGCCCAGGTTGGCGTGGCCGACGTGCTCGAACATGCCGACGCTGACCACCTTGTCGTAGCGGCCGTCGCGCGGCAGGTCGCGGTAGTCCAGCAGTTCCAGGGTCACCTTGCCTTCCAGGCCGTCGTCCTTGACGCGCTCACGGCCGAGCTTGAGCTGCTCCTCGCTGAGGGTGATGCCGTGCACCTGCACGCCGAACTCCCGCGCCGCCAGGCGCGCCAGGCCGCCCCAGCCGCAGCCGACGTCGAGCAGCTTCTCGCCCGGCTGCAGCCGCAGCTTGCGGCACAGGTGGCGCAGCTTGGCCACCTGGGCGGTGGCCAGGTCCTCGGTGCCGGTTTCGTAGTAGGCGCAGGAGTACACCATCTCCGGGTCGAGCCAGAGCTGGTAGAACGCGTTGGACAGGTCGTAGTGGTAATGGATGGCTTCGGCGTCGGTGGCCTTGTCGTGGCTTTCGCGCACGTAGTCGGTAGTGCCGTCGTCATCGCCCAGGGCGGCACTCAAGGCGTCGGCGGTGGCGATCACCTCACCGATCGGCCCCTCGATGTCCATGCGCTTCTCGACGTAGGCACGACCGAGCATATCGAGGCTGGGGTGGGTGATTTCGGTCAGCAGCGTAGGGTCGCGAACGACGAGAGTTACCTGCGGGTCCGGGCCGAGGTCGAACGCCTGGGCCTCGCCGATGCGAATGCGCAGCGGCAACTGCAGGGACAGCAACTCAGAGGGCAGATTGGCTTTCATGCAAACCTCCTGGTCACAGGGCTGAAGAACTATAGACCAGCGACTCCATAGTCTTCGCCTATGGCCTGGCCCGCGAAAATCTATCGGGCTCCGACCGCAGCGGTTGACCTGCCGATACCTTTGCAGTGGAGCGCAACCGGCGCGAAGCGTTCCAAAAGAATGCGCGGCGGCCCGTCCCCGCCATGTCGACGGAAGACCACCCGCGCAGAAACATAGTTCGCTACGCAAGCGTAGCAGTCGATCCGCTGTACATCGTTGCCAACCCTGAGATAGAGCCTTCACAGACCGGTAACGATGTCGCCGGCGTGACCGCTCGCCCCTTCATTGCACTACACTGTGGGGCCCTCCGCGGGCATTCCGACCGGAGGACCTCTGCCGTCCAAGGGGGGCTGTCTTGACTAACTTCTCCGCGCCGCGTCCGGCGGTCCGCACCGTGCTGGTGGGGCTGATGCTGGCGATTTTCCTCGGCGCGCTCGACCAGACCATCGTCGCCGTGTCCCTGCCGGCGATCTCCGCAGGCTTCGGCGATTTCGACCTGCTCGCCTGGGTCATCTCCGGCTACATGGTGGCGATGACCATCTCCATGCCGATCTACGGCAAGCTCGGCGACCTCTACGGCCGCCGCGTGCTGATGCTGTTCGCCATCGGCCTGTTCACCGTCGCCTCGCTGCTCTGCGGCGCTGCCCAGAGCATGGAGCAGCTGGTGATCGCCCGTGTCCTGCAAGGCATCGGCGCTGGCGGCATGATGTCGGTGAGCCAGGCGATCATCGGCGACATCGTCCCGCCGCGTGAGCGCGGGCGCTACCAGGGCTACTTCAGCAGCATGTACGCGGTGGCGAGCATCGCCGGCCCGGTGCTGGGCGGGCTGCTCACCGAGTACCTGTCGTGGCGCTGGGTCTTCCTGATCAACCTGCCGGTGGGCCTGGTCGCCCTGGCGGTGTCGCGCCGGACCCTGCGCGGCCTGCCGGTGCCGGGGCGCAAGCCGGTGATCGACTACCTCGGCACGATGCTGATGATCGCCGGCCTGGGCAGCCTGCTGCTGGCGATCACCGAGGTCGGCCAGGGTGCGCGCTGGAACGACCCGCAGATGCTTGCGCTGTTCGCCGCCGCGCTGGTGCTGATCGCCCTGTTCGTGCTGCAGGAACGCCGCGCGCCGGAGCCACTGGTGCCGATGCACCTGTTCGGTATTCGCGCCGCCACGCTGAGCTGGCTGATCAGCTTCTTCGCCAGCTTCCAGGTCATCTCGCTGTCGGTGCTGGTGCCGCTGCGCTTCCAGTCGGTGACCGGCGCGGGCGCGGACAGCGCGGCGCTGCACCTTCTGCCGCTGGCCATGGGCGTGCCGATCGGCGCCTATTGCTGCGGCCGGCTCACGGCGATCATCGGCCGCTACAAGCCGCAGATCGTCGGCGGCGCGCTGCTGATGCCGCTGGCGATTGCCGGCCTGGCGCTGACGCCGCCGAGCGCGTTCGTTCTCTCCGGCGTTTGCATGCTGCTGACGGGCATCGCCGCCGGCACGCAGTTCCCCACCAGCCTGGTGGCGGCGCAGAGCGCAGTGGAGACGCGGCACCTGGGGGTGGCGACCAGCAACATCACGCTGTTCCGCTCGCTGGGCGGCGCCGTGGGGATCGCGCTGATGTCCGCGCTGCTGCTGGCGATGCTGCAGCCGTTGGCGGGCGAGGCGGGGCATGGTCTGTCCGCCAGCGCGTTGCTGGCCAGCCTCAGCGGAGCCGGCCACGAGGCGCAGCGGCTCACGCTGGACGGGGTGTTCGGGCACCTGTTCCTGATCAACGCAGGCTTCGGCGCCCTGGCCTTGCTGATCGCCCTGTCGCTGCCCGACCACGCGCTGCGTGGCCGCGGCACCGACTGACGAATCGCGCGGGTCAGTCCTCGTCGTTGAGGTAGCTGACCTTGCGCAGGTCCGGCAGCAGCAGGCAGACCAGCAGCGCCACGCCGCACATGACCGAGACGTAGATGTAGAACACCTCTTCCATGCCCATGCTCTTGAGGCCCAGCGCGGCGTATTCGGCCGAGCCGCCGAAGATCGCGTTACCCACCGCGTAGGACAAGCCCACGCCCAGGGCACGGATTTCCGGCGGGAACATCTCCGCCTTGATCAGGCCGCTGATGGAGGTGTACAGGCTGACGATGGCCATCGCTGCGATGATCAGCACGAACGCCAGGTAGGGGCTGCTCACCGCCTTGAGCGCGGAGAGGATCGGCCAGGTGAAGATCATGCCCAGGGCGCCGAACCAGAGCATCGAGGTCTTGCGCCCGATGCGGTCGGACAGCGCGCCGAACAGCGGCTGCATGCACATGTAGCAGAACAGCGCGAAGGTCATCACGCCGCTGGCCACCTTGGGGTCCATCCCGGCGGTGTTCACCAGGTATTTCTGCATGTAGGTGGTGAAGGTGTAGAAGATCAGCGAGCCGCCGGCGGTGAAGCCGAGCACGGTGAAGAACGCGCGCTTGTGGTGCCTGAACAGCTCGGTGAGGGTGCCCGACTCCTTGCGCTTGAGGTTGGATTCCTTGGCCGTTTCGTTGAGCGAGCGGCGCAGGTAGAAGGCGATCACCGCGGTGATGGCGCCCACCACAAAGGGAATCCGCCAGCCCCACTCCTTCAGCTCGTCGGTGGTCAGCAGCTGCTGCAGGATCACTACCACCAGCACCGCCAGCAACTGGCCACCGATCAGGGTCACGTACTGGAACGAGGCGAAGAAGCCGCGCTGGCCCTTGAGCGCCACTTCGCTCATGTAGGTCGCGCTGGTGCCGTATTCGCCGCCCACCGAGAGGCCCTGGAACAGCCGCGCGATCAGCAGCAGCGCGGGCGCCGCGACGCCGATGCTGGCGTAGGTCGGCATCACCGCAATCGCCAGCGAGCCGCCGCACATCATCAGTACCGAGATCATCATCGCGGTCTTGCGGCCCTTCTTGTCGGCGATGCGGCCGAACAGCCAGCCGCCGATGGGGCGCATCAAGAAGCCCGCGGCGAACACCCCGGCGGTGTTGAGCAGTTGTACCGTCGGGTCGTCCGAGGGGAAGAAGGCGTGGGCGAAATACAGGGCAGTGAAGGCGTAGACGTAGAAGTCGAACCACTCCACCAGGTTGCCCGACGAGGCGCCCACGATGGCAAGGATGCGTGAGCGGCGTTCGTGGTCGGAATACTGCGGTGCGGCAGGTGTGTTCATGGGGATTCTCTTGTCGTGGATTGTCTCGTCGGTACGGCAGCTTCCCGTCTCGTTGGACGGAAATCCCTCTACCGTCCCCTGTTCACGTCTGACTCCAAAGGCGGAGTTTTTCGCGGACATATCCAGAAACAGTATAGACATCTCCGATAGCCGGCTAACGAAAATGCCGGGCGGTAGGACCTTTCAGTTCGAATATCGGACATTTGCGAACGCGCGTTTGTCGTTTCCGATTGACCGGCCAGTAGCCAGCTTCTATCGTTGGCGCGCTCCCCGCCCTGCGGGAGACTTGTCAGGTACCCCTCGCAGGGTAGGAGTCCGACCTTGTCCACAAGACAAGGTCGATTTCCATTCCCCTCGTGTAGCGGCCCAAGCCGCCTGGCCTCGGTGCCCCGTCCATACCCGCGGACGTGCAGGCACCGGGGGAATGTTGATCCGCCCCGCCGCTTCCCTGCCCCAATACGAAAAAAGGCCCCCGATGGGACCTTTCTCCTCACGCGCGCGTTGATGGGCCGATACGAACCGTCATCCGTGGCTGGCCCCGTGAATCTTTCAGACTTGCCCCGTTGCGGGCGCTGAAATGGAAAACGGGCGCCCAGGCGCCCGTTTCAGTGCGTCGCGAACCCGCTTGCGGCAGGCTCGCGTCGGTGTTCATTGGTAATCGAACGTCAGCACCATGGTGCCGTTGACCTTCCCGGGGGTGCCGGTCGCCGAATGCCGGTAGTAACGGAACTGATAGGGATAGGTCGCCTGGGTGTTGGCGGCAAGCGAACCCAGGGCAATGCGCTGCTGCAAGGGCACCGGCGTATTGGTGCTGGCGGATACCAATTGCACGCCCACGCCGGTGGCAACGCCGGAGGTGCCCTCATTCTGGGAACCAAACACGCCGTTGGCAGCACTTTTAATCGGCGTCCCCCCCGTTGCATCGAACGTAACGCCGACCACGACGGTATTGTCACAGCGCAAACCCAAGGCGAACGGAGTGGGATTGGCGGTATCGCCGACGTTCGGGATGTCCCTGAGCTTCACCGAGGCCAGCGAGACATTGGTCGGGTTGGTGACGGTGCAGGTCAGGTTTCGAACAACGACATTGCCGTTGAAGCCAATGTAGTTCTTCCCTGCCCCGCCCAGGCCCGGGCCGTTGTATACGCCAAAGCCGAACCACGTCTGTGCCGAAGCAATCGATCCACCGGTAATGGCACCGGTCTTGACGAACTCGACCGTTACGCTGAATGAATACTTGAGGTTGGCATCCAGCGTACCCAGGCCGGCGTTGCGGGTATCGCAATACTGCCCAGAGGCATTCACCATCGGCTGGCCTTGGGAGTTGCGCAGGCGAATACCCACCCCTGCCAGGCCAGTGGAATACACGCCACTCATGACCTCGGTGCCGCTGCCGTAGTAACACGAGATGATGGGTGCACCGGAGTAGATATACGTGCCTTTTGGAGTACAGGCGCCTGACAGAGTGAAACTGTAGGTGCTATTGGGGATGGTGCTCCCCACCGGCAGATTCGACGGCACCATCATCTGGGCCAACGTCTGCATGTAAGGCATGGCTATCGACGCACTGCAGCTGTCGGCGTTGGCAGTTGGCGATATCAGCGCCAGCAGGCCAAGACAAAACGGAACGGCAAGCAGCTTCGACATGCGATTCCAGACCCGCTGGATCAGAGCACCATCGATTAGAAAGGTCATCGTGAAATCCCTCATCATCTCTGCGCGACCTGGGGGGTACCCAGCACGGCATGGCAAGTCGCATCCGCCTTCAGGAACGGCGCGTCCTTGTTGCTGTTTTCCGGCAGTTGATAGTTGATCTGGCAGCGCTGGCCGGAGCCTTCGCCCCACTTGACCAGCAGTTCACCCTTGGGCTCCAGGCCGCGCAGGAAAATGCGACTGCCCTGGCCCACCATCGACAGGCTGTTGCCCTTGGTATCGAGCACCTCGGCGCCCAGCGGGATGCCCTGGCCATCGTCACGCGTCACGGTCATCAATACCGGAGCGCCACTGACCGTGGGGTACTTGAGCATCACGACGGAGCCATAGCGCGGCGCCACCGTCTGCGAGGTGACCTGCAGTTCGACGTCCTTGGAGGTGCCCTTGGGGTCGATCTCGACGCTGTTCTGGCGGTAAGGGGTCAGGCCACCGACCACGGCGTAGCCGTTGCCGGCAACCTTGGCGCCGACGTTGGAGTTGATCGTCGCCCCTTCGGCCCCCTTGGCTTCCAGCACCGCCAGCGTCTCGCCCTGGTTCTGGCTGAAGTTGATGCCGCCGGGGTGAGCCACCACCGAGCCGCGCACACCGACGCCCACCTGCTTGTAATGGTCGGCGGTGACGCTGCCCAGCGGTTGGCCGTTGTCGTACACGGTGACGGTGGAGCCCGGCTCGGCCTTGCCCGACAGGGTCGGGTTGGAGTCGTCGGTCACGCCGCCGTTGGGGATCGGGCCCTGGATGTCGCCGACGTCGTCGTACACCTGGTCAATGGTCGGCTTGGCCGGCGCGGTGGTGTCGACGGTGAAGTCGAACACGCTGGACGAGCCGGTGTTCCCGGTCAGGTCGACGGCCGTGGCAGTGATGTTGTGCAGGCCTTCGGCCAGGTCGCTGGACGGGGTGAAGCTCCAGTTGCCCTTGGCGTCGATGGTGGTGCTGCCCAGCACGGTGTCGCCATCCTTGATGGTGACGATGGCGCCGGCCTTGCCGGTGCCGACGATGTCCGGACGGGCGTCGTCGGTCACGCCGTGCAGGGCGATGTCGCCGGTGATGCTGCCGACGTCATCAATCACATGGGTGATGCTGACGATCACACCCGAGGTATCGATGATGATGTGCGTCGGGCTGCCCTGGCCGGAGCTGTTGCCCGCCGGGTCCAGCACTTCGGTGCTGAAGTCGTGCGGACCGTCGACCAGCGGGGTGGTGGGGGTGAATTCCCAGTTGCCCGACGGGTCGACTGCCGCCGAGCCGATCGGCTGGCCGTTGTCGTAGACGATGACCTTGCCACCCGGCTCGGCCTGGCCGCTGAAGGTCGGCTGGTTGTCGTCGGTGGTGTCGCCGTTGTGCAGCGGGCCGGTAACCGGGCCGACGTCATCGGTGATGACCAGCGTGGTGTTGGCCGGCGCCGTGGTGTCGACGGTGAACGGCCAGATGCCGGTCGGTGCGCTGACCTGGCCAATGCTGTTGGTCGCGGTGGCGGTGACGTTGTGCAGGCCGTCGGCCAGCGGGTCGGTGGTGATGGTCCACACGCCCTTGGCGTCGGTGGTGCCGCTACCGATCAACGTGTTGTCAGTGTCGTACAGCTTGACCACGCTGCCCGGCTGAGCGGTGCCGCTGAAGGTCGGCTGGTTGTCGTCGGTGACGTCGCCCTTCTGCAGGAAGCCGGTGTACGGGCCGACGTCATCGAGCACGCTGACGATGACCGGCGCGGCCGGCGGGGTGCTGATCAGGTCGATGCTGTAGGTGTTGCTCGGGACGGACGTGTTGCCGGCCGGGTCGGTTTCCACCGCGGTGAAGGCGTTGGAGCCGGACACCAGCGGTGTGCTCGGTTGCAGCTTCCAGGTGCCATCGGCAGCCACGGTGGTGCTGCCCAGAACGTGGGTGCCGGTGCTGTCGGTGGTGGAGACGACGATCAGGTCGCCGGCAGTGCCGGTACCGCTGATCACCGGGCGCGAGTCGTCGGTCTGGTCGCCGTTGCTGACGTTACCGGTGACTTCGCCCACGCTGTCCAGCACACCGGTGATCACCGGGGCGGTTGGCGCGGTGTAGTCGGTGGTGATGCTGAACGGATCGGAGGTCGGGCTGGTGTTGCCGGCCTTGTCGGTCGCATCGACGGTGAACGCGTGCGGGCCTTCGCTGATCGGCGTGGTCGGGGTGAACTCCCAGTTGCCCGACGGGTCGGCGGTGACGCTGCCGAGTTTCTCGCCATTGTCATAGACGGCCACGGTGGAACCCGGCTCGGCCTTGCCCGAGAGAGTCGGGGTCGAGTCGTCGGTCACGCCGCCATTGGGGATCGGCCCCTGGATGCTGCCGACGTCGTCGTACACCTGGTCGATGGTCGGTTTGGCCGGCGCGGTGGTGTCCACGGTGAAGTCGAACACGCTGGACGAGCCGGTGCTACCGGTCAGGTCCACGGCCGTGGCAATGATGCTGTGCTTGCCTTCGGCCAGGTCGCTGGACGGCGTGAAGCTCCAGTTGCCGCTGGCGTCGACGGTGGTGCTGCCCAGCACGGTGTCGCCATCCTTGATGGTGACGATGGCGCCGACCTTGCCGGTGCCCACGATGTCCGGACGGGTGTCGTCGGTCACGCCGTGCAGGGCGATGTCGCCGGTGATGCTGCCGACGTCGTCAATCACATGGGTGATGCTGACGATGACGCCCGAGGTATCGATGGTGATGTGCGTCGGGTTGCCCTGGCCGGAGCTGTTGCCGGCCGGGTCCAGCACTTCGGTGCTGAAGTCGTGCGGGCCGTCGACCAGCGGGGTGGTCGGGGTGAATTCCCAGTTGCCCGAGGGATCGACATCGGCTTCGCCAATCTGCTTGCCATCGTCATACACGATGACCTTGCCACCCGGCTCGGCCTGGCCGCTGAAGGTCGGCTGGTTGTCGTCGGTGGTGTCGCCGTTGTGCAGCGGGCCGGTGACCGGGCCGACATCATCGGTGATGACCAGCGTGGTGTTGGCCGGCGCGCCGGTATCGACGGTCAACGGCCAGATGCCGGTATGGGCGCTCTCGGTGCCGACGCTGTTGGTGGCCGTGGCGGTGATGTTGTGCAGGCCGTCGGCCAGCTTGTCGGTGGTGATGGTCCAGTTACCGGAGGCATCGGTGGCGCCGCTGCCGATCACCAGGCCGTTGCTGTCGTACAGCTTCACGGTGCTGCCCGGCTGCGCGGTGCCGCTGAAGGTCGGCTGGTTGTCGTCGGTGACGGCGCCCTTCTGCAGGAAGCCGACATACGGGCCGACGTCGTCATACACGCTGACGATGGCCGGCGCCGCGGGCGCCCCCACGTCCACGGTGACGTTGTACGGCGCGCTCGGCACGGTGGCGTTGCCGGCCGGGTCGGTTTCCACCGCGGTCAGCGCGTTGAGGCCGGAGACCAGCGGCAGCTCAGGCTTGAGCGACCAGGTGCCGTCGGCGCCGACGGTGGCGCTGCCGATCACGTGGTTACCGGTGCTGTCCTTGGTGTAGACGGTGACGATATCCCCGGCGGTGCCGGTGCCGCTGATGACCGGGTGGGTGTCATCGGTCTCGCCGCCATTCTTGACGTTGCCAGTGATGTCGCCCACGTTGTCCAGCACGCCGGTGATGGCGAGCTTGGAGTAATCCGGCGCGGTGGTGTCGATGGTCAGGTCCAGCGTGCCCGGCTGGCTGGTGTTGCCGGCCGCGTCGGTCGCCGTGGCGTCGACATGGATCGGGCCTTCGGGCAGCGGCTTGGTCGGGGTCACCGACCAGTTGCCGCTGGCGTCGGCGGTGGTGGTCAGGACTTCGCCGGTTTCCTTGATGGTGACGGTCGCCGTCAGTGCGGACGTAGGCGTACAGCTGACCGTCTTCGGCCACGCCGTAGAGCTGGCTGTCCATGCCCTCGGCGAAGAAATTCTGGATAGTCAGATCAGGCTCTTTGCTGCCCTCGAAGAAGACTTCCAGGTCCTTGCCGTCACGCTTGACGGTGACGTTCTCCGGCGCGACATCGCTGCCGTCCACCTGCAGCAGGTACTTGGTACCCGCTACCGCCTTGATCTTGCCGCCGTGCTTGACCGCAACCTTCTTGGCTGCGTGCTCAGTGACGGCGACTAAACCGATGTTCTCAATTGCCATGTAAATACCCACCTCGGGGACGTTATGAGGCGGGGAGATTAATTTTTAACCACGGCCGCGAAGAATCGGTCCGGCACTGAAAAGTGCTGGCGGATTGACGGCATAGGAGGGGGGAAAATTCCGTAAAGATGAAATGCAAGCGAGATCGACTCTTAAACCGATTAAAGCGGTAGGCGCACAAAAAAGCCGCCACCGGATGTCCGGTGGCGGCTTGTTGAGGACTGGGGCGACCTGCGCGTTTTCAGGTGCTGCTGCAGCGCCTCCGGCTTGGCTTACTCGACGGTGACCGACTTGGCCAGGTTGCGCGGCTGGTCGACGTCGGTGCCCTTGAGCACGGCGACGTAGTAGGACAGCAACTGCAGCGGCACGGTATAGAGGATCGGCGCCAGGCAGTCGTGGATCGCCGGCATGCCCACCACGTGGGTATCTTCGCCGTTGGCGATGCCGCTGCCGCCTTCGGCGAAGACCACCAGCTCGCCGCCACGGGCGCGCACTTCCTGCAGGTTGGACTTGAGCTTCTCCAGCAGTTCGTTGTTCGGCGCTACGGTGACCACCGGCATGTCGGCGTCTACCAGGGCCAGCGGGCCGTGCTTGAGCTCGCCGGCCGGGTAGGCCTCGGCATGGATGTAGGAGATCTCCTTGAGCTTCAGCGCACCCTCCATCGCCACCGGGTACTGCGCGCCGCGGCCCAGGAACAGGGTGTGGTGCTTCTCGGCGAACAGCTCGCTGACCTTCTCCACCACCTTGTCCATCGCCAGCGCCTCTTCCAGGTGGGTCGGCAGGCGGCGGAGCTCGTTCACCAGCTCCGCCTCGACACCCTCGCCCAGACGCTTCTGCACCTGGCCGATGCCAAGGGTGAGCAGCAGGAGGGCGACCAGCTGGGTGGTGAAGGCCTTGGTGGAAGCCACGCCGATTTCAGGGCCGGCGTTGGTCAGCAGGGTCATGTCCGACTCGCGCACCAGCGAGCTGGTGGCCACGTTGCAGATCGCCAGGCTGGAAAGGAAGCCCAGCTCCTTGGCATAGCGCAGCGCGGCCAGGGTGTCGGCGGTCTCGCCGGACTGGGAAATGGTGACGAACAGCGAATCCGGGTGCACCGCGACCTTGCGGTAACGGAACTCGCTGGCGACTTCGACCTGGCACGGAATACCGGTCAGGCTTTCCAGCCAGTAACGGGCGACCATGCCGGCGTGGTAGCTGGTGCCGCAGGCGACGATCTGCACGGTGCGCACCTTGGCCAGCAGCTCGCGGGCCTGCGGGCCGAAGTTGTCCACCAGCACCTGCCCGCTGCCCAGGCGGCCTTCCAGGGTGCGCTGCACCACGGCCGGCTGCTCGTGGATCTCCTTGAGCATGAAGTGGCGGTAACCGCCCTTGTCCGCCGCCTCGGCGCCCTCGTGGTAACGCACTTCCTCGCGCTGCACCGGGTTGCCGTTGACGTCCCACAATTGCAGGCCATCGCGGCGGACTTCGGCGATGTCGCCCTCCTCCAGGTAGATGAAGCGGTCGGTGACCTGGCGCAGCGCCAGCTGGTCGGAGGCGAGGAAGTTCTCGCCATGGCCCAGGCCCACCACCAGCGGGCTGCCGCTGCGGGCGGCGAGGATGCGGTCGGGCTGCTTGCTGCTGATCACCGCCAGGCCGTAGGCGCCGTGCAGTTCCTTGACCGCCGCCTTGAGCGCGACGGTGAGGTCGCCCAGCTCGGTCAGGCGCAGGTGCAGCAGGTGAGCGATGACCTCGGTGTCAGTCTGCGAAGTGAACACATAGCCGCGCGCCTTGAGCATCTCGCGCAGGGGTTCGAAGTTCTCGATGATGCCGTTGTGTACAACCGCCACTTCGCCGTGGGAGAAGTGCGGGTGGGCGTTGGCCTCGGTGGGCGCGCCATGGGTGGCCCAGCGGGTGTGGGCGATGCCCAGGCGGCCCACCAGCGGCTGTTCGGCGATGGCCTGCTCGAGGCTGGACACCTTGCCCGCGCGGCGGCGGCGGTCCAGCGCACCGTTGGTGTCGATCACCGCCACACCGGCGCTGTCGTAGCCACGGTATTCCAGGCGCTTGAGACCCTCGACGAGGATCGGGGTGATAGTACGCTCGGCGATGGCGCCTACGATTCCACACATGGCTTGGCTCTCCTGTCAGTCTTCACAGCGCGCGCGGATCACTTTCACGCCGCGCGCCTGGATCAGTTCGAACGCTTCATCGCTCAGGCGTTCGTCGGTAATCAGGGTCTGGACGCTGCTCCACGGCAGCTCCAGGTTGGGAATGCGCCGGCCCAGCTTGTCGGCCTCGGCCATGACGATCACCTCTCGGGCGACCTCGGCCATGACCCGGCTCAGGCCCAGCAGTTCGTTGAAGGTCGTCGTGCCGCGCTCGATATCCAGGCCGGTGGCACCGATGAACAACTGGTCGAAATCGTAGGAGCGCAGCACCTGTTCGGCCACCTGCCCCTGGAACGATTCCGAGTGCGGGTCCCAGGTGCCGCCGGTCATCAACAGCACCGGCTCGCGCTCCAGCTCGCGCAGGGCGTTGGCCACGCTCAAGGAGTTGGTCATCACCACCAGGCCGGGCTTGCGGCCCAGTTCCGGGATCAGCGCGGCGGTGGTGCTGCCGCTGTCGATGATGATCCGCGCGTGTTCACGGATGCAGGCGGCGGCCGCCCGGCCGATGGCCTGCTTGTAGCGCGACAGCGGCTGGCTCGGCTCGGCGATCAGCTCGTGGGGCATGGGCACGGCGCCACCGTAGCGGCGCAGCAGCAGGCCGTTGCCTTCCAGGGCGGCCAGGTCCTTGCGGATGGTCACCTCGGAAGTGGCGAAGCGGCGCGCGAGATCGTCCACGCTGACTTCGCCCTGTTCGGCGAGCAGCGCCAGGATGTCGTGGCGGCGTTGGGGGGTGTTACGTTTCGACATGAACGATCAAGTTTCGATTCGAAAGATAAGTGTGCGAATCAAAACCCATGTTCTTTCGTTCGTCAAGATTTTCCTGCGGGTATGAAAGCGCTTTTCTGTAGGAGCGAGCTTGCTCGCGAACCGGGTTATCGCGGACGAAGTCCGCTCCTACACGGGCTGCGTACCTCGTAGGAGCGGACTCCGTCCACGATGATCGTCGGCAGCGATGGAGTTCGCGAGCAAGCTCGCTCCTACAGATCGCAGGGTGCAAAAGGCGCCAGCGTCATCCGCCGCGAAGCGACCGGCATGCGGGCGATCGCGGGCATGGCCCGCTCCTATCGGGAGAGATGCACTCAGTCGACTTCCAGGCGATTGCGCCCACCACGCTTGGCACGGTACAGCGCCTGGTCGGCGCGCTCGAACGCGCTTTCCGCACGTTCGCCTTCGCGGAAGGCCGTGAGCCCCGCCGAACAGGTGATGTTCAGGCGTTCGCCCTTGAAGTGGAACGGGCACGCCTCCACGGCGCCGCGCAGCACCTCGAGCAGTTGCTGCCCGCCCTCCAGCGGCGTGGCGGGCAACAGGACGACGAACTCCTCACCGCCGTAGCGGGCGATGAAGTCGGCCTTGCGCACGCGTTTGGCCAGCTCGTTGGCGATGATCTTCAGGACCTTGTCGCCGGCGAGATGGCCGAAGTCATCGTTGATCCGCTTGAAGTGGTCGACATCGATCACCGCCAGCAGCAGGTCGCCGCCGTAGCGCTGCCAGCGGGCGACCTCCAGGTCCAGCCGCTCGCTTAACGCGGCGCGGTTGGGCAGGCCGGTCAGGGCATCGGTCATGGCCTTCTGGCGCTGGTCCTCGATGTTCGCCTGGAAGCTGCGGGCCTCCTCTTCCATGCTGGCGACACGGGTCACCAGCGACTGGATGCGCTCGCTCACTTCACGCTCACGGACCTCTCGCTCCTCGCGGAAGCGGTCCATGGTGCCGACCAGCCCCTGCAGGCGCGACTCGACATTGCGCTTGAGGCCTTCCAGGTCGGTGGCCTCGCGCATGCTTTCCTTCAGGCCGCTGACCTGTTCGCGCAGCGTATCGTCGAGGGCGCGGGCGCTGGAGCTGTTGCCGCTATGGCTTTCCTGGACGACCTGCAGCCCGTCCAGGAAGGCGCCGAGGCGTTCGTTGAGCTGGTGCAGATAGCCTTCGAACTCGCGCTGGCCGCTGTCGTTGAGCGACAGCACGAGCACACCCAGGTCATCCAGCACGGGCACCAGTTCGTACCAGTTGAGGCTGCCGTGGATGCGCGAGCGCAGCGCCTCGGCCTGGGGCTGCTGGGCCGCCGGCAGGTGCATCTCGTCCAGCAGGCGCAGCAGGCTGGCCTCGATGTGCGGCGCCACGGCGCTGTAGCCGGGCTCGGGGCGCGGCGGCAGGGCGTAGGGATCACTGGCCTGGCGCGCCTCTTCCGCCGTGCCGAACAGGCCGGGCGGCACGGGCAGGCTGTCCAGCAACCGGCCGGATTGAGCGGGAGCAGGCTCCGGGACGGGCTCTGGTGCAGGACTTTGCGCCAGGGCGACAGGCTCGGGTGGTGCAACCGGCACGGTGGCGGCGACGGGTTCGGTGAGGGGTGCCGCGACGCCTGGCACGGCCAAAACGGGCGGCGGTTCCGCGACGGCAGCCTGGGGCTCGGCCGCGGGCGGCTCGCCCCGCGCCGTTTCGGCCAGCGGCGCGGCCTCCGCCGGAAGCGCTGGCGCGCTGGACGCCGCTTCCGGCTCGTCCGTCGCATCGCTGTCGCGGCTGCCGAACAGCCGTTGCAGGAAGCCGGGGCGCTGCTCGCCGCCGCCACTGCCGAAATGCTCCAGCACCTGGCGCTGCAGGCGGCTCAGTTCGGCCAGCAGGGCCGGCAGTTCGCGGGAGGAGCTGCCGCGGCTGGGGATGTCCTTGGACAGGCGCTTGAGCGGCTTGCGCAGATCGCCGGGCATGTCCAGGGACAACAGTTGCTGGGACAGCTGGCTCAGCGCCGCGACGTTCTGCTCGACGCGCTGCTGGCGGCGCTGCTCGGAATCGAGCACGGCCTTTTCCAGCTGCGGGATCAGCCGCGCCAGGCCGGCATCCATGTCGTCGCGGCGCAACACTTCGCGCAACTCCTTCATGCAGGCGTCCACCGCCTTGTCGCTGCCCTCGGCCGCCAGGCTGCTGCGCACCAGGCCGCGCCGCAACAGGTCAAGGCGGGCGTCCCAGCGGCGTTCGAGCTTTTCCTGCTGCTCGAGGTTATCCAGGTATTTCTGCTTCCAGCGTTGCTCGTCGTCGCGACTCATTCAGGGGCCTCGCCGCGCAAGGCGAGCGACGAGGACGAACGCAGGGCATCCGGCAGGCGGATCTCCACGGCCACCGGCAGGTGGTCGGAAATCGGGTGCGGGAGGACACTGACGCGTTCCAGCGCCAGCTCGGAACTGAGCAGGATATGGTCCAGGCAGCGCTGCGGGCGCCAGCTGGGGAAGGTGGCCTCGACCTGCGGGGCGATGAGCTGGAGGTCGCGCAGCGGCGAGCTTTCCAGCAGGTCGGTGGCATGGGTGTTCATGTCGCCCATCAGCACGTGGTGGCGGTAGTCCTGCAACAGCTCGCGGATGTAGGCGAGCTGGCGGGTGCGAGTCCGCGCGCCCAGGGCGAGGTGCATCATCACCACGGCCAGCGCGTCGTCGCCTTCGCCGAAGCGCATGAGGATCGCGCCGCGTCCCGGCGGGCCGGGCAGCGGATGGTCTTCCAGGGCGGTGGGCTGCAGACGGCTGAGCAGGCCGTTGCTGTGCTGGGCGATGCGCCCGAGGTTGCGGTTGAGCTGCTGGTACCAGTAGGGGAAGGCACCGAGCTGGGCCAGGTGTTCGACCTGGTTGATGTTACCGGAGCGGATGCTGCCGCCGTCGGCTTCCTGCAGGGCGACCACGTCGTAGTCCTGCAGCAGCTCGCCGATGCGCTGCAGGTTGGTGGCGCGCCCCGCGGTCGGCAGCAGGTGCTGCCAGCCGCGAGTCAGGTAGTGACGATAACGTTCGGTGCTGATGCCGACCTGGATGTTGAAGCTGAGCAGGCGCAGCCGGCCGTCATCGGGCAGGCCGGCGGAAGTCCCGTGTGCGGCGTTCACCCGCGGGACGCAGGCCCCCGCGACACGATCACGAGTCCGCCGGCGCAGCATCGTCGTCGGACCTTACTGCGCGGCCTTGGCGCCGGCACGCTCCTTGGCGATCAGCTGGTCAGCCAGCTGCAGCGCCTCGTCCGGGCCACCGGCCGAGCCGATGTCGAAGCGGTACTTGCCGTTGACCACCAGGGTCGGCACGCCGCTGATCTGGTAGGCCATCGCCAGCTTCTTGGCCTTCTCGATCTGGCCCTTGATGGCGAAGGAGTTGTAGGTGCTGAGGAACTTGTCCTTGTCCACGCCCTGTTCGGCGACGAAGTCAGCCATTTCTTCCGGGGTGGTCAGGGCTTTGGGGTTGTTGTGCAGTTTTTCGAAGATCGAATGGTGGACCTTCTTCTCCACGCCCATGGATTCCAGGGTCAGGAACAGCTGGCCGTGGATGTTCCACAGGCCGCCGAACATGGCGGGGATACGCACGAAGTGAACGTCGGCCGGCAGCTTCTCGACCCACGGGTTGATAGTCGGCTCGAAGGCATAGCAGTGCGGGCAACCGTACCAGAACAGCTCCACCACCTCGATCTTGCCGGGCTGGGAGACCGGAACGGCCTGGTTCAGCTCGGTGTAGTTCTTGCCTGCTTCGAAGTCGGCGGCATTCGCGTTGAAGGCGAACAGGCCGGCGAAGGCAAGCGCGGCGGTGAAAATCAGGTTACGCATGGTTCACTCCTTGGCTGAGCGGAACCGCCGCGCTCGCTGTGGCGCGGCGGGATGAAGCGGTTTGACCCGGGGGGCCAGACACGGTTCCAGCATTGTAGTGGGGGTGGACGCAAAAAAGGGTGGCCGAAGCCACCCTTTTTTTCGAAGCAGTATTTCGCGCTGGCGTTTGCGCCAGGCGCTGCTTAGTGCAGGCCTTCGATGTAGCTGGAGATCGCGGCGATGTCCTTGTTGGACAGCTTGGCGGCGATGCTGCGCATGATCATGGCGTCGCCGTCGTTGGTGCGCTCGCCCTCGCGGAAGGCGGTCAGCTGCTTGGCGGTGTAGGCCGCGTGCTGGCCACCCAGGTGCGGGAAGCCGGCTTCGGCGTTGCCCTGGCCTGCCGGGTTGTGGCAACCGGTGCAGGCCGGCATTCCTTCGGCGAGCTTGCCGCCGCGGAACAGGGCTTCGCCCTGGGCGACCAGCTTGGGATCGGCGGCGCCGACGCTGCCGTTCTGGCTGGAGAAGTAGGCGGCGATGTCGGCCAGGTCCTGATCGCTCAGGTTGGTCAGCAGGCCGGTCATTTCCAGCACGGTGCGCTTGCCGTCCTTGATGTCGTGCATCTGCTTGAGCAGGTAACGCTCACCCTGCCCGGCCAGTTTCGGGAAGTTGGGCGCCATGCTGTTGCCATCGGCACCGTGGCAGGCACCACAGACAGCAGCTTTCGCCTGACCGGCCTTGGCATCGCCAGCGGCGTGCGCCACACCGACAAGACCCAGGGTCAACAGCAGACTCACGATCAATTTGTTCATCAGCTAATCCAATAACGGCTAAGGGTGAAAGAGTAAGGCCTGAGGTTACTTCGACATCCACTGGATAATTGTCTGGTAATCCTCGGCGCTGCAGTCGGTGCACAGGCCGCGAGGCGGCATCGCGTTGAAACCGTTGGTCACGTGTTGCACCAGCGTGTCCATGCCCTTGTCCAGGCGTGGCTTCCAGGCGGCTGCGTCGCCCTTCTTCGGCGCCATCGGCAACTGACCATTGTGGCAGGCGCCACAGGCTCTGTTGAAAACGGCTTCCGGATCCTGGGCCGCCATGGCGCTGGAGGCCAACGTGGCAACGATGGCTGCGAACAGCAGTTTCTTCATGATTGTCCTCATCGCAGGGAACATCCACGTTCTTGATTGCGCGGACTCCAACGTTCCCGTGTGGCTCGACCCTGGGGGATAAAGCGCACACAAAATCCGCGGCATTATATACTTCCGATGCCCAAACGGAAACGAAACCGCCCCCCGCGACACCGCGTCGCACCCGCCGCGAAGTTACCCATGTCCTCGAAGAACGCTACGAAAAACCCGATTCTCGGCCTCTGCCAGCAGGCCACTTTCCTCATTTCCGCCGCCAAGGTGAACCAGTGCCCGGAAGACTCCGGCCTGGAAGTCGCCTTCGCCGGCCGCTCCAACGCGGGCAAGTCCAGCGCGCTGAACGCGCTGACCCACGCGAACCTGGCGCGCACCTCCAAGACCCCAGGCCGCACCCAGTTGCTGAACTTCTTCCGCCTGGATGACGAACGCCGCCTGGTCGACCTGCCCGGCTACGGCTACGCCAAGGTACCGATTCCGCTGAAGCTGCACTGGCAGCAGCACCTGGAAGCTTATCTCTCCAGCCGCAATGCGCTAGCCGGCGTGGTGCTGCTGATGGATATCCGCCACCCGCTGACCGATTTCGACCGCCTGATGCTCGACTGGGCCCAGGCCAGCCAGCTGCCAATCCACGTGCTGCTGACCAAGGCCGACAAACTGGCCTATGGCGCGGCGAAGAACGCGCTGCTCAAGACCCGCAAGGAAATTCTCGACGGCTGGGGCGATGTCGCCACCCTGCAACTGTTCTCGGCGCCCAAGCGCCAGGGGGTGGAGGAGGCGCAGCTGGTCCTGGCCGGTTGGCTGGGGCTGCTGGACGAGGAAGACCAAGAGGCCGGCGAGGAGGCCTGAGAGCCTGTTTACGATCTGCTGCGCGTCGGCATCACTGCGTTAAAAACAGGCTCGGACTGCTCATTTACAGCTCGTAAACTCCGCATCCTCACCTGTTTTTGCCTTGTTCTGCTCTAGCTCGCGAGATCGTAAACAGGCTCTGAGGCCAAATCGCAGGCAAAAAAAACCCCGAGCTTCGTATGGGGAGGGGGAAGTTCGGGGTTTAAGTCCGGACCGCTAGGGCGGGGTCCAGTAATCTGCCAACACTAAACACTGCAAAGGAGCATCGAAGGGCTTCACCAGCCATTCACGAGTTCTGACTCGGCTCTTCGCGGGAAAGTTCAGCAGGTCACCAAAGATTTTTTCCGACCGGTGCCACGACCTCGGAACAATCGTGCCAGAAGGCCCGACTGGCGGGCCTTGTGACCGTTCGTCCGGTTATCAGTGGGCCTCATCCCAGTTGGCGCCGACGCCGGCCTCGACGACCAGCGGCACGTCCAGCTGCGCCGCGCCGCTCATCAGCGGGCGGATCCCGTCACGCACCTGGTCGACCAGGTCTTCGCGCACTTCCAGCACCAGTTCGTCGTGCACCTGGAGGATGACGCGGGCATCGAGGCCGCTCGCCTGCAGCCAGTTATCCACCGCCACCATGGCGCGCTTCATGATGTCCGCCGCCGTGCCCTGCATCGGTGCGTTGATCGCGGTGCGCTCGGCGGCCTTGCGCATGGCGCCGTTCTTCGAAGCGATTTCCGGCAGGTACAGGCGTCGGCCGAACAGCGTCTCGACGAAGCCCTGCTCGGCGGCCTGGGCACGGGTGCGCTCCATATAGGCCAGCACGCCCGGGTAGCGGGCGAAGTAGCGGTCGATGTAGGCCTGGGCTTCCTTGCGCTCGACGCCGATCTGCTTGGCCAGGCCGAAGGCGCTCATGCCGTAGATCAGGCCGAAGTTGATCGCCTTGGCGCTGCGGCGCTGGTCACCCGTCACCTCGTCCAGCGGCACGCCGAAGACTTCGGCGGCGGTGGCGCGGTGCACGTCGCGGTCATGGCGGAAGGCATCCAGCAGGCCTTCGTCCTTGGCCAGGTGAGCCATGATGCGCAGCTCGATCTGCGAGTAGTCCGCCGCCAGCAGCTGGTAACCCTTGGGCGCGACGAAGGCCTGGCGGATGCGCCGGCCCTCGGCGGTGCGGATCGGGATGTTCTGCAGGTTCGGGTCGCTGGAGGACAGCCGGCCGGTGGCCGCCACGGCCTGGTGGTAGCTGGTGTGGATGCGCCCGGTACGCGGGTTGATCTGCTCCGGCAGCTTATCGGTGTAGGTGCTCTTGAGTTTGCTCATGGAGCGGTACTGCATGATCACCTTGGGCAGCTCGTAATCCTGCTCCGCCAGCTCGGCGAGGACGTTTTCGGCGGTGGACGGCTGGCCGGTGGCGGTCTTGGACAGCACCGGCAGGCCGAGCTTCTCATACAGGATCGCGCCCAGTTGCTTGGGCGAGCCGAGGTTGAACTCCTGGCCGGCCAGGTCATAGGCCTGGCGTTCGAGTTCGACCATTTTCTCGCCCAGCTCGACGCTCTGCTTGCCCAGCAGGTTGGCATCGACCAGCGCGCCGTTGCGTTCGATGCGCGCCAGCACCGGCACCAGCGGCATCTCGATCTCGGTGAGGACCTTGGCCAGCGACGGGATTGCCTCCAGCCTCTGCCACAGGGTCTGGTGCAGGCGCAGGGTCACGTCGGCGTCTTCGGCGGCGTAGGGGCCGGCCTGCTCCAGGGCGATTTGGTCGAAGGTCAGCTGCTTGGCGCCCTTGCCGGCGATGTCCTCATAGCGGATGGTGCTGTGGCCGAGGTACTTCAGCGCCAGGCTGTCCATGTCGTGACGGGTCGCGGTGGAGTCCAGCACGTAGGATTCGAGCATGGTGTCGTAGGCGATGCCCTGCACGGCGATGGGCGTCGAGGCGTTGGCCAGGACGTTCATGTCGTACTTGGCGTGCTGGCCGATCTTGCGCTTGTTCGGGTTCTCCAGCAGCGGCTTGAGCGCCCGCAGCACGGCGTCGCGGTCCAGTTGCGCCGGCACGCCCATGTAGCTGTGGGCCAGGGGTACGTAGGCGGCCTCGCCTTCCTTGACGGCGAAGGAGACGCCCACCACTTGCGCCTGCTGCGGGTCGAGGCTGGTGGTCTCGGTGTCGAAGGCGATCAGGTCGGCGGCTTCCAGCTTCTTCAGCCAGGCGTCGAACTCGGCCTGCTCCAGCACGGTGTCGTACTTCGCGGTGGCCTGGATCGACACGGCCTCGACGTCGCCGCCGCCCTCTTCCTTGGCCTCGCGCAGCAGGTCGTCGAGCCAGTTCTTGAACTCCAGCTCGCGGTACAGGCCGATCAGCGCCTCGCGCTGCGGCTCGCCGGGAATGAGCGCCTCGACTTCGACGTCCAGCTCGACATCGGTCTTGATGGTGGCCAGCTCATAGGAGAGGAAGGCCATCTCGCGATGCTCCTCCAGCTTGGCCGGCAGGCCCTTGGCGCCGCGGATCGGCAGCTCGGGCACCTTGTCCAGGCTCGCATAGAGCACGTCCAGGCCGCCGCCGACGCCCACCAGCAGGCCAAGCGCGGTCTTTTCGCCGACACCGGGCACACCGGGGATGTTGTCCACCTTGTCACCCATGAGCGCGAGGTAGTCGATGATCAGCTCAGGACCGACACCGAATTTCTCTTTTACGCCATCGGGGTCGAGCACGCTTCCGGTCATGGTGTTGACCAACGTAATGTGCCCGTCGACCAGCTGCGCCATGTCCTTGTCGCCGGTGGAGATCACCACCGGGCGCCCCAGCGCCGCGCTGCGGCGGGCCAGGGTGCCGATCACGTCGTCCGCCTCCACGCCATCCACGCACAGCAGCGGCAGGCCCAGCGCCCGCACGCTGGCGTGCAGCGGCTCGACCTGCACGCGCAGGTCGTCCGGCATGGACGGGCGGTTGGCCTTGTACTCGGCGAACAGCGCGTCGCGGAAGGTCGGCCCCTTGGCATCGAAGACCACCGCGAACGGGCTGTCCGGGTATTGCTTGCGCAGGCTCTTGAGCATGTTCAGCACGCCCTTCACCGCGCCGGTCGGCATGCCGGTGGAGGTCGTCAGCGGCGGCAGGGCATGGAAGGCGCGATACAGGTAGGACGAGCCGTCCACGAGGACGAGGGGTGCTTGGCTCATGAGGGGAATCAACCTTTTCAGAAGGGCTCGGGCTAAAATGTCCGTAGCCAATTCGACAAAGGGACAAGGTTATCATGCGTACGTTGAACCGCCTGTTGCTCGCCGCTCTGCTGGGTCTTGGCGCGACTGCCGTCATGGCGGCGGACGATGCCCCGACGCCGGAACCGGATGTGACCATCCGCCAGGAGGGCGACAAGACCATCCAGGAATACCGCGTGAACGGCTTCCTCTACGCCATCAAGGTCGTGCCCAAGCACGGCAAGCCGTACTTCCTGGTGCGCCAGGACGGCAGCGACGGCAACTTCATCCGCTCGGACCAGCCCGACAAGCTGATCCCGCAGTGGCAGATCTTCAGCTGGTAAACCCTTCCCTCCACGACGCTCCAGAGGATTGAGCATGTCGGTATTCACGCCTCTGGAACGTCCGGTCCTGGAAGCTTTCCTCGCCCCCTACGGCCTCGGCCGCCTGCGCGACTTCCGCGGCATCGCCGAAGGCTCGGAGAACAGCAACTTCTTCGTCAGCCTGGAGCAGGGCGAATTCGTCCTGACCCTGGTGGAGCGCGGCCCGGTTCAGGAGATGCCGTTCTTCATCGAGCTGCTCGACGTGCTGCATGAGGCCAACCTGCCGGTGCCCTACGCCCTGCGCACGAAGGACGGCGCGGCGCTGCGCCAGCTCGAAGGCAAGCCGGCGCTGCTGCAGCCGCGCCTGGCCGGCCGCCATGAGCGCTCGCCGAACAATCATCACTGCCAGGAGGTCGGCGACCTGCTGGCGCGCCTGCACCTGGCGACCCGCGAGCGGATCATCGAGCGCCCCAGCGACCGCGGCCTGAGCTGGATGCTGCATGAAGGCGAGGCGATGCAATCGCACCTTTCCGGTAACGCCGCCACCCTTCTGGGCGATGCCCTGGAGGAAATCGCCCGCCTGCTCGCCGAACAACCGGCGCTGCCGCGCGCCAACCTGCACGCCGACCTGTTCCGCGACAACGTGCTGTTCGATGGCCCGCACCTGGCCGGGGTGATCGACTTCTACAACGCCAGCTCCGGCTGGATGCTCTACGACCTGGCGATCACCGTGAACGATTGGTGCTCCACCGACGACGGCGCCCTCGACGGCCCGCGCGTCCGCGCCCTGCTGGCGGCCTACGCGGCCAAGCGGCCGTTCACCGCGCTGGAAGCGGAGCTGTGGCCCGAGTTGCTGCGGGTGGCATGCGTGCGCTTCTGGCTGTCGCGGCTGATCGCCGCCGAGGCGTTCGCCGGCCAGGACGTGCTGATCCACGACCCGAGCGAGTTCGAACGACGCCTGGCGCAGCGGCAGACGGTGGGGATTCATTTGCCGTTTGCGCTGTGAGCGGCAGTTCTTCGTAGGGACAACTGTCTTCTTCTGGATAATCTGTGCCGACACGTCCCCTCACCCCAACCCTCTCCCTGAGGGAGAGGGGGCAGACCGTGCCGGCTGACACTACGACTTCATCCTGCGCCGAACGGTCCCCTCTCCCCCTGAGAGAGGGTTAGGGTGAGGGCCGTCCCGTGTGCAGATGTATCTCGTAGGAGCGGACCTTGTCCGCGAAATCCCTCGCGGCGGAATTCGCTCCGACCGGGACTGCCGCAGCACAGTGCCCACCTCCAGTGCATTCAACCTGAAACGTCAGGGCGCCGACAGAAATTCGCGGACAAGGTCCGCTCCTACGCGAGCAACCCCGTGCTTGCCGGAAGCTGGTGTTTCCCCTGTAGGAGCGCGCCATGCGCGCGATCGCGGGCATGGCCCGCTCCTACAGGGGGAGCCGGGCCAGGCCGATCCTATGTGGGGTTCTGTAGGAGCGAGCTTGCTCGCGAACGGCCCCGCAGCGGAGTTTGTTCGCGAGCAAGCTCGCTCCTACATAAGAGCAGTACGGTGTGAAGCGGGTGGTGTGAAGATCGAACAAGGAGTCGGCATCCCTGCCGGTGCTCCTCTGCCCAAGTTCAACCCCGGCCTGGCCATCCATGGCCAGTCGTTCGCCGGGCGACGCATGCGTCGCAAAGATTCCGGCTCACCCACACTTGGAATGCCCGCAGTTCAGGCACGTCGCGCAGCCGTCCATCTGCACCACGGCCATGGTGTTGCACTTGCCGCACAGCTGGGCGCCGGCGGGGAAGCCTTCGCCGGGTTCGGCCTTGTTGGTGCCCTGGGCGGCCTCGTAGGCGGCGCGTTTCTCGGCAAGGTACAGGCGCTGCTCCTCGTCCAGCTGCGGGCCTTCCATCAGGCCGATGGCGACCAGGTGGCGCTCCACCACGGCGCCGATCTCGGCGACGATCGACGGCATGTAGATGCCGCCGCGCTTGAGGTAGCCGCCACGCGGGTCGAACACCGCCTTCATCTCTTCCACCAAGAAGGTGCAGTCGCCGCCCTTGCGGAACACCGCGGACATGATCCGGGTGAGCGCGACGATCCACTGGAAGTGGTCCATGTTCTTCGAGTTGATGAAGATCTCGAAGGGCCGGCGCTGCTCGTACGGGGTGTCCGGGTTGAGCACCACGTCGTTGATGGTCACGTACAGCGCATGCTCGAACAGCGGCGACTTGATCTTGTAGGTCGCGCCGACCAGCAGTTCCGGGCGCTGCAGGGTTTCATCCATCTTCACCACGGCAGCGGCCGCGGCGGCTTCCACGCGGGCCTTCTCCTCGGCCACGTCCACCACCTGGAAGCCTTTGATCTTCTGGTTGATCTTGACGCTCATGAGTCTCTCCAGGGGTATCAGTACTTGCCGTAATAGCCTTCTTTCAGGGCGTCGAAGAGGTTGGCGGCGGTATGGATCTCGCCGTCGTACTCCACTTCCTCGTTGCCCTTGAGTTCCACCACGCTGCCATCTTCCAGCTCGAAGCGGTACAGCGTCTTCTCCAGGTCCGACTCCTTCACCAGCACGCCCTGGAAGGCCGCCGGGTTGAAACGGAAGGTGGTGCAGCCCTTCAGCCCCTGGCGCCAGGCGTAGAGGTAGATGTCCTTGAAGTCCTCGAACGGGTAGTCGGTGGGGACGTTGGCGGTCTTGGAGATCGACGAGTCGATCCACTTCTGCGCGGCGGCCTGGATGTCCACGTGCTGCTGCGGGGTGATGTCGTCGGCGGTGATGAAGTAGTCCGGCAGGCGGTGCTTCTCTTCCTCGGCGCCGGGGACGGCGTGGTTGTCCACTTGGTCGCGGTAGGCCAGCAGCTCGTAGCTGAAGACGGAGATCTTCTCCTTGGTCTTGCGCCCGGCGCGGATCAGGTTGCGCGAATAGTGGTGGGCGAAGCTCGGCTCGATGCCGTTGGAGGCGTTGTTCGCCAGGCTCAGGCTGATGGTGCCGGTGGGCGCGATGGAGCTGTGGTGGGTAAAGCGCGCGCCGTGCTCGGCCAGCTCCTCGATCAGCTGCGGCGCATGCTCGGCGACGCGCTGCATGTAGCGCGAGTACCTGGCGTGCAGTACGCGGCCGGCCACCTTGTCGCCCACCTTGAACCCGTCGGCTTTCATTTCCGGACGCTTGCGCAGCATCTCGGCGGTGACGTCGTACTCCTTCACCAGGGCCGGCGCCGGGCCCTTCTCGCGGGACAGCTCCAGCGCCACCTCCCAGCCCACCAGGGCCATCTCGCGCGCCACCTCTTCAGTGAACACGCAGGCCTCCGGGCTGCCGTAGCGCAGCTTGAGCAGGGTCAGCGCCGAGCCCAGGCCGAGGAAGCCCATGCCATGGCGGCGCTTGCCGAGGATTTCCGCGCGCTGCTGTTCCAGCGGCAGGCCGTTGATCTCCACCACGTTGTCGAGCATGCGGGTGAACACGCGGACCACTTCGCGGTAACGCTCCCAGTCGAAGCGCGCATTCTCGCCGAAGGCGTCGATCACGAAGCTGGTCAGGTTCACCGAGCCCAGCAGGCACGAGCCGTACGGCGGCAGCGGCTGCTCGCCGCAGGGGTTGGTGGCGCGGATCGCCTCGCACCACCAGTTGTTGTTCATCTCGTTGACCCGGTCGATGAGGATGAAGCCGGGCTCAGCGTAGTCGTAGGTGGACACCATGATCATGTCCCACAGGTGCCGCGCCTTGACCCGGCCGTAGACCTTGCAGGCCACGCGGCCGTCATCGCCCACCAGGTACTCGTCGTGCAGCGGCCAGTCGCGCCAGACCACTTCCTCGGCGTTGGCCAGGTCGACCTCGTCGCGCTCCTTCTGGTGAATCGGGAACACCAGCGGCCAGTCCTCGTCGTCCTCCACGGCGTTCATGAAGCCGTCGGTGATCAGCAGGCTGAGGTTGAACTGGCGCAGGCGGCCGTCTTCGCGCTTGGCGCGGATGAACTCGCGCACGTCCGGGTGGCTGACGTCGAAGGTGCCCATCTGCGCGCCGCGCCGCCCGCCGGCGGAGCTGACGGTGAAGCACATCTTGTCGTAGATATCCATGAACGACAGCGGCCCGCTGGTGTGCGCGCCGGCGCCGGAGACGTAGGCGCCGCGCGGGCGCAGGGTGCTGAATTCGTAGCCGATGCCGCAGCCGGCCTTGAGGGTCAGCCCGGCCTCGTGGACCTTCTCCAGGATGTCATCCATGGAGTCGCGGATGATCCCGGAGACGGTGCAGTTGATGGTCGAGGTGGCCGGCTTGTGCCCCTGGGCACCGGCGTTGGAGATGATCCGCCCGGCGGGAATGGCGCCATTGCGCAGGGCCCAGAGGAAGCGCTCGTACCAGTGCTCGCGCAGCGCCTTGTTGGCCTCGACGTCGGCCAGGGCGCGGGCGACCCGCTGCCAGGTCTCGTCGACACTGCCGTCGATGGGTTTGCCGCTCTTGTGCTTCAAGCGGTACTTGCTGTCCCAGATGTCCTGCGAGGCAGGCTGCAGGGCGAGCATTCCTTGGTCGGCGCCGCGTTGGCGCGCATCGGTCTTGGCCATCCGGGAAAGAACCTCCTGTCGGTTGGGTGGCAGTCGCAAATGGAGCGCGAGTAGACCCCATATGTAGGCATAGATTCCTGACCGCCATCAATATCTTGTGTTAGAAGCACCCCGACGGAAACGATAGACGGTTGAGCGGCAGGCGCCGCAAAAGATGCGTTCAGCCGACGATTGGCGGGGAGCCAGGGGAGGAAAGGGCGGGAAATTTCAGACAGAGAAGGTGCGGCGATGAGGCGCGGGGATGGCGTTGTGCCGCGCCATCAGGGAACTCAGGTGCGAGCGGAGGCACCCTCTCCCTGAAGGGAGAGGGGACTGTCCTGTGCGAGCTGGCAGCTCAACGTTTGCCGGCTAACCCTGCAGTTTCAAAGCATGCCGAACGGCTCCCTCTCCCTTCGGAGCGGGGCGCGTAGCCAGGGCTGGGGAGAGGGGAAACCCAGGCAGAGGAGTTTCCCGAGAACCCCAACTCAGAGCTTCTCCAGGCACCCCGCGAACTCGTCCGCCAGATTGCCCAGCAGCTTTTCGTACCCCTGGGCATCCACCTTCACGGCGACCCCCAGGTCATCCAGCTCGGCCAGGCGCACCGGCAGGCCCTGGCTCAGGGTGTCGGCCAGGCGCGGGCGGATCGGCGGTTCGCTGAAGATGCAGGACGGGCCGGCCTTCTGCAGTTGCGCGCGCATGGCCGCCACATGGCGGGCGCCGGGCTGCACGTCGGCGGAGACGGCAAAGACCCCGGCATGGCGCAGGCCATAGGCCTCCTCGAAGTAATCGAAGGCCTCGTGGAAGACGAAGAACGGCTTGCCCTTGAGCGGATCGATGCGTTGCCTGAGACGCGCGTCCAGCGTCTCCATGCGCTCGTCGAAGGCCTTCAGGTTGGCCTGGTAGCGGCTGGCATTGGCCGGGTCGGCGATGGCCAGGTCCTCGGCCATGCGTGCGGCGATCACCTGGGCATTGGCGGGCAACAGCCACAAATGCGCGTCGATCATGCCGGGACGATGATCGTGGTCGTGGCCGGTGTCGTCGTCATGGTTCGGATGGTTGGACTCGCTGAAGTCGGCGAACTTGCGCAGGTGCATGCCGGCCTGGTCCTGCACCGCCACGCTCGGGCCCTTGCGGCTTTCCAGCACCTTGGGCAGGAAGTTCTCCAGGTCCGGGCCGACCCAGTAGAACAGCTGCGCATCGCGCACGCGGCGGATGTCGGAGGGGCGCAGCGAGTAGCTGTGCGGCGAGGCGCCCGGCGGCAGCAGCACGTCCGGCGTGCCTTCGCCATCCTGGATGGCGGCGGCGATCAGTTGCAGCGGCTTGATGCTGGTCAGCACGCTGACCTCGGCGCGCACGGGAAGGCTGAGCAGCAGCGCGCAGGCGGCGGTCAGCAGGGCGACGGGACGGAAGGACACGGCGGCACTCACACAGGGGAGACATGAAAGAGTAATATAATAACGTCTCTGAACCCGAGCGTCGCCGCGCATGTACAAGATCGCCCCCAAGACACCCCTCGCCTGCCGCCCGCACGACCACGCCAACTGCGTGGCCAGCGCCCTGGCCGACGCCGACGCGCTGTGCGCGCGCCAGGGCGTGCGCCTGACCGAGCTGCGTCGGCGCGTGCTGGAGCTGGTCTGGGCGAGCCACAAGCCCCTGGGCGCCTACGACATCCTCGCCGTGCTGAGCGAGGAAGACGGCCGCAAGGCGGCGCCGCCGACGGTCTACCGCGCCCTCGACTTCCTGCTGGAAAACGGCCTGGTGCACCGCATCGCCTCGCTCAACGCCTTCATAGGCTGTGCCCATCCGGAGCACGCTCATGAAGGGCAGTTCCTGATCTGCCGCGCCTGCCACACCGCCATCGAGCTGGAACAGCCGGCCATCAGCGCGGCCATCGTCGCCGGCGCCAAGGGCGTCGGCTTCGCCGTGGAGACCCAGACCGTCGAAGTGGTCGGCCTCTGCGGCGCCTGCTCTCCCGCCAAGCAGGCGTCGTAATGAGCGACGCCCTCATCCGCCTGCACGGTGTCGGCGTGAGCTACGCCGGCCAGACGGTGCTGCAGAACGTCGACCTGACCATCGCCCCCGGCGAGATCGTCACGCTGATCGGCCCCAACGGTGCCGGCAAGACGACCCTGGTGCGCAGCGTTCTCGGCCTGCTCAAGCCCGACACCGGCAGCGTCTGGCGCCAGCCGAAGCTATCCATCGGCTACATGCCGCAGAAGCTGCATGTCGACCCGACCCTGCCGCTGACGGTGTTCCGCTTCCTGCGCCTGGTCCCCGGTGTGCAGCGCGCCCACGCACTGGAGGCGCTGAAGGAAGTCGGCGCCGCCCACGTGATCGACAAGCCGCTGCAGAGCGTCTCCGGTGGCGAACTGCAGCGCGTGCTGCTGGCCCGCGCCCTGCTGCGCAAGCCGGAACTGCTGGTGCTCGACGAACCCGTGCAGGGCGTCGATGTCGCCGGGCAAGCCGAGCTGTACCGCCTGATCGGCCGCCTGCGCGACCGCTTGGGCTGCGGCGTGCTGATGGTCTCCCACGACCTGCACCTGGTGATGAGCGCCACCGACAAGGTGGTCTGCCTGAACCGCCACGTCTGCTGTTCCGGGCACCCGGAACAGGTCAGCGGCGACCCGGCCTTCGTCGAGCTGTTCGGCCAGGACGCGCGCAGCCTCGCGGTCTATCACCACCACCACGACCATTCCCACGACCTGCACGGCGAGGTGGTGAAACCCGCCTTCCCCGCCGGCACCCGCTTCACTCCGGTCCACCAGCACGGCCCCGACTGCAACCATGGCTGATTTCCTGCTCAACGCTCTTCTCGCCGGGCTGGCCCTGGCGGTCGTCGCCGGGCCCCTGGGTTCGTTCGTCGTCTGGCGACGCATGGCCTATTTCGGCGACACCCTCTCCCACGCCGCCCTGCTCGGCGTCGCTCTGGGCTTCCTGCTGGACGTCAGCCCGACCCTGGCGGTGACTGTCGGCTGCGTGCTGCTCGCCGTGCTGCTGGTCACCCTGCAGCAGCGCCAGCCGCTCGCCGCCGACACCCTGTTGGGCATCCTCGCCCACAGCACGCTGTCGCTGGGCCTGGTGACCCTGAGCTTCATGAAGGAAGTGCGCGTCGACCTGATGGCCTACCTGTTCGGCGACCTGCTCGCCGTCAGCCAGACCGACCTGTTGTGGATAATCGCCGGCAGCGCCCTGGTGCTGGGGCTGATCTGCTGGCTGTGGCGACCGCTGCTGGCGATCACCGTGCACGAGGAACTGGCGCGGGTCGAAGGCCTGCCGGTCACCGCCATCCGCCTGGCGCTGATGCTGCTGATCGCCATCGTCATCGCCGTGGCCATGAAGATCGTCGGCGTGCTGCTGATCACCTCGCTGCTGATCATCCCCGCCGCCGCGGCCCAGCGGCATGCGCGCAGCCCTGAACAAATGGCCTTCGGCGCCAGTCTGATCGGCCTGGTGGCGGTGTGCGCCGGGCTCTCGCTGTCCTGGTTCAAGGACACCCCCGCCGGCCCCTCCATCGTGGTCAGCGCGGCCGCCCTGTTCCTGCTGAGCTTTGTCCTGCCGCGCCGGACGGTGTAGAATTTGGCGATTTTTTGATCAAAAGAGACCCTGACGCATGAAGTCGTTCGTCATCCGCCTGTTCGCGCTGATGGCCATGGCGCTGGCCCTCGCGGCCTGCCAGAGCACCGCGAGCAATCCGCCCAGCAGCAGTGGCTTCGAGACCGAACTGGCCGCCGGCCGCCTGGAGTCCGCGCAGCTCGCGCTGGGTTCCGAACAGGAAGACGCCGCCCAGCTCGCCGAGCGCCGCCAGCGCCTGGCCGACGCCTACCTGGAGCGCAGCCGCGCCGCCCTGGCCAAGGGCGACGTCAACGGCGCCACCACCGCCCTGACCCGCGCCCGTTCGCTGATGCCCCGCGCCCCGGGCGTCGCTGCCGACGTGAGCGGCCTGCAGAAGCCCGCCACTCCTGCGCCGGCTGCCCAGCCGAACTGCACGCCGTGAGCCCACGGGCGCCCGCCCGGGGCGTCCGTTATTCCCTTTTGTTCCGTGCTTAGCTGAACAAAGATTAATCAGCCATAAAAAAGCAGGTTAAAATGCGCGGTTTTGGCTGACCGCCTACGCTCGTTGCCTACGCCTGTTCATCCGACGGCCCTGGCGGCGAGCGGCGCCTCCCCGTACCCACAAGGTTCGCTACGTGATCGAATTCCACGACGTCCACAAGACCTATCGCGTCGCCGGACGCGATATCCCGGCCCTGCAGCCGACCCGCCTGTTCATCGAGGGCGGCCAGGTGTTCGGCCTGATCGGCCATTCCGGCGCCGGTAAAAGTACCCTGCTGCGCCTGATCAACCGCCTGGAAGAGCCCAGCGGCGGACGCATCGTCATCGACGGCGAAGACATCACCGCCCTGGACGCCGACGGCCTGCGTCGTTTCCGCCAGCGCGTCGGGATGATCTTCCAGCACTTCAACCTGCTGGCCTCCAAGACCGTCGCCGACAACATCGCCATGCCGATGAGACTCGCCGGCACCTACAGCGCCGCCGAGATCAGCGCGCGGGTGGACGAACTGCTCGCCCGCGTGGGCCTCCAGGACCACGCCCGCAAGTACCCGGCGCAGCTCTCCGGCGGCCAGAAGCAGCGTGTCGGCATCGCCCGTGCGCTGGCCTGCCGGCCGACCATCCTGCTCTGCGACGAAGCCACCAGCGCCCTCGACCCGCAGACCACCGGCCAGGTCCTGCAGTTGCTGGCGGAAATCAACCGCGAGCTGAAGCTGACCATCGTCCTGATCACCCACGAGATGGACGTGATCCGCCGTGTCTGCGACCAGGTGGCGGTGATGGATGCCGGGCGCATCGTCGAACAGGGCGACGTCGCCGACGTGTTCCTCCATCCGCAGCACGACACCACCCGCCGCTTCGTCTTCGAGGCCGAGCGCGTGGACGAAGAAGAACAGCACGACGACTTTGCCCACGTGCCGGGCCGCATCCTGCGCCTGACCTTCCGCGGCGAGGCGACCTACGCACCGCTGCTGGGCACCGTCGCGCGCCAGACCGGCGTGGACTACAGCATCCTCGCCGGGCGCATCGACCGCATCAAGGACCAGCCCTACGGCCAGCTCACCCTGTCCCTGGTAGGCGGTGACATCGAAGCCGCCCTGGCGCAGCTCAACGCTGCCGACGTCCATGTGGAGGTGCTGCGCGCATGAGCGACTTCTTTGTGAATATCGACTGGTCGGAAATCCTCCAGGCCAGCCTCGACACCTTCTGGATGCTCGGCGGCTCGCTGCTGTTCACCGTCATCCTCGGCCTGCCGCTGGGCGTGCTGCTGTTCCTCACCGGGCCGAAGCAGCTGTTCGCCAACCGCGGCATCTACGGCGTGCTGGCGTTCATAGTCAACGTGCTGCGCTCACTGCCGTTCATCATCCTGCTGATCGTGCTGATCCCGCTCACGGTGATCCTGGTCGGCACCTCGCTGGGCGTCGCCGGGGCCATCCCGCCGCTGGTGGTGGGCGCCACGCCGTTCTTCGCGCGCCTGGTGGAAACCGCCCTGCGCGAGGTGGACAAGGGCATCATCGAGGCCACCCAGGCCATGGGCGCCAGTACCCGCCAGATCATCTGGAACGCCCTGCTGCCCGAAGCCCGCCCGGGCATCATCGCCGCCATCACCGTCACCGCCATCACCCTGGTGTCCTACACCGCGATGGCCGGCGTGGTGGGCGCCGGCGGCCTCGGCGACCTGGCGATCCGCTACGGCTACCAACGCTTCCAGGACGACGTGATGCTGCTCACCGTGGTGATGCTGGTGGTCCTCGTCCAGATCCTGCAGACCGTCGGCGACAAGCTGGTGGTCCACTATTCCCGCAAATAACCGCAGGGCCCGCCGGATGCGGGCCGACCAAGGAGCCAAGCATGAAGAAACTGTTCGCCGCGTTCGCTGCCGCCGCCGTCATCGGCGCCCCGCTGGCCCAGGCCGCCGACAGCCTGACCGTCGCCGCCACCCCGGTGCCGCACGCCGAGATCCTCAACTTCGTCAAACCCATCCTGGCCAAGGAAGGGGTTGAACTGAAGGTGAAGGAATTCACCGACTACGTGCAGCCCAACACCCAGGTCGCCGAGAAGCGCCTGGACGCCAACTTCTTCCAGCACCAGCCGTACCTGGATGAGTTCAACAAGACCAAGGGCACCAGCCTGACCGCCGTCACCGGCGTGCACATCGAGCCGCTGGGCGCGTACTCCACCAAGTTCAAGAAGCTCGAAGAGCTGCCCTCGGGCGCCACCGTGGTGATCCCCAACGACGCCACCAACGGCGGCCGCGCCCTGCTGCTGCTGGACAAGGTCGGCGTGATCAAGCTCAAGGACAACAAGTCCATCACCGCCACCCCGAAAGACATCGTCGCCAACCCGAAGAACATCAAGGTGCGTGAACTGGAAGCGGCCACCCTGCCGCGCGTGCTGACCCAGGTTGACCTCGCCCTGATCAACACCAACTACGCCCTGGAAGCCAAGCTCAACCCCACCAAGGACGCGCTGGCCATCGAAGGCGCCGACTCGCCCTACGTGAACATCCTGGTTGCCCGCCCGGACAACAAGGACAGCGCCGCCATGCAGAAACTGGCCGCCGCCCTGCACAGCCCCGAGGTGAAGCAGTTCATCCTCGAGAAGTACAAGGGCGCCGTGGTGCCGGCGTTCTGATCGCCGCATCGCTGACGCTGATGAAAAGCCCGGTCGAATGACCGGGCTTTTTCGTTTCTGGCGTTCCGCTTTCCGGCTCGTGGGCTCCGGAGTGTGGACCAGGGGCTTTTCGTAGGAGCGAGCTTGCTCGCGAACCCGTCCAACTCCGGCGCTGCCGGCAAACACTGTTCGCGAGCAAGCTCGCTCCTACTATCGCGGCGGGGCCTGCCCTCTCCCCCTGGCTGTGCACCCTGCTCCGAAGGGAGAGAGCTGTCCGTGCCGGCTGATGCAGTGGTTTCACTCTGCACCGAACGGTCCCCTCTCCCTTCGGAGCGGGGCGCGTAGCCAGGGTTAGGGAGAGGGAATATCTCGGCACGGACTTTTAGAGAAAGACCCCGTTGCTCCTACCTTGACGCGCAACACCCCACCGCTTTGAGCAAATTTTCGCCAACCTTCCTTGCATATTTTCCATGCGGCAAAGGCATCGCTTTTTTGCTGATTCTCGCAAAGCCACGGCTGCCGCGGCCTGCAGCGATCCGGGAAAAACCTATAGTACCGAAAGTTATTTAAATAAGAGAAACAATCACTTCAAGAGCTAAGGCGCTCCGCCAATCATGCAGGTCCGTTTCAAGCGCGACTTAGAGCCGCGCAGACCTGCAAGGAGATCGTTCATGGCTCAACCCCAGCATGCCCTCGCGCCGGATGCCTTCCTGCGCCACGTGCCCGGCGGCGACCTGGTCGATCTCGGCCGCCCGCTGCGCCACGCGCTGGAGCTGGGCCGCCATGTGCCGGCGAAAAGCCGCGCGCTGAGCCGCCGCGAAGCCGTCCTGCTCGGCCTGTTCGCCCTGACGCTGCATGGCGCGGTGGTCTACTGGCTGAGCCAGCAGCCCACGCCGAAGCTGCCCGAAGTGCCGCCGCAGGTGCCGCCGATGACCATCGAATTCACCGCGCCGACACCGCCGGTCGTCGAGCCGCCGCCGCCCGAACCGATTCCCCAGCCGGTGGTACAGGAACCGCCGCCCCCCGTGGTGGACGAGAACGCGGTGAAACCGCCGCCGCCCAAACCGATTCCCAAACCCAAGCCCAAACCGGTGGCCAAGCCCAAACCCGTGCCCAAGCCGGTCGAGCAACCCACGCCGCCCAAGGCCGAAACCCCGCCGCCGCCACCGGCTCCGCCCGCCCCGGCGGCACCGGCCCCGGCACCGCTGACGCCGCCCTCGGCCAGCGCCGGGTACCTGAAGAACCCGGCGCCGGAATACCCGCCGCTGGCCCAGCGCCGCGGTTGGGAAGGCACCGTGCTGCTTCGGGTGCATGTGCTCGCCAGCGGTAGCCCGAGCGAGATCCAGGTGCAGAAGAGCAGCGGTCGCGACGCCCTGGACGATGCCGCGGTGCGCGCGGTGAAACGCTGGAGCTTCGTCCCCGCCAAGCGCGGCGACGTGGCCCAGGACGGCTGGGTCAGCGTACCCATCGATTTCAAATTGCATTGATTCAACTTGCCCAGATCAGCCGCACGAGAATCGCGGAAGGAGAACACCCATGAGTCTGCCCCTTAACCCCCTGGAATCCGTCGAAGGCGCAGTCATCTGGCTGCTGGTCGGCTTCTCCGTCGTCACCTGGGCCCTGGCCCTGGTGAAAGGCGTTCAGTTCACCCGCCAGAAATCCCAGGACAAGCGGTTCCAGAAGCAGTTCTGGAGCGCCACCAGCCTCGAATCGGCCGGTGACCAGGCCGCCGGCAAGCCCGGCGCCGGTGCCCGCGTGGCCCAGGCTGGCTTCGCCGCCATCCAGGTGCAGGACAACGGCCAGCCGGACCTCGCCCAATCGATCAATCACCAGGACCGCCTCGAACGTGCCCTGCGCCAGCAGATCCAGCGTGAGCGTCGTTCCCTGGAATCGGGCCTGGCAGTGCTCGCCTCGATCGGCTCCACCTCGCCCTTCATCGGCCTGTTCGGCACCGTGTGGGGCATCATGGAAGCGCTCAAGGGCATCAGCGCCGCCGGCTCGGCGAGCCTGGAAACCGTCGCCGGTCCCATCGGCAGCGCGCTGATCGCCACCGGCGTGGGTATCGCCGTCGCCGTCCCGGCGGTGCTGGTCTACAACTACTTCCTCCGCCGCCTGAAGCTCACCGCGGCCGACCTCGACGACTTCGCCCACGACTTCTACAGCCTCGCGCAGAAGAGCGCCTTCCGCGTCGTCACCCTGCCCACCGCCGCCCGCAAACCGGCTACCGGCGCCAGCGTGAAGGAGGCGAGCTGACATGGCCTTCTCGACCCAGGACAGCGACGAGGTTCTCTCCGAGATCAACGTCACCCCGCTGGTGGACGTGATGCTGGTGCTGCTGGTGGTGTTCATCGTCACCGCGCCGCTGCTGACCAACGCCATCCCGATCAACCTGCCCAAGACCGAGGCAGTCGCGCCGCCGGAGCAGAAGGACCCGCTGGTGGTGAGCATCGACGGCGCCGGCAAGTGGTTCATCAACAAGGACGAGATCCAGCCCGAGCTGCTGCAGGGCAACCTGGAGGCGGCCAAGGCCAAGGACGCCCAGCTGCGCGTGCAGCTGCAGGCCGACGACGGGGTGAACTACGGCCAGGTGGCCAAGGCCATGGCCTACATCGAGAAGGCGGGCATTACCAAGCTGGCGGTGATCACCGCGCGCTGAGGCCCCTGTAAGACACCTGACACAGAGCGGGTGTAGAACAGGACCTCCACCACATACCGAGCTTCAAGGCCGCTCTCCCAATACTCAGGCAGGGGTGAGCGGCCTTTTTTTATTCGCCGATTCCGCGCCACGGCTGTGGATCGCGTAGGAGCGGACTCCGTCCGTGATGTGCAACCGGCCGGCTCCGAGCCGCCGGCAATTGATCGCGGACGGAGTCCGCTCCTACATGAAGCCATGTACGACGGCCCTCCCTCTCCCTTCAGGGAGAGGGCGAATCGCAGCGCAGAACCGTAGGGCGCATAACCCGGAACGGGTTATCCGCCGCATGCCCCGCGGCGGATAACGCTGGCGCGTTATGCGCCTACGAGAGCGCCAGCGGCCGCTGCGCCTGGCAAATCACCCGCCGTTCGTCGCCCTCCCCGCTCTGGCAATAAACCTATGCCTTTCAGGCCCTTCCGTGGCCGCCGCAGTTCCACTAAGTTGATGACAGTCTGGAGACCTGAGGGGTATCGCGTGACATCGTCTCCCACTTCGCAAGGCCCGTTCTATCCGCCGACACTGGGGGTGCCGGAACGTTTCACACCCGCACAGCTGCGCGCCTCGCTCGACATCACCATGAGCGAACACGGCGCCGGCCCGGTGTGGCTGTTCGCCTACGGCTCGCTGATCTGGCGCCCGGAATTCCCGGTGGCCGAGGCGCGCCGCGCGCGGGTGCACGGCTACCACCGCGGGCTCTACCTGTGGTCCCTGACCCACCGTGGCACTCCGGAAGCGCCAGGCCTGGTGCTCGGGCTCGACCGCGGCGGCTCCTGCGCGGGCTTCGCCTTCCGCCTGCCCGAGGACAACCTCGACGCCAACCTCTATGCCCTCTGGGAACGGGAGATGCCCTACGCCTCCTACCGCCCGGAATGGCTGAATTGCCGCCTCGACGACGGCACCCGCGTGCGCGCCCTGGGCTTTGTCCTCGAACGCCACCTGCCCAGCTACGCCGGCTCCCTGCCCGACAGCATCGTCCAGCACGTGCTCGACAGCGCCCAGGGGCACTTCGGCACCACCCGCGACTACGTCGAGCAGACCGCCAAGGCCCTGCGCGACTACGCCATGCCCGACCTCAACCTGGAGGGCATCCTGGCGCGCTGCTGCCCGCTGCGCCGGGCACAGGAATAGCCCCTTATAGCCGTTTGCTTAGTCTAAATATCGCATAAGCAAAGAATTTCTTATTCCTTAACGTATATTAAAACCCTCCCTAGAATGTCTTCCATGACGATTCGAGAGGGCCGCTCCATGCGCAACGAACGCATCCGCTATCTGATCGTGCCGGGCTGGCACGGCTCCGACGACGCCCACTGGCAGAGCCACTGGCAACGCGCCCTGCCGAACGCCGGGCGGGTGCAGCAGCAGGACTGGATCACCCCGCAGCACAACGACTGGGTCGCCGAACTGGACCGCGAGATCCGCCGCGAGCCCGGCAGTGTGATGCTGATCGCCCATAGCCTGGGCTGTGTGACCGTCGCCTCCTGGGCCGCCCGCGCGGACCGCCGCGCCCTCGCCCAGGTCGCCGGCGCCCTGCTGGTGGCGCCGGCCGACGTAGAGCGGGAAACCTGCCACGAGGCGCTACGCAACTTCGCCCCCATCGCCGCCCAGACGCTGCCCTTCCCCGCCGTGCTGGTGGGCTCGGACAACGACGCCGCCTGCAGCCCGCAGCGCGCGCTGGTGCTCGGCCGCGCCTGGGGTGCCGAAACGGTGATCCTGCCCTCCGCCGGGCACATCAACGTGAAATCCGGCCACGGCGCCTGGGAATCGGGCTACCGTCATCTGTATCGCCTGCAGTACCTGATCGACCAGCAATCGCGCCAGCGCGCCTGAGGCCAGCCTCGATCGCGCGGTGTGACCACCGCGCCTATCCCCTCCTGGCGCGGATTCGGCTAGGGTGTGGCATAGCCCCACGCCGGAGACCGCCATGCCACCGTTGCACGACCTGTCCGCCGTCGAACTGCTGGCCCTGTACCGCTCGCACCAGCTATCCCCCGTCGAGTACCTGGAGCACCTGGTCGCTCACATCGACCGCTGGGAGCCGCAGCTTTGCGCGCTCTTCGCCTTCGATCCGCAGCGGGCCATGGAGCAGGCGCGGCGCTCCGAGGCGCGCTGGATCCGCTGTGCGCCGTGCGGCGAACTGGATGGCGTGCCGGTCACCATCAAGGAACTGATCGCTACCCGCGGCGACCCGATCCCCCAGGGCAGCGCCGCCACCCTGCTGCAACCATCCACGGGTGACGCTCCGCCCGCGGCGCGAATGTTCGAAGCCGGGGCGATCCTGCTGGGCAAGACCACCGTGCCGGACTTCGGCATGCTCTCCTCCGGGCTTTCCAGCTTCCACGAACTGGCGCGCAACCCCTGGGACCTGCGCATGAACCCGGGCGGCTCCAGCGCCGGCGCTGCCTCGGCCGCCGCGGCTGGCTACGGGCCGCTGCACATCGGCACCGACATCGGTGGCTCGGTGCGCCTGCCGGCGGGCTGGTGCGGCCTGGTCGGCTTCAAGCCGAGCTTCGGGCGCATCCCCATCGACCCTTACTACACCGGCCGCTGCGCCGGCCCCATGACCCGCACCCTGGACGACGCGGCGCTGATGATGAAGCACCTCGCCCGCCCGGACTGGCGCGACGCCACCGCCCTGCCACCGGCGAACCTGGACTGGCATATCGAGCCGCTGGACGTGCAGGGCCTGCGCATCGGCCTGCAACTCGACCCCGGTTGCGGCCTGCAGCCGGAAGCGGAGGTCCGCGCCGCCGTCGTGGCCGCTGCCCGGCGCTTCGCCCAGGCCGGCGCGGAGATCGTCGACGTCCGGCCTATCCTCGACCGCGAGCTGCTCGACGGCCTCGACAAGTTCTGGCGGGCGCGCCTGTGGGCCGAGCTGGAACACCTGCCGCGCGAGCGCCAGGCCAAGGTGCTGCCCTACATCTACCAGTGGGCCGAGGGCGGTGCCTCGGTCAGCGGTGCCGATGCGGTGCGCGGCTACAACCGCACCTTCGACATGCGCCGGCGGGCGGCCGAGCAGTTCCACGAGATCGACTTCCTGCTCTCGCCGACCAACCAGGTCGCCGCCTTCCCCGCCGAGTGGGCCTCGCCGACCAACGACCCGGCGCAGCCCTTCGAGCACATCGGCTTTACCGTGCCGTGGAACATGTCCGAGCAACCGGCACTCTCGATCAACTGCGGCTTCACCAGCGCCGGCATGCCCATCGGTCTGCAGATCGTCGGCCCGCGCTTCGCCGACATCGAGGTACTGCGCCTGGGCAAGACCTACGAGCACTGGCGCGGCCCCATCAGCCGCTGGCCGCAACCGCCGGGAGCCAACTAGGCTCAGAGCATCCGCCGACCACAAGGACCCGATCGCGCGCCCATGCAGTACAGCACCTACATCGCCCACTTCCTGGTGGTCATCCAGCTCCTGGGCATCGTCGCCGCGGTGCACGCCGTCCTCAGCGTGCGCACCGCGCAAGGCGCCATCGCCTGGGCCACCTCCCTGGTGTTCATGCCGCTGCTGACCCTGCTGCCCTACCTCGTCTTCGGCCGCAGCCGTTTCGACGCCTACATCGGCGCGCGGCGCCAGGCCAACGAGGAAATGCACCTGGCCGCCGCCGAACTGGACTGGCGCCCCTGGGTGGAAGAGGCGCTCGCCGCGCGCCAGTACCACGCCTACAAGTCGCTCAAGGCCATGGTCGGGCTGGCGCGCATGCCGACCCTGGCCAATAACAACGTGCGCCTGCTGGTGAACGGCAAGGCCTCCTTCGAGGCGATGTTCGAGGCGATCTCCCGCGCGCGCAAAGTGATCCTGGTGCAGTTCTTCATCGTCCGTGACGACGCCCTCGGCCAGCGTCTTGCGCAGCTGCTGCTGGAGCGCGCGGCCAACGGCGTGGACGTGTTCCTGCTGTACGACGGCATCGGCAGCCACGCCTTGCCCCGCCGCTATGTCGAGCGCCTGCGCCAGGGCGGCGTGCAGGTGCATGCGTTCAGCACCGGCAGCGGGATGATCAACCGCTTCCAGGTGAACTTCCGCAACCACCGCAAGATCGTGGTGGTCGACGGCGTGCGGGGCTTCGTCGGCGGGCACAACGTCGGTGTCGAGTACCTGGGCGAGAAGCCACCGCTGGCCCCCTGGCGCGACACCCACATCGAATTGCACGGCCCGGCCGTGGCGTGCCTGCAGGAGTGCTTCGCCGAGGACTGGTTCTGGGCCACCCACACGCTGCCGACGCTGATCCTGCCCGATGGCTACGACGACGCCGGCATGCTCTGCCAGGTGGTCGCCAGCGGCCCGGCGGACACCCAGGAAACCTGCTCACTGTTCTTCGTCGAGTCGATCAACGCGGCGGTGGAGCGGGTGTGGATCACCACGCCGTATTTCGTCCCGGACGAAGCCGTCGCCGCCGCCCTGCGCCTGGCGGTGCTGCGTGGCGTGGACGTGCGCATCCTGCTGCCCTCGCGGCCGGACCACAAGACGGTCTACGCCGCCTCCAGCCTCTATGCGCTGGAGGCCGTACGCGCCGGCGTGCGGGTGTTCCGCTACCAGCCGGGGTTCCTGCACCAGAAGGTGGTGCTGATCGACCACGACAGCGCCGCCGTGGGCAGCGCCAACCTGGACAATCGCTCGTTCCGCCTGAACTTCGAGATCATGGTGATCACCGTCGACGAAGGCTTCGCCCGCGACGTGGAAGCCATGCTGGAAGAGGACTTCGCCCAGTCGGTGGAGATGACCCTGGACGACCGCAAGCGTGTGCACCGGTTGCAGCAGCTGGGGATGCGGGTGGCGCGGCTGGTGTCGCCGATTCTCTGACCCGGCAGCGGATTCAACCTGCGCGCGGTCGCGGGCATGGCCCGCTCCTACAGGGACTGCGAGCGCCGGCTCTTCGTAGGAGCGAGCTTGCTCGCGAACACTTTTGCCCCAAAAGAAAACGCCCGGTTCACTCGCGTGAACCGGGCGTTTCTGTTTCTAGCGCGAAGCGATCAGGCCGGCGCGGAGGAGCGGATCAGGTGGTCGAAGGCGGAGAGCGACGCCTTGGCGCCTTCGCCGACCGCGATCACGATCTGCTTGTACGGCACGGTGGTCACGTCACCGGCGGCGAAGATGCCCGGCAGCGAGGTTTCACCGCGAGCGTCGACGATGATCTCGCCGCGCGAGGTCAGCTCGATGGTGCCCTTGAGCCATTCGCTGTTGGGCAGCAGGCCGATCTGCACGAAGATGCCTTCCAGGTCGATGGACTTGAACTCTTCCGAGTTGCGGTCCTTGTAGGCCAGGCCGGTGACCTTCTGGCCATCGCCTTTCACTTCGCTGGTCAGCGCGCTGGTGATGACTTCCACGTTCGGCAGGCTGAACAGCTTGCGTTGCAGCACCGCGTCGGCGCGCAGCTTGCTGTCGAACTCCAGCAGGGTCACATGGCTGACGATACCGGCCAAGTCGATGGCCGCCTCGACGCCGGAGTTGCCGCCGCCGATCACCGCCACGCGCTTGCCCTTGAACAGCGGGCCGTCGCAGTGCGGGCAGAAGCACACGCCCTTGGCCTTGTATTCCTTCTCGCCCGGGACGCCCATTTCGCGCCAGCGGGCGCCGGTCGCCAGGATCACGGACTTGGCCTTCAGGCTGCCGCCGCCCTCGAACTGCACTTCGTGCAGGCCGCCGGCGGTCTTCGCCGGAATCAGGGCGCTGGCGCGCTGCAGGTTCATGATGTCGACGTCGTAGTGCTTGACGTGCTCTTCCAGCTGGCGAGCCAGTTTCGGGCCTTCGGTCTCGGTGACCGAGATGAAGTTCTCGATGGCCATGGTGTCCAGCACCTGGCCGCCGAAGCGCTCGGCCGCCACACCGGTACGGATGCCCTTGCGAGCGGCGTAGATGGCCGCAGCAGCACCCGCCGGGCCACCGCCGACGACCAGTACGTCGAACTCTTCCTTGGCCGACAGCTTCTCGGCTTCGCGGGCAGCGGCGCCGGTGTCGATCTTGGCGAGGATTTCCTCCACGCCCATGCGGCCCTGGCCGAACACTTCACCGTTGAGGTAGATGCTCGGCACCGCCATCACCTGGCGACGCTCGACTTCTTCCTGGAACAGCGCGCCGTCGATGGCGACGTGGCGGATGTTCGGATTGAGCACGGCCATCAGGTTCAGCGCCTGGACCACGTCCGGGCAGTTCTGGCAGGACAGCGAGAAATAGGTTTCGAACTCGAACGAGCCCTGGATGCCCTTGATCTGCTCGATGACGTCAGCGTCGAGCTTGGACGGGTGGCCGCCGACCTGCAGCAGCGCCAGCACCAGGGAGGTGAATTCGTGGCCCATGGGGATGCCGGCAAACGCCAGGCCGATGTTCGCCCCCGGGCGGTTCAGCGAGAAGGACGGCTTGCGCGCATCGCTGCCATCTTCACGCAGGGTGATCTTGTCGGTCAGGCCGACGATTTCGTGCAGCAGCTCGCTCATCTCGCGGGATTTGTCGCTGTCATCGAGGGACGCGACGATCTCGAACGGCTGCTGGACCTTTTCCAGGTAGGCCTTCAACTGGGTTTTAAGAGTGGCGTCCAACATGATTCAAATCCTCGGAATTTGAGCAAAGGGGTTCCCCGGCGGGCTTTTCAGCCCACCCTACGCACGCTTTTGGCTTAGGTAGAGAGGATGCCGATAGGCATCCTCGGGGTACTGCGAAACGGTAGGGGAAGCTGCCGGGTCTGAAGGAAGGGCAGCAAGCGCTGCGCAACAGCTTCCCAGCCGTTTTAGATCTTGCCGACCAGGTCCAGGGACGGAGCCAGGGTCTTCTCGCCTTCTTTCCACTTGGCCGGGCAGACTTCGCCCGGGTGAGCGGCGGTGTACTGGGCAGCTTTCAGCTTGCGCAGGGTTTCGCCGACGTCACGCGCGATCTCGTTGGAGTGGATTTCGACGGTCTTGATGATGCCTTCCGGGTTGATCACGAAGGTGCCGCGCAGGGCCAGGCCTTCTTCCGGGATGTGCACGCCGAAGGCGTTGGTCAGCTGGTGGGTCGGGTCGCCGATCAGCGGGAACTGGGCTTTGCCAACGGCCGGGGAGGTTTCGTGCCACACCTTGTGGGAGAAGTGGGTATCGGTGGTCACGATGTAGACCTCGGTACCGGCCTTCTGGAACTCGGCGTAGTTGTTGGCGGCGTCTTCGATCTCGGTCGGGCAGTTGAAGGTGAAGGCTGCCGGCATGAAGATCAGAACGGACCACTTGCCCTTGAGGGATTCTTCAGTGACTTCGATGAACTTGCCGTTATGGAAAGCGTTGACCTTGAACGGCTGAACGGCGGTGTTGATCAGGGACATTAGGCAATTCCTCAATGAGAGTTTGTCGTTTAATCGAGTGGTCGATCGGTTGAAATTCGACAGGGGGAAGATTATCGCCTGATGACAAGGAATGCCCATTGATTTAGGGCATCACGGATATTGAGTATCTCTATCGAGATATCTATAAAAGGAAGAAGTTTCCTATCAAGCGAGACGCCGCATCCGACGACTGGATCTCGGCCGCAAGGCCTCTGGCGCGGGGCTCTCGCCCCGTCCCCCGGTGTAGGCGGTGCATGCCAACCTGACCACCTTCGCCCGAAATGGCGATGAGGACAACGCCGGTCGCGACGTACGGCGCCCCAGCCAGCGCCGGGACGCGTGTCCCCCCGCGGTTTCCCTGCCCTGCTGGTCAAGCCGGTCCACGAGCCTATGCTTGTGCCTGAGAGCCTTCGCCACGCAGCGCTCGGCCTCCACGGACAGCCTTTGCGAGGCGGCGCGGCCGCCCGCATGACGACGAGGACTCCCGATGATTGAGTTTCTGCTCGGCGACGAAGCGGTCCAGGCCGATGGATTCGCCCCCGAGACCAGCCTGCTCGACTACCTGCGCATCCACCGCGCGCGCACCGGCACCAAGGAGGGCTGCGCCTCCGGCGACTGCGGTGCCTGCACCGTGGTACTCGTCGAGCCCGAGGGCGAGGCGCTGCGCTATCGCGCGGTGAACGCCTGCATCACGCTGCTGGGCACGGTGCACGGCCGCCAGGTGCTGACCGTGGAGCACCTGGGCAAACCGGGCGCGCTGCACCCGGTGCAACAGGCGATGGTGGACTGCCATGGGTCGCAGTGCGGTTTCTGCACGCCGGGCATCGTCATGTCGCTGTTTGCCTGGCACCACGCGCCGCCACCGCACGACCGGGAGACGGCGCTGAGCGCCCTCTCCGGCAACCTGTGCCGCTGCACCGGCTACCGGCCGATCCTCGACGCTGCCACGCAGATCGCCGGGCAGCCCTGCCATGACCGCTTCACCCAGGACACCGCCCTGACCGTCGCCCGTCTTCGGCAGATCGCCACGGCCGGCGCATTGCAGGCCGGCGACGCCCAGGCCTGGCTGCCCGCCTCGCTGGAGGAGCTGGACGCCCTGCTGCACGAGCACCCGGCCGCCCGGCTGATCGCCGGTGGCACCGACCTGGCGCTGGAAGCCACGCAGAACCTCAAGGCCTTCCCGGCGCTCATCCACCTTGACCGAGTGAGCGACCTGCAACGCCTGGAGGTCCACGACGACCATCTGCTGATCGGCGCCGCGCGGACCTATGCCGACTGCCTGGCGGCGCTGGAGGAATTCCCCGGTGTCGGCGCCCTGCTCGAGCGGCTCGGCTCGCTGCAGATCCGCCAGCGCGGCAGCCTGGGCGGCAACATCGCCAATGCCTCGCCCATCGGCGACATGCCGCCGGTGCTGCTGGCACTGGACGCCCAACTACGCCTGCGCAGGGCAGGTGCGGTGCGCGAGGTCGCCATCGACGGCTTCTTCACCGGCTACCGGCAGACCATCCTGCCACCGGGCGAGTACATCGAAGCGCTGCGGATTCCGCGCTTGCGCAGCCACCAGCGCTTTCGCGTCGACAAGGTGTCCAAGCGCCGTGACGACGATATTTCCGCCGTCTGCCTGGCCTTGCGCCTGGACCTCGACGAGGCAGGCATCGTCGCGGACGCACGCCTGGCCTGTGGCGGCATGGCGGCCACCCCGCTACGGGGTGCGAACACCGAAGCGGCCCTGCGCGGCCGGCCCTTCGACGCCGCTGCCGTGGCGGCGGCGCAAGCCGCGATAGCGCTGGACTTCCAGCCCATCGACGACCTGCGCGCCAGCGCCGCCTATCGCCTGAAGGTGGCGCAGAACCTGTTGCAGCGCGCACTACTGGAAGGGTTCGAATGCCCTGCGGAGGTGCGCCATGCGTAGCCTGCCACCGTTGGCCGGCAACGGCGTCGCGGTCGCCGTGCACAGCGCCGGCAAGCCCCGCGAGCACGACAGCGCCGCGCTGCATGTGAGCGGCGCCGCGCACTATGTGGACGACCTGAAGGCCCCGCGCGAACTGCTGCATGCCGCCGTCGGCCTCACCGAAATCGCCTGCGGCGAGGTGCTCTGCCTCGACCTCGACGCCGTGCGCAGCGCGCCGGGCGTGGTGGCGGTGCTGACCCTGGGCGACGTGCCCGGCCACACGGACATCGGCCCGGTGTTTCCAGGTGATCCACTGCTGGCCGGCGACCGGGTGAAATACCACGGCCAGGCGCTGTTCGCGGTCGCCGCCGAAACCCTCGTCCAGGCGCGCCGCGCGGTGCGCCTGGCGAAGGTCGAGTACGCGAAGCAAGACCCGCTGATCGACCCGCTGCAGGCCAAGGCCGAGGAGCGCTTCGTGCGCCCGCCGCACCACATGCGCCGGGGCGACGCAGACGCGGCATTGGCGCAGGCTCCGCAGGTCCTGGAGGCCCGCCAGTTCATCGGCGGCCAGGAGCACTTCTACCTCGAAGGCCAGGCCTCGCTGGCGCTGCCGACCGACGATGGCGGCATGCTGGTGCACACTTCCAGCCAGCACCCCAGCGAAGTGCAGAAACTGGTGGCCGAGGTACTGGCGATTCCACTGGCCAAGGTCACGGTGGAAGTACGCCGCATGGGTGGCGGCTTCGGCGGCAAGGAAACCCAGGCCGCGCCCTTCGCCTGCCTTGCCGCCCTGCTCGCGCGCCAGACCGGCCGCGCGGTGAAACTTCGCCTGCCGCGTGCCGACGACATGCGCCTGACCGGCAAGCGCCACCCCTTCCACAACCGCTACCGCATCGGCTTCGACGCCGAGGGCCGGCTGCTCGCTGCGCAGCTCGAAGTCGTGGGCGATTGCGGCCATTCCCCGGACCTCTCCGACGCCATCGTCGACCGTGCGATGTTCCACGCCGACAACGCCTATTTCATCCCGGACGTGGCCATCGCCGGCTACCGCAGCTTCACCAACATCGTCTCCCACACCGCCTTCCGCGGCTTCGGCGGCCCGCAAGGGATGATGATCATCGAACGCGCCATGGACGACATCGCCCGCGCGGTGGGCAAGGACCCGCTCGAGGTCCGCAAGCTGAACCTCTACGCAGGCCAGGGCCGGGACCTGACGCCGTATCACCAGAGGGTCGAGCACAACCTGCTGGGCGAGCTGATCGCGCGGCTGGAGCAGAGCAGCGACTATGCCGCGCGCCGCTGCGCGATCCGTGCGTTCAACGCGCACAGCCCGGTGCTGAAGAAAGGCTTGGCGCTGACGCCGGTGAAGTTCGGCATTTCCTTCACCGCGCAGCACCTCAACCAGGCCGGCGCGCTGGTGCACCTCTACACCGACGGCAGCATCCAGCTCAACCATGGCGGCACCGAGATGGGCCAGGGCCTGAATACCAAGGTCGCGCAGATCGTCGCCGAGGAATTCCAGGTACCGCTGGAACAGGTGCACCTCACCGCCACGCGCACCGACAAGGTGCCCAACACCTCGCCCACCGCCGCCTCCAGCGGCACCGACCTGAACGGCATGGCCGCCCGCGATGCGGCGCGCACGCTGAAGAAACGCCTGATCGAGTTCCTCGCCGAACGCGACGGCGTGAGGCCCCAGGAGGTGCGTTTCGAGCGCGGCGGGGTGACGGTGGGGACGCAGCACCTGGGCTTCGCCGAGGCCGTCCAGGCCGCCTATTTCGCGCGCATCCAGCTCTCCGCCACCGGCTTCTACCGCACGCCGAAGATCTTCTACGACCGCGAGAAGGGCCAGGGGCATCCGTTCTTCTACTTCGCCTACGGCGCCGCGGTGTCCGAGGTGGAGGTCGACACGCTGACCGGCGAGTACCGCGTGCCGCGGGTGGACATCCTCCACGACGTCGGCCGCAGCGTGAACCCGGCCATCGACATCGGCCAGATCGAGGGTGGCTTCGTCCAGGGCATGGGCTGGCTGACCACCGAGGAGCTGCGCTGGGACGACGCCGGCAAGCTGCTCACCGTGGGGCCGGCGACCTACAAGATCCCGGCGGTGAGCGACGCACCAGCCGACTTCCGCGTGGCGCTGTTCGACCGCCCCAACGAGGAAGACAGCGTGTACCTGTCCAAGGCGGTGGGCGAGCCGCCGTTCATGCTGGCGATCTCGGTGTGGTCGGCGCTGCGCGACGCCATCGCCAGCCTCGCCGACTACCGGCTGAGCCCGGACCTGGATACGCCGGCGACGCCGGAACGGGTACTCTGGGCTTGTGAGGCGATGCGCCGTTCGGAGCAAGAGCGCCCTCACCCTGGCCCTCTCCCGCAAGCGGGAGAGGGGACTGATCGGCGTGAGGTGAACCAGCAGACTCAGCCGGCAGTTGTGGGGTCACACGACGCACTGATCGCTACCACCGCAGCGGACAGCCCCCTCTCCCTCCGGGAGACGACTGCATGGATGCAGGAGGTAGAGCGACGCAGGATGCCAAAGCCGAGGGTTGGGGTGAGGGAAAACCCACCCACTCCCGACTCGACCCAGGAACCCCAACCATGACCCGCACCTGGATGCACGCCATCGCCCGCCTGCGCGACAGCGCCGAGCCCTACGTGCTGATCACCGTGATCGGTGTGCAGGGCTCCACGCCCCGTGAGTCCGGCAGCAAGATGCTGGTGACCGCCGGGGAAACCTTCGACACCATCGGCGGTGGCCACCTGGAATTCGCCGCCATCGAGCACGCCCGCCAGCTGCTGCTGGCCGGCAAGGATCAACAGGCGCTCGAGCACTTCCCCCTCGGCGCGCGGCTCGGCCAGTGCTGCGGCGGGCGCGCCAGCCTGCTGTTCGAGTGCTTCGCCGCGCGCGGTCCGCAGGTACTGCTGTTCGGCGCCGGCCACGTCGGCCGCGCCCTTGCGCCACTGCTGGCGGGCTTGCCACTGCGCCTGGAATGGGTGGACAGCCGCGCCGCGGAGTTTCCCCGGGCGGTCCCCGAGGGCGTGCGCACGCGCCTGCTGGAGGAGCCGGAAGACGCCGTGCACGAGGCGCCGCCGGGCAGCTACTTCCTGATCATGACCCACAACCACCCGCTGGACTACGCCATCGCCGAGGCGGTGCTCAAGCGCGGCGACGCCGGCTTCCTCGGCATGATCGGTTCGCGCACCAAGGCCCGGCGCTTCCAGATGCGCCTGGAGCAGCAGGGTTATCCACAGGACGTGATCGCGCAGATGCACTGCCCCATTGGCCTGTCCGAGGTCCCGGGTAAACGCCCGCTGGAAGTGGCCGTTTCGGTCGCCGCCCAGGTCATCGCCCGCTACCACCAGGACGCCCCCGCCCGGCAGACCCGCGACGGCGTGGAATGGGAGGCCCTCTCCACTCATGGAACGTGCAGCGAAGGCTCATGTGACGCGTCCTCGCCGCGCGCAAAAACCTGACCAACGCGACAACAGTTTTCCGCACCGCCGCCGATACCCTCAACGACCCCGTCTCTTCGCCCGCCGCCTGGCGGGCGTTTCGTTGTGCGTTCGGAGGAAAACAAGAAATGCGCCTGCGAAGTATCCAGACCCAACTCATCCTCAGCATGGGCGCTGCCCTGCTCATCAGCCTGCTCATCGTCCTGGGCCTGTACGCCGTGCTGGTCAATCGCCTGAGCGAGCGCTACCTGCTCGAACAAGCGCTGCCGGCAAGCATCCAGGCGATCGCCAACGACTTCGAGAAGCGCCTCACCGGCCCCATCACGGCGGCGGCCGGCATTGCCGAGAACACCCTGGTCAAGGACTGGCTGGCCGCCGGCGAAAGTCCGGAAAAACTTGCCGACTTCACCCGGTACCTGGGCGGCATCCGCGCCTCCCAGCACGCCTTCTCCGCGCTGATCACCGCCAACGCCAGTGGCGCCTACTACAGCGACAAGGGCAAGGAACGCACCCTGAGCCGCAGCGACCCGAAGGATGGCTGGTACTTCCAGTTCATCGACAGCGGCCAGGCACGCACCTTGAACATCGACACCGACGCCAGCACCGGCGAGCTCGCGCTGTTCATCGACCAGCGCGTGGAGCAGGACGGCACCCTGCTGGGCATCGCCGGGCTGGGCTTGCAGATGCGCGAGCTGTCGACCCTGATCCGCGATTTCCGCTTCGGCCAGTCCGGCCGCGTGTACCTGGTGAACAACGACGGCCAGGTGCAGATCCACCCCGACGCCTCGCTGCCCAAGGGCCGCAGCCTGGGTGACCTGATCGGTGCCGACGCCGCCGGCGCCCTGCTGGGCCAGCAGGGCTTCCACAGCGCCCGCTTCGAGCGCGACGGCGAAGCCTACCTGGCGGCCAGCCTGCCGCTGCATGATCTGGGCTGGACCCTGGTCAGCGAAGTGCCGGAAGCGGAAATCTACGCCGATGCCCGCTCCGCGCTGGCCTTCTCCGGCCTCGCCGGCGCCGTGGTCGCCCTGCTCTGCCTGGCGCTGGTGGTGCTGATGGCGCGCAGCCTGGTCAGGCCGATCCGCCAGGTCACCGGCGCGCTGCTGGAAATCGGCGGTGGCGGCGGCGACCTCACCCGGCGCCTGGACGACAGCCGCGCCGACGAACTGGGCGACCTGGCCCGCGGCTTCAACCGCTTTCTCGAAGGCCAGCGCGCGCTCATCGGCGCGGTGCTCGGTACGAGCCAGCAACTGCTGCGCACCGTCGGCGAAGTGGCACAGGTGGTGGACAATACCGCCGACCGTGCCGGTCGCCAGCAGGAGATGACCGACATGGTCGCCACGGCGGTGAACGAGATGGGCAGCACGGTGCAGGAGATCGCCCGCAACGCCGAACAGGCCGCCAGCGCATCGCAGCAAGCCCGCGAGGAAGCCGGGCAAGCGCGGCGCGTGGTCGGCGGCTCGTTGCAGGTGGGCCAGCGCATGTCCGGCGAGATTGGCGAAGCAGCCGGCGCCGTGGGCGAACTGGCGGGGCAGGTCGCGAGCATCGACCAGGTGCTGGCGGTGATCCGCGGTGTGTCCGAGCAGACCAACCTGCTCGCTCTCAACGCCGCCATCGAGGCGGCGCGCGCCGGCGAGCTGGGTCGCGGTTTCGCCGTGGTGGCCGACGAGGTGCGCACGCTCGCCAGCCGCACCCAGGGCTCCACAGACGAGATCCTGACGATCATCCAGCGCCTGAAGGACGGTGCGGAAGCGGCGGTGCGCTCGATGCAGTCAGGCCAGCAGGCCACCGGGCAGAGCCTGGCCGCCAGCGAACAGGCCAGCGCTTCGCTGGGCGCCATCGCCGACCAGGTGGAGCGCATCAGCGACATCAACCATCAGGTCGCCACGGCCACCGAGGAGCAGTCGGCGGTGACCGAGGAGATCAACCGCAACGTGCAGGGCATCGCCGACCTCGCCCATGCCACCACCCGGGAAGTGCAGCACGGCCGCGAGCAGTGCCGCGAGCTGCGCAGCCTGGCCGACGACCTGGCGCGGCAGATGGCACAGTTCCGTCTCTGACCCGCTCTGGCGCCGGCCATGCCGGCGCCTTTTCCCCAGTGTTATCCACAGGTTTTCGAAGTGAAGCGGCGGGCATTTCGCCAGGGCTGGCAGCCTGTGACGACCGTTCAGCGCACAACCTGTCTCGCCCGTGAGACAGGTTCCCCACAGATTGCCCACAGTTTATCCAGTGCTTTGCCCCCAACCTCAGGCAACGCAGTCCGCGTCGCCGGCGAAACGCCCGAGCCCAGGCATGGCAAGCCCTGCATCAATCCGATGAATAATCCACCGAAGGGTCAGCTTCGCTCCGCCGTCGCCTTCGCCGATCATTTCACTCACACCTTTTCCACAGCTTGTTCATATTTTGCTCAGCAGCGGACGGGCACATTGGTCAGAAAATGATCAACCTGCGAAAAGCGGCGGATGGCGCGGACAGGCGGAGACCGACCACAGGTTATCCACAGGCGGTTCCACGGTGTTTGGGGAGAAGCGTCAGTCGTCCAGCAAACGAGCCTGGAGTCGTCCGCGACTGAGATCGTTGAGCAGCTTCTGCAGCGCAGGGACCTGGGTGGTCGGCAGGTTCAGCGTCAGTCGAACCCCGTCCGCGCCAAAGGCTTCGTCCTCGACGCTGGCCCCCAGCGCCAGCACCCGCGCCTTGAACAGCGCGTGCTCGGCAAAGTTGCAGTCGAACGCCAGGCGGCTGCTGGGCACCAGCTCGATGCGCGGGACATCCTGCAGGCATTTCGCCGCGCAACCGCCATAGGCACGGGCCAGCCCGCCGGTGCCGAGCTTGATGCCGCCGAACCAGCGGCTGACCATGACCACCACGCGGTCCATGTCCTGCCCCTCGATCGCCACCAGCATGGGCCGGCCGGCGGTGCCGCCCGGTTCGCCGTCGTCGCTGAAGCGATACTGGTTGCCCAGCTTCCAGGCCCAGCAGTTGTGCCCGGCGCTGGCGTCGCGGTGCGCGGCGAGGAAGGCCTGGGCCTCGGCCTCGCTGGCGATGGGCGCGGCGACGCAATGGAAGCGGCTCTTGCGGATGTCTTCGTCGTACACCGCAGGACCGGCGAGGGTGAAGCTCATGCCGTGGCCGGCGGCGTCAGCCCGCAACCCTTGAGGATGATGCGGATGAGGTTGTCGCTGGCATCGCTGAAGTCCTGCTTGGACATGCGCTTGCGCCCGGTGACGAAGCCGATCTGGGTGGCGAAGTCGGCATAGTGCTGGGTGCTGCTCCAGATCAGGAAGATCAGGTTCACCGGATCGACCGCGTCCATCTTGCCGGCGTCGATCCAGGCCTGGAACACGGCGGCGCGGCCGGCGAACCAGGTGCGGTAGTCCTGGCTGAAATGTTCGGACAGGCATTCGCCACCGCTGATGATCTCCATGGCGAAGACCCGCGAGGCCTGCGGGAAGCGGCGGGAGAACTCCATCTTCGCGCGGATGTAGCTCGCCAGCGCGATGGCCGGGTCATCGTCCACGGTGAGGTGGTTGAAGGTGCTGTCCCACAGCTCGAGGATGTTGCTCAGCACCGCCACGTACAGCCCCAGCTTGTTGCTGAAGTAGTAGTGCAGGTTGGCCTTGGGCAGGCCGACGCGCTGGGCGATGGTGTTCATGCTGGTGCCCTTGAAGCCGTGGCGGGCGAACTCTTCCTCGGCGGCGGTGAGGATGGCTTCCTCGTTCTTCTGCCGAATGCGGCCGGCGGGCTTTTCACCGTTGGGCGCGGTATGGGCGGGTACCTGGAGGGTCATGCGTAGGTCCATGCGTGAGCGAGGGGCGGTGCATGGATAACCCAGGCAGGTGGCGGGATTCAAGCGCAAGACGTGAAAAAGGGCAGGAACCGGCATCGCCAGCCCTGCCCTGGTGCTCACAGCCCCCGGCAGCGGACCGGGGGCATGGGATCACTTGGTGGTGCCGGTGGTGCCGGACGAGCCGTGGTGGCCACCGCCGCCACCGCCGTGGCTGCCGATGGCGGCGCCGATGGCGACGACCGCAGCACCGATGCCCACGCCTTCGCCGACGGTCAGGCTGCCGTACAGCGGGCGGGCCAGGCCAAGGCCAGCGCACGGGTCGGCGGTCGGAATCACCGCGACGCCGCGGCGGTTTTCATCCTGCTCGTCGCCACGTGCCTGGGCCTGGGCCTGCTCGTTCTGCTCGGACTTGCCAGCGCCGCCCCAGAGCGGGGCGCACTCGTTGGCCGCGACCACGGCCGCCTTGTGCTCCTCTTGCGGCTCCTCTTTCACCGGTGCCGGCTGGGAACGGGTGATCACGTCCTGGTAGAAACCACCAGCGTGGGTGTTGTCATGCACCTGGGTCGGCGGAATGCTGGGGTGCCCCAGCGGCGCCGCCAGCACGGATGCGCTCAGGCTCGCGGCGATGGCCGCGCTCAACAGTTTCTTCATCATGGCTCACATCTCCTGCGTAAAGCTAAAGAGACGTAAAGCTAGAGGTTGGCGAGCGCCGCACCAATCGGCCGGGAGCCGGAAACGGTGTCGGCAACTTCCGAAAGCGCTGCGGGCCGCGACGCCAGTCCGCCCACCCGCTGTGCGACCCGCACAAGGACCGACCCCGCCAGGCGGCGGGGTCGGTGGGAGCATCAGAAGTGGTACTTGACCAGGGCGCTGACGGTGTTCTGGTCGGTGGTGAAGTACTGCGAATCCTTGATGCCGTACTTGTCGGACCAGTAGTCGTACTCGATACCCACGTACAGGTGCTTGGCCTCGTAGCCCAGGGACTTGCCCAGGTCGTACTTGAGCTGCGGGTTGAAGTGCAGGTTGGCGTGGTAGTCCGACTGGTTACGCTCGCTGGAGCTGGCGCTCTTGTTGTTGACGACCCAGTCCATGAAGCCGTCGAAGAGGATGTCGGAGTTGCCCACCGGGAAGGTGATGGCCCAGGCCGGGGTGATCTGCCAGGCGCCGGACGGCACGCGATTGCCGTCGGGCTTGCGGTAGTAGAAGTTCAGCTGGAAGTAGTCGAAGCCCGGCAGCGCCAGGTCGAAGCCCGGGCCGACCAGGTAGGACTCGACGTCGCCTTCGCCGAATTCGTAGGTGGTGGCCAGCAGCACGTCCTTGACCGGGCCCAGGGACAGGTCGGCACCGGTGATCTTGCCGAACGACAGGCGCGGGCTGAACTCGCCGTAGTAGGTGTTCTTGCCGTTGGTGGCGCTTTCCTTGCCGTTGTAGTTGATCTGGTCGACGAAGAACCAGATGTCGCCCCAGGTCCAGGCGCTCGCGCTCTCGAAGGTGAAGGTCTGCTGGATCGGCGGATCTACCTTGAAGTTCTTGCCCCACAGGTAGGTCAGGCTTTCGTTGTGCCAGATCAGCGGGCCATCGTTGACGGCCGGGGCCGGAGTCAGGTCTTCACCGCCAGCGATGGCCTGCCCGGCCGCGAGCAGCCCGCCGGCGAGCAGCAGGGATGCGAGAGTGCGAGTCATGCGTTGCTCCTAATCAGTGCAGTCGTGTTGCGTTTTTAATTGTCGGTGGAACCTGTCCGGTCGGTCAGGCCTGGCGAGGAAAGCAAGATTGGCGCCAATCCTGACCAGTTGTTCCACTTTTATGACGAACCCTTCAGGGTCCGCTCCTTTGGCAGAGAAGACGCAGGTGCAAAGGCCGGGCGATTTCCTGACCCGCAGGACAACTTCGCCTGATTGCAGGGCACCGCCCCATGGGAAGGCACCGAACTGGCAATCACCCACCGGAAGATTGGATACATGACAAAGCTGTGTTGAAACGAATCAACACAATTTGTGTATACAACACCCTTGTAGGAAATCTACCCAATCGCCTTCGGCGCGCACCGCGTGTTTTTCCGGGCGCGGATAATGCCAGAGGCGGGCCTTCCCCACACCTGCCAGAATGCCTCGGGCCGCCAGGCGGTCACCGTTCGAACGCGGCCGTCGACGCCTCTGCCGGCGCGCCACGCTTGAGGCGCCCGGGCAGGACTGCCAGACTTCGGCCACTCGCGACTGCCGCCCCGATGGACCGATGAAAGGACAAGCTCCCGAACTGCAACGCCTGATCCCGGTGCTGGACCGACTGCCGCGGCCGGTCTATGCGCGCGCCGAACGGCTCCGCGCGGGGTCCTGGACCAGTAGGCACCACCACGCCTGGGTGCAGTTGTCGTATGCCATCACCGGGGTGCTGGGTGTACACACGGCGCAGGGCAGCTTCTTTGCGCCGCCGCAGCGGGCGATCTGGATTCCGGCCTACCTCGATCACGAAGTGGTCACCTCGACCCAGGCGGAAATGCGCAGCCTGTACATCCGCGACGACGCCTGCCAGTGGGCGCCGGATCGCTGCCGTGTACTGGAGGTGACGCCGCTGGCGCGCGAGCTGATCAAGAGCTTCTGCGAGCTGCCGGTGGATTACCCACAGGGCGACAGCGCCGAGTCGCGGCTGGTCCAGGTGCTGCTGGACCAGTTGCGCGAGCTGCCGGAAGTGGCGTTCTCCCTGCCGATGCCGCAGGAGGGGCGGCTGCTGCAGCTGTGCCAGACGTTGATCGATCACCCCACCGACAACCACACCCTGGGTGACTGGGCGCAGCGCATCGGCACGTCGGAGAAGACCCTGTCGCGGCTGTTCCAGCGCGAGACCGGCATGACCTTCCGCCTCTGGCGCCAGCGCCAGCGCCTGCTCGCCTCCCTCGGCTCGCTGGAGGCCGGCGACAGCGTGACGGCGGCGGCGCTGGATTGCGGGTACGACTCCACCTCGGCCTATATCGCCTCGTTCAAGGGGTTGTTCGGGTTTACCCCGGGGGATCTGTTCCGCCAGCGGTAGGCCGTGCCGGTGGATGCCGATCCCGGACGGAGTCCGCTCCTACCCAATGTCCGTCGTCCGCGATGGGCCCAATCCTGTACCGACTCCATGCCGGAGCGCCTTTTGTAGGAGCGCGCCATGCGCGCGATCGCGGGCATGGCCCGCTCCTACAAGGGAGATTCGGTCGCTGAAGATTGTTGGCGTGTAACGGCGCGATCTGTTCGCCAACGGTAGGCCGTGCCGGCGGAATCCGATCGCGGACGGAGTCCGCTCCTGCCCAATGCCCGTCGTACGCGACGGGCTGAACCCCGCACCGAAGCCCCAATGTAGGAGCGAGCTTGCTCGCGAACCGCCCAACCGCGGTGCCGCCGGGAAATTCGTTCGCGAGCAAGCTCGCTCCTACACCCACCTCGGCGGATTTCCGCTCAAGGCCCGCCACGATAGGCGCCCCTTCGCCTGCCCGCACACGCCTCAAACGCTGCGCAACCCTTCTGCCACGCGGCTTTCGCGCCTTGGCACGGTGCCTGCTATCGCCCTCGACACTGCGCCGCCCTCGCGGCGCGCCGGCGTGACGTTTCGAGTAGTCCGCACGCCTGACGACAACAACGACAAGAGGAACACCCCATGGATAGCGCAAGCGCCGTCTCCGCTTCTGCCGCACCCCGCACGACTTCCCAGCGCATCAAGTCGATCTTCAGTGGCTCGGTCGGCAACCTGGTCGAGTGGTACGACTGGTACGTCTACGCCGCCTTCTCGCTGTACTTCGCCAAGGCCTTCTTTCCCCAGGGCGACATGACCGCCCAGTTGCTGAACACCGCCGCGATCTTCGCCGTGGGCTTCCTGATGCGCCCGATCGGCGGCTGGCTGATGGGCATCTACGCCGACCGCAAGGGCCGCAAGGCGGCGCTGCTGGCCTCGGTGCTGCTGATGTGCTTCGGCTCGCTGATCATCGCCCTGACCCCCAGCTATGAAACCATCGGCGTCGGCGCACCGATCCTGCTGGTGCTGGCGCGCCTGCTGCAGGGCCTGTCGGTGGGCGGCGAATACGGCACCTCCGCCACCTACCTGAGCGAGATGGCCAACAAGGAGCAGCGCGGCTTCTTCTCCAGCTTCCAGTACGTGACCCTGATCTCCGGCCAGCTCATCGCCCTGGCGGTGCTCATCGTGCTGCAGCAGACCCTGACCACCGAGCAGCTGGAAAGCTGGGGCTGGCGTGTGCCGTTCTTCATCGGCGCGCTGTGCGCGGTCGTGGCCATGTTCCTGCGTCGCGGCATGGAAGAGACCGAGTCCTTCGCCACCAAGAAGGAAGAGCCCAAGGAGAGCCTGCTGCGCACCCTGCTGCGCCATCCCAAGGAAGTGCTGACCGTGGTCGGCCTGACCATGGGCGGTACCCTGGCCTTCTACACCTACACCACCTACATGCAGAAGTACCTGGTGAACACGGTGGGGATGAGCAAGAACGACTCCACCATGATCTCGGCGGCCACGCTGTTCCTGTTCATGCTGCTGCAACCCATCGTCGGTGCGCTGTCGGACAAGATCGGCCGTCGCCCGATCCTGATCGCCTTCGGCGTGCTGGGCACCGTCTTCACCTACCCGATCCTCAGCACCCTGCACACCATCGACACCTGGTGGGGCGCGTTCTTCCTGATCATGGCCGCGCTGGTCATCGTCAGCGGCTACACCTCGATCAACGCCGTGGTGAAGGCCGAGCTGTTCCCCACCGAGATCCGCGCCCTGGGCGTGGGCCTGCCGTACGCGCTGACGGTGTCCATCTTCGGCGGCACCGCCGAGTACGTGGCGCTGTGGTTCAAGAGCATCGGCATGGAGAGCGGCTTCTACTGGTACGTCACCGCGTGCATCGCCTGCTCGCTGCTGGTGTACGTGACCATGAAGGACACCCAGAAGCACTCGAAGATCACCACCGACTGATTGGGCTGCTTGCCCAGGCCCCGCCGCACACTCTGCGGGGCTTTTTATCCACAAGGCCCGGCATATGCCGGGCCTTGTCGTTCCGGGCTCCAGCTCGGCAGAGGGCTCGGCTGTTTTTTGTAGGAGCGAGCTTGCTCGCGAACAGCGTTCGCCGACCACACTGGCGCTGAGCGGTTCGCGAGCAAGCTCGCTCCTACAGAATCAGCTTCCGGAGAAACCGTCAGGCGCCCTTGTTATGCTCGCCTTCATTTTCTCCGGCGAAGGCCCTCCATGAACCTTCCGCAAATTCCCCTCGGCCCGTTGCAGGCGCGCGAGCTGCGCGGCGCGCTCAGCGGGCCGTTCGATCTCGAGCTGGCGCCCGGCCGCTGCACGGTGCTCAGCGGGCCGTCGGGGATCGGCAAGAGCCTGTTGCTGCGCATGCTCGCCGACCTCGACCCGAACCAGGGCCGCGTCAGCCTGGGCGGCGTCAGCCGCGAGAGCCTGCCGGCCAGCACCTGGCGGCGCCTGGTCACCTACGTGGCGGCCGAGTCCGGCTGGTGGGAAGACAGCGTCGCCGCGCACTTCACCGACCTCGACGCGGTGCGCCCCCTGCTGCCGCAAGTGAACCTCGACCCGGCGCTGTTGCAGGCCCAGGTCCTGCAACTGTCCACCGGCGAACGGCAGCGCCTGGCGTTGCTCCGCGCCCTGGTGCAGCAGCCGCGCTTCCTGCTGCTGGACGAACCCACGGCGGCGCTCGACCCGGCCAGCCGCGACGCCGTCGAGCAGTTGCTGCGACGCCAGCGGGAACAGGGCATGGGCCTGCTGTGGGTCAGCCACGATGCGGACCAGGCGCAGCGCCTCGCCGATATCCACCTGCGGCTCGATGAGCATGGCCTGCATGAGGACGCCCCATGACCCCGCTCCAGCTCAACCTGCCGGAACTGGCCCTCTCCGCGCTGCTGATCGTGGCCGCCGCCGCGCTGTCCTGGGCGCTGCGCCTGGGCCTGCAGCGCACGCTGCTGATCTCCGCCGTGCGCCTGGTGGTGCAGCTGGTGCTGGTGGGATTGTTCCTGCGCCAGGTGTTCGCCCTGTCCTCGCCCTGGCTGACCGCCCTGGTGGTGGCGGGCATGCTCGGCGCCGCCACCGTCGAGGTCGGCTCACGGCAGCGCCGGCGCCTCGCCGGCTTCTGGCACCTGGGCATCGGCGGCGGCACCGTCGGCGTCGCCACCCTGGGCATCGCCCTGTTCGCCCTCGCCAGCAGCCTGCGGCCGCAGCCCTGGTATGACCCACGGCACGCCATCCCGCTGGTGGGCATCATCCTCGGCACGTCCATGAACGCCGCGAGCCTCGCGCTGAACCAGGTGTTCGCCAGCGTCACCCGCGAACGCGCCGCCATCGAAGCGCGCCTGGCCCTCGGCGCCGACCGCTACACCGCGCTGGGCGGCGTGCTGCGCCGCGCGTTGTACACCGGGCTGATCCCGACGCTGAACCAGATGGCCGCCGCCGGCATCATCACCCTGCCGGGGATCATGACCGGGCAGATTCTCGCCGGCATGGACCCGCTGGACGCCGCGCGCTACCAGATCCTGCTGATGTTCCTGCTCGCCGCCGCCGGCTTCGCCACCGCCCTGGGCGCCGTCTGGCTGTCGGCCTGGCGGCTCACCGACGAGCGCGACCGATTGCGTCTGGATCGCCTGCGCGCGGAGGATTGAGCGGTTATGCTGGAGCCTTTCCAACGCTGCCGGAGAGCCCCATGAGTACTGCCAAATCCGCCCTGATCATCGGCGCCTCGCGCGGCCTCGGCCTGGGCCTGGTGCGCGAACTGCTGGGCCGCGGCTGGGACGTCACCGCCACCGTGCGCGACGCCGCCCACCCCGGCGAACTGGCCGCGCTGCCGGTGCGCGTGGAATCCCTGCTGCTCGACGATGCGCCGTCCCAGGACCGCCTCGCCGAAAACCTGGCCGGCGCCCGCTTCGACCTCGTCTTCATCAACGCCGGCATCTACGGCCCGCCGCATCAGTCGGCCATCGACGCCAGCCTGGCCGAGGTGGGCCAACTGTTCATGGTCAACGCCGTCGCCCCGCTGCGCCTGGCCGAGCGCCTGCTGCCGCGGCTGGACGCCGAGCGTGGCGTCCTGGCCTTCATGACCTCGGAACTGGGCAGCGTCGCCGGCAATCAATCCGGCGGCATGGCGCTGTACCGCGCGAGCAAGGCGGCGCTCAACTCGCTGACCCGCAGCTTTGTCGCCGGGCTGGAGGAAACCGGCATCACCGTGCTCAACCTGCACCCGGGCTGGGTGCGCACCGACATGGGCGGCGAGTCCGCGCCGCTGGACGTGCCGACCAGCGTGAAGGGCCTCGCCGACCAGGTCGAAGGCCACGCCGGCCGGGGCGGCCAGTTCTACCTGGATTACCAGGGAACGACGATCGACTGGTGACGGCTCGCGCCGATACGGCTACCATGAGCCTTCACTTGACTCCGACGTCAGGTTCTGCGAGCTAGAGCCAGGCAAGGCGGCGGTTGTCCGGAAAGCACAGTTGACGCCAGTCAATGAGCATTTCCCGACGATCGCCAACGCCCCATGGCCGACGCGCAGCGAACCGCTCGGTAGCACCAAGCGTACCTGGATCAGCAGACAGGGTTAACACTGAGCTGGCTTCCCATGACCCCATGGAGCCGGCTCGACACGAACGGCTCCGTCCGTTTGGAGAACTCACCCATGTCTTCCCCGCGTCTCTGGCTGCGCAACCCGCTGGCCATCTTCACCGCCAACGACCTCGACGCCCGTGGCGGCATCGTCGTCCAGGACGGCCGCATCGTCGAACTCGTCGCCCTCGGCCAGCAGCCCTCCACCCCCTGCCAACACACCTTCGACGCCAGCCGGCACGTGCTGACGCCCGGCCTGATCAACACCCACCACCACTTCTACCAGACCCTCACCCGCGCCTGGGCGCCGGTGGTGAACCAGCCGCTGTTCCCCTGGCTGAAGACGCTCTACCCGGTGTGGGCGCGCCTGACCCCCGACCAGCTGGCGGTCGCCACCAAGGTCGCCCTGGCCGAACTGCTGCTGTCGGGCTGCACCACCGCCGCCGACCACCACTACCTGTTCCCGGACGGCCTGGAGCAGGCCATCGACGTGCAGGCCGGCGTGGTCCAGGAACTGGGCATGCGCGCCATGCTCACCCGCGGCTCCATGAGCCTGGGCGAAGCCGACGGCGGCCTGCCGCCGCAGCAGACCGTGCAGAGCGCCGAGGCCATCCTCGACGACAGCCAGCGGCTGATCCGCGAGTACCACCAGCGCGGCGAAGGCGCCCAGGTGCAGATCGCCCTGGCGCCCTGCTCGCCGTTCTCGGTCACCCCGGAAATCATGCGCGCCAGCGCCGAGCTGGCCGAGCGCGAGGACGTGCGCCTGCACACCCACCTGGCCGAAACCCTCGACGAGGAGGACTTCTGCCTGCAGCGCTTCGGCCAGCGCACCGTGGACTACCTGGACAGCGTCGGCTGGCTCGGCCCGCGCACCTGGCTGGCCCACGGCATCCACTTCAACGACGAGGAAATCCGCCGCCTGGGCGCAGCCGGCACCGGCGTCTGCCATTGCCCCAGCTCGAACATGCGCCTGGCCTCGGGCATCTGCCCCACCGTGGCGCTGGAAGCCGCCGGCGCGCCGGTAGGCATCGGCGTGGACGGCTCGGCCTCCAACGACGCGTCGAACATGATCCTCGAAGCCCGCCAGGCCCTGTACATCCAGCGCCTGCGCTACGGCGCCGAGCAGATCACCCCCGAGCGCGCGCTGGGCTGGGCGACCCGGGGCTCGGCCAAGCTGATCGGCCGCAGCGACATCGGCGAACTGGCCGTGGGCAAGCAGGCGGACCTCGCGCTGTTCACGCTCGACGAGCTGCGCTTCTCCGGCAGCCACGACCCGCTGTCGGCCCTGTTGCTGTGCGGCGCCGACAAGGCCGACCGGATCATGATCGGCGGCACCTGGCGGGTCATCGACGGTGAAGTCGAAGGCCTCGACCTGCAGCGCCTGATCGCCGACCACACCCAGGCGGCGCGCAAGCTGCTCGGCACCCTCTGAGCCACCTGCGTAGGAGCGGGCTCCGGCGCGATGCAGGCCTATCGCGGACGAAGTCCGCTCCTACACCCAGGTCGATTCCGTCGCCCATTGCAGGAGCGGGCCATGCGCGCGATCGCGCGCCTGGCGCGCTCCTACAGTCGCCCCCGACTGACTGGCTCCGGATGCCACTCCCGCCGGCACGTTTTGTCATCGAAAAATCGCTACAACCCGCGTCCCACAAGGCCTGCGCGCTACCGCCCGTCGCCCGCGAAACAGCCTCGATGAACGGCGATTCAGCAAAAACCCCTCTAGATCAAGGGCATATCCCTGACGACGGAAATATGCCGTCAGTTTGACATCACGCAGCAGCACTCTAGTTTTAAATCGCGAGGCCGAATTCCTGCTCAAGACGTATCAAGAGCCGTTCGGCCCGTTCACGGCGCCCGGCAATGGAGTGCATACATGCGCGATTCACAGTTGACCCCCCAGGCGGAACATGACGCCGGCCAGGGCTGGCCGCGGCGCCTCGTCATCCAGAGCCTGCCCTGGGCGGTGGTGGCCGCACTCTGCGCCCTCGGCGTGCCGTTCTGGTGGATGCTGCCGGTGGGCTGGCTGTCCAGCCTGGTGCTGAGCAGCCTGCTGTGCAGCGCCAGCCAGGCCGGCAGCGACCCGCAGGCCGCCAGCCTGAATACGGACGAGCTGCCCCATTGGCGCCCCGTGCAGGACGCCGTGGAAAGCCACCTGGCCTCGGTCAACGGGCATACCCACCAGATCGACAACCTCCTGCACCAGGCCATCCGCCAGCTCACCGACAGCTTCCACGCCCTCGCCGAACGCATCGACACCCAGCGCGGCCTGTCCCATTCGCTGATCGAGCGCTACGACGGCCGTGGCCACCTGGACGGCGACATCGACTTCCAGCGCTTCATCCACGCCACCCAGGAAACCCTCGGGCTGTTCGTCGAAGCCACCCTGGAAACCAGCCGCACCTCGCAGCAACTGGTGGAGCGCATGGACCGCGTGACGCACAAGATCGCCGAGATCCTGCAGTCCACCCAGGACATGGACGCCATCGCCAAGCAGACCAACCTGCTGGCGCTCAACGCCGCCATCGAGGCCGCCCGCGCCGGCGAAAGCGGCCGCGGCTTCGCCGTGGTGGCCGACGAGGTCCGCGCGCTGTCGACCCGTTCCACGCATTTCTCCCAGGCGATCCGCGAGCACGTCGACGTGGTCTATCGCGAAATCAAGGACGCCGAAGGCGCCATCAGCCAGCTGGCCGACAAGGACATGACCTTCGCCCTGGATTCGCGGCAGAAGATCCAGCACATGCTCGACGACCTCGACGCCATGAACCAGCACACCGTGAAGGTGGTGCAGGAGCTGGACCGCATCTCCCTGGAAGTGGGCGACGGCGTCAACGCCGCGGTCACCGCCCTGCAGTTCCAGGACATGAGCAGCCAGCTGCTCGGCCAGATCGGCAAGCACAGCGCGCGCCTGGGCGCCCTCGCCGTCGGCCTCGGCGCGCTGGATGGCCGCCCACCCGGCGAGTGGGGCGAGCGCCTGCGCGGCGAAGTCGCCGAACTCGGCCGCCCCCTGAGCAACCCGGTCGCCCAGACCAGCCTCAGCGCTGGCGAGGTGGAACTGTTCTGATCTGAAGGCAACGCAGGAGCCCCGACATGCTGCAGTCCGTCTTCGAATACCTGGCCAACCTCGCCCTCATCGGCTGAGACCCACCCACCCCTTCCGCGCGCCGGGATGGCGCGAGCACCTGTGCGCCCGCGCGCCAGGCCAACGCATTGCAACCCGAGGAGAACACACGCAATGGGAAAGCAGATTCTGATCGTCGATGACTCGGCCTCCATCCGGCAGATGCTGAGCTTCACGCTCAAGTCCGCCGGCTACGAGGTGGACGAGGCCGTGGACGGCAAGGACGGCCTGGGCAAGGCCCAGCGCAAGACCTACAACCTGGTCTTCACCGACCAGAACATGCCGAACATGGACGGCCTGACCCTGATCCGCAGCCTGCGCGACATGGCCGGTTATCGCGGTACGCCGATACTCATGCTGACCACCGAATCCAGCGACGCCATGAAGCAGCAGGGCAAGAGCGCCGGCGCCACCGGTTGGCTGGTCAAGCCGTTCGACCCGCCCAAGCTGCTGGAAGTGACCCGCAAGGTCCTGCCGTAGGGGTATCGCCGATGGCCACTGGAATGGAACATTTCCTCCAGGTGTTCTTCGAGGAAACCGACGAGCACCTGGCGACCCTCGAACTCCTGCTGATCGGGCTCGACCTCGATCAGCCGGACGCCGAGACGCTCAACGGGATTTTCCGCGCGGCCCACTCGATCAAGGGCTCCAGCGGCATGTTCGGCTTCGACGACCTGACCGCCGTGACCCACGAGCTGGAAACCCTGCTCGACCGCATCCGCTGCGGGCAGACGGCCTTGCACGCGGACATGATCGGCGTGTTCCTCGAAGCCCGCGACGTCCTGCAGCGCCTGCTCGACGCGCACCGCAGCCAGGTGCCCGACCCGGACGCACCGGTGGCCGCCACCGTCGAACGCCTGCGCGCCTGGCTGGCAGCGCCTGTCGCAGCGGCCAGCGATGCCGGCTTCGGCCTGTTCGATGAGGCCCCGGCGGCCCGTGACGGCAACGCCGCTGACGACAGCGCCAGCGATGACGACGCCTTCGGCTTCTTCGACGATGCCCCCGGCACGCCGGACGCCAGCGCCAGCATTAGCGCCAACCACGACGACGATTTCGGCTTCTTCGACGACGCTCCCGGCGCGCCCGCCGGCGCGGCCCCGGTAGCCGTCGCGCCAGCGCCCGCGGCGGCGCCAGGCCCGGCGAAACCGGCCGCCACGCCGCGCGCCGACAGCGAGTCCAGCTCCATCCGCGTCAGCGTCGAGAAGATCGACAGCCTGATCAACCTGGTGGGCGAGCTGGTGATCACCCAGGCCATGCTCAGCCAGCTCAGCGAAGACCTGGACCCTACCCACTTCGAACGCCTGCAGCAGGCCCTGGCGCAACTGGAACACAACACCCGCGACCTGCAGGAATCGGTGATGTCGATCCGCATGTTGCCGATCAGCTTCATCTTCAGCCGCTTCCCGCGCCTGGTGCACGACACCTCCGCGCGACTGGGCAAGCAGGTCGAGCTGATCCTCCAGGGCGAGCACACCGAACTGGACAAGAGCGTTATCGAGAAGCTCAGCGACCCGCTCACCCACATCGTCCGCAACAGCATCGACCACGGCATCGAAACGCCCGCCGAACGCCTGGCCGCCGGCAAGCCGGCCCAGGGCTCGGTCAAGCTCGCCGCCAGCCACCAGGGCGGCAGCGTGGTGGTGGAAATCTCCGATGACGGCCGCGGCCTGTCCCGCGAGCGCATCCTCGCCAAGGCCCGCGAGAAGGGCCTGGCCGTGCACGACGGGATGAGCGATGCCGAGGTCTGGCAACTGATCTTCATGCCCGGCTTCTCCACCGCCGAGGCGGTCACCGAACTGTCCGGCCGTGGCGTGGGCATGGACGTGGTGCGGCGCAACATCCAGGCCATGGGCGGGCGCATCGACATCGATTCGGCGCCGGGCATGGGCACCCGCATGAGCATCCGCCTGCCGCTGACCCTGGCCATCCTCGACGGCCTGATCGTCGCCGTGGAACAGGTCAACTACGTGGTGCCGCTGACCTACATCGTCGAGTCGCTGCAGGCCCGCGCCGACGACGTGCGCGGCCTCGCCGGCGAGGAGTCGACGGTGATCCGCGTGCGCGGCGAGTACCTGCCGCTGTTCTCCCTGAACCAGCTGCTGCACATCGGCGCCGCGCCGCAGCCGCCGGAGCAGGGGATCGTGGTGATCCTCGAATCCGAGGGCAGGAGTTTCGCCCTGCAGGTGGACGAACTGGTCGGCCAGCAGCAGGTGGTGATCAAGAGCCTGGAACAGAACTTCCGCCGGATCGACGGGATCGCCGGCGCCACCATCATGGGCGATGGCAGCGTCGCCCTGATCCTCGATGTCGATGCCCTGCCACGCCTGGCAGCACAAGGAGAACCCACCCATGAGCGCAGCTGAAGCCACCGCGGTGACGAGCCCGGTGCAGGAATACCTGACCTTCACCCTGGGCCGCGAGGAATACGCCATCGACATCCTGCGCGTGCAGGAGATCCGTGGCTACGATCAGGTCACGGCGATCGCCAACGCGCCCGCCTTCATCAAGGGCGTGATCAACCTGCGCGGCGCGATCGTGCCCATCGTCGACCTGCGCATCAAGTTCAACCTGGCCGACATCAGCTACGACCAGTTCACCGTGGTGATCATCCTCAACGTCGGCCGGCGCATCGTCGGCGCCGTGGTGGATTCGGTCTCCGACGTGATCGCCCTGGCCGGCGAGGAGATCAAGCCACGCCCCGAATTCGCCGCCAGCTTCGACACCGAGTACCTGTTGGGCCTGGCCACCCTGGGCGAGCGCATGCTCATCCTGGTGGACATCGAAAAACTCATGACCAGCCGTGAAATGGCGCTGGTCGACGAAACCGCCGCCTGATCGCGACCGAGGAAAAACAACATGGGTCTGTTCAATGCACACGCCGTGGCGCAGCAACGCGCCGACCGCATCACCGCCATCCTCCACAGCCTGGTGGACGGCAATCTCGACGTCGCCATCGGCGAAGCCCCGGCCGCCGGCTACGAGCGCCTCTACGACGGCCTGCGCGGCGTGCAGCGCAGCCTGCGCGAGCAGCGCGCCGAGCAGGCCCAGGTGGAAGCCCTGGAAGCCGGCCTCGCGGAGATGACCCGCCAGCACGAACTGGGCTGGATCGACGAGGTGATCGCGGTGGACAAGTTCGCCGGCCGCCCGGCGCGCATCGCCAAGGGCATCAACGACCTGGTCGCGGCACACATCGCGGTGAAGATGAAAGTCGTCGCCACCGTCACCGCCTACGGCAAGGGCGACTATTCGGTGGAGATGGACCGCCTGCCGGGCAAGAAAGCCATCATCACCGAGGCCATCGACGGCGTGCGCAACAGCCTCAAGGCCAACGCCGATGCCGCCGAGTACAACGCGCGGATCAAGAGCGCGCTGGACAACGTCTCGGCCAACGTGATGATCGCCAACAACGACCTGGAGATCATCTACATGAACCGCACGGTCAGCGAGATGCTGGCCAACGCCGAGTCGGACATCCGCAAGCAGCTGCCGAACTTCAACGCCAGCCGCCTGATGGGCGCCAACATCGACATGTTCCACAAGAACCCGGCGCACCAGCGCGGCATGCTCGCGCACCTCACCGCGCGGCATAAGGCCGAGCTGAGCCTGGGCGGCCGCCGCTTCGCCCTGGACGTGGTGCCGGTGTTCAATGATGCCGGCGAGCGCCTGGGCTCGGCCGTGCAGTGGACCGACCGCACCGAGGAATTCCGCGCCGAACAGGAAGTCTCGCAACTGGTGGACGCCGCCGTCGCCGGCGACTTCAGCAAGCGCATCGAGGCGTCGAACAAGGAAGGCTTCTTCCTGAAGATCGCCACCGGCCTGAACAACCTGGTGGACACCGCCGACAAGGGCCTGCGCGACGTCACCCGCGTGCTCGGCGCCCTGGCCCAGGGCGACCTGACCCAGCGCATCGACGCCGACTACCAGGGCACCTTCGGCGAACTCAAGGACTACGCCAACGAGACCGCGCAAAGCCTGTCGCGCATGCTCGGGCAGATCCGCGAGGCGGCCGACACCATCCACACCGCCGCCAGCGAGATCGCCAGCGGCAACGCCGAGCTGTCCACCCGCACCGAGCAGCAGGCCTCCAGCCTGGAGGAAACCGCGTCGAGCATGGAGGAGCTGACCAGCACCGTGAAGCTCAACGCCGAGAACGCGCGCCAGGCCAATTCGCTGGCGGTGAACGCCTCGGAAGTCGCCACCGAGGGCGGCAGCGTGGTGCAGAAGGTGGTGGGCACCATGTCGGCGATCAACGACTCGGCGCGCAAGATCGCCGACATCATCGGGGTGATCGACGGCATCGCCTTCCAGACCAACATCCTCGCGCTCAACGCCGCGGTGGAAGCGGCGCGCGCCGGCGAGCAGGGCCGCGGCTTCGCCGTGGTGGCCGGGGAGGTGCGCACCCTGGCGCAGCGCTCCGCCGCCGCCGCCAAGGAGATCAAGACGCTGATCAACGACTCGGTGGACAAGGTCGAGAGCGGCAACACCCTGGTGGCCCAGGCCGGCCAGACCATGAGCGACATCGTGGTGGCGATCAAGCGCGTCACCGACATCATGGCCGAGATCGCCGCCGCCAGCGCCGAGCAGAGCAGCGGCATCGAGGAAGTGAACGGCGCCGTGTCGCAGATGGACGAGATGACCCAGCAGAACGCCGCGCTGGTGGAAGAAGCCGCCGCCTCGGCCGAGGCCCTGCAGGAGCAGGCCGGCATGCTCAACCAGCAGGTGGCGGTGTTCAAGCTCGAATCCGTCGCGGCCACCGTGGTGCCGCTGGCCTCCGCCCGCCCGGCCCGCGCCGAACCGGCCGCACACACCTCCCGCGCCGCCCGCGGCGTGGCCAAGGCGGTGCGCGCCAAGGGCAAGGAGGAAGACTGGGAAGAGTTCTGATCGGGCGGGGCTGAGGGATGGCGGCAGCCGGAGCAATGGGAGGGCCGGTTGCCGCGCGCGGACCAGGGAGGGTCAGGGATGGACTGGGTGCCATGCAGAGCCCCTCTCCCTAACCCTCTCCCTGAAGGGAGAGGGGACCGTATGCCATCAAGCGGAACACCGTAACTCCCGGCAACGCCGAACGACTCCCTCTCCCTTCAGGGAGAGGGCTGGGGAGAGGGCAAAAACCCGCGCCGAAGTTTCCGAATCACCGAATGAAGCAGGACGCATAACGCCAAAGGCGTTATCCGCCCTACGCAACCACCACCGAGACCACCCGATGTCGATCAACCTGCCCGCCCCCGAGCACGAGTTCCACTACACCCGCCGGGACTTCCAGCAGGTGCGTGAGCGCCTTTACCGGCACGCCGGCATCAGCCTCTCGGAGAACAAGCAGCAGCTGGTCTACAGCCGCCTCTCGCGGCGCCTGCGCAGCCTGCGGCTGGGCAGCTTCGCCGAGTACTTCGCCTACCTGGAGAACCACGAGGAAGAATGGCAGCAGTTCGTCAACGCGCTGACCACCAACCTCACCGCGTTCTTCCGCGAGAAGCACCATTTCGACCACCTCGGCCGCTTCGCCGCCGAGCAGCTGCGCGACCACCAGCCGCTGCGCTTCTGGTCCACCGCCTCGAGCACCGGCGAGGAGCCCTACTCCATGGCCATGACCCTGGTGGACGCCCTGGGCAGCTTCACTCCGCCGGTGGAGCTGATCGCCTCGGACATCGACACCGGCGTGCTCGGCCAGGCGCGCCAGGGCATCTATCCGCTGGAACGCATCGAGGCGCTGACGCCTGGACAGAAGAAGCGCTTCTTCCTCCGCGGCACCGGCGGCAACGCCGGCAAGGCCCGGGTAGTGCACGAGCTGCGGCAGATGGTCGACTACCGGCAGATCAACCTGCTCGACCGCGACTGGGGCATCCCCGGCGGCCTGGACGCGATCTTCTGCCGCAACGTGATGATCTATTTCGACAAGCCGACCCAGACCCGCCTGCTCGAACGCATGGTGCGCCTGCTGCGGCCCGGCGGGCTGTTCTTCGCCGGGCACTCGGAGAACTTCGTCCACGCCACCCACCTGGTGCGTTCGGTGGGCCGCACCACCTACCAGGCGGTGGGGAGCCAGTGATGGGCGCCGCCCTGGACCAACTCAATCGCTACTACGACCCGCGCTTCGGCATCGAGGCGGTGAAGCTGCTGCCCGGCGAGTGCTACGTCACCGCCGAGCCGCTGATGCTGGTCACCGTGCTCGGCTCGTGCGTCTCGGTGTGCCTGCGCGACCGCAGCAGTGGCCTGGGCGGCATGAACCACTTCATGCTGCCCGGCGACACCGGCGTACAGGGCCTGCTGTCGAATTCCGGGCGCTACGGCGTGCACGCCATGGACCTGCTGATCAACGGCCTGATGCGCCGCGGCGGCCAGCGCCGGCACTTCGAGGCCAAGGTATTCGGCGGCGGCTCGGTGCTGAAGAACCTCAGCGCCGACGTCGGCCAGCGCAACGTCGAGTTCGTGCTGGACTACCTGGCGAGCGAAGGCATCCCGCTGGCCGCCCAGGACCTGCTCGATGTGTACCCGCGCAAGGTCTACTTCTTCCCCGGCAGCGGCCGGGTGCTGGTGCGCAAGCTGCGCACCCTGGCCAACGACACGGTGCTGCAGCGCGAGCGGCAGTACTGCCAGCAACTGTCGCGCCGGGAGCGCGGCGGGAGCATCGACCTGTTCTGAACGGAGGGAAGCCCGATGGCCGTCAAGGTCCTGATCGTCGACGACTCGGCGCTGATACGCAGCCTGCTCAAGGACATCATCCACAACGACCCGGAGCTGCAGCTGGTGGGCGCCGCGCCCGACGCCTTCGTCGCCCGCGACCTGATCAAGCAGCACGCGCCGGACGTGATCACCCTCGACGTGGAAATGCCGCGCATGGACGGCCTGACCTTCCTCGACAAGCTGATGAAGGGCCGGCCCACCCCGGTGCTGATGATCTCCTCGCTCACCGAGAAGGGCTCCGAAGCTACCCTGCGCGCGCTGGAGCTGGGCGCCATCGACTTCATCGCCAAACCGCGCCTGGGGATCGCCGAGGGCATGCAGGCCTATGCCGAGGAAATCTGCGCCAAGCTCAAGACCGCCGCCCGCGCCCGCCTGCCCCGCGCCCGCGCCACCGCGGCGGCCAGCGCAGAGGCAGCCAGCAGCGCGCCGCTGCTGAGCACGGAGAAGATCTTCGCCATCGGCGCCTCCACCGGCGGCACCGAGGCCATCAAGGAAGTCCTGCTGGGCCTGCCGCCGGATTGCCCCGGCACCGTGGTCACCCTGCACATGCCGCCGGGCTTCACTAAATCCTACGCCGACCGGCTCGACCGCCAGACGCGCCTGTCCGTGCGCGAGGCCCGCGATGGTGACCGCATCCTCCCCGGCCATGTGCTCATCGCCCCCGGCGACTACCACCTGGAAGTGCAGCGCAGCGGCGCCAACTACGTGGTGCGCCTGCACCGCGAGGCAGCGGTGAACGGCCACCGGCCGGCGGTGGACGTGATGTTCCACTCCCTCGCCCGCTGCGCCGGGCGCAACCTCATTGCCGCGCTGCTCACCGGCATGGGCAAGGACGGCGCCCGCGGCCTCCAGGCAATCCGTCAGGCCGGTGGCCACACCGTTGCCCAGGACGAGGCCACCTGCGTGGTCTACGGCATGCCGCGCGAGGCGGTGGAGTTGGGCGCGGCCAAGGAGGTGCTGCCACTGGAGCGTATCGCCGCCGCACTCCTGCAACAGGCGCGGCAGAGCGGCAGCGGCAACCGCGTCTAGCCCGGCGGGAATCCCCGCCAACCGCTGCGCGCCTTCTCCCACGGCGCCTGGCGGCCCGACCAATTGAATGGCGCCAATATTATGGCGTTTCAATGTCAATTTGGTTTGATTGTGCCCGTACACAAACTGCACAATTGAGCTTTCGCCAAAAGACCGGCACACGGCGGGCGGCACGGGGAATCGAGATAGCCATGGCGGCAAGATGGGGGTTGCGCGGCAAATCGGTGGTGGCATTGCTCATCGCCTGTCTCCTGGCGCTGGTACCGGCGGTCATGCTGGGCTGGAAGGCCATGGAAGACATCCGCACGCATTTCGGTCTCGCCTTTGCGAGAAACTTCACCCTGCTCAACCAGCAGAAGATCATCGCGCCGGTGATCCGCGAGCTGGCGCTGTCGCGGCGCCTGGCCGAGTCCGTGGTGACCCAGGACTGGCTGCTGGCGGAGAACGACCCCGCCCGCCGCGCGCTGTTCTTCCGCGAGGCCGAAGGCTTCCGCGCCGACCAGCACAACTACTCCTACTTCGTGGTGGTGGATTCTTCCCGCCACTACTACTTCAACGACTCCAGCTCGCCGCTGTCCAACTCCCCGCGCTACACCTTGAGCGACACCGACCCGCAGGACCGCTGGTACTTCGACACCCTGGCGCGCGACGAGCCCTACAACATCAACGTCAACTACGACGCCAAGCTGAAGGTCACCAAGGTCTGGTTCAACATGGTGGTGCGCGCCGGCAACGAGAAAGTCGGCCTGGCCGGCGGCGGCCTGGACCTCACCGAGTTCCTCGACCAGTTCATCTCGCGCCGCGAGGCCGGGGTGACGCCGATGATCGTCGACCCCGAGGGCGCCATCCAGGCCCACCCGGACACCCGTCTGATCGCCTTCTCCTCCGGCTCCAGCGGCCAGGCCCAGCACCACGTCTACGATCTCCTGGCCAACGAGCAGGAGCGCACCGCACTGCGCCAGACCCTGCGCCAGGCCGAGGCCAACCCCGGCGAAGTGGAAACCCTCTGGGGCACCCTCGACGGCAAGGAACAGCTGATCGCCACCGCCTACATCCCGCAGCTGCGCTGGCACGTGCTCAGCGCCATCGACCTGCACGCCGCGCAGGTGCTCGACAACCGCTGGATCTGGCCGCTGGTGGGCACCCTCGCCGGGCTGCTGGCAATCCTTTTGCTTGGATTCGCCTACACCGTCGACCTGCTGGTGCTGCGCCCGCTGCGCGGCCTCAAGCAATCGGCCAAGGCAATCGCCGCCGGGCAGTACGACAGCCCGCTGCCGCGCACCCGCCCGGACGAGATCGGCGAGCTGTCCAGCGCCTTCGCCAGCATGGCCGACCAGGTCCGCCGGCACACCGAGGAGCTGGAGGACAAGGTCCAGCAGCGCACCCAGGCGCTGGAGGCGGCCAACCGCGAGATGGCCGCCGCGCAGAAGAAGATCGGCGACTCCATCGACTACGCCAGCTTGATCCAGCGCGCCATCCTGCCCGACCGCCAGCTGCAGGCGTCACTGGGAGAGCGCCATTTCGTCCTGTGGAAACCGCGCGACGTGGTCGGCGGCGACTTCTACATCTACCGCGAGGGCCCGGCGGACAGCCTGATCGGCGTGGTCGACTGCGCCGGCCACGGCGTGCCGGGCGCACTGATGACCATGCTCGCCCTCGCCGCCATCGACCACGCCATCGACAGCGTGAAGAGCCACGACCCGGCCGCCATCCTGCGCGAGACCGACCAGGTGATGCGCGGCATGCTCGGCCAGCAGGAGTTCACCCGGTCGCTGGCCACCAACATGGACGCGGGCCTGGTGCGCGTCGACCACCAGCGCAAACAGCTGCATTTTTCCGGGGCGAAGATTTCCCTGTTCGCCAGCGACGGCACCGACGTGCGCGAATACAAGGGCGCGCGCCGCGCCATCGGCGACAAGCGCCAGGGCGACTATCAGGACGTGGAAATCCCGATGCAGGCCGGCTGGACCTATTACCTGTGCACCGACGGCTTCCTCGACCAGGCCGGCGGCGAGCACGGCTTCGGCTTCGGCAACAGCCGCTTCGCCGACCTGCTGCGCAACCACGCACGCCGGCCGCTGGCCGAGCAGGCCGAGGTGTTCGCCGCGACCCTTGCGCAGTACCAGGGCGGGCAGCCGCAGCGCGACGACATCACCATTCTCTCTTTCCGCTTCGACTAGGGGTTAATCCATGGAATCGCTAGATCTGCTGGCCATGCGCGAGAGCTTCACCCGGCAACGCATATTGCTCTGCTTCAACGGCCCCATCTCGCGCAGCCTGATCGAGGAGATCGGCCACGCGCTGCGCAACTACATGCAGGCCGAGCAGGCGCACCCGAGCGAGGCGATGGACGTGTTCGCGGTGTACATCGAGATGACCCAGAACATCCGCCACTACGCCACCCTGCGCGGCTACAACGAGCAGGAGGCCTCTGCCACCGTGGCGATCGCGCGCAACGACGAAGGCCACTACGTGGTGTCCGCCGGCAACCTGGTGGAGCTGGCCGATGGCCAGGGCCTGGTGCGCAGCATCGACGCCATCGCCGGGCTCGACAAGGCCCAGCTCAAGGCCGCCTACAAGGAGCAGCTGCGCCGCCCGCGCGACGCCGAAGCCTCCAGTGGCGCGGGCCTGGGCCTGCTGGACATCGCGCGCAAATCCAGCGCGCCGCTCAAGACCTCCCTCACCGAGCAACCCGACGGCCGCGCCTTCTTCAGCGTGCGCGCCGTGATCTGAACTGCGAAATTCAGGAAGACCCGACATGAGCGATCTCACCGTCACCGGAACCCAATCCACCCCACAGATCCATGGCGACTGGCAGGCCGGCATCCTCGCGATGCAGGGCGACTCCTACCCGGAGAACTCCTATGAACTGTTCGGCCAGGTCATCGAGTGGGTCGAGCGCTTCCTCAGCGAGGAACAGCGCCCGCTGGAACTCGACCTGCGCCTGCTGTACCTCAACACCAGCTCGATCAAGGCCATGATGGACATCTTCGATCTGCTCGAGGAAGCCCACGTCCAGGGCCGCACCACCCGCGTCGCCTGGCACTACGACCGGCGCAACGAGCGCGTCGCCGAACTGGCCGAAGAGTTCCGCGAGGACTGTACCTTCCCGTTCGTCATCCAAGCCTACGACGAGTAACCGCCATGACGAGCGAGCGCGAGCTGGACCTGCTGATCGACGAACTGCTGGCCGACCCACGGTACGAGGGGCACCCGCTGCGCGAGGCGCTGTACCTGAAACACCAGCAATCCCTCGACCAGCTCGCGCGCCTGGAGCGTATCGCGCGGATCTCCGACGGCTTCCAGTCCATGGCCCGGCAGCAGACCAGCACCCTCTCCGAGCGCTACCACAAGCAGTTGCGCCAGCTGGAAAAGGTCGCGCGCATCTCCGACCGCTACCAGGACATGATGCGCGACCTCAACATCGCGCTGAAGGAAGCTTCGACCCACGACACTCTCACCGGCATCGCCAACCGCCGCCTGCTGATGGAGCGCCTGCGCGAGGAAAGCGAACGCGCCCAGCGTCACGGCGAGCCCTACGTGCTGGCAATGCTCGACGTCGACCGCTTCAAGCAGGTCAACGACACCTGGGGCCACGAAGTCGGCGACCGCGTGCTGGTGGAGATCGGCCGCGCCATGGAAGCCGCCCTGCGCCAGTACGACCTCTGCGGCCGCTGGGGTGGCGAGGAATTCCTGCTGATCCTTCCCGACACCCGCCTGGCCGATGCCGCCGCCATCATCGAGCGCGTGCGCAACGACATCCGCTGCCTGGCCGTGCGCGTGGGCACCGAGGCCCTGTCGGTCACCGCCAGCTTCGGCGTCGCCGAGCATCACCCGGGCGAAAGCTACTCCCAGACCCTCAGCCGCGCCGACGCCGCCCTGCTCAACGCCAAGCGCAGCGGGCGGGACAAGTGCGAGTTCGCCCAGGCTTGAGCGATTGGCATCCCGGGGCGAACCGGTTTAAGGTCCATGGACCACAGGCAAAGGATGCAGCATGGCTAACAAGACCCCAGTCCCCCGCCAGCAGACACACCTCGCCGTCCTGATCGACGCCGACAACGCGCCCGCCGCCATCGTCGAGGGGTTGTTCGAGGAAATCGCCAAATACGGCGTCGCCAGCGTCAAACGCATCTACGGTGACTGGACCAAGCCCAACCTGGGCAAGTGGAAACAGGTCCTGCTCGACCACTCCATCCAGCCCATGCAGCAGTTCGCCTACACCAGCGGCAAGAACGCCACCGACAGCGCGCTGATCATCGACGCCATGGACCTGCTCTACACCCGGCGCTTCGATGGTTTCTGCCTGGTCTCCAGCGACAGTGACTTCACCCGGCTGGCCGCGCGGCTGCGCGAAGAGGGCCTGACGGTCTACGGTTTCGGCGAGGAGAAGACGCCCAAGCCCTTCGTCTCCGCCTGCGACAAGTTCATCTACACCGAGATCCTGCGCGCCACTGCCGAACCCGCCGCCGATCCCGCGCCGAGCACCGACAAGGCCGCTGCCCCGAGCGCCGCCGAAGCCCCCAGGCCGGCCAGCAAACCCAAGTCGCAGAAAGTCCCGCTGGACTTCATCGCCAAGGTGCTCGACGACATCGATGGCGACGATGATGACTGGGTGCAACTGGGCGCCCTGGGGCAGAACATCAGCAAGCTGCAGCCCGCCTTCGACCCGCGCCTGTACGGCTTCAAGAAGCTCAGCGACCTGATCAAGGGCCACCCCAAACGCTTCGAACTGCAGGCGCGCGGCACCGGCGGCACCGGTGGCAAGGACCTCTACGTGCGCAACGTCGGCCCGGTGCGCTGAGACTGCACCAGCGCAATGAAGCAGCCGATGGCGGGGCGTAAGACTGGGGCAAGAACCCGCAACGGAACCGACTCATGCGCCCCTGGCTGATTGCCCTGCTTCTCACCCTGACCGCCGCCACCGCCCACGCCGGCACCCTGCGCTGCGGCACCAGCCTGATCAACGAAGGCGACCCGATGGACGAGGTGCTCGCCAAGTGCGGGCAGCCGGACAAGCGCGTGGTCACGCCGCCCACCCAGCCCCGCCGCGGGCCGGACGGGAAGTTCATCCCCGGTCGGCCGCAGCTGGAAACCTGGATGTACGGTCCGAACAATGGCGCCTACCGCTACCTGTTCTTCCGAGACACACAGCTGCAACTGATCAACACCACGCGCAAGGAACTGCTCTGAACCCGCCGCACTCATCGCCCCGGAACGCCTGCCGCTACCAAAGGCGCCTACCCATCGTCGCGGCATCTCCCTAGACTGGTCTCCTTCGCCAATCCGGAGGGCACCATGCACAGCCAATTCGATTTCACCCTCGGCATCGACCCGCAAGCGCGCGACGTCGTGGTCAAGGGCCTGCTCGCCTACAACCTGGGCCAGATGGGTCGCAGCAACACCTACGACGACTTCGAGCTCTACGCCCGCAGCGAAGACGGCGAAGTGGTCGGCGGCATGTTCGGCCAGTCCGGCATGGGCTGGCTGTACATCGACTACCTCTGGCTGCAGGACGACCAGCGCGGCAGCGGCCTGGGCAGCCAGCTCATCGCCCTGGCCGAAGACGAAGCCCGCCGCCGCGGCTGCGTCGGGCTGTTCCTCTACACCTACAGCTTCCAGGCCCCCGGCTTCTACGAGAAACAGGGCTTCGAACGCATGGGCGTGCTGGAAGACTGCCCGCCGGGGCATCAGCGGATTTACCTGAAGAAACACTTGGGCTGACGCCGATGCGGCACCTGGAGTCCAACGCTCCCGCCGCGCCCTTCTCACCTGGAATGCCCACCGCCTGACGCTGCTGAACTGGCAGCGCGATCTGTGGATGCGCTGGGGGGGAGTCTCCCGGATGCTCGATTGAGCCTGAGGGCGCGCGACTATGGGTATCGCTGCGCTCCACCCATCCTACGAAGGTTTCAGCCGACTCCCGCAGAGCGACACATGACCTCGGACGTAGGATGGCGTGGAGCGCAGCGATACCCATCGACTACCCAGAGGACGCGCCATGACCTCATACCGCCGAGACAGGACAGATGGCGCCACCTGGTTCTTCACCCTCGCCTTGGCTGATCGCCGTTCCGGCTTGCTGCTGGACAACGTCGATCTGCTCCGCTCAGCTTTCCGCTACACGCAACAACGGCACCGCTGGCACATCGACGCCATCGTCATCCTGCCCGACCACCTGCACGCCATCTGCACCCTGCCGCAAGGCGACGCCGATTACGCGCTGCGCTGGCGGCTGATCAAAACAGCATTTTCACGAGCGCTCCCCAGAACAGAAGTTGTCTCCAGCAGCCGCCAGGCAAAGGGCGAACGCGGCATCTGGCAACGGCGCTACTGGGAACATCGAATCCGGGATGACCTCGATTTCACACGGCACGTGGATTACATCCACTTCAATCCCTGCAAACACGGCCATGTCACCCGCGTGGTCGATTGGCGATGGTCTTCGTTTCATCGCTATGTCCGCGAGGGGCTGCTCAAAGCAAATTGGGGTGAGGCAGGGGTGGAGGCATTCGAAGCGGGGGAATGATGGGTATCGCTACGCTCCACGCCATCCTACGAACACGCTCCCGGTAGCGCGGGAGCATCTGGCAATTTCGTCTGCAACAAAAAAGGCCGGTCATCAGACCGGCCTTTTTCTTACCGCTTATTCACCATCAGCCATTGCTGGGGAAGGCAAACTGCGCCGCTTCGTGCGATTTGCGCTGCGGCCAGCGCTGGGTGATGGCCTTGCGCTTGGTGTAGAAGCGCACGCCGTCCGGACCGTAGGCGTGCAGGTCGCCGAACAGCGAACGCTTCCAGCCGCCGAAGCTGTGGTAGGCCACCGGTACCGGCAGCGGGACGTTGACGCCGACCATGCCGACTTCGATCTCGTCGCAGAACAGGCGGGCCGCTTCACCGTCGCGGGTGAAGATGCAGGTGCCGTTGCCGTATTCGTGGTCGTTGATCAGCTGCATGGCTTCTTCCAGGCTGTTCACGCGCACGATGCACAGCACCGGGCCGAAGATCTCTTCCTGGTAGATGGTCATGTCCGGGGTCACCTTGTCGAACAGGGTGCCGCCGACGAAGAAGCCGTTCTCGTGACCGGCCACCTTGTAGTTGCGGCCGTCGACCAGCAGTTGCGCGCCCTGCTCGACGCCGGCGTCGATGTAGCCGGTAACTTTCTGCTGGGCCGCGCCGGTGACCAGCGGGCCCATGTCCAGGCCGCAGGAGGTGCCGGCGCCGATCTTCAGGGCCTTGATCTGCGGAACGATCTTCTCGACCAGCGCATCGCCGATCTGGTCGCCCACGCAAACGGCCACGGAGATGGCCATGCAGCGCTCGCCGCAGGAGCCGTAGGCCGCACCCATCAAGGCGCTGACGGCGTTGTCCAGGTCGCAGTCGGGCATCAGCACGGCGTGGTTCTTGGCGCCGCCCAGGGCCTGGACGCGCTTGCCGCGCTTGGTGCCTTCGGAATAGATGTACTCGGCGATCGGAGTCGAGCCGACGAAGCTCAGGGCCTTGACTTCCGGGGCCTCGATCAGCGCGTCCACGGCGGTCTTGTCGCCGTGCACCACGTTCAGTACGCCCTTGGGCAGGCCGGCTTCTTCGAAGAGTTCGGCGATCAGCAGGGTGGAGCTGGGGTCACGCTCGGACGGCTTGAGGATGAAGGTGTTGCCGCAGGCAATCGCCAGCGGGTACATCCACAGCGGCACCATGGCCGGGAAGTTGAACGGGGTGATGCCGGCGACTACGCCGATCGGCTGGAAATCGCTCCAGGCGTCGATGTTCGGGCCGACGTTGCGGCTGTATTCGCCCTTGAGGATTTCCGGGGCGGCGGTGGCGTACTCGACGTTCTCGATGCCGCGCTTGAGCTCGCCGGCGGCGTCTTCGAGGGTCTTGCCGTGTTCTTCGCTGATCAGCTGGACGATGCGCTGCTCGTTGGCTTCGAGCAGTTGCTTGAAGCGGAACAGCACCTGGGCGCGCTTGGCCGGCGGGGTGTTGCGCCAGGCGGGGAAGGCGGCCTTGGCGGCGTCGATGGCCTGCTGGACGGTTTCGCGGCTGGCCAGCGGAACCTTGCGCACGGCTTCGCCGGTGGACGGGTTGAAGACGTCGGCGGTGCGGCCGGTGTCGGCGATCATCTCGCCGCCGATCAGGTGCTTGACGATGGTCATGGGTTGTCTCTTCTCGCTTGAGTGGTTCGGGTGAGGGGCTTCGAGAGCCCCTCTCCCTAGCCCTCTCCCTGAAGGGAGAGGGGATTGTTCGGTGTGAGGCGTGGGCGGTGGGGCCCGCCGGCAGCCACTCTAAGGTGACTCGTCCCGGCATGCCTTCTCGCGTGCCCGCGCGCTCAGTGGCTGTGCGGTTGACCGTCCTTGAGCTCGATCTCGATGAACGCCACTTCGTGATCGCACGGGTTGATCACGTTGTGCTCGGTACCGATCTGACGGGTGTAGCTCTGGCCCAGGACCAGCGGCGCGCGCCGCTCGCCCTCGGGGGTTTCCAGCAGCAGCTCGCCGCCGGTCACCGGCACCACGACGTATTCCATGCCGTGGCGGTGCCAGCCGGTCTCGGCGCCGGGGGCGAAGCGCCACTCGGTGACCAGGACCTTGTCGTTGTCGATCTGTACCGTCGGGACGGCCTTCGGACGCTCGCTCACTTACGCGACCCCGTTGAGGGCGTCGCCCACGGCGCTGAACAGGCGGTCCAGGTCTTCGGGCTTGGCGTTGAAGGTCGGGCCGAATTGCAGGGTGTCGCCGCCGAAGCGCACGTAGAAGCCTTCTTTCCACAGCTTCATGCTGGCTTCGAACGGACGCACGATGGCGTCGCCGTCGCGAGCGGCGATCTGGATCGCGCCGGCCAGGCCGCAGTTGCGGATGTCGACGACGTTCTTCGCGCCCTTCAGGCCGTGCAGGGCCTTCTCGAAGTGCGGCGCCAGCTCCAGGGACTGCTGGATGAGGTTTTCCTTCTCCAGCAGCTCCAGCGCGGCGAGACCGGCGGCGCAGGCGACCGGGTGCGCGGAGTAAGTGTAGCCATGGCCGAACTCGACGGCGTATTCCGGCAGGTTCTGGCCCATGAAGGTGTTGTAGATCTCGCTGCTGGCGATCACCGCGCCCATGGGGATGGCGCCGTTGGTGACCTGCTTGGCGACATTCATGATGTCCGGCTTCACGCCGAAGAACTCGGCGCCGGTGGGCTTGCCCATGCGGCCGAAGGCGGTGATCACTTCGTCGAAGATCAGCAGGATGTTGTGCTGATCGCAGATTTCGCGCAGGCGCTGCAGGTAGCCCTTGGGCGGCACCAGCACGCCGGCGGAACCGGACATCGGCTCGACGATGACCGCGGCGATGTTGGACGCGTCATGCAGCTCGATCAGCTTCAGCAGTTCGTTGGCCAGCTCCACGCCGCCGGTCTCGGCCATGCCCTTGGTGAACGCCAGGCCCGGCTGCAGGGTGTGCGGCAGGTGGTCGACGTCCATCAGCTGGCCGAACATCTTGCGGTTGCCGCCAATGCCGCCCAGGGCGGTGCCGGCGACGTTCACGCCGTGGTAGCCACGGGCGCGGCCGATCAGCTTGGTCTTCTGCGCCTGGCCTTTGAGGCGCCAGTAGGCGCGGGCCATCTTGATGGAGGTGTCGGCGCACTCGGAGCCCGAGCCGGTGAAGAACACATGGTCCAGGCCAGCGGGGGTCAGCTGGGTGATTTTTTCAGCCAGCTTGAAGGACAGCGGGTGGCCGTACTGGAAGGCCGGGGAGTAGTCGAGGGTGGTCAGCTGCTTGGCGACCGCGTCGGCGATTTCCTTGCGCGAGTGACCGGCGCCGCAGGTCCACAGGCCCGACAGGCTGTCGTAGATCTTGCGGCCCTTGTCGTCCACCAGCCAGCTGCCTTCGGCGGCGACGATGATGCGCGGGTCCTTGTGGAAGTTGCGGTTGGCGCTGAAGGGCATCCAGTGGGCCTTCAGGTTCAGTTCGCTGGCCACCGACGGGGTGACGTTCACGTGCTGGTTCATGGAGCATGTCCTCGACGACAGTCTTGTTGGGCGCGCAGGCCGCAGTATGCCTGGTGCGATGCTCGTAGATTGGGCCTGACTAAACGTGAGTTAAAGCTTATTCTTCTTACGTTCAGTTTCGGATTGGTAAAACTAAGATGGCGAAACAACGCGCGCCTTCCCTGGGCCAGGTCAGCGACTTCGAGATCCGCCTGCTGCGCATCTTCAAGACCATCGTCGAGTGCGGCAGTTTCTCGGCTGCGGAAAGCACGCTGGGCATCAGCCGCTCGGCCATCAGCCTGCACATGGGCGACCTGGAGAAGCGCCTGGGGATGCGCCTGTGCCAGCGCGGCCGGGCGGGCTTCGCGCTGACCGACGAGGGCCGCGAGGTGTACCGCGCGACCCAATCCCTGCTGGCGGCGCTGGAGGGTTTCCGCGCGGAGGTCAATGAACTGCACCAGCACCTGCGCGGCGAGCTGAACATCGGCATCATCAACAACCTGGTAACCCTGCCGCAGATGCGCATCACCCACGCCTTGCGCGCGCTGAAGGCCAGCGGGCCGGGCGTGCGGATCAACATCGGCATGACCACGCCCAACGAGATCGAGCTGGGTGTGCTCGACGGCCGCCTGCACGTGGGGGTGGTGCCGCTCATCAGTCCGCTGTCGGGGCTGGAGTATTCCGCCCTTTATGAGGAGCGCTCGCTGCTGTTCTGCAGCCGGGAGCACCCGCTGTTCGAGCGCGACGACGCGAGCATCACGGTGGAGGAAATCCACGCCTGCGACGCGGTGGCGCCGAGCTACCGCATCCCCGCCGAGGCGCAGGAGCGGCACCAGGAGCTGTCCGGCAGCGCCACGGCCTCCGATCGCGAGGGCATGGCCTTCCTGATCCTTACCGGCAGCTACATCGGCTACCTGCCCGACCACTATGCCGCCGACTGGGTCGCCCAGGGGCGCCTGCGCGCGCTGCGGCCGGAGCGCTTCCACTACGACATCCCGCTGACCGTGGTGACCCGCAAGGGGCGCCGGCCGAACCTGGTGCTGGAGCGGTTCCTGGAGGCGGTGGCGCAGAGCCGCTGAACGCGATGCCCTTGTCGGAGCGGACTCCGTCCGCGATGGCATCCGGCGCGATGCGGGCCTATCGCGGACAAAGTCCGCTCCTGCGAGATGTATCTGCGCTCGGGTTGGCCCTCACCCTGACCCTCTCCCAGAGGGAGAGGGAACCGTTCGGCGCCGGATGAAACCCTGGCGCCCGTCGGCTCGGACTGCCCCCTCTCCCCGAGGGAGACGACTGCATGGATGCAGGAGGTAGAGCGACGCAGGACGCCAAAGCCGAGGGCTGGGGTGAGTGGATGCATCAGCACGGGCTCGCCCAGAAGAAGACAATTGCTCCTGCGCTCAAATTCATCCCGCCACGAAGCGCACAAGGCAATGTCAGCCTATCCAATTTGTCGCCCCAGCCACCAAAAATCCTATACCCCCACCTCTGCAGCCCGCGGGCCGCGGGGTCTGCGTGGGTGCAGCTTTTCCCTAGCCTGCGACTACAAAAAACATAATTTCGCTATTCCCAGCCTCTGAACAGAATGCGGCCAACACCTCATCGCTAGCCGCAACAAGAACAAACGTGATCAGAGTCTGAGGAAGCAAGCCATGACCGACCTGAATCCAGGCGCCTTCGGCAAGAAGTCGCTTGATAACCTGGAAATCGACACGCTGGTCGTTGGCGCCGGACAAGCCGGCGTGGCCATGAGCGAGCACCTGACCCTGCAGGGCGTGCCGCACCTCGTGCTGGAAAAAAGCCGCATCGCCGAAGCCTGGCGCACCGGCCGCTGGGACTCGCTGGTCGCCAACGGCCCGGCCTGGCATGACCGATTCCCGAACATGGAATTCCCCGTCGGCCCGGACGACTTCCCGCACAAGGAGCAGGTCGCCGATTACTTCGTCGCCTACGCCAAGCAGTTCAACGCGCCGATCCGCACCGGCGTGGAAGTGAAGAAGGTCACCCGCAACGAAGGCCGCCCCGGCTTTTCCGTGGAAACCTCCGAGGGCACGCTGCAGGCCCTGCGCATCGTCTCCGCCACCGGCCCGTTCCAGCGCCCGGTGATCCCGGCCATCGCACCGAAGGACGAAGGCCTGTACCAGATCCACTCGGCCAAGTACTTCAACCCGCAGCAACTGCCCGAGGGCGCGGTGCTGGTGATCGGTGCCGGCTCCTCCGGCGTGCAGATCGCCGACGAGCTGAACCGCGCCGGCAAGAAGACCTACCTCTCCGTGGGCGCCCATGACCGTCCGCCGCGCTCCTACCGCAACCGCGACTTCGTCTGGTGGCTGGGCGTGCTCGGCCTGTGGGACGCCGAGGAAGTGCAGCCGGGCCGCGAGCACGTGACCATCGCCGTGAGCGGTGCCCGTGGCGGCGAGACCATCGACTTCCGCCGCCTGGCCAACGAGGGCATCACCCTGACCGGCCTGACCCAGTCCTTCGAAGGCGGCAAGGTGACCTTCCAGGACGACCTGGTGGCCAACCTGAAGGCCGGCGACGACAACTACCTTGGCCTGCTGGACGCCGCCGACGCCTACATCGAGCGCAACGGCCTGGACCTGCCGCTTGAGCCGGAGGCCCGCAAGGTCTACCCGGACGCCGAGTGCATCCGTCACCCGATCCGCCAGCTGGACCTCGCCGAGGCCGGCATCACCTCGATCATCTGGGCCACCGGCTACGCCGTGGACTTCAACTGGCTGCAGGTGGACGCCTTCGACGACAAGGGCAAGCCCAAGCACCAGCGCGGCGTCTCCCGCGAGCCGGGCGTGTACTTCGTCGGCCTGCCGTGGCTGTCGCGCCGTGGCTCCTCGTTCATCTGGGGCGTGTGGCACGACGCCAAGCACGTGGCCGGGCACATCGCCACCCAACGCCGTTATGTCGAATACCAGGACGCTTCGCAGCGCGAAGCCTCCGTTCAGAAAGCCGCTTCCTGGGAGTAAGAGATGCCTACCCACACTCGCATCCGCATGTTCAACACCAAGGACACCTACCCGAACCAGTCCCTGGACAACGACCTCTGCCAGGCCGTGCGCGCCGGCAACACCGTGTACGTGCGCGGCCAGGTCGGCACCGACTTCGAAGGCAACCTGGTGGGCCTCGGTGACCCGCGTGCCCAGGCCGAACAGGCGATGAAGAACGTCAAGCAACTGCTGGAAGAAGCCGGCAGCGACCTGTCGCACATCGTCAAGACCACCACCTACCTGATCGACCCGCGCTACCGCGAGCCGGTGTACCAGGAAGTGGGCAAGTGGCTGAAGGGCGTGTTCCCGATCTCCACCGGCCTGGTGGTCTCGGCCCTCGGCCAGCCGCAGTGGTTGATGGAAATCGACGTCATCGCGGTCATTCCGGACTGAAAGCTACTGCGCTAGGCCACGCTGCGTTGGGGTCGGTCGAGAAAATGCTCATTTGCTACAGCAAACTCCGCTTTTCTCGCCCAACCCCGCCTTGCCTGGCTGTCGCTCGTAACGCTTTCAAGCGTGCAGGCGATGCGGATTTTCCGCATCGCCCTTTGTCGTTTTAGCTACCAGAACAAGCAAGGAGCCACCATGACCTTCTCCATCGTCGGCCGCTGCGCCGAAACCGGCCAGCTGGGTATCGCCATCAGCTCCTCGAGCATCGCCGTGGGCGCCCGCTGCCCCTGGGTACGCGCCGGCGTCGGCGCGGTGGCTACGCAGAACATCACCCTGCCGGCCCTTGGCCCGCAGATCCTCGACCGGCTCGAAGCCGGCCTGGAGCCGGGCGCGGCGCTGGACCAGGCACTCTCCAGCAACGGCTACAGCCAGTACCGCCAGGTGACGGTGATCGACCAGCACGGCAAGGTCGCGCTGTTCACCGGCAGCGAAGCGCTGGGCGTGCACAACGCCGTGGCGGGTGAGAACTGCGTGGCAGCAGGCAACCTGCTCTCCTCCACGGCGGTGATCGAAGCCATGACCCAGGCCTTCGAGAGCGCCAACGGATGCCTGGCCGAACGCCTGCTGGCGGCGATGCAGGCGGCGATGGCCGCCGGTGGCGAAGCCGGCCCGGTGCATTCGGCGGCGCTGAAGGTGGTCGGCGACTTGGTCTGGCCGATCGTCGACCTGCGCGTCGACTGGGCGGACGAAGCGCCCATCGATGAGCTGGAGAAACTCTGGGTGGCCTACAAGCCGCAACTGGAGGACTACCTGGTGCGCGCCCTCGACCCGACCAAGGCGCCGAGCTACGGTGTGCCGGGGGACGAGTAAGACCACGTACCTGTAGGAGCGAGCTTGCTCGCGAACCCCGGCCCTGCAGCGGGGTTTGTTCGCGAGCAAGCTCGCTCCTACAAAGAGCAAAAACGCAGGACCCAACCATGCCCACCAGCCGTGACATCCTCGCCGACCTGATCGCCTTCAACACCGTCAGCCGCCACTCCAACCTGGCGCTGATCCACTACATCCGCGACTACCTCGCAGGCTTCGGCGTAGCCTGCGAGCTGTTCCACGATGCCGAGGGCGGCAAGGCCAATCTCTACGCCACGCTCGGTCCGCAGGATCGCGGCGGCGTGTGCCTGTCCGGCCACACCGACGTGGTGCCCACCGACGGCCAGCCGTGGACGGTGCCGCCGTTCGAACTGACCGAACGCGACGGCCGCCTCTACGGCCGTGGCACGGCGGACATGAAGGGCTACATCGCCTGCGTGCTGGCGGCGGTGCCGGCGTTCCTCGCCCAGCCGCTGCGCCTGCCGGTGCACCTGGCCTTCTCCTACGACGAGGAAGTCGGCTGCCTGGGCGTGCGTTCGCTGCTCGCCGCGCTGGAGCACCGCGAGCACAAGCCGATCCTGTGCATCATCGGCGAACCCACCGAGCTGAAGCCGGTGCTTGGCCACAAGGGCAAGCTCGCCATGCGCTGCCAGGTGCACGGCGCGCCGTGCCACTCGGCCTATGCGCCGCAGGGGGTGAATGCCATCGAATACGCGGCGAAGCTGATCGGCCGCCTCGGCGAGATCGGCACCCGCCTGGCCGCTCCCGAGCGCCATGACCCGCGCTTCGACCCGCCCTACTCCACCGTGCAGACCGGCGTGATCAGCGGCGGCCGCGCACTGAACATCGTGCCCGCCGAATGCCAGTTCGATTTCGAAGTGCGCGCGCTGCCCAGCGACGACCCGCAACAGGTCGCCGAGGACCTGCGCGCCTTCGCCGAAGCCGAGCTGCTACCGAAGATGCGTGCGGTAAAAGCCGAGACGGATATCCGCTTCAGCGAGATTTCCGCCTACCCGGCACTGGTGACCGACCAGCAGACCCAGGCGGCCGAGCTGATCGCGCAGCTCACCGGTTCGCGGGATTTCACCACCGTCGCCTATGGCACCGAGGGCGGGCTGTTCCACCAGGCCGGCATTCCCACCGTGGTCTGCGGCCCGGGCAGCATGGACCAGGGCCACAAGCCGGACGAGTTCGTCAGCCTGGAGCAGTTGGCCCGGTGCGATGACATGCTGGGGCGGCTGGCGGAGTGGTTGCGCGGCTGATTCGCCACGCGGTTTGCCCCGCTGCGTAGGAGCGGACTCCGTCCGCGATTGCCATCCAACGGGCACCGGCCTGTCGGCCGGTTCGCGGATGAATCCGCTCCTACAAGATCAAGAGCCCCTCACCCCTACCCTCTCCCGGAGGGAGCTCGTAGGGCGCATAACCCGGAACGGGTTATCCGCCGATGCCATGACGGCGGATAACGCTGGCGCGTTATGCGCCCTGCGGTTGTGGGATGAGGGTGTACGCTGTCAGGTTCGCGAGCAAGCTCGCTCCTACGAAGAGCGCACGCACCCTGTAGGAGCGAGCTTGCTCGCGAACCCATCCCAGTCGACGAGCGTCAGGCAAACGCCGCGCGCAGCTCGTCCAGGCTCGCGAAGTAGTGCGCCGGTCGTTCCGCCATCAGCTCGTCGCGGCTGCCGAAGCCATAGCCGACACCCGCCGCGGACAGCCCATTGCGGTGCGCACCGATCAGGTCGTGCTTGCGGTCGCCGATCATCAGCGTCTGCGCAGGATCGAGCTGTTCGATGCCCAGCAGGTGCTCGATCAGCTCGACCTTGTTGGTGCGCGTGCCATCCAGCTCGCTGCCGTAGATCACCTTGAAGTGCCGGGCGAAGTCGAAGTGGCGGGCGATTTCCGCGGCGAACACCGTCGGCTTGCTGGTGCAGATGTACAGCGTGCGACCCTGGTCGCCGAGCAAATGCAGCAGCTCGGCAACCCCGTCGAACACCTTGTTCTCGTACAAGCCGGTGTCCTTGAAGCGCACGCGGTAGTGGTTCACCGCTTCCCAGGCGCGCGCCTCGTCGAAGTCGTAGGTGCTCATGAAGCACTGCAGCAGCGGCGGGCCGATGAAGTGTTCGAGCTGGCGCAGGTCGGGTTCGTCGATACCCAGCTGGGCAAGGGCGTACTGGATCGAACGGGTGATGCCCTCGCGTGGGTCGGTGAGGGTGCCGTCGAGGTCGAAGAGGATGTTCTGGTAGTGCATGGGGTCAGCGTCCGGCCGCGAAAGTCGGGCGGGAAGGATACGCCCCCCGGCAGCGGGCGCGAAACACGAGTCGCCGAATGACCGGCTCAGGGCGCCGAGCCCTGTCCCTGCCGGAGCACGCGGAATCCGCCGCTGGCGCTGACCGGCTCGGCCTCGCCGGCGCCAAAGGTGCGGACTTCATCCTCCTCGGGTTCGTCCTGCGGCTGCGCCAGGCGGCCGGTGAGGCTCTGCTGCACGCGGGCGCCGAGGTGGTCGACGCCGGCCATGACCCCACCTTCGGGGTCACGCATCAGCGCCAGCCACTGTTCATCGAAGGCGGCGTTGATCTCCTTGCGCAGCTGGGTTTCCACCTCGGGCCGCTCGTGGTCGTTGCCGGCCATGCTGAACAGCGTGAAGGCCACCGAGATCACCGAGCCGGCGACCTTGCCCGCCGCGCTCGCCACCACGCCGGCGATGCTGCGGTTGCGCAACTCGTGGACGAGCTTGGCGCTGGTGCGCTGCGCCACCGGTGACACGCCGCTGACCTTGGTGCCGGCGCCCGCCTTGCCCGCCGCCGTGCGGATGTCCTGCATCAGCGCGGCGAAGGCCGGCAGCTTGCCGATGTCCCTGGCGTACACCACGTCGTAGAGCGACGCATCGCGGCTGGCGGGCGGGCCGAGGGCAATCGCCGGGATGCCCATCAGGTGTTCGTCGAAGGCCTTCTGCGGGATGCCGCGACGCTGGGGGATTGCCTTCACCGCCACGCTCAGCAACTCGATGTAGTGTCGGGTGGCCTTTTCCATCACCGCGTCTGGGTCGACCTGTTTGGCCACCGGAACCAGCACCTGCTTGCGGTATTGCTCCTGCAGGTAGGCAGCCAGCTTGTCGACCGTGGGATCGAGGTCGCCATGGGCACCCATCTTGTACCAGGCGACCTTCATGCTCAGCCATTCCTGGGTCCAGTAGCTGGAGAACCAGGGGATGAATTTCTCGTCGGTGCGCTGGTAGACCAGGTCCATCCACTGCTGCATGGCCTCTTCGGCGTAGGCGCGGGCCTGGGAGGTGGCGGCCAGCGACGCGGCGCCGATATCGGCGTCGACCTGGTGCCAGGTGGCTTCGGTGAGGGGGGCGGCGGGCTGGGCCGGGTGATGGGCGCAGCCGCCCAGCGCCAACAGGAGCAGGGCAATGACACCACCACTCCGCCAGGGCGAAGCGGTGGCGCTGGGAGAGCACAGACTGTTCATGGCCGCTCGCCGGCTCGGCGGCGCCGCTGTGGCGGGCCGCCCGCTGCTGAACCCGGCCGGGCACGCGCTGGCGTCCGGTCACCTCGGCTCAGTATAGGGCGCGAGGTTCGGCACGGCAGGCCGTCTGGCGGGCCGGCCTCGATGTAGGGCGCATAACGCCTCTAGCGTTATCCGCCATCGGACATCGGTGGAGGTGATGGTTCGCGAGCAAGCTCGCTCCTACAGGGATATGCCCGCTTTTCGTAGGAGCGAGCTTGCTCGCGAACCGCCCGAAAAGGCGGACTTACTCAGCCCGCGTAACCCTCGGCGAGGTGCTGGTCCTTCAGCTTCACGTAGTTCCCCGCGGTATAGCTGAAGAACGCGCGCTCCTTGTCGGTCAGCGGCCGGGCCTTCTTCACCGGGCTGCCGACGTAGAGGAAGCCGCTCTCCAGTGTCTTGCCCGGCGGCACCAGGCTGCCGGCGCCGAGGATCACTTCGTCCTCGATCACCGCGCCATCCATGACGATGGAGCCCATGCCCACCAGGATGCGGCTGCCGATGGTGCAGCCGTGCAGCAGCACCTTGTGGCCGATGGTCACCTCGTCGCCGATGGTCAGCGGGAAGCCGTCCGGGTTGAAGGGGCCGGCGTGGGTGATGTGCAGCACGCTGCCGTCCTGCACGCTGGTGCGCGCGCCGATGCGGATGCGGTGCATGTCGCCGCGGATCACCACCAGCGGCCACACCGAGCTGTCCGCGCCGATCTCCACGTCGCCGATGACCACGGCGCTGGCGTCGACGAAGACGCGCTCGCCGAGGGATGGCGTTTTGCCCTGATAGGTTCGAATCGTCACGATAGTCGTCCTCAAGCTGCGGTTGACGCCGATTGTATTTAAGATGGCCGGGTGTTTCTTCAGCCAAGGTGCCACCGTGAGCGCGAATCCCCTTCTGCAGAGCTACGACCTGCCGCCCTTCTCCTCCATTCGCCCCGAGCACGTGAAGCCGGCCATCGAGCAGATCCTCGCCGACAACCGCGCCGCCATCGCGCGCATCCTCGCCCAGCAGAACGGCACCCCGACCTGGGCCGGCCTGGTGCTGAGCATGGACGAACTGCATGACCGCCTGGGCAAGGCCTGGAGCCCGGTCAGCCACCTCAACGCGGTGTGCAACAGCGCCGAGCTGCGCGAGGCCTACGAAGGCTGCCTGCCGCTGCTGTCCGCCTACTGGACCGAACTGGGCCAGAACCGCGAGCTGTTCAAGGCCTACGAGGCGCTGGCCGGAAGCCCCGAGTCGAAGGACTTCGACGTGGCGCAGAAGACCATCCTCGAACACGCCCTGCGCGACTTCCGCCTGTCGGGTATCGACCTGCCGGCTGAGCAGCAGCAGCGCTACGCCGAGATCCAGACGCGCCTGTCCGAGTTGGGCAGCCGCTTCTCCAACCAGTTGCTGGACGCCACCCAGGCCTGGACCAAGCACATCACCGACGAAGCGGCGCTGGCCGGCCTCACCGAATCGGCCAAGGCGCAGATGCAGCAGGCCGCCCAGGCCAAGGAGCTGGACGGCTGGCTGATCACCCTGGAATTCCCCAGCTACTATGCGGTGATGACCTATGCCGAAGACCGCGCCCTGCGCGAAGAGGTCTACGCCGCGTACTGCACCCGCGCCTCCGACCAGGGCCCGAACGCCGGGCAGAACGACAACGGCCCGGTGATGCAGGAAATCCTCGACCTGCGCCAGGAACTGTCGCGCCTGCTGGGCTTTGCCAACTTCGCCGAGCTGTCCCTGGCCACCAAGATGGCCGAGACCCCCGAGCAGGTCCTGCACTTCCTGCGCGACCTGGCCGTGCGCAGCAAGCCCTTCGCCGCCCAGGACCTTGCGCAGCTCAAGGCCTACGCGGCCGAGCAGGGTTGTCCGAACCTGTCCAGCTGGGATGCCAGCTACTTCGGCGAGAAGCTGCGCGAAGCGCGCTACAGCGTGTCCCAGGAAGCCCTGCGCGAATACTTCCCGATCGACAAGGTGCTCTCCGGCCTGTTCGCCATCGTGCAGAAGCTCTACGGCATCCAGATCCGCGAGCTGAGCGACTTCGAGCGCTGGCACCCGGACGTGCGCCTGTTTGAGATCGAGGAAAACGGCCAGCACGTCGGCCGCTTCTATTTCGACCTCTACGCCCGCGCCAACAAGCGCGGCGGCGCGTGGATGGACGGCGCCCGCGACCGTCGCCGCACCGCCGGTGGCGAGCTGCAATCGCCGGTGGCGTACCTGGTGTGCAACTTCACCCCGGCGGTCGGTGGCAAGCCGGCGCTGCTGACCCACGATGAAGTCACCACGCTGTTCCACGAATTCGGCCACGGCCTGCACCACCTGCTGACCCGCGTCGAGCACGCCGGCGCCTCGGGCATCAACGGCGTGGCCTGGGACGCGGTGGAGCTGCCGAGCCAGTTCATGGAGAACTGGTGCTGGGAGCCCGAGGGCCTGGCGTTGATCTCCGGCCACTACGAGACCGGCGCGGCGCTGCCCCAGGACCTGCTGGAGAAGATGCTCGCCGCGAAGAACTTCCAGTCCGGCCTGATGATGGTGCGCCAGCTGGAATTCTCGCTGTTCGACTTCGAGCTGCACGCCACCCACGGCGACGGCCGCAGCGTGCTCGACGTGATCGAGGCGATCCGCGATGAAGTCGCGGTGATGCGCCCGCCGGCGTACAACCGCTTCGCCAACAGCTTCGCGCACATCTTCGCCGGCGGTTACGCGGCCGGTTACTACAGCTACAAGTGGGCCGAGGTGCTGTCCGCCGACGCGTTCTCCCGCTTCGAGGAAGAAGGCGTGCTCAACCCGGCGACCGGCGCGGCTTTCCGCGAGGCGATCCTGGCCAAGGGCGGCTCCCAGGAGCCGATGGCGCTGTTCGTGGCTTTCCGTGGCCGCGAGCCGTCCATCGACGCCCTGCTGCGCCACTCGGGCCTGACCGAGGAGGCCGCCTGATGAGCGAGGTGAAGAAGCGCTTCATCGCCGGGGCCGTCTGCCCGGCGTGCAGCGAGCAGGACAAGATCGTGATGTGGGACGTCGACGGCGTACCGCACCGCGAATGCGTCGCCTGCGGCTACGCCGACACGCTCAACGCCCAGGGCCAGTCGGTGCCCAAGGAACTGTCCACCCGCGTTAACACCAGCGCCCTGGACAAGCCCAAGGACCCGAAGGTGCAGGGGGTGCAGTTCTTCCCCAATCCGAAACTGAAGAAGCCGCAGGAATAACGCCCGGGTGACGCACGGAAAATGCCCCGGCTTGCCGGGGCATTTCTGTTTCCGCCGATTCGCTCTTGCCGGCGGCCCCTATAATGACCAGAATTCCGGACATTATTTGGAGCTTTTTCCATGCAGAATCTACTTGCCAGTACGGCCGTCAGCGTCTCGGAACTGAAGAAGAACCCCTCCGCCGTGCTGGCGGAATCCGGTGGCGAGCCGGTGGCGGTGCTCAACCACAACAAGGTGATGGGCTACATGGTGCCGGCGGAGCTGTTCGAGTCGATCCTGGAGCGCCTGGAAGACCTGGAGCTGGCGGAAATCGCCCGCTCGCGACTGGGAGAAAAAGGCATCCCGGTATCGCTCGATGACCTATGAGCTGGAGTTTCTCCCCGCCGCGCTGAAGGAGTGGCGCAAGCTGGGCCATACGGTGCGGGAGCAATTCAAACGCAAACTCGCCGAGCGCCTGGAAGAACCTCGCGTACCGGCCGACGCCCTGCACGGGCTGGCGGACCACTACAAGATCAAGCTGCGCTCGGCAGGCTACCGTCTGGTCTATCGCGTCGAGGATGAGCGCGTGGTGATTGCCGTCGTTGCGGTTGGCAAACGCGAACGTGGCGAGGTGTATAGCGCGGCGCAGGACCGGCGCTGAGCCATCGAAGCTGGTACGGCGCCGAGCCGCGAGTTCCGAAACTGCGCGCAAGGAAGGCCACTGCCCATCGGCAGGACTCGTCCCTGCCCCCACTCGCCCGATGAACCCATGATCTCCATGGCCGGCTAGTCTGTAGGGCATCGCCGCAAGGAATCCGCCCGATGCCGCCATTGACCCCAAGGAAGCCCTCCTGTGCTTGACCGCTTTGGCATGCTCGAGGTGATGCGCGCCTCGCGCCTGACGCAGTTCCCCATCAGCCCCGTGCTGCGCGAGACCCACGGCTTCAAGGGGCGACTGACCTTCTTCGTGCTGCTGGCCGCTGCGCTGGTGTTCACCTTCACGGCGCTGGGGCACGACATCCGCGCCAGCGGCACGCATCTGGAGCCGGGCTGGCCGATGCTGGTACTGGGGGTCACGCTGCTGATCGCCCTGGGCTTCGAGTTCATCAACGGCTTCCACGACACCGCCAATGCGGTGGCCACGGTGATCTACACCAACGCCCTGCCGCCGCGTTTTGCCGTGGCCTGGTCGGGGGTGTGGAATTTCCTCGGCGTGCTCTTTTCCAGCGGCGCGGTGGCCTTCGCCATCGTCTCGCTGCTGCCGCTGGACCTGCTGCTCAAGGTGGACAGCAGCGCGGGCCTGGCGATGATCTTCGCCCTGCTGATCGCCTCGATCCTGTGGAACCTCGGCACCTGGTGGCTGGGCTTGCCGGTGTCCTCCTCGCACACGCTGATCGGCTCCATCGTCGGCATCGGCTTGGCCCACGGCGCCATGGCCGGGCACATCGGGCTGTCCGGCAACGCTTGGTCGCAACTGTTGACGGTGGGCTATGCGCTGTTCCTCTCGCCGGTGGTGGGCTTCTTCGCCGCCTTCGTGCTGCTGCGGGTCGCCAGCGCGAGCATCCGCAACCGCGCGCTGTTCCACGCGCCGGAGGGCCGCACGCCGCCGCCCCGGTGGATTCGCGCGATCCTCATCCTGACCTGTACCGGCGTGTCGTTCGCCCATGGCTCCAACGACGGGCAGAAGGGCATCGGCCTGATCATGCTGATCCTGATCGCCACCGTTCCCCTGGCGTTCGCGGTGGATCGCGCGCACTCGCCGGAACAGACCCGCCAGTTGCTGGCCCTCACCCATGCCGCCCAGGCGCAACTGCAGCGCAGCGGCGGCAGCCCCGCCGCGGACCCGCGCGCGGCGCTGCTGAGCTACCAGGACGACGAGGTGGTGCGGCCGGACCTGCTGCCATCGCTGGGCCGGGTGATCGGCGATGTCGGCGTACGCCTGGCACGCTACGGGCAGCTGGACAAGGTGCCCGCCGAGGACGTGAAAGACCTGCGCAACGACCTCTACCTCAGCCTGGAAACCATCCGCCTGCTGGACCGCAGCGGCCAGCGCTTCGAGCTGGAAACCTGGAGCAGCCTGCAGGCGCTGCGGGCGGAAGCCGACCGAACCATCCGCTTCATCCCGGTGTGGGTGAAGGTCGCCGTGGCGCTGGCGCTGGGCCTGGGCACGCTGGTGGGCTGGCGGCGCATCGTCACCACGGTGGGCGAGGGCATCGGCAAGACGCCGCTGACCTATGCACAGGGCGCCTCGGCGCAACTGGTGGCCATGCTCACCATCGGCGCGGCGGATGGCTTCGGCCTGCCGGTCTCGACGACCCAGGTGCTCTCCTCCGGCGTGGCCGGCACCATGGCCGCCAACGGCAGCGGCCTGCAATGGCCGACCATCCGCAACATGCTGCTGGCCTGGGTGCTGACCCTGCCGGCAGCCATCGGTCTGGCGGCCGGGCTGTACTGGCTGTTCACCCGGCTGCTGTAGGTTCCACCCTGTAGGAGCGAGCTTGCTCGCGAACCGACCCGCGCGGGAGCTGCCGGCTGGCACTGTTCGCGAGCAAGCTCGCTCCTACAGACAGTGGCGAATCACACCGCTGAGCAGTTAGTGCTGGCTGTGGAAAACTCCGTGGATTACTGTATTCATATACAGTATTTCTTCAGAGCCTTCCCACATGAGCACGTCCCTTCCACCCCGCGGCCGGGGCACCGCCAGCAATCCGCACAACCGCTTCGCGCCAACCACCTCGGAGCCTGTGGATAACGACTGGTACGACGAGGTACCCAAGCCCCAGGTGACCGAAATCCGCACGGAGCGGGCGAAGACGGTGATCTCGCGCAACCAGTCGCCGGACCTGCCTTTCGACCGCTCCATCAACCCCTATCGGGGCTGCGAGCATGGCTGCATCTACTGCTATGCGCGGCCCAGCCATGCCTACTGGGACCTGTCGCCAGGGCTGGATTTCGAGACCAGGCTGATCGCCAAGACCAATGCCGCCGAGGTGCTCGAAGAGGAGTTGAGCCGCAAGGGCTACGTCTGTGCGCCGATCAACCTGGGGGCCAATACCGACCCCTACCAGCCCATCGAGCGCCAGCAGCGGCTGACCCGGCAGATACTCGAGGTACTGCTGCGCTTCCGCCACCCGGTGACCATCGTCACCAAGGGTTCGCTGATCCTGCGTGACCTGGACCTGCTGGCCGAACTGGCGCAGCACCGGCTGGTGGCAGTGATGATCAGCCTGACCACCCTGGACGACGAGTTGAAACGCATCCTCGAACCCCGCGCCGCCGCACCGTCCGCACGCTTGCGGGCGATTCGCGTGATGCGCGAACACGGCATCCCGGTGGGCGTGCTGTGCTCGCCGATGATCCCGATGGTCAACGACCGCGAGCTGGAAGCGCTGCTCGAGGCCGCCCACGACGCCGGCGCGCAGAGCGCCAACTACATGATGCTGCGCCTGCCGCGGGAGGTCGGGCCGTTGTTCGAGGAATGGCTGGCGGCGCACTACCCGCAACGGGCGAGCCATGTGATGAGCCTGATCCGCCAGGTGCGCGGCGGGGAAATCTACGACAGCCGCTTCGGCCACCGCTTCCGCGGCGAGGGCCCGTTCGCCGAACTGCTGGCCAAGCGCTTCGAGGTCGCGTTGCGCCGCCTGGGCCTGAACCGGCGCGGCGATTTCGGCCTGGACTGCACGGCCTTCGCGCCACCGCGCAGTCAGATGAGCCTGTTCTGACAGCCTTCACGCGGCTGTCTTGTATGATATTTCGACCCGCGGGATAGCATCATCGCAACATCGATTTGCCATGATAGCTTGCCGATATCATCGTGGAATGTCGGTGAAACATCGTGCAAAAGCTCATTCCAGAGCGGTTTTTTAATTTTGGTTTAATCTTCGTTGGCTAGGGTTTGAACACAAAGTGACTAACCGGTCACGACAGATTTTTTCCCACGCCTGTGCCTTTTCTCCCTGGGGAGAGCGTCGGCTGACGTGGGAAAATTCTTCGTCATTCTTCGAGGCTGATACATGAACGACAAAACGCACGGTGAGGATCACGCCCACGAGTCCGCTGACGAGGCGCTGCGCCATATCGTCGAGGGCTTCCGCCAGTTCCGCCATGAGGTCTTCCCGCAACAGGAAGAGCTGTTCAAGAAGCTGGCCCACGCGCAGAACCCGCGCGCCATGTTCATTACCTGCGCCGACTCGCGCATCGTTCCCGAGCTGATCACCCAGAGCTCGCCGGGCGACCTGTTCGTGACCCGCAACGTCGGCAACGTGGTGCCGCCCTACGGCCAGATGAACGGCGGCGTATCCACCGCCATCGAGTTCGCCGTCATGGCGCTGGGCGTGCAGCACATCATCGTCTGCGGCCACTCCGACTGCGGCGCGATGAAGGCGGTGCTGGCACCGCAGACCCTGGAAGGCATGCCGACAGTAAAAGCCTGGCTGCGCCACGCCGAAGTGGCCCGCACCGTGGTCGCCCAGACCTGCGGTTGCGCCACCCAGGAACACCTGGGCGTGCTCACCGAGGAAAACGTCGTGGCCCAGCTGGACCACCTGAAGACCCACCCGTCGGTGGCTGCGCGCCTGGCTTCCGGCCAGCTGTTCATCCACGGCTGGGTGTATGACATCGAGACCAGCGCCATCAAGGCCTACGACGCCCAGGAAGGCCGCTTCCGCGCCCTCGACGGCGAAGGCCCGACGCCCAGCGCGACGCCCCGCGCTCGCTACTCCCCGCAGTAAGCCACCCGTTGCAGTAATCCCGGGGCGCGGCGGCCCGCCAGAACAAACGCCGCGCTCCGTTCCTCACTTGATCCCTGCCTGAGGCGTACGCCCCACCGCGTTCGCCATCCCTTGAATTGCGCGTGTCGATGCGGTCGAGACCAGCGTCGTGGGCATTCGCGCGCCCGAAAAATGCTCGAAGGAGAACAGCGCCATGTCGGCCTCCCACTCTGTTCCATCCGCTTTTTCCCAGCTGCGCCACGTGCTGCCGCGCGACCTGCTCGCGTCGGTGGTGGTGTTCCTCGTCGCCCTGCCGCTGTGCATGGGCATCGCCATCGCCTCGGGCATGCCGCCGGCCAAGGGCCTGGTCACCGGCATCATCGGCGGCCTGGTGGTCGGCTTCCTCGCCGGCTCCCCGCTACAGGTCAGCGGCCCGGCGGCGGGCCTTGCGGTGCTCGTCTTCGAACTGGTGCGCGCCCATGGCATGGCCATGCTCGGGCCGATCCTGCTGCTGGCCGGCGCATTGCAGTTGCTGGCCGGACGCCTGCGCCTGGGCTGCTGGTTTCGCGTCACCTCGCCAGCGGTGGTGTACGGCATGCTCGCGGGCATCGGCATTCTCATCGTGCTGTCGCAGGTGCACGTGATGCTCGACCTCAAGCCGCAGGCGTCCGGGCTGGATAACCTGCTGGCGTTCCCCTCCGCGCTGCTGTCCGAAGCCAGCGGCTTCGATGCGGCGCTGCTCGGGCTGGGCACCATGGCCTGCATGGCACTGTGGGACCGCTTCAAGCCGAGCCGGCTGCGCATGCTGCCCGGCGCGCTGATCGGGGTGAGCCTGGCGACCCTGGCGAGCATCGCGCTGCAGCTGGACGTGCTGCGGGTGAGCGTGCCGCAGAACCTCGGCGACGCCATCGACTGGGTCCGCCCGGGCGACCTGGCCGCCCTGCTCGACCCGACGCTGCTGTTGGCCGCCGTGGTGGTCGCCTTCATCGCCAGTGCCGAAACGCTGCTCTCGGCCGCCGCGGTGGACCGCATGCACAACGGCCCGCGCTCGGACATGGACCGCGAGCTGAGCGCCCAGGGCGTGGGCAACATGCTCTGCGGGCTGGTCGGCGCGCTGCCGATGACCGGGGTGATCGTGCGCAGCTCGGCCAACGTGCAGGCCGGCGCGCGCAGCCGCGCGTCGGCGATCTTCCATGGCCTGTGGCTGCTGGCGTTCGTCGTGCTGCTGGGCGGGCTGCTGCGGCAGATCCCGATTGCCAGCCTGGCCGGCGTGCTGGTCTACACCGGCATCAAGCTGGTGGACCTGAAGGCGCTGCGCTCGCTGGGCCGCTACGGCCGGATGCCAATGCTGGTGCACGCGGCAACGGCGCTGGCCATCGTCGCCACCGACCTGCTGACCGGCGTGCTGCTGGGCTTTGCGCTGACGGTGCTGAAACTGGTGTTCAAGGCCGCCCGGCTGAAGATCAACCTGCGCTACGACGACACCGGCGACGGCGCCGAACTGCGCCTGGTGGGCGCGGCGACCTTCCTCAAGGTGCCGGCGCTGTCCCAGGCGCTGCAGTCGGTGAAGCCGGGCACGCACCTGCGCGTGCCGCTGCAGCACCTGAGCTACATCGACCACGCCTGCATGGAGCTGCTGGAAGACTGGGGCCGCAGCGCCGCGGCCAGCGGCTGCCGGCTATCCATCGAGGGCAACGGCCTGCGCCGCCGCGTGGAGGGGCGGGTGCGCGCGTTGCAGGGCGCGGGCTGAGCCTCAGTCGCGGCCCAGTTCCAGCTCGACGCCGAACTGCCGCGACAGGCACGGCCACTGCTGCCAGGCCATGACCACCTGCGGGTCGTTGAGGCGTGCGCGGTAGCTGACGGCGGATTCGGCACTGAAGGTGCTGTCGTCGAGCATGCCGTTGACCGCGTGGTGCACCGCCTCGTCCAGCTGGTTGGCGAAGGGCTCGCCGATCAGCTGGTGCGCCACCAGGTTGGCCACCGTGGTGTCCAGCGGGATCAGCGGCTGGTTGAAGTGGGCAATGTAGCGGTCGTTCACCTCTTCCACCAGGCGATGGGCGAGGTACGCCTCGTCCAGCAGCGCATCCAGGCCATCGTGGCCGTCGAGCAGCGCGGGCGGAGTGAGGAAGAACTGCTCGGCGAGCTTGAGCACCGGCTTGATGCGGTCTTCGATGCCGGCGGCGCGGGCCACCGCGTTGGCGGCGTCGAGGAAGTCCGGCACCTGCTCGATATAGGCATGGACGAAGCGTGTCAGCGTACCGCTGGGGTCCTCGCCGGCCAGGGCGATGCTTTTGTGCAGGCTTTGCAGTTGGCTCTGGATCAGGCGGGCAAGGTGGCCGTGGCGGGATTCGAGCAGATGGGCGTTCCGGATCAGCTCACGCAGTGCAGCGGTGTTCATGACAGCTCCAAGACAGCGGGTTTGGAAAGTGAAGAAACACCTTAGCCGCACCTCGGGCGTAGCTAAGACGCGATTGTCATATTCATGAACTGGTTATGCCGACGGGGCATATCAGACCGCCAGCATGGTACCTCAAACCCGCGTCATCCGTGGCTTTGAGATCGCACTTCGGTCTTTCAAACAGGGTTTTTACTCTGCGTTGTTATGTCGCAACCCCTGGCTATACTCCGCTTCGACACACCGAAAACCTGATGGACCCGGCCTGCCCTGCGTGCTGCCGAGGTACGACGTCAAAGTAAGTTGTCTTGGCGGTCACTCCCTTGGCCGTTGGCTTGTTCAGGCTCGAACCCTCTGCAATGGGGTTTGCAGCCAGGGCGCTATGCCGGCGGGATAAAAACAACGATAAGGGGAACCCGAATGCTGCGACATCCACGAGTCTGGATGGGCTTCCTTTTGCTCTTGGCTTTCAGTCAGGCAAACGCCGCCTGGACGGTCAACATGGCCCCCGGTGCGACGGAAGTCAGCCGTAACGTTTTCGATCTGCACATGACGATCTTCTGGATCTGCGTGGTCATCGGCATCGTCGTCTTCGGCGCGATGTTCTGGTCGATGATCGTCCACCGCCGGTCCACCGGGCAGCAGCCCGCGCATTTCCACGAGAGCACCACGGTGGAAATCCTCTGGACCGTCATTCCCTTCCTGATCCTGGTGGTGATGGCCGTCCCGGCCACCAAGACGCTGATCCACATGTACGACACCTCGGAGCCCGAGCTGGACGTGCAGGTCACCGGCTACCAGTGGAAGTGGCAGTACAAGTACCTGGGCCAGGACGTGGAGTTCTTCTCCAACCTCGCCACGCCGCAGGACCAGATCCACAACAAGGCCGACAAGGACGAGCACTACCTGCTGGAGGTGGACAACCCGCTGGTGCTGCCGGCCGGGGTCAAGGTGCGCTTCCTGGTCACCTCCAGCGACGTGATCCACTCCTGGTGGGTGCCGGCCTTCGCGGTCAAGCGCGACGCCATCCCCGGCTTCGTCAACGAGGCCTGGACGAAGGTCGACCAGCCCGGCATCTACCGCGGCCAGTGCGCCGAACTGTGCGGCAAGGACCACGGCTTCATGCCCATCGTGGTGGATGTGAAGTCCAAGCCGGACTTCGACAAGTGGCTGGCCGAGCGCAAGGAAGAGGCCGCCAAGCTCAAGGAGCTGACCAGCAAGGAATGGACGAAGGAAGAGCTGGTCGCCCGCGGCGACAAGGTCTACCACACCATCTGCGCCGCCTGTCACCAGCCTGAAGGCCAGGGCATGCCGCCGATGTTCCCGGCGCTCAAGGGCTCGAAGATCGTCACCGGGCCCAAGGAGCACCACCTGGAGACCGTGTTCAACGGCGTCCCGGGCACGGCCATGGCGGCCTTCGGCAAGCAGCTCTCGGAGGTCGACATCGCCGCGGTGATCACCTACGAGCGCAACGCCTGGGGCAACAACGACGGCGACATGGTGACCCCGCAAGAGGTGGTCGCCTACAAGCAGAAACAACAATAAGGAGGCCGCGATGAGTACCGTGATCGATCACCCCGACCATTCTCACGCCGGCGACCACCACCACGGCCCCGCCAAGGGCCTGATGCGCTGGGTTCTGACCACCAACCACAAGGACATCGGCACGCTGTACCTGTGGTTCAGTTTCTGCGCCTTCCTGCTCGGCGGTTCCTTCGCCATGGTGATCCGCGCCGAGCTGTTCCAGCCGGGCCTGCAGATCGTCGAGCCGGCGTTCTTCAACCAGATGACCACCATGCACGGCCTGGTGATGGTCTTCGGCGCGGTGATGCCGGCCTTCGTCGGCCTGGCCAACTGGATGGTGCCGCTGATGATCGGCGCGCCGGACATGGCCCTGCCGCGCATGAACAACTTCAGCTTCTGGCTGCTGCCGGCGGCCTTCGGCCTGCTGGTGAGCACCCTGTTCATGCCTGGCGGCGGCCCGAACTTCGGCTGGACCTTCTACGCGCCGCTCTCCACCACCTTCGCGCCGCACAGCGTGACCTTCTTCATCTTCGCCATCCACCTGATGGGCATGAGTTCGATCATGGGCGCGATCAACGTGATCGCCACCATCCTCAACCTGCGCGCCCCGGGCATGACGCTGATGAAGATGCCGCTGTTCGTCTGGACCTGGCTGATCACCGCCTTCCTGCTGATCGCGGTGATGCCGGTGCTGGCGGGGTGCGTGACGATGATGCTGATGGACATCCACTTCGGCACCAGCTTCTTCAGCGCGGCCGGCGGCGGCGACCCGGTGCTGTTCCAGCACGTGTTCTGGTTCTTCGGCCACCCCGAGGTGTACATCATGATCCTGCCGGCGTTCGGTGCCGTCAGCTCGATCATCCCGGCCTTCAGCCGCAAACCGCTGTTCGGCTACACCTCGATGGTCTACGCCACCGCCTCGATCGCCTTCCTGTCCTTCGTGGTATGGGCGCACCACATGTTCGTGGTGGGCATCCCGCTGGTGGGCGAGCTGTTCTTCATGTACGCGACGATGCTGATCGCCGTGCCCACCGGGGTGAAGGTGTTCAACTGGGCGTCGACCATGTGGCAGGGCTCGCTGACCTTCGAGACGCCGATGCTGTTCGCCGTGGCCTTCGTCATCCTGTTCACCATCGGCGGCTTCTCCGGCCTGATGCTGGCCATCGCCCCGGCGGACTTCCAGTACCAGGACACCTACTTCGTGGTGGCGCACTTCCACTACGTGCTGGTGCCCGGCGCGATCTTCGGCATCTTCGCCTCGGCCTACTACTGGCTGCCGAAGTGGACCGGCCACATGTACGACGAGACCCTGGGCAAGCTGCATTTCTGGATGAGCTTCATCGGCATGAACCTGGCGTTCTTCCCGATGCACTTCGTCGGTCTGGCCGGCATGCCGCGGCGGATTCCGGACTACAACCTGCAGTTCGCCGACTTCAACATGGTCTCGTCCATCGGCGCCTTCATGTTCGGCACCACGCAGCTCTTGTTCCTGTTCATCGTCATCAAGTGCATCAAAGGCGGCAAGCCGGCACCGGCCAAACCGTGGGACGGCGCGGAAGGCCTGGAATGGACCATTCCCTCGCCGGCGCCCTACCACACCTTCACCACGCCTCCGGAAGTGAAGTAAGCACGAACGTGTAGGAGCGAGCTTGCTCGCGAACGGGTCTCCCAGGAGCCCAAGGCATCAAGCGATTCGCGAGCAAGCTCGCTCCTACAGGTTGAGGAACCGACCCATGAGCGACGGCAACATCGAAACGCGCAAGCTGGTGACCCGGCTGGTCATTGCCGTGGTCGCCATGTTCGCCTTCGGCTTCGCCCTGGTGCCGCTGTATGACGTGATGTGCAAGGCACTGGGCATCAACGGCAAGACCTCCGGCAGCGCCTACCAGGGCGACGGCCAGGTGGTCGATCAGTCGCGCGAGGTGAAGATCCAGTTCGTCGCCAACAACAACATCGACATGGTCTGGGAGTTCCACCCCGAGGCCGAGCAACTGGTGGTGCATCCGGGCGCGGTGAACCAGATGCTGTTCGTCGCCCGCAACCCCACCGACAAGCCGATGACCGCCCAGGCGATCCCGAGCATCGCGCCATCGGTGGCGGCCACCTACTTCCACAAGACCGAATGCTTCTGCTTTACCCAGCAGGTGCTGCAGCCGGGCGAGCGCATCGAAATGCCGGTGCGCTTCATCGTCGACCGCGACCTGCCCAAGGATGTGCGTCACCTGACGCTGGCTTACACGCTGTTCGACATCACTGCCCGCAAGCCACCCGTGGCCAGTAACGAGCGCTGAAGGGCAAAGGAGAACAAGAGAGATGGCAACCCACGATCCCTATTACGTCCCCGCGCAGAGCAAGTGGCCGATCATCGCCACCATCGGCATGCTGGTGACGATGTTCGGCGTCGGCACCTGGATGAACGACATGAGCGCCGGCAAGGACCATTCCCACGGCCCCTGGATCTTCTTCGCCGGCGGGCTGATCCTGGCGTACATGCTGTTCGGCTGGTTCGGCAACGTCATCAAGGAAAGCCGCGGCGGGCTCTACAGCCCGCAGATGGACCGCTCCTTCCGCTGGGGCATGAGCTGGTTCATCTTCTCCGAAGTGATGTTCTTCGCCGCCTTCTTCGGCGCGCTGTTCTACGTGCGCCACTTCGTCAACCCGTGGCTGGGCGGCGAGGGCCACCACGGCATCTCGCACATGCTCTGGCCGCAGTTCGAAACCGGCTGGCCGCAGCTGAACAACCCGGACAACAAGCTGTTCCCGCCGCCCAAGGAAGTGATCGATCCGTGGAAGCTGCCGCTGATCAACACCCTGCTGCTGGTCACCTCCAGCTTCACCGTGACCTTCGCCCACCACGCGCTGAAGAAGAACCACCGCGGCCCGCTGAAGCTGTGGCTGGCGGCGACCGTGGCGCTGGGCGCGTGCTTCCTGGTGCTGCAGGCCTACGAGTACCACGAGGCCTATAGCGAGCTGGGCCTGACCCTGGGCTCGGGGATCTACGGCGCGACCTTCTTCATGCTCACCGGCTTCCACGGCGCCCACGTGACCATCGGCGCGATCATGCTGAGCATCATGCTGATCCGCATCATCCGCGGGCATTTCGACGCCGACAAACACTTCGGTTTCGAGGCGGCCAGCTGGTACTGGCACTTCGTCGACGTGGTGTGGATCGGGCTGTTCATCTTCGTTTACGTGCTTTGAGGGCGCTCACCCTGTAGGAGCGAGCTTGCTCGCGAACCGCCTGAAGCCATTGCGTCAGGGATAAAGATTCGCGAGCAAGCTCGCTCCTACGAAGAGCAATGCGGAACTAGAAATGCCAGGGGGCCGAGCTGCCGAGTTGGCCGCTGAAGAAGCCCCAGGCGATGAGAGCGAGTGTCAGGGCGGCAAGGGTGACCCGCACGGTCAGTGCGTTGACCACCCGCGAACCATGGCCCTCGTCCTTGACCAGGAAGAACAGGCCACTGAACAGGCTGACGACGGTCGCCAGCAACAACAGAACGATCGCAGCTTTGAGCACTACCGGCCTCCTGTCCGCAGGGGACTGGGGTTGAGGGGGATGTCTTGCAGTATAGCCAGCACGCATCTGATCACAGTCCGGGCCGCGCCACCCGCGCCTTCCGGCCCGGCATCGCGCCGACCCTGGTGGTCCTCGCCCTGCTGCCGGTGCTGATCGGCCTGGGCTTCTGGCAACTATCCCGCGCCGCGGAAAAGCGCACCCTGCTCGCCGCCGCCGAAGCGCAGCGCCAGCAGGACCCGATCAGCATCGCCGAGCTCGAACGCCAGCCGCCACGCAGCTACGTGCGCGTGCGCCTGCAAGGCCAGCTCGACGCCGAACACACCGCCCTGCTCGACAACCGCACCCGCAACGGCCAGGCCGGCGTCGAGGTGCTGCAACCCTTCTTCGACCGCGTCGGCCACCAGTGGCTGCTGGTCAATCGCGGCTGGGTGCCCTGGCCCGATCGCCGCGTGCCGCCGAAGATCGAGACACCCACTCACGACCTGCTGCTGGACGCCTGGACCTACGTTCCGTCCGCCCCCGGTCAGAGCCCCCCTCTGGCCAGCTGGCCGCGGCTGATCACCGAGGTGGATGCGCCGTTCCTGTGGGACCAGCTCGGCCGCGAAGGCAGCCCGCTGGAAATCCGCCTGGAGCCGGGCGACGCCGCCTTCGACACCGACTGGGCGATCGTCGCCATGCCGCCGGAGCGCCACGTCGGCTACGCCGTGCAGTGGTTCGCCCTGGCCATCGCGCTGTCCGCCCTCTACCTCTACCTCGGCATCCGTCGCGCACGGGAGACCCTCGACCATGACCGCCATGACCCTGCCTGACTCCACCGCCCGCCGCCGCGGCCGCGTGCAACTGCTGCTGATCCTCGGCATGGTGCTGGGGCCGATGCTGCTCGCCACCGCCATGTACAAACTGCAGTTCTGGGTGCCGGAAGGCCGCAGCTACCACGGCGACCTGATTGCCACCGGGCAGACGCCGGCGGACCTCGGCGTGCAGGACGACAAGGCCAGCGACCGGTGGCAACTGCTGGTGACCGCGCCGGACGCCTGCGCCAGTGACTGCCAGCAACTGGTCTACCTGGCGCGCCAGATCAACATCGGCCTGGGCCGCGAGGCCAGCCGCGCCGAACACGTGCTCGCCTTCGCCAAGCCGCTGCCGGCCGACTTCACCGGTCTGCTCGACAAGGACTACCCGCGCCTGCAGCGCCTGGGCCTGGCGCCCAACCAGCACACCGGCGCGCAGCCGCAGCTGTGGATCGTCGACCCCCACGGCAACCTGGTGCTGCGCTACGACGCCAAGGCCGACGGCAAGTCGATCCTCAAGGACCTGCAGTTGCTGCTCAAGCTGTCGAACATCGGTTGACGCCTTTCTCGCCAGCCCACGACAACAACAAGATCGGGAGCGACGGATGATCCAGGCAAGACGCAAACCCGCCTTCTACCTCGCCGTGCTCGCCACGGCGCTGGCCTTCGTGGTGATCCTGCTGGGCGCCTACACGCGCCTGACCCACGCCGGCCTCGGCTGCCCGGACTGGCCCGGCTGCTACGGCTTCGCCCACGTACCGCTGAACGAGGCGCAGCTGGCCCATGCCGAGATGCATTTCCCCGACTCGCCGGTGGAGGCGCAGAAGGGCTGGAACGAGATGATCCATCGCTACTTCGCCGGCAGCCTCGGCCTGCTGATCCTCGGGCTTGCGGTGCACGCGCTGCGGCGGCGCGGCCGCGACGGCCAACCGCTGCGTCTGCCGCTGCTGCTGCTCGCGGTGGTGATCGCCCAGGCGGCGTTCGGCATGTGGACGGTCACCCTCAAGCTCTGGCCGCAGGTCGTCACTGCGCACCTGCTCGGCGGCTTCACCACGCTGTCGCTGCTGTTCCTGCTCAGCCTGCGCCTGTCCGGCGCCTTCGCCCCGCTGCAACTGCCGTCGAAGCTGCGCGCCCTGGCAGCACTGGCGCTGCTGATGGTGATCGGGCAGATCGCCCTCGGCGGCTGGGTCAGCAGCAACTACGCGGCGGTCGCCTGCATCGACCTGCCGATGTGCCATGGACAGTGGTGGCCGGACATGGACTTCGCCAACGGCTTCCACCTCACCCAGCACATCGGCCCCAACTACCTGGGCGGCCAGCTCGACAGCGACGCCCGCACGGCCATCCACATGACTCACCGCATGGGCGCGCTGGGCGTGACCGCGGTGATCCTGCTGCTGGCCTGGAACCTCCAGCGCCATGGCCTGATCGGCATTACCGCACTGATGCTGCTGGGGCTGTCCTTCCAGGTCGGCCTGGGCATCAGCAACGTGCTGCTGCACCTGCCGCTCCCGGTGGCGGTGGCGCACAACGGCGGCGGCGCCTTCCTGCTGCTGATGCTGGTGTTGGTGAACTACCGGGTGCGCGCACCCGCGGCAAAACACGTCGAACTGCCCGCCAGCAGCCCGATGGCCCTGGACGCCCTGGAGCGCCCGGTGGCTTACCCCTCGCAGGGATGAATCTGCACGCTTGAGCTCGATGGCCGGCGCCGCGGCGCGCCGGTCCCACTAGAAGACGTCAGGAGAAATGCCCATGGCCAGCGTCATCAGCACTTCCAGCCACGCCAGCTGGCGCGACCTGCTCGAACTGACCAAACCCAAGGTCGTGCTGCTCATGCTGATCACCTCGCTGATCGGCATGCTGCTCGCGACCAAGGCCGGCGTGCCCTGGCAGGTGCTGGTCTTCGGCAACCTCGGCATCGGCCTGTGCGCCGGGGGCGCGGCGGCGGTGAACCACGTGGTGGACCGGCGCATCGACTCGATCATGGCGCGCACCCACAAACGTCCGCTGGCCGAGGGACGGGTCTCGCCTCCCGTCGCGCTGGGCTTCGCCATGCTGCTGTCGGTGGCCGGGATGGCAGTGCTGCTGGTGTTCACCAATGAGCTCACGGCCTGGCTGACCCTGGCTTCGCTGCTGGGTTACGCGGCGCTCTACACCGGCTTCCTCAAGCGCGCCACGCCGCAGAACATCGTCATCGGCGGACTCGCTGGCGCTGCCCCGCCGCTGCTGGGCTGGGTCGCCGTGACCGGACAGGTCTCCGCCGAACCGCTGCTGCTGGTGCTGATCATCTTCGCCTGGACCCCTCCGCACTTCTGGGCGCTGTGCCTACACCGCAAGGACGAGTACGCCAAGGCCGACATTCCGATGCTGCCGGTGACCCACGGCGAGCACTACACCAGGCTGCACATCCTGCTCTACACCCTGGTGCTGTTCGCCGTGACCCTGATGCCCTTCGCCATCCACATGGCCGGGCTGGTCTACCTGCTCGCCGCGCTGGCGCTTGGTGCGCGCTTCCTCGACTGGGCCTGGGCGCTCTACTGCGGCAGCCGACCCCATGCGGCGATCAGGACCTTCAAGTACTCTATCGCCTACCTGTTCCTGCTGTTCATCGCGCTGCTGGTGGACCACTACCTGCCGCTGCACCTGAACTACTGAGGGTCCGCGAGCACGCTCGCTCCTACCAGGCGCCCTGTAGGAGCGAGCGTGCTCGCGAACATCTCTGCTTCATTCCAGACGTCCCGACCCACGAGAACCCCATGTCCCGAGTCAACAAGACCGTCTTCATCCTCGTCGCCATCGTCGCCCTGATCCTCGGCCTAACCGTGCAGAAGGTGCTCAACCAGCGTCACCAGCTCGACCCGACCGTGCTGCTCGACGCCGGCATCGTCATCCTGCCGCAGACCCGCAGCGTCCCCGACCTCACCTTCACCGACCAGGACGGCCAGCCGTTCCAGACCGCCAGCCTGAAGGACAAATGGTCCCTGCTGTTCTTCGGCTACACCTTCTGCCCGGATGTCTGCCCCACCACCCTGGCCCAACTGCGCGAACTGCAGACCAAGCTGCCGCCGGACGTGGCGAAGAACCTGCAGGTGGTGTTCGTCAGCGTCGACCCGCACCGCGATACCGCGCCGCGCATCAAGGAATACCTCGGCTTCTTCAATGCCGGCTTCAAGGGCATCACCGGCTCGGAAGAGAACGTGCAGAAGCTCGCCAACGCCATGAGCATCCCCTACATCCCGGCGGATACCAGCAAGCCCAACTACACCGTCGACCACAGCGGCAATCTCGTCATCATCGGCCCGGACAACACCCAGCACGGCTTCATCCGCGCCCCGCTGCACAACGACAAGCTGGCCGCTCAACTCCCCGGCGTGATCGGCGCCAACCCCTGATCCGCGACACCGTGTCTCACCCCTGACGGCCACCCGACAACGGTGGCCGTTGTTTTTTCTGCGCCATTGCCGCGCTTCCTTGCAAGGGCGAGCCCTCTGCCCCACCGCCACCCTCGCCCCTGGCCCCGCGTCGCATGCGGCCTTGAAGCGTTTTGCGGATTTTCCTGACCCTGTAGTCAATGTAAAAAATCTGCTACGCAATGACAGGCATCAGGAATGACTCATACTCCATATTAGAAACATTAATTAACACCTATGCCTGAGCCTGTTGCAGGATTACTGGGCCTTTCGGCGGGCATGGGGAGCCTCTGATGGGTGGTCATTCACGGCGAGGATGACATTTCCTTCCGGTCACAATAGGCAATTAGGCTAAACGCCAGGGCTCACGCGGCCTGGGTGGCGACCGGAAAACTGCGGGTCTGAACGTGACTTGTAGTTATCGCTTCGTACCACTCCAGAACTTCTTGCTGCCCTCCAGGTTCGATTGCACAATGCCGCGGCTGCCGGGTCACACCCGGTCACACAATAACAATTAGACCGTTGCCAGTTCGATAACCCGGGTCGCCAACGCAGTAGCCCGGACAATCCAGGATCACGCAGGAGATTTGCGAGTGCAGATCGGTGTACCCCTCGAGACCCAAGCCGGTGAGACGCGGGTCGCAGCAACGCCGGAGACGGTCAAGAAACTGATCGGGCAAGGCCACCAGGTCGTCATCCAGAGCGGAGCAGGCGTCAGCGCCAGCCAGCCGGACGCCGCCTATGAGGCCGTTGGCGCCAGGATCGGCACTGCCGCCGATGCGTTCGGTGCAGAGCTCGTGCTGAAGGTTGTCGCGCCCAGCGAAAGCGAGCTGGCGCAGATGAAGCCGGGTACCGTGCTGATCGGCATGCTCAATCCCTTCAACAACGAGAACATCGCCCGCATGGCCGAACGCGGCGTCACCGCCTTCGCCCTCGAGGCCGCGCCGCGTACTTCCCGCGCGCAGAGCCTGGACGTGCTCTCCTCCCAGGCCAACATCGCCGGCTACAAGGCCGTGATGCTCGCTGCCAATCACTACCCGCGCTTCATGCCCATGCTGATGACCGCCGCCGGCACCGTTAAGGCCGCTCGCGTGCTGATCCTCGGTGCCGGCGTCGCCGGCCTGCAGGCCATCGCCACGGCCAAGCGCCTGGGCGCGGTGATCGAGGCGTCGGACGTGCGCCCGGCGGTGAAGGAGCAGATCGAATCCCTGGGCGCCAAGTTCGTCGACGTGCCCTACGAGACCGACGAAGAGCGCGAGTGCGCCGAAGGCGTGGGCGGTTACGCCCGCCCAATGCCGGCCTCGTGGATGGAGCGCCAGGCCAAGGCCGTGCACGAGCGCGCCAAGCAGTCTGACATCGTCATCACCACCGCGCTGATTCCGGGCCGCAAGGCGCCGACCCTGCTGCATGAAGCGACGGTCGCCGAAATGAAGCCGGGTTCGGTGGTCATCGACCTCGCGGCATCGCAAGGCGGCAACTGCCCGCTGACCGAGGCCGACCAGGTCGTGGTCAAGCACGGCGTGACCATCGTCGGCCTGAGCAACCTGGCCGCGCTGGTGCCGGCGGACGCCTCCGCACTCTACGCACGCAACCTGCTCGACTTCCTAAAGCTCACCCTGACCGCCGAAGGCTTCACGGTGAACCTGGAAGACGACATCGTCGCCGCGTGCCTGATGTGCCGCGACGGCCAGATCGTGCGCAAGAACGGCTGAGCCCTTCTTATATAAGAACGCGCCGGACCCCGCGTCCGGCCCTGAAGACCGGTGAGAAACTATGGAAGACATGCTGATCTCCCACGGCATCTACAACCTGATCATCTTCGTGCTGGCGATCTACGTCGGCTACCACGTGGTCTGGAACGTCACCCCTGCCCTGCACACCCCGCTGATGGCGGTGACCAACGCCATCTCGGCGATCGTGATCGTCGGCGCCATGCTGGCCGCCGCCCTGACCGTCACCCCGCTGGGCAAGGCCATGGGCACCCTGGCCGTGGCCCTGGCCGCCGTGAATGTGTTCGGTGGCTTCCTGGTCACCCGCCGCATGCTGGAAATGTTCAAGAAGAAAGCGCCGAAGGCGGAGAAGCACTGACATGAGCATGAACCTCGTCACCCTCCTCTACCTCATCGCCTCGGTCTGCTTCATCCAGGCACTCAAGGGCCTGTCGCACCCGACCACGTCGCGCCGCGGCAACCTGTTCGGCATGATCGGCATGGCGATCGCCGTGCTGACCACCGTCGGCCTGGTGTTCAAGATCAGCAGCGAAATCGCCACCACCGGCATCGTCTACGTGATCGTCGGCCTGCTGATCGGCGGCACCGCCGGTTCGATCATGGCCAAACGCGTCGAGATGACCAAGATGCCGGAACTGGTCGCCTTCATGCACAGCATGATCGGCCTGGCCGCCGTGTTCATCGCCATCGCCGCCGTGGTCGAGCCGCAGTCGCTGGGCATCGTGCAGAACCTGGGCGACACCATCCCCACCGGTAACCGCCTGGAACTGTTCCTCGGCGCAGCCATCGGCGCCATCACCTTCTCCGGTTCGGTGATCGCCTTCGGCAAGCTGTCGGGCAAGTACAAGTTCCGCCTGTTCCAGGGCGCCCCGGTGCAGTTCACCGGCCAGCACATGCTCAACCTGGTGCTGGGCCTGACCACCCTGGGCCTGGGCCTGCTGTTCATGTTCACCGGCAACCTGACTGCCTTCGTGGTGATGCTGGCCCTGGCGTTCATCCTCGGCGTGCTGATCATCATCCCGATCGGCGGCGCGGACATGCCGGTGGTGGTGTCGATGCTGAACTCCTACTCCGGCTGGGCCGCGGCAGGTATCGGCTTCTCGCTGAACAACTCGATGCTGATCATCGCCGGCTCCCTGGTCGGCTCCTCGGGCGCAATCCTCTCCTACATCATGTGCAAGGCGATGAACCGCTCGTTCTTCAACGTCATCCTCGGTGGCTTCGGCGCCGAAGCCGACGCTGGCGGCCCGGCGGGCGCCAAGGAAGCCCGCCCGGTGAAATCCGGCTCGGCCGACGACGCCTCCTTCCTGCTGACCAACGCCGACAGCGTCATCATCGTCCCCGGCTACGGCCTGGCGGTGGCCCGTGCCCAGCACGCGCTGATGGAGCTGGCGGAGAAGCTGACCCACCGCGGCGTCAACGTGAAGTTCGCCATCCACCCGGTTGCCGGCCGTATGCCGGGCCACATGAACGTCCTGCTGGCCGAGGCCGAAGTGCCTTACGAGCAGGTGTTCGAGATGGAAGACATCAACTCCGAGTTCGGCCAGACCGACGTGGTACTGGTCCTGGGCGCCAACGACGTGGTGAACCCGGCCGCGAAGAACGATCCGAAGTCGCCGATCGCCGGCATGCCGATCCTCGAGGCCTACAAGGCCAAGACCGTGATCGTCAACAAGCGCTCGATGGCCAGCGGCTACGCCGGCCTGGACAACGAACTGTTCTACCTGGACAAGACCATGATGGTCTTCGGCGACGCCAAGAAAGTCATCGAAGACATGGTCAAGGCAGTCGAGTAAAAACGACCACTGGTCCACAAGACACCGGCCTCGTGCCGGTGTCTTGCTTTTGCGCAATGGAAAACCCGCTGGACATTGGTAGTAAAGAGGCCCCCGCCGGACGATTTTTCGACCTTGGTATAAGAGCCAAAAATCGCCGAGTCCCTAGACTGGCGGCCTCGCACTTCCTACTGCCCCGAGGTTTTCCCATGTTCCGTGATCGCGTGCGTATGTCCTCCCTGCTGGACAAGGTGATGACTGCCGACCAGGCCGCGGCCCTTATCAAGGACGGCATGACCGTCGGCATGAGCGGCTTCACCCGCGCCGGCGAAGCCAAGGCCGTACCCAAGGCCCTCGCCGAGCGCGCCAAGCAGGAGCCGCTGCGCATCAGCCTGATGACCGGCGCGAGCCTGGGCAACGACCTCGACAAGCAGCTCACCGAAGCCGGCGTGCTGGCCCGACGTATGCCCTTCCAGGTCGACAGCACCCTGCGCAAGGCGATCAACGCCGGCGAGGTGATGTTCATCGACCAGCACCTCTCCGAAACCGTCGAGCAGCTGCGCAACCACCAGCTCAAGCTGCCGGACATCGCCGTCATCGAAGCCGTCGCGATCACCGAGCAAGGCCACATCGTACCGACCACCTCGGTGGGCAACTCCGCCAGCTTCGCGATCTTCGCCAAGCAGGTCATCGTCGAGATCAACGTCGCGCACAACCCCAACCTGGAAGGCCTGCACGACATCTACATCCCGACGTACCGCCCGACCCGCACGCCGATCCCGCTGACCAAGGTCGACGACCGCATCGGCAGCACTGCCATCTCGATCCCGCCGGAGAAGATCGTCGCCATCGTCGTCAACGACCAGGCGGACTCTCCGTCCACCGTGCTACCGCCGGACGACGAGACCCAGGGCATCGCCAACCACCTGATCGACTTCTTCAAGCGTGAAGTGGAAGCCGGCCGCATGAGCAACAGCCTCGGCCCGCTGCAGGCCGGCATCGGCAGCATCGCCAACGCCGTGATGTGCGGCCTGATCGAGTCCCCCTTCGAGAACCTGACCATGTACTCCGAAGTACTCCAGGACTCGACCTTCGACCTGATCGACGCCGGCAAGCTGCGCTTCGCCTCGGGCAGCTCCATCACCCTGTCGACCCGCCGCAACGCCGACGTGTTCGGCAACCTGGAGCGCTACAAGGACAAACTCGTCCTGCGTCCGCAGGAGATCTCCAACCACCCCGAAGTCGTCCGTCGACTGGGCATCATCGGCATCAACACCGCGCTGGAGTTCGACATCTACGGCAACGTGAACTCCACCCACGTGGGCGGCACGAAGATGATGAACGGCATCGGTGGCTCGGGCGACTTCGCCCGCAACGCACACCTGGCCATCTTCGTCACCAAGTCCATCGCCAAGGGCGGCAACATTTCCAGCGTGGTGCCGATGGTCAGCCACGTCGACCACACCGAGCACGACGTGGACATCCTCGTCACTGAAGTCGGCCTGGCCGACCTGCGTGGCCTGGCGCCGCGCGAGCGCGCCCGGGTGATCATCGACAACTGCGTGCACCCGTCCTACCGCGACGCCCTGAATTGCTACTTCGATGCCGCCTGCGAGCGCGGCGGCCATACTCCGCACATCCTGCGCGAAGCCCTGGAGTGGCATATCAACCTGGAAGAACGCGGCCACATGCTGGCAGCGAGCTGATTCCAGCTGCCTTGCGGGCCATTCAGCAATGAATGGCCCGCAAGGGTTTACAGCCGGAAAAAAACCACGTAAAAACACTCCTGAACAGATTTTTATCCCGCCTCAACTGTTCAGCTCCCCAGCGGCCAGCGTGGCCGGCACCCTCCGAAAAACCTCAGATCCTCATGCATTGCGCACCAGAATGGAGCGCAACGATACAGTTCGCCCCGAAAAAGACCATTACAGTTCAAAATTACAATCGGGTGAGTAGCCACAATACAGATCAACTGTACCTGTCATCCCTGACCAAAAAGTCAGATCATATGCTCAATCCATTCAGCAACTGACTACTCGCCACAAGCGAGAAGGATGACCACCATGGAACGTACCCTCGGTTCCGCAGCTCTGAGCACCACCCGTAGCACCTCCAGCGCCCACCGTGGCCTCGTCGGCACCGTTCGCCTGTGGCAGCGCCGCATGGAAAGCCGCCGTCAGCTGGCCCGCCTGGACTCCCGCCTGCTGGCCGACGCCGGCATCAGCGAAGCCCAGCGTTACGCCGAACTGAACAAGCCGTTCTGGCGCTGATTCAACAGTACAACTGAGCCAATCTCTCCGGGCTCGCCTAAACTGTACTGGTAGTTTGCCTGAGGCCGCTCATCTGGAGCGGCCTGTGGCATTCTGAACGACCATATTCCTGCACCTCCCCGCCTCGCTGGTTACAGAACAGCCGCGCGCCACCACGCCGGTACAGTTCTGCATTTTCCCTCGCTGTACCCCTTCAATATCCCTCTGCTGCCTCTGATACAGCATGTCGTGCAGTGCGAGTCTGTACTGACCGTCCACTACGGTCGCCAGGAGGCCCGCCATGGAACGCGCACTGTCACCCGACCTGCCTACACCCCACTCTGCCACCCTGCTGCGCCGATTACACGCAGTAGTAGGCGAATGGCTGCGAAACGCCCGCACCCGCCGCCAGCTCGCCGAGCTCACCAGCCTGCAACTGGCAGACCTGGGCATCAGCCCCAGCGAGCGCATGCGAGAAATCTCGAAACCATTCTGGCGCTGAAAGCTGGTGACGCCGGTCAGTCTTGGCTAGTCTTGAGCACAGTTAGAGTGGCCGCCCCGGCCACCTTGTCTGGCCTTATCCGGAGCCGCTCCATGAAGAACAGTCTTCGCCTGATCGCTGCCGCCGCACTGATCGGCTGCGCCACTGGCGCCTACGCCACCAGCTTCGTCTACACCACCGACCTGTCGGTGCGCGCCACCGGCGCCACCTCCGATGGCACCTCGGACCTGAGCAACTCCTTCAAGGACGACAAGATCGTGCTCGAAGCCCGTGACGACGCTGCCACCTTCGTCGCCAGCCAGGGTCAGATCCGCGGTGCGCATCTGGAAGCCGCGCTGGCGCACATCCGCAGCAAACTGCCGACCCTGGCCGCCAACGATCAGCAACTGGCCCAGGCCATCCTGACCATCTGATTCCGCGTTGCATCCCTACCGCGCCGGGCGCTCCGCCCGGCGCTCTGCGCTGGCTCTCCTCCGCGCATTCCGTTAGCCTTGTCGGCTGTGCTTTTCCGATCGTCCGAGCCCATGCGTACCCTGTTGTTGCTGCTGCCGCTACTGACCTGTTCCCTGCCCGTCCGGGCGTTCGACCAGACCACCCAGTTCCCGGTTGCGACCAGCTACGCCACCAGCCAGGTCACCAGCGCGCCCTTCGACAACAAGCTGCTGCGCGGCGCCCGCGATGACGCGGCGCAGTTCGTGGCCACCGACGGCGCTCTGCGCGGTGCCCGCCTCGAAGCCGCGCTACGCTGGCTGCGCCAGGAATATCCGGCGATGGCGGCGAACGATCGGGAACTGGCCGAAGCCATTCTTGCCAAATAAAGTCGTGAGCAGCCCCCGCTGCCCTTTCGGAGACATCCATGCGCCTCAGCTCGCTTTCCAAGAGCCCCCTGATCCTCGGCCTGCTGCTCGCCGCCTGCGCGTCCACCGCCCAGGCCCACTCGGTGGTCCGCGTGTTCAACATCACCACCAACGCCTTCGCCCGCAGCATCGACTTCACCTCGGACACCACCACCTCCGTGCGTGACATGAAGGTCGTCCGCGAAGCCCGTGACGATGCCGCCAGCTACGTCGGCAGCGACGGCGCCATCCGCGGCGCCCAGCTGGAAGCCGCGTTTAAGGTGCTGCGCGAGCAGGTGCCGCAGGCGCGCGAAGCCTCCGACCAGGACCTGGCCGAAGCCATTCTCGCTCTGTGAGACACCGCGCTGGCCGCTGGCTGGCGGCCCTGGCACTGCTCGTCGCCGCCAGCAGCCACGCCTCGCTCCGCCTGGAGCTAGACGCCGACGGCCTGGACGCCGCCCAGCGCCAGGCCAGCCAGCAACTGCTGGACGAAGCCTTGCACACCCTGCCGGACAGCTTCGTGCAGCGCCTGGACCGCAGCGTCCAGGTGCAATGGCGCGACGACCTGCCCAGCAACGGCATGGGCCGCACCCTGCGACCCGGCGCCATCGCCCTGAATACCCGCTATCTTGGCCCGCTCACCGACGGCAGCGCAGCCACCGAGCAGACCGGCCGCACCCACGGCACCTTGCGCCGCGAACTGCTGGCCACCCTGCTGCATGAGCTGACCCACCTCTACGACCGCGCGCGCCTCTGGGAAGCCGACGAGGGCCGGGTGATCCGCCGCTGCACGATGCGCGACAAGAGCCTCGGCCGCGTCGGCGCCCCGGATGAATGCCGCGGGCAGACCGGCCGGCGCTTCACGCTCTCCGACGACCCGCGCCTGCTCGACCTGGCCGGCTGGCCGCAATATGCCGGCAAGCACGGCGAGCGCGAGCAGCACAACCGCTTCCTGCTGCGCAGCCCGGACCGCTACGAGCTGACCAATCCGCGCGAGTATGTTGCGGTGAATATGGAGTACTTCCTGCTCGACCGCAGCTTTGCCTGTCGCCGTCCGGCGCTGTACCGCTATTACGCGGCGCGCTTCGGCGAGCGCCCGCATGACGAATGCTCGCCCCGCTATGCCTACCTCAATGCCGGCCGCGACTTCGGCCGGCAGCCGCTGGGCTATCTCGACCCGGAGCGCGTCTACGAGGTCGACTACCTGATCGCCGAAGCCAACACCGAGATCGCCAGCCGCTGGGGCCACACCATGCTGCGCCTGGTGGTCTGCGCGCCCGGACGCCCGCGCGGCCCGGCCTGCCGCCTGGACCTGGACCAGCACCTGGTGCTCTCCTACCGCGCCTTCGTCGGCGACCTGCAACTGTCCAGCTGGGACGGCCTGACCGGCGCCTACCCGTCGCGGCTGTTCGTGCTGCCGTTGTCCCAAGTGATCGAGGAGTACACCAAGGTCGAACTGCGCAGCCTGGCGTCGATCCCGCTCAAGCTCAGTCGCGAGGAAGTCGCCAGCCTGGTGGAGCGCTCGGCGCAGAGCCACTGGAGCTACGACGGCAACTACTACTTCCTGTCCAACAATTGCGCGGTGGAAACGCTCAAGCTGCTGCGCAGCGGCATCGGTCGGCAGAGCCTGCAGACCATGGACAGCATCACTCCCTACGGCGTGCTGGGCCTGCTGGAGAACAAGGGCATCGCCGACGCCAGCGTGCTGGACAACCCCAAGGAAGCCCTGCGCCTGGGCTATCGCTTCGACTCCTTCCGCGACCGCTACCAGGCCATGTTCGACGTGCTCAAGCAGCGCATGCACGTCCCGCAGGACAAGGTCGAGGACTGGCTGGCACTCCCCGCCGTCGAGCGCCGCCCGTGGTTCGACAAGGCCGACCTGCGCTCCAGCGCCGCCCTGCTGCTGCTCGAGCAGGCCTCGCTGCGCCGCCAGCTGCTGCTGGCCCAGGACGAACTCAAGCGCCTGTACCTGAGCAATCCGGACGCCATGCAGAGCAAGCCGGACCTCGCGGCGGCCGGCAAGACGCTGCAACAGATCCTCGACGACAGCGGCTTCCTCAGCCGCCCGGCAGAGCTGCTCGACGGCGGCTACGGCCTGCCCCAGGCGCCGGAAACCGCCACTCTGGAGAAGCAGACCCAGCAGCGCCAGCAGCGGCTGCGCCAGCTCAGCGACAACCTCGACCGCGAGGTGCGCGCCCTGCTCACCGCCGAGCGCCGCGACGAGCTGGCCGCGCTGGAGGCCAACACCAAACAGATTGGCGCGCATTTGCGCGAGTTGCACAAGGCGTCAGGCGGGCTGGAGCTGCCCTGACAGCCTCCGGAAAGGCTGTTCGCGAGCAAGCTCGCTCCTACAGGGGGCTACGGTGCCGCTCTTCGTAGGACCGAGGGGGACGCCTAGTCCTTGCTCGCGAACCAGGGAGCGACCGCGACGGCTAGAGCTTTTCCTCCCACTCCTCGTCCAGTTGCTCGTCCAGATGAATCCACGGCAACCGGCTTTTCACCCAGATGTGTCGGTCCGGCACCACCGTGGCAACCTCGTCCAGTGTCGCCGTGGTCAGGTCCAGCGTATCCGGCGCGTGGTCGGTGAACAGCGCCAGTTGCGCCCCGCAATTGCCGCAGAAATAGCGCAGGCAGGAAGGCGAAGACCGGTACTGCGCCGGCGTTCCGTGGGTCCAGTGAAAACTCGCCAGGGGCACCGTGACCCAGGTGGTGACGATGCCGCCGGTGGTGCGCCGGCAGATCGAACAGTGGCAATGGGCGACGTCCGTCAGTGGCGCATCGCACGCGTAGCGCAGTTGGCCGCAATGGCAGCCTCCGGTATGCACATCACTCATCGACATTCCTCCGTGGCGAGATCGCTCAATCGTATTCCGCTGCTTCATGGTCGCCCAGCAGGCGTCTCTGGCGCGGGTGCCCAGCGCAGATAGGGCGAAAACTTCTGCGCGACCATGCGCCGGCCGTAATGCGTCTGCAGCAGGTAGCGCGTGCGCTGGCTGGTGTTGCGGCTGCCCGCATGCCACAGCTCGCTGCGCAGCAGCAGTACGTCGCCAGCCTGGCACAGCACCGGCTCCGCCCCCTGGCCCCGCCATTGATCCTCGTCCGCGCGCGGCGCTCTGCCCGCTCGGTGGCTGCCGGGAATCACCAGCGTCGGGCACAGCGACTCGTCGATGTCGCTCAGGTACAGCTGTGCCGTGCAGACGAACGCCGGCAGCTCGAAGGACGGATCGTCCAGGCACGCCGGCGGCAGCGCCATGGGCAGGTAATCCAGGTGCATCTCCGCCCCGATGAAGCCGGGATGGCAGCGCCACGCGGTCTGGCCGATCACATGGCAATCCGCGCCCAGCAGCGCTTCCACCGGCTCGATCACACCGGTCGGATCGAGGTAGGGCAACCACAGCGGGTCGCGGTTGAACACGCACTTGTAATGATCCACCAGCCCTTCGTAGTCCCAGTGCTGCGGCTGCAGTGCATCGATGGCCGCACGCAGTTCCGCCACCTGTTGTGCCGCGACGATGCCCCGCAGCAAGGCATGGCCATCACGCTGCAAGCCCCGGACTGTCTGCTCCGTAGCCGTTTCACAGGTTCCGCCCATCGGTGCCTCCGCATTCGTTCATTGACGCTAAGTCACTGATACGTATACTTTTGTCTTCGATGTAAACACTGTATACAGCGTAAACGAGACTGCTCAAAAAGTGACCACCGTTGTTTCATTTCGCGCCGATGACGCCCTCGTGGCAGCGCTGGACCAGTTGGCCCGCGCCACCCACCGGGACCGGCCGTATCACCTGCGCCAAGCCCTGGCGCAGTACCTGGAGCGCCAGAGCTGGCACGTGGCGGCCATCGATGAAGGGGTGGCGGACGCCGATGCCGGCCATCTGCTGGAGCACGCCGTCATCGAAGCCAAGTGGGGCCTGGCATGAGCCTACAGTGGACGCACAAGGCAGCCGCCGACCTGGATGCCATCTACGACCATTACGTCGTGTTGATCGGCCCGGAGAAGGCGCTGCGCGCCATCCAGGACATCGTCGAGCAGGTTCGCCCGCTGGCGAACCTGGAGCAGAGCAGCAGCGGCATGCCCAGCGAGGTGCCCGGCGTGCGGGAATTGCCGGTGGAGCGCTGGCCGTACCAGGCGGCTTTTCGGGTGAAAGGGCGTTCTGTACAGATTTTGCGCATTGATCGTGTGGATAACTCGGGGTAAAAGTGGCCACACGGTTACAAGATGTTTCAAAGTATTGACTTTCGCCATTGGTCAAAATTCGATCAAAACAACGAAACTTATTGGCCTGGTCGATTCACTACTTACTTCCATATATCTGACTACACCGTGACCGGAAAACTTAATCTGGTCATCCACGTTCCGATGAGGTCTGCCTTTTTCCAGGCAACAAAAAACCCGGCCGTGGCCGGGTTTTTCGTTTTTTCGTCCGACGAATCAGGCGGCTTGCCAGTTCACCGGCAGTTGGCCTTCTTTCCAGGCAAAACGGTCGAGGTGGCTGACCACCACGTTCTGCAGGCGCTCAAGGCCTGGGAGATCAGCGGACTCGGCGTCCATCAGCAGCGCTTCTGCGGTGGCGTGCAGGCGGCAGGTGCCGAATTCGAAGGTCAGTACGCCGCGGTCTTCGGTCAGTTCGACCGGAAGCTTGTGGGCGAAGTGATTGCACAGGCGCTTGAGGTAGCGCGCGGCATCGGGAGTGGGGACGTTGGCACGGCTCGAAGGCATCGTTTCTCTTCTCCATTTTGGGAGATGACATCCTAGGCGCCGCCCATCAAGGGAAAAACCCGCTTTTTCGCCTTTCACTCTTTAGCGCAGCTTCACAATGCAGGCACCGCATCGGAACGTCGTGCCGCGCCTGATTCAAGCCAGCCCAGGCCGATGCGCTACTGAACCGGGTGGTCATGCGCACGCTCGGGCTGGTATATCGTCGCATCCAGGGCGCCCGGCTGGGCTTCATTCCGGCGACGGCTGCAGCGCAGGGTTTCGGCCGCGAACAGCAGACCATGGCCTTCTTCGGGGAACCGTCACCGTTGGAACTCAGACAACTGCGTTACTTCGTCAAGATCGTCGAGCACGGCAGCCTCGGTCGGGCCGCCCTCGAACTGGAGGTGGGCGTCTCGGCGCTCAGCCAGCAGATCGGCAAGCTGGAAAGCGAACTGTGCACGCGCCTGCTCAACCGCTCCGCCACCGGCGTCACCCCGACCCCGGCAGGCATGGCGTTCCTGCACCACGCGCAGCTGTGCCTGCGCCAGGCCGACAATGCCGTCCTGGCCGCCCACCGCGGGCGCATGAGCGGTTACGTCACGGTCGGACTGCCGCCAACCACCGCGACGGTACTGGCGCTGCCGCTCATCCAGGCCATGCGCGAACGCTACCCGGATATCCAGTTGCACCTGGTGGAAATGCTCTCCGGTCACCTGGGCACCCAGCTCAATGCCCGGCAGATCGACCTCGCCATCCTGTTCCAGCTCGAAGGCGGCAAACGCTGGAGCGTGACGCCGCTGCTCGACGAACAACTGTTCGTGATCAGCGCGCCAACCCTGGCCAATGCCCCGCGGACGAACAGCGTGCAACTGGCCGACCTCGGCCAGCTGCCGCTGGTCATGCCCACCGCCCAGCACGGCTTGCGCTCGACGCTGATGACCGCCTTCGAACGCTCCGGGCTGGTGCCCAACATCATCATGGAAGTCGACGGCCTGGCCGTGCTGATGAACGCCGTGCGGGCCGGCCATGCCGCCACCATCCAGCCAGGGGCCGCTGCGGCGCTAAAGGGGGAGGAGGGGCTTCATGTGACGCAGATCAGCGACGCCCATGTCGGCCGACGCAACCTGCTGGCCAGCCTGGCGGACGACGAGCTGTCACCGGCAGCCCTGGCAGCGCGGCGGGTGATCATCGACGTGGCCCGCCAACTGGTTGCCGGGCAACAGTGGCCCGGGGCTGCCTGGATAGCCGATAGCACCTGCTGACGCCCCTCCAAGCCTTTAGCAAAACTGAAGACCCCCTGCGCCAGATCGCCTTTCTGGCCTCGGCGGCCGGCATTACGTTCTCCTCATGCGCAAGGGCTCCTCGTCCACGCCCGTTGCGACCGAGGAGCGAAGATGATCGATGTACTGGTAATCGGCGGTGGCAACGCCGCCCTGTGTGCCGCCCTGATGGCGCGCGAGGCGGGTGCCAGCGTGCTGCTGCTGGAGGCCGCCCCCAAGGCCTGGCGCGGCGGCAACTCGCAGCACACCCGCAACCTGCGCTGCATGCATGACGCCCCGCAGGACGTGCTGGTCGAGGCTTATCCCGAAGAGGAGTTCTGGCAGGACCTGCTCAAGGTCACCGGTGGGGTGACCAACGAGAAACTCGCGCGCCTGGTCATCCGCGCCTCGTCCCGTTGCCGGAGCTGGATGCGCCGGCACGGCGTGCACTTCCAGCCCTCGCTGTCCGGCGCCCTGCATACCGCCCGCACCAACGCGTTCTTCATGGGCGGCGGCAAGGCGCTGGTCAACGCCTATTTCCGCAGCGCCGAGCGTCTGGGCGTGCAGGTTCGCTACGACGCCGAAGTGGTGGACATCGAACTGGACGGCGATCGCTTCGTCGCCGCGCACATCGCCGCGCGCGAGGTGGACGGCAAGCGCCGGGACGCCGAACGGATCGAGGCGCGCACCTGCGTGCTGGCGGCCGGCGGCTTCGAGTCCAACCGCCAGTGGCTGCGCGAGGCGTGGGGGCAGAACGAGCGGGGAGAGTGGCCGTCGGACAATTTCCTGATCCGCGGCACCCGCTTCAACGAGGGCGTCCTGCTGCGCCGGATGATCGACCTGGGCGCCGACAGCATCGGCGATCCCACCCAGGCCCACATGGTCGCCATCGACGCCCGTGCGCCGCTGTACGACGGCGGCATCTGCACGCGCATCGACTGCGTGTCGCTGGGGGTGGTGGTCAATCGCGAGGGCCTGCGCTTCTACGACGAAGGCGAAGACTTCTGGCCCAAGCGCTACGCGATCTGGGGCCGGTTGGTGGCCCAGCAACCCGGCCAGGTGGGCTTCTCGATCATCGACCAGAAGGCCCTCGGCCGCTTCATGCCGCCGGTGTTTCCCGGCACCGCAGCCAACACCCTGGAAGAGCTGGCCGCGCTGCTCGGGCTCCCCGAGCAGGCCTTCGTCGAGACGGTGCGCGCCTACAACGCCGCCTGCCAGGCCGGCACGTTCGACCACACCCGCCTCGACGATTGCCACACGCTGGGCGTGCAGCCGGCCAAGAGCCACTGGGCACGCCCGATCGACACCCCGCCGTTCTACGGCTACCCGCTGCGACCGGGCATCACCTTCACCTACCTGGGGCTGCGTACCGACGAAACCGCCGCCGTGCACTTCGCCGGGCGGCCCAGCCCCAACCTGTTCGTGGCCGGCGAAATGATGGCCGGCAACGTGCTGGGCAAGGGCTACACCGCGGGCGTCGGCATGTCCATCGGCACTGCATTCGGCCGCATCGCCGGCGTCAGCGCCGCGGCAGCCGCCGGCTACCAATACCCCCACGACGAGATCAACCATGACTGCGCAACTGCCTGAACCACGCCAGGTCGAGCCTGCCGAGCCGGGCGTCGACCTCATTCCGCTGCTGAACCTGGAGGAGCAGGAAGTCGACCGGCAAATGCGCATCTGCAATTCCTGCCGCTACTGCGAAGGGTTCTGCGCCGTGTTCCCGGCCATGACCCGTCGGCTGGAATTCGGCAAGGCCGACATCCATTACCTGGCCAACCTGTGCCACAACTGCGGCGCCTGCCTGCATGCCTGCCAATATGCCGCGCCGCACGAATTCGCCGTCAACGTGCCCCAGGCCATGGCCAAGGTGCGACTCGATACCTATACCGAATACGCCTGGCCGCGCGCCCTGGGGCGCCTGTACCAGCGCAACGGGCTGACCCTGGCGCTCGCCAGCGGCTTCGGGCTGGTGCTGTTCCTGTGCCTGAGCCTGCTGGCCATGGGCAACCTGTTCACCGCCATGCCCGGCGGCAACTTCTACGGCATCTTCGCGCACAACACCCTGGCGCTGATGTTCGGCGCGGTATTCGGCTTCGCCGTCATCGCCCTGGCCCTGGGCATCCGCAGGTTCTGGCGGGACGTCTCGCCGGCCGAAGCCCCCACCGCGCTGAAGACCGCCGCGGCAGCGGAAGCGGTGTCCAGCGTGGCGCGGCTCAAGTACCTGGACGGCGGCCACGGCCAGGGATGCAACAACGCCGATGACCGTTTCACCTTGTGGCGCCGCCGCTTCCATCACCTGACCTTCTACGGCTTCCTGCTGTGCTTCGCCGCCACCGGCGTGGCGACGCTCTACCACTACCTGCTGGGCATCGCGGCGCCGTATCCGGTGCTGAGTCTGCCGGTGATGCTGGGCGTGGCCGGCGGTATCGGCCTGCTGCTGGGCCCAGCCGGGCTGTTGTACCTCAATCTGCAGCGCCACCCGGCCCAGGGCGACGCCGAGCAGAAACCGATGGACCGCGGCTTCATCGCGCTGCTGTTGCTGGTCAGCGCCAGCGGCCTCGGCCTGTTGGCGTTCCGCGAAACCAGCGCGCTGGGCGTGCTGCTGGCGCTGCACCTGGGCCTGGTCATGGCGTTCTTCCTGACCATGCCCTACAGCAAGTTCGCCCACGGCCTGTTCCGCAGCGCCGCACTGCTCAAGTACGCCATCGAGAAACGCCAGCCAAACCCGATCAATGCCGGCAACGACTGAACCGCGCATCGCCCGTTGAACAACAACAAAAACAAGCCCCGCAGGTGGCCATGATGAATACATCCACACAGACCCGGAGCGCCAAGCTGGGCGCGATTTTGCGCGTGACCAGTGGCAACTTCCTGGAGCAGTTCGACTTCTTCCTGTTCGGCTTTTATGCCACCTACATCTCCCAGACCTTCTTCCCCGCCGACAGCGAGTTCGCCTCGCTGATGATGACCTTCGCCGTCTTCGGCTCGGGCTTCCTCATGCGGCCGCTGGGTGCGATCGTGCTCGGGGCCTACATCGACAAGGTCGGGCGCCGCAAAGGCCTGATCGTGACACTGTCGATCATGGCCGCCGGCACCGTGCTCATCGCCCTGGTGCCCGGCTACGCCAGCATCGGCCTGTTCGCGCCCCTGCTGGTGCTGCTGGGCCGTCTGCTGCAAGGCTTCTCGGCCGGCGCGGAGATGGGCGGGGTGTCGGTGTACCTGTCGGAAATCGCCACGCCCGGGCACACCGGCTTCTACACCAGCTGGCAGTCCGCGAGCCAGCAGGTGGCGATCGTCGTGGCGGCCGCGCTGGGCTATACCCTCAATGCCTGGCTGCAAGCCAGCGAGGTGGCGGCCTGGGGCTGGCGCATTCCGTTCTTCATCGGCTGCGTGATCATCCCGTTCATCTTCATCATCCGCCGCTCTCTGCAGGAGACCGAGGCGTTCCGCGCACGCCGGCATCACCCGAGCGCCAGCGAGGTGTTCCGCTCGATGTGCGACAACTGGACCACGGTGCTGGCGGGCGGCCTGCTGGCCTCGATGACCACCACCACCTTCTACCTGATCACGGTCTACACGCCCACGTTCGGCCGGACCGTGCTGCACCTGAGCAGCACCGACAGCCTGGTCGTGACCCTGCTGGTCGGGGTGAGCAACTTCATCTGGTTGCCCATCGGCGGCAGCCTGTCCGACCGCATCGGCCGCCGGCCGCTGCTGCTGGGGATCTCCCTGCTATGCATGCTCACCGCCTACCCGGCCATGCACTGGCTGGCCGAGGCTGCCAGCTTCGAGCGCCTGCTGGCGGTGTTGCTGTATTTCTCGTTCTTCTTCGGCATGTACAACGGCGCCATGGTCGCGGCACTGACCGAGGTGATGCCGCAGAACGTAAGGGTCGTCGGCTTCTCGCTGGCCTTCAGCCTGGCCACCGCCCTGTTCGGCGGCTTCACCCCCGCCGTGTCGACGCTGCTGGTCCAGGCCACCGGCGACAAGGCGTCACCGGCCTACTGGCTGATGTTCGCGGCGGCCTGCGGGTTCACCGCGACCACCATCCTCTACCGGCGAAACCGGCAACTCGCCGCGCGCAGCTGCTGAGGACAATTCGCTTATCCGCGCCAGCATTCCCGGGAAGAATCCGCTATGTTGCCTGTCACTCGTTAGCGGAGCTGCACAATGGACAATCTTCGCGGGATGGCGGTGTTCGCCACCGTGGTCGCCCGCGGCTCCATGGCCGCGGCGGCCGACGCGCTGGGCATGACACCCTCGGCGGTGAGCCAGCAGATCCGCAAGCTGGAAGCGCACGCCCAGGTCACGCTGTTGCACCGTACCACCCGCAAGCTGACGCTGACCGAGGCCGGCGAGGCCTTCTACCGCAGTTGCGCGCAGATGCTGGCGATTGCCGAGGAGGCCGAGCAGCGCTTGGGCGAATGGCGCGAGGCACCGGTGGGCGAACTGCGCCTGGCCGCGCCGGTGGGCTTCTCCGGCAAGCTGATCACCGAAGCGCTGCGCCCGCTGCTGGAGAACCATCGCCAGTTGCGCCTGCAGCTGTTCTTCCACGACGAGCAGATCGACCTGATCGAGCAGCGCATCGACCTCGCCATCCGCGTCGGCAGCCTCTCGGATTCGAGCCTGGTGGCGCGTCACCTGGCCGAATGGAACAACGTCATCTGCGCCGCGCCCGCCTACCTGCGGCGCATGCCGGCCATCGACCATCCGCAGCAGCTGCAGGGCGTGGACTGGCTGGCGCTGAACACCGTGGCGCACCAGGCCTACCTGAGCTTCAGCGGGCCGGGCGGGGAGAGCTGCAAGCTGCGGCTCGAAGCGCGGGTGGCCGCCAACAGCATGATCGCCCTGCGCCAGTTCACCCTCGACGGCCTCGGCGTATCCGCCCAGCCGGAGCCGGAAGTGCGCGAGGCACTGCAGGAGGGCAGGCTGGTGCGGCTGCTGCCGGAATGGTCGCTGCCGCCGTTCGGCATCTACGCCGTCACCCCGCGCCGGGATGCCCAGCCGGCCAAGGTGAAGGTCGCCATCGATGCGCTGCGCCGGCACCTGGGCGGCTCGGCCACGCTGCGCTTCCACGCGCCGGTGTGAGGCGCGCTACCATGCCGCTCTGAAGACGCCGCCTCGATGATCGGAGAGAACACCCCATGGCCCTGACCTGGACCTGCAAGCACCACCGCGACCTCACCAAGGAAGAGCTCTACGCCATCCTGCAATTGCGCACCGAGGTGTTCGTGGTGGAACAGAAATGCCCCTACCAGGAAGTCGATGGCCTGGACCTGATCGGCGACACCTGCCACCTGATGGTGGAAGAGGGCGGCCAACTGCTCGGCTACCTGCGCCTGCTCGACCCGCAGCGCCACGCGGGCGACGTGGTGATCGGCCGCGTGGTGATCGCCCCGCAGGGCCGCGGCACCGGCCTGGGCCACCAGTTGATGGAACAGGCGCTGCAGGCCATCGCCCAGCGTTGGCCGGGCCTGCCGATCTACCTGTCGGCCCAGGCGCATCTGCAGGGCTACTACGGGCGCTACGGGTTCACCCCGGTGACCGAGGTGTACCTGGAAGACGACATCCCCCACATCGGCATGCGCCGCACCGCCTGAGTCAGCGCGGCAGGCTCTCGCGCCATGCCCCCGGGCTGGTGCCGTACCAGCGGCTGAAGGCGCGGGAGAAGCTCTGCAGATCGCCGTAGCCGAGCTGGTCGGTGATCTGCGCCAGCGACAGCGCCGATTGCTCCAGCAGGTCCAAGGCCCGGTGGCGGCGCTGCTCATCGAGCAGCTCGCTGTAGCGCCAGCCATGGCTGAGCAGGCGGCGCGCGGCCGTGCGCTCGGTGAGATGACGTGCCTCGCAGAACGACTGGAAGCTCGCCCCCTGTGGCAGTTCGCGGGCGATGTAATCGGCCGCCTCGTCCAGCAGGGTGCGCTGGGTCTGGCTACGCGCCTGCTCCAGCAGCGCCACCAGCATGCCCTCCAGCTCCGCATTGGCCGGCGACAGCGGGTGGCGGAACAGGTCCGGCGCCAGGTGCAGCACGACCTCGTCGGCCCCCCAGCGCAGGGGCACCCGCAACGCCTGCTCGTAGGCCTGCAGTTGGGCCGGTTCGGCGCCGGGCAGGTCGATGCGCAGCAGCGGGTCCTGGCCAATGCCGCTGGCCAGCAGCTTGCGGCGCAACAGGCTGCAGATGCCCACCACCGTGTACTCGCGACTCTGCCGGCCGGAGAGCAGGGCGCCCTGGTCGGCGAGCACCAGCGCCACCTCGCCGTCCGCCTCGCGCAGTCGCGCGCGCAGCGAGCCGTTGAAGTAGGGGAAGTACTCGCAGAAGTACGCGCAGGCCGACTCCAGCGTCGGCGCCACGTCGAACAGGTAGGTGAGGCCATTGGTCAGGGTGGAGGCGAAACGCTTGCCCGCCAGCAGGCCGATGGCCGCCTCGCCGCTGGCCTGCTCGGCCAGGTCCCAGAAGCGCCGGGAGAGAAAGAGCGGCACCCGCACCAGCGGCGTACGCAGCTCCAGCAGCGTGCGGTGGAAGCAGGCTTCCAGGTCGGCGCCGGCGACGCCGCGCGACAACAGCTCCTCGATGGCCGGCAGCAGGGTCGGCGCATAGAAGGCGTTGGACGGATCGGTGGCGGGGTGGCTCATGGCGCGCGGCTCGACGGAACGGGCCAGCCGACCTTACGCATTGCGCCGCGCGCCCACAAGCCGGCTCAGGCCGCGTAAAGGCGGCCGAGGAAGTCCAGCAGCAACGCGTTGACCCGTTGCGGCTGCTGGTTCTGGATCCAGTGGCCGCAGTTCTCCAGCACATGCTGTTCGAGGTTCGGCACGTGCTCGGGCATGCGTTGCACGGTGTAGGCCTCGAAACGTCCGACCGGATCGCGGTCGCCGATCAGGAACAGCGTCGGCTGCTCGACCTTGCGCCCGGCCAGCGGCTCGGTGCGCTGCCAGCTGCGTTCGAAGTTCCGATACCAGTTCAGCGCGCCACGGAACCCGCGCCCTTCGAAGGTGCGCACGTAGTGCTGGAAGTCCTCGGCGCTGCACCAGGCCGGGTGCGCCGGAGGCGGGGGCAGGCCGTCGAACAGGCGGCTGTCGGGGGATTGCGCCGGCGCCAGCAGCACGTTGTCGCCGAGGAAGTGGCGCAGGCTCAGGGCGATGTCGGCATCCATCTCCGCCTCGGCACGACCGGGCTGCTGGAAGTAGAGGATGTAAAAGAATGTGCCGGCGAACACCTCGCGCATGATCTCCACCGGCGGCCGCTTGGCGCGACCGGCGAAGGGCACCGACAGCGTCGCCAGCGCCACCACCCGTTGCGGCTCCAGCAGTGCCAGGTGCCAGGCCACGGGCGCACCCCAGTCGTGGCCGACCATGGCCACGCGCTCGTGCCCCAGCGCATCCATCGCGCCCTGGATGTCCGCGCAAAGCGACAGCACGTCGTAGGCGTCCACCGCTTGCGGCGCGCTGCTCTGGCCATAACCGCGCATCTCCGGGGCGAACACCCGGTAGCCGGCGGCGGCGAGGGCGCGCATCTGGTGCTGCCAGGAATGCCAGCACTCGGGGAAGCCATGCAGCAGCCACACCGGCTTGCCGTCTGCCGGGCCGCAGGCATAGAGGCTCAGCTGGATGCCATTGACCGCCAGCAACTGGTGTTCGAACTCGTCCATGGCGCGTCCCCCGCGAGTGTTGGCCTCCACTATGCCAAGCCCGGCGCTCTGCATCGAAGCGCATTCACCGGGCGAATGCCCGGACCCTGTCGTCGGCCAGCCCCGCAGGTGATCGGAAATTGTCCTGTGCGGCTGGCGGCGCGGGGCAGGGCGCTCTCTAGCATCGGCCGTTCGATTCAGCGCCAGCCGCGGTACCCGTCATGCTCGATCTTCGCCAATTGGACCTGAACCTGCTGCTGGCCTTCGATGCCATCTACCACCAGCGCAGCATCACCCGCGCCGCCGAAACCATGGGCCTGACCCAGCCGGCGATGAGCAACGCCCTGCGCCGCCTGCGCCAGTTGTGCGACGACCCGCTGTTCATCAAGACCCACCTGGGCGTGGCGCCGACGCTGGTGGCGCACCGGCTGTCCGGGTCGATCCGCGACGCCCTCGATGGCCTGCGCGAAGCGCTCAGCCACACGCCGGCCGCCCATCCCGCCTCGACGACGCGCAGCCTGCGCATCAGTTGCCCGGAAACCTTCCAGCCGACACTGCTCGAGGCGCTGCTGGAAAGCCCCGATTTCGACTGGCACCCGCGCTTCTACCAGAGCCGCCGCCGCGAGGCGCTGCAGGAACTGGCGGTGGGCAAGCTGGACCTGCTGATCGACATCGACCAGCCGCTCTCGCAGCAGAGCGGCCTGCGCAAGCTGCCACTGCTCGTCGACCACTACGTGTTCGCCCACGGCGAAGCCCTGGCGCAGCCGCCGCTCACGCTGGCGGAGTACCTGGCGGTGCCGCAGATCCAGGTGTCCCAGCGCCGCGACGGCCTCGCGCCGATCGATCTGGAACTCGGTCTGCGCGGCCAGCGGCGGCACATCGCGCTGACCTTGCAGAGCGCCCTGGCGGCACGCGTGATCGCCGACCAGCGCCCGTATGGGCTGACCCTGCCCAGCCGTGTCGCCCACCTGCTCGGCCTGCGCCAGAGCCCGCTGCCGCTGGAGCAGCCGGTGCGCATCGAGCTGTGCCTGTATGTGGAGAACCGCTACCGCTTCGAGCAGGCCATGGAGCGGGCCATCCGCCAGGTGCAGCGCACCTTCGCCGGCCTGCAGAAGCTGCCGCGGGTGATGACTGCACAGCGCTGACCGTCCGCATGGATAATGGTGGGCATTGCACTTGCCCCCGCCATACGGAAACGCCATGCGATCACAGCCCAGCGCCAGCCTTTGCCCGGAACTCGACGCCATCCTGCAAGCGGAGCTGCGTGCCGGCAACCAACTGGGCGAAGGCCCGGTGCGCACCGACTGGCCGCAGCCCGGCTCGATCTACGCCGCCCTGCGCCATAGCCTGAAGACCCGCAAGCCGGGCACCAGCGGCCCGGTGCGCCATTCGATCTGCCGCGATCCGCACTACGGCTGGAACGACGAGTGCTACTGCGAGCTGCACGGCGACCTGCTGGTCGCGGGCGCCACCCAGAAGCCCTGAGTCTCAGTGAGGGCGGGGGAGAGGGCGGCCCCGACACGACAATCCGTTAGGAGCGGACTGCGTCCGCGATCGGCGTCCGGCGCGCTGAAAACCCATCGCGGACGAAGTCCGCTCCTACGCAATACCTCTCAGCGCACCGCGGCCCCGCGCGGCAAGCGCTGGTCCGCCGCGTGGATGGCCTCGATCATCGCCTGCGCCGCGGGCGACAGAGCGAAACCGGCGCGGCTGACGATGCCGTAGTGCAGCCGCAGTTCCGGACGATCCTGCGGAATGTCGCCGATCCTCAGCAACGCCACCTCCCCGCGCTGCACCGGCGCATGCAGCGCCTCCACCGCCGCCAGCCCCACCGCGTCGGAGCGCGCGACGATGTGCAGGATGGCCGCGAACTGCGCGCACTCGACGTTCATGTGGAAATCGCGCTCGCCGATGACCTCGGCCAGCACCTTGCGCAACGGTGGCGGAATGCGCGTGCCCACCCGCGGATAATCGAGCAGGTCCGCCAGCCTCAGCGCCGAGCGCGCCGCCAGGGGATGGCCGGCGCGGCAAAAGAAGCGCCCCGGCCGGAACTCCATCCAGTCGACCTGGTAGTCCGGATTGCCGGCGAATTCCCGGGCGTCGCCGACGAAGAACTCCACCTGCTCTTCCTTGAGCAACTGGGCCATCTGTTCCCAGTCGCCCATGAGGAATCCGACGTTGATGGCCGGGTGCGCGCGAATGAAATCGGCCATCGCCTCCGGCACCAGCAGTTGCGCCGGGTAGGGCCCGCAGCCGAAACGCAGCTCGCCGGCATTCAGGCCGTTGAACTGCTCCAGCTCGTTGCGCAGCGAACGGCTGCCGGCCACCAGGCGGCGAGCGTGCTGCAGCACCAGCTCGCCTTGTCCGGTGAAACGGAATTCCCGGCTCTGGCGATCCACCAGCTCGCAGTTCAGCTCGCGTTCCAGCGCCTGGATACTGCGGCTCAGGGCTGACTGGCTCAGCCCCACGGTATCGGCGGCGCGCTGGAAGTTGCGGAAATCCGCCAGGGCGATGAGATGACGCAGTTGTCTCAGCTCCACCATGCGCTCCATGCATCAAAGTGTTGAGATAAATGAATTTGATGGATAGCAGAGCAAGCTGATGTAGTAAACCGGTCCTTTCACCGGTCCGCTGCCATGTCGTCCCTGCTGTTCGCTTCCAGCGCCTTCGCCAGCACCATCCTGTTGCACGCCGCCCACCTGGGCCTGTGCCCGGCGGAGCTGCGCCGCCGCGCGGGCATCGCCGAAGCGCTGCTGCTGGACCACCGCGCACGGATTCCGGCAGGGCAGGTGGAGCGGCTGTGGAGCGAGTGCGAACGGGCCAGCGGCAACCCGCAGTTCGGCTGCGAGTTGGTCAACGGCCTGTCCACGCACTGCTTGCAGGGGCTCAATATCCTGCTCGACTCGGCGCCCACGCTCGGCGCCAGCCTGGCCGCCTTCTGCGAGCACCTGCCCTCGGTGACCAACTGCGTGGAAGCGCAGCTGCACGACGACGGCGCCCGCGCTCGCCTGACACTGCAGCTGGTGCAACACGACCTGCACCACTTCGGCCTCGATGCCGCGCTGCTGACGCTGATCCGCAACATCGCCCGGCGCGTCGGCCAGGCGCCGGCAGTAGTGTTCATCGACGCCGGGATCGTCGCCCAGCAACGCTGCGGCGCCGTGCTCGATGAGTGGCGGGTGCCCTGGCGCCTCACGCCAGCGCCCTGCCTGACGCTGCCCTCGTCATTGCTGCAAGCGCCTCTGGTGGGCGCCAACGAATTTCTCTACCAGAGCCTGCGCGGCCAGTGGCTGGGCGCGCGGGAAAGCACCGACGGCGACGGCCTGAGCCTGGCACGCATCTGGCTGCGCTCCTCGGACCAACCCATCGAGCGCATCGCCGAGCGGATCGGCTACCGCCAGAGCGGCAATTTCATCCGCGCGTTCCGCAAGCGCTTCGGCATCACCCCCAAGCAGTTCCGTCTCGGACATTTCTGATTACCCGCCCCGTCAGCGGGATGATCGGATTTTGTCGGCCTGTGCTTGGGGCCTCCCAGCCAGCGCCGGTCATGGTAGCTCCGCGGTATATCCCATCCGGAGCCAATAATGACAAGAATCCATCCGGCCTCCGCCCCCATTACGTCCGCGGGGCGGCGCCAACACTGCATTTCCACACCTCTCCTGCTTGCCCTCGCGGCGGGCTGCGCCAGTCAGGCGGGCGCGACCAGTTTCGAACTCAACGACGACTGGAGCCTGTCCACCAAGACCACGCTGAGCCTGGGCGCCAGCTGGTCCGCGGCGGACCCGAACCGGCATATGATGACCCATGCCAACGCCATCCAGGCGCAGCACATCACCAATGCCGACGGCACCAGCGTCAGCGCCGACGACAACCGCCTGAACTTCAAGAAGGGCGACCCCATCTCGCAGATGTTCAAGGGGCTCACCGACTTCAGCCTGGACGGCCAGGGGCAGGGCGCGTTCGTTCGCTTCAAGTACTGGTACGACCACGCCTACGAGACCGCCGACGGCCGCTTCAAGGACTTCGATGACAGCGGCTGGCCGAAGCTGGCGCGCTTCCATGGCTTCGATACCCTCGACGCCTACGTGTGGAAGGACTTCGACGTCGCCGAGCGCCCGCTGAACGTCAAGCTCGGCAAGCAGGTGCTGTCCTGGGGCGAGTCGATCCTGATCCAGAACGGCATCAACGTGATCAACCCGCTGGACTACAGCGCCTTCAACAAGCCAGGGGTGGACATCAAGGAAGGCCAGCTGCCGGTGGAGATGCTCTCCTTCAACCTTGGCCTGACCGACAAGGTGAACCTGGAAGGTTTCTACCAGTACAACTGGCGGCCCAGCGTGCTCGATGGCTGCGGCACCTTCTTCGCCACCAGCGATGCCATCCAGCCCGGTTGCGGGCCCCTGTACCTGAGCCAGGTGCAGACCGATGCGCAGATGCAGGCCGGCGGCCTCTACGTCCGCCACGGCGACGACCAGGACCCGTCAGACCAGGGCCAGTGGGGCCTCGCCCTGCGCACCCTGATCAGTTCGCTGAACGATGCCGAAGCGGCCTTCTACTACGTGAACTACCACGCCCGCCTGCCCTACCTGCAACTTACCGCACGGGACGTCAGCAAGCCCGGCAACTTCCCCATCGGCCACGTGCAGGGGCCGGTGTACGCCGCCGCCTTCCCCGAGGACATCCACCTCTACGGCCTGAGCATCAACGGCGCGCTGCCCGGCTGGGGTACGTCCCTGGCGGCCGAGCTGAGCTACCGCCCGAACATGCCGGTGGCCCTCAACGGCCCGGACATGAACGTGGCGATGATCACCGGCCCCGGCGGCAGTTCAGCCATCACCGACGTACCGGCCAACGCCTCCACCACCGGCAAGACCCTGGATGGCTGGGAGCGCAAGCCGGTCTGGCAGATGACCACCTCCGCCACCCAGATCATCGACAACGTGCTCGGCGCCACCCGCCTGACCCTGCTCGGCGAAGCCGGCGTGGTGCACGTGGGCGATGTCGGGGACGAGCGCCTGGGACGCAACGCCGCCTTCGGCCGCAGCGCCCCGCTCAGCGGTGCGAAATGCAACACCGTCGCCAGCGGCGTGACCAACCGCTACTGCACCGACGATGGCTTCACCACGCCCTGGTCCTGGGGCTACCGCCTGCGCGCGGGCCTGGAATACAGCGATGTGCTGCCGGGCGTGAACATGCTGCCGTCGGTGAACTTCCGCCACGACGTGGAGGGCTACTCCTACGACCCGGGCGGCCCGTTCCAGGAAGGGCAGAAGGCCGTGGGCCTGTCGCTGGCCTTCAGCTACCTGAACGATTACAGCCTGGAGTTCGGTTACAACAACTTCTTCGGCAGCAACAAGTACAGCACGCTCGACGACCGCGACTTCTACAGCGTCAGCGCCAAGGTCGACTTCTGAGGAACCGCACCATGCAACTTGGAAAAATCTCCACCCTGGCCCTGGCCATGGGTCTGGCACTCTGCACCCACCTCCACGCCGCCGATCTGGGCGCCGGCCTGACGCCGGTAGGCGGCGAAAAGGCCGGCAACGCCGACGGCAGCATTCCCGCCTGGGACGGCGGCCTGCCGCCCACGGCGGGGCAGGTCGACGCCAAGGGCGGCTATGCCAACCCCTACGCCGCCGAAAAACCGCTGTTCACCATCACGCCGGCCAACGTCGGGCAGTACAGCCAGTGGCTGAGCCCCGGCGAGCAGGCGATGCTCAAGCGCTACCCCAACACCTACAAGATCAACGTCTACCCCAGCCACCGCAGCGCACGGTTGCCCGACGCGATCTACGCCGCCACCCGCGACAACGCCAGCAACGCCAAGCTCGCCGACGGCGGCAACGGCGTCCTGAACTACCAGCGCGGCGTGCCGTTCCCGATGCCCAAGCAAGGCGTCGAAGCGATCTGGAACCACATCACCCGCTACCGCGGCGGCAGCATCGAGCGCACCTTCAGCTCGGCCAACGTCAAGGAAAACGGCGTCTACAGCCTGGTCCGCTCGCAGACCGACATGAACTACGCCGAAACCATCGACGACCTGCCGCAGGGCGCCAACCTGCTCTACATGTTCAAGACCCGCGTGCTGGAACCGGCGCGCCTGTCCGGCGAGGCGGTACTCACCCACGAGCCGATGGACCAGGTGGCCGAACCGCGCGCGGCATGGCAGTACATCCCCGGCCAACGCCGTGTGCGCCGCGCCCCGCTGATCGCCTACGACAACAGCGCCCGCTACAGCGACGGCATGGTCACCGCCGACAGCCTCGACGGCTTCAACGGCGCGCCGGATCGCTACGACTGGAAGCTGGTGGGCAAGCAGGAACTGTTCGTGCCGTACAACAGCTTCCGCCTGTACGACCGTTCGGTGAAATACGCCGACATCCTCAAGACCGGCCACATCAACCCGGATCTCGCGCGCTTCGAGAAGCACCGCGTCTGGGTGGTGGAAGCGACCCTCAAGCCAGGTGCGCGCCACGTCTACAGCAAGCGCCGCTACTACCTCGACGAGGACAGCTGGAACATCCTCCTCGGCGAGCTGTACGACAGCCGTGGCGAGCTGTGGCGCAACTACCAGTCCCACGCCATGCCGTACTACGACAAGCAGTTCACCTTCGAGGCGCTGGCCGCCGCGTACGACCTGATCAGCGGGCGCTACTTCGTCAACGGCCTGATGACCGAGGAGAACGCCGGCATGAAGACCGGGCAGCACGCGAAGATGAATGACTACACCCCGTCCGACCTGCGCCGCTGGGCCAAGTAAGACGACCGCTCCCTGGCCCCGGCTGGGCGTAGCCGGGGCACTTGCGCCCCCTTCGGAATCCGGAGGGGGCGTTTTTGTTTTTGCCGGGCGACGGCTGGGCGATCCACGCCAGAGCTTCCCCTCACCCTTCCCCCGCGAGAGGGCCGGCCCTGGGAATACGTTGTAGGAGCGAGCTTGCTCGCGAACCGCTTGAGACTGAAGCCTCGGGAAATCCCTTCGCGAGCAAGCTCGCTCCTACAGCACCCGGCACACTCGACAATAAAAAAACAACACCGTATTCTGCACAGCGGAACAACATTCCGTTAAACAATTCCGTGATAACAAAAGCCAAACGGAGTCCAGCATGTCAGACGCGGTACAGCTCGAGCGCCGGGGTGAGATCGCCCTGGTGACGGTCGACAACCCACCGGTGAACGCCCTCGGACATGCCGTCCGCGCCGGGCTGCTTGCCGCCTTCCAGCAAGCCGAGGCCGACCCGCAGGTGCGCGCCGTGGTGCTGGTCTGCACCGGGCGCACCTTCATGGCCGGCGCGGATATCCGCGAGTTCGGCAAGCCGCCGCAGTCGCCGTCGCTGCCCGAGGTGGTCGACTGCCTCGAAGGCGCCAGCAAGCCCAGCGTCGCCGTGATCCACGGCACCGCCCTGGGCGGCGGGCTGGAAGTCGCCCTGGCCTGTCACTACCGCATCGCCCGCCGCGACGCCCAGGTCGGCCTGCCGGAAGTGAAGCTCGGCCTGCTCCCCGGCGCTGGCGGCACCCAGCGCCTGCCGCGCCTGGCCGGCGTGGCGAAGGCCCTGGCGATGATCGTCTCCGGCGCGCCGATCCCCGCGGCCGACGCCCTGGACAACGGCATCGTCGACGAGCTGTTCGATGGCGACCTGATCGACGCCGGCCAGGCCTTCGCCCAGCGCCTGCTGGCAGACGGCAAGGGCCCGCGCCGCACCGGCGAACGCAACGAGCGCGTGCAGGAAGAGGGCGTCGCCGAGCTCATCGCCCACCAGCGTGGCGAGGTGCAGAAGCGCCTCCCAGGGCAGTTCGCCCCGCTGCGCTGCATCGACGCCGTGGAAGCTGCGACGCAATCGCCGTTGCGCGAAGGCCTGGCGCGCGAGCGTGAACTGTTCCAGCAATGCATGCAGTCACCCCAGCGCGCCGCGCTGATTCACGCCTTCTTCGCCGAACGTGACGCCGCCAAGGTCGAAGGGCTGGCCAGCGATGTGCAACCCCGGGAGATCCGCCGCGCCGCCGTGATCGGTGGCGGCACCATGGGCGTCGGCATCGTGCTGTGCTTCGCCAACGCCGGCATCCCGGTGCAACTGCTGGAAGTGAACGAAGAAGCCCTGCAACGCGGCCTCGAGCGCGCCCGCAGCCTCTATGCCGCCAGCGTGGCGCGCGGCAGCCTGAGTGCCGAGGAGATGGAGCGTCGCATGAGCCTGGTCAGCGGCGTGCTCGACTACGCCGCGCTGGGCGACGCCGACGTGGTGGTGGAAGCGGTGTTCGAAAGCCTGGAGGTGAAGCGCCAGGTCTTCGAGCAGCTGGACGCCGCCTGCAAGCCCGGCGCGATCCTCGCCAGCAACACCTCCTCGCTGGACCTCGACGAAATTGCCGCCTTCACCCAGCGTCCGCAGGACGTGGTCGGCCTGCACTTCTTCAGCCCGGCCAACGTCATGCGCCTGCTCGAAGTGGTACGCGGCAAGGCCACCTCCGACGCCGTGCTGGCCAGTGCCATGCAACTGGGCAAGCGCCTGAAGAAGGTCTCGGTGGTGGTTGGCGTCTGCGACGGCTTCGTCGGCAACCGCATGATCTTCCCGTACGGCCGCCAGGCCGAATTCCTCCTGGAGGAGGGCGCCACACCGGCGCAGGTGGACCGCGCGCTGCGCACCTTCGGCATGGCCATGGGGCCGCTGGCGGTGCGCGACCTGTCGGGCCTGGACATCAGCCACGCGATCCGCTCGCGCCAGCGACCGAACCTCAAGCCGGGCCAGACCCTGCCGCGGGTGCTCGACCACCTGATCGCCGCGGGCATGCTCGGGCAGAAGACCGGCACCGGCTTCTATCACTACGGCGAAGGCGGCCGCGCCGCGCAGGACAACCCGGCGCTGCCGGCCATGCTGGAGCAGGCCGCCGCCGAACGCGGCATCACCCGCGCACCGATCAGCGATGAAGAGATCGTCGAGCGCTGCCTCTACGCACTGGTCAACGAGGCCGCCCAGATTCTCGACGAGGGTATCGCCCAGCGCGCCAGCGACATCGACGTGATCTTCCTCAACGGCTACGGCTTCCCCGCCTGGCGCGGCGGCCCGCTGTTCCATGCCGACAGCGTCGGCCTCGCCCACGTACTCGAACGAATCCGCGAGTTCCACCAGCGCCTGGGCGCGTGGTGGCAACCCGCCCCGCTGCTCGAACGCCTGGTGGCCGAAGGCCGCCGCTTCGCCGATCTGTAGAGGACCTGCCATGGACATCCATTTCACCCCCGACGAACTGGCGTTTCGCGATGAAGTCCGCCACTTCCTGGAAACCAAGCTGCCCACGGACATCGCCACCAAGGTGCGCCTGGGCAAACACCTGAACAAGGCGGACCACCAGCGCTGGCAGCGCGTGCTCGCCGAGCAGGGCTGGTACGCCACGCACTGGCCGGAAGCCTTCGGAGGCACCGGCTGGAACGCCGTGCAGAAGCACATCTTCGAGGAGGAATGCGCCGCCTTCGGCGCGCCACGCACCATCCCCTTCGGCGTCAACATGGTCGCCCCGGTGATCATCAAGTTCGGCACGCCCGAACAGCAGGCGCACTACCTGCCGCGCATCCTCGACGGCACCGACTGGTGGTGCCAGGGCTACTCCGAGCCCGCCGCCGGTTCCGACCTCGCGTCGCTCAAGACCCGCGCCGTGCGCGACGGCGACCACTACGTGGTGAACGGCCAGAAGACCTGGACCACCCTCGGCCAGCATGCCGACTGGATCTTCTGCCTGGTGCGCACCGATCCCGAGGCGCAGCAGCAGCGCGGCATCAGCTTCCTGCTGATCGACATGAAATCCCCCGGCATCACCGTGCGCCCGATCATCACCCTGGACGGCGAGCACGAGGTCAACGAGGTGTTCTTCGACAACGTGCGCGTGCCGGTGGAAAACCTGGTCGGCCGCGAGAACGAAGGCTGGACCTGCGCCAAGTACCTGCTGACCTACGAGCGCACCGGGCTGGCCGGCATCGGTGCGTCCAAGGCGGTGCTCGCGCACCTCAAGCAGGTCGCCCGCCGTGAGCTGTGCGACGGCAAGCCGATGCTCGACGATCCGCTGTTCCGTGCCCAGGTGGCGGAGGTGGAGATGCAGCTGATGGCCATCGAGATGAGCACCCTGCGCATCCTCGCCGCCGCCCGCGAGGGCGGCGTGCCGGGTGCGGAAAGCTCGATCCTCAAGGTCAAGGGCACGGAGATCCGCCAGGCGATCAGCCACCTGCTGCGCAAGGTGCTCGGCCCCTACGCCTTGCCCTTCATCGAGGACGAGTTCGAGCTGGGCGCCGAGCCGCTGCACGCCGACTATTCGGCTGCGCCGGCGAGCCAGTACTTCAACCTGCGCAAGCTGTCGATCTTCGGCGGCTCCAACGAAATCCAGAAGAACATCGTCTCCAAGATGATTCTCGAGCTGTGAGGCCAGGACCATGGACTTCAAACTGAGCGAAGAGCAGCAGATGCTGCAGGACACCGCGGCCCGCCTGGTCCGCGACGCATACCCGTTCGACCAGCGCGAGGCCTTCAGCCGTTCCGAGCTGGGCTATAGCGCCGAATTCTGGGGCCAGCTGGGCGAGCTGGGGCTGACCTCGGTGTCGCTGCCGGAAAGCCATGGCGGCTTCGGCGGCGGCGTGGAAAGCATGCTGGTGCTCACCGAGCTGGGCCGTGGCCTGTGCCTGGAGCCCTACCTGCAGTCGGTGGTGCACGGCGGCGGGCTGATCGCCCAGCTGGGCAGCGACGCGCAGAAGGATCACTGGCTGCCACGCATCGCCAGCGGCGAAGCGCAGCTCGCGGTGGCGCTGGAAGAACCGCAGAGCCACTACCAGCTGCATGACGTGCAGACCCGCGCGGAGCAGGCCGGCGACGGCTGGAGGCTCAGCGGGCGCAAGGCGGTGGTGATCGGCGGGCAGAGCGCCACGGCGATCCTGGTGTCGGCGCGGGTATCGGGCAATGCGCGGGACGAGGCGGGCATCGGCCTGTTCGTCATCGACCCGCAACGGGCCGGCGTGAGCCGCCGCGATTACCCGACGGTGGACGGCCAGCGCGCCTGCGAACTGTTCCTCGACGGCGCCCTCGGCGAGGCCATCGGTACGCCCGGCGAAGCGCTGCCGGCGCTGCGTTATCAGCAGGGCAGGGCGATTGCCGCGCAATGCGCCGAAGCCCTGGGCAGCCTGCAGGAAGCCTGCGCGCTGACCCTGGACTACCTGAAGACGCGCAAGCAGTTCGGCATGCCGATCGGCAAGTTCCAGGTGCTGCAGCACCGCATGGTGGACATGCGCAGCGAGCTGGAGCAGGCCACCAGCATGGCGATCCTCGCCGCCTGCGTCGCTGACCAGCCCGACAGTGCCGAGCGCAGCCGCACCCTGGCCGCCGCCAAGTTCATCGTCACCCGCGCGGCGCGCTATGTGGCCGAGCAGGCGATCCAGCTGCACGGCGGCATCGGCATGACCTGGGAATACGTGCTAGCGCATCACGCCAAGCGCCTGGTGATGCTCAGCCACCAGTTGGGGGACGACGATCATCACCTGAAGGTGTATGCGGGGTTGATGGACGTGGCCTGAGGCGCTTGCCGGCCCTTGTAGGAGCGAGCTTGCTCGCGAACGGATTCACCGGCGGCTTTGGCGCTGGGCGGTTCGCGAGCAAGCTCGCTCCTACAGGAAAAGCGTGCCCGGCGATCCGGTTCGGGCTCTGGCTCCTATTTCCAGAGAAACATCCGCGCACTCCAGACTGCCCCGTTCAGGAGGCCTCGTTGAAGCGGAGTTTCAGGGGTTGAGCGACATGGATGTCGCGAGAGCTGCGATGGGCCAGGGATGGCCCTTCGCAGCGGGCCCCTGAAACTTCGATTCAACGAGGGAATTTTTCGCCTAAGCGAAAAACCGGATGTCCGGGGCGAGACCTTTGCCCACTTTGGGTCGTTTGCCAAAGTGGGTCGCCCGAGGGGGCGAAACAAAATCTATCAGTGCACGCCGAAGCGACGCGGGAAACAAGGCGTGAGGCAGACACATCGCGGACGAAGTCCGCTCCTACGCGGGCGCATGAGGCAGGCGTTCACATAGGACACCGAGTCAGCCGCGATGGATTTCGCGGAGAAGCTCCGCTCCTACGAAAGCGGTTCTCCCTGCCAGGGCTCAGGCCCCAAGGCTCTCGATATCCCGCGCGAGGATTTCCAGCTCATGGGCCAGCGAGCCGCGCAGCGTCTCCTCGCTGAGCTGGAACGACGGCGCGCCGCAGGTCAGCGCCATCAGCCCGCCGTCGGCCAGGCGCAACGGCACACCGGCGGCGCGCACGTTGCGGTCCCAGTCGCCGAGGGACAGGCAGAAGCCATGCTGGCGATATTCCTCGAAGGAAGCCTCCAGCGAGGCCCGCATGGCCGACCAGTCGCCGTCGTGGCGCTCCTGCAGTGCGGACAGCAGGTGCTCGCGTTCCTGCTCCGGCGTCGCCGCCAGGTAGGCGCGGCCAGCCGCAGTGGTGGCCAGCGGCAGGCGCACGCCGGCGTCCATGCGCAGGGAGGTCGCCTCCGGCGGACGGCAGTTTTCCACGTAGATCATCGACAGCCAGTCGCGGCAGGTCAGGCCCACCGTGGTGTTGGTGCGACGGGCGAAGGCATCCATGTACGGCTTGGCCAGCTGGCGTACGCGCAGGTTGGACACGTAGGCGTAGCCCAGCGCCAGCACGCCGGAATCCAGCTGGTACTTCTCGTGCTGCTGCGAGTAGCAGAGGTAGCCCAGCTGGGTGAGGGTGTAGGTCATGCGCGACACCGTCGCCTTGGGCAGGCCGGTGATCCGCGAGATTTCCTGGTTGCCGAGCACCACCGAGCCATGGGTGAAGGCGCGCAGCACATCCAGGCCGCGGGCCAGGGCCTCTACGTACTTGCGGTCCTTGGGGTTGCTGCTGTCTTCGACGTCGTCGCTCATGGGGCCTCGGCGGGGGATCGTTGGGGCGGCGCCACGCGCGGCGCGGGCGAACGATAGCAGATAGCCCCCTCGCCACACAGCGGTCCGCGTGTGCTCGTTGCACCGGGCTAGCCTATCGCATACCATCGATTTCGACACACTGTTTCGCTGTGCAGAACAACAATTCGAAGCCAGGGCCGATCCCGGCTCGGAAAAAGCAACGGAGAAGTCGATGTCCGCTCAACCGTCCGGCCACGTGGCCCGCGAGATCGCCCGTCACGGTTACCAGAACCTCCACGACCTGCTGCGCGATGCCTGTCGCGAATCCCCCGAGCGCCTGGCGTTCTCCTGTGGCGACAGCCACCTCAGCTTCGCCGAGCTGGAGCGGCAGGCCGACGCCTTCGCGCGCTACCTGATCCACCACGCCGGCCTGCAACCCGGCGACCGCCTGGCGCTGATGCTGCCCAACTCGCTGCAGTACCCCATCGCCACCTTCGGCGCGCTGAAGGCCGGGCTGGTGCTGGTGAACACCAACCCGCAGTACACCGCCAGCGAGCTGCGCCACCAGCTGGCCGACTCCGGCGCCAGCGCCGTGCTGCTGCTCGACCGCCTGCTGCCGCTGTTGCGCAGCGTGCAGGCGCAAACCGACGTTAGCCAGCTTCTGCTGACCTCGATCGACGACATCGAGCAGCCCCGGTTCGACAGCGATGAAGCCGATTGCACGCGCTTCCAGCAGGCCCTGCGCCTGGGCGCCGAGGCGCCGCCGGTGGACACCGAGGCGGGCCTGGATCGCCTCGCGCTGCTGCAGTACACCGGTGGCACCACGGGTGTCTCCAAGGGCGCGATGCTCAGCCACCGCAGCCTGGTCGCCAACGTCATCCAGACCCTGGAACTGTTCCTGCGCCCCGGCCTGCTGGACCCGGCCACCGACGTGCGCATCGCGCCGCTGCCGCTGTACCACATCATGGCGTTCGCCACGAACCTGCTGTCCTCGGTCGGCATGGGCCTGCACACGGTGTTTATCCGCGACGGCCGCAACCTCGACGAGATCATCGGGGCCATGCGCCGCTATCCCTTCACCCTGATGAGCGGGATCAACACCCTCTTCGTCGGGCTGATGAACCACCCGGACTTCCCTGGCATCGACTTCAGCCACCTGAAGTGGGTGACCTCCGGCGGCGCGCCGCTGAACCGCGAGGTCGGCCGGCGCTGGGAAGCCCTGACCGGCGCACCGGTGCGTGAAGGGTTCGGCCTGACCGAGGCCTCGCCGGTGGTCTCCACCGGCACCCTGCAGAGCCCCTACCGCGAGGGCTATGTCGGCCAGGCGCTGGTGGACACCGAGCTGCGCACCGTGGACGAGGCGGGCAACGACACCGGCCCCGACCAGCCCGGCGAGCTGTGGCTGCGCGGCCCGCAGGTGATGCAGGGCTACTGGCAGCGCCCGGAGGAGAGCGCCCAGGTACTGACCGCCGATGGCTGGCTGAAGACCGGTGACATCGCCGAGCTGGACGCCGACGGCATGCTGAAGATCGTCGACCGCAAGAAGGACATGATCCTGGTCTCGGGTTTCAACGTGTTCCCCAACGAAGTGGAAGACGCCGTGATGCGCCACCCCGGCGTGCGTGAATGCGTGGCCATCGGCGTGCCGGACGAGCGCAAGGGCGAGTCGGTGAAGCTCTTCGTCAGCCTCAAGGACGAGACGCTGGCGCCGGCGCAGATCATCGCCCACTGCCGCGAGCACCTAACCGGCTACAAGGTGCCGAGCGTCGTCGAGGTGCTCGATGAGTTACCCAAGACCAGTGTCGGCAAGCTCCTGCGCCGACAGCTGCGCGACCTGGAACTGGCCAAAAGGTCCACCGCGTGAGCACACCGTCTATGGTTGATGCAGGTGTGCACGATGAGACCCGCAGCATGACCGAGTCCTTCCAGCGTATCGGCGTGATCGGCGCCGGGGCCATGGGCCGCGGCATCGCCCAGCTGTTCGCCGGCGCCGGCCTGCCGGTGCGCCTGTACGACAGCAACCCGCAGATCGTGGAGCAGGCCCTGGCCTTCAACCGCGATCTGCTGGAGCGCGCGGTGGCCAAGGGCAAGCTCGGCCCCGACGCGCTCGGCGCGACGATGCAGCGGCTGCTGCCGACCCATAGCCTCGACGAGCTGGCTGACTGCGACCTGCTGATCGAGGCCATCGTCGAGGACCTGGGCGCCAAGCAGGCACTGCTCGCCGAGCTGGAGAAGCGCGTGGCGCCCGATGCCGTGCTGGCGAGCAATACCTCGTCGCTGTCGGTCACCCGCATCGCCGCGCGCTGCCAGCGCCCGCAGCGGGTCGCCGGCTTCCACTTCTTCAACCCGGTGACGCTGATGCGCATCGTCGAGGTGGTGCGCGGCCAGCGCACCAGCGAGGGAGTGGTGCAGCGCCTGAGCCGCCTGGCGGAGCAGGCCGGACACTTCCCCGCGGTGTCGCCGGACAGCCCCGGCTTCATCGTCAACCACGCCGGCCGCGCCTTCAGCACCGAAGCGCTGCGCATCCTCGGCGAAGGCATCGCCAGCCCGGCGCAGATCGACCGCATCCTGCGCGACGGCGTGGGCTTCCGCATGGGGCCCTTCGAGCTGCTCGATCTCACCGGCCTGGATATCTCCCACGCGGTGATGGAGTCGCTCTACCAGCAGTTCTACCAGGACCCGCGCTACACCCCCTCGCCGCTGGCCGCCCAGCGCGTCGCCGGCGGCCTGTTGGGGCGCAAGAGTGGCGAAGGGTTCTACCGCTACCGCGACGGCCAGCCGGTGCGTGAGCCCGAGGAACAGCACGAAGCGGTGCTGCTCAATCGCCCCTACTGGCTCGACAGCCAGGACCCGGAGCTGCGCCACCGCGTCGCGTCGATCCTCACCCTCGGCGGCGTGGTGCTGGAGACCAGCGAAGCGCCGTCCTCCCGCGCCATCTGCCTGGTCACGCCGCTGGGCACGGATGCCAGCACGCGCATCGATGCCCTCGGCCTGCCGCCCGAACGCAGCCTGGCGCTGGAAACCTTCACCGAACTGGACCGGCGCCGCGTGCTCATGCGCCAGCCGGCGCTCGACCCGCAGTTGGAGACGCAGGCACGCCAGGCGCTGGGCAGCGACGGCGTGCCGGTGGAAGTGATCAACGACTCGCCCGGTTTCATCAGCCAGCGGGTGGTCGCCGGCATCGTCAACCTGGGTTGCGAGATCGCCCAGCGCGGCATCGCCACGCCGGTGACGCTGGACCGCGCGGTGCAACTGGCGCTGGGCTACCCCTTCGGCCCGCTGGCGTTCGGCGAGCACTACGGCGCGGCGCGCATCCTCACCATCCTCCAGGGCCTGCAGGCGTGCTACGGCGAAGCGCGCTACCGGCCCAGCCCCTGGCTGCGGCGCCGCGTGCAGCTGGACCTGCCGCTGCACAGCCCCGACCGCGCGGAGTGACGCGCCGGCGATGATCGTTTTCTGTCCGCTGGCGCTAACCGCCCCTTCCCTGTCGTGACGCACTCTGCCCGGACGTCCGCTGCCGGCGGTCGCGTGACCGTCTGCGCGACGGCGCCAGCGGTGACCTTCCAACAAGAACAATGAGGAATCCGTCATGCGCCACTGGCTGCCCGCACTCGCGCTGATCCCCCTGCTCGCCGGCCACGCCTGGGCCGCCGCGCCCACGCCCCAGCAAGCGCGCGACCTGGCCGAACAGGCCTACCTGTTCACCTACGCCACCGCCGAACATGGCAAGACCCTGCAAGCCATCGCCGCCAAGATGCCGGCCAACGTCCTGCTCAACCGCACCACGCTGCTCGGCCCGGACGATCGCACGGTGGTCTCGCCCAACAACGACACGCTCTATTCCTACGCGCTGCTCGACCTGCGCGACGGCCCGATGCTGCTCGACGTGCCCGCCGTGCCGCAGCGCTACTACAGCTTCCAGCTGATCGACATGCGCACCGACAACCTCGACTACATCGGCACCCGCGCCACTGGCCGCGCCGCCGGCAGCTTCCTGATCGCCGGCCCAGACTGGGACGGCAAGCAGCCTGACGGCTTCAGCGGCAAGGTGATCCGTTCGCCCAGCCGCGTGCTGTTCCTGCTCGGCCGCACCGCGGTCAACGGCCAGGCCGACGTGGCCGCCGCCAAGGCGGTGATGGACGGCTACACGCTGCGCAGCGCCAAGCCCGAGGCCAAGCCGCACAAGCTCGACGTGCCGCCCTATCAGCCGACCAAGCAGGGCCCGGCGCTGAACGCCTTCAGCGACTTCAACGCGCTGGCCGGCTGGCATGCCTGGAACCCGCAGGAGCAGGAGCGCCTGGCGCAGTTCGCGCAGATCGGCGTCGGCACCGGCAAGCCGTTCGATGCCTCGGCGCTGCCGGCCGACATCGCCAAGGCCGTCGCCCAGGGCGCCGAAGACGGCCGCCAGAAGGTGCTCGCCGCCACCGAGACCTTCTCCAAGCCCAGCAACGGCTGGCAGCAATTCCCCGCCAACGTCGGCCACTACGGCAACGACGACCTGACCCGTTCGGCCGTGGCCTGGAAGTACCTCTACGCCAACGATGCCGCCGAAGCGATGTACCCGGTGACCCAGGTCGACGCCAGCAACCAGCGCCTGGATGGCAACCGCAGCTACCGCCTGCACTTCGCCCCCGGCCAGCTGCCGCCAGTGGACGCCTTCTGGTCGGTCACCCTGTATGACGGCAAGACGCAACTGTTCTCCGCCAACCCGCTCAATCGCTACACCGTCAGCAGCGAGAGCGGCCTGAAGCAGGATGCCGACGGCGGCGTCACCCTGACCATCCAGAACGCCCAGCCAGCGGGCACCGACAACTGGCTGCCGGCGCCGCAGGGCCCGTTCAACCTGATCCTGCGCATGTACCTGCCGCAGGAGAAGGCGCTCAAGGGCGACTACCAGCCGCCGGCCGTGCAGCCCCTGGCGAGCAAGGAGTGATGGCGATGAACCCGCTCCTGACCCGCCGGCGCTTCCTCGGCGCCAGCACCGCCGTGGGCATCGCCAGTTGCTGCCCGGCGTGGCTGCTGGCTGCCAGCGCCGAGCTGGAAACCGATCCCGCCGTGTTCCAGGACATCGTCCGCCAGGCATGGATCTACGCCTACCCGATGCTCATGCACTACCAGACGATGCACAAACAGGCGCTGAACCCGGCGTCGCCGGAGTACGTCGGCGGCTTCGGCGTCTTCCGTCACTACAGCGAACTCTTCACCCCGAAGAACCGCGACGTGGTGACGCCCAACAACGACACGCCGTACTCCTGGGCCTGGCTCGACCTGCGCGCCGAGCCCTGGGTGCTGAGCGTTCCGGCGGTGGGCGAAGACCGCTACTACGTGCACCAGCTGGTCGACCAGTACACCTTCAACTTCGCCTATGTCGGCGTGCTGTCCACCGGCCGCCAGGCCGGCGACTACCTGATCGCCGGGCCCGACTGGAAGGGCGAGGCGCCGGCCGGCATCCGCCAGGTGCTGCGCAGCGAGACGCAGATCGCCATGATCCTGGGCCGAACCGGCCTGCGCGATGCCCATGACCTGCCCGCCGTGCGCCAGTTGCAGGCGCAATACCAGCTGCGCCCGCTGCACGCCTTCACCCGCACCCCGGCGCCGGCCGCCGCGCCTGCGGTGAACTGGCTGCCCTGGGAACTGCCGCGCGACCTCGGCCCTGGCTTCATCCCGCACCTGAACCAGATCCTCGCCTTCTGCCCGGTGGACCCGAGCGAAGTCGAGCTGCGCCAGCACTTCGCGCGGGTCGGCATCGGCGCGGGGTTGCCGTTCAACCCGGCGAATCTCAGCCCGGCCCAGCGCCAGGCGCTGGCCGCCGGCATCCAGCAGGGGGCGGAGGCGCTCAAGGCCAAGGGCGCCACCCTGCGCTCGTCCGCCGGCCTGTTCGGCACCCGCGCGGCGATGCACAACGACTACCTGAGCCGCGCCGCAGCGGCGGCCAGCGGCATCTACGGCAACAGCGTGGAAGAGGCGATCTACTTCGGCAGCCGCAAGGACAGCGCGCAACAGCCGCTGCAAGGCGGCCAGCGCTACCGGTTGCGCTTTGCGCCGGGGCAGCTGCCGCCGGCCAGGGAGTTCTGGTCGATCACCCTCTACGACCTGCCCGACCGCCAACTGGTGGACAACCCCATCCAGCGCTACTGCCTGAGCAGCCGCGACGCGCTGGTGCGCGACGCCGACGGCGGTGTGACGCTGTACATCCAGGCCGACTCGCCCGGCCAGGAACACGAGGCGAACTGGCTGCCATCGACGCAGCAGGGGCCGTTCAACCTCATCCTGCGCATCTACGGGCCGGAACGCCAGGTGGTGGGCGGGGAGTGGCAGATGCCGGGGGTCGAGCGGGTCTGACGGCGTTGCAGGGCAGGGTGGGAGTCCAATGGGCGGGCCTGCCCTCACCCTAACCCTCTGCGCGGCACCGGCGTGGCGCTTCGGGAGAACATGGATGGCCCAGGCGCTGGGCGGTTCGCGAGCAAGCTCGCTCCTACAGGATGTTCGCGCTCCTCGTAGGAGCGAGGAGGACGCCGGGTCGTTGCTCGCGAACCGGCCGGCTAAGCCTCAGCGGAAGCTGACGACCCCGCCGGCCTTCAGTTTCTCCAGCGCCGCCGTGCGCTCCGACGGCGGCAGCGCTCCGAGCTTTTCCACCCGCGCGTAGAACGCCGGCCAGTTGCCGCCGACCTGGGCGAACAGCGCGGCGAAGGCCGGCACCCACTGGTCATAGAGGCCGAAGGGCAGCAGCTTGGCGTTGTTCAGCGGGCCGTTGACCCAGGCGTCGAAGGGCGCCTTGCCGCCCCACTCCTGGTCGCGCAGCCGCGCATAGTCCCGGCGCAGACGCTCGAATTCCGCCTGCTTGCCAGCGCGCTTCTGCGCGTCGCTGGCCGGGCTGGCGTAGAGCGTCTGCAGGCGCTCGCGCGTATCGAGCACCAGCTGGGTGAAGCGCTTGCGCTGCTGCGCCAGCAACGGCGACTCGTCCGGCAGGTGTCGCGCGGCGCGCCAGCGGCGCCCGCCCTCGGCCTCGACGAAGGAGGCATAGGACTCGTTGAACGCCGTGTCGCCGGGCAGGTAGAACTTCTGGTGCGCCAGCTCGTGGAAGATCGTCTCGGCCAGGCGCTGGTCGCCCCAGCGCAGCATGCTGCTGAGGATCGGGTCGTCGAACCAGCCCAGGGTGGAGTAGGCCTCCACGCCGCCGACGTAGACATCCAGCCCCTGCGCCTTCAGGCGCTTCGCCTCGGCCTGGGCGCCGGCGTCGCCGTAGTAGCCCCGGTAGGCCACGCAGCCGGCGATGGGGAAGCAATGGGTCAGCGGCTGCAGCGACAGCTCCGGCGTGGCGAACACGTTCCACACCACGTTGGGCCGGTGGATGTCGGCGTACAGGCGATAGCTCTGGTTATCCGGCAGGCCCAGCTCGGCACTGGCGAAGGCGCGCGCCTCCTGCGACAGCTCCAGGCGCTGGCGCAGCGCGGGGTCGCGGGCGGGGTCGGCCACCACGTCGGCCACCGGCTCGCGGGCGGCGAGCAGGCGCACCTGGCCGTTCGCCAGCTGGCTGTAGTAACTCACCGTGGAACAACCGCTCAGCGCCCAGATGGCCAGCCAGGGAACCCAGCGGCACAGGCGGCGGTCGAGTGTCGGGATAAGAAGGCGGAAGGGCATGCGCGGAACATAGCACAGGGCCTGGTCCGCCCGCTGCCGCCCCCTCGACCCAGGAGCCACCCCCGATGCGCGCCCTTCTCATTCCTGCCAGCCTGCTCGCCCTGAGCGGCTGTTCCATGCTGATGCCCCAGCCGGACCCGAACCGCGCCTGGGTCGACCTGAACACCAACAGCCAGAGCGACCTGGCCGCCACGGAAGTGGACAACAAGGAGTGGTCCAGCAGCCGCTACTTCGAGGTCGACCCTGGCTCCCACGAGTTGCGCGTGCGCTTCCAGTTCCAGGTCGAGCCGGTGGATATCGGCCCGGTGGACGAAGCGCTGTGGCGCGATTGCGAGATGACCGTGCAATACAAGGACTTCAGCGCCGGCCAGCGCTACCGCCTGGAGACCGGCAGCATCGGCTTCCGCCCCTGGGCCAAGCTCTACGACGCCCAGGGCGGCGAGATCGCCCGTGGCCGCGAGCGGGGCTGCGCCAGGGCCTGAGCGGGTTATGCTGTGGAATGAGCCCATCCCACGGTGAACCTTCATGCGTGCGCCTCACCTGTCCCATTTCCTGCCGCTGGGCCTGGCCCTGCTCGGCGGCTGCGCCAGCCCGCTGCCCGCCCATGATCCGCAGATGGCCTGGGTCGATCTCTACACCACGCCGGGCAAGACCCTGATGGCCGAGCGCCTGGACGGCCAGTCGGTGAACGATGGGCGCTTCTACCAGGTGACGCCGGGGCGCCATGAGCTGGTGGTGCGCTTCCAGTACGAAGTCTCCAGCGGCGGCGGCATGGGCCAGATGACCGATCCTTCGGAGCTGACCTGCCGGGTCAAGGTGACCTACGACGACTTCGCCGCCGGCCAGCGCTACCGCCTGGAACTGCGCCCGCAACTGCGCAGCGCCCTGGCGCTGTTGACGGACGGCAACGGCACGCTGGTGGCGAAGACGGATTTCCAGGGCGCGGTGCGTTGCGGGCCGTTCTGATTCCCCGTGCGTGGCTGATCGATGCGTAGGAGCGGACTTCGTCCGCGATTGGGCTCAGGTACGCGCGGAAATCATCGCGGACGGAGTCCGCCCCTACGCAGGGGACGGCGCGCGCCGATGCAGCTTCGTAGGGTCCGCTCCTACCTGGAAAATCCTGGGCGGGTCCCAGCCCTCTCCCTGAAGGGAGAGGGAGCTATCCGTGCCGGCTGATGCTGAGGTTTCATCCTGCACCCTACGGTCCCCTCTCCCTTCAGGGAGAGGGTTAGGGAGAGGGAAACACAGGCACGGACTTTCAGAGGAAGACCATTGCTCCCACCCCGACATCAGCACCCGCTGACCGCGCAGCCAGCGCCTGCCATGACGCACCCGCGGATCAACCTCGATCAGCTGTCATTCTTCTGGTAGATGATCCGCCGCTGCCCGTTGTCGCAGGTACCGACCACCATGTTCGGATCCTTCACCTCGGACTTGTCCACGATCTCCAGGGTGTAGGAGGTCACCCCGGCGGCCTGGATCTTGGTCTCGATCTCAGCCTTGAGTTCCTCGCAGGGCTTCACCGCCGCCCCGCTCGCGCCGCTGGCCAGCAGCAGCGCCATACCCGTCGCCACGGCCCACTTCATCGTCTTCATCACAGTCCCTCGTCGGCCCTCTCATCGGGGCACCCTATCCTAACGGTGGACCGCCACCGGCGGACAGAGTGCCCTGCGGGCTCATTCGAGCGTGGCGTCGAGGGTGATGCGCGCGGTGAGCAGCTTGGATACCGGGCAGCCAGCCTTGGCCTTGTCGGCGATGGCCTGGAAGGTCTGCGCGTCGGTGCCCGACACCTTCGCCTTCAACGTCAGGTGCACGGCGGTGATGGCGAAGCCGTCGGTGAGCTTTTCCAGGCTGACCTCGGCCTGGGTATCGATGCGCTCGGCGGTCAGGCCGGCCTCGCCGAGCATCATCGACAGCGCCATGGAGAAACAGCCCGCATGGGCCGCGCCGATCAGTTCCTCCGGGTTGGTGCCCGGGGCGCCCTCGAAGCGGGTGTTGAAGCCGTAGGGCTGCTCCTTGAGCGCGCCGCTTTCGGTGGAGATCGTGCCCTTGCCGTCCTTCAGGCCGCCCTGCCAGTGGGCCGATGCCGATTTCTTCATGTCGAGTCCTCCGCGTGGATTGCAGTCAGGACTTTCGAGGGCGGCGCGAGGGCAGGGGTTCCGCTTTTCTGAGGGCTCTTCGCAGGAGCGAGGGGCGCCGTCGTTTTCGCTCGCCAACAGGTTGGCACGGTGCCTGGCAGGTTCGCGGGCAAGCTCGCTCTTACAGCGAAATCCCGCCCATGAAAAAGGCCGGGCCCCTCGCGGAGCCCGGCCTGCCGGGGTTCGCCGGGCATCACTTCGAATAGACGATTTCCTTGCTGCCGCCTTCGCAGGTGCCGACGACTTGCTTGCCGCCCGCGCTGCCCTTGTCGACGACGTCCAGGCTGAACGAGGCGACGCCCTTGGCCTTGATCTTCGCCTCGATCTCCGATTTCAGCTCTTCGCACGGCTTGCCGGCGGCAAGGACGTTGCCAGCCAGGGCGAAGACCCCCATAGCGATCAGGAACTTCTTCATCGGTAACGCTCCCTCGTTGTTCACGGAAAATGGCCACAGCGGGCCGAAAAACCGGGCTACCCCGGTACGCACGGACACGCGCTCGCCAGCATGGCAGGAGCGCGTGACAAAACGAACGCGACCTACAGGTTCGAGCCGCAGGCCGACCTAGCTGTTGGCGATACGGAAGCCGACCTTGATGGTCACCTGGTAGTGCCCCACCGCGCCGTTCTCGATATGCCCGCGGGTGTCCACCACCTCGAACCACTCCAGGAAGTCGATGCTCTTGGCCGCTTCGGCCAGGGCGTTGTTGATCGCATCCTCGATGCTGGTGCGCGAGGAGCCGACCAGCTCGATCTTCTTGTAGGTGTGGTGATTGGACATAGCCGCTCTCCTGGGGTCTGGCGGCGCACAGGCAGAATGCCAGCGCGCTCAATGGACAGTAGTAGAGGGGTGGACCGACGGCAAACGGCCAGGTTCAGACTTTACGCGGGCCCGTTCAGCTCCGACTGCAGCCAGTGCGCCAGGCGCTCGGCGCGCGGGTCGGCGCGGCGCTCGGGCACCCACAGCGTCAGCCGGGCGGGGGTTTCGACGAAGCCCCAGGGCGCGGCAAGGCGGCCGGCGGCGAGGTCGTCGGCCACCAGTTGCTGCGGCGCGATGGCAACGCCCAGGCCGGCCACGGCGGCCTCCAGCAGGTAGTAGAGGTGCTCGAAACCCTGGCCGAGCGTCAGCCGCGCCGGGTCCAGGGCGTGGCGCGCGGCCCACTCGGGCCAGGCCTGCGGCCGCGACACGGTGTGCAGCAGGGGTTCGCCCAGCAGCGCCGACGCCGGCGCCGCGCGCAACTGCTCGAAGCGTGCCGAGCGCGGGCTGAGCACGGGGCCGATGCGTTCCACCGCCAGTTCCAGCACGCGCATGTCCGCCGGCCAGGGCGGCGCGGCGAAACACAGGGTGGCGTCGAGGCCGCCACGCCGCGGGTCGAGGTCGCCGTCGCTGGCGGACAGTTGCAGGCGTAGGTCCGGCAGGTCGCGGTTCAGGCGGTCCAGCCGAGGGATGAACCAGCGCGCCAGCAGGCTGCCAGGGCAGCCGAGCACGAACGGTGCATCGCCGCCGGCTTGGCGCCGCAGTTCGGCGCAGACGCCACGCAGGCGCTCGAAGGATTCGCTGGCCACCTCGCTCAGGCGGACGCCGGCATCGGTGAGTTTTACGCCGCGCCCCTCCTTGACGAACAGGGCGACGCCCAACTCCTCTTCCAGCACACGGATCTGCCGGCTGATCGCTCCGTGGGTGACGCTCAGCTCATCAGCCGCCGCGCTTACACCGCGCAGACGGGCGGCGGCCTCGAAGGCGCGCAGGGCGTTGAGCGGCGGAAGGTCTCGGCTCATGGCGAACAATCCGTGATTTTTCCTGACAGGTTGCGGCGATCTTATCGCTTTTCTGCGTCGTCCCACAGCCGTATCCTGAGCCCATTCGTAGGAGCGGACTCCGTCCGCGATCGCCCCCAGCTGGCACCTACCTTTCGACAGACAAAGGAGCCTTCCCATGTCCACACTGCGCACCGGTCCAGACGCCAAGGGCCTGTTCGGCAGCTTCGGCGGCCAGTACGTCGCCGAAACCCTGATGCCGCTGATCCACGACCTGGCCCGCGAGTACGAGAAGGCCAAGGACGATCCGGCATTCCAGCAGGAACTGGCCTACTTCCAGCGCGACTACGTCGGCCGCCCGAGCCCGCTGTACTTCGCCGAGCGCCTGACCGAGCACTGCGGCGGCGCGAAGATCTACTTGAAGCGCGAAGAGCTGAACCACACCGGCGCGCACAAGATCAACAACTGCATCGGCCAGATCCTGCTCGCCAAGCGCATGGGCAAGCAGCGCATCATCGCCGAGACCGGCGCCGGCATGCACGGCGTGGCCACCGCCACCGTCGCCGCGCGCTTCGGCCTGCAATGCGTGATCTACATGGGCACCACCGACATCGATCGCCAGCAGGCCAACGTGTTCCGCATGAAGCTCCTCGGCGCCGAGGTGATCCCGGTCACCGCCGGCACCGGCACCCTGAAGGACGCGATGAACGAAGCGCTGCGCGATTGGGTGACCAACGTCGACAGCACCTTCTACCTGATCGGCACCGTGGCCGGCCCGCACCCGTATCCGGCGATGGTCCGCGACTTCCAGGCGGTGATCGGCAAGGAAACCCGCGAGCAGCTGGCCGAGAAGGAAGGGCGCCTGCCCGATTCCCTGGTCGCCTGCATCGGCGGCGGATCCAATGCCATGGGGCTGTTCCACCCGTTCCTGGATGACAAGAGCGTCAAGATCATCGGCGTCGAAGCCGCCGGCCACGGGATCGAGACCGGCAAGCACGCGGCCAGCCTGAACGGCGGCGTGCCGGGCGTGCTGCACGGCAACCGCACCTTCCTGCTGCAGGACGAGGACGGCCAGATCATCGACGCGCACTCCATCTCCGCCGGCCTGGACTACCCCGGCATCGGCCCGGAACACGCGTGGCTGCACGACATCGGCCGCGTCGAGTACACCTCGATCACCGACCACGAGGCGCTGCAGGCCTTCCACCAGTGCTGCCGCCTGGAAGGCATCATCCCCGCGCTGGAGTCCTCCCACGCGCTGGCCGAAGTCTTCAAGCGCGCGCCGAACCTGCCCAAGGACCACATCATGGTGGTGAACCTGTCCGGTCGTGGCGACAAGGACATGCAGACCGTCATGCACCACATGCAACAGGAGCCGCAAGCATGAGCCGCCTGCAGACCCGCTTCGCCGAACTCAAGGAGCAGAACCGCGCCGCCCTGGTGACCTTCATCACCGCCGGCGACCCGGGCTACTCGACCTCGCTGGACATCCTCAAGGGCCTGCCCGAGGCCGGCGCCGACGTGATCGAACTGGGCATGCCGTTCACCGACCCGATGGCCGACGGCCCGGCGATCCAGCTGGCCAACATCCGTGCCCTGGGCAACGGCCAGAACCTGGCCAAGACCCTGAAGATGGTCCGCGAATTCCGCGCCGGCAACACCACCACCCCGCTGGTGCTGATGGGTTACTTCAACCCGATCCACTATTACGGCGTGGACAAGTTCATCGCCGACGCGAAAGAGGCCGGGGTCGATGGCCTGATCGTGGTGGACCTGCCGCCCGAGCACAACGAAGACCTGTGCCACCCGGCCCAGGCCGCGGGCATCGACTTCATCCGCCTGACCACTCCGACCACCGACGACCAGCGCCTGCCGACCGTGCTCGATGGCAGCTCGGGCTTCGTCTACTACGTCTCGGTAGCCGGCGTGACCGGCGCCGGCGCGGCGACCCTGGAGCACGTCGAGCAGGCCGTGGCGCGCCTGCGTCGCCACACCGACCTGCCGGTCTCCATCGGCTTCGGCATCCGTACTCCGGAACACGCGGCGAGCGTCGCCCGCCTGGCGGACGGCGTGGTGGTGGGCTCGGCGCTGATCGACAAGATCGCCGAGGCGACCAGCTCCGCCGACGCGGTGCAGAGCGTGCTCGGCCTGTGCCGTCAGCTGGCCGAGGGTGTGCGGAACGCTCGCTGAGGATTGCCATCGGCTCCACGCCATCCCGCGCACGGACTCACTGTAGGAGCGCGCCATGCGCACGATCGCGGGCATGGCCCGCTCCTACAGGGCGCTCCGAAGCACGGCGGTTCGCGAGCAAGCTCGCTCCTACGAGAAAGCGAAAACCCGGCCAATGCCGGGCTTTTCGTTTTTACGCACCGAAACGCATGGTTCGCTGCGTGCAGCCGCGCTTTTCTGTAGGAGCGAGCTTGCTCGCGAACAGATTTCGCCGGCGGCTTCGATGCCGGGCGGGTTCGCGCGCTCGCTCCTACAAGGTCAGCCCCAGAAAAAAGCCCGGCGAATACCGGGCTTTTTCGTTTCAGGCGCGGGTTATTCCACGCTCTCTTCCTGCGGCGCTTCTTCGCCTTCGGCGCCGCCGCCCAGGCCCAGACCTTGTGCGGAGCCCATGGCGAATGCCATGAATTCCGGCACGCTCATGTCCTTGCCGTTGAACTTAACCTGGTCATTGGCGTAGGCCAGCGAGCTGGACAGTGAGTTGCCGTCGAGCACGGCCCACTCGGACTGCAGGGCCATGCCGCTGAACAGGTCGGTCATGGCATCGGACTGCTGCTTGAGCGCCACCGGGTCTGCGCTGCCGGCCGCCTCGCCGCCCAGCGTGCCCTGCAGGGCGACGATGTCGCCGATCACCGCCTTGTCCACTTTCAGGTCGGCCTTGAGCGCGGCCAGCACGCTGCGCGCCATCTCGTCGGGGGTAGCTGCCGCGGCATCGGGCTTGCGCAGGTCCACCGACAGGGAAGCCTTGGCCACGCCATGGCTGGTCTGCAGCGACAGCTCGTCCAGCGACAGCACCGGCGAGCCTTCGAGCAGGGCCAGGCCGAGCTTCTTCAGCTCCTCTTCCTGGGCCGGGGTCAGCTCGGTGCTTTCCAGGCTGTCCAGGGCCATCTTGTTGTAGGACTCCTTGAAGGTCTTGAGCACGCCTTCGTCGAGGTTGCGCAGGCTCAGGTCGAGCTTCATGCCACCGACTTCCTGGCCCTGCACCACGACCTTGCCGACGCGGTAGGAGACGCTCTGGTCCAGGCCCTTGCCGCCCTGCTTGAGCACTTCCTCGACCACGGCTTCGCGCAGCTCCACCGCCGGCGCGCCCGGCGACTGGATGTTCAGGCTCTTGATGGTGGCGGAGCTGGGGCCGAGGGCGAAGCCGTTGGCGTTTTCCTTCTTGTCGCCCTGCATGCCCAGGTCACGCAGCTGCACCTTGGCCGGCTGGCCAGTGCTGGGGTCGGTGAAGTCCAGGTCGACTTCGGCGAGCTTGCCCACCGCGCTCACGTTTTTCTTGTCGCCGGAGACGCTGAAGGCCAGGGTGATCGGCGACAGGCGCAGCTTGTCGCTGTCCTGGGCGAATGCGAAGGCGGCAGTTTCGACGCTGCCTTCCTGCTTCTGGTCGTAGTGGATGGTCAGCTCGCCCGACAGCGGCGCCTTGCCGCCGGCCGCGGCGAACAGCGGGGCGGTGAGTTCGTTCTGCTCCAGGGCGAAATGGCTCTGCGCCATGACCGGCGCCAGTTTGCCGGCCGCCAGGCGCGAGGCGGGGAAGGGGCCGTGCTCCAGGCGGTCGGTGAACACCAGGGTCTGCGGCTCGTCGCCTTCCTTGCCGGTGAAGGTCAGGTTGTAGCGCGCGGTGCTGGAGAACAGGCCGCGCTGGATGTCCACCAGCGTCAGGTAGGCGCCCAGGCCGGGGGCCTCTTCCTGGAACAGCTGGTTGGCTTCGGCGATGCCGCGGTTCACTTCCTGCTCGACGCGGGTGCCGGTGTACCAGGCGCCGGCAGCGGCGACGCCGACGACGGCAACGGGAATAGCGATGGCCAGGGCGGTCTTCTTCATGTTGAGTCCTTTCAAGTGCGGCCGTACGGGGGACGTCCTGTCGACCGTGAGTGGGGTGGCCGGCGGGATGCTAGCAGGCGCCCTGCCATCACTCCAGCGCCGCTGACGACGGACTTCACGGCGCCAGCATTGACCGATCGAGCGCGGCTGTCAGGATAGAGCGCTCCATCCGCCCGGGAAGCCTTCGCCATGGCCCTGCTGCACAGCCTTCATCACGTCGCCCTGATCTGCTCGGACTATCCGCGCTCCAAGCATTTCTACACCCAGGTGCTGGGCCTGAAGGTGGTTGCCGAGACCTACCGCACCGCGCGCGACTCCTGGAAACTCGACCTGGAGCTGGGCGATGCGCGGCTGGAGCTGTTCTCCTTCCCTGGCGCGCCGGCGCGGCCGTCCTATCCGGAGGCGCAGGGGCTGCGCCACCTGGCCTTCGCCGTGGACGACCTGGAAAGCGCCGTGGCGCACCTGCAGAGCCACGGCGTGGCCTGTGAACCGATCCGCGAGGATGAGCTGACCGGCAAGCGCTTCACCTTCTTCGCCGACCCGGATGATCTGCCGCTGGAGCTTTACGAGCGCTGAGCACGCGGCTCGCGCCTTCGTAGGATGGCGTGGAGCGCAGCGATACCCATCCATCCCGGCTCCGGCGCAGCATGGGTATCGCAAGCTCCACCCATCCTACGGGCTGAGCCCTGGCGTAAATGGGTTCGCGAGCAAGCTCGCTCCTACAGGCTGGGCGTTTGCTCGGCTCTTCGTAGGAGCGAGCTTGCTCGCGAACCGCACGGCAGAGGAACCGGACGGCTGGTGCAGGCGTTACGCCGGTACCGCCTCGCTGCCCAGCGCCCCGCGCAGGCTCGCCAGGTCGCGCAGCGGCGGCGCGCCGAACAGGCGGCTGTACTCGCGGCTGAACTGCGACGGGCTTTCGTAACCGACGCGGTGCCCGGCCACCGCTACTTCCAGCCCCTCCGACAACATCAGCCGCCGCGCTTCCTGCAGGCGCAGCTGCTTCTGGTATTGCAGCGGGCTCAGGGCGGTCACTTCCTTGAAGCGGTGGTGCAGGGTGGACACGCTAAGGTTCACCTCGCGGGCCAGGTCCTCGATGCGCAGGGACTTGTCGTAGTTGCGGTTGAGCCACTCGATGGCACGGGTAACGCGGTGGGTCTGGCTGTCGGTCATCGCCAGGTCATGCAGCAGGTGGCCTTGCGGACCGCGCAGCAGGCGGTAGAGGATTTCGCGGACGAACAGCGGCGCCAGCATCTCGATGTCGCGCGGCGTATCCAGCAGGCGCATCAGCCGCAGCAGGGCGTCGAGCACGGTGCAATCCACACGCTGCAGGTAGATGCCGCGGCTGGCCGGACGCGGCGCGCTGCCGGCAAGGCCCGCCTCGGCGATCAGCCGGGTCAGCTCGCCGGGGTCGATGTCCAGGCGGATGGACAGGTAGGGTTTGTCCGGCGAGGCCTCGATCACCTGGCCGGAGACCGGCAGCGTCACCGACACCACCAGCAGGTTGAGTTCGTCGTAGCGATAGACCTCGCTGCCCAGGCGCACCTCCTTGCAGCCCTGGGCGATCACGCACAGGGCCGGGCGGTAGAGCGTCGGCATGCGGCCTTCGCTGGGGCTGTCGTTGCGCGCGACCAGCAGCGAATCGATGGCGGTTTCGAAGACACCCTCACCCTGGCAGTGACGCTGGATGATGTCGGCCAGCTCCTGGCGGCCGGCGGCAATGGGATCAAAGGCGGGAACGGACTGGGACATGCACAGGACCTCCAGTGGCGGCGCACGAAGCTTACGCCCACGGCGCGGCGGCAAGTGTGACAGTAAGGCAGCCGCTGGAGGATCAGGCAAGCAATCGGCAGGAATGGACAAGCCATCCTGCCATCGGCTCGCGCACCGCGGCGGTGCAGGGCCCGGGAACGCCCGCTTTTGGGGCTTGGCGAATGCCCGGCAGGATCAGGCAAGAAGGCGACAGCATCCGGATAACGCAGCGCCCTGGCCGGGCCGTAATCTTCCTGTCAGTCGTCCGAGGAGCCACCTCGGACAACTTCGGCGTAATGCGGAGGACAGGACATGCACTGGCAACCCATCGAACACGAATTGCAGATCCACCCCCGGCAAGGGCACGAGGCGGAACTGGGCGCCCTGATCGACCACCTGGTCGATGGCGCCCGCCGCGCGCCGGGCTGCCTGCGCTGCCAGCTGGTGGCCCGGGATGCCGGCCAGCCGTGGCTGCTGCAGGGCAGCTGGAAGAACGAAGAGGCGCTGCTGGATTACTTCGCCACGCCCTCCTCGCAACTGCTCGGCGAGGTGCTGTTATGCCACTGTCGAAGCCTGAGCGGCGGCATCGTGGAAACCATGGATCAGGCCACCGGAAAGGTGGCCTGAGTTTTTTCGGATAGAGGACCTGCGCCTTCGCGCGTTCAGTATTCCAGGCTCCAGCCCAGGGTGAAGGTGCGACCGCGGCCCTGGTAGTCGTAGAGATAGGCCGGCCCATAGGTGGGCGAATAGAACAGCGCGGCGCGCTGCCCCCAGACGGTGCTGTACTGCTTGTCCAGCAGGTTCTGGATACCGGCGCTGAAAGTGCCGAAACCGGTCTTCTGCTCACCCATCAGGTCGAAGGTGGTGTAGCCGTCGATCTCGTGGTCCGCGTCGTCCTTCAGGTTGAAGGCGTGCTGGGCCTGCAGGCGGGCACTGCGTTCGCCATCGCCCCAGCCGACGAATGCGGTGGACTTGGACAGCGATGCATAGCGGGCATCGCGCTTGATCCAGTCGCCATCGGCGTCCTCCTCTTCCGAGCGCACCAGGTGCAGCGTGGTGCCGCCCTGCCAGCCGTTCTCGAAGTAGCGGGTGACCGCGCCCTCGAAGCCGAAATCGCGGCTCTTCTGGTCCTGCACGTCGATGGTCAGGGTCGCCTGGTCGGTGGTGATGATCTTGTCCGACCAGATGTAGTAGACCGCCGCCTGGGTCTGCCACTGCAGGTCGCTGTAGCGCCAGCCGGTCTCGACCTGGCGGCTCTTGATGCCGGCCAGCGGGTTGTCGTCCACCGACAGGCCGGCCTTGCCGTAGTACTTGGCCGGGTCGGGCAGGTCGAAGCCTTCGCTGTAGTTGGTCCAGACCTGGTGGCCGTTCTTGAAGTCGTAGATCGCGCCGAGGTTGAACAGGTTGACCTGGTAGTCGTTGCTGCCGCCGGGCACGCCTTTGAAGTCGTCCACCTCGACGTCCATCTTCTGGTGGCGCGCGCCGCCGGAGAGGGTCAGGTGGTCGGTGACCTTCCAGTCCAGCTGGCCATACACCGACAGGCCGTCGACGGTGTAGCTGGGGTAGCGCGGCGCGCTGCTGGCGGTCTCCAGGTCCAGGCCGCCGCTCTCGGAAGACAGGCGCTGGTCGAAGACCTTCTGCTCGGCGTTGAAGCGCTCATGGTCGAAGTCCACGCCGTAGGTGAACTTGAGCGAATCCCACTGCTTGCTGAACAGGCCCTTCAGGCCGCTGACCTCGAAGTTCTGCTGCGAGGCCGCGAAGTACACGCCCTTCGAGCCGGTGGGCTTGCCGGTGTTGTAGTAGGGGAAGGGATAGAAGTTGTCGTCTTCCTTGCGGTAGTACGCCTGCAGGTAGAAGTCCTGCTCCAGCAGGTTGCTGTGGTGGTAGTTGGCGTTGAGCAGCACGCGGCGGGTGCGCGGCTCGAGGTCGGTGTCCATGCCGCTGCGGATCTGCGCGTCTTCCAGGTCCGACGGCGCCTGGTACTTCAGGTTGGGAAAGTAGATGCCGGTGCTGCCGTCGTTGCCCGAGTCGTAGTACTGCGCCAGCAGGTCGAGGCTCTGCTCGTCGGTGAACTGGGCGGTGAGGTTGCCCATCACGTCGACGGTGCGGTTGTACTGCAGGTCGGTCTGGGTGTTGTCGATGAAGATCTGGTTGCCGGCGCCGTCGTAGAAGGCCTCGTTCTTCTCCGCCGAGACGCCCAGGCGGCCGACCACGCGGTCGTTGCCGCCGCTGATGGACTGCGCAGCGCGGGTCGACAGGTCGTCGCTGTTGTTGAAGCCGCTGCTGGCGCCCAACTGCGTCTCGAAACGGGTGTCGCCGGCCGCGCCCTTCTTGGTGATGATGTTGATGATCCCGCCCGTGGCGCCGCCGCCGTAGATGGCGCTGGCGCCGGAGAGCACTTCGATGCGATCGACGTTGAACGGCGAGATGCTGTCGAACTGGCGCGACAGGCCCCGCGAGCTGTTCTGGCTGACGCCGTCGATCATCACCAGCACATTGCGCCCGCGCATGTTCTGGCCATAGTTGGTGCGGCCTTCGGGTGCCAGATCGAGGCCGGGGACCAGCTTGCCCACGGCCTCCTTGAGGCTGACGCCGGTGTCCAGCTGTTCGCGCAGCTGGGTCTGCTCGACCACCCAGACGGTGCCGGGAATCGAGCTGATCTCGGTGGGCGTGCGCGCCGCGACGCTGATCTGCATCGGCGCCAGGCTGAGGGCGGCGGAATCGTCCTGCTCGCGCTTGAGCAGCACGGTGCGCTCGTCGGTGAAGCGCCAGCTCACGCCGCTGCCGGAGAGCAACTGGTTGAGCGCTTCCTCGGTGGTGTAGGTGCCGTCCAGCCCTTCGCTCTGCAGGCCCTGGATGTCCTCGGAGTTGAACAGCAGGTGCAGCCCGGCCTGGTCGGCGAACTGGGTCAGCGCGCTGTCCAGGCTACGCGGGGCGATGTGCAGCTCGACAGCGGCGGAGCCGGCCGCGTGGGCCAGGGGAGCGGCGGTGCCGAGCAGGGAGGCCAGCAACAGCGCACGGTGCAGCGGGGAAGGACGGTAAGGCATGCGGGTGAAATCCGTTCTCGTGGGGGGCAGGGTCGCGTATTGAGAATTCTTCGCGTTCCTGCCTACGACGAAACGGCCAGGCAAACCTTGCAGCGCCGACTGCAAAAATTTTCATTTTCTTGCGAGACGGCCCGCTCTGCGGTTTCCCTACCTGTAGGAGCGAGCTTGCTCGCGAACAGCCATGGCAGAGCAATCAACCTGTAGGAGCGCGCCATGCGCGCGATCGCGGGCATGGCCCGCTCCTACACGGGGCGCCGAGCTTTCCAGGACCGTAGGATGGGTGGAGCGGAGCGATACCCATGCTGATGGGACACGGCTATTGATGGGTATCGCTTCGCTCTACGTCATCCTACGAAAAGAAAAGAGTCATGCTTAGGGCGCAGGGCGGATCAGCACCAACCAGGGCAGGTGCGTCACCTTCACCGGCTGCAACCGTTCCAGGGTCTTGAGCAGCGCGCCGGGGTCCTGCAGGTCGAATACGCCGCTGACCTTGTGCTGGCGCAATGCGCCGTCGGTGAGCACGATGCGCCCCGGCACGTAGCGCTCCAGCTCGTCGAGCACCTCAGCCAGCGGGCGCTGGTTGAAGATCAGCTTGCCACGCTGCCACGCGCTGGCGCTGGACAGGTCCAGCGGCTGCACCGGATCGGGGGCTGCGCTGTCGCGATAGCTCAGGCGCTCCCCCGCGGACAGCCGCACCGGCGCGCTGCCGGCATTGTTCACCTGCACCACGCCTTCGCTCACGTCCACGCGTACCTGCGGCCCACGGCTGTCCACATCGAAGCGCGTGCCCACGGCGCGCACTTCGCCGCCTTTCGCCTCGACGATGAAGGGCCGCGCGGCATCCTTGGCCACCTCGAACAACGCCTCGCCACCCTGCAGGCGCAAGCGCCGCTGCTGCGGGCTGAAGTCCACCGACAGCGCGCTGCCGCTGTTCAGCCAGACGCGGCTGCCATCGGGCAGCTCCAGCATCCGTCGCTCGCCGGTCGCGGTGGCGTAATCGGCGTACAGCCCGGCCAGCGGCTGGGGCAGGGATACGGTCAGCGCGATGGCCGCCACACACGCAGCGGCCGCCATGGCCAGTACACGGCGAGGACGCCGCGCGCGTTGACGATAGCGCTGGGCGTGGCGGGTTTCCGGCAAGGCGCCCCACAGGGCCTCGGCCTCGCGGGCGGCCTGTTCGTGGTCCGCGCTCTGCCCGCGCCAGCGCAGGAAATCCAGGCGCTCGGCAGCCCCGGCACGCCCCGAATGCAACTGTGCCAGGCGCTCGATGGCCTCGTCGGCCAGGCGCGATTGCACCCGGCTCATGGCGCGCCCTCCTGGCGCTGCGCCCAGTCGCGGCAATGGCGCATGGCCTGGACGATGTACTTGCCCACCATGCTCTCGGACACTCCCAGGCGCCGGGCGATCTGTGCGTGGGTGAGGCCGTCGAGACGGTTCATCAGCAGCGCCTCGCGGGCGTTCATCGGCAACTGGTCGAGGGCAGCGTCCAGGTGTTCCAGCGCCTCATGGGCGAGGAGGCGGTGCTCCAGCCCGGCCGCCGGGTCGCTGAGGTCGTTGGCGGCAGTTTCGTCCACGTGCAGCTCCGCCAGCCGACCCTCGCGGCGCAGGTTATCGATGGCGATGTTGCCGGCGACGCGGAACAGGTAGGCGCGTGGATCCTGCACCTCGGCTTCGGCGGGGTGGTCGGCGAGACGCAGCCAGGTGTCCTGGGCCACGTCGGCGGCGCGCTGCTGGTCGCCCAGCCTGCGGGCGAGAAAGCGCATCAGGTCCGCGTAATGCGCCTGGAAGCTCTGCAGCAGGGAGGAGGAGGCGAAGCGCCGCATGATGGCCGAAATACCTTGGATAACCGGCCAACGTCTGTCAGGCCGATGCGAAGGGTGGGCAGCATACAACGAATCGAGAATTATTATCGAATGCAAAAAAGTGTCAGCTCGTGAACTGCGAGAGGTCCAGCGGCCGCACGTCTCCCATCCACAGGGCGTAGTCGCGATGGTCGCGCAGGTCGTTGCCGGTGTTGGGGTGGACGAAGATCACCAGGCCGTCGCGGTTGAGCGCCAGCCAGGGCACCAGGGCGGCGAAGGTGGCGTTGTCGAAGGCCAGCTGGCAGCTCCAGTCCGGGTGCGGGCCGACCGGCCGTTCGTGGACGCGGCCCATCTTCGCGCCAAAGCGGCGCGCCGCCTCCTCGCACAGGGCTCGGGCTCGCTCGATCGTGCTCGCATCGAAATAGACGTGCGCGTGGAAGTCCTGAATCTCGCTCATGGGTCCTGCTCCAGTTCCGCCTGCAACCAGTCGACGAACCGCTGGACCAGGCGCATGCGCCGTTTGCGCTCGGGCAGCACGGCGTAATAGCCGAAACGCGACTCCAGCGATCCGGCGATGGGTCGGCACAGTAACCCCTGATCCAGCAATTCGTCGACCAGGTGCCGCCAGCCGATGGCCACGCCCTGCCCGGCGATGGCCGCCTGCACCAGCAGGGTGTAGTTGTCCAAGCGCAGCCCCGCGGGCGCCGGCGCGCCATTGATACCCAGCGCGCGGTAGACGCCGCTCCAGTCGAACCAGCGGCTGGACGCCTCGGGTTTCAGGTGCAGCAACGGCAGCTCGGTGAGCGCCTGGGGCGACAGCGGCAGCTCGCGGCCTTCCAGCAGGCGTGGGCTGCACACCGGGAAGACCTCCTCGCTGAACAGGCGCAGCGCCTCGCCATGCTTGAAGCGTCCGTCGCCGAAGGCGATGGCGACGTCGATATCGCTGCGCAGGGCAATCGGGCTGCGGTCGCTGCTGATCAGGCCGACGTCCAGCTCCGGGTGCGCCTGGCGAAAGCGCGGCAGGCGCGGCATCAACCAGTACGCGGCGAAGGCGAAATCGGTGGCGACCTGCAGGACCTCATGGGGATGCTTCGCGGTGACCGCGGCGATGCCCGCGTCGATGCTCTCCAGCCCCGTCTGGACGTGCTGCTGCAGCACCTGTCCGCTCTCGGTGAGGGCGATGCCGCGGTGGATGCGGTCGAACAGGCGCACGGCGAGGAGCTTCTCCAGGCGCTTGATCTGCTGGCTGACCGCCGGCTGGGTGGTGCCCAGCTCGCCGGCGGCGGCGGTGAAGCTGAGCAGCCGGGCGGCGGACTCGAACACGCGCAACAGTTCCAGCGGCACGCTCACGGCGCGTTCTCACATAAGCCACTGTTATCCGAAGCATGCTGCGCCATGCACTTCACCCCGTATCCAGCAGCCCACAGACTCATGCCGTACAGCATCCCATAACAGCGCCAACAGGATAAGCCCACCGCCATGAAGCGCCAGCGCCCGAACATCCTCTTCATCATGGCCGACCAGATGGCCGCGCCGCTCCTGCCCTTCTACGACGAGCAGTCGCCGATCAAGCTGCCCCACCTCGGACGCCTTGCCGGCGAAGGCGTGGTGTTCGACTCGGCCTACTGCAACAGCCCGCTCTGCGCGCCCTCGCGCTTCACCCTGGTCAGCGGCCAGCTGCCGACGAAGATTGGCGCCTGGGACAACGCCGCGGACTTTGCCGCCGACATCCCCACCTACGCGCACTACCTGCGCCGCCTGGGCTACCGCACCGCGCTGTCGGGCAAGATGCACTTCTGCGGCCCGGACCAGCTACACGGCTATGAGGAACGCCTGACCAGCGACATCTACCCCGCCGACTACGGCTGGGCGGTGAACTGGGACGCGCCGGACGTCCGCCCGAGCTGGTACCACAACATGTCCTCGGTGCTGCAGGCCGGCCCCTGCGTGCGCACCAACCAACTCGACTTCGACGAGGAGGTGGTGTTCAAGGCGCGCCAATACCTCTACGACCATGTGCGCGAACACCCCGAGCAGCCGTTCTGCCTCACCGTGTCCATGACCCACCCGCACGACCCCTACACCATCCCCCGCGAGTACTGGGACCTGTACCGCGACGAGGACATCCCGCTGCCCATGGTGCAGATCGCCCAGCACGAGCAGGACCCGCACTCGCAGCGTCTGCTCAAGGTGATCGACCTGTGGGGCCAGGAGATGCCCGAGGAAAAGATCCGCGCCGCCCGCCGCGCCTACTTCGGTGCGTGCAGCTATGTGGATGCGCAGATCGGCGCGCTGCTGCGCACCCTGGAGGATTGCGGCCTGAGTGAAGACACGCTGATCGTGTTCTCCGGCGACCACGGCGACATGCTGGGCGAGCGCGGCCTCTGGTACAAGATGCACTGGTTCGAGATGGCCGCCCGCGTGCCGCTGCTGGTGCACGCGCCCCAGCGCTTCGCCGCGCACCGCGTCAGCCAGTCGGTGTCCACCGTGGACCTGCTGCCCACCCTCGTCGAGCTGGCCGGCGGCACCGTCGAACCCGGCCTGCCCCTGGACGGTCGCTCGCTGCTGCCGCACCTGCAAGGCACCGGCGGCCATGACGAGGTGATCGGCGAATACACCGCCGAAGGCACCGTCAGCCCGCTGATGATGATCCGCCGAGGCGACTTCAAGTTCATCTACTCCGAGCAGGACCCGTGCCTGCTCTTCGATCTGGCCAACGACCCGCGCGAGCTGCAGGACCTCATGGATTCGCCGGCCCACGCCAACCTGGGCCGCGACCTGTTGGGCGAAGCCCGCGCGCGCTGGGACATCCCGGCCATCACCCGGCAAGTGCTGGCCAGCCAGCGCCGCCGCCGACTGGTGGCCGACGCGTTGAACCGTGGCACGCGCCGCAGCTGGGACCACCAGCCCCTGGTCGACGCCAGCCAGCAGTACATGCGCAACCACATCGACCTCGACGATCTGGAGCGCCGCGCCCGCTATCCGCAACCGAAATAACAACCACAAGCCGAAGGGGATGGGAGCATGAAGACCACTGTACGAACCGCATCAACGCTGTTGCTGGCCGGCGCACTCGCGCTGGGCGGCCCGCTGGCCCGCGCCGAGGACGAAGCCTGCCGTACGGTGAAGCTGGCCGACCCGGGCTGGACCGATATCGCCGTCACCAACGGCATCGCCGCCGTCCTCCTCGAGGGCCTGGGCTACCAGGTGAAGATCGATACCCTGTCGGTGCCCATCACCTACGGCGGCCTGCGCGACGGCCAGGTGGACGCCTTCCTGGGCAACTGGATGCCGGCGCAGCAAGGCTTTTACGATCAGTTCATCGCCAGCCAGCAGGTCACCCAACTGGCAAAGAACCTCCAGGGCACCGAGTTCACCCTGGCCGTGCCAGCCTACGTATGGGACGCCGGGGTGAAGACCTTCGCCGACCTGGACCGGCACGCCGAGCAGTTCAACCGCAAGGTCTACGGCATCGGCTCCGGCGCGCCGGCCAACCAGTCGATCCAGAAGATGATCAGCGGCGACGAGTTCGGCCTGGGTGACTGGAAGCTGGTGGAATCCAGCGAACAGGCGATGCTCGCCGAAGTCGGCCGCGCGGTGAAGCGCCAGCGCTGGGTGGTGTTCCTCGGCTGGACGCCGCACCCGATGAACGTGAAGCTCGACATGAAGTACCTCACCGGGGGCGAGAAGTACTTCGGCAGCACCGGCAGCGTGTTCACCGTGACCCGCAACGGCTACGCCCAGCAGTGCCCCAACAGCGGCAAGCTGCTGGCCAACCTGTCGTTCGACCTGGCGATGGAGAACGCCATCATGGCCCAGGTGCTGGAACAGAACGTAAAGGCCGCCGACGCCGTGAAGGCCTGGATCAAGGCCAACCCGCAGCGCCTCGACGCCTGGCTGCAGGGCGTGAAAACCCGCGACGGCGGCGACGCCCTGGCCGCCGTGAAGGCGACGCTGTGATCCGTCGATGGAGCGCCTGATCCGCCTGCTGCCGTTCCTTGCCTGGCTGCCGCAGGTCACGCGGGGCGATCTGCGCCGCGACCTCGGCGTGGGCCTCTCCGGCGCGGTGCTGGCCCTGCCGCAGTCGATGGCCTACGCGCTGATCGCGGGTCTCCCCGCGCAATACGGGCTCTACGCGGCGATGCTGCCGGTCATGATCGCCTGCCTGTGGGGCTCGTCCAGGCATATGGTCGGCGGCCCGACGGCGGCGATCTCGGTGGTGCTGTTCACCACCATCGCCCCGCTGGCGCCGCCCGGCAGCGCGCCGTTCATTCAGTACGCGCTGCTGCTGACCTTTCTCGCCGGGCTGTTCCAGTGGCTGCTGGGCATGCTGCGATTCGGCGTGCTGGTGAACTTCGTTTCGCACTCGGTGCTGCTGGGCTTCACCTGCGGCGCCGCGCTGGTGATCGCGATCGGTCAATTGCCCTACCTGCTCGGCATCGCCGCGAGCGGGCAGGGCACGGCGCTGACCAGCGCCGCGGCGCTCTGGGGGACCTTGCCACAGTTCCATGGGCCATCCCTGCTGGTGGGGCTGTTCAGCCTGGCGCTGAGCCTGATCGTGAAGCGCCTGTGGCGCGGCGGCCCGGCGTTGCTCGTCGGGCTGCTCGGCGCCAGCGCGCTGGTCTGGGCGCTGCCGGCCACCTTCGCCGGTGTCGCCACGGTCGCCGCCTTCCGCAGTGCGCTGCCGCCGTTCAGCCCGCTGTCGTTCGATCTGTCGGCTATCGCCCAGTTGCTGCCCTCGGCCGTCGCCTGCGGCATGCTCGGGCTGGTCACCAGCCTGTCCATCGCCCGCGCCCTCGCCGCGCGCTCGCACCAGCCGCTGGATGCCAACCAGGAGGTACGCGCCCAGGGCTTGTCGAACCTGCTTGGGCCGTGGCTGTCCGGCACGCTGTCCGCCGGCTCGTTCACCCGCTCCGGACTGAACCAGGAGGCCGGCGCACGCACGCCGCTGGCCGGGGTGTTCTCAGCGCTGTGGGTCGCGTTGCTGGCGGTGGCCGGTGCCGATCTGATCGCTCATATCCCGTTGCCGGCCATGGCCGCCGGCATCCTGCTGATCTGCTGGAACCTGATCGACCGCCCGGCCCTGCGCGCGCTGTGGACAGGCAGCCGCGCGGAGTCCCTGGTCATGCTGCTGACCCTCGCCGCCACCCTGCTGTTGCCGCTGCAGAACGCCATCTACGCGGGCGTGCTGGCCTCGCTGTTCTTCTACCTCAAGCGCACCTCGCAGCCGCGCGTGCAGCACTGGCAGAGGGAAGACGAGGAGGTGCTGCGCATCGAGGGCTCGATCTTCTTCGGCGCCTGCGATTACCTTCAGAAGCTGATGCAGCGCAGCCAGGGCGAACGCCTGGTGCTGGACGCCCACCACGTGAATTTCATCGATTTTGCCGGCGCGCAGATGCTCCAGCAGGAAGCCCGCCGCCTCGCCAGCGAGGGCCGCCGCCTGGTGCTGCGCAACGCCCGGCCACGGGTGCGCGCGGAGTTGGAGAGGCAGATGGGGGAGGGTGGGGTGTTGGTGGTGGAGGAATAAAGCCCAGGTCCTCGCCCCGCTCCACGGTGACCGGTAATTGCCGTTGTAGGAGCGGACCTTGTCCGCGAAGGGGTCCGCCTTACGCCGGGTCGTTCCGGACGCGCCGGTCGGGATTTCGCGGACAAGGTCCGCTCCTACGGTGTGAACCCCTAACCTGTAGGAGCGAGCTTGCTCGCGAACGGATTTCCCGGCGACTTCGGTGCCAAGCGGTTCGCGAGCAAGCTCGCTCCTACAGGACTTTCCGTCAGCCCTTGAGCTGCCGCCGCAATGCGTCCAGCACCGGCGCCGAGTCCGGGCGTACGCCGCGCCACAGCAGGAAGGCTTCCGCCGCCTGCTCCACCAGCATGCCCAGCCCGTCGATACAGCGTGCCGCGCCATGCTCGGCGGCCCAGTGGTTGAAGGCGGTCTCGTCGCGGCCGTACATCATGTCGTAGCAGACGGTATGCCCCGGCCGGATCAGCGAAGGATCGATGGGCGGCAGCTCGCCGGCCAGGGAGGCCGAGGTGCCGTTGACGATCAGGTCGAAGGGCTCGGCGCGCAGGTCGAAACCACCACCGCTCACCGGGCCCAGGTCCTGGAATTCCTGCGCCAGCTGCTCGGCCTTGGCCGCCGTGCGGTTGGCGATGACGATGCAGGCCGGCTGCTGGCCGAGGAAGGGTTCGAGAATGCCGCGCACCGCACCACCGGCGCCCAGCACCAGGATGCGCGCACCGCGCAGGGCGACGCCGTGGTTCACCGTCAGGTCGCGGGTCAGCCCGGCGCCATCGGTGTTGTCGCCCAGCAGTCCGCCACCGTCGAGCTTCTTCAGGGTATTCACCGCGCCGGCCCGGCGCGCGCGCTCAGTCAGCTCGGTGGCCAGGCGGTAGGCGTCTTCCTTGAACGGCACGGTGACGTTGCCGCCCAGGCCCTGCTCGAAGAACGCGCGGGCGTTTCCGGCAAAGTCGTCCAGCGGCGCCAGCCGCGCGTCATAGCTCAGCGCCTGGCCGGTCTGCTCGGCGAACAGGCGATGGATCTGCGGCGACTTGCTGTGGCCGATGGGGTTGCCGAAGACGCAGTAGCGGTCCATGGGAAATCCTGGGGCGTGACGATCGAAAGGCCGAGAGAGTGCCGGTTTTTCCACTTCGGTGCCAGACGGCGTTCGCAAGCAAGCTCGCTCCTACAGGCGGCGCCGACGCAGCTCTTGTAGGAGCGAGCTTGCTCGCGAACCGCCCAGGGAAAAGAACGTCAGCCCTGCGCCAACCAGTCCCGGTCGGTGAGGAAGTACTCGGTCAGGCGCGCTTCCTCGCTGCCCGGCTCGGGTTTCCAGTCGTAGCCCCAGCGCACCTGCGGCGGCAGCGACATGAGGATCGACTCGGTGCGCCCGCCCGACTGCAGGCCGAACAGGGTGCCGCGGTCGTAGACCAGGTTGAACTCGACGTAGCGGCCCCGGCGGAAGGCCTGGAACTCGCGCTGCTGCTCCGTGTAGGGGGTGTCCTTGCGCTTGCGCACGATGGGCAGGTAGGCGGAGAGGTAGGCATCGCCGATGGCGCGCAGGAAGGCGAAGCTGGTGTCGAAATCCCACTGGTTCAGGTCGTCGAAGAACAGGCCGCCGACACCGCGCGGTTCGTTGCGGTGCTTGATGTGGAAGTAGCGGTCGCACCATTGCTTGTAGCGCGGGTAGACGTCCTCGCCGAAGGGGGCACAGGCGTCGCGGGCGACCTGGTGCCAGAGCACGCAGTCTTCCTCATGGGCGTAGTAGGGCGTCAGGTCGAAGCCGCCGCCGAACCACCAGACCGCTTCCTCGCCTTCCTTCTCGGCGATGAAGAAGCGCACGTTGGCGTGGGAGGTGGGCACGTGGGGGTTGGTCGGGTGGATCACCAGCGACACGCCCAGCGCCTGGAAGCCGCGCCCGGCCAGTTCCGGGCGGTGCGCGCTGGCGCTGGGCGGCAGGCCGGCGCCGAACACGTGGGAGAAGTTCACCCCGCCCTTCTCGATCAGCGCGCCGTCACCGATGACCCGCGTCCGACCGCCGCCACCCGCCGGCCGCTGCCAGGCGTCCTCGACGAAGCGGGCGCTGCCGTCCTCGGCTTCGAGTGCGGCGCAGATGCGGTCTTGCAGGTCGAGCAGGTAGGCCTTCACGGCCTCGATGCGATCGGTCACGAGAATCACCTTGGAGCGGGAAAGCCACGCGTGGCGCGGGCCGGAGCGGGGTTCGGGTACGAAAACGGGCGCCAGCATACCATCGCCAACGGCAAAGCTGGTCTTGACGCCCGTCATGCGGGCGGCTTGGATGAAAGTCTTTTCCCCGGCGAGGCAACGCCTCGCGCCATCAGGAGAGCGACATGGCCAAGCGTGTTCAATTCGCCAAGACCGGCGGCCCGGAAGTGCTCGAGATCGTCGACTACACCCCGGCCGAGCCCGGCCCCAACGAGGTGCGGGTGCGCAACCGCGCCATCGGCCTGAACTTCATCGACACCTACTACCGCAGCGGCCTGTACCCCGCGCCCAGCCTGCCCTCCGGGGTCGGTACCGAAGGCGCCGGCGAGGTGGAGGCGGTGGGCAGCGCGGTGACCAACGTGAAGGTCGGCGACCGCGTCGGCTACGCAACCGGCCCGCTGGGTGCGTACAGCGAGCAGCACGTGCTGCCGGCGGCGAGCGTGGTGAAACTGCCGGATGCGATCACCTTCGAGCAGGCCGCCGCCGTCATGCTCAAGGGCCTCACCGTGCAGTACCTGCTGCGCCAGACCTACAACGTGCAGCCGGGCCAGACCATCCTCTGGCACGCCGCTGCCGGCGGCGTCGGGCTGATCGCCTGCCAGTGGGCCAAGGCCATCGGCGCGCACCTGATCGGCACCGTGAGTTCGGCCGCCAAGGCGGAACTGGCGAAGGCCCACGGCGCCTGGGCAACCATCGACTACAGCCACGAGAACGTGGTCGAGCGCGTGCTGGCGCTCACCGACGGCAAGAAGTGCCCGGTGGTCTACGACTCGGTGGGCAAGGACACCTGGCTGACATCGCTGGACTGCACCGCCCAGCGCGGCCTGGTGGTGAGCTTCGGCAACGCTTCCGGGCCGGTGGACGGGGTAAACCTGGGCATCCTGTCGCAGAAGGGCTCGCTGTATGTCACCCGGCCCACGCTGTTCGGCTATGCCAGCACGCCGGAGCGGCTGCAGGCCATGGCCGACGACCTGTTCGGCATGATCACCAGCGGCAAGGTGAAGGTGGAGATCAACCAGCGCTTCGCCCTGGCGGATGCCGCCAAGGCGCAGACCGAGCTGGCGGCGCGACGCACGACCGGGTCGACCATTCTGCTGCCATGACTGGGGGAAGAGCGTTCGCGAGCAAGCTCGCGAACCGCCCAGCGCTGGACCCCAGCGTAGGAGCGGACTTTGTCCGCGATGTCCCACCGGCCAGCTCGGTGCCGTCGGAAATCAATCGCGGACAAAGTCCGCTCCTACGGGGTCAGGACGGGCGCACCGTCTCGCCCGTACGCAAGTCGCGGATCAGGCTGGGATTGCGGCGCCCGCCGAGGGCGCCGCCGAGTACGCCATCCAACTCGCCACGGAAGTACTGCTCCACCCGCAGGCGGCTGCGCGCCGGCGGACGGCCGGCGGGGTTGGCGGAGGTGGAGATCAGCGGGCCGGTGAACTGGCACAGCTCGCGCACCAGCGGGTGGTCGGTGACGCGCAGGGCCACGGTATCGTGCTCGCCGGTCACCCACTCGGGCAGGCGTCCCTGGTGCGGCACCAGCCAGGTGTTCGGGCCGGGCCAGCTGGCGGCGAGCGTGTCCTGCCAGGCGTCGGGCAGGTCGTCGAGGAGGAAGTCGAACTGGCTGATGTCGCCGGCCACCACGATCATGCCCTTTTCCACCGGGCGCGCCTTGATCGCCAGCAGGCGGTACACCGCGTCGGCGCTCCACGGGTCGCAGCCCAGGCCCCAGACGGCTTCGGTCGGGTAGGCGATCACACCGCCATCGCGCACGACCTGGGCCATGCGCTGGGTACGCCAGTTGCTGTACATCGAACACTCCTCGGATCTGCGATGCGCGGCAGTTTACGTGCTCAAGGGGCGCGATGCACCCAGACGCCCGACTCGCAGGCCACCCGTCCGTCCAGCTCCAGTTCGGTGAGCTCCACCAGTACCTGCGGCAGCTCCAGGCCACTGCGCAGCGCCAGTTGTTCGCTGCTTTGCGGGGCGGCGCACAGCAGATCGACCAGCGGGTGCGCCGGCAGCGCAGGCGCGGGGTGCACCGCCGGCGCGCCGTGGGTCCAGCCCCGCAGGCCTTCGAGGATGTGCTCGACGGTTTCCACCAGCGTCGCGCCCTGGCGGATCAGCTCATGGCAGCCGCGCGCGCCGGGATGATGGATCGACCCCGGGATGGCGTAGACCTCGCGGCCCTGCTCAGCGGCCAGGCGCGCGGTGATCAGCGAACCACTGGAAGGGCTGGCCTCCACCACCAGCGTGCCCAGCGACAGCCCGCTGATGATGCGGTTGCGCCGGGGGAAGTTCGAGGCCTGCGGCGCGCAGTTCAGCGGCAGCTCGGAGATCACCGCGCCGCCCTGCTCGACGATGCGTTCGGCCAGCCCGAGATGGCGGCGCGGATAGAGGTGCTCCAGCCCCGTTCCCAGCACGGCGACCGTCTTGCCGCCGGCCTCCAGCGCCCCTTCATGGGCGGCGCCATCGATGCCCAGGGCCAACCCGCTGGTGATCACGAAGCCGCCGCCCGCCAGGCTGCGGGCGAAGGCGCGCGCGGTGTCCAGCCCCGGCTTGCTGGCCCGGCGGCTGCCGACGATGGCCAGCTGCGGCCGCTCCAGTAGCTCCGGCGCGCCGGCCACGAACAGCAGCGGCGGGGCGTCGCCCAGCTCCGCCAACAGGGCGGGGTAGATCGCCGCGTCCCACATGAGCAGGTGGTGCTGCGGCGCCTCCAGCCAGCGCAACGCCGCGGCGGCCTGTTCGCGTATGCCGGCATCGCGGCGCGGCTCGGCACAGGCGGCGGGCAGGCCCAGGGAGCGCCAGGCCGATGCCGGCGCACTCAAGGCGGCGGACGCCGAGCCGAAGGCCTCCAGCAGGCGGCGAAAACGTCGCGGCCCCAGTTCGGGCAGGGCGTGCAGGCGCAGCCGCGCTTCCAGTTCGGCAGGGGAGACGGGGCAGGGCGACTCGGCGGACATGGCGCAATCCTTGGCGGCGGATGACCTCCGGACTATGCCGCGCAGGCCGGCGCCCGGGCTGTCAGACCGTTCCGGATCGCGCCCATAAAAAACCCCGCCGAGGCGGGGTTTCTTCGAGTCAGACACGCATCAGGGATTGAGGACGCGGTCGTTGACTTCCAGCGAACGGGTGGCGTTGAGCACCAGGCCGTAGCTCAGGCGGTTGTAGGTGCGGAAGATCATCAGCAGGCCGGAACGCTCGTCCGGGATCTTCACCATTTCATCGGTGACGCGATCGCGTACGGTTTCACCCAGCTTGTAGATCGCCAGCACGTTGCCTTCGGCCAAGCCATCACGGGCGCCCTTGTCGATGGTCACCACGTCGTACTTGCCGATCTGGGTCACGCCGCGCGGCACGTCGATGATGGTGCCCTTGATCGGCGCGCTCGGCTCGCTGGGCATGAAGGTCGAGTTGATCGCGCGTTCCTCGGTGGGGAACAGGCGGTCGCCCGGGCGCACTTCCTGGGTGGTGCGGGTCAGGTTGAGGGTGGCGATGTCGCCTTCCTTCGCCGTGACGTTGGCGCCGCCGACGTCCATGGCATCGATGCCCAGGACTTCATTGGTTTCCGGATCGGTGTAGACCTTGGCTTGGCGGAAGATACCGTAGCTGTTCTGCTCCGACAGCGAGTTGCCGCGGGCGTAGGCGCGGTCGCCGGCACCGCTGATCACGCTCTCCTGGTCGCCGGCAACCACATAGGGGGCGTTGGAGAAGTCGGCGTCGGTGTCGACGATGCGGTTGGACAGCAGGAAGGCGTTGATCTTGTCCAGCGGGATGGTCGGGATCGCCTCGGCGATCGGCGTGCTGCGCACGCGCGGCGACAGCTTGATGGTCCCGCGGGACTCGCCGCGGTTGAGCACCAGGCGCGGTTGGCCGTCGATATAGGTCAGGCTCAGCACGTCACCCGGATAGATCAGGTGCGGGTTCTGGATCTGCGGATTCACCTGCCAGATTTCCGGCCACTTCCACGGCTTGCTGAGGAACTTGCCGGAGATGTCCCAGAGGGTGTCGCCCTTCACTACGGTATAGCGATCCGGATGGCCTTCCTTGAGCTGCACGGCAGCCTGCGCCACCCCGCCTGCGGCGAGCAGCAGCAGGGCGAGTAGTGTTTTCCTCATGCGGTGAATCCCTTTATTATGTGTACACATGAAACGCCTGGAAGCCGCCCCTACCGCGCTTTCCAGCGTTTTTCGATGCTGCTCAGCATATTAGCAGTCGATTTTGACTTTATTCCACAAGTGCATCACAAACGTATATGGCCATTCTGAACATTCTCGAATTCCCCGATCCGCGCCTGCGGACCATCGCCAAGCCGGTCACGGTCTTCGATGATGCCCTGCGCACGCTGATCGACGACATGTTCGAGACCATGTACGAGGCGCCGGGCATTGGCCTGGCGGCGACGCAGGTCAACGTGCACAAGCGCGTCGTGGTGATGGACCTGTCCGAGGACAAGTCCGAACCCCGGGTGTACATCAACCCCGAGTTCGAATTCCTCACCGAGGAAATGGACCAGTACCAGGAAGGCTGCCTGTCGGTGCCGGGCTTCTACGAAAATGTAGACCGTCCGCAGAAAGTGCGGATCAAGGCCCAGGATCGCGACGGCAACCCGTTCGAGGAAGAGGCCGAGGGCCTGCTCGCGGTGTGCATCCAGCACGAGTGCGATCACCTGAACGGCAAGCTGTTCGTCGACTACCTGTCCAACCTCAAGCGCGACCGCATCCGCAAGAAGCTGGAAAAGCAGCACCGGCAACAGGCGTGACCCCATCCCCCAAAGGCTTGCCCCGGCAAGCCTTTTGTTTTTTGTGAGCCAGAAATGAGCCAAGCACTGCGCATCGTCTTCGCCGGTACCCCGGAATTCGCCGCCGAACACCTCAAGGCCCTGTTCGATACTCCCCACGAGATCGTCGCCGTCTACACCCAGCCGGACCGCCCGGCCGGCCGCGGCCAGAAGCTGATGCCCAGCCCGGTCAAGCAGCTCGCCGTGGACAACGGCTTGGCCGTACGGCAGCCGCCGACCCTGCGCGATCCCGCGGCCCAGGCGGAGCTGGCTGCGCTGGCGCCGGACCTGATGGTGGTGGTGGCCTATGGGCTGATCCTGCCGCAGGCGGTGCTGGACATCCCGCGCCTGGGTTGCATCAACAGCCACGCCTCCCTGCTGCCGCGCTGGCGCGGCGCCGCGCCGATCCAGCGCGCGGTGGAGGCGGGCGATGCGCAGAGCGGCGTGACGGTGATGCAGATGGAAGCGGGCCTGGACACCGGGCCGATGCTGCTCAAGGTCAGCACCCCGATTTCCGCCGACGATACCGGCGGCAGCCTGCACGACCGCCTCGCCGAGCTGGGCCCCAAGGCCGTGGTCGAGGCCATTGCCGGCCTCGCCGCCGGCACGCTCAAGGGCGAGGTGCAGGACGATGCCCTGGCCACCTACGCGCACAAGCTGAACAAGGAAGAGGCGCGCATCGACTGGACGCGCCCGGCCGACGAGCTGGAGCGCCGCATCCGCGCCTTCACCCCCTGGCCGGTGTGCCACACCACACTGGGCGATGCGGCGCTGAAGGTGCTCGGCGCCAGGCCGGCGCAGGGCAAGGGCGAGCCCGGCAGGATCCTCGAGGCCAGCCGCGACGGCCTGCTGGTCGCCTGCGGTGAGGGCGCACTGCTGCTGACCCGCCTGCAGCTGCCCGGCGGCAAGCCGCTGGCCTTCGCCGACCTGTTCAACAGCCGCCGCGAGCAGTTCGCGCCAGGGCAGGTGCTGGGCGCATGAGTACCAATCCCCGTCTGGCGGCGGCCCGCGCGCTGGCCGCCGTGCTCGCCGGCCGCGCCTCCCTGGGCAGCTCGCTGCCGACCCAGCTGGACAACGTCGAGCCGCGCGACCGTGGCCTGGTGCAGGAGCTGGCCTTCGGCGCCGCGCGCTGGCAGCCACGCCTGTCCACCCTGGCCGCGCGCCTGCTGCAGAAGCCGTTCAAGGCCGGCGACCGTGACGTCGAAGCGCTGCTGCTGGTCGGCCTGTACCAGCTGCTCTACACCCGTATTCCGCCGCACGCCGCCATTGGCGAGACGGTCGGCTGCGCGGACAAGCTGAAGAAGCCCTGGGCCAAGGGCCTGCTCAACGCCGTGCTGCGCCGCGCGCAGCGCGAGAGCGAAACCCTGCTGGCCGAGGTCGACAAGGACCCGGCCGCGCGCCTGGCGCACCCGCGCTGGCTGCAGAAGGCGCTGAAGAAGGCCTGGCCGGAGCAGTTCGAAGCGATCTGCGCCGCCAACAACGCGCACCCGCCGATGACCCTGCGGGTGAACCGCCGCCACGGCAGCCGCGATGCCTATCTGGAGGAGTTGAACCGGGTCGGCTTCGACGCCACGGCCTGTGCGTTCAGCCGCGACGGCATCAACCTGGTGCAGCCGTGCGACGTGCGCGAACTGCCCGGCTTCGCCGAAGGCCGCGTCAGCGTGCAGGACGAGGCCGCGCAATTGGCCGCCGACCTCCTGGAGCTGGCGCCGAACCAGCGCGTGCTGGACGCCTGCTGCGCCCCCGGCGGCAAGACCTGCCACCTGATGGAAGCCGAGCCGGCGCTGGCCGGCGTGGTCGCCGTGGACCTGGAAGAGAGCCGCCTGGTGCGCGTGCGCGAGAACCTCGCCCGCCTGCAGCTTTCGGCCGAGCTGTTCGCCGCCGACGCCCGCGACACCGCGAAGTGGTGGGACGGCAAGGCCTTCCAGCGCATCCTGCTGGACGCGCCGTGTTCCGCCACCGGGGTGATCCGCCGCCATCCGGACATCAAGCTGACCCGCACCGCCGAAGACATCGAGGCGCTGGCACAGCTGCAGGGCGAGCTGCTCGACGCGCTGTGGGCGACCCTCGAGGTCGGCGGCGTGATGGTCTATGCGACCTGCTCGGTGATGCCGCGAGAGAACAGCGAGCAGATGGCCGCGTTCCTCGCCCGCACCCCCGGCGCCCGCGAGCTGGACCTGCCCGGCCCGTGGGGCATCAAGCAGCCCCATGGGCGCCAGCTGCTGCCACAGCCCGGCGGGCATGACGGTTTCTATTATGCCAAGCTGATCAAGATCTCAGCGCGATAGGCCACACGGGCTGCGGCGCGTCGACGATACGTCGCCCGGGCACGGTTTCGAATGCGCGGTGACATTCGTACACTGCATCGAAACCGCGCGCTTCTCGTCTCGTTTCAGCTCGCCATCCCTCTCCCGAGGAGTCAACCAAGAGCTCTCATGAAGATCATCATCCTCGGTGCCGGCCAGGTCGGCGGCACTCTGGCCGAACACCTGGCCAGCGAAGCCAATGACATCACCGTCGTCGACACCGACGGCGAGCGCCTGCGCGACCTCAACGACCGCCTGGACATCCGCACCGTCCACGGCAAGGCCTCGTTCCCCACCGTGCTGCGCCAGGCCGGCGCCGACGACGCCGACATGCTGGTGGCGGTGACCAACAGCGACGAGGTGAACATGGTCGCCTGCCAGGTCGCCTACACCCTGTTCAACACGCCCACCCGTATCGCCCGCGTGCGCGAGGCGGCGTACCTGACCCGCGCCGGGTTGTTCGACAACGAGGCGATCCCGGTCGACGTACTGATCAGCCCCGAGCAGGTGGTGACCAACTACATCAAGCGCCTGGTGGAATACCCCGGCGCCCTGCAGGTGATCGACTTCGCCGAGGGCAAGGCGCAGCTGGTGGGCATCCGCGCCTACTACGGCGGCCCGCTGGTGGGCCAGGAGCTGCGCCAGCTGCGCGAGCACATGCCCAACGCCGATACCCGCGTGGCGGCGATCTACCGGCGCAACCGACCGATCATCCCCCAGGGCGACACGGTGATCGAGGCCGACGACGAGGTGTTCTTCATCGCCGCCAAGGCCCACATCCGCGCGGTGATGGGCGAGATGCGCCGGCTCGAGGACAGCTACAAGCGGATCATCATCGCCGGTGGCGGCAACATCGGCGAACGCCTGGCCGAAGCCATCGAGAGCCGCTACCAGGTGAAGATCATCGAGATGAACCCGGCGCGCTGCCGGCACCTGTCCGACAGCCTGGACAGCTCCATCGTGCTGCAGGGCAGCGCGTCGGACCGTGACCTGTTGCTGGAGGAGAACATCGGCGACACCGATCTGTTCCTCGCGCTGACCAACGACGACGAGGCCAACATCATGTCCTCGCTGCTGGCCAAGCGGCTGGGCGCGCGCAAGGTGATGACGCTGATCAACAACCCCGCCTACGTCGACCTGGTGCAGGGCGGCGAGATTGACATCGCCATCAGCCCCCAGCTGGCCACCATCGGCACTCTGCTGACCCACGTGCGCCGCGGCGATATCGAGAGCGTGCACTCCCTGCGCCGTGGCGCCGCCGAGGCCATCGAGGTGGTCGCCCATGGCGACGCCAAGTCGAGCAAGGTGATCGGCCGCAAGATCAACGAGGTGCAGCTGCCGCCGGGCACCACCATTGGCGCGGTGATCCGCGACGACGATGTGCTGATCGCCCACGGCGAGACGAAGATCGAGTCCGGCGACCACGTAATCCTCTTCGTGGTGGACAAGAAGCGCATCCGCGACGTCGAGCGGCTGTTCCAGGCCGGCCTGACCTTCTTCTGATCCGCCAGGGGCCGTCGTATGGCGGCCCTGTCAGCTGATTCCGAGGCAGTTTCAGACGGTTCCTACTGCGCCGCTCAGCCTCCCTTGTCACCCTGCGCGACCTGTTCCAGCCCGTCTGCCTCCGGTCATGCGCTACTCCTCCATCGGTCGAATACTCGGCGTGCTGCTGATGCTGTTCAGCGCCACGCACCTGCCGCCCCTGCTCGTCGATCTTCACTATGCCGAGCGCGCCTGGCAGCCGTTCGCGCTGTCCTTCCTGGTCACGCTGCTGACCGGCTTCTGCATCTGGTGGCCGTGCCGCCGGCACAAGCAGGACCTGCGCATCCGCGATGGCTACCTGGTGACCGCGCTGTTCTGGATCGTCCTCGGTTCCTTCGGTGCCTTGCCCTTCGCCCTGTCGACGGCGCCGCACATGGGCGTGATCGACGCGCTGTTCGAATCCTTCTCCGGCCTGTCCACCACCGGCGCCACCGTGCTCACCGGCCTCGACGCGCTGCCCCACGCGATCCTCTACTACCGCCAGCAACTGCAATGGCTCGGCGGCATGGGCATCGTGGTGCTGGCCGTGGCGGTGATGCCGATGCTCGGCATCGGCGGCATGCAGCTGTACCGCGCGGAAATGCCCGGCCCGCTGAAGGACCACAAGCTCTCGCCGCGCATCGCCGACACCGCCAAGACGCTGTGGATGATCTACTGCGGCCTGACCGTGGCCTGCGCGCTGGCCTACTGGGCGGCGGGCATGAACCTGTTCGACGCCATCGGCCACAGCTTCTCGACCATCGCCATCGGCGGCTTCTCCACTCATGACGCCAGCATCGGCTATTTCGACAGCCCGCTGATCGAGCTGATCTGCATGACCTTCCTGGTGATCTCGGGGATCAACTTCAGCCTGCACTTCATCGCCTGGCGGCAACGCAGCCTGCGCCACTACCTGATGGACACCGAATGCCGCGCCTACCTGGGGCTCCTGCTGGTGCTGTTCCTGATCACGGCCACCACGCTGATCCTCAAGCACCACTACGACTCGCCGCTGCAGTCGATCCGCTATGCCGCGTTCATGGTGATCTCGGTGGCCACCACCACCGGCTTCGGCCTGGCGGACTTCAGCAGCTGGCCGACCCTGCTGCCCTACCTGCTGCTCTACAGCACCTTCGTCGGTGCCTGCGCCGGTTCCACCGGCGGCGGCATGAAGGTGATGCGCATGCTGCTGGTGTATCGCCAGGGCATGCGCGAATTCCTGCGCCTGCTGCACCCCAACGGGGTGTTCCTGGTCAAGCTGGGCCGGCGTACCGTCTCCGACCGCGTGGTGGAATCGGTGTGGGCGTTCTTCTCGATCTACCTGCTGACCTTCGTCACCCTGATGCTGGTCCTGCTGGCCCTGGGCGTGGACCAGCTCACGGCGTTCTCCACCCTCGCGTCCTGCCTGAACAACCTGGGGCCGGCGCTGGGCGAGGCGGCCGTGCATTACGGCAACCTGCCGGGCAGCGCCAAGCTGGTGCTGAGCCTGGCGATGGTCCTGGGGCGCCTGGAGGTGTTTTCCCTGCTGATCCTGCTGACGCCCGCGTTCTGGCGCACCTGAGGCGCCCTTCGTGAGGCAGAATGGCGACCTCTGACGGAGGCTCGCCATGATCGATTCGCTGGAAAAGATGCTCGCCAAGGGCGTGGACAACCCGCTGCTGCGCTTCGGCCTGGGCAAGGGTTACCTGGATGCCGGGGATGCGCCGAAGGCCGCCGAACACCTGCGCCGCTGCGTGGAGCAGGACCCGAAGTACTCCGCCGCCTGGAAGCTGCTGGGCAAGGCATTGCAGGCCCAGGACGACCTCGACGGCGCGCGAAGCGCCTGGACCGATGGCCTGGCCGCCGCCCAGGCCCACGGCGACAAGCAGGCGGAAAAGGAAATGACCGTGTTCCTGCGCAAGCTGGACAAGACGAAGGGCGCCTGAGCGCCCTTCGTTCCCGTCGGCAGATCAGTGCCGACTCTGTGCTGCCGCTCTCAGGCCGTCGCGGGCTGGCGGCGCAGGTTGCGGGTGATCGCGCTGAGCAGCATGCCGTAGAGCGGCACGAACAACATCAGCATGACCGCCAGCTTCACGCCGTAGTCAACCCAGGCGATCTCCACCCAGTGTTCGGCCATGAAGGCGTTGTCGCTGTGCCAGAAGGCGATGGAGAAGAAGGTGAAGGTGTCCAGCAGGTTGCCGAACAGGGTCGACACCACCGGGGCGATCCACCACTGGCGCATGCGCCGCAGGCGGTCGAAGACCTGGATGTCGAGGATCTGCCCGAACACGTAGGCGAGGAAGCTGGCCAGGGAAATCCGCGCCACGAAGGTGTTGAATTCGCCCAGCGAGGCAAAGCCCCTGAAGGCGCCTTCCTGGAAGATCACCGAGATGACGTAGGACGCCAACAGCGCCGGGACCATCACCCGCGCGATGACCAGCCGTGCCGGGCGCTTGCCGAGGAGACGAACGGTGAGGTCGGTGGCCAGGAAGATGAACGGGAAGCTGAAGGCGCCCCAGGTGGTGTGCCAGCCGAACAGGGTCATCGGCAGCTGCACCAGGTAGTTGCTGGCGATGATGATCAGGATGTGGAACGCGACCAGGCCGGCGAGTGCGCCGCGCCGAGCCGCCGGAAGGGATGCCGACATGCTTGGGCCTTTTTCGTCGATGGGGTGAGGGAACCCATGCCCGGCACCATGCCGAGCGGCGCGCATTGTATAAGATCCGGACCTGCAAGTCAGGTTTTATTGCGCAAATTTTGTGCAACGCAGCGGGCGGGCACGGGAGCGAGCGGGCTTTCGCCCGCGGCAGGTTCGGCGCCCCACGGCAGGGCCGCCGATCAGGCGTTGCCGACGAAGCGGAAACCCGCGCCCTCGCCGTCGGTGCGCATCACCTCCATTTCGAGGATCGGCGCATCGAAGGGCATGTCCTGCACCTGGCCGGTCACCCGGGTGCCAGCCGGCAGCGCGGCGAGCACCTCGTGACGCACGTACACGCCGCCGTCGGACAGATCGCGGGTATGGCCGAACACGTCGCCGAAGCTGGCATGGCTGATCTTGATCCGGCACTTCATCGGGGTACGCGGGTATTGCCGTTGGTTCGACATGAAATGGCATCCGTCCTGAATGTCAGCCCACTAATGGGCCTGAAACCTATGGGTCAGGTCAAGCCAGCAGCTGCAGGAGCAGCCAGAGATTGGCGGCGCTGATGACGCCGAACAAGGTCCAGGCCAGCAGGCGGGTGGGCAGGGAATTGGCGAACTCGCCCATCAGCGCGCGATCGCTGGTGAAGCGGATCAGCGGCCACAGCGCGAACGGCAGCTGCAGGCTGAGCACCACCTGGCTGAACACCAGCAGCTTGCCCACCGCCTTGTCGCCCAGCAGCACCACGCCGATCAGCGCCGGGATCAGCGCCAGGGCGCGGGTGATCAGGCGGCGTTGCCAGCAGGGGATCTTCATCTGCAGGAAGCCATCCATGATCACCTGCCCGGCGATGGTGCCGGTGAAGGTGGAGCTCTGCCCGGAGGCGAGCAGCGCAACGCCGAAGAGGATCGCCGCCAGGCCGGTGCCCACCAGCGGTTCAAGCAGGCGGTAGGCGTCCTGGATCTCGGTGACACCGGTGTGCCCGGTCTCGTGGAAGGCGGCGGCCGCAAGGATGAGGATCGCCGCGTTGACCAGCAGCGCGAGGCTCAGCGACACCACGGTGTCGATGCGCGTCAGGCGGATCGCCGCGGCCTTGCCGCCGCTGCCGCTGACCTGCCGCGTCTGCACGATGGAGGAGTGCAGGTAGAGGTTGTGCGGCATCACCGTGGCGCCGAGGATGCCAATCGCCAGGTACAGCGGCTCGCGCTGGGTCACCGCGTCCCAGCTGGGCAGGAAGCCGGCAGCGACGTCTGGCCAGTAGGGCTTGATGAGGATCAGCTCGACCAGGTAGCAGCCGCCGATGGTGACGATCAGGCCGAGCATGATGGCTTCCAGATGGCGGAAGCGCTGCCCCTTGAGGCCCAGCACGATGAGCGTGTCGAAGGCGGTGAGGATCACCCCGGTGACCAGGTCGACGCCCAGCAGCAGGTGGAAGGCCAGGGCGCAGCCGAGCACTTCGGCCAGGTCCGTGGCGACGATCGACAGCTCTGCCAGCAGCCATTGCAGGCGCGCGGTGCCGAGGCTGTAGCGGCTGCGCGAGAGCTGCGCCAGGTCCTGGCCGGTGACGATCCCCAGGCGCATCGCCAGGCATTGCAGGACCATCCCGGCGAGGCTGGAGAGCAGCACCACGAACAGCAGCTGGTAGCCGAAGCCGGAGCCGGCTTCGATGGCGGTGGCCCAGTTGCCCGGGTCCATGTAGCCGATGGAGACCAGCAGGCCGGGGCCGGCGAACTGCAGGATGCGCTTCCACAACGGCGCGCCGGCGGCGACCTGGATGCTGCCTTTGACTTCCGAGGGACAGAATGGCGCGGTGGCGGTGGTCGGCAGGCCGAGCATGGGTCATTCCTGATTGATGAGCGGGCAACACCCTGTGTGGCCTGTTTCGGGAGCCGCCCGCAACAATGTTGCATGGGGCGGTTCGCGAGCAAGCTCGCTCCTACAGGTGGGAACCACGTGCTTTTCGTAGGAGCGAGCTTGCTCGCGAATCCTTGAGACCGGCTACACCGCCCCAGACTGAATCAGTACCAACGGGCCTCTCCCTCGGGCCGCTTCTTGAAGCGCTTCATGGTCCACATGTACTGGCTGGGATAGGCGCGCACGTACTTGGCCAGCTCGCGGCTGAGCGCAGCGACCGACACGTCCATGTTCTTGTCGTACATGTCCGCCGGCGCGGCCTCCAGGATCACCTTGTAGCCGCTGCCATCGGGCAGGCGCACGGCGTGGAAGAACACGCCACGGGCCTTGCCGCGAGCCAGCAGCGAGGGCACGAACTTGCTGGTCAGCGCCGTGGTGCCCAGGTACGGCACGAACAGGCCCGAACCCAGGTCCGGCTCCGGGTCGCAGGGGATGCCGACGCAGCCGCCGTTCTTCACTTCCTTGATCACGCTCTTGATGCCTTCGGGCGTCGAGGGCGCGACACGGTTGCCCAGCTGCACGCGCTGCTTCTTCAGCAGCTCGTCCACGGCCTTGAGCTTGGGCGGGCGGTAGAAAATGATCGGCTTGGCGTAGGAGCAGTAGAAGTGGTTGAGCACTTCCCAATTGCCCAGGTGGCTGGTGATGCCGACCAGGCCGTCGCCGGAAGCCAGCGCTTCTTCCAGCACCTCCATGCCTTCGACTTCACGGATGTACTGCAGCGACTTCTGCGGCGACCACATCCAGGCGCAGGCGCTCTCGGTGAGCGTGCGGCCGATGTCCATCAGGCTCTGGCCAACCAGCTTTTCCAGCTCGGCCTCGGACAGTTCGGGGAAGCAGTGCGACAGGTTGATCCGCACGATCTCGCGGGACCGGTTGGGCAGCTTCCACATCAGCCAGCCGATGCCGGCGCCCAATGCGCCCACCGCGCGCCACGGCAGCATGGCGAACAAGCGCAGGAAACCCACCACCAGCGCGCCCTTGAATTTCTCCACGGATAACTCCTTCTTGCAGGAGCGCACATTCTAACCAGTGGCGCGGAACGAAGGCGAAAGGCGTGTCTCGATCACCCCGATGAACCACGTGCATCAGCGCACTCGCAGCCCTGTAGGAGCGAGCTTGCTCGCGAACCGAGTTTCCCGGTGAGCAGCGGCGTTGGGCTGTTCGCGAGCATGGGCTGTGCGCCCCCTCGGTCCTACCGGTCCGTGGATCAGCAGAGCTCGGCGTAGCGGTCGCAGTCGACGGTATGGTCCATCACCATGCCGGTGGCCTGCATGAAGGCGTAGCAGATGGTCGGGCCGACGAAGTTGAAGCCGGCCTTGCGCAAGGCCTTGCTCATGGCCTCGGCCTCGGGCGTGACCGCCGGGACGTCGCCGCGGCCGCTGAAGTGGTTGACCTTGGGCTGGCCGCCGACGAAGGACCAGAGGAAGGCCACCGGGTCCTCCAGCTTCAGCCAGGCCTGGGCGTTCTGCCGCGCCGCCTTGAGCTTGGCGAAGTTGCGGATGATGCCCGGATCCTGCATGCGCTCCTCGATTTCCTCGTCGGTCATGCGCGCCAGGCGCTCGGGATCGAAGCCGAACAGCACCTCACGGTAGCGCTCGCGCTTCTTCAGCACGGTGATCCACGACAGGCCGGCCTGGGCGCCTTCGAGGATGAGCATCTCGAACAGCGCGCGGGCGTCGCGCTGCGGCACGCCCCATTCGGCATCGTGATAGGCGATGTACAGCGGGTCGTGGTTACACCAGGAGCAGCGGGGCATGGCGGTCGTCCTTGAAAACGGGAAGGCTCTGACTATAGACAGAAGACTGTACAAAAATACAGTCTTCCAGCCGAATTTTCATGCCTGCGACAGGGCGCAAACGGTCACGCAAAAATCGCTGTGAAGCCCAAGCAGCAAGCGTCTTGGGGTATACTGCCGGGTTTTAGTCGCATATCCAGCACAGGTGAAATTCGTGAGCCAGACTACGCCCGCCGTGCCCACCTTCCAGGACCTGATCCTCGCCCTGCAAAAATACTGGGCCGATCAGGGCTGTGTGGTGCTGCAGCCCTACGACATGGAAGTAGGCGCCGGCACCTTCCACACCGCCACCTTCCTCCGGGCCGTGGGCCCGGAAACCTGGAACGCGGCGTACGTGCAACCCAGCCGCCGCCCGACCGACGGCCGCTATGGCGAGAACCCCAACCGCCTGCAGCACTACTACCAGTTCCAGGTGGTCCTGAAGCCCAACCCGGAAAACTTCCAGGAGCTGTACCTGGGCTCGCTGCAGGCCATCGGCATCGACCCGCTGGTCCATGACATCCGTTTCGTCGAGGACAACTGGGAATCGCCGACCCTCGGCGCCTGGGGCCTGGGCTGGGAAATCTGGCTGAACGGCATGGAAGTCACCCAGTTCACCTACTTCCAGCAGGTCGGCGGCATCGAGTGCTACCCGGTTACCGGTGAGATCACCTACGGCCTTGAACGCCTGGCCATGTACATCCAGGGCGTCGACTCGGTGTATGACCTGGTGTGGGCCGACGGTCCGTTCGGCAAGGTCACCTACGGCGACGTGTTCCACCAGAACGAAGTGGAGCAGTCGACCTACAACTTCGAACACGCCAACGTCGAGAAGCTGTTCGAGCTGTTCGATTTCTACGAAAGCGAAGCCAACCGCCTGATCGAACTGCAGCTGCCGCTGCCGACCTACGAGATGGTCCTCAAGGCCTCGCACACCTTCAACCTGCTCGACGCCCGCCGCGCCATCTCGGTGACCGAGCGTCAGCGTTACATCCTGCGCGTGCGCACCCTGGCGCGCGCCGTGGCGCAGAGCTACTTGCAGGCCCGCGCCCGCCTCGGCTTCCCGATGGCCAAACCCGAACTGCGTGACGAAGTACTGGCCAAGCTGAAGGAGGCCGAATAATGAGCGCGAAGGATTTCCTCGTCGAACTGGGCACCGAAGAGCTGCCACCCAAGGCCCTGAAAAGCCTCGGTGAAGCCTTCCTGGCCGGCATCGAGAAGGGCCTCAAGGCCGCCGGCCTGACCTATGCCGCCGCGCGCTGCTACGCCGCGCCGCGCCGCCTGGCCGTGCAGATCGACCAGCTCGCCGTGCAGCAGCCCGACCGCACCGTGAACCTCGACGGCCCGCCGCTGCAGGCAGCCTTCGACGCCAGCGGCAACCCGACCCAGGCCGCCCTCGGCTTCGCCAAGAAGTGCGGCGTGGACCTGGAACAGATCGACAAGAGCGGCCCGAAGCTCAAGTTCAGCCAGACCATCGCCGGGCAGCCGGCTGTCGGCCTGCTGCCGGGCATCGTCGAAGGCTCGCTGAACGAGCTGCCGATTCCCAAGCGCATGCGCTGGGCGGCCCGCCGTGAAGAGTTCGTGCGCCCGACCCAGTGGCTGGTGATGCTGTTCGGCGACGACGTCGTCGACTGCGAGATCCTGACCAGAAAGGCAGGCCGCGAATCCCGTGGCCACCGCTTCCACAACCCGGCCAACGTGCGCATCTCGGCACCGGCCAACTACCTGGAAGACCTGCGCAGCGCCCATGTGCTGGCCGACTTCGCCGAACGCCGCGAGATCATTTCCAGGCGCGTGGCCGAACTGGCCGCCGAGCAGAAGGGCAGTGCCATCGTTCCCGCCGACCTGCTGGACGAAGTGACTGCGCTGGTCGAGTGGCCGGTGCCGCTGGTGTGCTCCTTCGAAGAGCGTTTCCTCGCCGTGCCGCAGGAAGCCCTGATCACTACCATGCAGGACAACCAGAAGTACTTCTGCCTGCTGGACGCCAACGGCAAGCTGCTGCCGCGCTTCATCACCGTGGCCAACATCGAGAGCAAGGCGCCCGAGCACATCGTCTCCGGCAACGAGAAGGTCGTGCGCCCGCGCTTGACCGACGCCGAGTTCTTCTTCAAGCAGGACCAGAAGCAGCCGCTGGAAGCCTTCAACGCCCGTCTGAAGAACGTGGTGTTCCAGGCCCAGCTCGGCACGGTGTACGAGAAGGCCGAGCGCGTCTCCACGCTGGCCGCCTACATCGCCGAGCGCATCGGCGGTGACGCGACCAACGCCGCCCGCGCCGGCCTCCTCTCCAAGTGCGACCTGGCCACCGAGATGGTCGGCGAGTTCCCGGAGATGCAGGGCATCGCCGGTTACTACTACGCCACCGCCGGTGGCGAGGCCAAGGACGTCGCCCTGGCGCTGAACGAGCAGTACATGCCCCGCGGCGCCGGTGCCGAGCTGCCGAGCACCCTGACCGGTGCCGCGGTGGCCGTGGCCGACAAGCTCGACACCCTGGTGGGCATCTTCGGCATCGGCATGCTGCCCACCGGCAGCAAGGACCCGTACGCCCTGCGCCGTGCCGCCCTCGGCGTGCTGCGCATCCTCATCGAGAAGCAGCTGGACCTGGACCTGGTCGATGCCATCGGCGTCGCCGTGGCCCAATACGGCGACAAGGTGAAGGCCGAAGGCCTGTCCGAGCAGGTGCAGGACTTCGTCTTCGACCGCCTGCGTGCCCGCTACGAGGACGAAGGCGTGGATGTGGCGGTGTACCAGGCGGTGCGGGCGCTCAAGCCGACCGCTCCGTTGGACTTCGACCAGCGCGTACAGGCCGTGCAGGCCTTCCGTCAGTTGGCCGAAGCCGGCGCCCTGGCTGCCGCCAACAAGCGTGTGTCGAACATCCTGGCCAAGGCCGAAGGCGAGGTGCCTGCCGCCGTCAATGCCAGCCTGTTCACCGAGGCCGCAGAGAAGGCCCTTGGCAGCGCCGTGGCGGCTGCCGAGAGCGAAGTGGCTCCCCTGGCCGCGGCACGCGACTATCGCGCCGCCCTGGCCCGCCTGGCGGCCCTGCGTGCGCCGGTCGACGCCTTCTTCGAGGAAGTGCTGGTCAATGCGGACGACAACGCCGTGAAGGCCAACCGCTACGCGCTGCTGGCCAAGCTGCGCGGGTTGTTCCTCGGCGTCGCCGACATCTCGCTGCTGGGTTGATGCCCAGCTGAAAGCCGGGAGTTCGCAACGGTTCGCCGTGACGGACTTCCGGCTTTTTCATTTCCGACTCTTGAAGCGCGTGACCTTCCCAGCATGAAGCTACTGATCCTCGACCGCGACGGTGTCATCAACCAGGACTCCGACGCCTACATCAAAACCCTCGACGAGTGGATTCCGATTCCCGGCGCAATCGCCGCCATTGCTCGCCTGAGCAAAGCCGGCTGGACGGTCGCCGTGGCCACCAACCAGTCGGGCATCGCCCGCGGCTACTACGACCTCGCCACCCTGGAAAGCATGCATACGCGTCTGCGTGAGCTGGTGGCGGAGCAGGGCGGTGAACTCGGGGTCGTCGTGTACTGCCCCCACGGCCCGGATGAGGGTTGCGACTGTCGCAAGCCGAAACCCGGTATGCTGCGGCAGATTGCCCAGCATTACGGTGTGGATCTGCGCGGTGTCTGGTTCGTGGGTGACAGCCGGGGTGACCTGGACGCGGCGTTGGCCGTCGATTGTCAGCCCGTGTTGGTAAAGACCGGCAAGGGCGAGCGCACCCTGACCAAGCCGCTGCCCGACGGCACGCGGGTATTCGACGATCTGGCGGCGGTTGCCGACCATCTACTTTCCTGAGGATTCAACGCCCATGTCGACCGTGCAGGCCATCAGAACCGTTCTCTTCTACCTGCTGCTGTCGTCCAGCGCTTTCGTCTGGGGCACCCTCAGCCTACTCATCGCGCCCTTCCTGCCGTTCCGCGCGCGCTACCGTTTCGTCGCCCAGGCCTGGTGCAAGTTCGCCGTCTGGCTGGCGTCGTGGATGGTCGGCGTGCGCTATGAACTCAAGGGCGTGGAGAACATCCCGGACCAGCCCTGCGTGATCCTCTCCAAGCACCAGAGCACCTGGGAGACGTTCTTCCTCACCGGCTACTTCGAACCGCTCGCCCAAGTGCTCAAGCGCGAGCTGCTGTTCGTGCCGTTCTTCGGCTGGGCGATGGCGTTGCTCAAGCCCATCGCCATCAACCGCGACCAGCCCAAGGTCGCCCTCAAGCAGATGGCCAAGCAGGGCGACGAGCGCCTGAAGCAGGGCGCCTGGGTGCTGATCTTCCCGGAAGGCACCCGCGTGCCGACCGGCCAGATCGGCAAGTTCTCCCGCGGCGGCGCCGCCCTGGCGGTCAACGCCAACCTGCCGGTGCTGCCGATCGCTCACAACGCCGGGCACTGCTGGCCGAAGAACGGCTGGGCGAAATACCCGGGCACCATCCAGGTAGTGATCGGCCCGGCCATGCATGCCGAAGGCGAGGGCGCCCGCGCCATCACCGAGCTCAACCAGCGCGCCGAGAACTGGGTCATCCAGACCCTGCGCGACATGGGCGAGCTGCCGGCCGACGCCACGCCACAGACGGTGGCCGAAGCCTCCTGAGGCTTTCCACGAAGCAAAAGAAAAGGGCCCCGAAGGGCCCTTTCTTTTTGCCTGGCGATCAGACGTCCAGGTTGGACACCGCCAGGGCGTTGCTTTCGATGAAGTCGCGGCGCGGCTCCACGGCATCGCCCATCAGGGTGTTGAACAACTGGTCGGCCGCGATGGCGTCCTCGATGGTGACCTTCAGCATGCGGCGCACGTTCGGGTCCATGGTGGTTTCCCACAGCTGATCCGGGTTCATCTCGCCCAGACCTTTGTATCGCTGGATGCTGTGGCGCTTGGTGCCTTCGGTCATCAGCCAGTCCAGGGCTTCCTTGAAGCTGCTGACGTTCTTCTTGCGCTCGCCCTTCTGCACATAGGCGCCGTCTTCCAGCAGGCTGTTCAGCTTGCTGCCCAGCTCGGTTACCGCGCGGTAATCGTTGCTGGCGAAGAAGTCGCGGTTGAAGGTGACGTAGTTCGACAGGCCGTGGGCAACCATCTCGACTTCCGGCAGCCACAGGTGACGCTCGCGGTCTTCGCGCAGGCTGACCTTGTAGGTCAGGCCGGACTTCTCGACGGCCTTCAGGCGCGCCTGGAACTGTTCGATCCACGCCTGCATGGTGGCTTCGTCACCCAGCTTGTCGGCTTCGATGCGCGGCAGGTAGATGAAGTGCTCGGTCAGGTCCTGGGGGTACAGACGGGACAGGCGGGCGAGAGTACGCATGACGCCACGGTACTCGTTGACCAGCTTCTCCAGTGCTTCGCCGGACAGGCCCGGGGCGCTTTCGTTGACATGTACGCTGGCCTCTTCGAGGGCCGACTGGGTCATGTACTCTTCCATGGCCACGTCGTCCTTGATGTACTGCTCCTGCTTGCCACGCTTGACCTTGTACAGCGGCGGCTGGGCAATGTAGATGTAGCCGCGCTCGACCAGCTCCGGCAGCTGACGGAAGAAGAAGGTCAGCAGCAGAGTACGGATGTGCGAACCGTCGACGTCAGCATCGGTCATGATGATGATGTTGTGGTAGCGCAGCTTGTCGATGTTGTACTCCTCGCGACCGATACCGCAGCCCAGCGCGGTGATCAGCGTGCCGACCTCCTGGGAGGACAGCATCTTGTCGAAGCGAGCCTTCTCGACGTTGAGGATCTTGCCCTTGAGCGGCAGGATCGCCTGGGTCTTGCGGTTACGGCCCTGCTTGGCAGAACCGCCCGCGGAGTCACCCTCCACGATGTACAGTTCGGAGAGGGCGGGGTCCTTTTCTTGGCAGTCGGCAAGCTTGCCCGGCAGGCCGGCGATATCCAGCGCGCCCTTGCGGCGGGTCATCTCACGAGCCTTGCGCGCGGCCTCGCGGGCGCGGGCGGCGTCGATCATCTTGCCGACCACGGCCTTGGCTTCGTTCGGGTTTTCCAGCAGGAAGTCGGCGAAGTACTTGCCCATCTCCTGTTCCACGGCGGTCTTCACCTCCGAGGAAACCAGCTTGTCCTTGGTCTGCGAGCTGAACTTCGGATCCGGCACCTTCACCGAAATGATCGCGGTCAGACCTTCGCGGGCATCGTCGCCGGTGGTGGCGATCTTGAACTTCTTCGCCAGGCCTTCCTGCTCGATGTAGTTGTTCAGGTGGCGGGTGAGGGCAGAGCGGAAGCCTGCCAGGTGGGTGCCACCGTCACGCTGGGGAATGTTGTTGGTGAAGCAGAGGATGTTCTCGTTGAAGCTGTCGTTCCACTGCAGGGCGACTTCCACGCCGACGCCGTCTTCTTCGCGCTGGCAGTTGAAGTGGAAGACCTGGTTCACCGCGGTCTTGTTGGTGTTCAGATACTCGACGAACGCACGCAGGCCACCTTCGTACTTGAACAGCTCTTCCTTGCCGGCACGCTCGTCGCGCAGGACGATGCCCACGCCGGAGTTCAGGAAGGACAGCTCGCGGATCCGCTTGGCCAGGATGTCCCAGCTGAAGTGGATGTTGTGGAAGGTTTCCGGGGACGGCTTGAAGTGCACCTCGGTGCCGGAGCCGTCGGTGTCACCCACCGGGCGCAGCGGGAACTGCGGCACGCCATGGTGGTAGACCTGTTCCCAGACCTTGCCTTCACGGCGGATGGTCAGGCGCAGCTCGTGGGAGAGGGCGTTCACCACCGACACGCCGACACCGTGCAGACCGCCGGAGACCTTGTAGCTGTTGTCGTCGAACTTACCGCCGGCGTGAAGGACGGTCATGATGACCTCGGCCGCGGAGACCCCTTCTTCCTTGTGGATATCCACCGGAATGCCGCGACCGTTGTCGCGCACGGTGATGGATTCATCGGTGTGAATGGTGATGCTGATTTCGCTGCAGTAGCCCGCCAGCGCTTCGTCGATCGAGTTGTCCACGACCTCGAAAACCATGTGGTGCAGGCCAGTGCCGTCGTCGGTATCACCGATGTACATGCCCGGACGCTTACGTACGGCATCCAGCCCCTTCAGTACCTTGATACTGGAAGAGTCGTAGGTGTTCTCGCTCATTCTTCACTCCCGATGGTAGTGTCCTGAGAGACGCGCCCATGTTCCACGTGGAACATTGACACCGGCGTTTCCGTTTGCCAGCCGTCTTTCAATAAGTGCGGGTCGACGCAGGTGATGAATACCTGGCAACCCAGATCTTCGAGAAGCCGGCACAACGACAACCGGTGCTTCTCATCCAGTTCGGAGGGGAGGTCGTCCACCAGGTAGACGCATTGCCCGCGCTTGGCCTGGTTGATCAAATGCCCCTGGGCGATCCGCAACGCGCAGACCACCAGTTTCTGTTGGCCACGGGATAAAATCTCCGCGGCATTGTGTCCCCCCAGACGAATTCTCAAATCCGCCCGTTGCGGTCCCGCCTGGGTGTGCCCCATCTGCTGATCGCGCAGCAAGCTGGAGGAGAGGACATCGCTCAGGTCGCGTTCCTTATCCCACCCTCGGTAATAGCTGAGCGTCAGATCGTCGAGCTGGATAAGCTCGGCCAAGGTGCGCTCGAACTGGGGTTTGAGAGCCTGGATATAGGACCGCCGATACGCGTCGATTTCGTCGCTCGCCGCGCATAATTCGCGGTCCCACGCAGCCTGCGAAGCACCGTCCAGTTTACCATGTCGGAGCCACGAGTTCCGCTGCCGTAGGGCCTTCTGCAGGCGTTGCCAGGCCACCATGAAGCGTTGTTCCACGTGGAACACTCCCCAGTCGAGGAACTGCCGGCGAATCTTCGGCGCGCCCTCGAGCAGGCGGAAACTGTCCGGGTTGATCAACTGCAGTGGCAAAGTCTCGGCCAGCTGCGCAGCGCTGCGGGCGTTCTGCCCGTCGATGCGAATCTGGAATTCGCCGTGGCGATCCCGTGAAACACCCAGGCTACTGTCGAACCCATTGGCCAGACGCACCTGCCCGAACACCGTGCACGCCGGTTCTTCGTACTGGATGACAGGTTGCAGGCGCATGCTGCGGAACGAGCGGGCGAGGCCGAGCAGGTAGATGGCTTCCAGCACGCTGGTTTTGCCGCTGCCGTTTTCGCCGTAGAGGATGTTGATGCGGGGGGAGGGGGAGAAGGTCACCGGGTGCAGGTTGCGCACCGCGGTGACCGAAAGGCGGGTAAGGGACATCGATACGCGTCAGAGGCGCATCGGCATGACGACGTAGGCGGAATCGTCGTTGTCCGCTTCCTGCAGCAGCGCACTGCTGTTGGAGTCGGAGAGAATCATGCGGACCTGCTCGGTACCCATGACGCCCAGGACGTCCAGCAGATAGCTGACGTTGAAGCCGATTTCCAGGCTGCCGCCGTTGTAGTCGACCTGCACTTCTTCTTCCGCTTCTTCCTGCTCCGGGTTGTTCGCCTGGATCTTCAGGAGGCCGCTGGTCAGTTGCAGGCGAATGCCGCGGTACTTTTCGTTCGACAGAATCGCGGTACGGCTGAAGGCTTCGCGCAGCACCTGGCGATCGCCCAGCACCAGCTTGTCACCGCCCTTGGGCAGCACGCGCTCGTAATCCGGGAACTTGCCGTCCACCAGCTTGGAGGTGAAGGTGAACTCGCCCGTGGTGGCGCGAATGTGATGCTGGCCCAGGACGATGGAAACCTCGCCGTCCTGCTCGGTGAGCAGGCGCGCCAGTTCGAGGATGCCTTTGCGCGGCACGATCACCTGGTGGCGATCTTGTGCTTCCGGCACGCCGTTGCTCAGCGAGCACATGGCGAGGCGGTGGCCGTCGGTGGCCACGGCGCGCAGCGTGCCGCCGCCCACTTCAAGCAACATGCCATTCAGGTAGTAGCGGACATCCTGCTGCGCCATGGCGAAGCTGGTGCGGTCGATCAGGCGACGCAGCTTGCTCTGCACCAGGCTGAAGGTCAGCGAGCCCGGACCTTCTTCCACAGTGGGGAAGTCGTTGGCCGGCAGGGTGGACAGGGTGAAGCGGCTACGGCCGGCTTTCACCAGGAGCTTCTGCTCGTCGACGCGGATATCGATCACGGCATCGCTGGGCAGGCTTTTGCAGATGTCCATCAGCTTGCGCGCGGGTACGGTGATTTCGCCCGGCTCGGCAGCATCTTCCAGCGTGACGCGTCCCACCAGCTCGACTTCGAGGTCGGTGCCGGTCAGCGACAGCTGCTGACCTTCGACGACCAGCAGGACGTTGGAAAGAACCGGCAGCGTCTGGCGGCGCTCGACGACGCCAGCGACCAGCTGCAGGGGTTTCAACAGAGCTTCGCGTTGAATAGTGAAATGCATGGTCTAGTCCCTTGCCTCGTGAGGCTGCGTCAGGTGGTCAGAGTACGCAGCAGGTTCTTGTAGTCCTCGCGGATATCCGCGTCGGATTCCTTGAGTTGAGCGATCTTACGACAGGCGTGCAGCACCGTGGTGTGATCCCGACCGCCGAAGGCCACGCCGATTTCCGGCAGGCTGTGGTTGGTCAGTTCCTTGGACAGTGCCATGGCGACCTGACGCGGACGAGCCACCGAGCGCGAACGGCGCTTGGACAGCAGGTCGGCGATCTTGATCTTGTAGTACTCGGCGACGGTGCGCTGGATGTTGTCGATGCTGACCAGCTTGTCCTGCAGGGCCAGCAGATCCTTCAGCGACTCGCGGATCAGCTCGATGGTGATCGGCCGTCCCATGAAGTGCGAGTGGGCGATCACGCGCTTGAGCGCACCTTCCAGTTCACGCACGTTGGAGCGGATGCGCTGGGCGATGAAGAACGCGGCATCGTGCGGCAGTTCGACCTTGGCCTGCTCGGCCTTCTTCATCAGGATCGCCACGCGGGTTTCCAGTTCCGGCGGCTCCACGGCCACCGTCAGGCCCCAGCCGAAGCGCGACTTCAGGCGCTCTTCCAGTCCTTCGATTTCCTTCGGGTAGCGGTCACTGGTCAGGATGACCTGCTGGCCGCCTTCGAGAAGGGCGTTGAAGGTATGGAAGAATTCTTCCTGCGAGCGCTCCTTGCGGGCGAAGAACTGGATGTCGTCGATCAGCAGCGCGTCCACCGAGCGGTAGAAACGCTTGAATTCGTTGATGGCATTCAGCTGCAGGGCCTTCACCATGTCCGCGACGAAACGCTCCGAATGCAGGTACACGACCTTGGCGTTCGGGTTCTTCTTCAGCAGATGGTTACCCACAGCATGCATCAGGTGGGTCTTACCCAGGCCGACACCACCATAAAGGAAGAGCGGGTTGTAGCCGTGCTTGAGGTTGTCAGCCACCTGCCAGGCGGCCGCGCGGGCCAACTGGTTGGACTTACCCTCGACGAAGTTCTCGAAGGTAAAGGTGCGGTTGAGGTAGCTGGTGTGCTTGAGCGCACCTTCCACCTGCACGTTACGCTCGGTGCGCACTGCTGCCGCGGGCATCGCCGCGGCCAGCGGGTCGATGCCCGGGCTGGACTCATCGAGATCGGCAAGGGTCTGCACGGGCGCCGCCTGGATCGGCTGCGGCTCGGGCAGGGCCTGCGCGACAGGCGCCGGTGCGGCGATCGGTGCCGGCGCGGCGGCAACCGGAGCCGCCTGGACGGTGACCTGCGGCGTCGGTACCAGGGCCGGGCGCGGCGTACGGCTGCGGCGGCTGCCGATCAACAGCGAGATCGCCGGAATCTGACCACTGCCGCGCTCGCCCAACAGCTCGAGCAGGCGCCCCATGTACTTCTCGTTGACCCAGTCGAGTACGAAGCGGTTGGGTGCGTAGACGCGCAGCTCTTCACCCTCGGACTCCACCTGCAACGGTCGGATCCAGGTATTGAATTGCTGGGACGGCAGCTCGTCGCGCAGAAGCTCCACGCACTGCTGCCAAAGTTCCACGGACACGGATATCCCCCAAAGAAGTCGCAAAGCGAAACAGGCGGCTATTGTAGCTTCGCCGGACCAACTTATCCACAGTTAAGCGTGCCGGGATGCAAGGAAAATCAAGGTGTTAATGATTTTACCGGCGGTCGGGTAGGAGCGCCGTGAACCTTGTGGATAACCACTTTATGGGGCAGGGGATGGGCCGGTTGATCGTTCTGTGGAAAAAATCCCTGTGGAAAAAACCGCTTTCCATACCCAGCTTTCCAACCGCCTCCGCACAAGACACCCACGCCTTCCGGACAGGGTTATCATTTCCCCTGAGCCCGTCGCCCCTAGCCCTGGGGCAACTTATGCACAGGCGACCGCCTGCTTAAACATAATCATCGCTTCAATCTTTAGAAAAAGAGATTTCCTTCCTTTCTATAGATTTTGTATCCGCGGTTGGTTGGAAATTGACCTGACCGGCTGATTTCACTAGAATCGCCGGTCTCTTTAAACGGGGTCACTGCGACCTCATGTCGTCAACCCAGGTACCGAATCATGAAACGTACTTTCCAACCCAGCACCCTCAAGCGCGCTCGCGTTCACGGCTTCCGCGCTCGCATGGCCACCAAGAACGGTCGTCAGGTTCTGTCGCGTCGCCGCGCCAAGGGCCGCAAGCGTCTGACCGTCTGATTTGTCTGACACAGGTGGTGAGTCGAGATTTCAGCCGGGATAAACGTCTTCTGACAGCCCGGCAATTCACCGCAGTCTTCGACTCCCCCACCTCCAAGGTTCCCGGCAAGCACATCCTGCTGCTGGCGCGCGAAAACGGTCTCGATCACCCCCGCCTGGGCCTGGTGATCGGCAAGAAGAACGTCAAGCTCGCCGTCGAGCGCAACCGCCTCAAACGCCTTCTCCGCGAATCCTTCCGCCATCACCAGCAGAAGCTGGCCGGCCTGGATATCGTGGTGATTGCGCGAAAAGGTCTTGGCGATCTGGAGAATGAAGAACTGCACCAGCAGTTCGGCAAGCTCTGGAAGCGCCTGTTGCGCAATCGGCCCAGCCCGGAACCTTCGACAGAATCTCCGGGAGTGGCCGACAGTTCCCATGCGTAGACTGGCCCTGTTACTGATCCAGTTTTACCGCTACGCCATCAGTCCCATGATGGGCAGGCACTGTCGTTTCTACCCCAGCTGTTCCTGCTACGCGCAGGAAGCCATCGAAACCCATGGCTTCCTGCGTGGTAGCTGGCTGGCCGCTCGTCGCCTCGGCCGCTGCCACCCCTGGCATCCCGGTGGCTACGATCCGGTACCGCCAGATCCTTCCAAGCCCGCCCCTTCCCCGACGGCCGAGTAACCATGGACATCAAACGTTCAATCCTATTCGTCGCCCTGGCAGTCGTGTCCTATGCGCTGGTCCTCCAGTGGAACAAGGACTACGGCCAGCCCGAACTGCCGGCGCAGACCGCGACCTTCAACCAGACTGAAGGCCTGCCGGACACTTCCGTGCCTGCCGGCAACGCGGCCAATGCCGACGTACCCACCACGCAGAACGCCCAGGCCAGCCTGCCCACCGAGCAGAAGCCGGTGGCAGCCAGCGAACAGCTGATCCGCGTGAAGACCGATGTCCTTGACCTGACCATCGACCCGCGCGGCGGCGACGTGATCAAGCTCGGCCTGACCCAGTACCCGCTGCGCCAGGACCGCCCGGACGTACCGTTCCCGCTGTTCGAGCGCGACAACCAGCGCACCTATCTGGCCCAGAGCGGCCTGACCGGGGCCAATGGCCCGGACGCCGCTGCCAGCGGTCGCCCGCTGTACGCATCGGCCAAGCCGGTGTACGAACTGGCCGACGGCCAGGACCAGATGACCGTCGACCTGACTTATGCACAGGACGGCGTCAGCTACATCAAGCGTTTCACCTTCCACCGCGGTCTGAAAAACGATTGCACCGAGAAGGAAAAGGCGCAGAAGAAGCTCGAGTGCATCAACCCCAATGCCTATCAGGTCGGCGTGACCTACCTGATCGACAACCAGAGCGACAAGCCGTGGAACGCCTCGCTGTTCGCCCAGCTCAAGCGTGACGCGAGCGTCGACCCGTCCTCCACCACCGCCACCGGCGTATCGACCTACCTCGGCGCCGCGGTCTGGACCCCTGAAAAGCCCTACGTGAAAGTGTCCATGAAGGACATGGACAAGGAGCAGTTCAAGGAAACCGTCCAGGGCGGCTGGGTAGCCTGGCTGCAGCACTACTTCGTCACCGCCTGGGTTCCCGCCAAGGGCGATACCCACAGCGTGATGACCCGCAAGGACGCCCAGGGCAACTATATCGTCGGCTACACCGGCCCGAACCTGAGCGTTGCGCCGGGCGCCAAGGGCGAAACCAGCATGACCCTCTACGCCGGCCCGAAACTGCAGGCGTACCTGAAGGAACTGTCCCCGGGTCTGGAACTGACCGTGGACTACGGCCCGCTGTGGTTCATCGCCCAGCCGATCTTCTGGCTGCTGCAACATATCCACAACCTGGTTGGTAACTGGGGCTGGTCGATCATCTTCCTGACCATCGTCATCAAACTGGCCTTCTTCCCGCTGTCCGCCGCCAGCTACCGCTCCATGGCCCGCATGCGCGCCGTGTCGCCGAAACTGGCAGCCCTGAAGGAACAGCATGGCGACGATCGCCAGAAGATGTCCCAGGCGATGATGGAGCTGTACAAGAAGGAGAAGATCAATCCGCTGGGCGGCTGCCTGCCGATCCTGGTGCAAATGCCGGTCTTCCTCTCCCTCTACTGGGTGCTGCTGGAAAGCGTCGAGATGCGCCAGGCCCCGTGGCTGGGCTGGATCGTCGACCTGTCAGTGAAGGATCCGTTCTTCATCCTGCCGATCATCATGGGCGCCACCATGCTGGTCCAGCAGATGCTCAACCCGACGCCGCCGGACCCCATGCAGGCCAAGGTGATGAAGCTGATGCCGATCATCTTCACCTTCTTCTTCCTGTGGTTCCCGGCCGGTCTGGTCCTGTACTGGGTGGTGAACAACTGCCTGTCCATTGCCCAGCAGTGGTACATTACCCGTCGGATCGAAGGTGCAGCGAAGAAGGCTTCCGCCTGACATCGCAGCCCGACCCCGATCGACAAGACGCCCCCTCGTGGGGCGTTTTGCTATGTGGATAACCTTGCCCTGCGCACGCCACGACACCAACCGCGAGACCGCCGACATGAATGCAGCCCGTGAAACCATCGCCGCCGTCGCTACCGCCCAGGGCCGTGGCGGTGTGGGCATTGTCCGCGTCTCCGGTCCCCGTGCCCGTGCCATGGCCATCACCCTGAGCGGCCGCGAGCCACAACCGCGTTATGCCCACTACGGGCCGTTCCACGCCGATGACGGCGATGTCATTGACGAAGGCCTGCTGCTGTACTTCCCCGGCCCGAACTCCTTCACTGGCGAAGACGTGCTCGAGCTGCAGGGCCACGGCGGCCCGGTGGTGATGGACATGCTGCTGCAACGCTGCCTGGAGCTGGGCGCACGCCAGGCCCGCCCCGGCGAGTTCAGCGAGCGCGCGTTCCTCAATGACAAGCTAGACCTGGCCCAGGCCGAAGCCATCGCCGACCTGATCGAGGCCAGCTCGGCACAGGCGGCACGTAACGCCGTGCGCTCGCTGCAAGGCGAATTCTCCCGCCGCGTCCACAGTCTCACCGACCAACTGATCGGGCTACGCATGTACGTCGAAGCGGCGATCGACTTCCCCGAAGAGGAAATCGACTTCCTCGCCGATGGCCATGTCCTCTCTCAACTGGACGCAGTGCGCGCCGAGCTCGCCTCGGTACTGCGCGAAGCGGGCCAGGGCGCGCTGCTGCGCGACGGTATGACGGTCGTGATCGCGGGGCGCCCCAACGCCGGCAAGTCCAGCCTGCTGAACGCCCTGGCGGGCCGGGAAGCCGCCATCGTCACCGATATCGCCGGCACCACGCGCGACGTGCTGCGCGAACATATCCACATCGACGGCATGCCGCTGCACATCATCGACACCGCCGGCCTGCGCAGCACCGATGACCATGTGGAAAAGATCGGCGTGGAACGCGCCCTGAAAGCGATCAGCGAAGCCGACCGGGTGCTCCTGGTGGTGGATTCCACCGCGCCGGAGGCCAGCGATCCCTTTGCGCTGTGGCCGGAATTTCTCGACAGCCGCCCTGACCCGGCGCACGTCACGCTGATCCGCAACAAGGCGGATTTATCCACAGAGAGTATCGCGCTCGAAGAGAGCAGCGACGGCCACGTCACCATCACCCTGTCCGCGCGTTCCGGCAAGGGCCTGGACCTACTGCGCGAGCACCTCAAGGCCTGCATGGGGTTCGAACAGACTGCCGAGAGCAGCTTCAGCGCGCGCCGGCGTCATCTGGAAGCGCTCCGTCAGGCGGACGACAGCCTCGAGCACGGCCGCGCGCAGCTCACCCTGAGCGGCGCAGGCGAGCTGCTGGCCGAAGACCTGCGTCAGGCCCAGCAAGCGTTGGGCGAGATCACCGGGGCCTTCACGCCGGATGATCTGCTAGGCCGTATCTTCTCCAGCTTCTGCATCGGCAAGTAATCCACAGCGCTGTTTTTCCCCACCGGTGGCGGCGTCGCTCCGTCACCGCGCTCGCGGCTGCCCGGCTTTCCCATAACTCCCATCTGTCCACAGCCATAGATCACCCAGAAGCCCCGATATTCGGCGGATACAGCGCATCGGAGCGGCATTCCACAGGCCTCCGTGAACCCTGTGGAAAACTCACGTACAGATGGGTTAACAAACCTTGTCCCAGCCGGTGGATAAATCCGCCTGTTGATAACATAGGCTTTCATCCACAAGCTGAACACGGGCGATCCCCCGTCACCGTACAGCATCGACACAGGGTTGTTAGGCGCTGAAATGCAGCCTGCATAGGGCTTGTAGGTGGTTATCCACAGAAAACGGCTTCACCATACATAAACACAAGCTCTAAAAAGATTTAAAAAATTCCTCTCTTTTTATTTTCTATAGAGGCCCACCACGCCCACTGGCTATTTTTTGTTCAGGTGCCTTCAATCGAAAGCCCTTAACCCCTATACTGTCCGGCTCTCTTCTTTCTTCTTGATCAACAGGCACGAGGTGCGTGGTGGATTTCCCTTCCCGTTTTGACGTGATCGTGATCGGCGGCGGCCATGCCGGCACAGAGGCCGCGCTAGCGGCTGCACGCATGGGCGTGAAGACGCTGCTGCTCACCCACAATGTGGAAACCCTTGGCCAGATGAGCTGCAACCCTGCCATCGGTGGGATCGGCAAAAGCCATCTGGTAAAGGAAATCGATGCGCTGGGCGGTGCCATGGCACTGGCCACCGATAAAGGCGGCATCCAGTTCCGCGTGTTGAACAGCCGCAAGGGCCCGGCAGTGCGCGCAACGCGCGCTCAGGCAGACCGCGTTCTCTACAAGGCCGCCGTGCGCGAGATCCTGGAGAACCAGGCGAATCTGTGGATATTCCAGCAAGCCTGCGATGATCTGATCGTCGAACAGGATCAGGTGCGCGGCGTAGTGACCCAAATGGGCCTGAAATTCCACGCCGATAACGTCGTACTGACCGCCGGCACCTTCCTCGGCGGACTTATCCACATCGGCCTGGAGAACTACTCCGGCGGCCGTGCCGGTGATCCGCCCTCGATCGCCCTGGCTCGCCGCCTGCGTGAACTGCCGCTGCGTGTCGGCCGCCTGAAGACCGGCACACCGCCACGGATCGACGGCCGCAGTGTCGATTTCAGCGTGATGACCGAGCAGCCCGGCGACACGCCGATCCCGGTAATGTCCTTCCTGGGCAACAAGGACATGCATCCGCGCCAGGTCAGTTGCTGGATCACCCACACCAATGCGCGGACCCACGAGATCATCGCCTCCAACCTCGATCGTTCGCCCATGTATTCGGGTGTGATCGAAGGGGTCGGCCCGCGCTACTGCCCGTCCATCGAAGACAAGATCCATCGCTTCGCGGACAAGGACAGCCATCAGGTCTTCCTGGAACCCGAAGGTCTGACCACCCATGAGCTGTACCCGAACGGCATCTCCACCTCGCTGCCCTTCGATGTGCAGCTGGACATCGTCCGCTCGATCCGCGGCATGGAGAACGCCCACATCGTTCGCCCCGGCTACGCCATCGAGTACGACTACTTCGACCCTCGCGACCTGAAGTACAGCCTGGAGACCAAGGTCATCGGCGGCCTGTTCTTCGCCGGCCAGATCAACGGCACCACCGGCTACGAAGAAGCCGGCGCCCAGGGTCTGCTCGCCGGCACCAACGCCGCGCTGCGTTCGCAGGGTCGCGACAGCTGGTGCCCGCGCCGCGACGAGGCGTACATCGGTGTGCTGGTCGACGACCTGATCACCCTCGGCACCCAGGAGCCGTACCGCATGTTCACCTCGCGCGCCGAATACCGGCTGATTCTGCGCGAGGACAACGCCGACCTGCGCCTGACCGAGAAGGGGCGCGAGCTGGGCCTGATCGACGACGAGCGCTGGGCCGTGTTCGAAGCCAAGCGCGAAGGCATCGAACGGGAAGAGCAGCGCCTGAAGAGCACCTGGGTTCGCCCCAACACCCCGCAGGGCGATGCCATCGCCGCGCGCTTCGGCACGCCGCTGGCCCACGAGTACAACCTGCTAAACCTGCTGGCCCGCCCGGAAATCGACTACGTCAGCCTGGCCGAAGTGACCGGCGCTGGCGCTGAAGATCCGCAGGTCGCCGAGCAGGTGGAGATCCGTACCAAGTACGCCGGCTACATCGACCGCCAGCAGGAGGAGATCGCTCGCCTGCGGGCCAGCGAAGACACCCGCCTGCCTGTGGATATCGACTACCAGTCCATCTCCGGGCTGTCCAAGGAGATCCAGCTCAAGCTGGGCAACGCCCGACCGGAAACCCTCGGTCAGGCCGGCCGCATCCCGGGCGTGACGCCGGCGGCCATCTCCCTGTTGCTGATCCATCTGAAAAAACGCTCCTCCGGTCGACAGTTGGAGCAGAGCGCCTGATGTCCCTGGTCACCGCCCGCCACGCCGAAGAACTCGCGCGTGGCATCCAGACGCTCGGCCTGGATATCGACGCCGCCACACAGCAGCGCCTGCTGGATTACCTGGCCCTGCTGGCCAAGTGGAACAAGGCCTACAACCTCACCGCGGTGCGCGATGTGGATGAAATGGTCTCGCGCCACCTGCTCGACAGCCTGAGCATCGTCCCGCAGTTCGTCGCCGCCGGCGGCGATCGCTGGCTGGACGTCGGCAGCGGCGGCGGCATGCCCGGCATCCCGCTGGCCATCCTGTTCCCCGGCAAATCCCTGACCCTGCTGGACAGCAACGGCAAGAAGACTCGCTTCCTCACCCAGGTGAAGCTGGAACTGAAGCTCGACAACCTGCAGGTTATCCACAGCCGGGTGGAGGCCTTCCAGCCGGAGCAAGCGTTCAACGGCATCGTCTCCCGGGCCTTCAGCAGCCTCGAAGACTTCACGAATTGGACACGTCACCTGGGCGACACCCAGACCAACTGGCTGGCCATGAAAGGCGTCCACCCCAGCGACGAGCTCGCGGCACTTCCGGAAGATTTCCGCGTCGAAGCCGAACGCGCTCTGGCGGTGCCGGGTTGCCAAGGCCAGCGCCATCTGCTGATACTGCGCCGCACTGCATGACGGGGAGTGGGGAAAACCATGGCTAAGGTATTCGCGATCGCCAACCAGAAGGGCGGCGTCGGCAAGACCACGACCTGTATCAACCTCGCGGCATCGCTGGTCGCCACCAAGCGACGCGTGCTGCTGATCGATCTCGATCCACAGGGCAACGCCACCACCGGCAGCGGTGTGGATAAGTTGTCCCTGGACCATTCCATCTACGACGTGCTCACCGGCGAATGCGACCTGGCCCAGGCCATGCAGTTCTCCGAGCACGGCGGCTACCAGCTGCTGCCCGCCAACCGCGACCTCACCGCGGCGGAAGTGGTGCTGCTGGAAATGGACATGAAGGAACACCGCCTGCGTCATGCGCTGGCGCCGATCCGCGAAAACTACGACTTCATTCTCATCGACTGCCCGCCGTCGCTGTCGATGCTGACGGTCAACGCCTTGTCCGCCTCGGACGGCGTGATCATCCCGATGCAGTGCGAGTACTACGCACTCGAGGGCCTGACCGACCTGATGAACAGCATCCAGCGCATCGCCGAGCGGCTGAACCCGGCGCTGAAGATCGAAGGCCTGCTGCGCACCATGTACGACCCGCGCATCAGCCTGACCAACGACGTCAGCGCGCAGCTGCAGGAACACTTCGGCGACAAGCTCTACACCACCGTGATCCCGCGCAACGTGCGATTGGCCGAGGCACCCAGCTTCGGCATGCCGGCGCTGGTCTACGACAAGCAATCCCGCGGTGCCCTCGCCTACCTGGCGCTGGCCGGCGAGCTGGTGCGCCGACAGCGCACCGCCCGCACCACCGCCCCCGCCTAAGAGATTAAGGAACCCGCATGGCCGCCAAGAAACGAGGTCTCGGACGCGGGCTGGACGCCCTGCTCAGTGGCTCCAGCGCCGCTACGCTGCAGGAAGAAGCCGTTCAGGTGGACAGCAAGGAGCTGCAACACCTGCCGCTGGACCTGATCCAGCGCGGCAAGTACCAGCCCCGCCGGGACATGGATCCGCAGGCCCTGGAAGAGCTCGCCCAGTCGATCAAGGCCCAGGGCGTGATGCAGCCGATCGTCGTGCGCCCGATCGGCAAGGGCCGCTACGAGATCATCGCCGGTGAGCGCCGCTGGCGCGCCAGCCAGCAGGCCGGCCTGGACAAGATCCCGGCCATGGTCCGCGAAGTGCCCGACGAAGCCGCCATCGCCATGGCGCTGATCGAGAACATCCAGCGCGAAGACCTCAACCCCATCGAGGAAGCTGCCGCGCTGCAGCGCCTGCAGCAGGAATTCCAGCTGACCCAGCAACAGGTCGCCGATGCCGTGGGCAAATCCCGCGTCACCGTCGCCAACCTGCTGCGCCTGATCGCCCTGCCGGACGAGATCAAGACCCTGCTGTCCCACGGCGACCTGGAAATGGGCCATGCCCGCGCCCTGCTCGGTTTGCCCGAGAATCGGCAGGTGGAAGGTGCGCGACATGTTGTCGCACGCGGTTTCACCGTGCGTCAGACCGAAGCACTAGTGCGCCAGTGGCTCAACGCCCCCGAGGAACCTGTCAAAGCAGTCAGGACCGACCCGGACATCAGCCGTCTCGAACAGCGCCTGGCCGAGCGCCTGGGCGCTCCGGTGCAGATTCGCCACGGTCAGAAAGGCAAGGGCCAGTTGGTGATCCGCTACAACTCCCTCGATGAGCTGCAGGGCGTCCTCGCCCACATACGCTGATACGAAAGGCTATGTAGGGGGTCGTCGGAAATCACTACCTGACGGTTGAACGGGTATGCGGCGCCCCCTATACTCTGCGCGCAATTTTGTCGGCACAAAGTATGCCAAGTTGTTGATTTACTGAGCCGACACCAGAGGACTGTGAGCTAGAGATGGAACCCAGCAAGCCAAATCGTTTGCCCTTCCATCGTCAACCGGCGTTTCGCCTGTTGCTCGTCCAGCTGGTGGTGCTGCTTATCGGTGCAGCAGTCCTGTGGTTTGCACGGGGATCGGTCGCAGGCTATTCCGGATTGCTCGGGGGCCTGATTGCGTGGTTGCCGAATCTGTACTTTGCTCGCAAGGCGTTCCGCTACAGCGGCGCGCGTTCTGCCCAGCTGATAGTCCGGTCCTTTTATGCCGGTGAGGCGGGAAAACTGATTTTGACGGCAGTGCTATTCGCACTGGCGTTTGCAGGTGTGAAGCCCCTGGCGCCGCTGGCGCTGTTCGGCCTCTACCTGCTGACCCTCGCGGTCAGCTGGTTTGCACCCCTGCTGATGCGAAACACATTTACAAGACCTTAGAGCGATTGAGGCAAACATGGCAGCAGAAAGCGCTTCGGGTTACATCCAGCACCACTTGCAGAACCTGACTCTGGGTCGTCTGCCTGATGGTACCTGGGGGTTCGCCCACACCGCCGAACAAGCCAAGGAAATGGGCTTCTGGGCATTCCACGTCGATACCCTGGGCTGGTCCGTATTCCTCGGCCTGGTGTTCATCCTGATCTTCCGCATGGCAGCCAAGAAGGCCACCAGCGGTCAACCTGGCGGCCTGCAGAACTTCGTTGAAGTTCTCGTGGAGTTCGTCGACGGCAGCGTGAAGGACACCTTCCACGGCCGTAATCCGCTCATCGCACCGCTGGCGCTGACCGTGTTCGTCTGGATCTTCCTGATGAACCTGATCGACTTGGTGCCCGTGGACTTCCTGCCGCTGGCGGCCCAGGCGGTCACCGGCAACGAGCACCTGTTCTTCCGCGCCGTGGCCACCACCGATCCGAACGCCACCTTCGGCATGTCGATCGCGGTCTTCGCGCTGATCATCTTCTACAGCATCAAGGTCAAGGGCATCGGCGGCTTCCTCGGCGAACTGACCCTGCACCCGTTCCACAGCAGCAACATGGTGGTTCAGATCATCCTGATCCCCGTCAACTTCCTGCTGGAGTTCGTGACCCTGATCGCCAAGCCGGTATCCCTGGCACTGCGTCTGTTCGGCAACATGTACGCCGGCGAGCTGATCTTCATCCTGATCGCCGTGATGTTCGGTTCCGGCATCCTCTGGCTGGGCGGCATGGGCGTCGTGCTGAACTGGGCGTGGGCCGTGTTCCACATCCTGATCATCACCCTGCAGGCCTTCATCTTCATGATGCTGACCATCGTCTACCTGTCGATGGCCCACGAAGACAGCCACTGATCCACAGATTCTGTACGCCCCTTCCCTCACGGGAGGGGGTGAAAGAAGAGCTTCACCACCTTAACTTGCTTCACCTTTAACCAACACGACAAAAAAGTCGGGAGGAAAAATGGAAACTGTAGTTGGACTCACTGCTATCGCCGTTGCTCTGCTGATCGGTCTGGGCGCTCTGGGTACCGCCATCGGCTTCGGCCTGCTGGGCGGCAAGTTCCTGGAAGGCGCTGCTCGCCAGCCGGAAATGGTTCCGATGCTGCAGGTCAAGATGTTCATCGTCGCTGGTCTGCTCGACGCCGTGACCATGATCGGTGTTGGTATCGCTCTGTTCTTCACCTTCGCTAACCCGTTCATTGCTCAGGTTGCCCACTAATTTCCCGACAGCGGAAATCTGTGACTGAACAACGAACGAGCGAGGTATTGGCGTGAACATTAATGCAACTCTGATTGGCCAGGCCATCGCGTTCGCCATCTTCGTCCTCTTCTGCATGAAGTTCGTGTGGCCGCCGGTCATCGCGGCACTGCACGAGCGTCAGAAGAAGATCGCCGACGGCCTGGACGCTGCCAACCGCGCAGCTCGTGACCTGGAACTGGCCCACGAGAAAGCCGGCGCGCAACTGCGCGAAGCCAAGGCTCAGGCAGCCGAAATCATCGAGCAGGCGAAGAAGAGCGCTAACCAGATCGTTGACGAAGCCCGTGATCAGGCCCGTGCCGAAGGTGATCGCATGATCGCTCAGGCCAAAGCCCAGATCGAACAGGAACTCAACAGCGTCAAAGACGCCCTGCGTGCCCAAGTGGGTGCCCTGGCTGTCTCCGGCGCAGAGAAGATCCTGGGTGCTTCGATCGATGCCAACGCGCAAAAGCAGCTGGTTGATCAACTGGCCGCCGAGATCTAAGCAGAGGGCGATATGGCAGAACTGACCACATTGGCTCGTCCATACGCGAAGGCGGCTTTCGAGTACGCCCAGGCTCATCAGCAACTGGCCGATTGGTCCGCTGCTCTGGGTGTGCTGGCTGCAGTGTCGCAGGACGACACCGTGCGCCAGCTGCTCAAAGAGCCCCAGCTGACCGCGGCAGCCAAGGCTGACGCGCTGATCGACGTGTGTGGCGACAAGCTCAATGCTCCGGCCCAGAACTTCGTCCGGACTGTGGCTGAAAACAAGCGGCTCGACCTGCTGCCGACCATCTTCGTGATGTTCGAGCAACTCAAGGCCGAGCAGGAAAAGCTGGTCGAGGTCGAGGTCACCAGTGCCTTCGCCCTGGACCAGGAACAGCAGGACAAACTCGCCAAGGCTCTCAGCGCCCGGCTCAGTCGCGAAGTGCGACTTCATGCGTCGGAAGACGCGAGCCTGATCGGCGGCGTGGTGATCCGCGCCGGTGACTTGGTAATCGATGGCTCGGTGCGCGGCAAAATCGCGAAACTGGCCGAAGCGTTGAAATCTTGAGTTTGAAGGGGCAGCGGCATGCAGCAACTCAATCCTTCCGAAATTAGTGAAATCATCAAGGGGCGCATCGAGAAACTCGACGTCGCCTCGCAAGCGCGCAACGAAGGCACCATCGTCAGTGTTTCCGATGGCATCGTGCGCATCTTCGGTCTGGCCGACGTCATGTACGGCGAGATGATCGAATTCCCGGGCGGCGTCTACGGTATGGCGCTGAACCTGGAGCAAGACTCCGTCGGTGCTGTGGTACTGGGTGAATACCAGGACCTCAAAGAAGGCATGAACGCCAAGTGCACCGGCCGCATCCTGGAAGTCCCGGTTGGTCCGGAACTGCTGGGTCGCGTTGTCGACGCTCTGGGTAACCCGATCGATGGCAAAGGCCCGATCGATGCCAAACTGACCGACGCTGTCGAGAAAGTGGCACCGGGCGTGATCTGGCGTAAGTCGGTAGACCAGCCGGTTCAGACCGGTTACAAGTCGGTCGACGCCATGATCCCGGTTGGCCGTGGCCAGCGCGAGCTGATCATCGGTGACCGTCAGATCGGTAAAACCGCTCTGGCCATCGACGCCATCATCAACCAGAAGAACAGCGGCATCCGCTGCGTCTACGTTGCCATCGGTCAGAAGCAATCGACCATCGCCAACGTCGTTCGCAAGCTGGAAGAAAACGGCGCCCTGGCCAACACCATCGTGGTGGTTGCCAGCGCTTCGGAATCCGCCGCTCTGCAATACCTGGCTCCGTACTCCGGTTGCACCATGGGCGAATACTTCCGCGACCGCGGTGAAGACGCCCTGATCGTGTACGACGACCTGTCCAAGCAGGCCGTAGCCTACCGCCAGATCTCCCTGCTGCTGCGCCGTCCGCCGGGCCGCGAAGCTTACCCGGGCGACGTGTTCTATCTCCACAGCCGTCTGCTGGAGCGCGCTTCCCGCGTTTCCGAAGAGTATGTCGAGAAGTTCACCAACGGCGAAGTGAAAGGCAAGACCGGTTCCCTGACCGCCCTGCCGATCATCGAAACCCAGGCTGGCGACGTTTCCGCGTTCGTTCCGACCAACGTGATCTCCATCACCGACGGTCAGATCTTCCTGGAATCGGCCATGTTCAACTCGGGTATCCGTCCGGCCGTCAACGCCGGTATCTCGGTATCCCGTGTGGGTGGCGCGGCTCAGACCAAGATCATCAAGAAGCTGTCCGGCGGCATCCGTACCGCGCTGGCCCAGTACCGTGAACTGGCGGCCTTCGCCCAGTTCGCCTCGGACCTGGACGACGCGACCCGCAAGCAGCTGGAACATGGTCAGCGCGTTACCGAGCTGATGAAGCAGAAGCAATACGCGCCGATGTCCATCGCCGAGATGTCGCTGTCCCTGTATGCCGCCGAGCGTGGCTTCCTGCAGGACGTCGAGATCGCCAAGGTGGGCGCCTTCGAACAAGCGCTGATCGCCTACTTCCAACGTGAGAACGCCGCTCTGCTGGCGAAGATCAACGAGAAGGGTGACTTCAACGACGAAATCGACGCAGGCATCAAGGCCGGCATCGAGAAGTTCAAGGCCACCCAAACCTGGTAAGCCGCAGCGGGGGTCGTTAATGGCCCCCGCCTGCTAAACCGATAGGTGTGAAATGGCAGGCGCAAAAGAGATTCGCAGCAAGATTGCGAGCATCAAAAGCACGCAAAAAATCACCAATGCCATGGAAAAGGTGGCGGTGAGCAAGATGCGCAAGGCACAAATGCGCATGGCGGCCGGCCGTCCCTACGCGGAGCGCATTCGCCAGGTGATCGGCCATCTGGCCAACGCCAACCCGGAATACCGTCACCCGTTCATGGTCGAGCGTGAAGTAAAGCGCGTCGGCTACATCGTGGTGAGCTCCGACCGTGGCCTGGCCGGCGGCCTGAACATCAACCTGTTCAAGGCGCTCGTCAAGGACATGAGCGGGCAGCGCGATCGTGGCGCGGAGATCGACCTCTGCGTGATCGGCTCCAAGGGTGCATCCTTCTTCAAGAGCTATGGCGGCAACGTGGTTGCAGCTATCAGCCACCTGGGCGAAGAGCCGTCGATCAATGATCTGATCGGCAGCGTCAAGGTCATGCTGGATGCCTACCTGGAAGGTCGTATCGATCGCCTGTACGTGGTTTCCAACAAGTTCGTCAACACCATGACCCAGAAGCCGACCGTGGAACAGCTGATTCCGCTGGTGGCCGAGGACAATGCCGAGCTGAAGCACCACTGGGACTACCTCTACGAACCCGACGCCAAGGCCCTCCTCGACGGTCTGCTGGTGCGCTACGTGGAATCCCAGGTGTACCAGGCCGTGGTTGAGAACAACGCCTGTGAGCAGGCGGCCCGGATGATTGCAATGAAGAACGCTACCGACAACGCCGGTGATCTGATCAGTGGTCTGCAACTGATCTACAACAAGGCACGTCAGGCGGCGATCACCCAGGAAATCTCGGAAATCGTCGGCGGCGCTGCCGCGGTGTAAGAACAGGTTCAAAATTCAGAGGAACCAGACATGAGTAGCGGACGTATCGTTCAAATCATCGGCGCCGTGATCGACGTGGAATTCCCGCGCGATGCCGTGCCGAGCATCTACGAGGCCCTGAAAGTTCAGGGCGTCGAAACCACCCTGGAAGTTCAGCAGCAGCTGGGCGACGGCGTGGTTCGTTCCATTGCGATGGGTTCCACCGAAGGCCTCAAGCGTGGCCTGAACGTGGAAAGCACCGGCGCAGCCATCTCCGTCCCGGTCGGCACCAAGACCCTGGGCCGTATCATGGACGTGCTGGGCAACCCGATCGACGAAGCCGGCCCCATCGGCGAAGAAGAGCGCTGGGGTATTCACCGCGACGCTCCGTCCTACGCTGACCAGGCGGGCGGCAACGACCTGCTGGAAACCGGCATCAAGGTAATCGACCTGGTCTGCCCGTTCGCCAAGGGCGGTAAAGTCGGTCTGTTCGGTGGTGCCGGCGTCGGCAAGACCGTGAACATGATGGAACTGATCCGTAACATCGCCATGGAGCACAGCGGTTACTCTGTGTTCGCAGGCGTGGGTGAGCGTACTCGTGAGGGTAACGACTTCTACCACGAGATGAAGGATTCCGGCGTACTGGACAAGGTAGCCCTGGTTTACGGCCAGATGAACGAGCCGCCGGGCAACCGTCTGCGCGTTGCACTGACCGGCCTGACCATGGCCGAGAAGTTCCGTGACGAAGGCCGTGACGTACTGCTGTTCATCGACAACATCTACCGTTACACCCTCGCCGGTACCGAAGTATCCGCACTGCTGGGCCGTATGCCTTCGGCAGTAGGTTACCAGCCGACCCTGGCCGAAGAGATGGGCGTTCTGCAAGAGCGCATCACCTCCACCAAGAAAGGCTCGATCACCTCGATCCAGGCCGTCTACGTTCCCGCGGACGACCTGACCGACCCGAGCCCGGCGACCACCTTCGCCCACCTGGACGCCACCGTCGTACTGTCCCGTGACATCGCCTCGCTGGGTATCTACCCGGCCGTCGACCCGCTGGACTCGACTTCCCGTCAGCTGGACCCGCTGGTCATCGGCCAGGATCACTACGACACCGCTCGTGGCGTGCAGTACGTTCTGCAGCGCTACAAGGAGCTGAAGGACATCATCGCGATCCTCGGCATGGACGAACTGTCCGAAGCCGACAAGCTGCTGGTGGCCCGTGCTCGTAAGATCCAGCGCTTCCTGTCCCAGCCGTTCTTCGTGGCTGAAGTATTCACCGGCTCGCCGGGCAAATACGTCTCCCTGAAGGACACCATCGCTGGCTTCAAAGGCATCCTCAACGGCGACTACGATCACCTGCCCGAGCAGGCGTTCTACATGGTCGGCGGCATCGAAGAAGCCATCGAGAAAGCGAAGAAGCTGTAATCCGTGCGCCCGGCAACGGGCGCTTACGTGAGGCAAGGGTATGGCTATTACAGTCCACTGCGACATCGTCAGCGCCGAAGCGGAGATCTTCTCCGGTCTGGTCGAGCTGGTCGTAGCGCACGGCTCCCTGGGCGATCTGGGTATCGCTCCGGGCCACGCGCCGCTGATCACCGAGCTCAAGCCGGGTCCGATCCGCCTGGTGAAGCAGGGTGGCGAGCAGGAGGTGTACTACATCTCCGGTGGCTTCCTCGAAGTACAGCCGAACATGGTCAAGGTTCTCGCCGACACCGTGATTCGCGCAGGTGACCTCGACGAAGCGGCTGCCCAGACCGCACTGAAGGAAGCTGAGAAGGCTCTGCAAGGTAAAGGTGCAGAGTTCGACTACAGCTCCGCCGCAGCCCGCCTGGCCGAAGCCGCAGCGCAACTGCGCACGGTCCAGCAGGTTCGCAAGAAGTACGGCGGCTAAGCTGGCGCGAAGCCCCTCGGGCTTTAGCGACAAATGGGAAAAGGGTAGCCTTGGCTACCCTTTTTCTTTTTATACACTTGGTCTTTTCCCGCTCACCAGGACGGTCCTTCACTCATGTCCCTTGAAATCGTCATCCTCGCCGCAGGCCAGGGCACCCGTATGCGCTCGGCCCTGCCGAAAGTCCTGCATCCGGTCGCTGGCAAACCGATGCTCGCCCATGTGATCGATACCGCCCGCGGCCTCGGCCCGTCGCGCATCCATGTGGTGATTGGCCATGGCGCCGACCGGGTGCGTGAGCGCCTGCAGGCGGATGACCTGAATTTCGTGATCCAGGAACAGCAACTGGGCACCGGCCACGCTGTGGCGCAGGCCGCGCCGTTCCTGAGTGCGGACAACGTGCTGATCCTCTACGGCGACGTGCCGCTGATCGAGCAGCCGACCCTGGAGCGCCTGATGGCGCAGGCCACTCCGGAACAGTTGGCGTTGCTGACCGTCGAACTGGACGATCCCACCGGTTACGGCCGCATCATCCGGGACGCCGCGGGCGAGGTTCAGGCCATCGTCGAGCAGAAGGATGCCACTGCCGAGCAGCGTGCCATCCGCGAGGGCAACACCGGCATCCTCGCCGCACCGCGTGAGCGCCTGCTGGGCTGGCTGTCGCGCCTGTCCAATGCCAATGCCCAGGGCGAGTACTACCTCACCGACGTGATCGCCATGGCCGTGGGCGACGGCCTGCGCGTGGCCACCGCACAACCGCAGGTGGCCATGGAAACCCAGGGCGCCAACGACCGCCTGCAGCTTTCCGAGCTGGAGCGCTTCTTCCAGCTGCGCGTGGCGCGTCGGCTGATGGCCCAGGGCGTCACCCTGATCGATCCGGCGCGCTTCGACGTGCGTGGCGAGGTCAGCGTCGGCCGCGACGTGACCATCGACGTCAACGTGATCCTCGAAGGCCAGGTGGAGATCGAGGACGACGTGCAGATCGGCCCGAACTGCTACATCAAGGACAGCACCCTGCGCCGTGGCGCCATCATCAAGGCCAACTCGCACCTGGAAGGCGCCCATGTCGGCCCGGACAGCGACGTCGGCCCCTTCGCCCGCCTGCGTCCGGGCAGCGTGCTCGAGCGCAAGGTGCATGTGGGTAACTTCGTCGAGCTGAAGAACGCCCACCTGCAGGACGGCGTGAAGGTCGGCCACCTGACCTACCTGGGCGACAGCGAAGTCGGTGCGCGCACCAACATCGGCGCCGGCACCATCACCTGCAACTACGATGGCGCGAACAAGTGGCGCACCACCATCGGCGAAGACGTCTTCATCGGCTCCAACAACTCCCTGGTGGCCCCTGTGGATATCGGATCCGGCGCCACGACTGGCGCGGGTTCGACCATCACCGCCGAGGTGCCGGCCGGCACCCTGGGCGTCGGTCGCGCCAAGCAGCGGGTGATCGAAGGCTGGAAGCGTCCGGAGAAAATCAAGAAATCCTGATGGCTGCGCCCGCGTCCTGTGGGTAAGTTGTTATCCACAGGGCAGTGCACGTTCCCCGTTATTCACAGGCCGCCGCGCGACACGTGTGGCGCCTCGTTCTCGCTGGAGTTTTCCCGGTCATGCTTGGCGTCGCCATCCTGATCTTTCTGATCACCGACCCGTTCGGCAACATCGCGGTATTCCTGGCCGCCCTCAAGTCCGTCCCCGCCGAACGCCGTCTGAAAGTGGCACTGCGTGAGCTGCTGTTCGCCCTGGGCCTGTTGCTGCTGTTCCTCACCCTGGGTGAGCACATCCTCACCGGGCTGGGCCTGTCCAAGGAAGCCACCGGGATCGCCGGCGGCATCATCCTGTTCGTCGTCGCCATGCGCCTGATCTTCCCCACGCCCCAGGGCGTGCTCGGCGACATGCCGGACAACGAACCGCTGTTCGTGCCGCTGGCCACCCCGGCGGTGGCGGGGCCGTCGGCGCTGGCGATGCTGATCACCCTGCGCAGCACCTACACTGGTCCCTTGTGGGAGCTGTATCTGGCGGTGATCCTGGCCTGGGCGGCCACTGCCTTCATCCTCATGCAGGCGGCGTTCCTCCAGCGCTTCCTCGGCCCGCGCGGGCTGATGGCGGTGGAGCGGCTGGCCGGCATGCTGCTGATCATGCTCAGCGTGAACATGCTCCTGCAGAACGTGCGCAGCTTCCTGCACATCGCCGCCTGATCCGAGAATTGCCATGATGTTGCGCGTCCTGACCTTCGCCTTCCTCGCCACCTTGCTCGCCGGCTGCGCCGACCAGGGCCTGCAGATCGATCGCGAGTACGTGTCGAGGAACCAGGACAGCCGCATCCAGTACGTCATCGTCCACTACACCTCGGCCAACCTGCCGCGCTCGCTGGCGCTGCTGACCCACGGCGAGGTGAGCGCGCACTACCTGATCGGCGACAACCCGGCGACCATCTACCAGCTGGTGGACGAAAACCGCCGCGCCTGGCACGCCGGCGCCAGCGAATGGCAGGGGCGCACCTGGCTGAATTCCACGTCCATCGGCATCGAGCTGGTGAACCCTGGCTACCGGGATACCCCGAGCGGGAAGATCTGGTACCCCTACCCGGATGCGCAGATCGACGCATTGATCGCCTTGCTCAAGGACATCACCCGCCGCCAGGGCATCACCCCGGAGCATATCCTCGGCCACAGCGACATCGCCCCGCAGCGCAAGGTCGACCCGGGGCCCTTGTTTCCATGGAAGAAGTTGGCGGATGCCGGCCTGATTCCCTGGCCCAAGCCGGGCGAATTGGCGCGTCGCCTGGCTGAACTGAACGGCCAGTTGCCGCCGCCGAGCTGGTTCCAGCAGCAGCTCGCGCGCCATGGCTACGCGGTGCCGCTCAATGGGGCGATGGATGAGGAAACCCGCAACGTGATCGCGGCCTTCCAGATGCGCTTCCGCCCGGAACGCTTCGATGGCGAGCCGGACCTGGAAACCGCCGCGCTGCTGCTGGCCGTACCGACCTCTTAAACCGGCAGCAGCAGATAGAAGCGCGAGCCCTTGCCCTGCTGCGAACGCAGGGCGATACGGCCGCCGTGCAGCTGGACGATTTCGCGGCACAGCGCCAGGCCAAGCCCGACCCCGCCCTTCTTGCGGCCGACCTGCACGAAGGGCTCGAAGATGCGCCCCTGCTGGCTGAGCGGGATACCGTCGCCGCTGTCTTCCACGGCAATCGCCACGCGCTCCTCCTGGCAGCGCGCCTGCAGCCGGATGGTGCCGCCCTCGGGGGTATGGCGCAGCGCGTTGCCGATCAGGTTATCCAGCACCCGCTCGATCTGCGTGCGGTCGATATTGATCGGCGGCAGGTCGTCGGCGATCTCCAGATCCAGCTCGATGCGCTTTTCCTCGGCAGCGCTGGCATAGCGCGCGTGTGCCTGGCGCAACAGGTCGCCGACGTCGCACAACTGCAGATCCAGCTTCTGGGTGCCGCTCTGGTAGCGGGAGAAATTCAACAGGTCGTTGATCAGCCTTACCAGCCGGTGCATCTCCTCGTCGACGGTGCGCACCAGGTCGCGTTCACGGGATTCCTCGGGGAATTTCAGGCGCTCGGCGAGCAGCCCGAAGGCCATGTGCATGCCGGTCATCGGGGTGCGCAGCTCATGGGAGGCGCGCAGCACGAAGTCGTTGCGCACCCGCTCGAAGGCGCGCTGCTCGGTGACGTCGCGCACCACCATCACCGCGCCGATATTGCGCCCGTCGTCATGGCTCACCGGCGACATGCCCCAGGTCAGCAAGCGGCTTTCGCCGCCCACCTCCACCACCAGGTCCTGCGGGGTTTCATCCAGCAGGTTGCCGCTGAGCACGCGCTGGACCGCCTGGGTCAGCGCCGGGTTGCTCAGCATGGCGCCCAACTCCTGGCCCTGCGGGTCACCGTGGGCGAACAGCTGGCGGGTAGCGACCGGGTTGGCGTGTTCGATGCGGCCGTGGCGGTCGAGGATCACCAGGCCGTCATCGATGCTGTCGAGTACCGCCAGCAGGCGCTTGCGCCCGGAACCCAGCGCCTCGGTATTGCTGGCGCGGTAAAGGCGCAAGGCTTCCGCCATCAGGCCGAAGCGACGGCTCAGGGAGGACATCTCGGCCACGGAGGAGACCGGCAGGGTCACGTCGAATTCGCCCTGGCCGATCTTGTCCGCGGCCTTGGCCAGCGTCTCGATGGGCGCACCGAAGCGCCGCGCGATGCTGTGTGCGGTGAAGAAGCCGACCAGCAGGATGGCGATGCCGATCAGCCCGAGCAGCCCGCTGATCCAAAGCGAGCGATCCCGCGTGGAGCGTTCGGCCACGCTGATGTTGTTGATGGCGGCCTGGTGCATCGCCATCAGGCGGTTGCGCAGGACGTCGAGGGTGCGGCTGAGGTCGCTGTCGGCGAGTAATTCCGGACGGCCCGGGCCGGGCGTGTCGGTGGCCTCGATGAACAGGCGGTGCGCATCGGCGATTTCCGTCAGCGCCTGGCGGTCGCTGGTGTTGCGGGCCAGCGTGCGTCCGCGCTCCAGCGCCTGGGCGAAGTGCGTCCGCGCCAGCTCGAGGTGTTCCGGGCTAGGCCGTGCGCTGAGCACTTGCACCAGCTCGTCGCCCAGCGCCTGGCGCAGGCGCTGGCTGACTTCGATGGCGTCGAAGTTGCGCTGGATCAGCTGGGCCTGCTCGCGGCCGTTCAGTATCACGCTGAACAAGCCGAGCAGCAGCCCCAGCAACGCTACCGTGATGAGCGCCGAGATGCTCAGGAACAACCTCGTGCGCAGCGTCATGGGACCGGGCAGCTTCACAGACTGTACTGCTTGCGCTTGCGATAGAGCGTGGACGCGTCGATGCCCAGCGTCTTCGCCGCCTGGTCCAGGGTGGCGCTGGAGGCCATGACTGCGGCGATGTGGGCCTTCTCCAGTTCCTCCAGGCTCATGGCCTCGCCGATACGGGGCGCGGAACTGGTGGTCTGTTCACCGATGGCGAGCTGTTCGACGCCGATCAGCTCGAAATTGCAGATGATGCTTGCGCGTTCGATTACGTTACGCAGCTCGCGAACGTTCCCCGGCCAGTTGTAGCGGCGCAGCAGCGCGCGGGCCTCGTCGGTGAAGCCGCGGGCGGGGCGGCCGTAATCCTTCACGAACCGGGCCAGGAAGCGTTCGGCCAGGCCGATGATGTCCTCGGCGCGTTCGCGCAGCGGCGGCAGGTTCAGCACGATGACGTTCAGGCGGTAGAGCAGGTCTTCGCGGAAGGTGCCCTGGGCGACCATGCTGGCGAGGTCGCGGTTGGTTGCCGCCAGGATGCGCACATCGGCATTGCGGGTCACCGGGTCGCCGATGCGCTCGTATTCCTTGTCCTGGATGAAACGCAGCAATTTAGGTTGCAACGTGAGGGGAAAGTCGCCGATTTCGTCGAGAAACAGCGTGCCGCCATCCGCTTGGCTGATACGCCCCAGGGTGTTTTCGGTGGCGCCGGTGAAGGCGCCGCGGCTGTGGCCGAACAGCTCGCTTTCCATCAGTTCGGCGGACAGCGACGGGCAGTTGATGGTCACGCAGGATTTCTTCGCCCGTTTGCTCCAGCCGTGAATGGCTCGCGCCAGCTCGCCCTTGCCGGAGCCGGACTCGCCGAGGATGAGGATATTGGCGTCGGTGGCGGCGACCTGGCGGGCCGTCTCCAGTACGGCGGCCATGGCCGGGCTGTGGGATTCCAGCACGTCGCCCTGTTTGCGCATCTCGCCTTCCAGCGCCTCGATGCGCGCGGTCAGCTGACGCACTTCCAGTTGCTTGGCGGCGGCCAGGCGCAGCTGGTCGGGGCTGCAGGGCTTCACCAGGTAATCGGCGGCGCCGGCCTGCATGGCATCCACCGCGGTATCCACCGCCGAGTGCGCGGTGACGATCACCACGCGCATCCACGGTGCCTGCACGCGCATCTGCGTCAGCACATCCAGGCCGTTGTCATCGCCCAGGCGCAGGTCCAGGAAGCACAGGTCGAACACCTGGCGCTGCAGCAGGTTCTCCGCCTGCTGGGCGCTGCTGGCGGTGGCCACGCTGTAGCCCTCGTCTTCCAGGCAGTAGCGGAACGAGCGCAGGATGGCGGACTCGTCATCGACCAGCAGGATCCGGCCTTGCTGTTCAGGCGTTGCGTCCATTCAGCGTTTTCCTCGTTGTTGAGATTCGTTGTTGTAAAGGGTGCGATTTTTCTTAGTCCAGGGTTTTTCGTGCAAGTTGCAAGAATCTTTTTTCCCTGTCGGGCAGGGTGCACAGTCCGGGCCTTTGGTAGGACCCTCCAACACACTGAATTACAAGAATTTTATCCACAAAAATGCACTGGCACGGCGCTTGCGGATCCAATGTCGCACCATCGTTTGACGGAGAACGCCATGCCCAATCCGAAGATCCTTGTCCTGGCCCTGAGTTCCACCCTTCTTGCGTGGCAGCCCCTGGTGGGCCATGCGGCCGAGTCCGGGCTCAGTGCGCAGTTGGCCGAAGCGCGCCAGGAGGGTTCGATCTGGACGGCCCTGAACCTCAACCGCGAACTCAAGCCCTACGCGATCAAGGTGGATGTGGAAAACGGCCGCGCGCACCTGAGCGGCGCGGTGGCCAGCGAAGAACAGAAGGCGCTGGCCGGGCAGATCGCCGCCAGCGTCGAAGGCATCACCGCTGTGGATAACCAGCTGGGAGTGGACGCCTCCCTGGCTGATGCGCGCAAAGCGGACGCTGCCCAGCAACCGGGCGTGGTGCAGCAATGGGACGACGCCACGCTGGCGGCAAAGGTGAAATCCAAGCTCCTGCTGGAAAAGCGCGGCGAAGGGCTGGATATCAAGGTCACCAGCAAGGCTGGCGCCGTCACGCTCGACGGCACCGTGGGCAGTCAGCAGGCCAGCGAGCAGGCCGAGCACCTGGCGGCGCAGACGGAGGGCGTCACGGCGGTGAACAACCGCCTGAAGGTCGACCCCGACGCCGCCACCACCCAGCAATTCCAGAAGTCCGTCGGCGATGCCCAGGCTGCCGTCAGCGATGCCTGGATCACCAGCCAGATCAAGGCCGGAATTCTGTCCGCCCATGCGCTGCAGGGCCTGTCCATCGGGGTTTCCACCCGCGATGGGGTGGTCACGCTCAGTGGCCAGGTACCCAGCGCCGACGAGCGCCAGCAATTGATCGACTCCGCTCGCAACACCCGTGGTGTGCGTGAGGTAGACGCCACCGCGCTGAAGGTGGCCGGCCAGGCTGCCTGATTCCTCCACCCTCCCTCAGGAGTACTCCCATGACCCGCACGACCAGTCAGCTCAACGAACTCATCGAGATCACCCGCGATGGCCAGCGTTTCTACCAGCACGCCATCCAGGAAGTGAAGGATGCCCGGCTGCAGCGGCTGTTCCAGTCCATGGCACAGGCCAAGACCGATGTGATCAACGCCCTCGCCGGCAAGGTCGCCGCCAACCACGAGGACCCCGCCAGCGGCGGCACCTTGCTGGGCAAGCTGCGCCAGGTCTACGCGGACACCCGCGCGACGCTGGCCAGCGACGAAGGCGCCACCTATGTCGCCCAACTGGAAGAAACCGAGGACCGCATCCTCCACGCCTTCGAGGAGGCCCTGCAGAACGGCACGCCGGAAACCCAGGCCCTGCTGCGCGCCGAGTTGCCCAAGGTGCGTGCGTGCCACGACCAGATGAGTGAGCTGAAGCATTCCCTCAAGTGACGCCGTTCACACCGGCGCAGGGAGGCGCCGACAGTGGGTATTGCAAAACGCACGACGCATCCTGAGCCATCGTGCAGGATGCTGGGTAGAGGGACCTTGTTAATAGATTTAACGTGTTGATTTATAAGGGAAAAATTGATCGAGAAAGACTGGCATGCGGCGTGCAATTCCTTCTGCAGACAGTCACTCAAACCACCCGCGACGACGCGAACCGAAAGACCCGAGGAAACGGCCTCACGGTTCTGCAAACCCATCGATGACGGGCAGGAGAAGCAGGATGAACAGCGGAACCAACAGCCAAGTGCAAGTCGCGCGTCACGATGTGTGGAGCCGGATCTTTTTCGCTGGTGCCCTGCTGCTGTTGCTGGTCAACCAGGTGCAACTGCAGATGCAGGTGTCCGAGGCCAAGGCGGCTTCCAGCGCCCCCGTCGCTTATGTGCCGACCGCTTCCAGCGCACCTGGCCTGTACCGCGAAGCCTCGCGTTATCCACAGGCTGCTCCCGCTCGTAACTCCGCACCGGTGCTGCAGGCACCGCAGGCGCAAACCCAGGCCCAGGTCGAAGCACAGCCGCTGGCACGGACCCAGCGCGGCTGGGTGTTCTGAACGTTTTCATGAATCGCTGGCAGGCCACTGGCATGCCCGATACGTCCGCAGTGCCCGGAAGCGCCCGGGCGGACACCCCTTCCGGCACACGCCAGCTGATGGCGCCGGAGCAGGTACCCGAAGCGGTGCCGAACCGACAACGAAAAGAGGAGAGACCCCATGCTTAGCTGGGCAGTGACATTCCTGATCATCGCCATCATCGCCGCGGTCCTGGGCTTCGGTGGCATCGCCGGCGCCGCCACCAGCATCGCCAAGATCCTGTTCGTGATCTTCCTGGTGCTGTTCATCGTGTCCTTCGTCATGGGCCGCCGCCGGGGGTGACGCCCAGCGAACCGGTCGAGGTTGAACAAGGAGCGTAGCGATGAGTTTTACCCGCACTCTGCTGCTGTCGGCCGTTCTGCTCGGTGCCGGGGCCCAGGCCCTGGCCGCCGAGGCGGACAAGGACGCGCAGTACCGCCTGAACGAGCTGATCGCCAGTGATCCGCAGTACCGCGATACCTGGCAATCAGTGATCAAGGACGAGAGCCGCCTGCCGGACTGGGTGATGAACCTCAGCGGCACCGCAACGCCGATGCAGGCGGTGGACGAGCAGGGCGACAAGTATCTGGTCGGCCAGTTGTGCGAAGCACACAACTGTGCGGCCCAACGGTTGTACGTGGCCTTTACCTGGGAAAAGGACAAGGCCTACGCGCTGTACGTGAAGGTTCCGCAGAACCTTCCGGCGGACAAGTCGCCGAGCAAGCACGCCAGTTTCCGCTGGCTGGGCGAGCCGGACGATTCGGTGAAACGGATCCTCGACGATCAGCTCAAGAGTGATCCGAACTGGTATTGAGCGGCACAAGGTTCAGAGATTCGCGTAGCCAGAAGGCTCACGCACGGCCAGGGGGCCGGGATGTTCGGGATGCGTCAGGTCCTGAATGACCCAGGGGTACAGGGGGTACCTCCGCATACAGCGGGCCGGGCCAGGCAAAGCCTCCGGAACCGGCGCGGGATGTCCGCGCCGGCTCCGGAGCGCTTCATCTCCTGCGGCGTTTCACTGCGCCGCAGCGTGGATCACGGCTTGAAGTTGGCCGCGTCGCGCGCCCAGCCATCGAGCACCGGTTTCAGATCGGCCAGGCTCAGGTGGGTGCTGGTGTTCTCCAGCGTCTGGCCCGCGCCCTTGCGCACCACCTTGGCGACCGGCTTGCTGGTCGCGCCATCCAGCGCTTCCATCTCCACGTAGACCTCGGTGTCCTGGTCCCGGGTGCCCATGGCCGTGGTGGTGGCCGCGACCACCAGCGCAATCGGAATCACCTCGTAGGCTTTCAGACCCTCGGTGGAGATGTTCACCCCGGTGATGGCGGTGCGCAGCACCAGCGTGTCGCGATCCGCCTGCTGGACGATGCGGTAGCGGCTGCCCAGTTGCTGTTCGACCTGCTTCTTCAGGTAGTCGGGGATTTCGTTGAGGGTCTTCTGATCGATGTTCTCGTTCGGCTTGGGCGGCGGATAGTAGACCGGCCGTTCGACCAGCACCGAACTGTAGTTCTGCAGTTTCAGGTTCGGGTCGACCCAGCGCAGCACCGGCTGGCCACTGGGGGACGTGGCGGGCTGGAGTTGCGAGTAGTCGCCGAGGAAGCCCGAGTATTGCGAGGCGTCCGGTTTCTGGCTGGAGCAGCCGGCCAGCGCCAGGGCGCCGGCGAAGAGCAGGGTGGGTACTACGTAGCGTCGCGTCATGGAGCGTCCTTATTCAGAGTGTCACCGCGTTGTGCTTTCACCACATTGAACAACCCATTGCTTACCCGGCTGTCGCGGCGGCCGCAGGGTATCCGCACGCCCGCTCGAAGCCGGTCGAACTTCATTGCTGTCAGTCAATTCGGAGTGTTGTGGAAACGTCTTACAATCATCCGCCGATTCTCGTCGGCCCAAAGACGGGGCCCACGGGAAGCAGCTACCGCACAATGAAGAGCGCAGTCCGGCGACTTATCCACAAGCGCGCCCGCATTGCCGCCAGCCTTTGACGTCGAAGGGCCCTTCGCTCGCCCCCGGCCATCCCCCACGGTCCACCGTGCGACCGTACATCCGGTAATACAAAGCCGAGACCCTCGCGTACCCGGCTTGCCGACCGATTCATTCGCGCCAGTGATGGCCGTTTTGCATCAAGCCTAGCCGGCTTTGCAGAGCCCTGCGTGACAGGCGTCGAGGAACCTGTGGCATGCAGAAAATCAAGGGTCTTAGGACCTGGAACCAAGGTTTCAGATGCCTTTTCCTATGCCGATTGTGCATGGGGTAGGCGTTTCCGGCATTAGACGGAGGAGGGGTGGGTCGGAATCATGCGCCCCTTTTTTCGCCGGCCGTCGGCATCCCGATGGCTCGGCGACCCCGACTTCCACAAGAATCAAGGGTGACTCACTATGGGCAAAGCCAAGCTCAGCCTCGCCTGGCAGATCCTCATCGGCCTGGTACTCGGAATTGCACTGGGCGCCGCGCTCAACCATTTCAGCGCGGAAAAGGCCTGGTGGATCAGCAACATCCTCCAGCCGGCGGGCGATATCTTCATCCGCCTGATCAAGATGATCGTGGTACCGATCGTGATTTCCTCGCTCATCGTCGGCATCGCCGGCATGGGTGACGCGAAGAAGCTCGGCCGCATCGGCCTGAAGACCATCATCTACTTCGAAATCATCACCACCGTCGCCATCGTCGTCGGCCTGCTGCTGGCGAACGTCTTCCAGCCCGGCGCCGGCATCGACATGAGCACGCTGGGAACTGTGGATATCTCCCAGTACGCGCAGACCGCCAAGGAAGTCGAGCACCACCACGCGTTCATCGAGACTATCCTCAACCTGATCCCGTCGAACATCTTCGCGGCCATGGCCCGCGGCGAGATGCTGCCGATCATCTTCTTCTCGGTGATGTTCGGCCTGGGCCTGTCCTCGCTGCCGGCGCCGACCCGCGAGCCGCTGGTGAAAATGTTCCAGGGCGTGGCCGAAGCCATGTTCCGCGTCACCCACATGATCATGCGCTACGCCCCCATCGGCGTCTTCGCGCTGATCGCGGTGACCGTCGCCAACTTCGGCTTCGCCTCGCTGCTGCCCCTGGCCAAGCTGGTGGTGCTGGTGTACTTCGCCATCGCCTTCTTCGCCTTCATGGTGCTGGGCCTGGCCGCGCGCCTGTTCGGCTTTTCCATCATCAAGCTGATGCGCATCTTCAAGGACGAGCTGGTCCTGGCTTACTCCACCGCCAGTTCCGAGACCGTGCTGCCGCGCATCATCGAGAAGATGGAAGCCTACGGCGCGCCCAAGGCGGTGAGCAGCTTCGTGGTGCCCACCGGCTACTCGTTCAACCTCGATGGCTCGACCCTGTACCAGAGCATCGCGGCGATCTTCATCGCCCAGCTCTATGGCATCGACCTGTCCATCGGCCAGCAGCTGATGCTGGTGCTGACCCTGATGGTCACTTCCAAGGGCATCGCCGGCGTACCGGGCGTTTCCTTCGTGGTGTTGCTGGCGACCCTGGGCAGCGTCGGCATTCCGCTGGAAGGCCTGGCCTTCATCGCCGGCGTCGACCGCATCATGGACATGGCGCGCACCGCGCTGAACGTGATCGGCAATGCCCTCGCGGTGCTGGTCATCGCCAAGTGGGAAGGCGTGTACGACGCGCAGAAGGGCGCCCGTTACTGGGACGCCATGCGCAACGGCAGCGTCGAGGAACTGCTGGAAGGGGAAAGCGTGGACGGCAAGCACAGCCCTGCCGCCCACTGACCCGACAGGGTTATCAACAAGGCCCCGGCAGTGTCCGGGGCCTTGTCGTTTCTGGCGCCCAAGGTGCCCGTGCCGCTATCATCGCGGCCATTCCAAGGGGGACATCGCATGCTCAACGGCCTGTGGCTGGGCTTTTTCATCGTCGCGGCGGTCACCGCGCTTTCCCGCTGGCTGCTGGGTGGCGAGGCCAGCGTCTTCGCCGCCATGGTGGAGAGCCTGTTCGCCATGGCCAAGCTGTCGGTGGAGGTCATGGTGCTGCTGTTCGGCACCCTGACCCTGTGGCTGGGCTTTCTGCGCATCGCCGAAAAAGCCGGCCTGGTGGAAAAACTCGCGGTGCTGCTCGGCCCACTGTTCCGCCGCCTGATGCCGGACGTGCCTGCCGGCCACCCGGCCATCGGCCTGATCACCCTGAACTTCGCCGCCAACGGCCTGGGCCTGGACAACGCCGCTACGCCCATCGGCCTGAAGGCGATGAAGGCGCTGCAGGAGCTCAACCCCAACAGCACCACCGCGAGCAACGCACAGATCCTCTTCCTGGTGCTCAACGCCTCTTCGCTGACCCTGCTGCCGGTTACCATCTTCATGTACCGCGCGCAGCAGGGCGCGGTGGACCCGACCCTGGTGTTCCTGCCGATCCTGCTGGCCACCAGCGCCTCCACGCTGGTCGGCCTGCTCAGCGTCGCGGTGATGCAGCGCCTGCGCCTGTGGGACCCGGTGGTACTGGCCTATCTGATTCCCGGCGCGCTGGCGCTGGGCGCCTTCATGGCGCTGCTGGCCGGTCTCTCCGCCACGGCGCTGGCGCAACTGTCGTCGTTGCTGGGCAACCTCACGCTGTTCGGCATCATCCTGCTGTTCCTCGTCGTCGGCTGGCTGAAGAAGGTGCCGGTGTACGAAACCTTCGTCGAGGGCGCCAAGGAAGGTTTCGATGTCGCCAAGAGCCTGCTGCCGTACCTGGTGGCGATGCTCTGCGCGGTCGGCGTGCTGCGTGCCTCCGGGGCGCTGGAAATGGCCCTGGACGGCATTCGCTGGGTGGTTGAAGGTGCCGGCTGGGATACCCGTTTCGTCGATGCGCTGCCCACCGCGCTGGTCAAACCGTTCTCCGGCAGCGCCGCCCGCGCGATGCTGCTGGAGACCATGCAATCCCACGGGGTGGACAGCTTCCCCGCGCTGGTCGCGGCGACGGTGCAGGGCAGCACCGAGACCACCTTCTACGTGCTGGCCGTGTACTTCGGCGCCGTCGGTATCCAGCGCGCGCGCCACGCCGTGGGCTGCGCGCTGCTGGCGGACCTGGCCGGAGTCCTGGCGTCCATCGGCGTGTGCTACTGGTTCTTCGCCTGAAGATTCGCGCCATCGCTGGCCTGGGCGGCCTTGCGCGCCGCCTGTGCCTGGAAGAGCAGCCACTCGCGCTGGATCACGCTATAGGGCACGAACACGCTCAGGCGTGACATGCCCGCCAGTTCCGGGCGGTTGCTCGGTGGGCGAAACCCCGCCTGGAAGCCGATGTTGATGCCCAGCACACTGCCGTCGCTGCCGATCAGCGGGCCGCCGGACATGCCCTTGGCCATCGCCGCATCGTGCACGCCGTAGCGCTCGCCGCTGGCCGAGCCGCCATCGACGAAGGGTACCGGCCAGATCCTGCCCGTCGCGCTCATGGGAATCAGCAAGGTACTGCTGCCCAGCGCGGTCACGGTTTCGCCGGGGCGGAAGTGCCGCCACTGCGGCAGCGCCCCGTCGGCCTTGTGCGCGATGAACAGCAGGTCGCAGCCGGTACTGCAGCGGTATGCCTGGTTGCGCAGGAAGGGAGTATGGGCGGCTGTCACCGCGTAGTCGGCGTTCCATTGCACGGCCGATGCCACGATGAAGCCCGGGATAGGCGGGCCGGACAGCACCGTGAAGTACCGGTCTGTCAGACGCCCATCGGTTTCGGGGGATACCCAGCCGTTGCATCCGGTAAGGAAAATCAGAAGTAAAAACAGGAACGAAATTCCCTGCAGATTTTTCATAAGAAAGCTCTCCCTTTTGCGTCGGAAAAGCTAACGATTAATCTGGGAAAATTCTTATATAAAATTAAGATTATTAATTAAGTAATTTCTGAGGGAGTTATCTTGAAATAAGAAAGTTTCCTACAAATAAATCTGTAGGAAGTTATTTAAGGAGAGAGTCAATACATTGATATAAATAAGCGGATGAATTCGGAGAAATGCGAGGTACTTCGCCAAACCACCGTTTCCGATGAACGGTCGGGAAGCTTTCACCAAGCTTTCAATGCCCATGAAATTGGGCCTTTCAGCCATTTTCCGATTGTCGCGGCGCAGCTTTTACACATAGTGTTACAAATCATCACCTCTCCAGGGCCTGCCTGCCCGTGGAGAGGGATCAGCGATTTCCCGCCGGGAAATCCCCCGTGTATCAGCCCTGAGTGATGTTCTTATGGCCTCGAACAACTCCAAAGCCAAAGCCGTCTTCCGTGTGGTGAGTGGCAACTTCCTCGAGATGTATGACTTCATGGTGTATGGCTTCTATGCCACCGCGATTGCCAAGACCTTCTTCCCCGGCGATGACCCCTTCGCCTCGCTCATGCTGTCGCTGGCGACCTTCGGCGCCGGCTTCCTGATGCGTCCGCTGGGCGCCATCTTCCTCGGCGCCTACATCGACCGCCACGGCCGCCGCCAGGGCCTGATCATCACCCTCGGCCTGATGGCCATGGGCACGCTGCTGATCGCCTTCGTGCCCGGCTACGGGACGCTGGGCGTCGCGGCGCCGCTGCTGGTGTTGCTGGGTCGCCTGTTGCAGGGCTTCTCCGCCGGCGTGGAGCTGGGCGGCGTGTCGGTGTACCTGGCGGAAATCGCCACCCCCGGCAAGCGCGGTTTCTTCGTCAGCTGGCAGTCGGCCAGCCAACAGGTCGCGGTGGTCTTCGCCGGTCTGCTGGGGGTTATCCTCAACCACTGGCTGAGCCCGCAGGACATGGGTGAGTGGGGCTGGCGCGTGCCCTTCTTCGTCGGCTGCCTGATCGTCCCGGCGCTGTTCATCATCCGCCGCTCGTTGGAGGAAACCCCCGAGTTCCAGAAGCGCAAACATCACCCCAGCCTAGGCCAGGTGCTGCGCTCCATCGGCGAAAACTTCGGTCTGGTGCTGGCCGGCACTGCCATGGTGGTGATGACCACCGTGTCCTTCTACCTGATCACCGCCTACACCCCGACCTTCGGCAAGAACGAGCTGCACCTGTCGGACTTCGACAGCCTGCTGGTGACCATGTGCGTGGGCCTGTCCAATTTCGTCTGGCTGCCGGTGATGGGCGCCGCGTCCGACCGCATCGGCCGCAAGCCGCTGCTGCTGGCTGCCACCGTGCTGGCGCTGGTCACCGCCTACCCGATGCTGTCCTGGCTGGTGGCCGAGCCCAGCTTCGCCCGCCTGCTGGAAGTGGAACTGTGGCTGTCCTTCCTTTACGGCAGCTACAACGGCGCCATGGTCGTCGCGCTCACCGAGGTCATGCCGGCGGATGTGCGCACCACCGGCTTCTCCCTGGCATACAGCCTGGCGACTGCCACCTTCGGCGGCTTTACCCCGGCGGTGTGCACCTGGCTCATCCACGTCCTCGACAACAAGGCCGCGCCGGGCATCTGGCTCAGCGGCGCGGCGCTGCTCGGCCTGCTGGCCACGCTGGTGCTGTTTCGCAAGGGCGCGCGCATCCGCGCCGGCGCGCTGGTCGGCAGCGCCTGAGGACGGCTGCGACGTTCTGCCCCAGCACGGTTCCGGGCGGCATTGACTTATGTCAGGCCTGCCCGGGGCCGGCAGGAGAAGGATAGGGTCAACCCAATCCCTCTTCGCCAGCGGAGAACGCGTCATGATCACCCACACCACAGCCGAGCTCGCAGCCCTCGGGGCTGTCGGCGCCGATCACTGGATAGAAACCCTCGAAGACGGCAGCCACGTGCTGATCCGCCCGTTGCGCGCGGAAGACCGCGAGCGCGAGCGCCTGTTCCTCGAACGCCTGTCCCCCATGACCCGCAAGTTCCGCTTCCACGGCGAAGTGAAGATCGACGACAAGCTGCTCGATCGCCTGATGGACGTCGACTACCAGACCACCATGGCCTTCATCGCCCTGACCCACGTGGACGGCGAACTGCGCGAAGTCGGCATCAGCCGTTACGCGGCGGTGGACAAACAGCAGTGCGAATGCGCGGTGACCATTGCCGATGAGTTCAAGCAACTGGGACTGGACGTCGCGCTGATGCGCCACCTGATCGACGTGGCCAAGCGCAATGGCTTCCACCAGATGTATTCGATCGACTCGTCGATGGACCGCGACATGCGCGACATGGCCCGTGAACTGGGCTTCCGCGCCCAGATCGACCCGGACGATTCCTGCCAGGTCATTCGCCGTCTCGCACTCTGACGCCTGAACGGCGGCGGCGGGGTTCAGCCCCGCCGGCGCCGCAGCGCCAGCCCCAGCAGCACCGCCAGCATCAACGCCCCCAGCGCCGCCAGTGGATAGACCATGTCGTCATCCAGCAGCGGCTTCTCGATGCGCAGATAACCCTCATCCTTGAACAGCAGCTTCGCCACCTCGTTGGCGTGGGCCAGGCTGACCTTCGCCAGGCGCTTGTCTTCGTCCGGGAACTTGCCATCGTCGAAATCGGCCAGCGAGCCCCAGTAATAATCCGCCAGTGACGAGCTACCCGGCGTGCTCCAGGCCAGTTGCGCGCGTGCCACGCGCTGGATGCGGGCGAAACGCTGGGCATCGAGGCCCTCGTGGCGGATCTTCTCCACCAGCTCGCGCAGGGCTTTTTGCGTGACGTCCTGTGCGTCTCGTTCGACATCCGCGTTGAGGCTGATGAAGCCCTGGTTGGCCCAGGCGGTTCGTTCGCTCCAGGGCCCGTACGACAGTTCGCGCCGCACGCGCAGCTCGGTGTAGAGCGCATCGTTGAGGTAGGCCTGCAGCAGGTCGAGCGTGGCGCCGTCGGCGTCCGCCGGCTCCGGGAAGATCCAGTGCAGAACCGCGCTCTCGCCGAACAATCCGGTGGTCAGGTTGCGCTGGCGCGCGGCGCCGCTCTTCATCTCCGGCAGCTCGCGACGTTCCGGCGTGTCGTGGTCCACCAGGGCGCCATAGGTGCGGTTCAGGTAGATCGGCAGGCGCGGGTCGAGATCACCGACGATGATCAACGTCATGTTGCTGGGGACGTACCAGTCCTTGCGCAGCTGCTCCAGCTGGGCCAGGGTGAGGTTATCCACAGGCGCGCGCTCGGCGCAGGCCAGCCCCAGTTCCACGGCCAACTGCTCCTGCCCCGCGCGGCTGACGTTCTGGTGGTCCAGCCAGCGCTGCAGGTGCGAATAGTGGCCGCCGTCCTCGCGTACCAGCACCTGCTTGGCCGAATCGATCTTGCGCGCATCAAGCTGGGTGCGCGTGATGATTTCCAGCAGCAGGTCCAGCACCTGGCGTTGAGTGGCGGCGGGGGCTTCGACGACGAAGGCGGTGTCGCCCTCGCTGGTGTAGGCGTTCCACTGGCCGCCGAGAGACTGCATGCGTGCTTCGAGGTCCGCCTCGTCGCCGCCGTCCAGGCCGCTGAAGAACAGATGCTCCATCAGGTGCGGCAGCTGGCGCTCGCGGCAGCTGAAATCGGCGAAGCCGACCCCGACGATCAGCCGGATCGCCACGTGACCCTTTTCGCGGGTGGGCTTGAACAGTACGCCCATGCCGTTCTCCAGCTGGTAGGCCTCGACCGTCTGTCGCTGGTCGGCATGGGACCAGGCGCTGAGCAGAAGGGACAACAGGGGGACGAACAACCAACGCATGAGCGGTGTGCCTGGACGCAAAGCCGTGAGGATAGCGGATTGACCGGCGCGAACCCACCGCGTTCAACCTTTGTCGGGTGGCATCATCGGTCACGGCGGCTGGCTTGCGCGGTCACTGTCGCTGCCCGAGCGCGCCACTACGCTCAGATCATCTACCCTCAGTGGTGGACCCCGTCGTTCGTTCCACGCGGAACGCTCTGGAGGCTGCATGCGTGTCCTGATTACCGGCGCCGCGGGATTTCTCGGGCAGAGCCTGCTCAATGAACTGGCCGTCCAGCACCTGGACTGGACGCTCATTGCCGCCGACATGCAGCGCATCAAGTCGCAGGGCCTGCGGCCGAACATCGAGCCGGTCACCCTCGACCTGAGCGTGGCCGCCCACACGCGGGCCTGCGTGGAGCACTGGAAGCCCGATGCCATCGTCCACCTCGCGGCGGTGGTCAACCCGCCGCGGGAGATGACCCCGCACAAACGCCACCTCATCGAAGTGGGCGGCACCCGGGCGCTGATCGAGGCGGCGCGCGACACCGGCGTCCAGCAACTGATCGTCACCAGTTCGGCGGCAGCCTACGGCTTCCACCGCGACAACGCCGAGTGGATCGACGAATCGCACCCGCTGCGCGGTCATCCACACCTGGTACACGCCCGGTGCAAGCAGGAGATCGAGCAACTGCTGGCCAACGCGCGGGAACGTTATCCACAGCTCAAGCAATTGATACTGCGCCCCGGCACCATCCTGGGCCGGCGTGTGCATAACCCCTTGGCCGAGCTCTTCGCCCGACCCACGCTGGTGGGGGTGCTGGGGCATCGCAGCCGCTTCGTGTTCATCTGGGACCAGGACGTAGTGAACGTGATTCGCCAGGGGCTCGAGCGCGGCAGCGAGGGCATCTACAACCTCGCCGGCGATGGTGCGTTGTCGCTGCGGGAGATCGCCGGGCTGCTCAACAAACCCTATCGTCCCTTGCCGGCAAGCCTGATGCGCGTAGGGCTCGGCCTGCTCAAGCCGCTGGGGTTGTCGCGCTTCGGGCCCGAACAGGTGGATTACCTGCGCTACCGGCCCGTGCTGGATAACCGCCGGTTGAAGGAAGAGTTCGGCTACGAGCCGCGCTATTCCAGCCGTGAAGCATTCCTGGCTTATCTGGCAGCGCGGGGGCCGAACGGCTGACCCTCCCCGGTCTGTTGAAAACCTGTAGACAAGTCTGTTGAAAAGCCTGTGACCAGCGCTCTGCATTCGCCTTCGGGCGAGCGCCGCTACCGAGCGGTCTGCCGCCGCCGCTGGCGGTACTCGCCGGGTGTCAGGCCCGTCCAGTGGCGGAAGGCGCGGAAGAACACGCTGGGCTCGGAGTACCCGAGCAGGGCGGCGATGTCCGTGGCCGGCAGGTTGCCTTCGCCCAGGTACCGCTCGGCCAATTGCCGGCGCGTATCGGCCAGCAGCTGTTGATAACTGCTGCCTTCCTCCGCCAGCCGGCGTTGCAAGGTGCGTTCGCTCAGGCCCAGCTCGCTGGCCACGGCGGCGCGTCCCGGCTCGCCGCGGGTGAGTTGTTCACCGAGCAGGGCCACGACGCGTCCGCTGATGCTGGCGCTGGGCAGGCGCGCGAGCAGGCCTTCGGCATGCTGGCGCAACAGGTCGCGCAACGGCGGGTTGGCCTGCGGCAGCGGCGCATCGATCAGGGCCCTGGGCAACCCCAGGGCGTAGTCGGGTGCATCGAAGTGCAGCGGGCAGCCGAACGCTTTCTCATAGTCCGCGAGGCTGTCCGGCTGGCTGTGGATAAACCGGCATCCCGCCAGTTCAAGGCCGTTGAGCAACGCGCGCAGCTGGCGCGCCCAGAACCCCAGCAGCGCGAGAGCGCGGGCGCGAGTGGCGGGTGGGTCGGGGTTCAGCGGGCGGTAGGTCACCCAGATGATCTGGGCCTGCGCCTCGATGGCCACCTGGCCGCCTTCGCCCACCAGGCGCTGGTAGCGCATGGCCGATTCGAGGGCATCGCCCAGCGTCATGCTCGACTGCAGCAGGAAGCCCAGCGCGCTGAACGAGGCGGGCGATAACGCGCGGCCCATCGCGAGGCCCGGTTCGTCATGCGGGAGGTCGGTCTGGATCGACTGCCACATGCGCTCCTGCAGCGCGAAATCGATGCGCGCGTCCGGGTCGCCGAGCTGGGATTCCTGGATGCCGCTGGCAGCCAGCAGCGCATCACGGTTCAGACCGAGACGCACAGCCGCCAGCAGGATGGCCTGGGTCAGGCTGGCGCTGACCGAAGGCGGGCGTTGGGGATGAGTGCTTGCTTCCATGGCGGCGGATTCTGCCCGAACCCTGGGCGTCGTGATATCAGGACTTCGCAGGGGCTGGCGAGCGCGCCGAGAGAACGCTCTACCAGGCCCTGCGGCCATCAACCCGTCGCGCTGGAGCCGGGCGAAGCCGGCCGCTGGTGATCCTGTACCGCCTCGACCTCGCGCGGGGCGACGTCGTCGTCTTCCACAGGCTCGCCGATTGCCGACGTGCTGGCATCGGGGTTGTCCAGAACAGCATAGGCGATGGCGCAGAACAGCGAGTTCAAGCGTTTCATGTCGCTGATCAGGTCCAGGTGCAGCGAGCTGGTCTCGATGCTCTGTACCACCTGCTGGCGCAGGCGGTCGACGTGGGAGTGGGCGAAGCGCCGTTCCTGCAGGCGGAAGCGCTGCTTGGCGCGGCGCAGGCGCCTGGCGCCCTCCTGGTCGCCATTGAGGAATACCGACAGCGACAGGCGCAGGTTCGCCACCAGTTGGCCGTGCAGCACGGTGATTTCCTCCAGGCCGTTGTCGGAGAACGAGCGGCTGCGCGAGGTCTTCTTGTCCTGCACGGCGCCGAGCATGTGCTCGATGATGTCGCCGGCCTGCTCGAGGTTGATCGCCAGCTCGATGATTTCCGCCCAGCGCCGGCTGTCCGCCTCGCTCAGGTCCTCGCGCGGCATGCGCGCCAGGTACAGCTTGATCGCGGTGTAGAGGGCGTCGACATCGTCGTCCTGCTTGCGGATCTGCTTGCCCAGCAACGGGTCGCCGCTGTGGATAACTTCCATGAGGTTGTTCAGCATGTGCTCGACGATATCGCCCATGCGCAGGGTTTCGCGCACCGCGTTGACCAGCGCCAGGCTCGGCGTATCCAGCGCGGCCGGGTCCAGGTGGCGCGGGCGCACGGTGTCTTCCGGCGAATGCCGGTCGGGCATGATGCGTGTGCAGAACGCCGCCATTTGTCCGGTCAGCGGCAGGCAGGCGAGGCAGCGGGTGGTGTTGTAGAGCACATGGAAGGCGATCACCAGCTCGGCGGTGCTGAACTGCCAATGGTCGATCCATGCGGCCAGCGGGCCCACCAGCGGCAGCACCAGGGCGCAGCCGGCCACCTTGAACAGCAGGCTGCCCAGCGCCACGCGGCGGCCGGCGGCGTTCTGCGAGGACGCGCTGATCATCGCCAGGATGCCGCTGCCCAGGTTGGCGCCGACGACCAGGCACAGCGCCACCTTCAGCGAGATCACCTTGGACGCCGCCAGCGTCGCGGTGAGCAGCACGGCGGCCAGGCTGGAATAGGAAATCATCGCGAAGAGAGCGCCGGTCAGGGCGTCCAGCATCACGTCCCCGGTGAGGCTGGAGAACAGCACCTTCACGCCCTTGGCCTGGGTCATCGGCTCGGCCGCGGCGACGATCAGCTGCAGGGCGAGGATGATCAGCCCCAGGCCGATGAACACCCGGCCCAACTGGCCCAGGCGCGATTTCTGCCGACCGAGGAAGAAAATCACCCCGAAGAAGATCAGCAACGGCGACAGCCACGACAGGTCCAGGGTGAGCACCCGCGCCATCAATGCCGTGCCGACATCCGCGCCGAGCATGATCGCCAGCGCGGGCGCCAGGGCCATCAGGCCGGTGGCGACGAAGGAGGTGGCCAGCAGCGCCGTGGCGTTGCTGCTTTGCACCAGGGCGGTGACGCCGATGCCGGCAGCGAAGGCCAGCGGGCGCTTTTCCACGCTGCGGCTGAGGATTTTTCGCAGGTTGCTGCCATACACCCTGAGGATGCCGGTGCGGACGATGTGTGTGCCCCACACCAACAGGGCGACGGCAGAGAGCAGATCGAGCAGTTTGAGCATGTCGGGCCCCCTCGCACTCAAGCGGGCCCGTGGGCGGTGCGTCCGTCGACGGACCCTGTAACGACCTCGCCCGCGGCTCCGTACAGACAGCGCGGAGGGCCGAGAAGGACACGGCAACGCTCAGGCGATTGTCACAAGACTGTCATGGTAGACCCTCGTTCTTCCTTGAGGGTTCGCCAAATCGCTGATTTGCCGGGAATCCTGTCTGTCAGTAAAGCCGATCAGACGTGGACGCGAGAGCCTTTGCGTCGGTCATTTCGCACGGACTCAAGGGAAGGGATGTCTAGACTGCCGTCCGTTTCCTGAAAGAAACTCACTACAGGCCGAGGAGTAGTCCCATGCGATGGTCATCCCCCCTGCTGATCGCACTGGCCCTGGCCGGTTGCGGCGACAAGTCCGCCCTGCCGTTCACCGCCGGCACCGGACCGCAACCGCAGCTGCCGGAACCGCAAAGCAGCCTGCTGCCCACCGTGAATGTCGCGACCGCCACCGGCTGGCCCGTCGACCGGAAGCCGCGCGCCGCGCAAGGGCTGGAGGTGCAGCGCTTCGCCGACAAGCTCGATCACCCGCGCTGGCTGTACGTGCTGCCCAACGGCGACGTGCTCGTGGCGGAAAGCTCGGCACCGCCCAAGGAGAAGTCGGAAGGCCTGAAGGATTGGGTAGCGGGCAAGTTCATGGCCAAGGCCGGCTCCCAGGTACCCAGCGCCAATCGCATCACCCTGCTGCGCGACGCCGACGGCGACGGCGTGCCGGAACAGCGCAGCGTGCTGCTGCAGGGCTTGTTCTCGCCGTTCGGCATGGCCCTTGTGGATAACTGGCTGTACGTGGCCAATGCCGACGCGGTGGTGCGTTTCCCCTACAGGACCGGCGACACCACGATCAGCGCCCCGGCCGAAAAGGTGGTCGACCTGCCGGGCGGGCCGATCAACCACCACTGGACCAAGAACATCCTCGCCAGCCCCGACGGTCGCTACCTCTACGCCACCGTCGGCTCCAACAGCAACGTAGGCGAGAACGGCCTGGACGCCGAGAAGAACCGCGCGGCGATCCTGCAGATCGACCTGTCCAACCGCCACGTACGCCTCTTCGCTTCCGGCCTGCGCAACCCCAATGGGCTGGGCTGGGAACCCAACAGCGGCGCCCTGTGGACAGCCGTGAACGAGCGCGACGAACTGGGCAACGACCTGGTGCCCGACTACATGACGTCAGTGAAGGACGGCGGTTTCTATGGCTGGCCCTGGAGCTATTACGGCCAGCATGTGGATAAGCGCGTCGACCCGCCCCGCCCGGACCAGGTGGAAAAGGCGCTGGTCCCCGATTACGCCCTGGGCGCGCACACCGCCTCCCTCGGCCTTGCCTTCTATCAGGGCAGCCTGCTGCCGGAGCGTTATCGTGGCGGGGTGTTCATCGGCCAGCACGGCTCGTGGAACCGCAAGCCGCGCAGCGGCTACCAGGTGATCTTCGTCCCCTTCGGCGATGGCAAGCCCAATGGCCAGCCGATCACGGTGCTGGATGGCTTCGTCAACGAGAATGACGAGGCGATGGGGCGACCGGTCGGGGTAGCTGTGGATAAGTTCGGCGGTCTGCTGGTGGCCGACGATGTGGGTAACACGGTGTGGCGGCTGCGGCCCGCCACCGTCAAATGAATGGATAAGGAGAGAGCATGGCAATTGCCCGCCGTATTGCCCTGATGACCCTGCTGCTGGCGCTGGGCGCCTGCAGCAGCCTGTTCGGTACACGCGACCCGCTGCGCATCGATCTGGTCGGCCTGGAGCCGGCCACGGGCCAGGGCATGGAGGCGCGCTTCACGGTGAAGCTGCGGGTGCAGAACCCCAACGACCAGGCCATCGACTACAACGGCATCGCCCTGGACCTGTCGGTCAATGGCCAGCCGCTGGCCAGCGGGGTGAGCGACGCCAGCGGGCAGGTGCCGCGCTTTGGCGAGAAAGTGATCAGCGTGCCGGTGAGCATTTCGGCGTTCTCCGCCTTCCGCCAGGCCTGGGGGCTGTCCGGCGGCGCGCCGCGGCAGGGCATGCCCTACGAGATCAATGGCAAGCTGGCCGGCGGGCTGTTCGGCACCGTGCGCTTCAACGACAAGGGCGTGCTGAACTGGCCGGAGCCGGTCACCCGCCCTGACGGCGCTGCGGGGAAAAGCCGCCTGTGAATAAACCGGGCTGTGGATAGCCCGGTTTTTCCACGGCCCTGTGGATCACTCCTGTGGACAGCGTGCCTGGCCTATTGGCCCGGGATGTCCTTGCGCAGCTTCACCGGGTCTTCCTTTTTGCCGCGCGCGGTGCGCATGCGGATGTTCAGCGCTTCCACCGCCAGCGAGAAGGCCATGGCGAAGTAGACGTAGCCCTTGGGCACGTGGACTTCGAAGGCCTCGGCGATCAGCACCGTGCCGACCACGATGAGGAACGACAGCGCCAGCATCTTCAGCGACGGGTGCTTGTCGATGAAGTCGCTGATGGCGCCGGCCGCCAGCATCATCACCAGCACCGCGACGACGATGGCCGCGACCATCACCGGCACGTTGGACACCATGCCCACGGCGGTGATCACCGAGTCCAGGGAGAACACGATGTCGATGATGGCGATCTGGATGATGGTGCCGATGAAACCGCCCATCACGCTCTTCGGCTCGCCCTCGGCTTCGTCCTCGCCTTCCAGGCCGTGATAGATCTCGGTGCTGCTTTTCCACAGGAGGAACAGGCCGCCGAAGAACAGGATCAGGTCGCGCCCGGAAATGCCCTGCTCGAACACGTGGAACAGGTCCGCGGTCAGGCGCATCACCCAGGTGATCGAGAGCAGCAGCAGGATGCGCGTGACCATCGCCAGCGCCAGCCCGAAGAAGCGCGTGCGCGGCTGCATGTGCTTGGGCATGCGGCCGACCAGGATGGAAATCATGATGATGTTGTCGATGCCCAGGACGATCTCCAGGGCAGTCAGGGTGAAGAACGCAATCCAGATTTCGGGGCTGGTCAGCCAATCCATGTGAGCGGTACTCGAAGTCAGTCGTTAAAGAGAGGGAACAGGCCCAGCAGCAAGGCCGCGGCGAGGATCGCCAGGCACACCAGCACGGCCCACTTGAGGGTGAAGCGCTGGTGGTCGCCGAAGTCCACCTTGGCCAGCCCCACCAGCAGGTAGGTGGACGGCACCAGTGGGCTGAGCAGGTGCACCGGCTGGCCGACGATGGAGGCGCGGGCCATTTCCACCGGGGTGATGCCGTACTGCGCGGCGGCCTGGGAGAGTACCGGGAGCACGCCGTAGTAGAAAGCGTCGTTCGACATGAAGAAGGTGAACGGCATGCTCACCAGCGCCGTGATGGTCGCCAGGTAGGGCCCCAGTGCCGGCGGAATCACCGCCAACAGGCTTTTCGACATGGCTTCGACCATGCCCGTTCCGGAAAGAATGCCGGTGAAGACGCCGGCGGCGAAGATCAGCGAGACCACCGCCAGGACGTTCTCGGCATGGGCACCGACACGCTTCTTCTGCTCGATGATGCAGGGATAGTTCACGATCATCGCGATGCCGAAGGCGATCATGAAGAGAACCGGCATCGGCAGCAGGCCGCCGATCAGGGTGCCCATGAGGATCACCGTGAGCACGGCGTTGAACCACAGCAGCTTCGGCCGGCGGGCGTCGGGATATTGCGAGACGCTGACCTCGGCCATGGTCTCGTGGTCGGTGGGCAGATGCAGCTCGCCCAGGCGCGCGCGCTCGCGTTTGCCGTAGACCCAGGCGAGGGCGAAGATCGCGGCGATGCCGGCGAGCATGGCCGGGATCATCGGCACGAAGATGTCCGCCGGGTCTACGTGCAACGCGCTGGCCGCGCGGGCGGTGGGGCCGCCCCAGGGGGTCATGTTCAGCACGCCGCTGGAGAGCATGATCAGGCACGCCATCAGCAGCGGGCTCATGCCCAGGCGGCTGTACAGCGGCAGCACGGCGGCGACGCAGATCATGTAGGTGGTCGAGCCGTCGCCATCCAGCGAGACGATCATCGCCAGCGCGGCGGTGCCCATCGACACCTTCAGCGGGTCGCCCTTCACCAGGCGCAGGATGCGCCGTACCGCCGGGTCGAACAGCCCGGAGTCGATCATGATGGCGAAGTAGAGAATGGCGAACATCAGCATCACGCCGGTGGGCGCCAGGGTGCGGATGCCGTCCAGCATCATCGGCCCCAGGCCCTTGGCGAAGCCGCCGAGCAGGGCGAAGGCGATCGGGACCAGGATCAGCGCGATCAGCGCCGAGAGCCGCTTGGTCATGATCAGGAACATGAAGGTCGCCACCATGGCGAAGGCGAGGAAAGTCAGCATGGGGATAACTCCGGGTCGGCGCGGGTTCAGCAGGGGCTGTGGATAAGTACGCGCGGTGCCGACGGAGTCGGGGCGGACAGGGACAGGAAGCGGGGCATGGGCGATCACCGATTGTTGTTTTTGTACGCTGCGCGAAGGCAGGTCCGGCCGGGAGGACCGAGGCGGCGATGCTAGGGGGTCAAGCTTTCAACAGGCTTTCGCAGGAATTCCCGCTGATCCGACGGTTTTTGTAGGAGCGGGCCATGCCCGCGAACGCTGGCCATGCCGGCGGCCTGCATACGGATCGCGGGCGCGGCCCGCTCCTACAGGTCCGTGCGATTCCGGCAGCTTGCGTAGGAGCGGACTCCGTCCGCGATGGCTTCCGGCGCGTTGTGGACCTGTGGCGGACAACGTCCGCTCCTGCGAGATATCTCTGCGCTCGGGCTGGCCCTCACCCTAACCCTCTCCCCAGGGGGAGAGGGGACCGTTCGGCGCAGGATGAAACCTCGGCGTCAGGCGGCTCGAACTGCTCCCTCTCCCTGAGGGAGACGACTGCATGGATGCAGGAGGTAGAGCGACGCAGGACCCCAAAGCCGAGGGAGGGGGATGCATCGGCACGGACTCCCGGAAGAAGACCGTTGCTCCTATGTGCCGTCTTTCTTCAGACGGAGGCCTGAATCAGCCCCATCACCAGCAGCAGGCTGGCGCCGGCCAGCAGCGTCTGCAGGGTGATGATCCCCGCCATCAGGCCACTTTCGCCGCCCAGCTGGCGGGTCAGTACGTAGGCGGTCGGGGCGGTGGGCAGGGCGAAGAACATCACCAGCAACGCGCTCTCCAGCGTCGGCAGGGCCAGCAGACGGGCGATGGCGAACGCCAGCAATGGCATGGCCAGCAGGCGGATCGCGCAGTTCCAGCCCAGCGCCGAGGCTTCCGCGCGCAGCTCCTGCGGCTGCAGCGCTGCGCCCACGCACAGCAGGCCCAGCGGCAGGCTGGCCACGGCGAGCAGGTTGAACAGCCGGTCGCTGCCGCCGGGCAGGCCGATGCCCGTGACGTTGAGCAGCGCGCCCGCCACGCAGGCGAGGATCAGCGGGTTCTTCACGATGGGTAGCAAGAGCGAGCGCAGACTGATGCCCCGTTCGGCGGTCAGCGCCCACACCGACATCACGTTCACCGTCGGCACCATCAGCGCCAGCATCAGCGCGGCCAGGGTCAGCCCCGGCTTGCCGTACAGGCTGCCAACGGCGGCGAGCCCCAGGTACGTATTGAAACGCAACACGCCCTGGGCGATCGCACCGAAGCGCGCGGCATTCCAGCCGCGCAGGCGCTTGACCAGCAGCAGGGCGACCCAGGCGATGCCCAGGCCCAGCACCACCGCCAGCGCCTGCCGGGCCAGGCCGGGGTCGTTCAGCGGGGCGCTGGCCAGGCTGCTGGCGAGCAGTGCGGGGAACAGGATGAAGTAGTTGAGCCGCTCCGCCGCCGGCCAGAAGGCCTCGCCGGGGAAACCTTTGCGGCGCAGCACGAAGCCGCCGACGATCAGCGCGAACAACGGCCAGAGGGCCTGGAACAGAGCGGTCACGGCGACCCCGCGATAGTGGTTGATCGGGGCATCTTGCCGAGGGCGCTCGGGGAAGGGCAAGGCGTGTGGATAAGTTTCTCAACCCGCCAGCGGAAGTTTTCCACAGCCGCAGGAGTTGTGGAAAACCTTGCCCACAGGGTCAGCGCCGCAAGCCGCCGCCAAAGTGACCACCGCCGAAATGCCCGCCACCGAAGCCGCCGCCGCCCCATTGCCGCTGGGTCTGGTGGAAGCGCTGCTGGCCGAGCTGGCGGGACTGGTACTGCTGCTCCAGCTGGTTACGGACGTTGCTCTGGTTGGGCTGCACCGGTTGCCAGCCGTTGTCGGTGTGCTGTTGCCAGCCGCTGTCGGTGTGCTGGTAGACGTTGCCGTCGTGCCCGGCGTAGACGTCGCCGTTCTTCCAGGCCACGGCGTTGCCGGTGCGGCGGTTGTAGGATACACCGCGGCTGTCGTGGTCGTAGCTGCCGCGGCCGTCGTCCACGTCGCCGGACACGCCGCGTTCGGCCACGGTGGTGCGGCCGGTCTGGGCGTTGTGGGTGGCGACCTGGCGGCCGGCGACGAAGTCACCGCTGTCGGTATGGGCCGCCACGCCGCTGCGGCCGGCCCCGGAAATGCCGGTGGAGGCATTGGCGAACGAGCCGCGCCGGCCGGCGGCGACGTTCTCGCTGTAGGGGTTGAATGCCGCGCCCTGCGTGCCCTGGAAGTGCGTGCCGGTGCGCGGGTTGTAGCCCACCGCCGAGCTGCCCTGCCACTGGGTGCCGGTCCAGCCGTTGTAGCCATAGGCGTGGCTGACCGTGCCCTGGCCCCAGCGGCCGTAGAAGTTCGCCTGGTTGATGTTGGCGTAGCTCCAGCCGCCGTGCGGATAGGGGCCCCAGTACGGCCCCCAGTAGGGTTCCGGCGAGCCCCACCAGGCCCCCGCCGCGTAGCCGAAGGCGAAGCCGGTCAGCGCGCCCACGGCGAAGCCCGCGCCGTAGCCGTAGGTGGGCGGATAGCCGTAGTAGACGGTCTGGCTGACATAGGCGGGGTAGGTGTAGCCGGTGCCGTAGACCACCGTGCCAGCGCTGTTCACCACCACGCCGAGATAGCCGGGCGTGTAGCCCACCACCACGGTCTGCGGGGTGACCGAGTAGATGTGCACGTAGGTCACGTAGTACACCGGCGAGCTGGGCGGAATGCCGTAGATCGCCGCCGGCACTTCGGTCGCCACCTGCCACGGCCCGGTGGGGCTGGGGGCAACGAACCAGACGCCGTTGGTGACGGCGTAGAACTGGTTGGTCGCCACCTCGATCACCGGCGTCGGCGTGTTCACCGCGTATTGCAGGCTGGTGCCGCTGATGGGCTGGAAGCTCGGCGCGCCGTCGTAGCTGACGCTCATGGTCGCCTTGCTGCGCGAGACCGACGCCGTCTGCGGGATGCTCGCGGCGATGGCCGCTTCCTTGGCCTGCGGCGTGCCGGGCACCGACACCAGTACGTTGGCTTTCGGGTCCTTGGGCGAGATCTTCGCAAAATCGGCGGGCAGGTCCTTGCCGTCGACGTACTGCCACGGGCCCTGCTCGCCGGGGCCGCTGAACCAACGGCCGGACACCAGCACATACCAGGTGTTGTGGGTCGGGTCGACGAACACCGCATGGTCGGCGTTCTGCATCGTCAGCAGGGCGACCCCGTCCACCGGCTGCATCTGCGCGGTGCCGTCGCTGACGATCAGCTCGGTGGGCCGGGTCGCCACCAGGATGGCCGGAGCCTTGCCCGGCGCCTTGCCGCTCTTGGGCAGCAGGGCGTCCACCGGGCCGGCCTTTTCCGCCACCTGCTCGGCATGCAGCAGCGCCTTGGGCGGCTGGCTCAGCACCAGCCAGCTGCCGTCCAGGGCTTGCGCCGTGTACCAGTTGCCGGCGGCGTTGAGGTAGTGGTTGCCCTGGGCGTCACGCAGGATGAGCACGCGGCTGTTGAGCACGCGCTGGAAATCGCTGCTCGGCAGCGCCTGCCAGTTCGGCTGGCCGTCGATCATCACCAGCACGGTCGGCGTCGCGGCGAAGACGATCTGCGGTGGGTCGTTCTTCACCTCCACGTGGCGCAGCTGGTCCAGTTGCTGGTTCACCGCGTAGCTGGCCTGCAGCTCATCGAGGGAGACGGTCAGGCCGTCCTTGGGCAGCCGTGCCACCAGGGCATCGCGTACCGTGCCGGCACTGTCCGGGGCGGTCGGCACGTCCACCTTGTCGATGCGCAGGTCGGTGAGCTGCACCAGCCCGGTGGCCTTGTCGATGGCGGCGGCGGCGGAGAACTGCGCCACGCCGTAGGTGGGCGCGCCGTTCGCCGGGCCCACGGCGATGGCCGCGCGGCCGCTCATGCGCGTGCCGTCCCAGCCCTCGATCTGCGGCTGGAAGATCTGCACGTGTTGCTCGCCCAGGGCGAAGTCCCGCGGCCATTTCAGTTCGGTGGGGGCGGGGCCCTGCGGATCGGCGGCAAAAGCGGGAGCGGGGTGCAGCGACAGCCCGACGGCAAGCGCCAGGGCGGTAAGAATCGGGCGTAGGACCATGCTGGAAAACTTCCTTGAGAAGAGCTGCGATCAACGATAGTGCAGCGCGGACCAACCCGCGCGGGCGCGCGCTATTCCCTGCGCCAGACTGGTGCAATTTCGCCCGCAAGGCAGCTTTTTCTTATGGCGCAACGACATATTTAATAATTTTCCGAGCCTCCCGCTTCGGCCACCATCGGTCCGTCAGACATGGTGCGAGACAAAGCCTTCAGACGCTGGGCCATAGAGCCCGATGCCGCCCCTGTCCCGGTTTTACCGGCCTCCTGGCCACTGCCGCAGTACATCAACAAAAAAGCCAAACGGCTGTGGGAGTGCTTCATGATCAAGTCCTTGCTCGTGCGTTCCATCGCGTGTTCCGCCCTGGCTCTCGCCGCCGTCTCTGGCGCCCAGGCCGGCACCCTGTCCATCGGCCACACCACCTGGGTCGGTTACGGCACCCTGTACCTCGCCCGTGACCTGGGCTACTTCAAGGAGCAGGGCCTGGACCTGCAGCTGACCACCATCGAGGAAGCCTCGATGTACATGGCGGCCCAGGCGTCCGGCCAGCTTTCCGGCTCCGCCTCCACCATCGACGAAATCCTCAAGTACCGCCCCAAGTTCTGCTTCAAGGCTGTGGCCGCGCTGGACGACAGCCATGGCGGCGACGGCGTGCTGGTGGGCAAGGACGTCACCTCCCTGGCCCAGCTCAAGGGCCAGGAAGTGGCGGTGAACGAGGGCTCCGTCTCGCAGTTCTGGCTGTCCTACCTGCTCAAGCACGCCGGCATGAGCATGGCCGACATCAAGGTGCAGAACATGACCGCCGATGACGCCGCCAGCGCCTTCATCGCCGGCCGCGTGCCCGCCGCCGTGACCTGGGAGCCGCACCTCTCGCTGGTGCGCGAGAAGCAGCAGGGCAAGGTGTTGGTGGACAGCTCCACCACCCCCGGCGTGATCGTCGACGTGGTCGCCCTCAACTGCGACGTGATCGAGAAGCAGCCCGAGGACGTGAAGGCCCTGGTCAACGGCCTGTACAAGGCCGTGCAGTACACCCAGGAACACCCGGACGAGGCCTACGCGATCATGGCCAAGGGCGTCGGTGGCTACCTCGCCGATCCCAAGGCCCTGGCCGACGCCGCCAAGGGCGTGCGCTTCTACGACAAGGCGATGAGCGAGCAGCTGGTGGGCACGCCAGGCAAACCCGGCGACATCAAGGGCCTGATCCGCCTCGCCAACGAGACCTGGAGCGGCCTGCAGGGCAAGCGCCTGGAGGTCAGCTACGACGACCTGGTCGACCCGCGCTTCGTCTCCCAGTAACCCTCTCTCTTGTCCCCGCGGGCGGCCCGGCGCCGCTCGCCTGGAGGAATTCGCGATGCCTCGTCGTTCGCAATCCTGGCTCAGCCGTTGCCTGACGCCCAAGGTCGACCTGCCGTTGAAGCTGGTCTGGTCCGCCGGCACCTTGTGCTGGCTCCTCGTGTTCGGCCTGTGGGCCGGGCTTTCCTATGGCGGCGTGGTGCCGGCGATGTTCCTGCCCACCCCCGACGCGGTGCTTGCCGCCGGCCTGCGCCTGGCCAGCGACGGCACCCTCGCCACCCACGTGATGGCCAGCGTCAAGGTGGTGATGATCGGCTTCCTCGTCTCCTCGCTGGTGGCGGTGCCGCTGGGCCTGCTGATGGGCAGCTTCCGCATCGTCCAGGCCTTCCTCGAGCCGCTGGTGAATTTCATCCGCTACCTGCCGGTGACCTCCTTCGTGCCGCTGTTCATCCTGTGGATCGGCATCGGCCTGGAACAGCGCGTCACCGTGATCATCTTCGGGGTGTTCTTCCAGCAGCTGGTGATGATCGCCGACGTCTCCCGCGGCGTCGCCAAGGACCTGGTGAACGCCTCCTACACCCTGGGCTGCAACCGCCGCGACGTGGTCCTCCACGTGCTCGGCCCGGCCTCGCTGCCCGGCGTGCTCGACACCCTGCGTGTGACCATGGGCTGGGCCTGGACGTACCTGGTGGTCGCCGAACTGGTCGCCGCCTCCAGCGGCCTGGGCTACATCAGCCTCAAGGCCATGCGCGGCTTCCAGGTCGACGTGATCTTCCTGGCGATCGCCATCATCGGCCTGCTGGGCCTGATCACCGACCAACTCTTCCGATTCATCCGACTGAAGGTGGCGTCATGGGCGCAGTAGCGATCAAGCAGGAAGAACCCGCCGTGACCGGCCAGCAACCTGCCAACCCGGCCCGCCTGCGGGTGGAGAATGTCAGCCTGCGCTACCGCACGCCGGACGGCGGCACCTTCAGCGCGCTGGAGAATGTCTCCTTCGAGGTGCCGGACCAGCAGTTCGCGGTGATCGTCGGGCCCTCGGGCTGCGGCAAGTCGAGCCTGCTGTACCTCACTGCCGGGCTGTCCGAACCCACCGAGGGCGACATCTACGTCGGCGGCCAGCTGGTGGACGGCCCCGGCGCCGACCGCGGCATGGTGTTCCAGAGCTACACCCTGTTCCCCTGGCTCACCGTGCGCCAGAACGTCGAGTTCGGCTTGAAACGCCGCGGCATGCCGGCGGCCGAGCGCCGCGAAATCGTCGATCACTACCTCGACGAAGTCGGCCTGCGTCGCTTCGAGAACAACTATCCCAAGCAGCTCTCCGGCGGAATGATGCAGCGCGTGGCGATTGCCCGCGCACTGGCCAACGACCCGCAGATCCTGCTGATGGACGAGCCCTTCGGCGCGCTCGACAGCCAGACCCGCATGCAGATGCAGCAACTGCTGCTGCGCGTGTGGGACCACAGCAAGAAGACCGTGGTGTTCGTCACCCACGACATCGACGAGGCCATCCTGCTGGGCGACCGCGTCTACGTCATGGGCGCCCGCCCGGGGCGCATCAAGCGCATCCTCGACGTGCCCATCGAGCGCCCGCGCTCGCTGGACATGGTCATGGACCGCCCCTTCATCGAGATGAAGCGCGAGATCCTCGGGCTGCTGCACGACGATCTGGAAGAGGCTCATTGAGCCCCCCTACGGAGCCCGGTTATTGCTGTAGTTAGCCGGCGAGCGCGGTGCTTTTCGTAGGAGCGAGCTTGCTCGCGAACCGCCCAACGCCCGACCTGCGGGTGAGTTTGTTCGCGAGCAAGCTCGCTCCTACAGGTTGGGTGTTGTGGCGGTGTGTGAGCTTGCCCCTCAACCCATTCACGCCACACTCCAAAGGGAGCCCCCATGTCCCCCTCCAACGACACCACCTACGACTACCTCATCGTCGGCGCCGGTTCCGCCGGCTGCGTGCTGGCCAACCGACTGAGCGCCGACCCCTCCGTGCGCGTCTGCCTGCTGGAGGCCGGCGGCAGCGACGCCAGCCCGCGCGTGCAGACCCCGGCCGGCACCATCACCCTGTACAAGAGCAAGGTGTTCAGCTGGAACTTCTACTCCGCCCCGCAGAAGCGCCTCAACAACCGCTCGCTGCATTGCCCGCGCGGCAAGGCCCTGGGCGGCTCCAGCTCGATGAACAGCATGATCTACATCCGCGGCCATGCCTCCGACTACGACCGCTGGGAAGCCGAGGGCTGCCCCGGCTGGGGCTGGAAGGACGTGCTGCCGTACTTCAAGAAATCCGAACGCAACCTGCTCGGCCAGGACCCGGCGCTGCACGGCACCCTGGGCGAACTGGTGGTGGACAAGCCGCGCGACCCCAACCCGCTGTCGCAGCTGTTCATCCAGGCCGCCGCGCACCTCGGCCTGCGCCGCAACGATGACTTCAATGGCCGCGAGTTCGAGGGCGTCGGCATCTACAACGTGACTCAGAAGGACGCCAGGCGCCTGAGCAGCTACCGCGCCTTCGTCGCCCCGCTGCAGCGTCCCAACCTCAGTGTGCTGACCGATCGCCAGGTGGGCCGCCTGTTGCTCGACGGTGATCGCGTGACGGGCATCGAGCTGCGCAATGGCGAACGCCTGCTGGCGCGCCGCGAGGTGATCCTCAGCGCAGGCGCCCTCGGCTCGCCGCAGATCCTGCTGGCTTCCGGCATCGGCCCGGCGGCCGAGCTGGAGGCCGCCGGCATTCCGGTGCAACACCACCTGCCCGGCGTGGGCAAGAACCTCCAGGACCACCTCGACGGCCTGGTCACCGTGCGCTCGCCGAGCCCGCTGAGCCTGGGCTTCTCCCTTGGCTCGCTACCGCAGATCCTGCTCTCGCCGTTCAAGTACCTGCTGGCGAAGAAGGGCTGGCTGACCACCAACTACGTCGAGGCCGGCGGCTTTGCCCGCACGCCCCTGGCGGACGGGCTGGCCGACGTGCAGTTCCACTTCGTGCCCGGCTACCGCAGCCACCGGGGCCGCCTGTTCGAATGGGGCCATGGCTACGCCGTGCACACCTGCGTGCTGCGGCCCAAAAGCATCGGCGAGCTGCGGGTGAAGCCCGGTGGCGACATCGAGATCGACTACAACTTCCTCGCCAACGAGGAAGACGGCCGCGTGCTGGTGGAGGGCGTGAAGCTGGCCCGCAAGATCCTCGCCCAGCCGGAGTTCGACCGCATCCGGGGTGCCGAGATGCTCCCCGGCCCGCAGGTGCAGACCGACGAGCAACTGCTGGAGCACCTGCGCGACTATGCCGCCACGGTGTTCCACCCCGTGGGCACCTGCAAGATGGGCGAAGACCCGCAGGCAGTGGTCGATTTGCGCCTGCGCGTGCACGGCCTGAAGGGCCTGCGGGTGGTGGATGCGTCGATCATGCCGACGCTGATAAGCGGCAACACCAACGCGCCCTGCATCATGCTCGGCGAGCGCGCGGCGGCGATGATCCTCGAAGAGCGCCGCACGGCGACTGCCGCGCCCGCCCAGGCGGTGCCGGCCTGACCCCGAGGGCGCCCTGCGGGCGCCTTTCGCGGACAAGGTCCGCTCCTACGGGAGCGCCGTGCGTGGCTGGCCGGCTCCTTTCGGCGGATAACGCTGGCGCGTTATCCGCCCTATGGGGTGGGCGCCGCGGTTGCCCTTGACGTAGGAGCGGACTTTGTCCGCGATGTGCAATAGGCCAGTTCCGAGCTGCCGGTAATCTATCGCGGACGGAGTCCGCTCCTACAGAAAGTTCGTAGGATGGGTGGAGCTTGCGATACCCATCAGCGGGCTTGTCGGTGATCGATGGGTATGGCTGCGCTCCACGCCATCCTACGGGCCTCCCTGTGGGTAACCGGCCTTACAACCCCAGCTCGCTCAGCGACGGGTGATCGTCCGGCCGGCGGCCCTGCGGCCAGTGGAACAGGCGCTCGTCCTCGCTGATCGGCAGGTCGTTGATGCAGGCGTGGCGCTCGAACATCAGGCCGTTCTCGTCGAAGGCCCAGTTCTCGTTGCCGTAGGAGCGGAACCAGTTGCCCGAGTCGTCGTGCCATTCGTAGGCGAAGCGCACGGCGATGCGGTTGTCGGTAAAGGCCCAGAGTTCCTTGATCAGCCGGTACTGCTGTTCGCGCACCCACTTGCCGGTGAGGAACTGGACGATCTGCTCGCGACCCTGGACGAAGGTCGCGCGGTTGCGCCAGCGGCTGTCCGGCGTGTAGGCCAGCGACACGCGGTGCGGATCGCGGCTGTTCCAGCCGTCCTCGGCGAGGCGGACTTTCTGGATGGCGGTTTCGCGGGTAAACGGCGGCAGGGGGGGACGGGCTTCGCTCATGGTGGTCTCCAAAGGCGGTGAGGGGTGGGGTGCCTGGCGTCCATACTCCATCCGGCAGCCGGTAGGGTAAATGACGGTAATCCCACAGATATTGCCAATCGCTTTTGCTTTTCGTAGGAGCAACTGTCTTTATTTGAAACTTGGTACCGCCGATCTCCCTCTCCCTGAAGGGAGAGGGGCTGACCGGCATCAAGCGGAACTCCGAGCTCGCCGGCGGCACTGGAAGGCTCCCTGTCCCTTCGGAGCGGGGCGCGCAGCCAGGGCGGGGGAGAGGGCTGACGTCCACGCAGGATTTTCCGGGTAGGAGCGGCCATTCAGACACGTAGGGCGCATCATCCGGAACGGGTTACCCGCCAGGGCGGCGGATAACGCCGTAGGCGTTATGCGCCCTACAGGGCTGATCGGCATCCAGCGAAACCCCGAGCTGGCCGGCGGCACCGGACAGCCCCCTCTCCCTTCAGGGGGGGACGCCTAGTTAGAGGGCTGGGGAGAGGGGCTTCTGGCCGCAGCGCCATGACTGCCCGCCACCTTGCGCAACCCCACCCGGTCCTGGCTCGGGCACACCCCGAATTTCGCCCGGTAGCTGCGCGACAGGTAGGAGGGCGTCTCGAAGCCGCAGGCCACGCCGATCTCCAGCACGCTCATGTCGGTCTGGCGCAGCAGTTGGCGCGCCTTGTCCAGGCGCAGGCCGAGGTAGAAGTTCGACGGCGTATCGTTCAGGTGCAGGCGGAACAGGCGCTCCAGCTGGCGCCGGGTCACCTGGATGCGCTCGGCCAGCTCCAGCGTGGTCAGCGGCGGCTCGGTATGGCGCTCCATCTCGCCGATCACCTGCACCAGCTTGCGGTTGCTCACCCCGTAGCGGCTGGCGATCTGCAGACGCTGGTGGTCCTGGCGGGTGCGGATGCGCCCGACCACGAACTGCTCCGACACCTGCACCGCCAGCTCCGGCCCGTGGGCCTGGGCGATCAGGTCGAGCATCAGGTCGATGGACGCGGTGCCGCCGGCGGAGGTGATGCGCGGGCCGTCGATCTCGAACAGCTCCTGGGTTGCCTGCACCTGTGGATAAGTCTCCCGGAAGGCGTCCAGCGCCTCCCAGTGCACCGTGCAGCGCTGGCGCTGCAGCAGCCCGGCCTCGGCCAGCACGAAGCTGCCGGTGTCGATGCCGCCCAGGGTCACGCCCTCGCGGTCCAGGCGCCTGAGCCAGTGCAGCAGCGCCGGCGTGCAGACGCGCAGCGGCTCGAAGCCGGCCACCACCAGCAGCGTGTCGCCCTCGCGCAGCGCTTCCAGGCCGCTGTCGGCGTTCATCGACATGCCATTGCTGGACAGCACCGGGCCGCCGTCCAGGCTCATCAGGTGCCAGCGGTACAGCTCGCCGCGAAAGCGGTTGGCCACCCGCAGCGGTTCCACGGCGGAAACGAACCCCATCACGGAGAATCCGGGCAACAGCAGGAACCAGAAGTCTTGGGACATGGCGGGTACCGTGCGTTCGAGGGCGGCTTGATGGCAGCCTGCCCACACTTATGAACCAGGGACGTCGCCCTGGCAATCGGGGAGGTCGCTGCTGTGCAAGAGCTGGTCGCCGCAGTGCGATTCACCAGCCCCGCAGCTGCGTAATTTGATCACCACGGCTCCCCGCGAAGGGCCGCATGACACAACAACGATAACCAACGCCGCAAAGGCCTTGAGGGAGAAGTCATGAAGCTAACGATCCAAGCGCTCGGCTGCGCCGCGCTCATGCTCGCCGCTACCACCAGTTGGGCCGCCGAGCCCGCCCAATGCCAGAACGTGCGCATGGGCACGGTGAACTGGACCGACGTGGTGGCCAGCAGCGCCGTGGCCGAAGCCGTGCTCGGCGGCCTGGGCTACCAGGTCAAGCAGACCAGCGCCTCGCAACAGATCATCCTCGCCGGCATGGCGGACAAGCAGCTCGACGTCTTCCTCGGCTACTGGCAACCGACCATGCAGCCGGTGGCCAAGCCCTACCTCGACAAGCAGCAGATCGACGTGATCACCCCGCCGACCCTGCCCGATGCGCAATCCACCTACGCTGTGCCCACCTACGTCTACGACGGCGGCCTGAAGACCTTCGCCGACATCGCCAAGTTCAAGGACAAGCTGGACAACAAGATCTACCTGATCGAGCCCGGCAGCGGTTCCAACCGCATCACCGCGGACATGATCGCCAAGGACAAGTTCGGCCTGAAGGGCTTCCAGATCGTCGAGTCCAGCGAGGCCGGCATGCTCACCGCGGTCAAGCGCGCCATCAAGCGCAAGCAGTGGGTGGTGTTCTTCGGCTGGAAGCCGCACCCGATGAACCTGCAGATCGACATGAAATACCTCACCGGCAGCGACGACGTGTTCGGCCCCAACGAAGGCTCCGCCACCGTCTCGATCATGACCGCCGGGGGCTACCAGGCGCAGTGCGGCAACGTCGCCAAGCTGCTGCACAACCTCAAGTTCACCAGCGAGCAGGTGAGCCAGGTGATGGTGCCGATCCTCGACCGCAGCCAGCCGGTGGATGCCGCCAAGGCCTGGCTGAAACAGAACCCCGAGCCGCTCAAGGCCTGGCTCGAGGGCGTGACCACCTTCGATGGCAAGGACGGCCTCGCCGCCGTCCAGGCGTCGCTGAAGTAACCCACTACCCGCCACTCCCTGCGCGTTGCCCGCGCGCAGTGGAGGCGTTCGACCCGAAGAAGGACTGCCACCGTGAACTATGAAGTGATCGTCACCTGCGCGGTGACCGGCGCCGGCGACACCGTCGGCAAGCACCCGGCGATTCCCGTCACCCCGAAGGAAATCGCCGCCGCCGCCATCGAGGCCGCCAAGGCCGGCGCCACTGTCGCCCACTGCCACGTCCGCGACCCGCTGACCGGCAAGCCCAGCCGCGACGTGAACCTCTACCGCGAAGTGGTCGAGCGCATCCGCGAGAGCGACACCGACGTCATCATCAACCTCACCGCCGGCATGGGTGGCGACCTGCAGATCGGCCAGGGCGAGCAGCCGCTGGAGTTCGGCGCCGGCACCGACCTGGTCGGCCCGCTGGAGCGCCTCAAGCACGTCGAGGAACTGCTGCCGGAAATCTGCACCCTGGACTGCGGCACCCTGAACTTCGGCGACGGCGACTTCATCTACGTCTCCACCCCGGCCCAGCTGCGCGCCGGCGCCAAGCGCATCACCGAGCTGGGGGTGAAGGCCGAGCTGGAAATCTTCGACACCGGCCACCTCTGGTTCGCCAAGCAGATGCTCAAGGAAGGCCTGCTGGAAGACCCGCTGATCCAGATCTGCCTGGGCATCCCGTGGGGCGCCCCGGCCGACACCACCACCATGAAGGCCATGGCCGACAACATCCCCGACGGCCTGACCTGGGCCGGCTTCGGCATCGGCCGCGCGCAGATGCCCATGGTTGCCCAGGCCATGCTGCTGGGCGGCAACGTGCGGGTCGGCCTGGAAGACAACATCTGGCTGGACCGCGGCGTGCACGCCAGCAACGGCCAACTGGTCGAGCGCGCCATCGAGATCATCCAGCGCCTGGGCGGCCGCGCCCTGACCCCGGCCGAAGGGCGCAAGAAGATGAACCTCAAGCCGCGCTGATCCGCCGCGCCGAACTGCTCCCGTAGGAGCGGACCTTGTCCGCGAATGCCCCCGCAGGGGGCCCGTTCGCCCACCGGCCCGCTCCCGCCCAACGCCCCTATCCGCTGGAGTCGCCATGTCCTTCATCACCCACATCAAAACCTTCGCCGCCCTCGGCAGCGGCGTCATCGGCAGCGGCTGGGTCGCCCGTGCCCTGGCCCACGGCCTCGACGTCATCGCCTGGGACCCGGCGCCCGGCGCCGAAGCCGCGCTGCGTGCGCGCGTCGCCAATGCCTGGCCGGCGCTGGAAAAGGCCGGCCTCGCCCCCGGCGCCTCGCAGGATCGCCTGCGCTTCGTCGCCACCATCGAAGAGTGCGTGCGCGATGCCGACTTCATCCAGGAAAGCGCCCCCGAACGCCTCGACCTGAAATGCGAGCTGCACGCCAAGATCAGCGCCGCCGCCAAGCCCAATGCGCTGATCGGCTCCAGCACCTCGGGCCTGCTGCCCAGCGAGTTCTATGCCGATGCCACGCACCCCGAACGCTGCGTGGTCGGCCACCCGTTCAACCCGGTGTACCTGCTGCCGCTGGTGGAAGTGGTGGGCGGCGCGAAGACCTCGCCCGACGCTGTGCAGGCAGCCATCCAGGTCTATGAATCCCTCGGCATGCGGCCGCTGCATGTGCGCAAGGAAGTCCCCGGCTTCATCGCCGACCGCCTGCTCGAAGCCCTCTGGCGCGAAGCGCTGCACCTGGTCAACGACGGCGTCGCCAGCACCGGCGAGATCGACGACGCCATCCGCTTCGGCGCCGGCCTGCGCTGGTCCTTCATGGGCACCTTCCTCACCTACACCCTGGCCGGCGGCAACGCCGGCATGCGTCACTTCATGGCCCAGTTCGGCCCGGCACTGCAACTGCCCTGGACCTACCTGCCGGCCCCGGAGCTGACCGAGACGCTGATCGACCGCGTCGTCGAAGGCACCGCCGAACAGCAGGGCAGCCGCAGCATCGCCGAGCTGGAACGCTACCGCGACGACTGCCTGCTGGCGGTGCTCGGCGCGATCAAGGACACCAAGACCAAACACGGCTTCGCCTTCGCCGACTAAGAACCTGCCAGGATTGGCTGCGCGTCGGCATGACGGCGTTGAGGAACAGGCGGTGACTGCTCATTGACTGCAGTCAACTCCGCGTCCCCACCTGCTCCTCGCCCTGTCCTGCTCTAGCTCGCGAAATCCTGATCAGGTTCTACCCTCGTTACTTCAACATGCTCCGAACCGCCCCCTCTCCCTGTGGGAGAGGGCTGGGGTGAGGGCCTGACGGACGCGAAACCATGCACCCCCTGAAAACCTACGAAACCCCCATCCTCGCCGAGTGGACCGACTACAACGGCCACCTGCGCGACGCCTTCTACCTGCTGCTGTTCAGCTACGCCACCGACGCCCTGATGGACCACCTGGGCCTCGACGCCGACCACCGCGCAGCGACGAACGACTCGCTGTTCACCCTGGAAGTGCACCTGAACTACCTGCATGAGGTGAAGGAGGGCGAGCAGGTCGAGGTGCGCACCCAGCTGATCGCCCACGACCGCAAGCGCCTGCAGGTTTTCCACAGCCTGCACCGCGCCAACGAAGACCTCGCCCTGGCCGCCAGCGAGCAGATGCTGCTGCACGTCAACCTCGACGGCGGCGCGCGCTCGGCGCCTTTCGAAGGCGTGGTGCTGGAGCGCGTGCTGGCGCTGGCCGAAGCCCATCGCCCATTGCCGCGCCCGGACTACGTCGGCCGCGTCATCGGCCTGCCGGGCTGAGCGACCATGAGCCGGCGCTATCCGCTGTCCGATGCCATGCAGGCCTTCGTCACGGAGACGCAGGCGCACCCGCTGGAAGGCCCCACGCTGGCCGCCCAGAGGGGCAACTACGAGCGCATGGCGGCTGCCTTCGCCCCGCCGGTCCCGCCCGGGCTGCTGGTCCGCGACGCGCACCCCGAAGGCCTGGTCGAACTGCGCCTCTACCGGCCCGAAGGCACGCCGCCGGCCGATGGCTGGCCCACCGTGTTCTACATCCACGGCGGCGGCTGGGTCCTGGGCAACGCACGCACCCACGACATGATCTGCATTCCCCTGGCCGCCGAACTCGGCGCGCTGGTGATTGCCCTCAGCTACCGGCTGGCGCCGGAGCACCCTTATCCCGCGGCACTGAACGACTGCCTGGACGTGTGGCGCCGCCTGTTCGCGGACGGCCTCGGCGAAGCGGTGGATAAAACCCGTGTCGCGGTGGCGGGCGACAGCGGCGGCGCCAACCTCGCCGCCGCGCTGTGCCTCGCGTTGCGCGGCCGCGGCGAACCGCTGCCGCTGGCCCAGGCGCTGATCTACCCGGCGCTGGGCAACCTCGACACGCCCTCGCGCACCACCTGCGCCGACGCGCCGCTGATGACCAGCGCCGCGGTGGACGACTACCTCGCCGCCTACCTCTCGCGCCCCGCCGACTGGCGCGACCCGCTGGCGCTGCCGCTGCTGGCCGAAGACCTCGGCGGCCTGCCGCCGGCCTTCATCGCCGTCGCCCAGTTCGACCCGTTGCGCGACGACGGCGCGCTGTACCGCGACCGCCTGCGCGAAGCCGGCGTGGCGGTGGATTACTTCCCCGGTGCCGGGCTGGTCCACGGCTGCCTGCGCGCTCGCCGCGTGGCCGAAGTGGATGCCCTGCGCGGCGCCCTGATCGCGGCCTTGCGCCGCAGCCTGAGTCGATGAGGAGCAACGCATGCAGACCACGCAGGACAACCCCGCCGTCGCCGACTGGCGTACCTACCGGCTGACCGCCGAACTGGCCAGCCTGCGCCCGCTCGACAATCGTCTGGAAGTGCTCTGGGCCGACGGCCGCGTCAGCCCCTTCCACCATCAGTGGCTGCGCGACAACTGCCCGTGCGGCGAGTGCGTCTACAGCGTCACCCGCGAGCAGGTGCTGGAAATCATCGACGTGCCGGCGAGCCTCGCCCCGGCCCGCGCCAGCCTCGACCAGGGCCAGCTGTGCGTCGACTGGCAGGACGGCCACCGCAGCCGTTTCGACCCCGGCTGGCTGCGTGCCCATGCCTATGACGACGAGTCCCGCGCGGAGCGTCTGGCCGCGCACCAGACCACCCGCGTCTGGCGCCGCGATGTCGACATTCCGGTGTTCCAGCACGACCAGCTGATGGAGGACGACACGGCGCTGCTGGAGTGGATGCTCGCCCTGCGCGACCTCGGCCTCAGCCGCGTGGACGGCGTACCCACCGCGCCCGGCTCCCTGCACCGCATCGCCCAGCGCATCGCCTTCATCCGCGAGACCAATTTCGGCGTGCTGTTCGATGTGAAGTCCAAGGCCCAGGCCGCCGACAGCAACGCCTACACCGCCTTCAACCTGCCGCTGCACACCGACCTGCCGACCCGCGAGCTGCAACCGGGGCTGCAGTTCCTGCATTGCCTGGTCAACGACGCCGATGGCGGCGACAGCCTCTTCGTCGACGGCTTCGCCATCGCCCAGGCCCTGCGCGACGAAGCGCCGGATGACTTCCGCACGCTGTGCGAGATGCCCATCGAATTCCGCAACAAGGACCGCCGCAGCGACTACCGCTGCCTGGCGCCGGTGATCGCGCTGGACGCGCGGGGCGAAATCCGTGAGATCCGCATCGCCAACTTCCTGCGCGGGCCCTTCGATGCGCCGGCCGAGCGCATGGACGCGCTGTACCACGCCTGGCGCGCATTCCTCACCCTCACCCGCGACCCGCGCTTCCGTGTGCAACAGAAGCTGCGCGCCGGGCAGATGTGGTGCTTCGACAACCGCCGCACCCTGCACGCCCGCACCGCATTCGACCCGGCCAGCGGCGAGCGGCACCTGCAAGGCTGCTACATCGACCGCGACGAACTGCTGTCGCGCATCCTGGTGCTGCAGCGCGAGCGCTGAGTTTGGCGAAGCAACTGTCTTTCCCAGGAAAGTTTGTGCCCGAGGTTGCCCTCTCCCTAACCCTGGCTGCGCGCCCCGCTCCGAAGGGAGAGGGGACCGTGCGGAGCAGGCTGAAACCAATGCGTGAGCCGGGCGGCTCCCTCTCCCTTCGGAGAGGGCGGGGGAGAGGGCTGACGCTCGCACAGAACTTTTCAGGTAGGAGCACTTTCCTCAGGACAAAAAAATCCCCTGCGGCGCCCGACGCGCGGCAGGGGACAAATCGAGCCGGATCAGGCTCTCAGTGTGCGAGGCCCCGCCACGGGCGCCGGTGCCGGCCGCGGGGTATGGAATCCAGTCTGCGCGCCGCGCCGCTTCCCCGGTTAGCCGAAAACGACCTGCGCGTGCCCGCCGCGGACATTCCGTCGGCAGGGTGCTTGCCGTGCCCCGCCTGGCTTACCAGAATCGAGGCAGACCCCACCGCCGCCAAGGAGACCCGCGATGATGCACGCCGACCTGATCGACCAGGACGATTTCCGCGAACGCCTGCAGGCGTTGGGCTTCGCCGTGCCGCCGGCCGTCACCGCCGAGCAGGCCTGCGAATACGCCGTGCGCGGCCTGACCCCCGAGCGCTCGCAGGCGCTGCGCCGCCTGGTGGAAGAAATGCTTGCCGGCAATGCCACCCTGCTGCCGGCCGTGCGCGAGGCGATTTCCCGGCAATTGCTGCCGGCGCTGGTGCCCAAAGTGTGACAATCACCTGCGCAGCCACCTGATTTTTGTGCGCCACTTCTCCCAAAAATTGGGAAATGGATTACAGTTCGTCGGGATGGTGGCCTAAGGGCATCATGTATCAAATATGATCCAATCCGTTTTTTCGGATGAACTGGCCGCCAGGCCAGATGACAGGGATCGTAAGGATGCATGCTCTACACCGTGGCTGGATGCCCGTCCTGGCATTCTGCTGTGCCTCGGCAAGCTTTGCCGCGCCACTCCCCTCGCCGGGTGACAACGACCTTCAGCGCCAGCGCCAGGAACAATTGCTGCGCGAACAGCGCCAGCGCCTCGAAGAGCTCCAGCAGCTCCCCGGCAAGGCGCCGGCCGAGGCGCCGTCCACCACCGCGCCGGATACCCGTTGCTTCACCATCCGCACCATCACCCTCGAAGGCGCCGAGCACCTCGACGCGCGCGCGCGGGAGGCGTTGCTGGCGCCCTATCGCGATCAGTGCCTGGGCGTGAACCAGCTCAACGAGCTGCTCAAGCGCATCACCGACAACTACCTGAGCCGCGGCTTCGTCACCACGCGCGCCTACCTGCCGCAGCAGGACCTCTCCAGCGGCGAGCTGAAGATCATCGTGGTCGAGGGCCGCTTCGAAGGCTTCGACCAGTCGGAGCTGGCCAGCGAGCGCGAACTGGCGATGACCTTCCCCGGCGCCACCGGCGAGGTCCTGAACCTGCGCGACCTGGAGCAACTGGTCGACCAGATCAACCGCCTGCCCTCGCGCCAGGCGCAGATGGAACTGGTGCCGGGCAAGGACGTGGGCGGCAGCCGCGTGCAGCTCAAGGGCGAGCGCAGCAAGCCCTGGCGCGTCTCCGCCAGCCGCGACAACAACGGCGACTCCACCTCCGGCGAACAGCAGGCCGGCGTCGGCCTCGACTGGGACAGCCCGCTGGGCCTGGCCGACCAGTTCGGCCTGCGCTACGGCCAGGACGTGGTCAGCGACCACTGGAAGCACTCCGACAACCAGAGCCTGTGGTACAGCGTCCCCTACGGCTGGTGGACCTTCAACTACAGCTACAGCCGCAACTACTACCGCACGCGCAACGAGGACGCCGGCTTCGCCTTCAAGTACGACGGCGACAACGAGACCCACCAGCTGGGCGCCCAGCGCGTGCTGTTTCGCGACGACGTGAGCAAGACCGGGGTCAGCTTCGGCCTCAGCCACCAGCGCACGCGCAACTACATCGACGACACCCTGCTTGACGTCTCCAGCACCCACCTCAGCGAATTCAACCTGGGCTTCAACCATGGCCGGCGCGTCGGCAGCGCCTTCGTCAACGCCGACATCGGCTGGCAGCGCGGCGTCGGCGCCTTCGGCGCGCAGGACGACGACCCCGATGCCGTCCACGGCAGCCCCACCGCCCGCTACAACAAATACAGCCTGACCCTGAGCTACTTGCAGCCCTTCACGCTGTGGGACCAAGCCTTCAGCTTCGAGAGCCTCGCCACCGGCCAGCACAGCGAGGACGTGCTCTACAGCCCGCAGCGCATCAGCCTGGGTGGCCTGAGTTCGATCCGCGGTTTCAAGGACCAGACGCTTTCCGGCGACTCCGGCTACTACTGGCGCAACCAGCTGCGCTGGCGCCGCGCCGTGACCTGGGAGCCGCTGCTGCCCTGGGTGCAGGAGTACGGCGTGGCCTACGCCTACGACGTCGGCGCCATCGAGCACGGCCGCTACAACCCGGGCCTTTCCGGACGCATGAGCGGCCACGGCGTGGAATTCAGCGCCCGCGGGCAATACGCCGCCGCCTCCGTGACCCTGGCGCGCTCGCTGGAGCGCCCGGACATCATCGAGCGCCGCGAGCACCCGGTGTATTTCCGCGTCGACCTGTTCTTCTGAGCCAAGGAAGAGGCGCCCAGGCGCCCCCTTGGCCAGCCTGATTTTTCAAGGAGAGTGACATGAAACACAGCGTAAGAGATGCAGTGCTGCCGATCCTGGCGGCTGTCGCGGTGGCCGGGTTGTCGGGCTGTGCCACCGAGACGTCCACTGCATTGCCGGTACAGCAGGTCGAAAGCGTCAGCCGCCCCTATAGCGGTGTGCGTTCGCCCATCGCCGTCGGCAAGTTCGACAACCGCTCCAGCTACATGCGCGGCATCTTCTCGGACGGCGTCGATCGCCTCGGCGGCCAGGCCAAGACCATCCTCATCACCCACCTGCAGCAGACCAACCGCTTCACCGTGCTGGACCGCGACAACATGGGCGAGATCCAGCAGGAAGCGGCCATCAAGGGCCAGGCGCAGCGCCTGAAAGGTGCGGACTACGTGGTGACCGGCGACGTTACCGAGTTCGGCCGCAAGGAAGTCGGCGACCGCCAGCTCTTCGGGATTCTGGGGCGCGGCAAGACCCAGGTGGCCTACGCCAAGGTGGCGCTGAACATCGTCAACATCTCCACCTCCGAGGTGGTCTATTCGTCCCAGGGCGCCGGCGAGTACGCCTTGTCCAACCGCGAGATCATCGGCTTCGGCGGTACCGCCAGCTACGACTCCACGCTCAATGGCAAGGTCCTCGACCTGGCGATGCGCGAGGCGGTGAACAAGCTGGTCAACGCTGTCGACAGCGGTGCGTGGAAGCCGCAGAACTGAATCAGGGAAGGTAGGAAATGACCATGGATATGGTACGCAAGACAGTCGCCTGCGCAGCTGCGTTGGCGGGGACCCTGGCGCTGAGCGGCTGCGCGGGGCAGAAGACGATGTATCAGTGGGAAGGCTATCAGGAGCAGGTCCACGAGTACTTCACCGGCGACTCGAAGGAGTCCCAGCTGGAGGCGCTGGAAGCGGACCTGCAGAAGATCAAGGCCAAGAACGGCGCCGTGCCGCCGGGCTATCACGCGCAGCTCGGGTTGCTCTACTCCAGCCTCGGCAAGCAGGACCAGACGGTTCGCGAATTCGAGACCGAGAAGGCGTTGTTCCCGGAGTCCGCCACCTACATGGACTTCCTCCTGAAGAACGCTCGCGGAGGTGCCCAATGATGCGCGCCAGCCTTGCCCGGCTCGTCATGGGCCTCTCGCTGCTGACCCTGCTCGCGGGGTGTGCGCCGACCAAGACCGTCGATTACTCGGCATTCAAGCAGGCCAAGCCGCGCTCGATCCTGGTGCTGCCGCCGCTGAACGAATCGCCCGATGTGAAAGCGACCTACAGCATGCTGTCGCAGGTGACCTACCCCTTGGCCGAGGCTGGCTACTACGTGGTGCCCGTGGCGCTGGCGGACGAGACCTTCCGCCAGAACGGCCTGAGCAATGCCGGGGATATCCACCAGGTTTCCCCGGCCAAGCTGCGGGAAATCTACGGCGCCGACGCCGGGCTCTACGTCACGGTCAGCGAGTACGGCACGCAATACCGGGTGATCAGCAGCGCCACCATCGTGACGGCCACCGCCAAGCTGGTCGATCTCAAGAGCGGCACCACGCTGTGGACCGGCTCCGCCACGGCCTCCAGCGAGGAAGGCAACAACGGCAACAACGGTGGCCTGGTCGGCATGCTGATCACCGCCGCGGTGAAGCAGATCATCAGCAGCTCGGTGGACGACGCGGGTTATCCCATCGCCGGGATGACCAGCGCGCGCCTGCTTTCGGCCGGGCGGCCGGCGGGCCTGCTGTACGGTCCGCGCTCACCGAAATTTGGCAGCGACTGACCCGCGTGCCGGCGCTCGCTCCTGAGCGCCGGCACCCTGCCTGTGCAATGCGGCCGGCGGAAGCCGGCCGGTCAAGTTTCGATCTGAACAACCTTGCCGCTGCAGGGTCGTGAAGGAGTCATACATGGACGTACGCCACCCGCTGTATCAAGCCATCGCCAGTGTCCTGGCCGGCATCCTGATCCTCAATCCCATCGTCGCGGCAGCGGCCGAGCTGGCGGTGGACGCGGCAGCCGGTGGCAATACGCACCTGGGCGCGGCGGGCAACGGCGTACCCGTGGTGAACATCGCCACGCCCAACGGCGCGGGCCTCTCGCACAACAAGTTCACCGACTACAACGTCGGGCAGAACGGCCTGATCCTCAACAACGCCACCGGCAAGACGCAGTCCACGCAGCTGGGCGGGATCATCGTCGGCAACCCCAACCTCAAGGGCGGCGCGGCGCAGAAGATCCTCAACGAAGTCACCGGGGCCAACCCCTCGCAGCTGCGCGGTTACACCGAAGTGGCCGGCCAGTCCGCCCATGTCATCGTCGCCAACCCCCACGGCATCACCTGCAACGGCTGCGGCTTCATCAACACCCCGCGCGCCACGCTGACCACCGGCAAGCCGATGATGGACGGCGAGCGCCTGCGCGGCTACGACGTCGACGGCGGCGAGATCGCCATCGAAGGCGCCGGCCTCAACGCCAGCAACCTCGACCAGTTCGAACTGATCACCCGCAGCGCCAAGCTCAACGCCGACCTCTACGCCAAGCAGCTCACGGTGGTGACCGGGCGCAACCAGGTGGACGCCGAAACCCTCGCCGCCAGCGCCAAGGCCGATGACGGCAGCGCCAAGCCGCAACTGGCCATCGACAGCTCGGCGCTGGGCGGCATGTACGCCGGCGCCATCCGCCTGGTGGGCACCGAGCAGGGCGTGGGCGTGAAGCTGGCCGGCAACATGGCCGCCAGCGGCGGCGACATCCAGATCGATGCCAATGGCCAACTGAGCCTGGCGCAGACCAGCACCGCCGGCAGCCTGCGCGCCAAGGCCAGCGACATCGCGCTCACCGGCCCGACCTACGCGACGGGCAGCGCCGAACTGAGCGCCAACGGCCAGCTCAGCAACAGCCAGAGCCTCGCTGCCGGCCAGCGTGTTGCGCTGACCGCCGCGCAGGTCAGCAACAGCGGCGTGGTCGAAGCCGGCGTCAACCCGGACAACAGCCGCAACGCCCAGGGCGACGTGGCCATCACCGCGCAGAACCTGCGCAACAGCGGCAGCGTGGTCGCCAGCCGCAACCTCGACGCCAACGCCAGCGGCACCCTGGACAACCAGGGCGGCGCGCTCAAGGGCGCCGACACCCGCGTCAGCGCCGCCAGCCTGGACAACCGCCAGGGGCGCCTGCTGGCGAGCAACCAGCTGAACCTGAACGCCGCGCGCCTGGACAACCGCAACGGTCAGGCCGTCGCCAACCGCCTTCAGGTCACCGGTGGCGCGCTGGACAACCGTCTCGGACTGTTCTCTGCCGAGCAGTCGCTGGACTTCACCCTCGACAGCCTCGACAACAGCGGCAAGGGCAACCTGCTCAGCAATGGCACCCTGCAGGCCCGCGTCCAGCAGACGCTCGACAACCAGGGCGATGGCCTGGTCTCGGCCAAGGCCGCGCTCGGCGTGCAGGCTGGCAGCCTCGACAACCGGGGCGGGCTGGTGGTCGGTGATGCGGGCGTCACCCTCTCCGGCGCCAGCCTGAACAACAGCGCGCTGGGCGTGATCAGCAGCCTGGGCGAGCTGAAGATCGACGTCGGCCAGCTGGACAACAGCCAGCGCGGCGCTCTCGACAGCGGCGCGGCACTGCGCCTGAATGCCGGTCAGGTGAACAATACCCAGGGCAGCGTGAGCGCCAAGGGCGACGTGCTGGCCAAGGCGGACAGCTTCAGCCAGCAGGGCGGCGAACTGCTTGCCCAGGGCGCGCTGAGCCTCGAAGCCGGGCAGCTGGACAACCGCAACGGCGGCCTCGTCGCCGCCAACAACGGCGTCACGGTAAAAGGCACCGGCCTGCTCAACCAGGGCGGTGAAATGTCCAGCCGCAACAAGGTGGCCGTGCAGGCTGCCAGCCTGGACAACGGTGCCGGCAAGGTCATCGGCGACGCCGGCCTGGATGTGCAGGTGCAGCGCATCGCCAACCGTGCCGGCACCCTGGCCGGCCGCGACGGCCTGAGCGTGACCGGGCAGAGCCTGGACAACAGCCAGGGCGGCCGGGTGAGCAGCCAGACGAGCGTCTGGCTGCAGCTGGCCGGCGCCCTCGACAACAGCGGCAATGGCTCCGTGCTGAGCCAGGGCGGCCTTACCCTCCATGCCGGCAGCCTCGATAACCGCGGCGGCGCGGTTTCCAGCGCCGGCCTGCTGTTCTCCCGCCTGGCCGGCGCCCTCGACAACCGTGGCGGCAAGCTGCTCAGCGACGACAGCATCGACCTCGCCGGTGCCGACCTGAACAACGCCGGCGGCGTGCTCAGCGCCGCTGGCGACATCAGCGTGCGGGGCGCCAGGCTCGACAACAGCCAGCAGGGCCGCATCGTCACCGACGCCGCCATCCACCTCGCCACCGCCCAGCTGGATAACAGCCAGGGCGGCAGCCTGTCTGCGCGCGGCGTCATCGACGGGCGGGTCATGGGGCTCGACCAGCACGGCGGCGGCCAGTTGGTCGGCCAAGGGGGTGTGGACCTGGACCTGCAGGGCGGCGCCCTGAACAACGCCGGCGGTCTGCTCGGCAGCCCCGGCCAGCTGCTGCTGCGCAACGTCGCCAGCCTCGACAACCGCGGCGGGGAAGTCTCCAGCGAGCGTGCCTTCGCCCTCACCACCGGGGCGCTGCTCAACCAGGGCGGCAAGATTCTCTCCGGCGACCGCCTGACTCTTACCAGCGGCGCGCTGAACAACAGCAACGCCGGGGTGCTCTCCGGCAACAACGGCCTCAGCGTCACTGCCGCCGGCCTGGACAACAGCCAGGGCGGCACCCTCGCCAGCCGGGCCGACCTGCTGCTGCGCAGCCAGGGCGCGCTGGACAACCACGGCGACGGCGCGCTGGTCGCCGGCGGCAAGCTCGATGTCGGCAGCGCCAGCCTGAACAACCAGGGCGGGCTGCTTTCCGCCAGCGGCGACCTGCTGCTGGCCACCGGCACTACCGACAACCGCGACGGCCGCCTGCTCGCCCAGGGCCGTCTCGACGCCAGCACCGCCGACCTCGACAACCGCGACGGCGTGATCAGCGGCGCGCAACGGCTCGACCTCCGCGCCGGCAACCTCCTCAACGGCGCCAGCGCCGCCGGCAAACCTGGCGGGCTGATCACCAGCCAGGGCGCGCTGACCCTGCGCGGGGGCAAACTCGAATCCACCCTCGGCGGGGAAATCTCCGCCAAGGGCGACCTGCACCTGATCGTCGCCCAACTGATCCAGCGCCAGGCCGCACTGATCGGCGAAGGCAAGGTCACCCTCGACCTGGGCAACGGTGCCCAGCGCGGCGACTTCGACAACCGCGGCGGCCTGCTCAGCGCAGCCGGCGCCCTGCAGATCAACGGCCTGGGCAACCTCGACAACCGTGGCGGGGAAATCTCCGCCAGCCAGGGCTTCGTCCTCACTGCCAGTGGCACCCTCGACAACGGCGACAGCGGGCGGATCATCAGCGCCGGCCAGCTCGTGCTGAACGCAAACGCACTGCGCAACGCCAACCAGGGCCTGCTCTCCGGCTGGCAAGGCCTGGCGGTCAACGCCGCCAGCCTGGACAACAGTGCCAGCGGCACACTCTCCAGCCGCGATGGCGCGCTGGCCCTGACGGTCAGCGGCGCGCTCGACAACCACGGCGCTGGCGCGCTGGTCAGCAAAGGCAACCTCACTCTCGACGCCGGCAGCTTGAACAACGCCGGCGGCATCGTTTCCACCCAGGGCGGGCTCGGCCTGACCGTGGGCGGCGACGTGGACAACAGCAACGGCGGCCTGCTCAGCGCCCAGGGCGGCCTGACCGGCAGCGCCAAGGCTGTGGATAACCGTGCCGGGCAGATCAGCGCCGCCAGCATCGACTACGACGCCGCCAGCCTGAACAACGGCGGCGGCAGTCTGGTCAGCCAGGGCGCCCTGCGCCTGGGCCTGCTCGGCGCGCTACTGAACAACGGCGCCGGCTCGAAGATCGCCAGCGGCGGCCCGCTCAACCTGAGCGTCGGCAGCCTGGAAAACCGTGGCGGGCAGCTCGCCAGCCAGGGGCTGCTCAAGGTTCTTGCCGGGCGCTTCGACAACAGCGCCGGCGGTACCGTGGCCGCGCAGAACGACCTGACCCTGCAGCTCACCGCCGAGCTGCTCAACGGCCAGGACGGCCTGGTGTTCAGCAAGGCCGGCCAGCTCGACGTCACTGCCGCCAGCCTCGACAACGCCGGCGGCACCCTGCAGGGCCAGGGCGATACCACCCTCCGCGCCGCGGGCGCCGTCGGCAACCAGAAAGGTCGCATCATCAGCCAGACCGGCCAGCTCGACCTGGGCAGCGCCAGCCTCGACAACAGCGGCGGTGGCGTCATCAACGCCGCCAACGGCAACCTCACGCTGTTCACCGGCCAGTTCAGCAACAACGCCGGCACCACCCAGGCCAACTCCATCGATATCACCGCCACGGCCGGCATCGACAACCGCGCCGGCCACCTCTCGGCGGTCAGCGGTGACAACCGCATCAGCACCACCGATTTCAACAACCAGGGCGGCGGCCTCTATGCCGGCAACCTGCTCTACCTGCGCGGCAACCAGCTGCTCAACGGCGGCGCCGCCCTCGATCAGGGTGGCAAGATCGGCGCCGGCACTCTCGATGCCAGCCTGAATGGCGCGCTGAACAACCAGTTCGGCCTGATCGAAAGCAGCGGTAACCTGACCCTCGGCGCCGCCAGCATCAACAACGTGGTCGGCGCCATTCGCGCGCTCGGCCAGGCGCCCGGCAGCCTGTTGCGCGCGGCCAACCCGAGCCAGATGACGATCGTCAGTGGCGGCCTGCTCAACAACAACCTCGGCCGTATCGAAAGCGCCACCCAGGACCTGACCCTGCAGACCGGCGCCCTGCAGAACGGCGGCGGCAACGTGCTCCACGTCGGCACCGGCACCTTTGGCATCGACCTCGCCCAGGCCGGCCAGGCCGGCGGCAACTTCACTTCCAACGGCAGCCTCACCTACCAGGCCGCCAGCTGGACCAACAACGCCATCATCCAGGCGCGCAACCTGGACCTGGATATCGGCCAGCTCAACCAGGGCGTAACCGGCCAGCTGCTGGCTGCGCAGAGCTTCGTCGGCCGTGGCGGCAACTGGGTCAACGATGGGCTGATTGCCAGTGATGGCAGCCTCGATGTCCAGCTGGGCGGCACCTACAGCGGTGTCGGCCGCACCACCAGCGTCGGCAGCTTCAACCTTGGCGCCAACCTGATCGACCTGACCGGCAGCCTCGCCGGCGGCCAGGGTGTCACCCTGAATGCCAGCACGATGAACAACCGCGGCCGTATCACCGCAGGCGGCAACCTCAGCGCCAACGCCGGCACCCTCAACAACTACGGCACCCTGGGCGGCGCCGGCGACGTGCGTCTCAGCGCCGGGAACCTGCGCAACGACGGCGAACCCAACGGCGCTCTGATCTTCAGCGGCGGCAACATGCAGCTGCGCGCGCAGAACCTCACCAATCGCTTCGCCAACATCTACAGCCTCGGCAGCCTCGACTTCGCCGGTGATGACAACGGCGGCCGCGCCGCCAGCCTGGACAATCTCTCCGCCACCCTGGAGAGCCAGGGCGACATGAGCCTGAACGTCGGCGCGCTGAACAACCAGCGCGTGGTGCTGGTGGTCAACAACGCCGGCAAGTACACCGCGCAGATCATCGAAGTCAGCTGCTACAAGTACTTCAACGACAACAACGCCGACTGCAGTGGCGGCAAGGAAAACCAGGTCTGGGAGGTCACCGAGCGCGACAAGCTCGAAGTGCTCCAGGCCAGCGCCGCCTCCTCCATCAGCGCGGGCGGCAACCTGAACCTGCTGGGCGATTCGATCATCAACGCCAGCAGCGTCATCAGCGCTGGGCAGAACCTCTACGCCAATGTCGCCAGCCTGAGCAACGAAGGCGTCGTCACTGGCGAAACCGAAACCCTGCGGGTGTTGCGCTCCGAGCGTACCCGCGACCACGCCAGCCGCAGCAACGAAGCCAAGGCCTTCACCGACCAGTACTGGATCGATAGCCCGAACTACGTCAACGACCCGGCCGGCCTCGCCAGCGCCCTCAGCCATTTCATTGCCCGTACCGAAAAGGAATACCCGCAGTACGGTTCGACCACCCAGCTCAACAGCGGCGACCAGAGCTACGCGGGCATCATCCAGGCCGCGGGCAACGTCAACATCACCGCCGCCAACGAGATCAACAACAGCGTCATCCGCAACAACTACACCTTCGTCAATCCGGGCCAGAAGACCGGCGACACCGCCATTGGCGCCAGCCCGGTCGCCACCGTGGTGCCGATCAACTCGCAACTGCCGCCCGACCTCGCCCAGCAGCAGGTCAACCCCATCACCCTGCCGGGCTTCAGCCTGCCCACCGGCAGCAACGGCCTGTTCCGCCTGAGCGGCGAGCAAGGCAGCGGCGGTGCGGCTGGCAGCGTGCAGGGCGCCGGGGAGCTCGCCTTCAACGGCCAGAACCTCGGCACAGGCCAGCGCGAGCAGGCGCTGGGCGGCGCCGTTGGCGGGGCCGACAGTGTCGCCCTGGGTGGCGGCGCATCCACCGCCAATGCCACCGCCGGCAACGGCTTTGACATCCCGCGCGTGCAGGGGCTGCCCAGCAGCGCAACCCCCAGCAACAGCCACAAGTACCTGATCGAGACCAACCCCGAGCTCACCAGCCTGAAGAGCTTCCTGAGCTCCGACTACCTGCTCGGCCAGCTCGGCTACGACCCGGACAAATCCCAGAAGCGCCTTGGCGACGGCCTCTACGAACAGCGCCTGATCCAGCAGGCCGTGGCCGCGCGCACCGGCCAGCGCTTCATCGACGGTATGGCCAGCGACGAAGCCCTGTTCCGCTACCTGATGGACAACGCCATCGCCTACAAGGACAGCCTGCAGCTCTCCGTCGGCGTCGGCCTCTCCGCCGAGCAGGTCGCGGCCCTGACCCACGACATCGTCTGGCTCGAAGAAGCCGAAGTGAACGGCGAGAAGGTTCTCGTCCCGGTGCTCTACCTCGCCCAGGCCGAGAACCGCCTCGGCTCCACCGGCGCGCTGATCCAGGGCCAGGACGTCACCCTCATCAGCGGCGGCGCACTCAACAACGCCGGCACCCTGCGCGCCAGCAACAACCTCAGCGCCAGTGCCAGCAACCTGAGCAACAGCGGGCTGATACAGGCCGGCAACCGCCTAGACCTGCTTGCCGACGACAGCATCCGCAACGCCGCCGGCGGCATCATCGCCGGGCTTGACGTCAGCCTTACCGCGCTGACCGGCGACGTGATCAACGAACGCAGCGTCACCCGCATCGACAGCGCGCAGAGCGCCAACCGCACCTGGACCACCAGCTTCGCCGACAGCGCCGCCCGCATCGAGGCCGCGGGCAGCCTCGACATCAGCGCCGGGCGTGACGTCAGCAACCTCGGTGGCGTGCTGCAGAGCCGTGGCGACCTGTTCATTGGCGCCGATCGCGACGTCAACATCGCCTCGGTAGAAGTCACCAACGGCCAGCTCAACGGCCGCCGCTACTACAGCGAAACCACCACCCAGCTGGGCGCCGAAGCCAGCGCCGGGCGCGACCTCGACATCAGCGCCGGGCGCGACCTCAACGCCGTTGCCAGCCGCCTTGATGCTGCCCGCGACGCGGCGCTGAGCGCCGGCCGCGACGTCACCCTCGCTTCGGCGGCGGATGAGAGCCACAGCTATAGCAACACGCGCAAGATCAGCAGCCAGAAGGACCATGTCGAGCAGCAGGGCACCGAGCTGACCGCCGGCGGCGACGTCAACATTGCTGCCGGGCAGGACCTGGCCCTCAAGGCCAGCAAGGTCAGCGCCTCGGGCGAGGCCTATCTGTATGCCTCGCGCGATGTCAGCCTGGTCTCGGAGCAGGACAGCGACTACAGCTACTACCGCAAGACCAAGACCAGCAGCTCCGGGCTCTCCAGCACCACCAAGACCCGCGTCGACAGCAGCAGTAGCACCACCCAGGCCGGCTCCTTGGTCAGTGCCGACAAGATCGCCATCCGCGCCGGCCAGGACATCGCCGTGCAAGGCAGCGACGTCGCTTCCACCAACGGCACCAGCCTGCTGGCCGGGCGCAACGTGCTCATCGATGGCGCGACCGAAAGCGTCGACACCAGCCACGCCGAGTCGAAGAAGAAGTCCGGCGTGATGAGCAGCGGCGGGATCGGCTTCACCGTCGGTTCCAGCAGCCTGAAAACCACCCAGGACGACCACACGGAGCAGACCCGCGGCAGCACCATCGGCAGCGTACTCGGCAATGTCGACATCCAGGCCGGCAAGGACCTCACCATTCGCGGCTCCGACGTCGTCGCCGGCAAGGACATCAACCTCATCGGCCAGAACGTGAGCATCCTCGCCGCGCAGAACGAGAACCGCAGCGAGCAGACCCACAAGAGCAAGACCAGCGGCCTGACCCTCGCTCTTTCTGGCAGTGTCGGCAGCGCCCTGGACTCGGCGTACCAGACCTCCAAGCAGGCCCGCAGCGAAGACGACAGCCGGCTTGCCGCCCTGCAGGGTGTGAAAGCAGGATTGACCGGTGTTCAAGCCTGGCAGGCGGCCCAGCAGGGCACGCAGCAGGGCGGTGCTATCCAGTACTTCGGCATCAGCGCATCGCTCGGCTCACAGAAGTCCAGCTCGCGGCAGACCCAGCAACAAAGCGTCAGCCAGGGAAGCACCCTGACGGCCGGCAACAACCTCAACATTCTCGCCACCGGCAGTGGAGCAGTAGGTCAGGACGGCGACGTGCGCATCCAGGGCAGCCAGCTCAAGGCCGGCCACGACCTGCTGCTGGCCGCCAACCGCGACATCAACCTGGAAGCCGCCGCGAATACCCAGAAGCTCGACGGCAAGAACAAGAGCAGCGGCGGCGCCGTTGGCATAAGCCTGGGCTACAGCAATGAGGGCGGCGCGGGGCTGAGCGTCTTCGCCAGCGTCAATCAGGGCAGCGGCAAGGAAAAGGGCAACGGTACAACCTGGACGGAGACAACCCTGGATGCGGGCGGCAGAGCCAGTCTGGTCAGCGGGCGCGACGCCAACCTGACGGGTGCCCAGGTCAACGCCGACCAGATCACCGCCAAGGTTGGGCGCGACCTGACACTGAAAAGCCTGCAAGACAGCGATGACTACGACTCCACCCAGAAGAACGCCAGCGTCGGCGGTAGTGTCGCCATCATCGGTTCCGGCGGCAGCGCCAATGTCAGCGTCAGCCAAAGCAAGCTCCATTCGACCTATGACAGCGTACAGGAGCAAACGGGCCTGTATGCCGGAAAGGGGGGATTCCAGATCGAGGTGGGCAACCACACCCAACTCGACGGCGCCGTCATCGCCAGCACGGCCGAGGCCGACAAGAATCGTCTGAGCACCGGCAGCTTGGGCTGGAGCGCGATCGACAACAAAGCCCATTACCAGAGCCAGCAGCAGAGCATTGGCTTGAGCAGTGGAAGCGATGGCAGCGGCCAATTCATCAGCAACATGCCCAGCGGCATGCTGGTGGCCTACACCCACGGCGACAGTGCCAGCGGCACCACGCGCTCGGCCATCAGTGCCGGCACGATCGATATCCGCGACCCGGCCAGCCAGGTGCAGGACGTGGCCAGTCTGAGCCGCGACGTGGAGCACGCCAACGGCAGCATCAGCCCCATCTTCGACAAGGAGAAGGAGCAGCGCCGCCTGCAGGAAGTGCAATTGATCGCCGACATCGGCCGGCAGTCGATGGACATCATTCGCACCAATGGCGAGATCAAGGCGAAGGAGGAAGGGCGCAAGGCGCTGGAGAAAGAGGGCAAATACCCACCGGGTGAGGGCGCCTCGGCCGATGACGTCAAGCAGTACAACGAGGCCCTGGTCAACTCCAAGGGCTACCAGGATGTGATGCGCGAGTACGGCACTGGCAGCGACTACCAGAAGGCGGCGCAGGCCGTCACGGCTGCGCTGCAGTACCTCGCCGGTGGCGACATCGGTGGTGCCGTGGCGGGGGCCTCAGCGCCCTACGTGGCGACGCTGATCAAGAAGCAGACTGGTGACAACAACACCGCCCGCATCATGGCCCAGGCGGTACTCGGCGCCATCGTGGCAAACGCCCAAGGCAACTCCGGTGTAGCCGGCGCAGCGGGGGCGGCGACGGGTGAGCTGATTGCGACCACGGTATACCCCAACAAGAAGCCCGAAGACCTGACAGAGAGCGAACGGCAGATCGTTTCCGCGCTCTCCACCCTCGCAGCGGGGATGGCGGGTGGCTTGGCGACGGGGGATAGCGCGGGGGTTGTGTCTGCGGCCGGGGCCGGCAAGACGGTGGTGGAAAACAATTATCTCAGTGTTTCGGAAGCCGAGCGAAAAGCCATCCTAGAGCGCAAACAGCTTTTAGGGACGCTGTCGAAAGCGGAAGAAGACGAGCTCATCGCTATCAAGATAAAGGATAAAACTCGTGATGAAGCAATAAGCCTTGCCTGTACTAATGGAAATAAAGGTAGCACCACATGTGGTCGGTTAGTTGGACCCGCACAAGAAGCGCTGCAGAAGTTCAGTGAAAATGTTACGTACTCACTTCTTTACAAAGACTTATATCCAAAAGATGCTGAAAATTTAGAGAAAATCTTGGTAGGACTGGATGCGGGAAGTGTAACTCGAGACCAAGCAATTTCCGTGATAGCGCAAGCATCAAATATAAGCTGGGAAACCGCAGCCAGTCGTTATGATACCGCAATGCAGTTGCAAGCAATAACAGCCGCTCTTGCCGGGCTTAAGGGGGGGGTCGGGCTACAACGTACCCCGACAAAAGATTCAGTCACTCCTGGCCCAACAAATTTTATGGGCGATTCTGACCAGTTCTTCAAGAATGCCTCGCTTAGAAAAGAAATTGATCCAGATGGATTTTTTGACGTTGTGGCTCATGGAAGCAGACAGAAGATTGAGGTGGTCACTCCCACGGGCACGGTGATGGCTGATCAGCGAATTGTTTCTCAGCTTATAAAAAATAATCCGGGATATAATGGTCAACCTATAAGATTGCTATCCTGTGAAACAGGCGCTTGCGATGCTGGATTTGCTCAGAACCTAGCAAACAAAATGGGGGTTCCAGTGAAAGCCCCTACTGATTTAGTATGGGCATATGGTGACGGCAGAATAGTTGTTGCCCCTAGGGCATCGTTAGATCCAAGTTCTGTGCTTTTTAATGTTCCAGATTTAAATAGGCAAGGTAAATTTAAAATATTTACACCTGGAAAGAAAAATTGAAATCATACAGCTGTGAAAAAAAATGTGAGTCTTGCGGGAGCATTTTGGAACCCTTAAGAAGTGGAAGTTCTCAAGGGTTGATATGTAAAAAATGTGGCTGGTCTATAGTTACTACCAATATATCGCCGATATATTTGGATGAGCGCATATATAAAATAACCTGCCGCGGGGATTACAGGGATAAGTCTCATGTAATGGCTGTGGCGAAAATAACTTCATCTAATTTATTAAGTTCTAGGGAGATGCTTAAAAAAGGTGATTTTTTGATTTTTTCCGGACAGGCTCCCGATATTATAAGGGTTATAGATATTCTGAAAAGAGCATCAATAGAGTACTCCATCGATCCGTATTTTGAATGGGATGAAACCGTCAAAGGTTGAAAATACCGGCCTGTGCAAGTTCAAAACCACCCTCTCCATCTGATGGTGGGGGCACAAGGGGACAGATTTATTTTCTACTCTAAATCTTGCTAGCAAGTCGAGGTTAAAGTTCAGAAAATAAATCTGCCCCTTTTTCCTTGTGCTTATTGATATAAACGACTTCCTGTTGCGCTATGCATTGATTCTTGAGCGGGTCTCAATGAGCAACATGTTCTTAGAGTTTTCTGGCCGGACGTAAACCATGCGCGTGAGCCCGCCTGCAGCTCCGACGTCCTAACGGACGATGGTGTGGATATCCTCGCTTGTTTGCTGATGGACGATGGCGGCCATGGTTACGAATCCAGTGTGCCTTGGCTGGAGGAAGGCTTGGCAAGAGTCCGGCAAGTGAAGTTGGGCGCTGCCGATCGCCTCGATTGGAGTCGTGATGCCTGGGCGGTCATGTTGACCCTTGGGCAGGTAATCCTTCACTCGCTGTATGACGAACGCTGCAGCGCGATGCTTGAGCTTGAGGAGTTCGAGTCAGCCTTGAAGACTTGGGTGGTATTTATCTCAAAGGGATGAAGGCTCAGTCGCTCAGTAAGAAGAAAGGGGACAGATTTATTTTTCCTGCTCTAAAACGGGCTGGAGAGTCAGGATTAGAGTGCAGAAAATAAATCTTCCCATTTTTTCTTTTATTTTTCTCTTTCAGGGGGCCTGAAGTGCGAGCCGGTTTATTATGTGGTGCGGTATTTGTAAGTGTTCTGCCATACGTGTGCGCTGCTCAGGGATTCCGTATTGATGCTCATAGTGAAGAGCTTTATCAAAAAGCTATTCCTTATTTGCAGCAAGCACATAGCAAGCTAGAAGCAGTACCATTTAATTTTCCCCAGGCCAACGCTGAAGACAAAAGGCGCGGTTTAGAACTATCTGAGGAAGCAGGGGGATTTATTGCATCGGCGATTCCTTTGCTAGAGCAGGCATCAGAGCTTGGACATCCGGTGGCGCAATATAGACTGGCACTTCTCTACTATCTTTTTAATTATTCTATTGATGAAACAAGAGCAAAAGTTTGCCCATTGGTCCAGAGAAGCTTTGCGCACGGATTTGCGCCGTCAGCTCTTATATTTTCGAATGCATGTTGGGACTTCCCGGGGCAGAAGGATTTTATTTTTAACTTGAAAAATGTAATAAGCGAAGCCGCAGTTTATGAGAAATATTACCCGCAGCCCGCAATTCAATTTGAATGCAGAGAGAAAGCTCCAGAAGGGTTTGCGATGCCTTGGGGGGGCAGCCTCGATTTTCAAGCAGAAATCTATCGCTTACAGGGAGACAGAGATCGCGGAAGACGTAATGAGTTTTATGAAAAGGCAATAGCAATCAACGGCTGCTATAAAGCTAAAAGGCGGCTTGGTTATAATTGAGCGTGTGGACGGCGGAAGAGTGGAAAGTTTTAGTTTTCAGCCACAATCTGCCTTGTGAGCCAGGGTTGGAGTGTGGGAGTAAAATCTATAATTGCCTGTATTTACTGGGGTTATTTATGCGCGCGTTGATTCTTGCCAATAAAGTATCCTTGTTTCTCTTGAGCTTCTCATTTGCAGTTTTTAGCGTTGGGGGTTCGATTGCCATATTCTTTAAGCTGGATTTTGTTGCAGTATTGTTCTTTTCTGTAATTGTTTTCTTGATGTCAATCCCAGTGAGTGTTTACTGTCTATTTCTTGCGCGTCGAATTGGAATTGTTGGGCGTGGATATGTTTTCTTCTCGCTGCTTTTGTCATTTATTATTTGGATGGGGTGGATAATTGTTCCGTTTATGCTCAGAAGAGATATTGTGGATTGGGAAAAAGGTGCGAATTAAGGGAAAGCGGGTGTATCCTTCTACTCTAAATATTTGGAGGGTCATGGTCAGTATTTGGAAAGTAAATCTGCCCTCTTTTTTGTGTGCGATCTGAGGTTCTGGGGACTGCATGGGGACAGATTTATTTTCCATTCTATAACTTTCTGGTGAGTCCGAATTAGAGTACAGAAAATAAACCTGCCCCCTTTTTCCGGTCCCTTTTTTCCGTCCCAATGCGTTGTGATCGCCCCTGGTACCGCTCTGCCTTCAAGGCAGGTCGGCGGCCACTTCCAGTGGTGTGAGCGGGAAGGTGTTGCCGGTCGGTTCTCCCAGCAAGGCCATGTAGGGGCGGCCTTGATCTTCCACGATCACCTTTCGGCCCGCGTCCAGCGGGAGTGTCGGGCAGAGCACGCGGAGTGGGTTCGCGTCGGGGAGCAGCAGGGCGTGGTGGGGAGCGCTTTCCTGGAATTTGCTGCGCAGGCTGAGTCGGCACGGGCGCGGCTGTACGGACAGCCAGGTGCCACGCAGTTCATAGCGGTCGCCTCCGAGCAGGCGGAGGCTTTCCACCTGTGCCAGTTGCCAGGCGCCGCCGCGAGACAGGAGGACGCCCAGCAGTTCGCCAATGCTCGGTGGCGGAGTCTCTTCCCAGTGGCCACTGAAATGCTGCCCGCTCGTGTGGGGCCGGACCAGCGATAGGGTGGGCGGAAGGTCGGGATGGGGCACGGGCAGGCTGAATTCGATGTTGTCCTGGTGCGCGACCAGTTCGTCCAGCCCGCCGCGGCCGCTGGTGTGCCGGGACCAGACGTCGCTGTCGTGTCGCTGGCGCTCGAAGTGACGGGCATCGAGGCGGGTGTCCTCGGCGGCGCCGAGGTGGGCCAGCAGGGCCGGGATGCCTCGGCAGACCTGCCAGGGGCCCGCCTCTGTCGTGCCCCAGCAGGCGAGCAGATGGACGTTGAGATCGAAACCCGCGTCGCCTTGGCTGGCGGCAACGAAGCGCTTGAGCATGTCCAGCAGCTCGTCGAGCTTCAGGGATAGGCCGCTGCTGCTCGCGGCGCCCGGATCGTGGAAGGGACGGTCGCTGTCGCGGTCGAGCCGCCAGGTGTCGCCCGGCTGTTCCGGCCGGATGTGCACGATGGAGGCGAATACCTGGGTGGATTCGATCAGCGCCGGCAGACTCTGTGCGGGCATCTCCAAAGGCCGTGAGCCGGCGACGAGCAGGCAATGCAGGTAGCCATCCGCGATGGTCTGGCTGCGCGGCTCGAAGGCTTCGCCGTCGCTGATGGGCAGGTGCTGGACTTCCAGCCGCAGGGCGCGCCCGTAGAGCTGGTGCAGCAGGTGCCACAGGCCGGGCGGTGCCGGATGCTGGTTCTGCAGGCAGTTGAAGTGGATTTCCTGGAGGCTGCGCACCATGCGTTGCATCAGCAGGGCGGCGGTCTTGCGCTCGGCGCGGCGGGTGCGCAGCAAGTGCCAGTAGCCGCTGAGCAGTCGGCGGTGGAGGGCGAGGATGAGCCTTTGCGCCTTGTCGGCCCGCGCCTGGGCGAGCGCTTCAGTCTGTTCGCCAAGGAGGTCGGCGAGCTGCCGGCTGACGTCGAAGATTTCTGGTCGCAGGCGTTCGAGTTGGCGCAGCAACTGGATGCCGGTCAGTGCCGAGCGGTTCAGTTCGATGGCCGTGCGGTACAGATCCCGCGTGCGCCGCGCCAGGTATTCGAGGGCGGTATCCATGTGTCTCGTGGCTCCGAAGCTTGCCGGCTTGGGCCGACCGTTCGGAGACTGCGAGATTCAGGGCGCTTTGCGATTCAGACGAATCTGAATGATGGGGAGTCATGCGTCACAGGAATGAAAAAGGGGAGGCCGGTGGCCTCCCCTTCGTGTTGCTCCGGGGGTGTCGTCAGAGCACCCGCACGCTGGCGAAGGTGGACTCGCCCTGAGCCTGGCTGAGGGCGGAGATGGCCGAGGAGTTGGGCATGAGGGCCAGGTCCTGCGGGATCGGCATGACCATGACCGGCTGGCCGATGGGCTGGCCCTGGCGTTCGTCGCGCGGCGGGATGCCGAAGTATTCGCGGTAGCACTTGGAGAAGTGCGGGGTGGAGACGAAGCCGCACACCGAGGCGACTTCGATGATCGACATCGAGGTCTGCTTGAGCAGCTGGCGCGCGCGGATCAGGCGCAGCTTGAGGTAGTAGCGCGACGGCGAGCAGTGCAGGTACTTCTGGAATAGGCGCTCGAGCTGGCGGCGCGAGACGTTGACGTAGACGGCCAGTTCGTCGAGGTCGATGGGCTCCTCGAGGTTGGCTTCCATCAGCGCGACGATTTCCTGCAGCTTGGGCTGGTTGGTGCCGAGCATGTGCTTGAGCGGCACGCGCTGGTGGTCCTGCTCGTTGCGGATGCGCTCGTAGATGAACATCTCGGAGATCGCCGCGGAGAGTTCGCGGCCGTGCTCGCGGCCGATCAGGTGCAGCATCATGTCCATCGGCGCGGTGCCGCCGGAGGAGGTGAAGCGGTTACGGTCGATGGAGAACAGGCGGGTGCTCATGGCCACGCGGGGGAAGGCTTCCTGCATGGCGGCCAGGCATTCCCAGTGCACCGAGCAGTCGTAGCCGTCGAGCAGGCCGGCGCGGGCCAGGGCCCAGCTGCCGGTGCACACGGCGCCGAGCTTGCGACCCAGGCGCGCCTGGGCCTGGAGGAAGGTGGTGTGCTCGCGGGTGACGCTGCGCTGGATGCCGACGCCGCCGACCACGATCAGGGTGTCCATCTGCGGGGCGCTGTCGCAGGCTGCGTCCGGGGTGATCTGCAGGCCATCGCTGGCCCAGACCTGGCGACCGTCGAGGCTGAGGGTGTGCCAGCGGTAGAGCTCGCGACCGGATAGCTGGTTGGCCATGCGCAGCGGTTCCACCGCGGAGGCCAGGGAGATCAGGGTGAAGTTGTCCAGCAGCAGGAAGCCGATGGACTGCGGAGCTCGGTTTTGCGGGGGAACTCCGGGATTGAACGCATTCATTGGATCACCTCACGCTAGTCACAGTCGCCTCGCTGGAGGCGTTTCTTATGCTTGTTGTTCTGTTCGGGAGTCGGCCTCGGGGGTGGCCCGGGCGGCTCCTCTGTTCTCTCTGCCTATTAACAAGGCAAATGCCGTGCCTAGGTTGAATGGCTGTTCAATTAAAAAAGAAAACGGCATGGGAATGCCGTTTTTGCAGGTCCGGATTGCGACCCCTCGAAGGTCGCAAATACGCATGGATCGTGGCCTGGGGTTTTTGGTAGCACTCACCGGTCACGCGACGGGCGGTACTGTGCCCGGAACGGTAACGCCTCACAGGGTGTCGGGACGGGCGTACCGCTTGCGCCATCGGGGGGCGCGCCGGGTCGCGCGTGGTCGATTGCGGGTCAGCATTCGATGATGCTGACGGCCAATCCGCCGCGCGAGGTTTCCTTGTATTTGTCGTGCATGTCGGCGCCGGTGTTGCGCATGGTGCGGATCACCTGGTCGAGGCTGATGAAGTGCTGGCCGTCGCCGCGCAGGGCCATCTGCGCGGCGTTGATGGCTTTCACCGCGGCGATGGCGTTGCGCTCGATGCAGGGCACCTGGACGAGGCCGCCGACCGGGTCGCAGGTGAGGCCCAGGTTGTGCTCCAGGCCGATCTCGGCGGCGTTCTCCACCTGTTCGGGCGTGGCGCCGAGCACTTCGGCCAGGCCCGCCGCGGCCATGGCGCAGGCGGAGCCCACCTCGCCCTGGCAGCCGACCTCGGCGCCGGAGATGGAGGCGTTCTTCTTGCACAGGATGCCGACGGCGGCGGCGGCGAGGAAGTAATTGGTGATGTCGTCGTCACTGGCGTCGGGGTTGAAGCGCATGTAGTAATGCAGCACCGCCGGGATGATGCCGGCCGCGCCGTTGGTGGGCGCGGTGACCATGCGCCCGCCGGCGGCGTTTTCCTCGTTCACCGCCAGGGCGAAGAGGTTGACCCATTCCATGGCGGAGAGGGTCGAGCCGATGACGTTGGGCTTGCCGATTTCCTGCAGGTTGCGGTGCAGGCGCGCGGCGCGGCGCTGCACGTTGAGGCCGCCGGGGAGGATGCCTTCCTGGCTGAGGCCGTTGTTCACGCAGTCGCGCATGGCTTGCCAGATGACCTTGAGGCCTTCGCGGATGTCGGTTTCGCTGCGCCACATGCGCTCGTTGGCCATCATCAGCTCGGAAATCCGCAGGTTGTGGCGGCGGCAGAGCATGAGCAGTTCGGCGGCGCTGGCGAAATCGTAGGGCAGCACGGTGTTGTCGGTGTCGAGGCTGCCGGAGGCGGCCTGTTCCTCGTCGACCACGAAGCCGCCGCCGATGGAGTAGTAGGTGTCGCTGTGCAGCACGTGGTCGCCTTCGATGGCGGTCAGGCGCATGGCATTGGGGTGGTAGGGCAGGTTCTCTTCGAGCAGGCGCATGTCGCGCACCCAGTCGAAGGGGATCGCCCGGCTGCCGGCCAGCAGCAGTTGGCCGGAGCTGCGCAGTTGCGCCATGCGCGGTTCGATCTCGCGCGGGTCGATGCGGTCCGGCCATTCGCCCATCAGGCCCATGATCACCGCGCGGTCGGTGCCGTGGCCCACGCCGGTGGCGGACAGCGAGCCATACAGGCGCACTTCCACGCGGCTGGTGCGTTCGAGCATCTGCCGTTCGCGCAGGGCGCCGACGAACAGCGCGGCGGCGCGCATGGGGCCGACCGTGTGCGAACTGGAGGGGCCGATACCGATCTTGAACAGGTCGAACACACTGATTGCCATGCCGAACTCCGGGCGAGCTGCGCATCCATGAAGGGGAGGAGTAGGCACGTCCCTGTGCCCGCGATGCCCGGCCATGATCGACCCAAGTCCGGCGCCGGCTGCGTCCATCGGCGACGCGGCCGTATCCAATAACGCCGCTCGCGCGCCCCGACGGGGCAGGGCGCGGGGCTGCCTGTTCCGGGGCCGACGAAAGCTTGCCTCTTTACGACGCCAGCGCCGCGAACCACGACCGGTCGATAGGCGCGGGCGGCTGCGCTGTTCCATGATCCGCCACCGACGAACGGCAGCGTTCGCCCGTATCCACCCCCGTTCTCCGCAGTCAGAGGCTGGTCTCATGAAGAGTCTTGTGTCGTCGCTGTTGGTGTTATCCGTGGTACTACCGGGCGCCGCGCGCGCCGCCGAACCCGAATCCTGCGCCGTGGTGCGCTTCGCCGATGTCGGCTGGACCGACATCACCGTGACCACCGCGGTGACCCGCCTGGTGCTCAGCCACCAGGGCTACCGCACGCAGGTGGTGCGGTTGTCCGTGCCGGACACCTACCGGGCGATGTCGGAGAAGAAGATCGACGTGTTCCTGGGCAACTGGATGCCGAGCATGGCGAATGACATCAAGCCGTTCGCCGACAAGGGCCAGGTGGAAACCGTGGGCGCCAATCTCGAAGGCGCCAAGTACACCCTGGCGGTGCCGCGCTACGCCTACGAGGCGGGCCTGAAGACCTTTGCCGATATCGCCAGATTCAAGGAGCAGCTGGGCGGGCGCCTCTACGGCATCGAGCCGGGCAACGACGGCAACCAGCTGATCCAGAAGATGATCAACGACAAGGCCTTCGGCCTGGGCGACTTCAAGCTGGTCGAGTCCAGCGAGGCCGACATGCTGGCCTACGTCAAGCGCGCCGGGGCGCTGAAGCAGCCCATCGTGTTCCTGGGCTGGGAGCCGCACCCGATGAATACCCGCATCCAGATGAACTATCTGGAGGGAGGGGATTCCTACTTTGGCCCCAACTTTGGCGGCGCGACGGTCTTCACCAACGTCAGAGCAGGCTATCTTCAGGAGTGCCCGAATGTGGCGCGGCTGCTGAAGAACCTGAAATTCGACCTGGCGATGGAGAACCAGCTGATGGATGCGGTGCTCAACGAGCGACGCAATCCGCGCCAGGCCGCCAAGAGTTGGCTCAAAGCCAACCCGCAGGTCCTCGACGGCTGGCTGCAGGGTGTCGCTCCCAGCTCATCGGCGGCGTCGCCAGGGGGCCAGAAAACCGCCGCCATGGATTGATCCGGGCCGCTGCAAGTCGCTGGAACCGGGCCTTTCCACTGGATGCGACATGCCTGGTGCTGAATACGACTTCGCCTGCACTGGATGCGACCCACCCGGTATGCGACGAAATTTTCCTGCTCCATGATCGTTTACGAAATGACAACAAAAGGGCCCGTGATTAAGGTCCCACCCATAATTCAGACCGCCGCGCCCCTAACCCCAGTGGGCAGCGCCGGCGCCCCAACCCCGCAGAGGAGTACGCTCATGAAAGGTTGCAAGTCTTTGCTGCTGGCTGTGTCCCTAGGTGCGCCGCTGGTGGTTCAGGCCGCTGAACCTGAGTCGTGCGGCACGGTTCGCTTCTCCGACGTCGGCTGGACCGACATCACCGTGACCACCGCTACAACCCGTCAGGTGCTTGAGTCGCTTGGCTACACCACCAAGGTAACCATGTTGTCCGTGCCGGTGACCTACAAGTCGCTGGCGAACAAGGACCTCGATGTCTTCCTCGGCAACTGGATGCCGAGCATGGCCAACGACATCAAGCCCTACGCCGACAATGGCTCGGTCGAGACGGTGAAAGCCAACCTCGAGGGCGCCAAGTACACCCTGGCCGTTACCCAGGCCGCGTACGACGGCGGGCTGAAGTCCTTCGCCGACATCGCCAAGTACGCCGACAAGCTGGGCGGCAAGATCTACGGCATTGAGCCTGGCAACGACGGCAACCGCCTGGTCCAGGGCATGCTCGACAAGAACCAGTTCGACCTGGGCAAGTTCAAGCTGGTGGAGTCCAGCGAGGCCGGCATGCTCTCGCAGGTCGGGCGCGCCGACCGCCGCAACCAGTGGATCGTGTTCCTGGGTTGGGAACCGCACCCGATGAACACCCGCTTCAAGATGAAGTACCTCGAAGGCGGGGACGACGTATTCGGGCCCAACTACGGCGGCGCGACCATCTACACCAACGTCCGCAAGGGCTACGTCCAGGAATGCTCCAACGTCGGCAAGCTGCTGACCAACCTGACCTTCACCCTGGACATGGAAAACAAACTCATGGACGCCGTGCTCAACGGGGGCAAGAAGCCCGAAGAGGCGGCCAAAGCCTGGTTGAAGGACCATCCGGAACTGCTCGACGCCTGGCTCGCCGGCGTGACCACCCGTGACGGCAAACCGGCCTTGGCGGCAGCCAAGGTGGCATTCGCTAAATAAGTGCCGAAGTCATTGCCGTTGGCCGATTCCTAAAGCTTCTGATGGGCCCGCATTATGTTTCTGACTGACCACAAGCTACCGCTGGGCGAGCATATCGCCGCCTTCGTCGACTGGCTTACGCAACACGGCGCGTCGGTGTTCGACAAGATTTCCGACACCCTCGAGTTCCTCATCCACGGCGTCACCAACAGCCTGCTCTGGTTCAACCCGCTGGCGTTGATCGCGCTGATGGTCTTCCTGGTGTTCTACATCCAGCGCAGCTGGGGCCTGGCGGCCTTCGCCCTGGCCTCGCTGCTGCTGATCCTGAACCTGGGGTACTGGCAGGAAACCATGGAGACCCTGGCGCAGGTGATCTTCGCCACGGTGGTGTGTATCGCCATCGGGGTGCCGCTGGGCATCCTGGCGGCGCACAAGCCCTGGTTCTATACCGCGCTCAGGCCGCTGCTGGACTTGATGCAGACGGTGCCCACCTTCGTCTACCTGATCCCCACCCTGACCCTGTTCGGCCTGGGTGTGGTTCCGGGTCTGATCTCCACGGTGATCTTCGCCATCGCCGCGCCCATCCGCCTGACCTGCCTGGGTATCCAGGACGTGCCGGCGGAACTGATGGACGCCGGCAAGGCCTTCGGCTGCTCGCGCTGGCAACTGCTGACGCGCATCGAGCTGCCGCATGCCATGCCCAGCATCGGCGCCGGGATCACCCAATGCATCATGTTGTCGCTGTCGATGGTCGTCATCGCCGCGCTGGTGGGTGCGGACGGCCTCGGCAAACCCGTGGTCAACGCCCTCAACACGGCGGATATTTCCCTCGGCTTCGAGGCCGGTCTGGCCATCGTCCTGCTCGCCATCCTGCTCGACCGGGTGTGCAAGCAACGTTCGCTGCGGGGGAGGTAAGCACTATGTCGGCGATTCGATTCGAACACGTGGATGTGATTTTCGGCACCCACACCAAGGAAGCGCTCAAGCTGCTCGACAAGGGCCTGGGCCGCGAGGAAATCCTCAAGCGCACCGGCCAGGTACTGGGTGTGGAGGATGCCTGCCTGGACGTCAACCGCGGCGAGATCTGCGTGATGATGGGCCTGTCGGGCTCGGGCAAGTCCAGCCTGCTGCGCTGCATCAACGGCCTCAACCGGGTCAGCCGCGGCAAGCTGCTGATCGAGCACGAAGGCCAGCAGGTGGACATCGCCAGCTGCTCGCCGGCGACGCTCAAGACCATGCGCACCAAGCGCATCGCCATGGTGTTCCAGAAGTTCGCGCTGATGCCCTGGCTGACCGTGGCCGAGAACATCGGCTTCGGCCTGGAGATGCAGGGCCGCCCGGCCAACGAGCGCAAGAAGGTGATCGACGAGAAGCTGGAGCTGGTCGGCCTGTCGCAATGGCGCGACAAGCGCCCGGATTCCCTCTCCGGCGGCATGCAGCAGCGCGTCGGCCTGGCCCGCGCCCTGGCGATGGATGGCGACATCCTGCTGATGGACGAACCCTTCTCCGCGCTGGACCCGCTGATCCGCCAGCAACTGCAGGATGAACTGCTGGTGCTGCAACGCCAGTTGCACAAGACCATCGTCTTCGTCAGCCACGACCTGGACGAGGCGCTGAAGATCGGCACGCGCATCGCGATCATGAAGGACGGCCGCATCATCCAGCACGGCAAGCCCGAGGAAATCGTGCTCAGCCCGGCGGACGACTACGTGCGCACCTTCGTCGCCCACACCAACCCGCTCAACGTGTTGTGCGGCTCCAGCCTGATGCGTGGCCTGGACCAGTGCCGCCGCCAGGCCGACGAAGTGTGCTTCGACCAGGGCCGCGATTGCTGGCTGGGCCTGACCGAGACGAACCAGATCAAGACCGCGCGCCAGGGCAGCAACATCATCGACCTGCAGCAATGGCGCCCGGGCGACCCGGTGGAAAAGCTCAAGCACGAGCCGACCCTGGTGGACGTCAACATCCGCATGCGCGATGCACTGCAGATCCGCTACCAGACCGGCCACAAGCTGGTGCTGCAGGAGCAGAGCCGCGTCGTCGGCGTGCTCGGCGACAGCGAGCTGTACCACGCGCTGCTGGGCAAGAACCTGGGCTGATCGCCCACCCGAATGAAAAGCGCCGGCTCCCTGCGAGGGGAGCCGGCGTTTTTGTTGTTTCAGCAGCCTTGGCTTTTGTAGGAGCGAGCTTGCTCGCGAATGGACTTCCCGGTAGTTCGGAGTGCTGGGCGGTTCGCGAGCAAGCTCGCTCCTACAGGTACAGCCGGTGCCACGACTGGCCCTCTCCCAGAGGGAGAGGGGATCGTTCGGCGGAGGATGAAACGGCAGCATCAGCCGGCACAATCGGCTCCCTCTCCCTCCGGGAGAGGGTGGGGGTGAGGGGAGCCCCCAGCGCCGATAGTCGAGGAAGCGTAGGAGCGGACTCCGACCGCGATAGCCCGGCGCAAAACCGGGTCGCGGGCATGGCCCGCTCCTACAGGTTCAGCCCTGTGCCGCGGTTGGCTTTCTTCCAGAGGGAGAGGGGACCGTTCGGCGGAGGATGAAACGGCAGCATCAGCCGGCACAATCGGCCCCCTCTCCCTTCGGGAGAGGGCTGGGGTGAGGGGAACCCCCTGCGCCGATAGTCGAGGAAGCGTAGGAGCGGACTTCGTCCGCGATAGCCCGGCGCAGGACCGGGTCGCGGGCATGGCCCGCTCCTACAGGTTCAGCCGGGGGCCGCGGCTGGCCCTCTCCCGTAGGGAGAGGGGATCGTTCGGCGGAGGATGAAACGGCAGCATCAGCCGGCACAATCGGCTCCCTCTCCCTCAGGGAGAGGGCTGGGGTGAGGGGAACCTCCAGCGCCGATAGTCGAGCAAACGCAGGAGCGGACTTCGTCCGCGATAACCCGGCGCGGGACCGGGTCGCGGGCATGGCCCGTTCCTACAGGTTCAGCCCGGTGCCGCGGCTGGCCCTCGCGCAAAGGGAGAGGGGATCGTTCGCGGAGGATGAAACCGCAACATCAGCCGGCACAATCGGCTCCCTCTCCCTCCGGGAGAGGGCTGGGGTGAGGGAAAGAAACCCCCAGCGCCGATAGCCAAGGAAACGTAGGAGCGGACTCCGTCCGCGATAGCCCCGCGCAGGACCGGGTCGCGGGCATGGCCCGCTCCTGCAAGGGCCTCTACCCCTGCGTCGACATCAGTGCTTGAAGTCCGCCAGGCCCTTGAGCAGTGCCTCGTGGAAGCGCTTCGGGTCCTGGATCTGCGGCGCATGGCCCAGGTCGTCGAATTCCACCAGGGTCGCGTTGGGGATGGCCTTGGCGGTTGCCTTGCCCAGCTCGGCGTAGTTGCCCAGCTTGGCCTTCAGCGCGTCCGGGGCGAGGTCCTTGCCGATCGCGGTGTTGTCCTTGGTGCCGATCAGCAGCAGGGTCGGCATCTTCAGCTGACCGAATTCGTAGACCACCGGCTGGGTGAAGATCATGTCGTAGAGCAGCGCCGAGTTCCACGCCACGCGCTCGTGGCCGGCGCCGTTGAACAGGCCGGCGAGCATGTTCACCCACTTGTCGTACTCGGGCTTCCACTGGCCGGCGTAATAGGTCGCCTGCTCGTACTGGCGGATGCTCTCGGCGCTGGTCTTCAGCTCGCGCTCGTACCACTGGTCCGGGGTGCGGTAGGGCACGCCCAGGGCCTTCCAGTCCTCCAGGCCGATGGGGTTGACCATGGCCAGCTGCTCCACCTGCTGCGGGTACATCAGCGCGTAGCGGGTGGCGAGCATGCCGCCGGTGGAGTGGCCCAGCAGGGTGATCTTGCCGACCTTGAGGTGCTCCAGCAGCGCATGGGTGTTGGTCGCCAGTTGCTGGAAGCTGTACTGGTAGCGCTCGGGCTTGGTCGACTTGCAGAAGCCGATCTGGTCCGGCGCCACCACGCGGTAGCCGGCCTCGCTCAGGGCGGCGATGGTGGATTCCCAGGTGCCGGCGCAGAAGTTCTTGCCGTGCAGCAGCACCACGGTGCGGCCGTTGGGCTGCTTCTTGGGCTTCACGTCCAGGTAGGCCATGTGCATGTGATGGCCCTGGGACGCGAAGCTGTAATGGCCGACCGGGTAGGCGTAGTTGAAACGCTCCAGTTCCGGGCCGTAGGTGGGTTTGGTTTCGGCGGCGTGCAGCGGCAGGGCGGCGGCCAACAGCAAGGCGGGTAGCCAGCGTCGGGACATCGGGAAGCTCTCCTGGTGATGGGGCACGGATCAGACAGCGGGGAATGCCATAGGTTGGCAGATTTTCCGAGCCCGCGCCGCATCGGTGCTTTTGCTTTTCGTAGGAGCGAGCTTGCTCGCGAATGCTTCACACCGTGCCTGCCCGGTTCGCGAGCAAGCTCGCTCCTACAGGCTTGGGATCAGGCGGCGGCGTCGCCGGTCAACCAGTCGATAAACAGCGAGAACAGCTCCGCCTGGGAGTTGATCGCCAGCTTGGTGTAGAGGTGCTTGCGGTGCATGCGCACGGTTTCCGGCGAGATATCCAGCACCCGCGCGCTGGACTTCACCGAGTGGCCGCGCAGCAGCAGGTGGGCGATTTCCCGCTCGCGCTCGGTGAGGCGGTCGGCGCCGAAGTTCATGAAGGCCGCGCGGATGTGGCGGTTCAGCGGCGCCTGGGCGTCCGCCGCGCCGCTGCTCACGCCGCGCCCGGCCAGCAGCAGGTCCAGCCCGCCGTTGCGCTCGAACTGGCGAACCAGCTCGCGCACCAGCGGCAGGGCGGTGGCCAGCAGGTCCAGCTGGGTTTCGCTGAAGCGCGCGCCGCTGCTGCCCTGGAACAGGCACAGCGAGACCTTGCGCGCCTCGCCCAGGTCGATGATGAAGTGGCAGTCCTCGGTGCAGCCGAACTTGAGGTAGTAGGTCTTGTAGTACTCGCTGGCGAAGAAATCGTCCGGGGCGATGTTGGCCAGCGGGTAGAAGCCTTCGGTGAGGCCGTCTTCCATGGCCAGGCAGAAGGGGTCGAGCAGGTAGCCACGGGCGTAGTAGCGGTCGATCAGCGCTTCGTGATGCTCCGGGTCGATGCCGCGCTGGTACAGCGGCTGCGGCGGCTGGCCGCGCTGTTCCAGGCCGAGCATCACCGACTCCGCTGGCACCAGGCAGCCCAGGGCGTCGGCCAGACGCTCGACGAAAGCGACGTCGCCGACGCTGGCCATGGCGCGCGCCAGCCCCGCATGCCAGGCATGCAGGGCCGGTGCGTCGGACGTTTCGCTCAGCGCCTGGGATTCGCTCATGTCCGGCAGACTACAGGGCTGTCTGGGCGTAGGCAAAACCCTCTGAACCTGTTTCCAATCTGCTGCGCGTCGGCATAACTGCGTTGAAATCGGTCTCGGGATGCTCATTTACTGCGCGTAAACTCCGCTCCCTCAACCGATTTCGCCTTGTTCTGCTCTAGCTCGCGAGATCGTAAACAGGTTCTCGGATCGATCATCAATGCCCCGCGTAATCACCGCTGCGCTGAAGGTCTTCGGCGGCCTCGAGGATCGACTCGCGCAGGGTATCGACGATCTCGTCGACCTGCTCGCGGGTGATGGTCAGCGGCGGCGACATCACGTTCAGGTGCACGATCGGCCGCACCAGCAGGCCCTTGGCCTGGGCGCGCAGGTGGATCTTCTCGCCGATGTTCAGCGCCTCGGGGAAGAGCACCTTGCTGCGCTTGTCGGCGACGAACTCGACGCAGGCCATGAGCTTCTGGCAGCGCACGCTGCCCACCAGCGGCAGGTCGGCCAGTTCCTGCAGACGCTGCTCCAGATAGCCGCCGACGTCCTTCACGTGCTCCAGTAGATTCTCACGCTCGATGATCTCGATGTTCTTCAGCGCCGAGACGCAGCTCACCGGGTGCCCGCTGTAGGTGAAGCCGTGGGCGAAGCAGCGGCCCTGATCGGCCTCGCCGATCACCTTCCAGATACGGTCGGAGAAGATGCACGCGCCCAGCGGCAGGTAGCCGGAGGTCAGGCCCTTGGCGGTGGTGATGATGTCCGGCTGCATGCCGAACACCTCTTCGGAGGCGAAGAAGGCGCCGAGGCGGCCGAAGGAGGTCACCACCTCGTCGGCGACGTAGAGCACGTCGTACCGTTGGCACACCTGCCACATGCGCTGATGGTAGCCCCGGGGCGGGATGATCACGCCGCCCGAGCCCATGATCGGCTCGGCGAAAAAGGCGGCGACCTTGTCCGAGCCCAGTTCGAGGATCTTGTCTTCGAATTCCTTGACCAGGAATTCGAGGAAGTCGCCCTCGGTCATCCCCTCCGGTGCGCGATAGGGATTGGGGCAGGAGATGTGGTGGATGACGTCCTTGAGGAAGTCGAACTCGGCCGGGTGGTCGGCGACCTTGCCGCCCAGGGACATGGTGAGGAAGGTCGAGCCGTGGTAGGCGTTGACGCGGCTGATGATGTGCTTCTTTTCATGCTTGCCGCGGCAGTTCTGGTAGTACTGGATCAGGCGGTAGGCGGTGTCCACGGCGGTGGAGCCGCCGGTGGTGAGGAACACGTGGTCAAGGTCGCCCGGCGCCAGTTTGGCGAGCTTCTCGCAGAGCTCGATGGCGCTCACGTTGGCCATGTCGCAGAAGGGGTTGGAGTAGGCCAGCTGGCGCACCTGCTCGGCGATGGCATCGGCCATTTCCGCACGGCCCAGGCCGATGTTGGTGCACCACATGCCGCCCACGGCGTCCAGGTAGCGGTTGCCCTTGGTGTCGTAGATGTAGGCGCCCTCGCCGGCAGCGATGTTCAGCGCACCGTTGACCCGGTGATCGTCGAACACGTGGTAGCCGTGCATGTAGTGGGCCTTGTCGGCGGCGACCAGCTGCTCGTCGTTGAACTGGGCGAAGAAGGCTGGGGTTGGGGTGGTCATCGGCTTTACCTCGAAATTACGGTTCGTCGTGCGAGTCCTTGCCCTCTCCCTAACCCTCTTCCGCAAGCGGGAGAGGGGACCGTTCGGAGCGCTCGGCGACTACGACGGTCATTGCGGGCCCGCTGCCTGCGAATCATCAGGAGGATGACTTCCCAGGATGCTGCTGCGGGCTGCCCCCTCTCCCTTCAGGGAGAGGGCTGGGGAGAGGGGGCTTTTGAATGAGTGGAACTCAGGACCCGGTCTTCACCGCATTCCAGGTGCGGGTGATCAGGCGGGTGGCCTTGGGGTTCTGCACCTTCTGGGTGAACAGACGGGCGCGGGTCTCGGCGTCGGGGTAGATCGCCGGGTCGTTGCGCACCTCGGCGGCCAGCAGCGGGGTGGCGGCGGCATTGCTGGAGGCGTAGCGGATGTAGTCGGCGACGCCGGCGGCCACCTTGGGCTGCAGCATGTACTCGATGAACCGGTGGGCGTTTTCCACGTGCGGCGCGTCGGCCGGGATGTAGAAGTCGTCGAACCAGATCAGCGAGCCTTCCTTGGGCACGAAGTAGCCCAGCTTGACCTTGGCGCCGGCTTCGTCGGCGCGGGCCTGGGCGGTGGCGTAGTCGCCGGACCAGGTCATCGCCATGCACTGGTCGCCGTTGGCCAGGCCGTTGAGGTAGCTGGTGGAATCGAACTTGCGAATGTACGGGCGGATCGATTGCAGCAGGTCCTGGGCGGCCTTGAGGTCCTCGGGCAGCGCGCTGTTGGGGTCGCGCTTGAGGTAGGCCAGGGCCAGCGGGATCACGTCGGTGGGGGAATCGATGATGGTCACCCCGCAATCGGCGAATTTCGACACGATCTTCGGATCGAACAGCATCGCCAGCGAGCCGATGGGCGCGTCGGGCATGCGCTGCTTGATCTTTTCGATGTTGTAGGTGATGCCGTTGCTGCCCCAGGTGTAGGGCGCCGAGTACTTCACGCCAGGATCGTAGTGGTCCAGGTGCTTGAGCACCTCCGCGTCGAGGTTGTTCCAGCTGGGCAACTTCGACTTGTCCAACGGCTGGAAGACCCCCGCTTTGAGCAGCGGCGGCACCAGGGCGGCGTTGAGCACCACCAGGTCGTAGCCGGAGCGTCCGGGCAGCAGTTTGCCCTGCACCGTCTCGTAGGAGTCGAAGGTGTCGTAGACCACCTTGATGCCGGTCTGCTTCTCGAAATCGGCAAGGGTGTGTTCGCCGATGTAGTCGGACCAGTTGTACAGCCGCAGCGTCTTCGCGCTGTCGGCGTCCTCCCCGTGCCCCAGTGCCGGCAAGGTCGCCAGCGCCGCGCTGAGTACTGCTGCGAGCGTTTTCTGCATGTCAGTCCCACCTGTGATCTTGTTATGGAGTGGCAAATTCGCGGATAGCGCCACTCTCGACCAGGGGCGCCGCCCGGACCATTCCCCGAACGGGTAGGTAAGGGGCTGCTGGCGTTTCGATGCGAGCCGCGTTGCCGCGAAACATCGCGCAACCCGAAGGGACGACTAACGGCCCACGCCACCCCTCGTGAGCGCGCATCGTCGTGGCCGTGGCGAAGCGTCAACGGCCCCTGGCGCTGGCATCCTGTCGAACAATCGTTCAGATTGGCCACCTGAAACCTTAGGAGCCAGGCATGAACGAGGAAGTCCGCTTTACCCGACTGGAGCCGGAGCAGCGCAAGGCATTGCTGATCGAGGCCACCCTCGCGTGCCTGAAGCGCCACGGCTTCCAGGGCGCCTCCATCCGCAAGATCTGCGCCGAGGCCGGGGTCTCGGTGGGGCTGATCAACCACCACTATTCGGGCAAGGACGAGCTGGTGGCCGAGGCCTACCTGACCGTCACCGGGCGCGTCATGCAGCTGCTGCGCGAGGCCATCGCCGAGGCGGCGCCGGATGCCCGCGCGCGGCTGTCGGCGTTCTTCCGCGCCTCGTTCAGCGCCGAGCTGCTCGACCCGCAACTGCTGGATGCCTGGCTGGCGTTCTGGGGCGCGGTGAAGACGGCTGAGGAAATCAACAAGGCCCACGACCATTCCTACGGGGAGTACCGCGCCTTACTGGCGCAGGCGCTGAACGAGCTGGCGCAGGAGCAGGAATGGGCCGATTTCGATGCGGAGCTGGCTGCGATTGCCCTCAGCGCGCTACTCGACGGGCTGTGGTTGGAGTCGGGCCTGAATCCCAATACCTTTACCCCGGAGCAGGGCGTGCAGATCTGCGAAGCCTGGGTGGATGGCCTCCAGCACGGCGGCCGGCAGCGCTTCTGTCGGGCGTCGGGAGTCTGTTGATCGAATGTTCAGCGGACGGTAACCTGCCGCCATCTGCAGGACAGTTCCTACAGCTCTACCTCCACGCATAACAAGAATGGCCCCGCCACGAGCGGCGGCTTCAGCAGGGTATTGCGATGACTTCCCGTGTACTGATCGTCGACGACGATCCGGTGATTCGCGAGCTCCTCCAGGCCTACCTCGGCGAGGAAGGCTATGACGTGCTGTGCGCCGGCACCGCCGAGCAGGCCGAGGCGACGCTGGCCGAAGCCGCGCAGGCCGAACAGCCCATCGACCTGGTGATGCTCGATATCCGCCTGCCCGGCAAGGACGGCCTCACCCTGACCCGCGAGCTGCGCGTGCGTTCGGAGGTCGGCATCATCCTGATTACCGGACGCAACGACGACATCGACCGCATCGTCGGCCTGGAATGCGGCGCCGACGACTACGTTATCAAGCCGCTCAACCCCCGCGAACTGGTGTCCCGCGCGAAGAACCTGATCCGTCGCGTGCGCCACGCCCGCCAACCCGCCGCCGTGTCCACCCCGCCCAGCCGGCAGAACCACAAGCGCTTCGCCCACTGGACGCTGGACCCGGACCGCCGCCGCCTGATCGACGCCGGCGGCAGCGAAACCCCGCTGACCCACGGCGAGTTCCAGCTGCTCTGCGTGTTCCTGCGCAACACCGGCCATACCCTGAGCCGCGACCAGCTGATGGACCAGATCCGCAACCGCGAGTGGCTGCCCAACGACCGCTCCATCGACGTCCTGGTCGGCCGCCTGCGCCGCAAGCTGCGCGACGACCCCGCCGAGCCCGAGCTGATCATCACCATCCACGGCGCCGGCTACCTGTTCACCGCCACGCCTGCCGACGCCTGAGTTATCGATGATTTCAGGGGGCGCGGAACAGTCCCCTCTCCCTTCAGGGAGAGGGTTAGGGAGAGGGAAGCCCCCGCTCCGATTCCTTCTGTATTTCCTGGCTTTGCTCTTCTGCACCATCACCCACGCCGCCCAACCCCTGCGTTACTGCGACTACCCCGTCTACCCGCCCATCTCCTGGAGTGACGGCCACGACGTGCGCGGCCTGGCGCCGCAGACCGTGCGCAGCGTGCTCGGCCAGCTGGGCTACGACGTACAGACCGTGGTGCTGGGCAACTGGAAGCGCTGCCTGCTGGACGCCGCCGAGGGCCGCGTCGACGTGGTGCTCGCCTACCAGACCCCGCAGCGCGACGACGGCCTGCTCTTCTCCCGCGTGCCGGTGCTGCGCGAGGAAGTGGCGATCTTCTACAACCGCCGCAAGCCGGTGCGCTTCGATCAGCTCGGCGACCTCGCCCGGTACCGCGGCGGGCTGCTGTTCGGCGAAAGCTACGGGCCGGCGTTCGACCGCCTCGTTGCCGAGCACGGCAACGTCGAATGGGTCTCCGACAGCCGGCAGAACTTCGGCAAGCTGATCCGCCAGCGCATCGACTTCATTGCCTACGAGCGCCGCACCGGCGCGCTGTTCGTCGAGCAGCTCGCCGGCGGTCAGGACATCGCCGCGCTGCCGCGGCCGCTGACGGTGGACTACCTGCGCATCGCCGTCTCCCGCCATTCGCCGCTGGCCGCGCGGATGGACGAGATCGACGCGGTGCTCCAGCAGCGCGTGGACGACGGCAGCATCGCCCGCTGGCTGCAGCAGAGCGAGCAGGACTACCGTGCCCTGCTCGCCGGCGACGGGGTGCCGCGTTGAGGCTGCCCGGCGGCCTGGCGCGGCGCCTGCTGCTGCGCGTGCTGCTGTTCAGCCTGTGCTTCACCGTGCTGGCCAGCGCGGTGCAGCTGTACTTCGAATACCGCCGGGAGATGCGCGACATCGACACGCGCCTGGAGCTGATCCGCGTCGGCTACCTCGCCAGCTTCGAGCGCAGCCTGTGGGACCTCAACCAGGAGCAGCTCAACGTGCAGCTGCGCGGCCTGGCCGACTTCCCCGACATCGCCCAGGTGCGCCTGCGCAGCGCCGACTTCAACCTGGTGCAGGAGGCCGACGAGCAGCGCGGGCCGTTCCGTGTCGAGCACTACGCCCTGGCCTTCCAGCCGCCGGACGGCGAGCGCCGCGAGCTGGGCGAGCTGGAAGTCAGCATCGACCTGGGCGCTGTCTACCGGCGCCTGCTCCACGGCGGGCTGGCCAGCCTGCTGTGGATGGGGGTGTTCGTCTGTGGCCTGGCGGTGGCGCTGAGCTGGTTGTTCCACAGCCTAGTGACGCGCCACCTGCGCACCATGGCCGACTTCGTGCGTGGCCTGACCGGTGGCGACCTGGGCACCGAGCTGGCGCTGGACAAGCAACGCTCAGGCGAAGAGGACGAAATCGACACCGTCGCCGATGCCCTCGATGGCCTGCGCCGCGCCCTGCGTGCCGAGCTGCGCCGCCGCGAGGCCGACCGCGCGGCCCTGCAGAGCAAGCGCGACGAGCTGCAGCGGCGGGTCGAACGGCGCACCGCCAGCCTGCGCCGCGCCAAGGAGGAAGCCGAGGCCGCCAACCGCGCCAAGAGCCGCTTCCTCGCCACCATGAGCCATGAGATCCGCACCCCGCTCAACGGCATCCTCGGCATGGCCGAGCTGCTGCGCGCCGCGGCCCTGGGCGAGCAGGACCGGCGCCGCCTGCAGGCACTGTCCACCGCCGGCGAGGGGCTGCTGGCGATCCTCAACGAGGTGCTGCACTTCGCCAAGCTGGAGGACGGCGCCAGCCAGCCGGAGCCGGTGGACTTCTCCCTGCGCCGCCTGCTCGACGACGTGGTGACGCTGCTGGAGCCGCGCGCCGAGGACAACGGCACCTGCCTGCGCCTGCGCATCGACCCGCAGGTGCAGGACGCCTGCCGCGGCGCCGAGCAGTTCCTGCGCCAGGTGCTGAGCAACCTGCTGGCCAACGCGGTGAAGTTCACCGAGGAAGGCGAGGTGCTGCTGGAGGTCGCCGTGCTGCACGGCAGCGAGGCCGGGCAGCGCCTGCGTTTCAGCGTCACCGACGACGGCATCGGCATCTCCGCCGAGCAGCAGGAGAAGATTTTCCAGCGCTTCACCCAGGCCAGCGACGAGGTCGCGCGGCGCTACGGCGGCACCGGGCTGGGGCTGGCGATCAGCAAGCGGCTGGTGGAAGCCATGGGTGGCGAGATCGGCGTGGAGAGCCTGGAAGGCGAGGGCAGCACCTTCTGGTTTGAGATCACGCTGGCGCCGGGCGTGGTGCCCCACGCCAGCGTGGCCGTGGAACAGGCGCCGGCGCTGGACGTGCTGGTGGTGGAAGACGTTGCCCTCAACCGCGAGGTCGCCCAGGCCCTGCTGGAGCGCGACGGCCACCGCGTGCAGCTGGCCGACGACGCCGAGCCTGCGCTGGCGCTCACCGCCGCGCGGCGCTTCGATTTGATACTGCTGGACATGCACCTGCCGGGCATGAACGGCCTGGACCTGTGCCGGGCGATTCGCACCCAGGCTGGCGGGCGCAACGCCACCACGCCAATCCATGCCTTCACCGCCAGCGTGCAGCCGGGGATGGTCCGCCGTTATTTCGAGGCCGGCATGCAGGGCGTGCTGGGCAAGCCCCTGCGCCTGGACGACCTGCGCCGCGCGTTGTCCGGCGTGGCCTGGGAGCTGCTGCCCGAGGCGGCGGATGACGGCCCGCTGGATCGCCAGGTGCTCGAGACCCACCGTCGCCTGCTGGGTGAGCACAAGCTCAACGAACTGCTCGCCAGCCTGTGGGCGCTGCTCGACGCGCAATGGCCGCTGCTGCTGGAGGCGTTGCGCCAGGAGGACGCGCTGGAGGTGGCCAGCCTGGCGCATCGACTGGCGGGCAGTTGCCGGTCGATGGGCTTGCGTCGGCTGGGAGATCGCCTGGGCGAGCTGGAGCAGGCGGCGCTGGCGGGCTCGCTGTCCGGCGATTGGGCGGCGCGACTGGAACAGGAACGAACCCTGGCCGGCGAGTTGCTGAACACCCTGTAGGAGCGGGCCATGCCCGCGATCGCGCGCATGGCGCGCTCCTACAATTCGATTCCATTGCCAGGAACTGTTCGCGAGACTGCGGCGGATAACGCTGGCGCGTCAGGCGCCCTACGAACTCCAGTAGCAGGGAGCGCCAAATGTTGTAGGAGCGAGCTTGCTCGCGAACCCGCCCAGCGTTGGACTCGCCGGGAAATCTGTTCGCGAGCAAGGGCTGGGCGCCCCCTCGCTCCTACTGAAAGATCCCCTGAAACCCCCGCCCCGCGCGCCCTGCACAAAATCCTTACATCTTTCTACAACTTCGATCCTGGCGAACAACCGCGCCTTACATCGCCTTCCAATAATCCGGTGGCATCCGTGCCCGAGCCACGGCCTCTGATTGATTGGAGATAACAATAATGATCCAACGTAGAGTTCCGCTCCGCCGCGCCCGCCGTTCCCTGGAGGTGCGCCATGTCTGAGTCCCATCACGCCGGCAGCGGCGAAAAGATCCAGCTGACCCGCGCGCTCAAGAGCCGCCACATCTTCATGCTCTCCCTGGGCGGGGTGATCGGCACCGGCCTGTTCATGGGCTCGGGCGTCACCATTGGCTCCGGCGGCCCCATGGGCGCCATCCTCGCCTACCTCGTCGCGGGCCTGCTGATGTACCTGGTGATGGTCTGCCTGGGCGAGCTGTCCGTGCAGATGCCCGTTTCCGGCTCGTTCCAGGCCCACGCCACGCGCTTCATCGGCCCGGCCACCGGGTTCATGATCGGCTGGGTCTACTGGATGAGCTGGGCCTCCACCGTGGGCCTCGAGTTCACCGCCGCCGGCATGCTGATGACCCGCTGGTTCCCCGAGGTGCCGATCTGGCTCTGGTCGGGCTTCTTCGTAGTCGTCCTGTTCTCCCTCAACGCCCTGGCCACCCGCGCCTTCGGCGAGGCCGAGTACTGGTTCTCCGGGATCAAGGTCGCGGCCATCCTGGCCTTCATCGTGGTCGGCCTGCTGGTGATCTTCGGCGCCATTCCCCTCAACAGCGGGGCGGCCGCGCCGGGCCTGTCCAACCTGGTCAGCGACGGCCTGTTCCCCAACGGCCTGTCCGCCGTGTTCGCGGTGATGATGACGGTGGTCTACGCCTTCCAGGGCTGCGAGATCATGGGCGTCGCCGCCGGCGAGACCGACCAGCCGGAGAAGAGCATTCCGCGCGCCGTGCGCAACGTGGTATTCCGCGTGCTGATCTTCTACGTGCTGGCGATCGTGGTGCTGTCCGCCATCGTGCCGTGGAAGCAGGCCGGGCTGATGGAAAGCCCCTTCGTGCAGGTGTTCGACATGGTCGGCATCCCCTATGCCGCCGACCTCATGAACTTCGTGATCCTCACCGCGATCCTTTCGGTGGGCAACTCCGGCCTGTACGCCTCCACGCGCATCCTCTGGGCCATGTCCAAGACCGGCATGGCGCCGCGCAAACTATCGAAACTCAGCGCCCGCGGCGTGCCGCTCTACGCGCTGCTGATCAGCCTGGCCTTCGCCCTGCTGTCGCTGCTGACCAGCATCGTCGCCGCCGACACCCTGTTCATGGTGCTGATGGCGGTGAGCGGCATGGCCGGCACCGTCACCTGGATCGTCATCGCCTACGCCCAGTACCGCTTCCGCCGCGAGCACATGGCCAAGGGCGGCAGCGTGGCCGACCTGAAGTACGCCGCGCCGCTGTTCCCGCTGGTGCCGCTGGCGTGCATCGCGATCTGCTGCTCGCTGTTCGTGTTCCTCTCCCTGGACCCGACCCAGCGACCGTCGCTGTACTGGGGCTTCGGCTTCATGGCGGCCTGCTACGTCGCCTACTACGTGCTCAAGCGCAAGCGTGGGCAGGTGCTGACCGACGAGGCGGTACCGAGCCTCGGCTGAGCCTTCGCGCTCTACAGAAGCCCCGCATCGCGGGGCTTTTGCTTTGCGTAGGGCGGATAACGCGCCAGCGTTATCCGCCGCAGGACCGGCGGATAACCTGTCCCAGGTTTTGCGCCCTACAAGCCTGCCTTTGCCTGACAAGACGCCCCGCATCGCGGGGCTTTTTTCTTTTGCTTTGCGGCTCTTCGTAGGAGCGAGCTTGCTCGCGAACCCGCCCAGCTCCAGAGCGGCCGGATAATCCGTTCGCGAGCAAGCTCGCTCCTACAGGTACACCACTGGCCCCCTCTCTTGCTGAACGTTTGTTCGAAGTTGTAACAAGCTCCCGGCGAAAGCCCTGGGAAAACCCCTCAACCCCCGCGCCGCGCGGCCTTCCCGCTGGTTGGCCGGGCGTTACAAGCTCCCCTTTCGGGTGGATTGCCGGCTTGCTGAACAAGTGTTTAGTATTGGCTCCAACGCTTCATCGCCTCAGCAAACGACTACAAGAACGAGGGCAGCATGACTCAGCCATCCCCGCTCAGCCGGGTCCAGGACGGTATCGCCTGGATCACCCTGAACCGCCCCCAGCAGCGCAACGCGCTGGATGTCCCCACGCTCAAGAACCTGCTGGCCCTGCTCGATGCCCATGAGGCCGACGAAGCCGTGCGCGTCATCGTGCTCGGCGGCGAAGGCCGCAGCTTCTGCGCCGGCGCCGACCTCGCCGAATGGGCCGAGGCCGAAGCCCGTGGCGAACTGGAAACCTACGGCTGGACCGAAACCGCCCACGCGCTGATGCGCCGCCTGCACGGTCTGGACAAGCCGACCATCGCCGCCGTCAACGGCACCGCCGTCGGCGCCGGGATGGACCTCACCCTGTGCTGCGACTTCCGCATCGCCGCCGCCTCCGCACGCTTCAAGGCCGGCTACACCGGCATGGCCTACTGCCCGGACGCCGGCGCCAGCTGGCACCTGCCGCGCCTGATCGGCAGCGAAGCGGCCAAGCGCCTGCTGTTCCTCGACGAGTTGTGGAACGCCGAGCGCGCCCTGGCCGCCGGCCTGGTGGGCGAGGTGGTCGCGGACGATCAGCTGCAGGCCCAGGTCGGTGAATTCGCCGCGCGCCTGGCTGCCGGCCCGACCTTCGCCTTCGCCCAGACCAAGCGCCTGATGCGCGACGGCGCCGCCCGCACCCTGGCCCAGCAACTGGAGGCCGAACAGGCCGCCGGCCTGCTCTGCGGCCGCAGTGAAGATGCCGCCGAGGCGCTGCGCGCCGTGGCCGAAAAACGCTCCCCCCAATTCAAAGGCCGCTGACGGCTGCAGGTGATGTGATGGATTTCCAACTGACCCAGGAACAGGAAATGCTCGTCGAGGCGGTCAAGGCTTTCGTCGAGAAAGAGCTGCTGCCCTACGAGGAAGAAGTGGACCGCGCCGACGCGGTGTCCCCGGAGCTGGCCGCGCAGATTCGTGGCAAGGCCCTGGCGGCCGGCTTCTATGCCTTCAACATGCCCGAGGAAGTGGGCGGCGGCGGCCTGGACTACCTGTCCCAGGCGCTGGTCGAGCGCGAGCTGTCCAAGGTCTCCTGGGCGCTGCACGTGTTCGTTGCGCGCCCCTCGAAGATCCTCATGGCGTGCAAGGGCCAGCAGGTCCAGGACTACCTGCTGCCGGTGGTGCAGGGCGAGAAGATCGACTGCTTCGCCCTCACCGAACCGGGCGCCGGCTCCGACGCCAACTCGATCAAGACCCGCGCCGTGCGTGACGGCGAGGACTTCGTGATCAACGGCTCCAAGCACTTCATCAGCCACGCCGGCCACGCCGACTTCGCCATCGTCTTCGCGGTGACCGACACCTTCGAGCGCAACGGCAAGAAGCGCAACGCCGTGACCGCCTTCCTGGTGGACAAGGGCACCGCCGGCATGACCGTGCGCCGCGGCCCGAAATGCGTGAGCAACAAGGGCTACCACACCTACGAGATCTTCTTCGACGACTGCCGCGTGCCGGCCTCCAAGGTCCTGGGCGAAGTCGACAAGGGCTGGGAAGTGGCCAACGCCTGGCTCACCGCCGGCCGCGTGATGGTCGCCGCCAACTGCGTCGGTCAGGCCCAGCGCGCGCTGGACCTGGCACTGCAATGGTCGGCCGACCGCAAGCAGTTCGGTGCGGCCATCGGCAGCTACCAGGGCATCTCCTTCAAGCTCGCCGACATGGCCACGCAGATCCGCGCCGCCGAGCTGATGACCCTGCACACCGCCTGGAAGATGGACCGCGGCAGCATGACCGACGGCGAGGCCGGCATGGCCAAGCTGTTCGCCAGCGAAGTGCTGGGCAAGGTGGCCGACGAGACCGTGCAGATCTTCGGCGGCATGGGCCTGATGGACGAAGGTCCTGTCGAGCGCATCTGGCGTAACGCCCGTATCGAGCGCATCTGGGAAGGCACCTCGGAAATCCAGCGCCACATCATTTCCCGCGAACTGCTGCGGCCGTTGTTGCGCTGATTCTCGGCACCATTTGGGGGCGACGGGCCAGTACTGAAAGCCCCTCTCCCCAGCCCTCTCCCTGAAGGGAGAGGGGGCAAAAGCGAATAGGCGCGTGGACAGACACCTGCGCTGAAGGATGACCCGAAAGCTCCCCTCGCCCTTCAGGGAGAGGGGCTGGGGGAGAGGGCAGCGCCCCGTACCGAGACCGACATGAAAAGAGAAAACCTCCAGCGCCTATTGGCGCCCCGGCACCTGGCCTTCATCGGCGGCCGCAGCATGGCGCGCGCGCTCAAGCGCTGCGCCGAGGGCGGCTTCGCGGGTGCGATGTGGCTGGTCAACCCGCAGTACGACGAACTCGAAGGCGTGCCCTGCGTGCGCAGCATCGCCGAGCTGCCCGAAGGGCCGGACGCGGTGTTCGTCGCCACCAACCGCGACCTGACCGTTCAGGCCGTCGCCGAACTGGCCGCCAGGGATGCCGGCGGCGCCATCTGCTACGCCTCCGGCTTCGCCGAAACCGGCGAAGAGGGCGAGGCCCTGCAGCGTCGCCTGCTGGCCAGCGCTGGCGACATGGCCCTGCTCGGCCCCAACTGCTACGGCCTGCTCGACTACCTGCACGGCGCCGCGCTGTGGCCGGTGGCCCACGGCGGGCACCTGGTGGAGAAGGGCGTGGCGGTGCTGACCCAGAGCGGCAACTTCGCCTACAACCTGTCCATGAGCGACCGCTCGCTGCCGATTGCCTACATGGCCTCGGTGGGCAACCAGGCGCAGCTGGGCGTGGCCGAGCTGATGGACGTGCTGCTCGACGAGCCGCGCGTCACCGCCATCGGCCTGCACCTGGAAGGCCTGAAGAACGTCCCCGGCTTCGCCCGCGCCGCCTTCAAGGCGCTGCAGAGAGGCATCCCGGTGATTGCCCTGAAGACCGGCGTATCGCAGATCGGCGCCGAGCTCGCGCTCAGCCACACCAGCTCGCTGGCCGGTTCCGACGCGCTGTACGACGCGCTGTTCGACCGCCTCGGGGTGATCCGTGTCAGCGGCCCGGTCAGCTTCATCGAAACCCTCAAGGCTGCCGCCTGCGGCAACCTGCCGGCCGGTCCCAGCCTGGCCGCGCTGGCCTGCTCCGGTGGCGACGCCGGGCTGATCGCCGACTACGCCGAGCGCAACGGCCTGGGCCTGCCCAAGCTCCTCGACGCCCAACGCGCCGAGCTGGCCCAGGTGCTGCCGGACTACGCCAACATCGCCAATCCGCTGGACTTCACCACCGCCATCTGGGGCGACGGCCCGGCGCTCGAGCGCATGCTCGACAGCGCCCTGCAGACCGATGCGGATGCCGCGCTGCTGGTATTGGACTACCCCGGCGAGGAAACCGGCGAACGCCCGCAGTGCGACCTGCTGCTGGAACTCTACTGTGCCGCGCTGGAGCGCCACGGCAAGGTCGGTTTCATCGCCTCCGCGCTGCCCGAGCTGCTGCCCGAACATGCCCGCGAACTGCTGCATGCCCGTGGCGTCGCCGCGCTGCAAGGGGTCGAAGACGGCCTCGCCGCCTGGGGCCGCATCGCCCACTACCGCCAGCGCCGCGACGCGCTGCTGGCCCGTGGCGAAGCCGCGCTGGTGCCGCTCTGCCCGCAGGCGCTGGACGGCGACGGCCGGCTGCTGGACGAGTGGCAGTCCAAGCAGGCGCTGAAACCTTTTGGCCTGCCACTGCCGCGCGCCGCCCTGAGCACCCCGACGCAAGCCCGCGAGGCGGCGGCCGACGTCGGCTTCCCGCTGGCGCTGAAAGTGGTCAGCGCGCAATTGCCGCACAAGACCGAGGCCGGCGGCGTGGCGCTCAACCTGCGCAACGAGGCGGCGCTGGAAGCGGCGCTGTTCGACATGCGCGAGAACATCACCCGCCACGCATCCGGCGTGTCCTTCGACCAGGTGCTGCTGGAGCGCATGGCCAACCCGCCGCTGGCCGAGCTGATCGTCGGCATCAAGCGCGAGAACGGCTTCGGCCTGGCGCTGGTGCTGGGCGCCGGCGGCATCCTCGTCGAGCTGCTCAAGGACAGCCGCAGCCTGCTGCTGCCGACCACCGACGCGGCGATCCGCGATGCCCTGCTGAGCCTGCGCAGCGCGCCGCTGCTCACCGGCTTCCGCGGTCGCCCGGCGGTGAATCTGGACGCGCTGGTGGAAGCCATCCGCGCGGTCGCCGACTACGCCTGCGAGCACGTGGACACCCTGCTAGAACTGGACGTCAACCCGCTGCTGGCGGACGCCGACGGCGCCGTGGCGGTGGATGCGCTGATCCGTACCGCCGAATGAAACGCACCTATAGGAGCGAGCTTGCTCGCGAACACCCCCCGCTTTGGGGCTCGGTTCGCGAGCAAGCTCGCTCCTACGAAAAGCAAAAGCGGCGCACGCCGGGTAGTCGGCGTGGGCCCCAACGAGTAGGGCGAATAACCGCTCGCGGTTATCCGCCGAAGAACACTTCGGGAGATCGTTCATGCACAACGAGAAAACCCTCACCGGCGGCCAGGCCCTGGTGCGCCTGCTGGCCAACTACGGCGTCGACACCGTGTTCGGCATTCCCGGCGTGCACACCCTGGAGCTGTACCGCGGCCTGCCCGGCAGCGGCATCCGCCACGTGCTGACCCGCCACGAGCAGGGCGCCGGCTTCATGGCCGACGGCTATGCGCGGGTCAGCGGCAAGCCCGGCGTGGCCTTCATCATCACCGGCCCGGGGGTGACCAACGCCGCCACCGCCATCGGCCAGGCCTACGCCGACTCCATCCCGATGCTGGTGATCTCCAGCGTCAACCACACCGCCAGCCTGGGCAAGGGCTGGGGCTGCCTGCACGAGACCCAGGACCAGCGCGCCATGACCGCGCCGATCACCGCGTTCTCGGCCGTCGCTCTGAGCGCCGAGGACCTGCCCGAACTGATCGCCCGCGCCTACGCCGTGTTCGACAGCGAGCGCCCGCGCCCGGTGCACATCTCCGTGCCGCTGGACGTGCTGGCCAACCCCGTCGCCCGCGACTGGACCCGCGACGTGGTGCGTCGCGCCGGCCGTGGCCAGCCCAGCGCCGATGCGCTCAAGCAGGCTGTGGATAAACTCCAGGCCGCCCAGCGCCCGATGATCATCGCTGGCGGCGGCGCGCTGCATGCCGCCGACGCCCTGGCCGCGCTGAGCGAACGCCTGGCCGCGCCGCTGTTCACCAGCGTCGCCGGCAAGGGCCTGCTGGCGCCGGAAGCGCCGCTGTCCGCGGGCGCCACGCTGTGCACCCAGGCCGGGTGGGACATGATCGCCGAGGCCGACGTGGTGCTCGCCATCGGCACCGAAATGGCCGACACCGACTACTGGCGCGACCGCCTGCCGATCAGTGGCGAGGTGATCCGCGTCGACATCGACTCGCGCAAGTTCAACGACTTCTACCCCAGCGCCGTGGCGCTGCTGGGCGATTCCAGGGCCACCGCCGAAGCGCTGCTCGCCGCGCTGCCGAGCGCGACCCGCGACGCCGCGAAAGCCCAGTCGCGCATCGCCGAACTGCGCGCGCAGATCGACGCCGGCCACGCGCCGCTGCAACGGATCCACCAGTCGATCCTCGAGCGCATCGCCAAGGTGCTGCCGGACAACGCCTTCATCGCCAGCGACATGACCCAGCTGGCCTACACCGCCAACTACCTGTACCCGAGCCAGGCGCCGCGCGGCTGGCTGCACCCCACCGGCTACGGCACCCTGGGCTACGGCGTGCCCGCCGGCATCGGCGCCAAGTTCGGCGCGCCGGAGCGTCCGGGCCTGGTGCTGGTCGGCGACGGCGGCTTCCTCTACACCGCTCAGGAACTGGCCACCGCCACCGAAGAGCTGGACAGCCCGCTGGTGGTGCTGCTGTGGAACAACGATGCGCTGGGGCAGATCCGCGACGACATGATCGGCCTGGACATCGAGCCCATTGGCGTGCTGCCGCGCAACCCGGACTTCGCCCTGCTCGGCCGCGCCTACGGCTGCGAGATGCGCCAGCCGCAGAGCCTGGACGAACTGGAGCGCGACCTGCGCGCCGGCTTCGCCCATCCGGGCGTGACCTTGATCGAGTTGAAACACGCCTGCGCCCGCTGAGCCAGTCCAATACCTGCCTGCGCTTACTCATGCTGCGTTGAAAGCAGGCTCAAAATGCTCATTTGGCGCGCCAAACTGCGCTTTTTCGCCTGCTTTCGCCTTGCCTGAGCGGCGCTCAGACAGGCCTTGAACAGGCTCAGGAGAATGGAATGCGATATTCACACTTCACCCAACGCATCGCCGGCGACGGCGCTGCCGCCTGGGACATCCACTACCGCGCCCTGGCGCGCATGGAGCAGGGCGACGACATCCTCCTGCTGTCGGTGGGCGACCCGGACTTCGACACGCCGGTGCCCATCGTGCAGTCGGCCATCGACAGCCTGCTGGCCGGCAACACCCACTATGCCGACGTGCGCGGCAAGCGCTCGCTGCGCGAGGCCATCGCCCGCCGCCACACCCAGCGCAGCGGCCAGGCCGTCACCGCCGACGACGTCGTCGTGCTGGCCGGCGCCCAGTGCGCGCTGTACGCCGTGGCGCAGTGCGTGCTCAACCCGGGCGACGAGGTGATCGTCGCCGAGCCGATGTACGTCACCTACGAAGCGGTGTTCGGTGCCTGCGGCGCCAAGGTCATCCCGGTGTCGGTGCGTTCCGAGCACGGCTTCCGCGTGCAGGCCGAGGACGTTGCCGCGCTGATCACCCCGCGCACCCGCGCCCTGGCCATCAACAGCCCGCACAACCCTTCCGGCGCCAGCCTGCCGCGCGCCACCTGGGAAAAACTGGCCGAGCTGTGCGTGAACAATGACCTGTGGATGATTTCCGACGAGGTCTACAGCGAGTTGCTGTTCGACGGCGAGCACATCAGCCCCGCCAGCCTGCCGGGCATGGCCGAGCGCACCGCGACGCTCAACAGCCTGTCGAAATCCCACGCCATGACCGGCTGGCGGGTGGGCTGGGTGGTCGGCCCGCGTGAGCTCTGCGCGCACCTGGAAAACCTCGCCCTGTGCATGCTCTACGGCTCGCCGGATTTCATCCAGGACGCCGCCTGCACCGCGCTGGAAGCCCAGCTGCCGGAACTGGAAGCCATGCGCGAGGCCTACCGCCAGCGCCGCGACCTGGTGCTCGACTGCCTTGCCGATTGCGTCGGCGTGCGCGCCCTGCGCCCCGACGGCGGCATGTTCGTGATGGTGGACATCCGCGCCACCGGGCTCTCCGCCCAGGACTTCGCTGATGTGCTGCTGGATCGCCACGGCGTCTCCGTGCTCGCCGGCGAAGCCTTCGGCCCCAGCGCCGCCGGACACATCCGCCTCGGTCTGGTGCTCGGCGCCGAACCGCTGCGCGAAGCGTGCCGCCGCATTGCTCTGTGCGCCGCCGAACTGCTCAAGGAAAAACGCTATGCATGACCGCACGCATCTCTACATCGATGGCGCCTGGGTGGCGCCGCAGGGGCAGGGCCTGGCCGAGGTGCAGAACCCGGCCACCGAGGAATGCGTCGGCCGCGTGCCGCTGGGCGGCGAGGCGGACGTGAACCGCGCGGTGGACGCCGCCCGCCGGGCCTTCCCGGCATGGTCGCAGACGCCGTCCCACGTGCGTGCCGGCTACATCCGCGCGCTGGCCGAACAACTGCAGAAGCGCGCCGACGAGATGGCCGCGCTGATCACTGCCGAGCTGGGCATGCCGGTGCAGTGGTGCCGCATGGTGCAGGTCGACGGGCCGATCGAGGGCCTGCAGAGCTACGCCGAGCTGGCTGCGCACATGGACGAGGTGCGCGAGGTCGGCAACTCGCTGATCGTGAAGGAGGCGGTGGGCGTCTGCGCCTTCATCAACCCCTGGAACTACCCGCTGCACCAGTTGATCGGCAAACTCGCCCCGGCACTGGCTGCCGGCTGCACGGTCGTCTGCAAGCCGAGCCAGGACACCCCGCTGCACGCCTTCCTGCTGGCCGACCTGGTCCACGCCATCGGCCTGCCGGCCGGCGTGTTCAACCTGGTCAGCGGCCCCGGCTCCAAGGTCGGCGAAGCGCTGGCGCGGCATCCGGACGTGGACATGGTGTCCTTCACCGGCTCCACCGGCGCGGGCGTCAAGGTTTCCGAAGCCGCAGCGCCGACGGTCAAGCGCGTATGCCTGGAGCTGGGCGGCAAGTCGCCGTTCCTGATCACCGCCGATGCCGATCTCGCCGCCGCCGTGCGCCATGGCGTGCAGGACGTGATGATCAACTCCGGGCAGACCTGCACCGCGCTGACCCGCATGCTGCTGCCCGCCAGCCGCTACGACGAAGCCGTGGAAATCGCGCGCTCCGAAGCCGTGGCGCTGAAGATGGGCGACCCGCTGGACGCGGACAGCTTCCTCGGCCCGATGTGCTCGGCCGGCCAGCGCCGTACCGTGCTCGATTACCTCCGCGTCGGCCTGGAAGAGGGCGCACAGCTGGTCTGCGGCGGCGCCGAGCGCCCGGCCCATCTGGAGCGCGGGCACTACGTGCAGCCGACCATCTTCGCCGGGGTGAACAACCAGATGCGCATCGCCCGCGAGGAAATCTTCGGCCCGGTGCTGTGCCTGATTCCCTACGCCGACGAGGCAGTAGCCATCGCCATCGCCAACGACTCGCCGTTCGGTCTGTCCAGCGCCGTCTGGGCGGGCGACCGTGAGGATGGCCTGCGCCTCGCCCGGCAGATGCGCGCCGGCCAATGCTTCGTCAACGGTGGCGCGTTCAACTACCGGGCGCCGTTCGGTGGCTACAAGCAGTCCGGCAACGGCCGCGAATGGGGCGAGCAGGGCCTGCACGAGTTTGTCGAGCTCAAGGCTATTCAACTCTGAGTGGCTGCAGAGCGCCCTCTCCCCAGCCCTCTCCCTGAAGGGAGAGGGGGCCGTCCGGAGTTTTCGAATGGATGGGAGTTGGCCGGCGAGCGCGGAGAATCGCTGCTTCGGGCGAACAAAGCTTCTGCCTCAGGCACAGGACCCACAACGCGTCGGTGCTGTCCGCAGAAGATGGCGCTGAAGAATGAACACGAAGACTCCCTCTCCCTTCAGGGAGAGGGCTGGGGAGAGGGTGCCGAGCCAGCGCACCGATCCCCCAAGTACCGACTTTCTGGCCAGGAATCCCCATGAACGTACTGATCGTCCACGCCCACAACGAACCGCAATCCTTCAGCACCGCGCTGTACCGGCTCGCCGAGGAAACCCTGCGCGGCCAGGGCCATGACGTGCAGGTCTCCGACCTCTACGCGATGAACTGGAACCCGGTGGCCAGCGCCGCCGACTTCGGCGCCCGCGCCAACCCCGAGTACCTGGTCTACGCCCTGGAGCAGCGCGAAGGCGCCAAGGCCGGGACCCTCGCCGCCGACATCCAGGCCGAGCTGGACAAGCTGCTCTGGGCGGACCTGGTGATCTTCAACTTCCCGATCTACTGGTTCTCCGCGCCGGCCATTCTCAAGGGCTGGTTCGACCGCGTGCTGGTGTCGGGCATCTGCTACGGCGGCAAGCGCTTCTACGACCAGGGCGGCCTGGCCGGCAAGAAGGCCCTGGTGAGCGTGACCCTCGGCGGGCGCGACCACATGTTCGGCGAGGACGCCATCCACGGCCCCCTGGAAGACATGCTGCGGCCGATCCTGCGCGGCACCCTGGCCTACACCGGCATGAGTGTGCTGCCGCCCTTCGTCGCCTGGCACGTGCCCTACATCAGCAACGAGGCGCGCCAGGACTTCCTGCGCCAGTACCAGGACCGCCTGCAAAACCTGGAGAGCGACCAGCCGCTGGCGTTCGTGCGCCTGGACCAGTTCGACGAGCGCCTGTACCCGCTGCCGCGCTGAGCGGCTCTGCCCTTGTAGGAGCGAGCTTGCTCGCGAACAGATTCCCGGCGACTCCGGAGTGAAGCGGGTTCGCGAGCAAGCTCGCTCCTACAGGGGGCTGCAAGCGCCCGGGAAACGAAAAAGGGCGGGCACCCGCAGATGACCGCCCCTGGAGAAAAAGTCAGTCGCTGCAGCGGATACGCGCGGGGGAGAAGGTCGTCGATGGGTGTATCGGCGACCGTACGATGAGCCTGGTATGCCCAACGTTGCTGCAGCGACCTGGCCGGCACTATACGTGGTAACAATCGGCAAAAAACGACCCTATACTGCGATTCAGTTTTGCGGCGCGGACAACAATGGTTGTCGTCTCCTACAGGCGCCTACAACAAGATCAACAGGCAGGGGGAAACATGGACGTACTTCACGCAATGCGGGCATTCGTCCGGGTGGTGGATGCCGGCAGTTTCACCGCCGCTGCCAATGCCCTGGGATTATCCACCGCCCAGGTGTCGCGGGTGGTGTCCGACCTTGAGTCCCAGCTCGAGGCTCGCCTGTTGCACCGCACCACGCGGCGGCTGGCGCTGACCGAAACCGGCGAGCGCTACCTGCAGCGTTGCCGGGAAATCCTCGCTGACGTCGAGGAAGCGGAAGCCGAGGCCAGCGGCGCGCACCTCAACCCCCGCGGCCGCCTGCGCGTGCACTCGCTCACCGGTCTCGGCCAGCAGCACCTGATTCCGCTGATCTCGCGCTATTGCGAGTCCTTTCCCGAGGTCTACATCGAGCTGACCCTGGCCCAGCGCCAGCCGGACATCCTCGAAGAAGGCCAGGACGTGGTGATCACCCGCGACCGTGAGCTGCCCGACTCCGAATTCGTCGCCCAGACCCTGGGCACCATCTACAGCGTGCTCTGCGCCAGCCCTGAGTACCTCAAGCGGCGTGGCACCCCGACCAGCGTCGCCGACCTGCACCAGCACCAGTGCCTGCGCCTGCAGGACCCGACCTTCCCCGAAGGCTGGGCCTTCGAGGAAGGCAACGAGGCCAGCGTGATCCGCCCGCGCGACACCTTCATGGTCAATGTCGCCGAGGCGCTGACCGGCGCCGCCGCCGCCGGCATGGGTATCTGCCTGCTGCCCAGCTACGTCGCCGCGCCCGCCCTGCGCCGCCGTTCGCTGGTGCGCGTACTGCCCCGGCACAGCCTGCATGTGCGGCAGATCTATGCGCTGTATCCGTCGCGGCGCTTCCTCGACGCGAAGATCCGCACCTGGGTCGAGTTCCTCAAGGCGGAACTGCCGCGGGTATTCGAGGACGACGAAGCAGCGCTCAACGATCCCGTCAACTGGGCATAAGGCAAAGGGCTAGCGTGGCGGATCGTCGCAGCCGCTCTATCTCGGCGTTCTCGGACGATCGCAGCGGATTGTTGCTTTTTAGGCAATGCTTTGTTGGTTAGCTAGCTATTTTTCTACCCACTGTTGCGCCGTAACCTTTCTTCAACCCCGCCCAACCGGGTGTTCAGAAAGGATCACCGTCATGTCCCGTTCGCTTTATGTTGCTGCCCTGTTGTCCGTGTGCTCGCTGTCCTTCACCCAGCTGAGCTTCGCCGAAGAATCGCGCCTGATGACCAACAAGCTGGTCAAGGCCAACGAAGCAGTGATTGCCCAGCAGCAGGCCGCGTCCGCCGAGCAGACCGCCAAGGCCGCCACTGGCAACGGCGCCGATTCCTGATCGGCCGCTTCCCCCGGGAGGCTCGGAGCGTGAGCCGGGCTTCTCAACACCTTGCGCCGCATACGATATGCGGCGTTTTTTTTACCTGTTGGGGGCCGGCGACGTTGCGACTTTTACAAAAGTTGCAACAGTCTTTCCTTGGCGGCGCGCTGTATCCTTGTCCGTTCGGTCAATATACTTGACCCAACAGCGCGGCTTTCCAGCCTCGCCGTTCCCGGCCTCACCGCCGGCAAGCTTCCCGACGTCGATTCTTGATTGCTCCAGATCGACGTCCGTCTCAAGGCCGCTGCTTTCAGCGGCCTTTTTTTATGCCCGGTGGAAAAGCGTCGACAGGCTGGTAGGCTGGGCGAACTCCGCGCCGCAGGCCGGATTCGACAAGGATGCCGAGATGACCACCGATAATCCCTTCGCCACACCCCACGCGCCGCTCACCGCCCCCTCAGCAGCGGCAATACCCGCCGGCAACCAGCCCCTGCAGTTCGTCGCCGCGATGATCGTGGCAGCGGCGGTGGTCCTTCTTGGCAGCACCGCCGTGCAGTGGGTCGCTGACCTGGGCACGTTCCGTGAACGCCTGCCGCAGTACCTGCCGGCGATGCTGGGGTCCTGGCTGGGCGGGCTGGTTTTCTACGCGGCGGCAGTGCTGCTGGTCGTGCACGATCAACGCGAGCGTCATGGCATCGCCCGCTTCCAGCCGCTGCCAGGGTTGCTGGTGGGCTTCGGCGTGGCCTACCTGATCACCACGATGGTCGTCAGTACGGTGGTGTCCTACCTGAGCGTGTCGTTCTACCAGTGGGCGTTCGAGCAGGACACCCGGAACCTCTGGATGGTGTTGTACGGCCAGGTCAATTCGCTGATCAGCCTGGCCCTGGGCTGCCTGCTGCCGCTCTGGGTGGTGCTGTCCCTGGCGCGCTCGCGCTCCGAACGGCTGGCGGCTGGCCAGGCCTGCGCGCTGCCGTCCTGGCAAGTGGCGCTGGGCGTGGCACTGTGTTTCAGCGCGCTGATCTACAAGGTGCTGGTCGCGCTCAGCTACGCGGCGTTCTATCTGTACAGCAGCGCGGACGGCTGGCAGTCGGTGTTCCTGCTGGCCGGGTGTGTGCTGCCCTTCGCCATCGTCATGGCAGCGGTGCAAACGCGCCTGCCGCGGCAGGTCTCGCGCTTCGGTGCTGGCCGGGTGCTAGGCTGCGCGCTGGTGTTGCTGCTGCTGTGGGGCGTGGCGATCGTGCTGGTCTCGATCCTGGTAGCCTTCGCCGCCTACACCTCGCTCAACTCCAATAGCCTGCCGCTGTACCTGGTGCCGCCGGCGATCCTGCTGCTGGCGCTGCTCTGGCCGCTGGCGCGCTGGTGCACCGGCTGGTTCTTCGCCGACGAGCTGACTCAATCCTCGCCCAAATAATCCCCGCGGCTTAGGCCATGGCGCTGCATCTTTTCGTTGAGGGTGCGGCGCGGCAGGCCGAGCAGTTCCATCACCGCCTTGATGTCGCCCTTGCACTGCGCCAGCGCCTGGCGGATGCACTGCGCCTCGTAGGCTTCCATGCGCTCGAACAGGCCGTTGCCGGCGGGCTCGATGGGCAGCTCCGCGCGGTCCAGGCCGAGCACGTGGCGCTCGGCGGCGTTGGCCAGTTCGCGCACGTTGCCGGGCCAGTCGTGGGCGAGCAGGCGGGCCAGTTCCGTCGCCGACAGCGGCGCGGCCTCGCGGGCGAATTTCTCGCTGGCCAGCAGCGCGTAGTGCTCGAACAGCAGCGGAATGTCCTCGCGACGCTCGCGCAACGGCGGCAGGCGCAGTTCGGCGACGTTCAGGCGGTACACCAGGTCCTCGCGGAAGCGCCCGGCGCGGGCCTCTTCCAGCAGGTCCGGCTTGGTCGCGGCGATCACCCGCAGGTCCACCTTGATGCTCTGGTTGGAGCCCAGGCGCTCCAGTTGCTGCTCCTGCAGCACGCGCAGCAGCTTGACCTGCTGGGCCAGCGGCATGCTCTCGATCTCGTCGAGGAACAGGCTGCCGCCGTTGGAATGCTCCAGCTTGCCGATGCGCTTGCCCTGGGCGCCGGTGAAGGCGCCGCTTTCGTGGCCGAACAGTTCGGTCTCGAACAGCTGCTCGGGAATCGCCGCGCAGTTCAGCGCGACGAAGGGCTTGCCGGCGCGCGGGCCGAAGTCGTGCAGGCAGCGGGCGACCAGCTCCTTGCCGCTGCCGGTCTCGCCGCGGATCAGCACGTTCACCGGCGTGCCGGCCAGCGCCATGATCTGCCGGCGCAGGGTTTCCATGGGCCGCGAGACGCCGAGCAGGCGCGATTCGATCTGGTCCTTGAGCGCCGCCTGTTCGCGCAGCTGGCGGTTCTCCTGCACCAGCCGGCGCTTTTCCAGGGCGCGGCGCAGGCTGTCGAGCAGGCGCTCGGGGGTGAAGGGTTTCTCGATGAAGTCGTAGGCGCCCTGGCGCATCGCCTGCACCGCCATGGGCACGTCGCCGTGGCCGGTGACCATGATCACCGGCAGGTCGCGGTCGAGTTGCTGCAAACGTTCGAGCAGGGCCAGGCCATCGGTGCCGGGCATGCGCACATCGCTGATGACCACGCTGGGCAGTTCGCGGGCGACGCTTTTCAGGCAGTCGTCCGCGCTGCTGCACAGGCGCACGTCGAAGCCGGAAAGCTGCAGCCACTGCTGCACGGCGTCGCGGATGGCGGCTTCGTCATCGACGAAGAGGATGGTCTGGCTCATGGTTTGCTGTCTTCGCTGGCGGCCGGCAGGCTCAGGCGGAACACCGCGCCGCCGGTGGGCTGGTTGGCGGCGTCGAGTCGCCCGCCGAGTTCGTGGACGATGCCATAGGATACCGCCAGCCCCAGGCCCAGTCCTTCGCCCACCGGCTTGGTGGTGAAGAAGGGGTCGAAGACGCTGGCGAGGTGCGCCTCGTCGATGCCCGGGCCGTTGTCGGCGACGTCCAGGCACCAGTGCTCGCCGTCGCGCTTAAGCGTCAGGCGGATCTCTGGCTGCGCGGTGGCGGCCACGGCATCCAGGGCGTTGCGGATCAGGTTGACCAGCACCTGCTCCAGGCGGATCGCGTCGCCCAGCACCCAGGCGGGCAGGTCGAGCTCCTGGCGGATCTCCACGCCTTCGGCGCGGGTGCGCACGGCCAGCAGTTGCAACGCCTGTTCGATCACGTGGCCCAGTTCGATGCGTTCGCGCAGGCCGCCGGGGGTCTTGCGGGCAAAGGTCTTCAGGTGGCCGGTGAGCGCGGCCATGCGTTCGAGCAGTTCGTCGACCCGCACCAGCGCGGCGCGGGCGTCGTCCTGGCGGCCGGCATCGAGCAGCAGGCGCACGCTGGCCAGTTGCATGCGCTGGGCGGTGAGCGGCTGGTTGATCTCGTGGGCCAGGGCGGCGGACATCTGCCCCAGCGCGGCCAGCTTGGCGGCCTGCACCAGGCCGTCCTGGGCGGTGCGCAGGGCGGCGGTGCGCTGTTCCACCAGGCGCTCCAGCTCTTCCTGGTTGCGCTGGCGCAGGCGCGCCAGACGCCGCCGCTGCTGCAGCCAGAGCACGAGGAACACCAGCGCCAGCCAGACACCGGCGGCGGCCAGGCGCGCGCTGGTGACATCGGACTGCACGCCGTGGGGGTTGCGCAGCAGGTGCAGGGTCCAGTCGTCTTCGGGCAGGCCGGCCGATTGCCAGAGGTAGTCGCCGCTGATGTCCTGGCCGTCGACGCGGACCATGCGCGCGTGCTCGCCCAGGGTTTCCAGCGTCCGGTGTGGCAGGGCGCTGAGCGGCTGCTTGTGGTACTGGCGCGTGTCGGCCAGTTCCGCGCGGGCCACGGCGTCCAGCGGGCGCAGTTCGCGGTAGCGCCAGCGCGGATGGTTGGCGAGGAACACCACGCCCTTGCTGTCGCTCACCAGCACCACGTCCGGAGTCTGGCTCCACTGGCGTTCGAGGTCGGGGAATTCGAGCTTGACCACGATGGCGCCGAGGAAACGGCCGTCGTCGTCGCGCAGCGCGTTGGACAGGAAGTAGCCTGGAATCCCGCTGGTCACGCCGACGGCATAGAAGCGCCCGGCGCCCTGGGCGATGGTCTGGCGGAAGTAGGGGCGGAAGCCGTAGTTGTGGCCGACGTAGCTGACGGGCAGGTCCCAGTTGCTGGCGGCCACGGCGAGGCCGGTGTGGTCCAGCAGCTCCAGGGTCGAGGAGCGCGCGGCGCCGTTGATTTCCTGGAGTTTGAGGTTGAGCCGGTGCTGCAGCTCGCCGGTCACCGGGCCGCGCATGGCGGCGCGCAGTTCCGGGTCCAGCGCGAGCACGGCGGGGATGCTGCGGAAGCGCTCGATCAGGGTGTGCAGCGAATTGGCGTAGAGGCCCAGCTGTTCATGGGCGGCTTCGGCTTCGGCGAGCAGGGCGCGGTGCCGGGCCGCCTCGCCGGCCCAGAACACCGACAGCATCAACCCGGCCAGCAGGAGCAGGCAGATCAGCAGCAGGCGAAGGGGGCGGGTAGGCGACATGTTCGACGGGGTTCGACCAACGGTCGGCGACAATAGCACGTCCGCGCGCTGGTCCGGCGCCCCGCCGCCTCGCTACACTCTGCGGCGTCCCGATGGACTCATCCCTACGGAGATGTTCGATGCAGTTGTCGTCCTGGACCCACGAAGGGTCCGCCGGTTTCACCCTGCGCGGCTGGCGCAGCGAGCCCAGCGGCAAGCCGCTGTTGCACTTCCTGCACGGCAACGGCTTCTGTGGCCGCGCCTACGAGCCGATGCTCAAGGTCCTGGCGGAGGATTTCGACCTCTGGCTGTGCGATGTGCAGGGCCACGGCGACAGCGACCACGGTGGGCGCTTCCATGGCTGGAACCGCAACGCCGAGATGGCAGTGGAAGCCTTCCAGGCCGGCAGCCCGTTGTTCGGGGACGTGCCGCATTACGCCGCTGGGCACAGTTTCGGCGGCGTGCTCACCAGCCTGATTCTCGGCCGTCATCCGCAGCTGTTCCGCCGCGCCGTGCTGCTCGACCCGGTGCTGTTCACCCCGGCGATGATCGGCGTGATGGCGCTCTCCGAAGTGCTGGGCCTGCACCAGCGCCGCACCATGGTGCAGAAGGCGCGCGGGCGGCGCAGCCAGTGGCCGGACCGCGAGGCGGCCTACGCCGGCCTGCACGGCCGCGGCATCTTCAAGGGCTGGACGGATGCGGCGCTGTGGGCCTACGTGGAGCACGCGATGAAGCGCACCGAGGCGGGCGTGGAATTGAAGTGCCGGCCCAGCCGCGAGGCGGAAATCTTCAGCTCCTTCCCCAAGCGCCTGTGGCCGTCGCTGACCAAGGTAGTGACGCCGACCCAGGTGCTGTTCGGCGAGCGCACCTACCCGTTCGTGCCCAAGTCGGTGGCGCGCTGGTGCGCAGTGAACAAGGTGGTGAGCGGCCAGTGCGTCGATGGCGGCCACTGCTTCATGCAGGAATTCCCCGAAGACAGCGCCGGGCGCGTGTCGCGCTTCCTGCTGGGCCACGAATGAACGACCCGGCCCGCGAGTCCGTCTGGCTGGCGCTGTCCGAGCTGTGGCTGGATGTCGAGCCGACGGAAGCGGATCTCGCTTACATCGCGCGGACCCTCGCGGTCAGCGGTTTTTCCCTGGACGAGCTGGACGCCATCTATCGCCTGGAGGTGGTACCGGTGGTTTACCCGAACGCCCTGGCGACAGCGGGAGAGTGGACCGGCTTCGATGCCGACTGGCTGTTCGAGAAATGCCGGCGCAATCAGCAGCGTCGCACGTACTTCCTTTATCGCTGGCGGTGCTGGTTCCTCGGCCGGACGGTCGGCGCACTGATGAATGCGCACCTGCGCCAGGTGCTGGCGCGAGTCGTCGAACTCCGCGAACGGACCGACGACGATCCGAGCTGATCCGGCTCAGTCGCCGACCTTCTTGCCCTGATGCGCACGGCGCCATTCGTCCAGGCGCACCACGTCGGCCTTGGGGCGTGGCGGCGCGGGCGTGTCGTCGAACACCGCGTCGATGATCTCTTCGTCCACCGGCGCGGCCGCCGGGTGGAAGGTGGCGACCGGCGATACCGGTGCGCGTGGCTCGGGCTCCATGCGGAAGGGCGCCAGCTCGATGCGGCCCAGGTGCTGGCCGAACATGGCGATGGTGCCGGCGTAGCGCTCCTGTCCGGTGGCGGTGAACTCAAAGGCGTATTCGCGGGCCAGGCGCAGGTGGCCCCGGCCGTCGCGCTGGAAGCGGAAACGCTGCAGGGCCATGGCGTCATCCAGCAGCTCCACGCCCTGGCGCGCGCAGTGCTGCTTGGCCAGCGCCAGCGCACGCTCGCGGATGCCATGGGCGCGCCACCACCAGGCGGCGCCCGCGACAACCAGCATGAAGATGAAAAGATTGCCCAGGTCCACGTCAGCTTCCTCGGAAACGGCGCACCAGCTTACTCACTCCGCCGCCGGGCGGCGAGGGCCGGATGTTCACAGCCTGTGAATTGCGCCCCATACTGCCCCATTCTGTAGCAGGACACCGTTATGCCGCGCACTCCCCACGTTCTCGCCATCCAGTCCCACGTCGTCTTCGGCCACGCCGGCAACAGCGCCGCCGAGTTTCCCATGCGCCGCGTCGGGGTGAACGTCTGGCCGCTGAACACCGTGCAGTTCTCCAACCATACCCAGTATGGCCACTGGACGGGCCAGGTGCTGCCGCCGGAACAGATTCCCGCCCTGGTGGATGGCATCGCCGCGATCGGCGAGCTGGGCAACTGCGATGCGGTGCTCTCGGGCTACCTGGGCAGCGCGGCGCAGGGCCGCTCGATCCTCGAGGTGGTGCGCCGCATCCGTGAGGTGAACCCGCGTGCCGTGTACCTGTGCGACCCGGTGATGGGGCACCCGGAGAAGGGCTGCATCGTCGCTCCGGAAGTCGGCGAGTTCCTGCTCCACGAAGCCGCCGCCGTGGCCGACTACCTGTGCCCGAACCAGTTGGAACTGGACAGCTTCTGCGACCGCCAGCCGACCTCCCTGGACGACTGCGCGCAGATGGCCCGTGGCCTGCTGGCGCGCGGCCCGAAGGCCATCCTGGTCAAGCACCTGAACTACCCGGGCAAGCCGGCGGACGCCTTCGAGATGCTGCTGGTGACCCAGGACGAAACCTGGCACCTGCGCCGACCGCTGCTGGCCTTCCCGCGCCAGCCGGTGGGCGTGGGCGACCTGACCTCCGGGCTGTTCCTCGCCCGCCTGCTGCTGGGCGACGACCTGCGCAGCGCCTTCGAGTTCTGCGCCGCCGCCGTGCACGAAGTGCTGCTGGAAACCCAGGCGTGCGGCAGCTACGAGCTGGAACTGGTGCGCGCCCAGGACCGCATCGCCCACCCGCGGGTGAAGTTCGAGGCGGTGAAGCTGGGGTGAGCTGAGCCGCGCGTTGGTGCTCCCTTTAAGGAGCGCGCCATGCGCGCGATCGCGGGCATGGCCCGCTCCTACAGGGGACAGTCCTGAGCTGCAGAACAGCCAGAAGCTCGCCGGCTGACTCTGTGGAGCTGCCTGACGCCAAACGACTCCCTCTCCCTTCAGGGAGAGGGCGGGGGAGAGGGCAAGCCCTTGCGCCGGAACCTGACCTGTAGGAGCGAGCTTGCTCGCGAACGGCCTAGCGCCAGAGCTGCCGGCTGATCTGTTCGCGAGCAAGCTCGCTCCTACGAAGAGCCCTTGGCTCAGAGCATGTACTTGCCCAGCAGCAATCCGCCCACCACCATCGCGGTGAGCAGGCCGAAGGCCAGGCCCAGGCGCTTCTCGATGGCCTCGCGCAGCGCCGGGCCCGCCCAGAACAGCAGGGCGCAGGTGGCGGCGAAGCGCAGGGTGCGCGCCACCACGCTTAGCGCGATGAACAGCACCAGGTCGAGCTGCGTCACGCCGCTGGTGAGGGTGATCAGCTTGTACGGCAACGGCGTGAACCCGCCCCCCAGCAGCACCATCAGCCAGCCCAGTTCGTTGTAGCGCTCGGCGACCTCGGCAAAGTTCTCCTGCAGGCCGTAGAAGGCCAGGATCGCCTGCCCCACCGTCTCGAACAGCAGCAGGCCGATGAAGTAGCCGGCGATGCCGCCCAGCACCGAGCTGACGATGCAGATCGCCGCATAGCGCCAGGCCTTGGCGCGGTTGGCCAGCACCATGGGCACCAGCAGCGCGTCCGGCGGGATGGGAAAGAACGAACTCTCGGCGAAGGTCACCCCGCCCAGCGCCAGCTCCGCCCGCGGATGCCCCGCCAGGCGCATGGTCCAGTCGTACAGCCGGCGCAGCATGGCGTCAGGCCGACTGCGGCAGGTGGTCGTCGCTGGCCGCCGGCGCGGCGTCCTGGCGCTCCACGCGCAGGGCCATGCCGCGGGCGATTTCCCGTTCGCCCATGATCACCAGGTTGGCGCCGTTCTGTTCCAGGTAGTCCACCTCGGCATCGAAGTGGGCGCGGGCGATGATGTCCAGGTTCGGGTTGATCGCCCGTGCGTGGCTGGCGATGGTCCCCGCCTCGAAGCCGTTGGGGATGGCGATCAGCAGCCAGCGCGCCGAGGTGATGTTGGCCTGGGCCAGCACCTCGGGATTGGCGGCGTTGCCCACCACCACGCAGAGGCCATGCTCGCGCAGTTCGGTGGCTTTTTCGCGCTTGTCCTCGATCACCACCAGCGGGACCTTGTCCTGGCGCAGGCGCTCGCTGACCAGCGCGCCGACGCGGCCGTGGCCGATGAGGATCGCGTGGTTCTCTTCCAGTACCGGCGGCGGCAGGTCCTGGGCTTCCACCTGGACCACGCCGGGCTCGCCCTCGGCCTTCTGCTCCTGGCGTGCCTGCAGGCGGTCGATGGCGATGAACAGCAGCGGGTTGACCAGGATCGACAGGATCGCCCCTGCCAGCACCAGGTCGCGGCCGGCTTCGGGCAGCAGGTTCAGGGTCACGCCCAGGCCGACCAGGATGAAGGAGAACTCGCCGATCTGCGCCAGGCTGGCGGCAATGGTCAGTGCGGTGCTGTTGGGATGGCCGAACATGCGCACGATGATGTACGCCGCCACCGACTTGCCGAAGACGATCACCAGGAAGGTCGCCAGCACCGGCAGCGGCTCGTGGATCAGGATGGCCGGGTTGAACAGCATGCCGACCGAGACGAAGAACAGCACGGCGAAGGCGTCGCGCAGCGGCAGCGAGTTCTCGGCGGCTTCGTGGCTGAGTTCGGACTCGTTGAGGATCATCCCGGCGAAGAATGCGCCCAGGGCGAAGGACACGCCGAAGACCACCGCCGAGCCGTAGGCGATGCCCAGGGCGATGGCCAGCACGGCCAGGGTGAACAGCTCACGCGAGCCGGTCTTGGCCACGCGCTCCAGGGCCCAGGGCACGATGCGCCGGCCGCCGAGGATCATCACCGCGACGAAGGCGGCGACCTTGCCCAGGGTCAGCAGGATCGGCATCAGCAGGCCGCCCTCATTGCCGTCGGAGGTGCCGCCCAGGGAGCCGGCCAGCGCCGGCAGCAGCACCAGGGTGAGGACCATGGCCAGGTCCTCGACGATCAGCCAGCCGATGGCGATGCGCCCGCGCTTGGTGTCGATCAGCTGGCGCTGCTCCAGCGCGCGCAGCAATACCACGGTGCTGGCCACCGACAGCGCGAGGCCGAACACCAGGCCGCCGCCGAAGTTCCAGCCCATCATCCAGGCCAGGCCCAGGCCGAGCAGGGTGGCGACGCCGATCTGCACCACCGCACCGGGGATGGCGATGGCTTTCACCGAGAGCAGGTCTTTAAGCGAGAAGTGCAGGCCGACGCCGAACATCAGCAGGATCACGCCCAGTTCGGCGATCTCCGTGGACAGCGCCTGGTCGGCGACGTAGCCGGGGGTGAAGGGGCCGGCCAGCACGCCGGCGAGCAGGTAGCCCACCAGTGGCGAGATACGCAGGCGGTTGGCCAGGGCGCCGAGGACGAAGGCCAGCACGAAGCCGACGGCGAGGGTGGTCAGTAGCGGGGTGTGATGCATGGTCTGGGCTCCGGGCACTCAGGGAGCGACCGGACTGCGCATCAGCACCGGGTCGCTCGACGGTGGGTCACGGGGGCAAACCCGCGTATGAAAAGTCTAGGCGTAGTAATGAATTCCTACCTTGCTTTCACGCAAGGGTAACCTGTTGACGCATTAGGAAATTTCCGCGACACGCGGGATTTCTTTTCAGGAAATGTCGTGAACGTCCGTCATTCGTGGCGAAGCTCGGCGTAGCGCTGTTCCAGCTCCTGGCGAATTTGCCGACGCTGCTGGGCCTGGGCGAAACGACGCTTCTCGTCCTTGGTCTGCGGCACCAGCTGCGGCACTTCGATCGGCTTGCGCTCGTCATCCAGCGCCACCATGGTGAAGAAGCAGCTGTTGGTGTGGCGCACGGATTTTTCCCGGATGTTCTCGGTGACCACCTTCACGCCGATCTCCATGGAGGTGCGGCCGGTGTAGTTCACCGAGGCGAGGAAGGTGACCAGCTCGCCGACATGGATCGGCTGGCGGAAGATCACCTGGTCCACCGACAGGGTCACCACGTAGTAGCCGGCGTAACGGCTGGCGCAGGCGTAGGCGACTTCGTCGAGGTACTTGAGCAGGGTGCCACCGTGGACATTGCCGGAGAAGTTGGCCATGTCGGGGGTCATCAGGACGGTCATGCTGAGCTGGTGGTTGCCAGGTTCCATGGAATTCTCTTCGGAATCATCTTGGGAAAAGGAAAGGGCCTTACTCTGGACAACCGGAGCGGGGCTGGCGACACAGTTTTTTCTATACCGCCGATTGGCGGCCGGCACCAGTGGGCCCTCCGCCAGCGGTCTATCCGCCGTGCGATCAACGCCCCGCAACGCAAACGGGCGACCCTGGGTCGCCCGTTTGCGTGGTTGGCCGGCTCAGCGCCCGGCGGAGAGGCCGAAGTCGATGGCCAGGTCCGCGCCGGTGATGGCTTCGGATTCCGGCTTGCACAGGTACCAGACCAGCTCGGCGACTTCCTCGGGGCGAATGAAGCGCGCCACCTTGCCCTGTGGATAATCTCTCAGCAGCGCCAGCTTGTAGGCCGCGGGGTTGCCCTGGCCGTAGCGCTCGGCCTGGTAGTCGAGCATCGGTGTGGCGATGTCCGCCGGGGAGATGGCGTTGACCCGCACGCCGGATTCGGCCAGCTCCAGCGCCAGGGTGCGGGTGAGCATGGTCAGCGCCGCCTTGCTCGCGCAGTAGGCCGCGGAGCCACGATAGGCCTGGCGGCCGGAATCGCTGGAGATGTTGACGATGCAGCCGTGGTTTTCCTTCAGGTAGGGCGTCGCCGCCTGGCACATGTAGAAGGCGGCCTTGAGGTTCACGCCCATGACCAGGTCGAAGTCGTCTTCGTTGAAGTCTTCCACCGGGCCTTCGCGCCAGACGCCGGCGGCGTTCACCAGGGCGTCGAGGCGGCCGGTGCGGGCGAGGATGTCGGAGATCAGGCTGTGGCAGTTGTCGGCGCGTCGCAGGTCGCCAACGGCGGTGGCATCCAGCGGCACCTGGGCGTTGAGCGCATGCAGGCCAGCTTTGTCCACGTCGGTTGCGGCGATGCGCCAGTGGCTTTGGGCGAAACGTTTGGCGATGGCTTTTCCGAGGCCACCGGCGGCGCCGGTGATCAGTACGACGGGAGTGCTCATTGTCTACGGGTTCTCCCTGCCTGAGAGAGCACGGCGGCCGGCAGGCAGTACCGGCGGCGCCGCGTTGATCACGAAGCGCGTCTGCGCCCCGTGCAATTACAGACCAAGAAAAGACCAGATTCTTCAGTCTGACAGGGTAAATTTTTCGTAAGGCTGTCGTGTGTCAGTGGGTGAGTTGAACAGGTCGAGTCAGCGGCAAGATCAAAAGCCCCTCACCCTAACCCTCTCCCGGAGGGAGAGGGGACTCAATGGCGCGTGATGAGACTGCGCTATCAGCCGGCACGGACGGCCCCCTCTCCCTGAGGGAGAGGGCTGGGGTGAGGGGGCAGCCCAGGCGCTGAGCCACCCATTACGCGTGATGCAGGTACCAGCGCCAGTCCTGCTCGCCCACTTCGCCCATGAACTGGCGGTACTCCTCCCACTTGATCGCCAGGAACACCTTGAGGAAGTCCTCGCCCAGCGCCTCGCGGGCCCAGCTGGAAGCCTCCAGCGCGCGCAGCGCGGTGAGCCAGTCGGTGGGGAGGAATTCGGTGGCCTGCTCGTAGCCGTTGCCGACGATGGGCGCGCCGGGGTCGATCTGCTCGCGGATGCCCTCGTGGATCGCCGCGAGGATCGCCGCCGCCGCCAGGTACGGGTTGGCGTCGGCGCCGCAGATGCGGTGCTCGATGTGCCGGCTTTTCGCCGGGCCGCCGGGTACGCGGAACGACACGGTGCGGTTGTTCACGCCCCAGCTCTTGGCCAGCGGTGCATAGCTGTTGGCCTGGAAGCGGCGGAAGGAGTTGGCGTTGGGGCAGAAGATCGCCAGGGAATCGAGCAACCGCGCCATCATGCCGCCGATGGAGTGGCGCAGCAGCGGAGTGCCGTGAATGTCTTCGCTGGCGTAGAGGTTGTTGCCCTGCGCATCGGCCAGGCTGACGTGCAGGTGCATGCCGGAGCCGGCGCGGTCGCCGAACGGCTTGGCCATGAAGCAGGCCTGCAGCCCGTGCTTGTTCGCCACGCCCTTCACCAGGCGCTTGTAGCGCACGCCTTCGTCGATGGCCTGCATCACGTCGAAGCGGTGCTCCAGGGTCAGCTCGACCTGGCCCGGCGCGTACTCGGAAATCGCCGTGCGCACCGGCAGGCCCTGGACTTCGCAGGCGGCGCAGAGATCGTCGAGGAACGGCTGCAATTGCTCCAGCTCGTAGACGCCATAGACCTGCGGCGCCTCCGGGCGGATGCCGTTCATCTGCAGCGCCGGCTGCGGGCGACCGTGGGCGTCGCGCTGCTTGTCCAGCAGGTAGAACTCCAGCTCCACCGCCATCACCGGGTGGAAGCCGTCGGCCTTGAGCCGGTCGACCACGCGCGACAGCGCCTGGCGCGGGTCGGCCGGCGTGGCGGGCAGGCCCTGGGTCGGGTGCATGCTCACCTGCAACTGGCCGGTGGGGCTGGCGCGCCAGGGCTGCAGGGTCAGGCTGCCGGGCAGCGGGTAGGTCCAGCAGTCGGCGTCGGCTACTTCCCAGACCAGCCCGGTGCCTTCGACGTCCTCGCCCTGCACGGTCAGCGCGAGGATCGAGCTGGGCAGCGGGCGACCATTGTCGTAGATCGCCAGCAGCTCGTCGCGGTGCAGCAGCTTGCCGCGCGGGATGCCGTTGGCGTCGATGATGAACAGTTCGATGCTGCGCACCTCCGGGTGCGCGGCGAGGAAGGCTTCGGCTTCCTTTCGATCGGCGAATTGCATGGTGGTCCTCGGTGGCGCGGTGCGCCGGAGTATGTGCTCTTCGTAGGAGCGAGCTTGCTCGCGAACCAGCTCCGCTGCGGACCCGCAGGAGAACGTTCGCGAGCAAGAACTGGGCGTCCCCCTCGCTCCTACAGGGTCAGGTGTCGATCAGGCCTCACGCGCGCCAGGAATCGCCAGCAGCTCTGTGATGCCGGCATCGAGGGTCTCGATCAGGCGGTCGACGTCGGCGGCGGTGGTGTCCGGGCAGCACAGGGTCATGTTGTGGAACGGTGTGATGAGGATGCCGCGGTTGATCAGGTACAGGTGCAGGGCCATCTGCAGCTCGTCGTGGAAGGCCGCTTCGGCCTCGGCGCCGGTGCGCGGCGAGACGGGGCAGAACTGGAACTCGCTGCGCGCGCCCAGCTCGGTCACCGACCACTTCAGCCCGTGCTTGGCGATCAGCCGGCGGAAGCCGTCGGCCAGGCGCTTGGCCAGCGGCAGCATGTGGTCGTAGGCCGCCTGGGTCATCACCTGCTCCAGGTTGGCGCGCATGCAGTGCATGGCCAGGGCGTTGGCCGAGAGCGTGGTGCCCATGCCGCTGTGGCCGTGGCCATGGCTGTCTTCCTGGGCGGTCTTGCGCGAGGCGGCCATGCGTTCGGCCATCTCCGCGCTGCAGCCGAAGATGCCGCAGGGCACGCCGCCGGCGATCGGCTTGCCGACCACGAAGAAGTCCGGGTCGAGGTTCCACAGCTTCGTGCAGCCGCCGATGTTGGTGGAGATGGTGTGGGTTTCATCGATGATCAGCAACGAGCCGTACTTGCGGGTCAGCTCGCGGCACTTCTGCATGAAGCCCGGATCGGGCAGAACCATGCCGATGTTGGTCATCGCCGGCTCGCACAGCAGGGCGCAGACGTCGCCCTGGGCCAGCGCGGCTTCCAGCGCGGCCACGTCGTTGAAGGGGATGGAGCGGCTGTGCTGGGTCAGGTCGTAGGCCTGGCCGACCAGGCCGGAGCGGTGCACGGTTTCGCCGTCGCGGTAGCGCACCATCACGTCGTCCACGGTGCCGTGGTAGCAGCCGTCGAATACCAGCAGCGTCTTGCGCCGGGTCACCGCGCGAGCCCAGCGCAGCACGTAGCGGTTGGAGTCGGTGGCGGTGGCGGTCACCTGCCAGTACGGCAGGCCGAAGCGCGCGGCGAGCAGTTCGCCGCAGACCACGGCGTCTTCGCCCGGCAGCATGGTGGTCAGGCCGCGCGCGCCCTGCTCGGCGAGGGCGCGGGCGATCGGCGCGGGGGAGTGGCCGAACATGCTGCCGGTGTCGCCCAGGCAGAAGTCCACGTAGTCATGGCCGTCGACGTCATAGAAGCGGGCGCCCTGGGCGCGCTCGACGAACAGCGGGCAGGGCGTGGACCAGTCGGCCATCCAGTGCATCGGCACGCCGGCGTACAGCGACTGGTGCGCACGCTTGGCGAGGGCGACGGATTTGGGGTTCTGTTCCAGGAAGCGCTGGCGCTCGCGGGCCGTGAAGAGATCCACGGCCTGTTGGGCGATTCCGCTGGCGGTCATGTTGCACACCTCGTGTGTTTTTTCGCACATCTTCCATTTGTGATCACAAAAAAGTCAATACAGGCTGTTAGCTGCCTGATAATCTGGATCACAGTGAATTCTGTGATCACAGAGTGTGAGCGAATCCATGAATGACATCACGAGCACCACTGCCTGGGCCGGCCAGGTCGCCCTGGTCAGCGGCGCCGGCAGCGAGTCCGGCATCGGTTTCGCCAGCGCTCGCCGCCTCGCCCGGCACGGCGCCAAGCTGCTGTTGACGGCCAGCAGCGAGCGCGTCCTGCAGCGGGCGCAGGCGCTGTGCGCCGAAGGCTACGAGGCGCGCGCGCTGCCGGCCGACCTCACCTGCGAAGCCGATGTGGCCACGCTGGCCGACTGGGCGCAGGCGCAATGGGGAAGGGTCGACGTGCTGGTGAACAACGCCGGCATGGCCATGCAGGGCAGCCCGGAACCCTTCGCCGAGCTGGCGGCGATGGACCTGGCGACCTGGAACCTGTCGCTGGCGCGTAACCTGACCAGCGCCTTCCTGCTGACCCGCGCGCTGTTGCCGGGCATGTTGGAGCGCGGCTACGGGCGCATCGTCAACGTCAGTTCCACCACCGGCGTGCGCGCCAGCAATCCGGGCGAGTCCGCCTACAGCGCGGCCAAGGCCGGGATGCTCGGCATGAGCATGGGCCTGGCGCTGGAAGTGGCGCGCCGCGGGGTGACGGTCAACAGCGTGGCGCCGGGCTGGATCGCCACCGGTTCCAGCAGCGAGGAAGAAATCCAGGCCGGCCGGCGTACGCCGCTCGGCCGATCCGGGCGACCGGAGGAGGTGGCCGCGGCCATCGCCTTCCTGGCCTCGCCCGACGCCAGCTACATCACCGGCGAAGTGCTGGTGGTGGACGGCGGCAACTGTCTGATCGAAAACAAGGGATAAGCACGATGCAACACGACTGCAGCCTCACCTTCGCCCAACTGCCGGCGCCGCCGGCCGGCCGGGAGTAATGCGCGATGGCCGACAACCTTCAGGAACAGCTGTACCAGAATCTGCGCCAGGCCCTCTTGAGCGGGCGCTTCCAGCCCGGCGAGCGGCTGAAGATCCGCGACCTGGCCGATGAATGGGGCACCAGCCCGATGCCCGTCCGCGCCGCCCTGCAACGGCTGGTGGCCGAGGGGGCGCTGGAAGGCGAGCCGCAGCGCTCGCTGCGGGTGCCGGTGATGACCCGCGAGCGCTATCTGCAGATCCTGCAGGTGCGGCAATCCCTGGAGGGACTGGCGGTGGAGGATGCGGCCCGGCACCTCAAGCCCGCCGACCTGGCGCTGCTGCGCGATTGCACCGAACGCATGGAAGCCGCCCTGAAGGCGCGGGATGTCCAGGGCTACCTGGAGGCCAACAGCCTGTTCCACTTGACCCTCTACCGCGCCTGCGGCAACCCCACGCTGCTGCGCATGATCGAGGCGCTCTGGTTGCAGGTCGGGCCGTTCTTCAACCGCCTGTTCACCGAGGCCGACCTCTCGCTGCGCCTGAACGACTTCCACGAAGACGCCCTGCAGGCGCTGGAACGCGGCGATGGCGCGGGCGCGCGCAAGGCCATCGAGCAGGACCTGGGCTACTGCGGCCAGTACCTGCTCAATCTGCTGGAGCTGGAAAGCGGCGGGCGGTTGGGCGTGCGCTGATCGCGGAACATCGACCGGCGGATTCGGAAACGTCGCATCCTTGCTTCGGATGCGTCTGATTGGAACACCGGTTGGGGCGCGCGAGATTCGTCGGCCCGTTCCTGTACCGAGATGCTCCCGTGAAAACCCCTTTCTGGCGGACCATGGCCGTTGCGGCCTGCCTGCTGGTCGGCCTGTACATCCTCAACCCGTTCGGCGTGCCGAGCCAGGACCCGCGTCTGCGGCTGCTGGGCGGTTCGACCTTCTCCATCAAGTCGTCGTCGATGACGCCCGGCCTGCAGCCGGGCGACTACATCCTGGTCAACTCGGCGACCTACGCCTTCGGCGAGCCGGCCGATGGCGAGGTGGTGGTGTTCCGCCCGCCGGACGACCCGGCGCAGATCTACATCAAGCGCATAGCCGGCCGCCCCGGTGATCGCGTGCGGATCACCGGCGGAAAGCTGTTCGTGAATGACCGGGAAGTGACCCAGCCCTACCTGGATGCGCGGCAGAACCAGCGCGAGGACTCACGCCAGGTTCCGGAGCGCGTCATCCCCGAGGGCCAGTACTTCATGCTCGGCGACAACCGCGACAACTCCCAGGACAGCCGCTACTTCGGCTACGTGCCCAGGGCGAACCTGATCGGCCGCGCCGCGTACGTCTGGTATGCCAGGGACTCGGGGCGCATCGGCCCGTTGCACTAAGGGCCAGGCGCGCCACGGCAGGCGCTCTTCACGGCGTCTTGATGAAGCGGACGTTGTCCTTCTTGATCAGGATCGTTTCGCCGTTGAGCTGCTCGAATTCGTAATAGTCATTGTATTTATCGTAGTCGGAGTGATCCTTCACCAGGATTTCGCTGCCGTCCTGCAGCGTCACCACGGCCTTGTCGGCGCATCCGGCGAGGCCGAGCAGCAACAGGCAGGTGAACAAGGCTTTCAACTTCATAGTTTCTCCACGGGGCATCGTACCCGCCCGGGCAGCAAGGGCTGGAGGTACGCTGGGTTGCCTGTGTGACCATGGAAGTTTCAGGAAATTCCGACACCCCCCCTCAAGTATCGAGCCATACGTCGCGTGCCCAGGTCCACACCGAGTCCCAGGTTTCCTCGGTGAGTTCGCCGTCGGCCCAGAGCACCACCTCGCCGTCCTCGGCGACCGCATAGTAGTCGTCACCATCGGCGCAGAGCGGGATCAGCTCGCGCGGCAGGCCGCTGGCCCAGGCCACGGCAGCCACTTCCGGCAGGTAGGTGTGGGACTGCGGATCGGTCACGGTGACCGGCTCCAGGCGGCCGTAGATCACATCGCTGACCTGCAGGAGAAACTCGCGGAATTCCGACGGAATGCCGATCAGCAGCTCTTCCTCGATCTCCACCAGCAGTTCTTCATCCGGTAGCTCCAGCGGCACGGGTACCGGCTCGTTCACTTCACGCAGCTTTTCGATCACATCTTCCACAGGCGGGGCCTCTCTACGTTCAACGACTGGCGCGCTTTATACAGTAGTAGCCGCCTCACCGCGCAAGACCACCACGCAGGTGCTGTCCGGACGAGCGGCGGGCCCGCGGGGATGCCTCGCTAGAGCGGCGGCGGGCCGCTGAAACGAAAAAGCCCGGCAATCGCCGGGCTTTTTCATGGTCACGCGCAGGCTCAGTTCTGACGGATGCCCGCCACCAGCCAGGGCTGGTTCTCGCCCTGGGCGCGCTCCATGCGCCAGCTTTCGCTGAAGGGCTCGCCCTGGTCGAAGCGCGAGGACTTCGACACGCCGCTGAAGGTCAGGGTGGCGATGGTCTTCTCGGCCTGGTCGTCCACGCCCTCGAGCTGCACGTCGAGGTTGTCGATGTAGGTGGACTGGTAGCCGTCGCCCAGGTCGGCGCGTTCCTGCTTGAGGAACTGCAGCATCTGCGGGGTGACGAACTCGGCGATCTTGTCCATCTCGTTGGCATCCCAGTGCTGCTGCAGGGACATGAAGTGCTCGCGGGCGGCGCCGACGAAACGGGTCTCGTCGAACCAGCTCGGCGCGTTGATCACCGGGCGGCTGTCCATCACGGGGCGCGAGGCGCCACCGAAGATCGACGGCGGGGCGGCGGGCATTTCACGCTGCATCGGCGCATGTCCGCCTGCCATGGCGGGCTGATGGCCCTGCTGCTGGCGACGACGGGAGGCGATGAAGCGGAAGGCGATGAACGCGATCAGCGCGATGATCAGGATGTCGAGGAACTGCATGCCCTGGAAGCCGTCGCCCATGAACATCGAGGCGAGCAGGCCACCGGCGGCGAGGCCGGCCAGCGGGCCGAGCCAGCGCGAGGCGCCGCTCTTGGCAGCGGCACCGGCGGCGCCTGCGGCAGCACCGGTCGCGGCCGGGCCGGCAGCGCTGGGGGAGTTCGGTGCGGCGCTGGGTTGCGCCTGGCGGATCTGGTGGCTCGGCGCCGAGCCCATGCTCTTGCCACCACCGAAACGCTTGGCGGCGTTGACATCGAGGCTGAGCGTCACGGCGACACAGAAGGCCATGGCAAGGCTGAGAAAGCGCTTCATGGTTGTCATTCTCTTGGTTGGTATACGACGCACGTCATGTTGCCGACCGGTGCCCGGGAGGGCCAGTCGGATTTTGTTTCGTGCTGTTGCCCTGTCAGGGCGCAACCGGGATATGGGGGCGGATGAATCCCTTTCCAAATCAGTCTGTTACTGATTCTTTCAGAACCGCCTGTCGGAAGTCTCGGATGGTAGGCTTCGCTGAGCGAGGCCGTCAGCCGCGCGATCCCCCTGACCATCCCGCCGCGAGGACCGCCGACCATGCATGCCATCGACTTCATCCAGGACCTCGCGGTGATCATGCTGATCGCCGGCTTCGTCACCATTCTCTGCCACCGCTTCAAGCAGCCGGTGGTGCTGGGCTACATCATCGCCGGGGTGATCATCGGCCCGCACACCCCGCCGTTCGCCCTGGTGCACGACGAGGAAACGATCAAGACCCTCGCCGAGCTGGGGGTGATCTTCCTGATGTTCTGCCTGGGGCTGGAATTCTCCCTGCGCAAGCTGTTCCAGGTCGGCGCCACGGCGTTCATCGCCGCGTTCCTGGAAATCACCCTGATGATCTGGGCCGGCTTCGAGATCGGCCGCCTGTTCGACTGGAGCACCATGGATTCGCTGTTCCTCGGCGCGATCCTGGCGATGTCCTCCACCACCATCATCATCAAGGTCCTGGGCGACCTGAAGATGAAGAACGAGCGCTTCGCCCAGCTGATCTTCGGCGTGCTGATCATCGAGGACATCCTCGGCATCGGCATCATCGCGCTGTTCTCCGGCATCGCCGTGAGCGGCACGGTAGAGGCTGACCAGGTGTTCTCCACGGTCGGCAAGCTCAGCCTGTTCATGGTCGTCGCACTGGTCGTCGGCATCCTGCTGGTGCCGCGCCTGCTGGCCTACGTGGCGAAGTTCGAGAGCAACGAGATGCTGCTGGTGACGGTGCTCGGCCTGTGCTTCGGCTTCTGCCTGCTGGTGGTGAAGCTGGAGTACAGCATGATCCTGGGCGCCTTCCTGATCGGCGCGATCATGGCCGAGTCGCGCCAGCTGATCCAGATCGAGCGCCTGATGGAGCCGGTGCGCGACATGTTCAGCGCGATCTTCTTCGTCGCCATCGGCCTGACCATCGACCCCAAGGTGCTGGTGGACTATGCCGCGCCGATCCTGGTGATCACCCTGGTGGTGGTGGCCGGCAAACTGGTGTCGTGCGGCGCCGGCGCCTTCATCGCCGGCAATGACGGGCGCACCTCGATGCGCGTGGGCATGGGGCTTTCGCAGATCGGCGAGTTCTCCTTCATCATCGCCGCGCTGGGCATGAGCCTGGGCGTGACCAGCGACTTCCTCTACCCGGTGGTGGTCGGCGTTTCGGCCATCACCACCTTGCTGACGCCCTACCTGATCCGCTCGGCCGACCCGCTGGCGCTTTACCTGGGCCGCAGCCTGCCGTCGCCCATGGTGCGGGTGTTCAGCCTGTACGGCGAGTGGCTGCGCAGCATCAAGCCGCGCGGCGACAAGGCGATTCTCGCCGGAATGATCCGCCGCATCCTGTTGCAGGTCGGGGTCAACCTGACGCTGGTGATCGCGATCTTCTTCGGCCTTGCATTCTCCGCCGGGCAGGTCGGCCAGTGGCTGGCGCAGTTCGTCGAACAGGAAGCGCTGCACAAAGCGCTGATCTGGGGCGCCGCGCTGCTGCTGTCGCTGCCGTTCCTGATCGCCGCCTACCGCAAGCTCAAGGCGCTGGCGATGCTGCTGGCGGAAATGGGCGTCAAGGCAGAAAGCGCCGGGCGCCACACGGCCCGCGTGCGCCGGGTAATTTCCGAGCTGATCCCGCTGCTGTCGCTGGGCGGCATGATGCTGCTGCTGGCGGCGCTGAGTTCGAGCATCCTGCCGCCGGGCGAGCTGCTGGTGGTGGTGGCCCTGATCGCCGCCCTGGTGATCGCGGTGTTCTGGCGCTGGTTCATCCGCGTGCACTCGCGGATGCAGGTGGCGCTGATCGAGACCTTCGAGCAGAACGGCGGGCATCACTGAGCCCGCCGGTTTCACCCCTGCATTTCGAGCGTGCGCTGGGCGGCCTTGCGCTCCCGCTCGGCCTTGTGCATTTCACGCACCGCGAGGCGAACGGTTTCGTGGTAGCCGTTGATCACGGTTTCAGTGTCGCTGCAGATGATTGACTTGCCGCGCTCGATCCACAGTACCCGATGGCACAGTTCGCGGATGGCCTCCATGCTGTGCGACACCAGGATCACGGTCTTGCCCTGCTTGATCTTGGTGCGCATGGCGGCATGGGATTTCTCGCGGAAGGTCTGGTCGCCGACGCCCAGGACTTCGTCGATCAGCAGGATGTCCGGGTCTGCATGGATGGCCACGGCGAAGCCGAGCCGAGCGCGCATGCCGGTGGAGTAGGTGCCCACGGGCCGGTCGAAGAAGTCACCCAGTTCGCTGAACTCGCGGATGTCATCCATCTGCCGGCGGATGTTGGCGAGCTTCATGCCCAGCAGCAGGCCGCTGATGAAAACGTTATCGCGCCCGGACAGTTCGGGTTTGAAGCCGACGTTCAGCGCCAGCAGGCTGGCGTTGAGCAGCTTCTTGCGCCGCAGCGTGCCACGGTCGGGATCGACGATGCCGGCAATCATGCGCAGCAACGTACTCTTTCCGGCCCCGTTGTTGCCGATCACGCCGAGGGTCTCGCCTTCGTAGAGATCGAAGCTGACGTCCTGCAATGCCCAGAACGACTCGTAACGCAGCATGCCGACCCGCTGCCGATAGGACAGGCCGAGGTGTTCGGCCTGGAGAATCAGGTCACCCGACATGCATCACCTCAGAACAGCAGTTTGGGGTATTTGCGCTCGTTGCGGTGCATGATCCACAGCGCCGCGAGCAGGAACGGGACCGCGACCGAGAGCACGTAGAGCTGTTCTCCCCAGGCTGGCCACTGGTTGTGCAGCAGTACGTCGCGAAAGGCGGTGATCATCACCGTCATCGGATTGAGGTTGAGCAGCGGCGCCATGGACGCGGGAATCTCGTGGATGCTGAAGAAGACGCCGGACATGAACATCATCAGCATCAAAAAATTATCCACCACCTGGCGTAAGTCGGGTACGAACGGCAGCACCGCAGCGAGCAGGAAGCCAAAGCCGATGATGAACAACAATTGATTGAGGATCAGCACGGGAAGCGCCAGCCACTCGAGGGACGGCCGGTAGCCGGCGATCAGCAGCGACAGGATCAGCAGCGTCAGGATGATCAGGAACTTGAAGGTGTTGCTCAGCACCGGGATCAGCGCGAACACGTACTTGGGGACGTGGATCTGCTGGATCAGCCCGGCGTTCGCCTGGATCGCGTTGCTGGCCTGGCGAACCGAGCCGTCGAACCACTTCCAGGCGACCATGCCGCTGAGCAGCAGCGGCACATAGCCGGGTCGGCTGTGGCCCAGTGCCAGGCCGAAGACGATATAGAACGCGCCCATGTACATCACGGGCTCGAGAATCCACCAGAGGAATCCGAGGAAACGCCGCGCCACTTCGGTGCGCAGGTCGCTATAGACGCCGTAAAGAATGATGTCCCTGTGCTTCATGTCGTTCTTGTTGGATTGAAAAGGGTGGGGTATTTAAACACAATGCGTGGCAGCAAGCCTGCGTGCCGATTGCGGCGCAATCTGTGCGGATCATCGCCCAAACATAAGAAAAAGAGCTGGTATGCGCCTATTTGATGTCTTGTTCGGATCCTCCCGCAAAGCCCCCCAGCCTGCTGATGACCTCGTCCTCATGGTGGTCGGCATGCACCGCAGCGGCACGAGTTTCCTCACCGGCTCCCTTCAGGAAGCCGGACTGGAGCTGGGCAAACACAGCACCTGGAACCCTCATAACCTCAAGGGCAATCGGGAGAACGGCGATATCGTCGCGTTCCACGATGAGCTGCTCGCGGCCCGCGGCCATGCGTGGGACAACCCGCCCGGCGAGGCACCGGTGTGGACGCAAGCCGAGTACGCCGCCGCCCGTGAGCTCATCAGGGGGTACGAGGGCGTGAAGCGCTGGGGCTTCAAGGACCCGCGCGCACTCCTGGCCGTGGAGGGTTGGCAGGAGCTCATTCCGCAGCTGCGTTTCGTCGGCATCTTCCGCCACCCGTCGGCGGTCGCTGACTCCCTCCAGGCGCGTGGCGGCATGCCGCGCGAACAGGCCCTGGGCTTGTGGAAGGCCTACAACGCGCGCCTGCTCGAACTGCATGGCCGGGTGAAATTCCCGGTGCTCTGTTTCGATCAGGACGAGGACCGCCTGCACCGGCAGCTTGACGACGTGTTGCGCCGGTTCGGCCTGCAGCCCCCGACAACCGAGCGCTTCTTCAGCTCCGAACTCAAACATCACCGGCACGGCGACGAGCAACTCGCGCCAGAGCTGGATGCCATGTACCAGGCTCTCAAAGCCATCGCTGAATGATCCGGGGGTCGAGTCATGCCCATCTTTCGTCGCGCGCCGCGCCTGAGCATCGTCGTCATCGTCTACAAGATGCCGGAGCAGGCGGACAAGACGCTGCAGTCGCTCAGCCCGGCCTACCAGCACGGCGTGAACGAGCGCGACTATGAAGTCATAGTCGTTGAGAACCATTCCGACCGTCTGCTGGGCCGCGAGCGCGCCACCCGGCACGCCGGCAACGTGCGTTATTTCCACCGTGACGAGAAGGAACGTACGCCGGTTCATGCGATCAATTTCGGTGCCGCCCAGGCCCGTGGCAGCCACGTCGCGATCATGATCGACGGCGCGCGCATGCTCTCGCCAGGTGTTCTGCGCCACGCCCTGGATGCCTTCCGCCTCGATCCGGAGGCAGCGGTCTCGGTGCCGGGCTACCACATCGGCCATAAGCTGCAGCAGGTGGCCGTGAACGAGGGCTACAACGAAGACGCCGAGCAAGTGCTGTTGCAAAGCATCGAGTGGCCAAGTAACGGTTACCGCCTGTTCGATATCGCGGTGCTCAGTGGCTCCTGCCAGGGCGGATTCTTCCAGGCCAATTACGAAAGCAATTTCATCGGCATGTCGATGCGCAAGTGGAAGGCGCTGGGCGGGGTCAACCCACGCTACAACGATTTTGGTGGAGGCAACGCCAATCTGGACCTCTACAAGCGCTTGCTGGAATACCCCAACACGCCGTTCTACCTGCTCTATAGCGAGGGGTCGTTCCATCAGTTCCACGGTGGCGTGACCACCGGCACGCTGCGAGAAGAGCGCGAGCGGGTGTACAAGCTGCTCGATGAACAGGACAAGCAGATCCGCGGGGAGAACCGCAACCCGCCCAGCGTGCGACCTATCCTGCTGGGCACCGCGCATCCGCACATCTTCCGCTTCCTCAACCATTCGCTGAGCCGGGTGCAGGCTGTATGAGCGCAATTCACGAAAAGCGCCCGCTGCTGTCCATCATCGTTATCGCCTACGACATGCCGCGCCAGGCTCTCAATACGCTGGTCAGCCTGGCGCCGGACTACCAGCAGGGCGTCGATGCTGACGACTACGAAGTCATCGTGGTGGAGAATCGCTCGCAGCGGAACATGGATGCAGAGGCCATTGCCCGCTTGCCCGGCAACTTCCGCTACTACCTGCGAGACGAGGAGGGCGTATCCCCGGCCCCCGCGATCAATTTCGGCTTCGCCCGCGCCCGCGGTCGCTTTATCGGCCTGATGATCGATGGCGCGCGGCTGGTCACGCCGGGCGTGGTGAAGTACGCGCTGATGGCCTTCCGCATGACACCGGACGCCATGGTGGTGGTGCCCGGCTATCACCTGGGTGAAAACGAGCAGCAGTTTCACCTGACCCATGGCTATTCCGAAGAGGCCGAGCAGCAGTTGCTTGCCGACGTGGGTTGGCCGCACCCGTCCAGTGGTTACCGGCTGTTCGACATTTCCTGCTGGAGCGGCGCCAACCCGAACGGCTATTTCCATCCGTTCATGGAAAGCAACTGCCTGTTCATCAATGCGCAGGTGTTCCGCGATATCGGCCGCGCCGACGAGCGATTCGACATGCCCGGCGGCGGCGCACTGAACCTGTATCTGTATCGCAAGGCGGCGATGCATCCGAGCACCCAATCCGTGATGCTGATAGGTGAGGGGTCCTTCCATCAATTGCACGGAGGTGTAACGACGTCCGAGGTGGAAGGTCGCGAAGAGTTGCTCAAGCGTCAGAGCGACCAGCTCTGCGAACTGCTCGGCGAGCCCTTCCGCTCCCCGACGGTGGAACCCATCCTGCTTGGCCAGGCCAAAGCGCCCAGCCTGCGTTACCTCGAGCGCTCCGTGCAACGAGGCATGGACCGCGTAAAACGCTGCGCCGGGCGCCAGGAAGACCCCTTTGCCGACCAGGCACTCAAACCCGAATTCCGCCTCGCGCCAGTGCAGACGCCGGTGCGAATCATCGCTCCCCGACCATTCGTTTCCGGAGAAGCCCAGATCATGAAGACCCTCTACATGCCTCCGTCGATCAAGCATTTCGAGCCGCTGCACATGGTCTTCAGCACCTGGGTCGACCACCTGCCGTTCGGCTACGACCTGGTCACCGCGTTACGTCCCAAGTTGCTGGTCGAGTTGGGCACGCATAAGGGACTGTCCTACTTCACCTTCTGCCAGGCAATGAAGGAGAACGATATCGATGGCGTCTGCTACGCGGTGGACACCTTCGAGGGCGACGCGCACACCGACAAATATGACGAGTCGGTATTCAACGCGGTGAACAACCACAATCGCCAGCACTACCACGGCTTCTCCTACCTGATGCGGATGTTCTTCGAGGATGCGCTCAAGCACTTCGACGACGACAGTATCGAGTTGCTGCACATCGACGGTTTCCACACGTACGAGGCGGTCAGCGCCGACTTCGCCAACTGGTATCCGAAAGTGAAGCCAGGCGGCATCATCCTGTTCCATGACGTTATGGCTCGCCTGCAGGACTTCGGTGCCTGGAAGTTCTGGGACGAGACCCGTGGCCAGCATGAGACCTTCACGTTCAACCACGGCTTCGGCCTGGGCGTGCTGCGCAAGCCCGGCGGCGACCGCAGCAGCGACCATCCGCTGCTCAAGCTGCTGTTCGAGGACGCCAAGGCCGATGACGGCGCCGGCCTGCGCTCCTTCTACGTGCACGCCAGCAAGCACCTGGAGAACACCCGCAAGCTCAAGCGCCTGACCCAGGGCCAGCCGCAACAGCAGCCGGCCAGCTGAGTCTTGAGCGACGCCACCGACATCCGAGCGGGGCTGCGCCAACCGGCCAGCTACTTGCCCGAACTGGAGTCGCTGCGCGGCTGGGCGATTTTGCTGGTGGTGGGCTTTCATTATTTCGGCATCCTCGCCCTCGCCGAGCGTGTGGATAACCCGGTGTGGGTAACCCTACTCGGCGGCGGCAATACCGGCGTCACGCTGTTCTTCGTGCTCAGCGGTTTCCTGTTGTCGCGCCCCTTCCTGCAAGGGCTGCGCGACGGCCAACAGGTGAGCATCCGACGCTTTTACACCGCACGTTTCTTCCGCATCTTGCCGCTCTATTACGCGGCAGTGCTGCTGGCCTGGTTCATGACGCAGAAGGTCGCGGCGCTCAAGGCGCTGCTATTCATGCCGATCGGCTTCCAGGCGTTCCCGTTCAGCGTGCCTTGGTGGTCGCTGTGCACCGAAGTCCAGTTCTACCTGCTGCTGCCCTGGGCGATGTGGCTGCTGCGCTACCGTGCCGGCCGCTGGTTGGTGGCGGGCGCACTGCTGGCATGGGTCGTGGCCCATGTCTGGCTGTTCCACTTGCCGGGCTGGCTGTCGCCGACCAACGTCTGGGAGAACTCGCTGTTCGGTCGCGCCGGGGCGTTTCTCGTGGGCGCAGCATGCGCTGGTATCAGTCTGGGACGAGGTTACGAGTGGTTGCGCGCGCGGGCACTGGTCTGCGCCATGCTGCTGGCTGGCTGCCTGCTGGGGTTGGGGCGCTTGTGGGTGTGGTTCTCCCTGAGTGGCGAGCGTAATGCCCTGCAGGCGCTGCCGATGTACCACAACCTCGAGTCGCTGCTCTGGGGCGGGGCAATGCTGGGGTTGCTCGCGCTGAGCTGGCGGATCAAGGTGCTGCTGGCCAATCCGCTGCTGGATCACTTCGGCCGGATCTCCTACTCGCTCTACCTGATTCATGTCCCGGTACAGTTCTACTGCATCTATCCGTTGAAGGCGTCCGGTATGACGCTGGATAGCAACCTCAATGCCTACCTGCTGCGCATCGCGTTCAGTCTGGTGCTTTCCTGGACGCTGGCGTGGTTAAGTTATCGACTGCTGGAAATACCCTTCCTGCGCCTGAAATCGCACCTGGCGACCTACTCCGGGCGGGCCCCCTGGGCGCGCCGTGCCGCCGACGCCTGAGTAAGGTCAGGTCGGGACGTCGCGCCAGTGGGTGGCAAAGCCGGGTTGCGCCTCGCCTTCGGGACGGCCGTTGGTGTAGTAGTACAGCGCCAGGGAGCGGCGGTAGACGCCATCCGGGCAGGTGAGGGGATGCGGGTGTCCGTGGAACGAGCTGGCGGTGGTGCTGAACACCACGCAACGGTTGGCGATCGGCAGCACGCGGCGGGGCGGCCCGGCCATTTCCGGGTCCCACAGTTCGAGGTGGCCGCCATAGCTCTCGGGCCACGCCTCGTTGAGGTAGATCAGCACGTTGATCCGACGGTCTAGCCCGAAGTCGCGATGAGTAGCGAAGTCGGTATGCACCTTGAGGAAGCCGCCGCGGGAAATCTGGTGGATTCCCGCGCCACGCAGGTTGGGGTCGGGGATCAGGTTGGGGATGCCGGTCAGTTGTGCCAGGTAGTCGAGGAATGCGTGGGAGTTGAGCTCCCAGAACAATTGGCGATAGGTCGGCGGCATGCGCAGAGGGTCGCGGATGTTGCGCTTGTCCTTCTGCACATACTCGCCGCTGGCCTTGTCGGTATGGGTCGCATTGTTCCACAGGGGATCGCTCTGATCGTGTGGATATTCCTGCAGGAGCCGGGCAAAGGTCGCAGAAGGCAGAAAATTGTCGATGACGATATGCGGGAATGGGGCATTGCCGGCATAGTGCGGTGCCTGTTCGGCCGCCTTTGCCATCAGGGCAGGATAGTCCAGCAGTAGTCCATGGGACGGAGCGCTGGCATCGCCGCTGCTCTTTGGGGTGAAAAGATTCTTAAGCATTTTTCGGGAATTCACTGAATGTTGTTCTTTTCCACGCGAGCGGCAGCTGCGCTCACGACCCGACTAGCCATTGCCTGGCTGATTCTGCTTGCCGTGGTTCCTGTGAGCAATGCTCAGGATCAAACCACGAGACCCAACATCCTGTTCATCCTTGCCGATGACCTGGGCAACAACGATATCGCCTCCTGGGGCGATGGGCAGGCGCCGACGCCAACCCTCGACCAACTGAGCCGCCAGTCGCTGCGTTTTCGACAGCACTATACCGACAGCACCTGTTCGGTCAGCCGCGCAGCGCTGATGACCGGCCGCGATCCGGTCAGTATTGGTTTCGAGCCCGACGGCCTGGGGCTTTCGCCCGATCTGGAAACCTTGCCCAAGTCGTTGAGGGAGTTGGGCTACAGCACTCATCACCTGGGAAAATGGCACGTTGGCGAGGGACTGGAGTATCTGCAGATCCGTCCTAACCACCAGGGTTTCGACGACTGGTTCGGCATGCTCAACCACTTCGTACTCCAGGGACCGGATGTCCAGGGGCAACTGATCCGTCGCAAGCCCACCTTCAACGACCCCTGGCTGGAGCGCGACGATGGCCCGCCGATCCAATACAAGGGGCATCTGGACGATCTGCTGACCGACCGGGCCATTTCGCTGATCGATCAGGGGCGAGTGGCGGGCAAGCCCTGGTTCATCAATCTCTGGCTGCTATCGCCGCACCATCCGTTCGAGCCGTCGCAAACCTATCGCCAGCAATTCCCTGATACCGAGGCAGGGCGTTACCTCGCAGTCCTCAAGCAGCTCGACCACAATGTTGCCCGACTACTCGACGCGCTCAAGGCCAGCGGCCAGCTGGACAACACACTGATCGTCTTCACAAGTGATAATGGCAGTCCGAACATTGCGCGTGACAGCAACTACCCGCTGACCGGCACCAAGGCGACCTACTTCGAAGGCGGTGTACGCGCCCCGCTGATGATGCTCTGGCCAGGGCATGCCAATGATCGCGATGTGGTCGGCATCTCGCGCATCACCGATCTTTATCCGACGCTGATCGGAATGGTCGACGGCAAGCCGCCGGCAGGCCTGACTGGTCGCGATCTATCCCCGCAGTTGGCATCCGGCAAGCCGTTGCCCAAGGTTGACGAGCTTTACTGGGCGGCCGATTTGATGAAATGGGGCATGACTTACGGTGGGCATATACCTGGTCGCGGGTTGTTCTATCGCAACCTTTTCTCACAGTTGGAGAGTCGTCCGGTATCCGGTCCTGTGGTCGGCGCGAAAACCGTCCTGTCGGCGCTCACACCCTTCAGCAAGGAGGAGGCGTCCAGCCTGATTCGCCGCTGGGAGCTGCATGCACGACCAATTCCCCTGCAATGGCATCCTGCCAAGGGCACGACATCTGCCTACCTGAGCGGTCGCGACTACCAGCGCTCCCCTGTGTTCGGCGGCTACAGCCTTGGGCTGGGGGCAATGCGCACTGTCGGCATGGGACGCCAGGTACTGGTCGAGCAGCCTGGCCTGTGGACCCTGGCTCTGGAGCGGGGCCGCCTGGTGGTGACTCGCGGCGGTAGTCGTTTCGAGGGTGAGCCGGTGCACTGGCGAGAAGGCTGCAACGCCGTGGTCACCGCCTTCAACATCAAACCGGTCTCGACCTACCCGTTTCCGGGCAAGGAAGAAGGACAGCTGGTGGTCTACGTCAATGGCAAGGCTGCGCTGACCGCAGATCAACCCATGCCCCGTGTTGCGACGGTCGAGGCGATGGCGCAACCAACATATATCGGCGCATCGTCCTCCGGGAAGGATCGCTATGCCGGAAGGATTGGCCGCCCGTTGCTGGTCGGCAAATTCCTGATGCCGCAACAGGATGGCTACGCCCTTGGCGATATGGACCAAGCTGTCTGCCCTGGCCGATGATCGCACCTCTCTCGGGCCGATGAAGCCCTGTGAGCATCGCGGAATCGGCCGGCCGAGCGGCTGAAAATGGCGTGTAGGAGCGAGCTTGCTCGCGAACAGCCTCCGCAGCGGGGCTGGTTCGCGAGCAAGCTCGCTCCTACGAAGAGCAGAACCCGCCCTGGCGGGTCAGATCGCTTCTAGCTTGGCATACCCCATCATCAGCCACTTGCTGCCCTCGCTGTCGAAGTTCACCTGCACCCGTGCCTGGGCGCCGGAGCCTTCGAAGTTGAGGATGACGCCGTCGCCGAACAGCGGGTGGCGGACGGACTGGCCGAGGCTGAAGGGAGTTTCCGGGACGCTGGCGCCGCTGAACAGGTTGCCGCTGCGCTGGTTGCCCGACAGCGGGCGGCTCACCGAGTTGGACAGGCGCACTTCCTGGATCAGGCTCGGGGGGATTTCGCGGACGAAGCGCGACACCTTGTTGTAGGTCTCGCTGCCGTACAGGCGGCGGGTCTCCGCGTAGGTCATGACCAGGCGCTGCATGGCGCGGGTGATGCCGACATACGCCAGGCGGCGTTCCTCTTCCAGGCGGCCGGGTTCTTCCAGACTCATCTTGTGCGGGAACAGGCCTTCCTCCATGCCGGCGAGGAACACCAGCGGGAATTCCAGGCCCTTGGCGCTGTGCAGCGTCATCAGTTGCACGCTGTCCTCGAAGGCGTCGGCCTGGGTGTCGCCGGACTCCAGCGCGGTGTGGTCGAGGAAGGCCACCAGCGGCGGGGTGTCCTCGTCGTCCGGATTCTCGAAGGCGCGGGCGGCGCTGACCAGTTCTTCCAGGTTTTCCACCCGGGCCTGGCCTTTCTCGCCCTTTTCTTCCTTGTGGTAGGTGATCAGGCCGGACTGCTCGATGACGATCTGGGTCATCTGGTGCAGCGGCAGGCCCTCGACCTTCACCGCCAGCAGGTCGACGGTCTCCAGGAAGCCGTTCAGCGCGCTGGCGGCGCGGCCGGCCACGGCCTTGGCGGCGATCACGTCGTTGATCGCGCGCCACATGGAGGTGCCGTTGTGGCGCGCGGCGTGGCGGATCGCCTCGACGGTCTTCTCGCCGATGCCGCGTGGCGGCACGTTGATCACCCGCTCCAGCGCGGCGTCGTCGTCGCGCAGGCGGATCAGGCGCAGGTAGGCGAGGGCGTTCTTGATCTCGGCGCGCTCGAAGAAGCGCTGGCCGCCGTAGATGCGGTAGGGAATCTTCTCGCGCAGCAACGCTTCTTCCAGCACGCGGGACTGGGCGTTGGAGCGATAGAGAATGGCGATTTCGCTGCGCTTCAAGCCGTCCTTGCGCAGGGCGTCCTCGATGGTCTCGACGATGTAGCGCGCCTCGTCGTGCTCGTTGAATCCCGCGTACAGGGTGATCGGGTCGCCGTCGACGCCGTCGGTCCACAGCTCCTTGCCCAGGCGCCCGCTGTTGTTGGCGATCAGCGCGTTGGCGGCCTTGAGGATGGTGGCGGTGGAGCGGTAGTTCTGCTCCAGGCGGATGTCCTCGGTGCCGGCGAAGTCGTCACCGAACTGCTGGATGTTCTCGATCTTCGCGCCGCGCCAGCCGTAGATCGACTGGTCGTCGTCGCCCACCACCATCAGGCTCTCGCCGCCCTTGCCGAGGAAGCGCAGCCAGGCGTACTGCACGGCGTTGGTGTCCTGGAACTCGTCCACCAGGATGTGGCGGAAGCGCCGCTGGTAGTGCTCCAGCAGGCTGGGGCGGTCGCGCCAGAGGTCCAGCGAGCGCAGCAGCAGTTCGGCGAAGTCCACCACGCCGGCACGGGCGCAGGCTTCTTCGTAGGCCTGGTAGACGCTGACCATGGTCGACAGGTAGAGGTCGCCGCCGGCCTGGATGTTCTGCGGGCGGTTGCCCTCGTCCTTCTGGCCGTTGATGAACCACTGCGCCTGGCGCGGCGGCCAGCGCTGCTCGTCGAGGCCCAGCTCGCGCACCACGCGCTTGACCAGGCGCAGCTGGTCGTCGCTGTCGAGGATCTGGAAGTTCTCCGGCAACCCGGCTTCCTGCCAGTGCGCGCGCAGCAGGCGGTGCGCCAGGCCGTGGAAGGTGCCGACCCACATGCCGGCCGGGTTGATGCCCAGCAGCTGCTCGATCCGCGCGCGCATCTCGGCGGCGGCCTTGTTGGTGAAGGTCACGGCCAGGATGCTGTGGGGCGAGGCGTTCTCGACCTGGATCAGCCAGGCGATACGGTGCACCAGCACGCGGGTCTTGCCGGACCCGGCGCCGGCGAGCACGCGCTGGCGCCCCAGCGGCGCGGCCACGGCCTGGCGCTGCGGGTCATTGAGGGAGTTGAGCAGGTAGGAGATGTCATCGTTCATGGGGTGGCATTCTACCGACGGGCGGTTTTCCCCGGCAAACCGGCCCGCCGTCCGGCGTCTTCCCGACGAAAGTTGGGCAGGCGGGCGGCCAATTGCCATCTGTGATGCTTGGGTGGGGCAATCTCCTCGGGTATGCTCCGCCGACGCCTAGGCCTGACACCTACAAGAAAAACGCCTATGACCGCTTATGTAGAGCCGTCGGCGATCCCGGTGAGCCATGCCGAGATCCGCCAGCAGTACGCTCACGAAATTGCCGTCGAACGCACACGCCTGCTGTACCAGGGCTCGCGGGTGCCGACCCTGCTCATGCTGCTCGATGGCCTGGCCTGCGCCGGGCTGCTGTGGGACTACGTGAAGCCGGGGCTGCTCGCCGGCTGGCTGATCTCGCTGGTGCTGCTGGCCGTGCTGCGGCTGATCCAGGTGTCCGCCTTCAATGCCGCCTCCGCCGAGCGCCAGGCCAGCCCGCACTGGCAGCGCACCTTCCTGTTCGGCGCCGGGGCCTCGGGCTTGACCCTGGCCTTCGCCGCCATCGCCCTGGTGCCGCCGGACGCCTTCCTCCAGCAGTCCCTGGTGTTCGGCCTTATCGCCGCGGCGATCCTCTCCGCCAGCGTCGCCTACGCGGTCAGCCTGCCGGCCTTCCTGACCTTCGCCTTGCCCTGCCTGTTCCCCTCCATTGCCTATTTATTGATCAGCGACAACCCGCTGCAGCAGGGCTGGGGTGTGCTCGGGGTGATCCTGCTGGCGGCGCTGCTGGTGGTGGCCTGGCAGATTCACCGGGTGGTCCATGTCGGCCTGCTGCGGCGTTTCCAGGCCCAGGCGCTGGTGGCGCACCTGGAGCGCGCGAAGGCGCAGACCGAGGCGCTGAACCAGGACCTGGAGCGCGAGGTGGAGCAGCGTCGCCGTGCAGAGCGCGAGCTGTGCCGCGCCCGCGACGCCCTGCAGGAACGGGTCGAGGCCGGCAGCGCCCAGCTCAGCCACACCGAAGCGCGCCTGGCCCTGGCACTGGAGGCCAGCGAACTGGGGCTGTGGGACTGGAACCTGCTGACCGACGAAGTGCACCACTCGCACCTGGAGGAAATCTTCGGGATCACCCAGGACGCGGTGAAGAGCGTGCGCAACGACCTGCGCCCGCGCCTGCACCCCGACGACCTGCCGCTGCTGCGCCGGGCGCTGGTCGAGCACCTCAAGGGCCGCACCGACGGCTACCGCATCGAGTACCGTGTGCGCCACGCCGACGGCCACTGGGTGTGGGTGGAAGACCGCGGCCGGGTGATGGAGCGCGACAGCCGCGGGCAGGTGACGCGGATGGTCGGCACCCGCGCGGACATCTCGCCGCGCAAGCTGCGCGAGGAAGAGCAGCGCCTGGCCGCCACGGTGTTCGAGGCAGCCAGCGAAGGCATCATCATCCTCGACCCGGACTACCGGCTGATCGCCCTCAACGAGGCATTCACCCGCCTGACCGGTTACCGCCGCGAGGACGTGCTCGGGCACAACGTCGCGCGCCTGATGGGCTCCTCCGAAGCGCTGCGCCGCTACCAGTCGATCCGTGCCGAGCTGGAGCGCCAGGGCACCTGGCAGGGCGAGCTGATCGAGACGCGCAAGAACGGCGAGCTGTACCCGCAATGGCTGCAACTGAACGTGGTGCGCGACGGCCGCGGGCAGGTCGCCCATGTGGTCGGCTTCTTCGCCGACCTCACCGCCCGCCGCGACGCCGAGGAGCGGCTGCGCTACCTGTCGCACTACGACGAGCTCACGGGCCTGGCCAACCGCACGCTGTTCAAGGAGCGCCTGCACGAGGCCAGCCAGCGCGCCCGCCAGGAAGGCCGCACGGCGGCGCTGCTGCTGATCGACCTGGACCGCTTCAAGCTGCTCAATGACAGCCTTGGCCACGAGGTCGCCGACCAGTTGCTGCGGCAGATGTCCCGGCGCATGACCCAGACGGTGCCCGAGGCCGACACCATCGCCCGGCTGTCCGGAGACGAGTTCGCCGTGCTGATCGACTCCTACGCCAGCCTCGCCGCGCTGGCGCGGCTGTCCAGCCGGCTGCTGGCCAAGCTGCGCACGCCGATGACCGTGGGGGGCCATGAACTGATGGTCAGCGCCTCGGTGGGCATCAGTCTGCTGCCGGACAACGCCTGGGAAATCTCCGCGCTGATGAGCCAGGCGAACATGGCCATGCAGCACGCCAAGCACCTGGGCGGCAACACCTTCCAGTTCTTCACCGACAACCTGCAGGCCTGCACGCTGGAGCGCCTGCAACTGGAAACCCGCCTGCGCAAGGCCATCGACGAAGGCCAGCTGGACGTGCATTACCAGCCCAAGCTGAACCTCGCCAACGAGCGCCTGGACAGCGCCGAGGCGCTGGTGCGATGGCGCCACCCGGAGATGGGCATGGTGCCGCCCAGCGACTTCATCGGCCTCGCCGAGGAGACCGGGCTGATCGGCGCCATCGGTGAGTTCGTCCTGCGCCGTGCCTGCCAGCAGGCCCGCGCCTGGCAGCTCAAGGGACGCGAGCTGCGGGTATCGGTGAACCTCTCGGTGCACCAGTTGCGCACCGGCAACCTGGTCGACTTGGTGCGTACCGTGCTTGAGGACACCGGCCTGCCGCCGCACCTGCTGGAGCTGGAACTGACCGAAAGCCAGTTGCTGGACAACGTCGAGAGTGTCACCGCGACCTTCCGCCAGCTACGCGAGATGGGCGTGAAGCTGGCCATCGACGATTTCGGCACCGGTTATTCCTCGCTCAGCTATTTGAAGCGCTTCCCGGTGGATTACGTGAAGATCGACCAGACCTTCATCCGCGACCTCTCCGAGCGCGGCGAGGACGCGGCCATCACCCGGGCGATCATCGCCATGGCGCACAGCCTGGAGCTGAAGGTGGTGGCCGAAGGCGTCGAACACGCCGAGCAACTGCGCTTCCTGCGCGCCCACGGTTGCGACGAGATCCAGGGCTACCTGATCAGCCAGCCGGTGCCGGCCGACGCCTGCCTGGCCCTGCTGGAGCGCAGCGAGCGGCGCTAGCTTGGCTACAGGGCCAGTGCGCCGCCGGCGGTTGCTCACGGCATGTCCCGGACCAGGCGGAAGCCGAGGTTGTCCGGCGGTTGCCCGGCGCTGCAGCCACCGCCGCGGGCATCGCGAACGAAATCGTTGATCGCGGCGCGATGGCGGCCTTCGGCGATGCGGATCGAGCAATACTCGGCGCGTTCTGTCGCGGCGGCCCGGGCATCCAGGTTGACCCGCTGGTGGCAGCTTTGGGTCCACTCCCAGACGTTGCCGCCCAGGTCCGCCACCCCGTATTCGTTCAGCCCGTGGCTGCCGCGCGGCAAGGGTAGCGCCGAGACGCTGGTGCGGGTTTGCGCTTCCAGGCGATAGCGCGCCAGCCAGCGGCGTGCGGGGTTGCTGCCATCGTCATCGTCGAGGCGCAGGGCATCGTCGGCCCAGCGCGAGCCGGCGAAGAAGGCCCATTCGCGGTCGGTGGGCAGGCGCCAGCGCTGGCCGGTGCGGCGGGACAGCCAGTCGGCGTAACGCTGCGCATCCAGCAGGCTGGCGCCGGTGCGCGGCAGGTCGTCGCTGGCGGCGCCGTGGTCCAGCGCCAGGCAGGCGCCCTCGGCCACGCAGCGGGCGTATTCGCCCTGGCTGACCTGGAATTTCATCACCTCGAAGCGCGGCGCGAGGTATTCGCGCTGCGACGGAGCATCCACCGCCTGCGTTGCCCGCCAGTAGTCGCCCGCCGGGCGGAAGTCGAACGCGCGGGGTTCGAGCCGTACGGTTGGCGGCGCAAGCTCTGGCTGGTAGGGCGGCCGCAGGAAGAGCAAAGCCCCGCCCAGCAGCAGCGCGGCGCAAATGCCGATTAGCAGGGTCGTACGCATGTGCTGCCCAGTCCGTCGGGGGAGGAAATGGCCGACCCACTCCGGGCCGGCCGTGGGGCTCACTTGATCGCCGTCGGCGGCTGGACCTGGCTCATCAGGTCGTGGTCCCACTGGCCCTCGACCTGGATGTGCGCCGCGGCGCCCAGCAGCACGGCCTCGATGAGGTTGTGGTTGAGGTAGGTGTACAGGCCCGGCTGGCGGAAGGTATAGAGCGCCGCACCCGCCGCGCCGCCGGGGATGAACCAGGTTTCCAGGTCCTGCTCCGGCGGGTTGTTGAACTTGCCGGTGGCCCAGACATGGTCGCCGTGGCCGCCGATCAGGTGGGGGCGGGTGTCGCGGTTGGCCTGGGAATGGACGATCAGCAGGGTCTCGCCGACGCTCGCCTTGAGCGCGTTCTCGCCGGTCAGCGCGCCGACCTTGCCGTTGAACACGATGTGGCTGGGGACCAGCCCCTTCATGAGCTGCAGCGTGTCGCCGTAGCTTTCTATCGGCGTGGCGTAGCGCTTGTACTTGCCGTCCTTGTCGCGCGGCACGTAGTAGTCCTGCTCGCCGATGTAGACCACCTTGTCGTAGGTGAGCGGCTTGCCGTCGCGGTCCTTCAGGCCATCGCGTGGCAGCACCATGATCGCCCCGTTCATGCCCGACACCACGTGCCACGGGATCATCGCCCCGCCCGGTGCGCAGTGGTAGACGAACACGCCGGGGCGGGTTGCCTTGAAGCGCAGCGTCACTTCCTCGCCGGGCTGGATGAGGGTCAGCGCGCCGCCACCCAGGGCGCCGGTGGAGGCGTGGAAGTCGATGTTGTGGGTGAGGGTGTTGCTCGCCGGGTTGACCAGGGTGAGTTCCAGGTAGTCGTCCTGGTGCACCACCATCAGCGGGCCGGGCACCGAGCCGTTGAAGGTCATGGCGTGGATCTGCGTACCTTCGCCGTCGATGACCAGCGTCTTCTCCTGGATCACCATGCGGAACTGCACGACCCTGGGCTGGCCCGTGGCGCGCTGCTCGTGGGCATGCACGAAGGGCGGCGCGACCAGCTCGACCTGCACATGCTCCAGCTTCGACAGGTCCGCGGCGGGCCCCGCGTTCTGCGGCGCTGCCTTTGCGTCGTCCGCCATCGTCCTGCCGCTGGTGAGCAGGCTGCCGCTGACGCCCAGGACCACGGCGCCGGCCAGCAGGGTGCGGCGGGACAGCGAAATCTCTTCCTGATCAAGCATGGTAACTCTCCGTTTTCGACGAACTGTCGTCAGGCAAGGAGATACCCGGTAGGCAAATGCCTTCCTTGAGCCAAAACAAAGAAGCTTTCAGCTGGACAACGTGTCGCAGGCTCTGCTGTGCGGTAGATCGCGTTTACAGTCTTGTGCCCATGCAAGCGGGCAAGACCGGGCGCGGCGAGGTAAGATTCTTCCTGCTTTGATTTCCGGCCCGGCGTGCGGGCTCCAAAGGACAAGGATCATTCATGCGTCTGTACGGTCTGACCCTGCTGGCTCTGATCACCGGTTGCCTCGGCGTGCAGGAAGCGCGCGCGAGCAGCGACGACTCCTGCTACCCGAGCTGGAACCTCAAGCGCGACACGCTGGATGTGTGCAACAGCCTGCCGTTCCTCAGCCCCGGCAACGACAGCCGGGTCAACCTGCAGCTGCTGCTGGCCGACGCCGGCCAGGCCAGCATCCCCAACCGCGCGCTGAGCGACGACGAACAGCAACTGGGCTACGGCCAGGTGCCGTTCCCCCTGGCGCGCTGGCTCGATGGCGCAGCGCCGGGTGATGCGGGCGACAGCGCCGGCCCTTCGAGCGCCGCCCCGCTGGCCGATCTCGCCACGCGCATCGGCCTGCCGGCGGATGCCGTGCCGTCGTCCGCCGACAGCTTCGCCAGCGGCGAAGGCAGCCGCTGCCGCAGCAACAACCCGGCCACCGCCCAGGACTTCCTCAGCCAGCTGCTGCTGGCCGACAGCCTGCCCGCCGGCGAACGCCAGGGCCTGGCCCGCGCACGGCTGACCCTGCTGGGCGCCTGCCAGTGGGACGAAACCCAGCTCAGCGTGCTGCTGCCGGCGGACCTGCAGAGCGCGCAGGCCTTGGCCTATCGCACCTACCTCAAGGGCGCCGCGGACTTCTACAGCGGTCGCTTCGCCGACGCGCTGAAGTCCTTCCGCGCCCTGCAGGACAGCGACCAGGCCTGGCTCAAGGAAACGTCGCGCTACATGGTCGCCCGCGCCCTGCTCAACCAGGCGCAGCAGAATGCCTTCGACGAGATGGGCTACCCGGACCTGCGCAAGGTCGACAAGAAGATCCTCGCCCAGGCGGAAACCGCCCTGGGCGACTACCTCAAGGCCTATGCCCAGGGCCGCTACAGCGCGTCGGCCAAGGGCCTGACGCGCCGCGTCTACTGGCTGATGAGCGACGAAGGCCGGCTGGCGGGCGAGTACGCCGAACTGTTCGCCCGCGAGGACGCCGACGATCTTGCCCAACTGGTGCAGGAAGTCGACAACAAGCTGCTGGTCACCGCGCACCCGGCCGACGTGCGCGACGCGCGCCTGCTGGCGGTGCTCGACCTGATGCAGATGCGTCACCACGAGCCCAACGAGCCCCGCGCCCTCGACGCCGCCGGCCTGGCGGCGCAGAAGGACCTCTTCGCCAAGATACCCGGCCTGCACGATTACCTGACGGCGGCGTACCAGCTGTACGTCGAGGAGCAACCCGCCCAGGCGCTGAAGTCCCTGCCGGAGGAGCTGCCGGCGAAACTCGACTACCTCGCCTTCAGCCAGCAGACCCTGCGCGGTTTCGCCCTGGAAGCGAGCAACGACTGGATTGCCGCCGAGAAGCTCTGGCTGCGGCTGCTGCCGCTGGCCGAGCAGCCCTTGCAGCGCGAGCAGCTGGAGCTAGCGCTGGCCTTCAACTACGAGCGCAGCGACCGGCTGGTGAAGGTCTTCGCCGAAGGATCGCCCGTGCACACGCCGATCATCCGCGAGATTCTCCTGCGCCATGTCGCCGGCCCCGACCTGCTGCGCCAGCAGGCGAAGTCCACCGGCGTCTCGGTGGAGGAGCGCGATACCGCGCTGTTCGCCCTGCTCTACAAGGACCTGCTGCACGGCCAGTACCAGGCGTACATCGACGATCTCGCGCTGCTGCCCACCGACGGCAGCGGCAAGCCGCTGGGCGCCAGCATCGGCTACCTCTACGGCAGCATGCCGCTGTCGCTGTTCCAGTGGCCCGGCGGCAAGAACGACACCGGCTACGAATGCCCGGCCATCGTCGACGTCGCCCGCGACCTGCTGCAGAGCCCGCCGCCGCCCAAGGCGCTGAACTGCCTGGGCGAGTTCATCCTGCGCAACGGCCTGGACGGCTTCCCGCTCGACACCCAGCCCAGCGAGCGCGAGCTGGGCGGCGGCGAATCGCTGTTCCCCGGCACGCCATACTCACGCATGGACGGGTACCTCAAGGTCATCGCCGACAAGCAGGCGGTGGAAGAGGATCGCGCCTATGCGTTGTTCCGCGCCATCAACTGCTTCGCGCCCAGCGGTTACAACGGCTGCGGCAGCCAGGACATCGCGCCGTCGCAGCGCAAGCAGTGGTTCCGCACCCTCAAGGGCCAGTACGCCGCCACGCCCTGGGCGAAATCGCTGAAGTACTACTGGTAAGCCCCGTGCGGCGCGTCGTGGCCCTGGTGCTGGCGTTGCTCGCAGGCAACGCCACGGCGGGCGGCGTGGACGCCGCGGAGCACGACGCCTTCTGGCTGTGGAGCGGGGTGTCGCCCCAGCCGGTACTGGCCCAGGCCCGCACCCTGTACGTGCTGCAGGGGCAGGTCAGCGCGCCGCGCTACCGCGATGGCCGCGCCCGGCTGATCGCCCAGGGCATCGCCATTCCGCGCCTGAAGCAGGGCGAGGTGTGGGTGGTCTACCGTGCCCATACCCTGCGCTGGAACGAGGACATCTACCGCACGCTGCTGTCCCAGCTGCGCCGCTGGCGCGCCGCCGGCAATCCGGTGGTGGGCGTGCAGATCGACTTCGATGCACGCACGCGCTACCTGGACGAGTACGTCGACTTCCTCCAGGACTTGCGTACGCGCCTGCCCGAGGGCTGCAAGCTGAGCATCACCGGGCTGATGGACTGGGGCAGCAACGCCGCGCCCGAGACCCTCAATCGCCTGGCCGGCGTGGTGGACGAGGTGGTGGTGCAGACCTACCAGGGACGCCAGACCATCCCCAACTACCAGGCCTACCTGCCGCGGGTGGCGCGGCTGCAGCTGCCGTTTCGCATCGGGCTGGCGCAGTACGGCCAGTGGCAGGCGCCGGACTACCTGGCGAAGAGCCGGTGGTTCCGGGGGTATGTGGTGTTCTTGCAGAACCCGTGAGTTCGCAGCGGATGGCGGGCCGATCGCGGACGGAGTCCGCTCCTGCGCGGAGTTGAACGTCGGGTAGGAGCACTGTCTTCATCTGAAAATCCGTGCGTGTATTTCCCTCTCCCTAACCCTGGCTACGCGCCCCGCTCCGAAGGGAGAGGGGACTGATCGGCATCAAGCGAAGCACCGAGTTGGCCGACGGCGTTGGACGACTCCCTCTCCCTTCAGGGAGCGGGCGGGGGAGAGGGCATGTCCTAGCGCGATACTTCAGGTAGGAGCGGACTCCGTCCGCGATAGCTTTCCGCCTGCAGAGGACTCAGCCGCCACACCCGCCCTTGCCGCAACCGCCTCCGCAACCGCCGGCTGCCGCTGCCTCCCGCGCATCCCGCGTGGTCCCGCCCTTCAGGTTGCGCATCAGCAGGGCGTATTGCAGGTCCAGTTCCTCGGGCAGCGGCAGGTAGACCACATGCCCATCGCCGGGCGCAACGCCGATGGCTTCGCCGCGGTGGTTCTCCAGCGCCTGCAGGCGGAAGGTGCGGTTGCCCGCCGGGGTCATCAGCTCGACGCTGTCGCCCACCTCGAAGCGGTTCTTCACCCGCACCTCGGCCAGGCCGTGGCGGCGCTCGCCGGTGAATTCGCCGACGAACTGCTGGCGCTCGGACAGCGAGTGTCCGTACTGGTAGTTCTGGTACTCGTCGTGCACGTGGCGGCGCAGGAAGCCTTCGGTGTAGCCGCGGTGGGCGAGGGACTCCAGGGTGTCCATCAGGCTGCGGTCGAAGGCGCGCCCGGCGACCGCGTCGTCGATAGCCTGGCGGTAGGCCTGGGCGGTGCGCGCGACGTAGTAGTGGGACTTGGTCCGGCCCTCGATCTTCAGCGAATGCACGCCCATCTGCGTTAAACGCTGCACGTGCTGGATGGCGCGCAGGTCCTTGGAGTTCATGATGTAGGTGCCGTGCTCGTCCTCGAACGCCTCCATCAGCTCGCCGGGGCGGTTGCCTTCTTCGAGCAGGACGATTTCCTTCGTCGGCGCGCCGATGCCCAGGGTGGGTTCGACGTTGCGCACCGCGTGCCCCAGTTCGTCCTCATGGGCGGCGTGGGTCTGGTATTCCCAACGACAGGCGTTGGTGCAGGTGCCCTGGTTGGGGTCGCGGCGATTGATGTAGCCCGACAGAAGGCAGCGCCCGGAATAGGCCATGCACAGCGCGCCGTGGACGAAGACTTCCAGCTCCATGCCCGGTACGCGCTCGCGAATCTCGCCAATCTCATCGAGCGACAGCTCGCGGGACAGGATCACCCGCTTGAGCCCCTGCTGGCGCCAGAACTCCACGCTGGCCCAGTTCACCGCGTTGGCCTGCACCGAGAGGTGGATATCGACGTCGGGGAAATGCTGGCGAACCAGCATGATCAGGCCGGGATCAGACATGATCAGCGCATCCGGGCCGAGGGCGATCACCGACTCGACATCCTGCAGGAAGGTTTTCAGCTTGGCGTTGTGCGGCGCGATGTTGACCACCACGTACAGGCGTTTGCCCAGGGCGTGCGCCTCCTGGATGCCGGTGGCGAGGTTGGCGTGGTCGAATTCGTTGTTGCGCACCCGCAGGCTGTAGCGCGGCTGGCCGGCGTAGACGGCTTCGGCGCCGTAGGCGAAGGCGTGGCGCAGGCTTTTCAGCGAGCCGGCGGGGCAGAGCAGTTCGGGGGAAAACGGGATGTGGGACATGACGGCGCAGCGGAGTGTGGGAAAAAGGCCGCCACTCTAGGAAATCCGCGGGCTGCGCGTGCTGAGCGAGGTCAACGGATGCGCTATCCGCTCCGCCATGCCCGTCCTGCTCTTAGTAGGATGGCGTGGAGCGAAGCGATACCCATCAATACCTCGCGCCGTCAGCATGGGTATCGCTGCGCTCCACCCATCCTACAGGGTGTTTATCCGGCGAGATCGGCGCGGCGCATCACTCCAGCCAGCGCCGCCCCTGCAGCTCCAGCAGCGTCTGCGCCTGCTCCGGCCCGTTGCTGCCGGCGGGGTAGGGGCGCGGGCTCAGGTAGTGCTCGTGCCAGCCGGTGATGATCGGGTCGATCCAGCGCCAGGCGGCTTCCACTTCGTCGCGGCGCATGAACAGCGTCGAATCGCCCTCGATTACGTCCAGCAGCAGGCGCTCGTAGGCATCCCAGCGGCGTTTATTGGCGTTGAAGGCCTGGGCCAGGTTGAGGTCCAGCTCCACCGGCTCCAGCTGCATGCCCTTGCCGGGCGCCTTGGCCATCAGCTGCACGCTGATGCGCTCCTCGGGCTGCAGTCGTATCCACAGGCGATTGGCCGCGCCGGCGCCGCTGCCGATCAGGCTGTTGGGCACCGGCTTGAACTGGATGACGATCTCCGAGCACTTCTTCGCCATGCGCTTGCCGGTGCGCAGGTAGAACGGCACGCCGGCCCAGCGCCAGTTGTCGATCTCCGCCTGAACGGCGACGAAGGTCTCGGTATCGCTGTCGTTGTCGACATTTTTCTCGAACCAGTAGGCCGGCACTTCCTGCCCGCCGATGTGCCCGGCGGTGTACTGGCCTCGCACGGTCTTGTCCTGCACGTCCTGCCCGGAAATCGGCTTGAGCGCCTGGAGGATCTTCACCTTCTCGTTGCGCACCGCCTCGGCATCGAAGCGCACCGGCGCCTCCATGGTCACCAGGCAGAGCAGTTGCAGCAGGTGGTTCTGCACCATGTCGCGCATGGCGCCGGCGTGGTCGTAGTAGCCGCCGCGGTTCTCCACGCCCAGGGTTTCGCTGACGGTGATCTGCACGTGATCGATGTGCCCGGTGCGCCACACCGGCTCGAAGAGCGTGTTGGCGAAGCGCAGCGCCATGAGGTTCTGCACCGTTTCCTTGCCCAGGTAGTGGTCGATGCGGAACACCCGCGACTCGTCGAACACCTCGCCGATGGCCTGGTTGATCGCCACCGCCGAGTCCAGCGAATGGCCCAGCGGCTTCTCCAGCACGATGCGCGCCAGCGGGCCGGCGAGGCCGGCGATCTTCAGGTTCAGCGCAATGGGCGCGAACAGGCTCGGCGCGGTGGCCAGGTAGTGCACCAGCACGCGGCCTTCGCTGCGCTTGAGAGCCTTGGCGACGCGGCCGAAGTCGGCGCTCTGGGAGGCGTCCATCGCCACGTATTCCAGGCGCTGGGCGAAGCTGCGCCAGGCCTCGGCGGAAAAATCGCTGCGCGCCACCTGGGCGCGGCAGTTGCGTTCGGCCAGGGCCAGGTAGGCGGCGTTGTCGCGCTGGCTGCGGGCGAGGGCGAAGATGCGGGTGTCCGCCGGCAGGCGATTCTCCCGGTGCAGGTGGTAGAGCGCCGGCAGCAGCTTGTGCAGCGCCAGGTCACCGCTACCGCCGAACACCAGGATGTCGCAGGAGCCGGGAAGACTAAGGCTGGCGGGCGTATTCAAGACTTATTCCCTGGGCGTGGCGAGTCGATTTGTAGTATAACTACAACAAGACTACAGAATTCTCAGACAACTATCACCGAGCCTAACCCTGTGAACCTTTTGCAGCACATTGCCCAGTCGCGTCATCTGCTCCGCAAGTCGGAGCTCAAGGTTGCCGATCACGTGATGCAGGACCCTGCATCGGTCATGCACAGCTCCATGGCGGACCTCGCCCATGGCGTCGGCGTCAGCGAGCCGACCATCGTGCGCTTCTGCCGCGCCATCGGTTGCACCGGCTTCCAGGACCTCAAGCTCAAACTGGCGCAGAGCCTCGCCGCGGGTGCCAGTTTCGGCCAGTTCTCGATCAACGAGAGCGACTCGGTGGCGGACTTCAGCCTGAAGATCTTCGACACCACCCTGCATTCACTGATGGAGGTGCGCGAGCACCTCGACACCCACGCGCTGGAGCGCGCCATCGCGGCCATCGCCCATGCCCAGCGCGTCGAGTTCTACGGTTTCGGCGCGTCCGGCGCGGTGGCGGCGGACGCCCAGCACAAGTTCTTCCGCCTGCTGCTGTCGGCGGCGGCCTACTCCGACCCGCACATGCAGGCGATGTCGGCGGTGACCCTCAAACCCTCGGACGTGGCGATCTGCATCTCCCAGTCCGGCCGCTCCAAGGACCTGCTGGTGACCGCCAACCTGGTGCGCGAGGCTGGCGCCACGCTGATCACCCTGTGCCCCAGCCAGACCCCGCTGGCGGACCTGGCCACGGTGAACCTGGCGGTGGACGTGCACGAGGACACCGATATCTACACCCCGCTGACCTCGCGGATCGCTCACCTGGTGGTGATCGACGTGCTGGCGATGGGCGTGGCCATGGCCCGCGGGCCGGACCTGGTGAATCACCTCAAGAGCGTGAAGCGCAGCCTGCGCAGCCTGCGCCTGTCGCCGAAAGTGGTGAAGAACCACGAGGAACGCCCGGAAGAAGCGTCCTAAGCACTTTGGTGTAGGAGCGAGCTTGCTCGCGAACCGCCCAGCCACCGAGTCGCCGGTTGAATCCGTTCGCGAGCAAGGACTAGGCGTCCCCCTCGGTCCTACGAAGAGCAAAGGCGCCTCGGGTTATCCAAGGCGCGCCGCCAACCGCTCGTCGCGGTCATCGGCGCTTCACCTCGGCGTCGTCAAACGGTCATCCGTCGTCAGCATGCTGGCGTCTCCAGCCCTTCGGCCTTGGGAGATGCGAGATGCCCCGCCATATCGACGACACCCAGCTCCAAGTGGACAGCAAGACCCGCCGCAAGCTTGAAGACCAGCGACGCATGCAGTTCCGCCGCGCCATCGAGGACCGCCTGGAAGCCCAGCGCCTCGCCCTGGAAACCTCCGACTACCCCGACCTGATCGCCGCCGCCTACCTCACTTCGGCGAAGGCGGGCCGGCGAAGCGTTCGGCCAGCTGGCTGATCAGCGCCCGCTCTTCACGGATGAAGGCGACGAACGCCTGAGCCACCGGGCTCAGGCGCTTGCCGCGGGCGTGCACCAGACACCAGCTGCGGTAGAGCGGCAGCTCCTCCACCGGCAGTTCGTGCAGCAGCCCGGATTGCAGTTCGCGGCTCACCGCGTGGCGCGGCAGCAGGGCCAGCCCAAGCCCTGCCAGCACCCCCTCCCGTGAACCCTCCAGCGAGGCGAATTCCAGCGTCTGCGGGAAGTGCGCGCGCTTCTGCTGGAAGTGTTCCTCGCAGGCCTTGCGCGTGCCCGAGCCGGGCTCGCGGATCAGCAGCGGGTAAGGCTCCAGGTCCTTCAGCGAAAGCTTCGCGGCGTTGCACAGCGGGTGGCCCGGCGGCGCCACGGCGACGATCGGGTTGTTCAGGAAGGGCAGGAATTCCAGCGCCATGTCCTGCGGCACCAGGGACATGATCACCAGGTCGTCGCGGTTGTCCGACAGGCGCTTGATCACCTGGGCGCGGTTGACCACCGTGAGGTTCAGGCTGACGTCCGGGTGCTGCGCGTGGAAGGCGGCGAACAGGTGCGGGGTGATGTACTTGGCGCTGGATTCCACCGCCAGGCGCAGCTGGCCCTGCAGCGAGCCCTTGAGGTCGGAGAGGTTCATGTCCAGCACTTCCAGGCGCTGGAAGATGTCGTTGGTGGCGCGCAGCAGGGCGTCGGCGGCATCGGTCTGGTAGAGCTTCTTGCCGATGTACTCGAACAGCGGCTGGCCGACCAGTTCCTCGAGCTGACGGATCTGCAGGCTGACCGCCGGCTGGGTCAGGGCCATTTCCTCCGCGGCGCGGCTGTAGGAACGGCTTTCGCACACCGCGCGGAAAACCTGCAGCTGGCGAAGGGTCATACGCATCAATGACTTACGCATAGAACTCGGCCTGATCGGGGCATTTCCCCGCAACTATAAATCATTCTTTATGGCTACCCCAATAATTATTGATTTTGGTTAATCCTCCCTCCCGCGCTAGGGTAAAAACACGCCGGAACCCGCTCCGGTCGAGAACAGCCAGCCGCCGTGATCGGCGCTGCCGATGGGTTTTTACGCCGGGGTCCACCAGGCCCGGGCCGAGGGAAAGCCGCAGTGATCAAGAAAATCCTGATCGCCAACCGTGGGGAGATCGCTGTCCGGATCGTGCGCGCCTGCGCCGAGATGGGCATCCGTTCGGTGGCCGTCTATTCCGATGCCGACCGGCACGCCCTGCACGTCAAGCGCGCCGACGAAGCCCACAGCCTGGGCGCCGATCCGCTGGCGGGTTACCTCAACCCCCGCGCCCTGGTGAACCTGGCGGTGGAAACCGGTTGCGACGCCCTGCACCCGGGCTACGGCTTCCTCTCCGAGAACGCGGAGCTCGCCGATATCTGCGCCGAGCGCGGGATCAAGTTCATCGGCCCGTCGGCGGAAGTCATCCGCCGCATGGGCGACAAGACCGAAGCGCGCCGCAGCATGATCGCCGCCGGCGTGCCCTGCACCCCCGGCACCGAAGGCAACGTCGCCGACCTCGCCGAGGCCATCTCCGAAGCCGAGCGCATCGGCTACCCGGTGATGCTCAAGGCCACTTCCGGCGGTGGCGGCCGCGGTATCCGCCGCTGCAACAGCCGCGAAGAGCTGGAGCAGAATTTCCCGCGGGTCATCTCCGAAGCCACCAAGGCCTTCGGCAGCGCGGAAGTCTTCCTCGAGAAGTGCATCGTCAACCCCAAGCACATCGAAGCCCAGGTGCTGGCCGACTCCTTCGGCAACACCGTGCACCTGTTCGAGCGCGACTGCTCGATCCAGCGCCGCAACCAGAAGCTCATCGAGATCGCCCCCAGCCCGCAGCTCACCCCCGAGCAGCGCGCCTACATCGGTGACCTCTCGGTGCGCGCGGCCAAGGCCGTGGGCTACGAGAATGCCGGCACCGTGGAGTTCCTGCTCGCCGATGGCGAGGTGTACTTCATGGAGATGAATACCCGCGTGCAGGTGGAACACACCATCACCGAGGAAATCACCGGCATCGACATCGTCCGCGAGCAGATCCGCATCGCCTCCGGCCTGCCGCTCTCGGTCAAGCAGGAAGACATCATCCACCGTGGCTTCGCCCTGCAGTTCCGGATCAACGCCGAGGACCCGAAGAACAACTTCCTGCCGTCCTTCGGCAAGATCACCCGCTACTACGCGCCCGGCGGCCCGGGCGTGCGCACCGACACGGCGATCTACACCGGCTACACCATCCCGCCGTACTACGACTCGATGTGCCTGAAGCTGGTGGTCTGGGCGCTGACCTGGGAAGAGGCGCTGGACCGCGGCCTGCGCGCACTGGACGACATGCGCGTGCAGGGCGTGAAGACCACGGCCGCCTACTACCAGGAAATCCTCAAGAACCCGGAATTCCGTAACGGCCAGTTCAACACCAGCTTCGTCGAAAGCCACCCGGAACTGACCCAGTACTCCATCAAGCGCACCCCGTCGCACCTGGCCATCGCCATCGCTACTGCCATTGCCGCCCACGCTGGCCTGTGAGGAATTCGTCCATGACCGTTTCCAAGAAAGTCACCGTCACCGATACCATCCTGCGCGACGCCCACCAGTCGCTGCTGGCGACCCGGATGCGCACCGAAGACATGCTGCCGATCTGCGACAAGCTCGACCAGGTCGGCTACTGGTCGCTGGAAGTCTGGGGCGGCGCCACCTTCGACGCCTGCGTGCGCTTCCTCAAGGAAGACCCGTGGGAGCGCCTGCGCAAGCTCAAGGCCGCGCTGCCCAACACCCGCCTGCAGATGCTCCTGCGCGGGCAGAACCTGCTGGGCTACCGCCACTACAGCGACGACGTGGTCCGCGCCTTCGTCGCCAAGGCGGCAGTCAACGGCATCGACGTGTTCCGCATCTTCGACGCGATGAACGACGTGCGTAACCTGCGCGTGTCCATCGAGGCGGTGAAGGCCGCCGGCAAGCACGCCCAGGGCACCATCGCCTACACCACCAGCCCGGTGCACACCATCGATGCCTTCGTGGCCCAGGGCAAGGCCATGGCCGACATGGGCGTGGATTCCATCGCCATCAAGGACATGGCCGGCCTGCTGACCCCCTACGCCACCGGCGAACTGGTCAAGGCGCTGAAGGAGGCGCTGCCGCTGGACGTGGTCGTGCACTCCCACGACACCGCCGGCGTCGCCAGCATGTGCCAGCTCAAGGCCGTGGAAAACGGCGCCGACCGCATCGACACGGCCATCTCCAGCATGGCCTGGGGCACCAGTCACCCGGGCACCGAATCCATGGTCGCCGCCCTGCGCGGCACCCCGTTCGACACCGGCCTGGACCTGGAGCTGCTGCAGGAAATCGGCATGTACTTCCACGCCGTGCGCAAGAAGTACCACCAGTTCGAGAGCGAGTTCACCGGCGTGGACACCCGCGTGCAGGTCAACCAGGTGCCGGGCGGGATGATTTCCAACCTGGCCAACCAGCTCAAGGAACAGGGCGCGCTGAACCGCATGCCGGAAGTGCTGGCCGAGATTCCGCGGGTTCGCGAAGACCTCGGCTTCCCGCCCCTGGTCACCCCGACCTCGCAGATCGTCGGCACCCAGGCGTTCTTCAACGTGCTCGCCGGCGAGCGCTACAAGACCATCACCAACGAGGTGAAGCTCTACCTGCAGGGTCGTTACGGCAAGGCGCCGGGCACCATCAACGAAGCGCTGCGCCGCCAGGCCATCGGCAACGAGGAAGTGATCGACGTGCGCCCGGCCGACCTGCTCAAGCCGGAGCTGAACAAGCTGCGCGAGGAGATCGGCAGCCTGGCCAAGTCCGAGGAAGACGTGCTGACCTTCGCCATGTTCCCGGACATCGGCCGCAAGTTCCTCGAGGAGCGTGCCGCCGGCACCCTGAAACCCGAAGAGCTGCTGCCGATCCCCAATGGCAAGGGCGTCGCCGCCGCCGGTGGCGAGGGCGTGCCGACCGAGTTCGTGGTGGACGTGCACGGCGAGAGCTACCGCGTGGACATCACCGGCGTCGGCGTGAAGACCGACGGCAAGCGCCACTTCTACCTGTCGGTGGATGGCATGCCCGAAGAGGTGGTCTTCGAGCCGCTCAACGAGTTCGTCGCCGGTGGCGGCAGCAAGCGCAAGCAGGCCAGCGAGCCGGGCCATGTCAGCACCACCATGCCGGGCAACATCGTCGATGTGCTGGTGAAGGAAGGCGACACTGTGAAGGCCGGCCAGGCCGTGCTGATCACCGAAGCCATGAAGATGGAGACCGAAGTGCAGGCGGGCATCGCCGGCACCGTGAAGGCCATTCACGTGGCCAAGGGCGACCGGGTCAACCCCGGTGAGATCCTGGTAGAAATTGAAGGCTGACCAAGGACAGACGGGTCTTTAAGGTTCAGTCCCCGGGGGAGCACGATGCTCCCCTTTTTTTTGCCCGCTGGATTCGCCCCGTTGCTTGATCTGCGTCGGAAATTTCCTTCAGAAAGCCATTAGCGTCGAGGCTGGGAAAACGGACCAGGGCGCGGCAATGGGAAGAGTCGTTCTGTTGTGGATGCTGCTGTGCGCCAGTGCGCAGGCATCGGAGCTGATGGAGCGGCTCGCCGCCCTGGAGCAGGACCCGGCCAGGCGCGAGCAGGCCTATGCTGCCGCCCAGGAGCGCATCCTGCTGTGCAGCAAGTGCCACGGCAAGGACGGCAACAGCACGCGCGAGCATATTCCCAACCTGGCCGGGCAGAACCCGCAGTACCTCTTCGATGCCTTCGAGCAGTACGTCGACGGCCAGCGCACCGACTTCGTGATGAACCAGGCGGCCCGGCTGCTGACCCTCAACGAGCGGGTGAACATCGCCTATTACTTCAGCCAGCAGAAGGTGCTGCCACGAACCGAAGCGGCGCCGGACAAGGCGCTGGTGGAGCGAGGCGCCCAGCGTTTCGCCAGTGTGTGCGCCACCTGCCACGGCGCCAATGCCCTGGGCCACGACGGCTTCCCGCGCATCGCCGGGCAGTCGCGGGTCTACCTGACCCACGCCTTGCAGCGCTACAGGAACAAGGACCCCAGCCGCGCGGGCTCGCCGATGCTGGCGGTGGCGGCGCTGCTCGATGAGGACGATATCGCTGCCCTGAGCGCCTACCTCAGCCAACTGCAGCCCTGACAGCAACCAGCCGCCCGGAGGCGGCTGGCTGGAGCGCTTCGCCGGCGCGCTGGGGTGCGCCGGGCAGCGGGAGGACGCTTACTGCTGCTTGTCGTCCGCCGGCTTGGCGTCGTCGGCGGCCGGCGTGGCCGGCGCTGCCGGGGTGGCAGCCTGCTCGGCGGGAGCGGCCGGTTCTGCTGCAGCTGCCGGCGCTGCCGGGGCAGCGGCCTGCTCTACCGGAGCGGCCTGTTCAGCCGGCTTGGCGGCCGGTTGGGCTTCCTGCTGGGTGGCTGCAGCGGGGGCAGCGGTCGTGGTGGTCGACTCGTCTTTCTTGTCACAGGCGGCGAGAACGGCGCAGGCGGCGAACAGGATGCAAAGCTTTTTCATGGAGTGCTCACTCATCGAGGATGGTCTGGTGCCGGTCAGCTGACCGGGGCGGCAAGCTTTGCCGCCGCCGCGCGGAGAGACCATGACCCGGGCTCCGAGATGCGGCGCGAAATTTCCGAATCTCCCGCACCCAACCTGCCTCTGAAAGTCCCGGCGGGTATCCGTCGTTTTCGCGTTTCGCCTAGGTTCGGCGGCGCGGGCGGCCGGTTGCCGTCCGCGGGCCGGGCGGGAAAGCGAGAAACCTTATATACTCTGCGGTCTTTTTACCGTTTCGATTGTGAGAACCGCCGTGAGCCAGCTGCCGCCCTGCCCCAAATGCAACTCCGAATACACCTACGAAGACGGCGCCCAGCTGGTCTGCCCCGAATGCGCCCACGAGTGGTCCGCTGACGGCTCGGGAGAGGCCGACGGCGACGCCCGCGTGATCAAGGACTCGGTCGGCAACCTGCTGCAGGACGGCGACACCGTCACCGTGATCAAGGACCTCAAGGTCAAGGGCTCGTCCCTGGTGGTGAAGGTCGGCACCAAGGTGAAGAACATACGCCTGGTGGACGGCGACCACGACATCGACTGCAAGATCGATGGCATCGGCGCAATGAAGCTGAAGTCGGAATTCGTGAAGAAGGTCTGAGCCTTCTCGCTGCCCATGAAAAAGCCCGGCCATGTGCCGGGCTTTTTCATGCTCTGCGTCCGTGAACCTGATCGCTGATGCTTCAGGCTGTGTTGCTTGCTTCTCCAGATGTGGCTGGACATCGCCACCTGTAGGAGCGGGCCATGCCCGCGATCGCGCGCATGGCGCGCTCCTGCAGGTCGAGGTCATTCTTCATGGGCCGGTCGCGAGATTGATGGGTATCGCTGCGCTCAACGCCATCCTACGGTGGAGCGATGGCTCACTCCTTGTAGTACACCACCTGGTTGCTGGTCGCCAGCAGCGCGCCGGTCTCGCTCCACAGCTGGGCGCTCTGGTCGAAGAAACCGTTGCGGAACTCCTGGGCGCGGGCGTCGCCCAGCAGGTAGCCCGCGCCGACGTCGGCCATCTGCGCGGCGTCGGTGTGGAAGTAGGTGGTGATCGACACCGTGCCCGCCGGCACCGGGGTGGCGCGGCGCAGCCAGATGCGCGGGTAGAAGATGTCGCTCATCGCGGCCAGGGAGAGGAAGTCCAGCGGCCGCTCCTGGGCGTCGCGCAGCCACAGCTGGCTGCGGCTGGTCTCGCCGCTGCCGTCCCACTGGGTCGGGAAGGCGCCGGAGACCGGGCGCATCTCGTACTGTTTCGGCCAGGCCACGCCCTTGGCGGTGGGGCTCATCGCCTCGAAGTCGGCGGGCGGGGCCACGTTCGGCAGGGGCAGGTCGGTCAGGCTCCAGGTCTCGCGGCGCAGCGCGGTGACCAGGGTGGCGGTGGTGGTGACCTGCTGCTCGCCGGCCTCATCGGCCTGGGTCAGTTGCAGCAGCCAGTGCTGGGTGGAGCGATTGGTGCGCACCGGCACGGCCTCGACGCGGAAGGCGCCGGCCACCACGGCTGCGGCGTAGTTCACCGTCAGCGACAAGGGGCTGCCCAGCAACTGCGGATGGCGCAGCGCGCCCTGCAGCAGGACCGCCGCGGTAACGCCACCGAAGGGGCCGACCATGTTCCAGTAGTCCTGGCTGGTGTGGCCCTCGTAGAGGTTGGGCTCGCCGGCCACGGGTTGCAGGGCCACGGCGCGGTCGAACGGGTGCAAGGCGGTATCGGTCATGACTCTCTCGGCGCTTTTTGTTCTCGGAAGAGGCTCTTGTAGGGGAAAGCGCCGAGGCCGGTCAAGGATACCGAGTGGTCAGGGCGTGACCTCGAACCTCAATGTGCCGATCACCTGGCCCGCTTCCGTGAGCACCTGTACCTGCCAGTCGCCGCTGGGGTCGCTGGGGAAGTTCTGCTTGTGCGTCCAGGCGCGGTAGCCGGCTTCGCGGCCGCCCTTGATGTCGAGGGCGATGCGGTCGACTTCCTGGCCGTTCAGGCGCCAGGCGTGGTAGATGCGCTCGTTCAGCCCGCGCGGCGCGTTGATCGCGGTGTAGGCGTAGAGGCCCTGGCTCTTGATCTGCGCGACGCTGACTGTCGCCAGGCTGTCGCCGGGGGTGCGCTGGGCGTTGTCGAAGCTCTCGGTCACCGCCATCTCGGTCATCCACAGGGTCGACGGCGGCACCCAGGCGCGGGCGAACCAGCCCACCGCGCCGATGGACAGGGTCAGGCCGACGAGGGCGAACCAGCGCCACCATTTGTGGATCTTCACCGTCACCGCCAGGCTGGGGAAGGACAGCAGCACGGCAATGGCCAGCGCCGCCTGGTAGCTCTGCGGGGTGCTCAGGTGGAGGATGATCGGCAGCGCGGTGAGCAGCACCGCGAACAGCGTCAGGGTGTGGTAGCCGAGGAAGGTCCAGCGCCGCACCGACAGCCATTTGTAGTAGATCGGGTCGGTGATCGCCGCCAGCCCCGCCAGCGTCAGCACGCCGGTGAACAGCGCCTGGCCGCTGTTCCAGGTGGTGGTGACGAAGAAGAACGGCAGGCAGAAGAACAGGCTTTCCTGGTGGATCAGCTGGGTTCCGTAGCGCAGCAGGCCCGGCGGCACTTCCCAGCCGAAGCGGCTCTTGAAGCGCTGGGTGAGCAGGTTCTCCAGCATCAGCCAGATCCAGCTGATCAGCATGACGATGGCCATGGCGCGGGCGAAGCCGGCGCGGTGGCGGTCCACCATGATGAAGCTGAATACCCCGGAGCAGAAACCGAACAGGGCGATGACGCGCGGGTACTTCTGCAGCAGGCCGACGACGAGAGTGATGAGGCGCTGCACGCGCTCTTTCCAGATGAGCATGGGGCGGGGAGGCATTGCGGTTGGGGGTGGGATTGTAACCCCGGATGTCGGGTTGGGGGTGGGGGAGTGACGGGAGGGCTCGGTGTTTGGGCTTTTCCCTCACCCCAGCCCTCTCCCGGGGGGAGAGGGGGCCGTTTGCAGTGTTGGCTTGATTACGGAGTCAGCCGGCTAGCGCCGAGCTTTCAGAGCCTGCCGGACAGTCCCCTCTCCCTTCAGGGAGAGGGTTAGGGAGAGGGCAACCGCCGCGCAGGAGGACGGGTTCGCGAGCAAGCTCGCTCCTACAAAAAGCCAAAAGCCAAAAGCCAAAAGCCAAAAGCCAAAAGCCAAAAGCCAAAAGCCAAAAGCCAAAAGCCAAAAGCGCCCTCAGTGCTTCCCGCTCAACTCCTCCCGCGCAAAGTCGACGAACAGCTGCGCCGGCTTGGTCAGCTGGGCGCGCTTGAGCCAGGCGGCGACCAGGCCGGAGGTGCTGACCTCCTCGGCGACATCCACCGTCACCACCTTCTTGCCGTCGTAGGTGCACTCCGAGTGCGGGCGGGTGACCAGCAGGGAGAAGCCGAAGCCCTGGCCGACCATGCCGCGCACCATTTCGATCGACGGCGAGCTGAAGGCGATGTGCGGGTTCAGCCCCAGTTCCTCGAAGATGCGCACGAAGTAGGTACGGCTGGGCTGCACATCCAGCAGGATCATCGGCTCCAGCACCAGGTCGCGCAGGGACACCTTGTCCTGCTTGGCGAAGCGGTGGTTCTCCGGCAGCAGCGCATAGGGGCGCTGGGCCGGCATCAGCGGGTCGGTGGCGATGGTGGCGTCGAGGTCGTGTTCGTAGAGCAGCGCCAGGTCGAAGCGGCCGGCGGTGAGGCCCTGCACCAGCTCCTGCTGTTCGCCGTCGCTGATGCGGATCTCCACGCCGGGGTAGCGCTCGCGGAAGCCCGAGATCAGCCGCGGCAGGTAGAGCGGAGCGACCGTCTCGAAGCAGCCGATGTCGATCTGCCCGGCCACCACGTCGTTGTCGGCCAGGGCGTTCTGCTCGAACTCGTGGGCCATGCGCAGCAGCTCCTGCGCCTTGCGGTAGAAGCGCGCACCGCTGGGGGTGAGCGACACGCCCTGGGCGTGGTGGCGGATGAACAACTGCACGCCGAAGCTCTCTTCCAGCCCCTTGATCGCCGTGGAAATGGACGGCTGCGCGATGTACAGCTTGCGCGACGCCTCGGCCACGCTGCCGCATTCCACGGTGGTCACGAAATACTTCAATTGCCGCAAGGTATAGGAAGCCACTGCACGCCTCGTTGCTGCTTTTTTATACAAGATACCGCGTTGGGCCGGCCGGCGGGGGCGGCCCATGGCGAAGATTTTCCTCGCCGGGGACCACATTTTTCATGGCCTTGGCTGCCTGCCGCGTCCCTCCGGGCGCGGGCGCAGAGCCACGCGGGTGCCTGCCTGCCGGCGCGCCCCGCGGTGGCGCACAAGGCGCCGCTGTGGTGCGTGGCTGCCCAGCTTTTTCATATACCCCGAAGACAAATTTAATAATTTTCCTGGGCAGGGCCTTGGGCGACCATCCCCTCCACATTCGAACAACAACGTCCCTCGAGGGCGAGCGAAGCAGAAGCAGGAGTGCCCTGGTGTACGAGCTCAACGATTGGCGGCAGCGTGCTGCCCGGCAGACCTTCATCGACAGCGCGCTGATCGGCGGCCGCCGCGTGGCCGCGCAGGATGGCGCCACGTTCGCGTCCATCGACCCGGCGACCAATCGCCTGCTGGCCCAAGTCGCCGCCTGTGGCGCCGCCGAGATCGACGCCGCCGTGCAAGTCGCCCGCCAGGCCTTCGAGAGCGGCCCCTGGGCGCGCATGGCCCCGCGTGAGCGCAAGGCCGTGCTGCAGAAGCTCGCCGAGCTGATGATGGCCCATCGCGACGAACTGGCCCTGCTCGACACCCTGAACATGGGCAAGCCGGTGATGGACGCCTGGAACATCGACGTGCCGGGCGCCGCCGGCGTGTTCTCCTGGTACGCCGAAAGCCTCGACAAGCTCTACGACCAGGTCGCGCCGACCGCGCAGAACGCCCTGGCCACCATCACCCGCGCGCCGCTGGGGGTGATCGGCGCCGTGGTGCCGTGGAACTTCCCCCTCGACATGGCCGCCTGGAAGCTGGCGCCCGCGCTGGCCGCCGGCAACTCCGTGGTGCTCAAGCCCGCCGAGCAGTCGCCGTTCTCCGCCCTGCGCCTGGCCGAGCTGGCGCTGGAAGCCGGCCTCCCCGAAGGCGTGCTGAACGTCGTACCGGGCCTGGGCGAAGCCGCCGGCAAGGCGCTGGGCCTGCACCCGGACGTGGACGCCCTGGTCTTCACCGGTTCGACCCAGGTCGGCAAGTACTTCATGCAGTATTCCGCCCAGTCCAACCTCAAGCAGGTCTGGCTGGAGTGCGGCGGCAAGAGCCCGAACCTGGTGTTCGCCGACTGCCGCGACCTCGACCTCGCCGCCGATAAGGCCGCCTTCGGCATCTTCTTCAACCAGGGCGAAGTCTGCTCGGCCAACTCGCGCCTGCTGGTGGAGCGTTCCATCCACGACGAGTTCGTCGAACGCCTGATCGCCAAGGCCCGCGACTGGACCCCCGGCGACCCGCTGGACCCGGCCAGCCGCGCCGGCGCCATCGTCGACAACAAGCAGACCGCCGGCATCATGGCCTGCATCGAGCGCGCCCGGGGCGACGGCGCGACCCTCGCCTGCGGCGGCCGCCAGCTGAGCTTCAATGGCTCGGACAACTTCATCGAGCCGACCATCTTCACCGGCGTGCGCCCGCAGCAGTCCCTGGCCCGCGACGAAGTGTTCGGCCCGGTGCTTGCAGTCATCCCCTTCGACAGCGAAGAGGAAGCCGTGCGCCTGGCCAACGACAGCATCTACGGCCTCGCCGCGTCCCTGTGGAGCGACGACCTGCACCGTGCCCACCGCGTCGCGCGCAAGCTGAACGCCGGCACCGTGTCGGTGAACACCGTGGACGCGCTGGACCCGGCGATTCCGTTCGGTGGCGGCAAGCAGTCGGGCTTCGGCCGCGACCTCTCGCTGCATTCCTTCGATAAATACACGCAGCTGAAAACCACCTGGTTCCAGCTGCGCGACTGATACAAGACAGGCCGCCGGGCTCGCGCCCGGCGACTGAGCAATACCCGAATTCCTAACCGAACCGTTCGAGACGGCCGGTGAGACTGCCCAGGTAAGTCCGTCGCCCTCGATCCCCTGAAGACCCCTCAGGCCGGCTGCCGGAGCACCGCCGAGGGATAGAGGAGAAAAGTCGATGACCGACAACACCCGCGCGCCCCGCGACACCCGTGACTACCAGAAAGCGGACGCGGCGCACCACATCCATGCCTTCCTCGACCAGAAGGCGCTGAACGCCGAAGGCCCGCGCGTGATGGTGCGCGGCGAAGGCCTGCACCTGTGGGACAACGACGGCAACCGCTACCTGGACGGCATGTCCGGCCTGTGGTGCACCAACCTTGGCTATGGCCGCAAGGACCTGACCGCCGCCGCCACCGCCCAGCTGGACGAACTGCCGTACTACAACATGTTCTTCCACACCACCCACCCGGCGGTGATCGAGCTCTCCGAGACGCTCTTCAGCCTGCTGCCGGACCACTACAGCCACGCGATCTACACCAACTCCGGCTCCGAGGCCAACGAGGTGCTGATCCGTACCGTGCGCCGCTTCTGGCAGATCGAAGGCAAGCCGCAGAAGAAGATCATGATCGGCCGCTGGAACGGCTATCACGGCTCCACCCTGGCAGCCACCGCGCTGGGCGGCATGAAGTTCATGCACGAGATGGGCGGCCTGATCCCGGACATCGCGCACATCGACGAACCCTACTTCTTCGCCGCCGGCGGCGACCTGACCCCGGCCGAGTTCGGCCGTCGCTGCGCGCTGCAGCTGGAAGAGAAGATCCTCGAGCTGGGCGCCGACAACGTCGCCGGCTTCATCGCCGAGCCGTTCCAGGGCGCCGGCGGCATGATCTTCCCGCCGGAAAGCTACTGGCCGGAAATCCAGCGCATCTGCCGCCAGTACGACGTGCTGCTGTGCGCCGACGAAGTGATCGGCGGCTTCGGCCGCACCGGCGAATGGTTCGCCCACCAGCACTTCGGCTTCCAGCCCGACACGCTGTCCATCGCCAAGGGCCTGACCAGCGGCTACATCCCCATGGGCGGCCTGGTATTGAGCAAGCGCATCGCCCAGGCGCTGGTGGAAGAGGGCGGCGTGTTCGCCCACGGCCTGACCTACTCCGGCCACCCGGTGGCGGCCGCGGTGGCGGTGGCCAACCTGCGCGCGCTGCGTGACGAGGGCTGGGTGAAGGCGGTGAAGAACGACACCGGCCCGTACCTGCAGCAGTGCCTGCGCGAAGTCTTCGGCAACCACCCGCTGGTGGGGGACATCCAGGGCGCCGGCTTCGTGGCCGCGCTGCAGTTCGTCCAGGACAAGGCCACCCGCAAGCGCTTCGACAACGAGAACGACATCGCCTGGCGCTGCCGCACCATCGGCTTCGAGGAGGGCGTGATCATCCGCTCCACCCTCGGCCGCATGATCATGGCCCCGGCGCTGGTCGCCGGCCGTGCCGAGATCGACGAACTGGTCGACAAGACCCGCCGCGCGGTGGACCGCACGGCCCAGGAAATCGGCGTGCTGTAAGCCGTCTTTCCCTGTAGGAGCGGGCCATGCCCGCGACCCATGAGCGGTCGCGGGCATGGCCCGCTCCTACACCGCTCAAGCTCCACAACAACGCCGCGAGCGCGAAGACGCCCGCGCGATGGAACCCTTTTGCCCGGCTTCTGGCCGGGGGTACTGCCCAGCAACACAACAACGCCAATCCGGCTGTGGGAGTCGTTCCATGAAAGTGTCCTTGCTCACGCGCATCTCCATCACCTGTGCCCTGGCCGCCGCTGTCGGCAGCGCGAATGCACAGTCCCAAAGCATCACCGTCATCTCCTTCGGCGGCGCCACCAAGGCGGCCCAGGAGCAGGCCTACTTCAAGCCCTTCGAGGCCAGCGGCGCCGGCAAGATCGTCGCCGGCGAATACAACGGCGAAATGGCCAAGGTGAAGGCCATGGTCGACGTCGGCAAGGTCACCTGGGACGTGGTCGAGGTGGAAAGCCCCGAGCTGCTGCGCGGCTGCGAGGAAGGTCTGTTCGAGCGCATCGACCCGGCGGCCATCGGCGAGGAGAAGAACTTCGTCCCCGGCACCCTCAGCGAGTGCGGCGTGGCCACCTATGTCTGGTCCATGGTCATGGCCTACAACGGCGCCAAGGTCGCCAAGGCCCCGCAGTCCTGGGCCGACTTCTGGAACACCGCCGAATACCCGGGCAAGCGCGGGCTGCGCAAGGGCGCCAAGTACACCCTGGAAATCGCCCTGCTGGCCGACGGCGTGAAGCCCGCCGACCTCTACACGGTGCTGGGTACGAAGGAGGGCGTCGACCGCGCCTTCGCCAAGCTCGACCAGCTCAAGGCCAACATCCAGTGGTGGGAAGCCGGCGCGCAGCCGCCGCAGTGGCTGGCCGCCGGCGACGTGGTGATGAGCGCCGCCTACAACGGCCGCATTGCCGCCGCGCAGAAGGAAGGCGTGAAGCTGGGCATCGTCTGGCCGGGCAGCCTGTACGACCCGGAATACTGGGCCGTGGTGAAAGGCACGCCGAACAAGGCGCTGGCCGAGAAGTTCATCGCCTTCGCCAGCCAGCCGCAAACCCAGAAGACCTTCTCCGAGAACATCCCCTACGGCCCGGTGCACAAGGGCACGCTGGAGCTGCTGCCGGCGGACGTGCGCGACGCGCTGCCCACCGCGCCGGCCAACCTCGACGGCGCCCGCTCGGTGGACGCGGCCTTCTGGGTCGACCACGGCGAAGAGCTCGAGCAGCGCTTCAACGCCTGGGCCGCCCGCTGATCCGCTTCTGATCCACGCCCGGCGTTCGCGCCGGGCCTGCCTTGCCAACGACGCGTGAGAAACACAATGACAACGACGCAAAACCAGGCGGCGACGCTGGAGCTGAGCACCATCCAGCCCATCGCTGCGCACGAACGACACGGCCGCGCCCGCGACCTCTTCACCATCTGGTTCGGCAGCAACATCATGCTGCTGACCGTGGTCACCGGCGCCCTGGCGGTCACCGTGTTCAAGCTGCCGTTCTTCGCCGCCGTGCTGGCGCTGGTGCTCGGCAACCTGGTGGGTGGCGTGTTCATGGCCCTGCACTCGGCCCAGGGCCCGCAACTGGGCGTACCGCAGATGGTGCAGACCCGCGGCCAGTTCGGCTCCTTCGGCTCCCTGCTGGTGGTCGCCCTGGTGGTGATCATGTACCTGGGCTTCTTCGCCTCCAACCTGGTGCTCGGCGGCCAGGCGCTGCACGCGCGCTTCGAGGCGATCGGCACCAACACCGGCATCCTGCTGGTGGGCGCCATCAGCGTGATCGCCACGGTGTTCGGCTACCGCCTGATCCACGGCTACACCCGCCTCATGTCCTGGCTCTCCGGCGCGGTGCTGCTGGTCAGCTTCGTCTGGCTGGTGTTCGTCCACGGCCTGCCGGCGGACCTGCTGCAGCGCAACGAGAACAACATCCCCGGCTTCCTCGGCGCGCTGTCGATCGCCGCGCTCTGGCAGCTGGCGTACGCGCCCTACGTTTCCGACTACTCGCGCTACATGCCGCAGGGCACCGGCGCGCGCACGGCGTTCTGGTCGAGCTACTGGGGCTGCTGCCTGGGCTCGATCCTGCCGATGCTGCTGGGTGTGCTGGTCGGCCTGTCGGTGGGCGAGGGCGACGTCATCGCCGGCCTGATCGAGATGACCGGCGGCTTCAGCGCCATCATGGTCGCGGTGTTCTCCATCGGTATCGCCGCCACCAACTCGATGAACCTGTACTGCGGCACCCTGTCGGCCATCACCGTGGGCCAGACGCTGATCCCGGCGTGGTCGGCCAAGGCCGGCTGGCGCGCCGTGATCGCCCTGGTGCTGTTCGGCGGTTCGCTGGCCATCGCGCTGCTCGGCCAGGATAACTTCATGGCCAACTACACCAACTTCATCCTGCTGCTGCTCTACGTGCTGGTGCCCTGGAGCGCGATCAACCTGGTCGACTACTACCTGGTGGCCCACGGCGAGTACGACGTGCTGTCGTTCTTCCGCCGCGACGGCGGCATCTACGGCACCTTCAACTGGACCGCAGTGAACTGCTACATCCTCGGTATCCTGGTGCAGGTGCCGTTCATGTCCACCGCGCTCTACACCGGCGCCGCCGCGCAGGCCATGAACGGCGCGGACATCTCCTGGGTCGTCGGCCTGGGCGTGGTCTCGCCGATCTACTGGCTGTTCAGCCGCAACCGCCAGCGCAGCCTGAAGGCGGCCCGCGCATGAGCCGCCGTACCGGGTTCTTCTTCGACGAACGCTGCTTCTGGCACGCGACCGGGCTGCACGCGCTGATCCTGCCCGTCGGTGGCTGGCTGCAGCCGCCGGTGGGCGCGGGCCACGCCGAGTCGCCGGAGAGCAAGCGCCGGCTGAAAAGCCTGATGGACGTCTCCGGCCTGAGCAGCCGGCTGCGCCTCTCCAGCGCGCCGCTGGCCAGCGAGGAAGACCTGCGGCGGGTACACCCGGCCAGCTACCTGGAGCGCTTCAAGGCCTACAGCGAAGCGGGCCACGGCGACATGGGCGAGGAGACCATGGTCAGCCATGGCACCTACGACATCGCCCGGCAGTCCGCCGGCCTGACCATCGCCGCGGTGGAGGCGGTGCTGCGCGGCGAGCTGGACAACGCCTACGCGCTGTCCCGCCCGCCGGGCCACCATTGCCTGCCGGATCGCGGCATGGGCTTCTGCTACCTGGCGAACATCGCCGTGGCGGTGGAGACGGCCAAGGCGCGCCACGGCATCCGGCGCGTCGCGGTGCTGGACTGGGACGTGCACCACGGCAACGGCACCGAGGCGATCTTCTACGGCCGCGACGACGTGCTGACCCTGTCGATCCACCAGGCCGACTGCTACCCCACCGGCACCGGTGCGGTGCACGACATCGGCGAGGGCGCGGGCAAGGGCTACAACCTCAACGTGCCGCTCTATCCGGGCAGCGGCGACGACGCCTACCGCGTGGCCATGGAGACCATCATCGTGCCGGCGCTGGAGCGCTTTGGCCCCGAGCTGATCGTGGTCGCCAGCGGCTTCGACGCCAACGGCGTGGACCCGCTGGCGCGCATGCTCGCCCACAGCGAGACCTTCCGCTTCATGACCGCCGCCGTGCGCGATGCCGCCGAACGCCTGTGCGACGGTCGGCTGGTGGTGGTGCACGAGGGCGGTTACGCCGAAGCCTACGTGCCGTTCTGCGGCCACGCGGTGATCGAGGAAATGGCCGGCGTGCGCACCGACGTGGTCGACCCCTTCCTGCCGATGCTCGAAGGCCAGCAGCCCGACGCGGACTTCCGCGCCTTCCAGCGCCAGGCACTGGCGCGGATGGCGGAGAAGCTGCTGGGCTGAATCCCGCCAAGTCACGGCGGTTTCCGCCCTACGGGCTGATTGCATTTGTAGGATGGCGTGGAGCGAAGCGATACCCATCAATCCTCGGCACCTCCGCATGGGTATCGCTGCGCTCCACCCATCCTACGAACTGATCTCGGTGCGAACCCTTGGGCGTCGTCCCCGGAGGGCGCGGCTCTCGTAGGAGCGGACCTTGTCCGCGAATCTTCGCCATTGCTCAGTCGTTGCCGGATGAATATTTTCAGGACGGGCGCAGCGCCTGGCGACCCCCTGCAGAGAGAGACTCCGCCGCGATGGATTTCGCGGACAAGGTCCGCTCCTACGGGGGTAGGCCGTGCCAATTGGCGGGGCAGAAAAAAAGGGAGCCTTGCGGCTCCCCTGGAGAGACGGCCGCGGAAGTGGAGCCGCGGCCGGGGGGCGGGTGCGCCGTCAGGCGGCGCGGAACAGGTTGTGCGGGTCGATGACGAATTTCTTCGGCACGCCGGCATCGAACTCGCCATAGCCCTTGGGCGCGTCGTCCAGGGTGATGACTTCCACCCCGACCACGTCGGCGATCTTGATGCGATCCCACATGATGGCCTGCATCAGCTGGCGGTTGTACTTCATCACCGGGGTCTGGCCGGTGTGGAAGCTGTGCGACTTGGCCCAGCCCAGGCCGAAGCGGATGCTCAGCGAGCCCTGCTTGGCGGCCGCGTCCACCGCGCCCGGGTCCTCGGTGACGTACAGGCCCGGGATGCCGATCTTGCCGGCGACCCGCACCACGCCCATCAGCGAGTTCAGCACGGTGGCCGGCGCCTCGTGCTGCGACCCCGAGTGGCCGTGGCCACGGGCCTCGAAGCCCACCGCGTCCACCGCGCAGTCCACTTCCGGCTCGCCCAGCAGATCGGCGATCTGCTCGTGCAGCGGGGTGTCCTTGGACAGGTCGGCGATCTCGAAGCCCTGGGCCTTGGCGTGGGCCAGGCGGGTCGGGTTGACGTCACCGACGATCACCACGGCGGCGCCCAGCAGGCGGGCCGAGGCGGCAGCGGCGAGGCCGACGGGACCGGCGCCGGCGATGTAGACGGTGCTGCCCGGGCCAACGCCCGCGGTGACGGCGCCGTGGTAGCCGGTGGGCAGGATGTCGGAAAGGCAGGTCAGGTCGCGGATCTTCTCCATCGCCAGTTCGCGGTTGGGCAGCTTCAGCAGGTTGAAGTCGGCGTAGGGGACCATCACGTACTCGGCCTGGCCGCCGACCCAGCCGCCCATGTCGACATAGCCGTAGGCGCCGCCGGCGCGCGCCGGGTTGACCGTCAGGCAGACGCCGGTGTGCTGCTCCTTGCAGGTGCGGCAGTGGCCGCAGGCGACGTTGAACGGCACCGAGACCAGGTCGCCGATCTTCATGGTTTCCACGCCACGGCCGATCTCCACCACCTCGCCGGTGATCTCGTGGCCCAGCACCAGGCCTTCCGGCGCGGTGGTGCGGCCGCGGACCATGTGCTGGTCGGAGCCGCAGATGTTGGTGGAGACCACGCGCAGGATCACCCCGTGGTCGATCTGCTTGCCCTGCGGGTCCTGCATTTTCGGATAGGGGATGTTCTGAACTTCGACCTTGCCCGGGCCGAGATAAACCACACCACGATTGCCAGACATACGCATTCCTCATTGTGTTTGTGGGTACAAAGGCGGGCCTTGCGGCTCGCGGTTTTGCACTGGGATGTCGTGTGTTGCGCGACAGGGCCGGAAGTACTGCTGGCAGCCGGCGGGTCTGTCGGTGTTGCTCGGTGGTTGGGAGCGGGGGCTTTCAAGAGCCCCTCTCCCTAACCCTCTCCCGCAAGCGGGAGAGGGGATATCCGTGTGTGGAGGGAATACCGTGACATCCGGCGACTCCGCACTGCTCTTGCTCCCTCTCCCTTCAGGGAGAGGGCTGGGGAGAGGGTGCCCTTCGGCGAGCGCCCCACTCCTACCGGAACGTAGGGCGGATGAGCTCCATCCATCCGCCGTTCGGTGTGTCACGGCGGATAACGCCTGTGGCGTTATGCGCCCTACGGGAGCGGCGCCGTTACAGCACCACCGTCCGGTTGGCATTCAGGAACACGCGCTTCTCGATGTGGTAGCCCACGGCCTTGGCCAGGGTCAGGCATTCCACGTCGCGGCCCTTGGCGATCAGGTCCTCGGGGTAGTGGGAGTGGTCCACCGGCTCGACGCCCTGGGCGATGATCGGCCCCTCGTCGAGGTCGTTGTTGATGTAGTGGGCGGTGGCGCCGACCAGCTTCACGCCCTTCTGGTAGGCCTGGTGATAGGGCTTGGCGCCCTTGAAGCCGGGCAGCAGCGAGTGGTGGATGTTGATCGCCCAGCCGTCCAGGCGGCGGCACAGCTCGGGGGACAGCACCTGCATGTAGCGGGCGAGGATCACCAGCTCGGCGCCGGTCTGCTCGATCACCTGCCAGACCTTCGCCTCCTGCGCGCCCTTGTCGTTGGGGTCCAGGGCGAAGTGGTGGTAGGGGATGCCGTGCCAGCGCGCCAGGGGTTCCAGGTCCGGGTGGTTGGAGACCACCGCCACCACGTCCATCGGCAACTGGCCGATGCGCTGGCGGTAGAGCAGGTCGTTCAGGCAGTGGTCGGCCTTGGAGACCATGATCACCACCTTGCTGCGGTAGCCCGGCGGAGTCAGCTCGACGTTCATCTGGAAGGGCGAGACGCGGTCGGCGAGGCCGGCGCGGAAGGCCGCCTCGTCGAAGCCGTCGCCGGCGCGGAATTCGATGCGGATGAAGAAACGCTGCGCCAGGCGGTCGTCGAAGGAGTGGTGCTCGGTGACGTAGCAGCGCTGCTCGAACAGGTAGCGCGTCACCACGTCCACCGTGCCCAGCAGGCTCGGGCTGTCGGCGGTGAGGATCCAGGTATCGGGGGTGCGGCTCATGGTCTGGCTCCGGAGGTTTCCTCTTGTCCAAGAGGTTGGGGTGGGGCTTGCCTCACCCCGGCCCTCTCCCAGCGGGAGAGGGGGAGGAAGCACCGCTTACGCGGCGACCTGCAGGCCGTACTCGGCGCAGGCGTCCTGCAGCCACAGCCAGAAGTAATCGGAGAAGCTGCGGCGCACCACCAGTTCCCAGGTGTGCTCGCCGGTATGGCGGATCACCAGCTGGGACTTGGCGAAGTGGGTGCCCACCGCCTTGCCCACCGGGAAGTTGCTCGGGTGCACGTCGTAGCCGGTGGACTTCATCAGGACTTCGCGGACCTTGGCGCCTTCGAGCTGCAGCAGGGTCTGGCCGCCGCTGACGTTGACCACGGCATAGTGCAGGTCCTCGCCCAGCGCTTCGCGCAGGCGCTGCTCGACGGCGAACTCCTCGCCGCCGGGGACGATCAGCAGCCATTCGTCCGGGCCGAGCCATTGCAGCGAGGTCTCGCCCTTGGCCACCAGGCCCAGGGCCACCGGCAGCTCCAGGCCCAGCGCCCTGTGCACGCCGTCGGCGAAGGCCGGGTCGTGGGCGTCGCCGCGCAGGGTCAGGTGGCCGAGGAATTTCTTCTCGCGCAGGGTCACGCCGGCGTTGGCCACCTTGCGCGCGGCGAGCTTGTCCAGCTCGGCGTGGTGCAGGGGCGATTCGGCCTGGATGCCGTCTGCGGGGCGTTGCTGGTAGAGATTGGCTTTGCTCATGTTCTGTTCACCTTGGGGGCGCTTATCGCCTGTTTCCCCTCACCCCAGCCCTCTCCCGAGGGAGAGGGGGCCGAGCTGAGTGTGCTGTGAGTGTCGTGCTCGCCGACGGCTCCGACCTGTCCCCTCTCCCCCTGGGAGAGGGTTAGGGTGAGGGCAGCCGGCAGCTCCGAATCAATCCACGTTCTGCCGCTCGCCTTTCGGGTCGTAGAACACCGAGCTGCAGATCTCCGCCTCGATCACGCGGCCGTCCGCCAGCGGGGCGTAGACCTTCTCGCCCAGGCGCTTGATGCCGCCCTTCACCACCGCCAGGGCAAAGCTGTAGCCCAGGGTGCTGCTCATGTAGCTGGAGGTGACGTGGCCGACCATGGTCGCCGGGACCGTGTGCTGCGGGGTGAACAGCAGCTGCGCGCCCTCGGGCAGCACATCCATCGGGTTGGTGGGTTTCAGGCCGACCAGCTGCTTGCGGTCCTCGCGCTGGCAGTCGGCGCGGTTCATGCCGCGCCAGCCGATCCAGGAGAAGGGCTTGGTGCGACCCACCGCCCACCCCATGTTCAGGTCGTCCGGGGTGACCGAGGCGTCGGTGTCCTGGCCGACGATGATGAAGCCCTTCTCGGCGCGCAGGACGTGCATGGTCTCGGTGCCGTATGGCGTCAGGTTGTACTTGGCGCCGGCGGCGACGATGGCCTCCAGCACACCCATGGCGTAGTTGGCCTGGATGTTCACCTCGTACGACAGCTCGCCGGTGAAGGAGATGCGGAACACCCGCGCCGGTACGCCGGCGACCTTGCCTTCCTTCCAGGTCATGAAGGGGAAGGCGTCCTTGTCCAGGTCGATGTCGGTGACCTCGGCCAGCAGCTTGCGGCTGTTGGGGCCGGACAGGGTGAGGGTGGCCCAGTGGTCGGTGACCGAGGTGAAGTACACCTTCAGCTCCGGCCACTCGGTCTGGTGGTACAGCTCCAGCCACTCCATGACGCGGGCGGCGCCGCCGGTGGTGGTGGTCATGACGAAGTGGTTGTCCGCCAGGCACGCGGTCACGCCGTCGTCGAAGACCATGCCGTCTTCCTTGCACATCAGGCCGTAGCGGGCCTTGCCCACGTCCAGCTTGGTCCAGGCGTTGGTGTAGACGCGGTTGAGGAACTCGCGGGCGTCCGGGCCCTGGATGTCGATCTTGCCCAGGGTCGAGGCGTCCAGCAGGCCGACCGACTCACGCACGGCGCGGCACTCGCGGGCCACCGCGGCGTGCATGTCTTCGCCGCGCTTGGGGAAGTACCACGGGCGCTTCCACTGGCCGACGTCCTCGAACTCGGCGCCGTTCTTCACGTGCCAGGCGTGCAGGGCGGTGAAGCGCACCGGCTCGAACAGGTGGCCGCAGTGACGGCCGGCGACGGCGCCGAAGGTCACCGGGGTGTAGTTCGGGCGGAACATGGTGGTGCCGGTGTCGGCGATGCTCTTGCCCTGGGCGCGGGCGGCGATGGCCAGGCCGTTGATGTTGCCCAGCTTGCCCTGGTCGGTACCGAAGCCCAGCGCGGTGTAGCGCTTGACGTGCTCGATGGACTCGAAGCCCTCGCGGCAGGCCAGTTCGATGGCGGCGGCGGTGACGTCGTTCTGGGTGTCGACGAACTGCTTGGGCGCACGGGCGGTGGACTTCTCGTGGGGCACCTGGAACAGCGCCAGGGTGGCGTCCTCGGCGCGCTCGGCAACCACCGGCAGCTCGCCCTCGACAGCCTTGAAGCCGCCGTCGATCGCCGCCTGGGTGCCGGCCTTGTAGCCGTCGGCCAGGGCATCGGCGAGACGGAACACGCCGTTCACCGCGCCGGCGCAGATGCGCTTCTGGAACGCCAGGCCCGGTACGAAGGCGAGGATGTCCTCGCGCCATTCCGGCTTGCCACCCAGGTGGGAGGCCAGGTGCACCACCGGGCTGTAGCCGCCGGAGCTGGCGATGAGGTCGCAGTCCAGCCACTCGCCGGGCGCGGTCACCTTCAGGCGGAAGGTGTCGATGGGGGCGATCTTCGCGCCGCTCACGCGCTTGCTGCCGCGTGCCTCGATCACCGCGCTGCCGGTGATGACGCGCATACCGCGCTTGCGCGCTTCCTCGACCCATTCGCCGCGCGGATTGGGGCGGGCGTCGGCGATGGCGACCACCTGCAGACCGGCTTCCTGCCAATCCAGGGCGACGCGGTAGGCGTAGTCGTTGTTGGTGGACAGCACCAGCTTCTTGCCCGGCGCCACGCCGTAGCGGCGTACATAGGTGGAGACGGCGCCGGCGAGCATGTTGCCCGGCACGTCGTTGTTCGCATACACCAGCGGGCGCTCGTGGGCGCCGGCGGCGAGCACCACGCGGTTGGCGCGCACGCGGTGCACGCGCATGCGCACCTGGCCCAGCGGAGCGGTTTCGCCCAGGTGGTCGGTACGGCGCTCGTGAATGGTGAGGAAGTTGTGGTCGTGGTAGCCGTTGACCGTGGAGCGCGGCAGCAGGATCACGTCCGGGTTGCCTTGCAGCTCGGCGATGGCCTTGGCCACCCACTCCTCGGCCGGCTTGCCGTCGAGGGTCTCGCGGGTGTCGAGCAGGCTGCCGCCGAACTCTTCCTGCTCGTCGGCGAGGATCACCCGCGCACCGCTGCGCGAGGCGGCCAGGGCGGCGGCGAGGCCCGCGGGGCCGGCGCCGACGATCAGCACGTCGGCGTGGTGGTTCATCCAGTCGTAGCTGTCCGGGTCGACTTCGGTGGGCGCGCGGCCCAGGCCCGCGGCCTTGCGGATGTACTTCTCGTAGGTCAGCCACATGGACTGCGGGTACATGAAGGTCTTGTAGTAGAAGCCGGGCGGCATCATCTTGCCGCCGACCTTGCCGAAGATCCCCATGAGGTCGTTCTGCACGTTCGGCCAGCCGTTGGTGGCGCTGGCCACCAGGCCGTTGTACAGGGCCTGCTGGGTGGCGCGCACGTTGGGCACCTGGGTGGATTCGCGCGAGCCGATCTGCAGGATGGCGTTGGGCTCTTCGGCGCCGGCGGCGACGATGCCGCGCGGGCGCGAGTACTTGAAGCTGCGGCCGAGGATGTCGACGCCGTTAGCCAGCAGGGCAGCGGCCAGGGTGTCACCGGCGAAGCCCTGGTAGCTCTGGCCGTTGAAACTGAAGGTGAGCGGCTTGGTGCGGTCGATGCGACCGCCACGGGACAGGCGATTGATCTGGCTCATTAGGCCTTCTCCACGGCGGGCTGGACGGCGGGTTTCTTCTCGGAATCGGCGCTGATGCTCGGTTTTTCGCCGATCTTGTAGGTTTCCAGGATTTCGTAGGTCACGGTGTGGCGGGTGACGTTGAAGTACTGGCGGCAACCGGCGGCGTGCACCCACAGCTCGTGGTGGATGCCGCGCGGGTTGTCGCGGAAGAACATGTACTCGCCCCACTCGGCGTCGGTGCAGGCGGACGGGTCGAGCGGGCGCGGGATGTGCGCCTGGCCCTTGGCGTGGAATTCCTCTTCGGAACGCAGCTCGCCGCAATGGGGGCAGAAGATATTCAGCATTTTGTAGCCTCCGGAAACTGATCTTGCCGGCTGACCGGCCCCCTCTCCCTTCAGGGAGAGGGTTGGGGAGAGGGTCGCTCTCCCGTTGTTTCGTTTCAGTCGAGGGTTGGCTCGCGCCTTCAACACCCTCTCCCGCCCTTCGGGCACCCTCTCCCTGAAGGGAGAGGGTCATCAGATTTCGCCCTTCGGGCGGCTTTTAGTGCGCGACGGCGGCAGCGCCGTGTTCGTCGATCAGCGCGCCAGTGTGGAAGCGTTCGATGGAGAAGGGCGCGGCCAGCGGATGCGGCTCGCCCTTGGCGAGGGTGGCGGCGAAGACATTGCCCGAGCCGGGCGTTGCCTTGAAGCCGCCGGTGCCCCAGCCGCAGTTGAAGAACAGGTTCTTCACCGGGGTCTTGCCGATGATCGGGCAGGCGTCCGGGGTGGTGTCGACGATGCCGCCCCACTGGCGGTTCATGCGCACCCGCGAGAGCACCGGGAACATCTCGACGATCGCCTGCAGGGTGTGCTCGATCACCGGGTAGGAGCCGCGCTGGCCGTAGCCGTTATAGCCGTCGATGCCGGCGCCGATGACCAGGTCGCCCTTGTCCGATTGGCTGATGTAGCCGTGCACGGCGTTGGACATGATCACGCTGTCGATGATGGGTTTGAGCGGTTCGGAAACCAGCGCCTGCAGCGGGTGCGATTCCAGCGGCAGGCGGAAGCCGGCGAGCTTGGCCATGTGCCCGGAGTTGCCGGCGGTGACCACGCCGACGCGCTTGGCGCCGATGAAGCCGCGGTTGGTCTCGACGCCGATCACCGCGCCGTCCTGCTTGCGGAAGCCGATCACTTCGGTCTGCTGGATCAGGTCCACGCCCAGGGCATCGGCCGCGCGGGCGAAGCCCCAGGCCACGGCATCGTGACGGGCCACGCCGCCACGGCGCTGCACGGTGGAACCCATGATCGGGTAGCGGGCGCTCTTGGTGCAGTTCAGGTACGGAATCTCTTCGGCCACCTGCTGCGCGTTGAGCAGTTCGCCGTCCACGCCGTTCAGGCGGTTGGCGCTCACGCGGCGCTCGCCGTCACGCATGTCCTGCAGGGTGTGGCAGAGGTTGTAGACCCCGCGCTGGGAGAACATGACGTTGTAGTTCAGGTCCTGGGACAGGCCTTCCCACAGCTTCATGGCGTGTTCGTAGAGCAGCGCCGACTCGTCCCACAGGTAGTTGGAACGCACGATGGTGGTGTTGCGCGCGGTGTTGCCGCCGCCCAGCCAGCCCTTCTCGATCACCGCGACGTTGGTGATGCCGTGCTCCTTGGCCAGGTAGTAGGCAGTGGCCAGGCCATGCCCGCCGCCGCCGACGATGACCACGTCATACACCGGCTTGGGCGTGGGCGTGCGCCACATGCGCTGCCAGTTCTCGTGGTGGCTCAGGGAGTGCTTGAACAGGCCGAAGCCGGAGTAGCGTTGCATGGGGTGCTCCTGAATATCTCTTGTCGCGGTGTCGCTCTTCGTAGGAGCGAGCTTGCTCGCGAATGGCCTCGCGGCGGGGCTGGTTCGCGAGCAAGCTCGCTCCTACAAAAGCGTGGCCGGAAGACTTAGCGGTAGACCGGGAAGTCCGCGCACAGGCCCGCCACCTGGGTGGCCACCTTGGCTTCCACGTCGGCATCGCCCAGGTGGTCCAGCACGTCGCTGATCCAGCCGGCCAGCTCGCGGCACTGGGCTTCCTTCAGCCCGCGGGTGGTCACCGCCGGGGTGCCGATGCGGATGCCGGAGGTGACGAACGGGCTCTGCGGGTCGTTCGGCACGGCGTTCTTGTTCACGGTGATGCCGACGCGGCCCAGGGCGGCGTCCGCTTCCTTGCCGGTCAGGCCCTGCTTCACCAGGCTGATCAGCATCAGGTGGTTGTCGGTGCCGCCGGAGACCACGTCATAGCCGCGCTCGATGAACACCTGCGCCATGGCCTGGGCGTTCTTGATCACCTGGGCCTGGTAGTCCTTGAAGCCGGGCTCCAGCGCTTCCTTGAAGCACACCGCCTTGGCGGCGATCACGTGCATCAGCGGGCCGCCCTGGGCGCCGGGGAAGACTGCGGAGTTGAGCTTCTTCTCGATCTCTTCGTTGGACTTGGCCAGGATCAGACCGCCGCGCGGGCCGCGCAGGGTCTTGTGGGTGGTGGTGGTGACCACGTCGGCGTAGGGCAGCGGGTTCGGGTACAGGCCGGCGGCAACCAGGCCGGCCACGTGGGCCATGTCGACGAACAGCAGCGCCCCGACCTTGTCGGCGATGGCGCGGAAGCGCGGGAAGTCGAGGGTCTTGGAGTAGGCGGAGAAGCCGGCGACGATCATCTTCGGCTTGTGCTCCACGGCCAGGCGCTCGACCTCGTCGTAGTCGATCAGCCCGGTGTCGGTGTTCAGGCCGTACTGCACGGCGTTGTACAGCTTGCCCGAGGACGACACCTTGGCGCCGTGGGTCAGGTGGCCGCCGTGGGCCAGGCTCATGCCCAGGAGGGTGTCGCCGGCGTTGAGCAGGGCCAGGTAGACAGCGGCGTTGGCCGAGGAGCCCGAGTGCGGCTGGACGTTGGCGTAGTCGGCGCCGAACAGCTGCTTGGCGCGATCGATGGCCAGTTGCTCGACCTTGTCCACATGCTCGCAGCCGCCGTAGTAACGCTTGCCCGGATAGCCTTCGGCGTACTTGTTGGTCAGCCCGCTGCCCTGGGCCTGCATGACGCGCTTGCTGGTGTAGTTCTCCGAAGCGATCAGCTCGAGGTGGTCCTCTTGGCGCGCTTCCTCGGCATCCATCGCCGCGAGCAGTTCGTCGTCATAGCCCTGGATCTGGTCTTGCTTGCTGAACATCGCTGGTCTCCCTGCGGCGCGGTGGAGCGCCATGGCTGGTGCGGGACGCGAACTCGCCCCCTTGGAAGCGATGGTATGACTGGCCCCGTCTGACCAGATGCCTGCGCACGCCGCGGGTAGGTGCGTTTGCGACATGCCGCGATGGGCGTAAAAGCGACCGGGTGCGTGGAATTGCGCGTAACGGCTGGTCAGAATGCGACATGCCCGCGCCAGCACGGCGCGGCCGGTGGAGCGGTGCGATGAAGCGTTTCTTTGCATGGGGTTGCCTGGGCCTGGCCCTGCTGACGGCGCAGACGTCGGCCTGGGGCATGTCGCGCCTGTTCGATGGCGACGCCCGCGTCTGGGTGCAGGGCCGGACGCTGTGCTTCGGCGGCGCGGCGTTCAAGTCGCCCGGCCTGTTCTTCAACCGCACCCTGCAGGTGGATGAACGGCAGGTGGTGGTGTATTCCATCGACGTGGCGCGCGAACCCTACGAGCCGTTCTGGTCGGCGGTCAGCAACGAGCCGAACCGGGGCGTGTCGCTGCGCAGCGACACCTGCCTGGCCTACGGCCAGGCGATCTCCGGCTTCAGCGAGAAGACGCCGGCGCGGCCCTTGCAGCCTGGCCTGTACAGCGTGACGGTCGGCGGCCGCGACAGCGCAGGCGACGGTGCGCGGGCGACCTTCATGAAAACCTTCTGCCTGGAGGCCCGCGCCGGCGGGGTGGCGGTGGTCGAGGCCGTCTACGACGACAGACAAGGGCGCTGGGCCTGCAAACTGTCGCCATGAAGCTGCCGATAGGAAGCGTCTGGCCAAGGGACTAAACTGCGCCTCTCACGAAACGCGAGGACGCCATGAACCGCTCCCTGACTCTGCTTTCCGCCCTGCTGCTCAGCGCCACCCTGCAGGGCTGTGGTGACGACAGCAAACCCGCCAAGGCCGATGCGCCGGCCGCCGCCGCGAGCAGCGCCGCCGCCACGCCGGCCGGCGACAGCTGCACCGGCCACGAACTGGAACGCGCGCTGCCGCCGACCAAGGCCGTGTACGGCTATCCCTATCTCTCCCGCGAGTGCGGCTACGACAGCGCGACCATCGTCTACGGCAAGGCCGACGGCAGCCAGCAACTGGTCGTGACCCTGACCGACACCGGCCTGCCGGCGCCGGGCGCCGACCAGCAGGGCGAGGCCGCCAAGCAGTACCTGGCCGCCCAGGCCAAGTTGCGCGAGACCACCGCCAAGAACGTCTCGCTGCTCAACCAGGCCCGCCAGGCCGCGCTGCAGAACGGCACCGCCGCGCAATTCGGCGGCGAGCAGTACCTGCCGGTGATCGACAGCACGCGCATGGGCGACCCGCTGGCCATCAGCGTGCCGGGCCCGGACGACAAGGCCGGCGAGTCCAGCCTGACCGGCCTGATCAAGGGCCGCTACGTGCTCAACATGACCTCCCCGGACAAGCCCAACGGCGGCACCGCGCAATCCCTGCGCGAGCTGTTCGTGCCCATCTCCGAACAGATGGCGCTGACCAAGCTGCCCTGATCCATCCCGCGGCCTCCCGTCCGCGGGAGGCCTGCGCCCTCCGGCGGCGAGCGACTATCCGTTGCTACGCTGCTGCCTGACGTACAACGTTTTTCGAGGCCGCACCATGACCGACAACACCCAGCAGTTCGCCAGCGACAACTATTCCGGCATCTGCCCCGAAGCCTGGGCAGCCATGGCCGAAGCCAACCGCGGCCACGAACGCGCCTATGGCGACGACCAGTGGACCGCCCGCGCGTCCGACTACTTCCGCGAGCTGTTCGAGACCGACTGCGAAGTCTTCTTCGCCTTCAACGGCACCGCGGCCAACTCCCTGGCCCTGGCCGCGCTGTGCCAGAGCTACCACAGCGTGATCTGCGCCGAGACCGCCCACGTCGAGACCGACGAATGCGGCGCGCCGGAGTTCTTCTCCAACGGCTCCAAGCTGCTGCTGGCGCGCACCGACGCCCAGGGCAAGCTGACGCCCGATGCGATCCGCGAGATCGCCCTCAAGCGCCAGGACATCCACTATCCCAAGCCCCGCGTGGTCACCATCACCCAGGCCACCGAGGTCGGCACCTGCTACCGCCCGGATGAACTGCAGGCGCTGAGCGCCACCTGCCGCGAGCTGGGCCTGCACCTGCACATGGACGGCGCGCGCTTCTCCAATGCCTGCGCCTTCCTGGGCGCCACCCCGGCCGAGCTGACCTGGAAGGCCGGCGTCGAGGTGCTCTGCTTCGGCGGCACCAAGAACGGCATGGCGGTGGGCGAGGCCATCCTGTTCTTCAACCGCGAGCTGGCCGAAGGCTTCGACTACCGCTGCAAGCAGGCCGGCCAACTGGCGTCGAAGATGCGCTTCCTCGCCGCGCCCTGGGTCGGCGTGCTACAGGACGACGCCTGGCTGCATTACGCCAGCCACGCCAACCGCTGTGCACAGCTGCTGGCCGAGCGGGTCGCGGACATCCCCGGCGTGCAGCTGATGTTCCCGGTGGAGGCCAACGGCGTGTTCCTGCAGATGTCCGAACCCGCGCTGGAGGCCCTGCGCCAACTGGGCTGGCGCTTCTACACCTTCATCGGTGCCGGCGGCGCACGCTTCATGTGTTCGTGGGACACCGAGATCGCCCGCGTCGAGGCGCTGGCCGCCGACATTCGCCGGGTCATGGGCGCCTGAGTTGTCCCCAGGCGCTGGGGACGGTTGCTCGCGCAACCTGTCGCCAACCTGTGGATGAATGTACGCAGGCCACGGCTGGCGTGGCCTGCACGGGGTTGTTCAAACCTTGACCAACCCCGGCGCCTCACCCTCGATCGCGCGCATGGCGGGCTCCTGCAAGATCAGGGGCCCCTCACCCTAACCCTCTCCCGCAAGCGGGAGAGGCGACCGTTCGGTGCAGGATGAAGCTATGGCATCAGCCGGCGCGCTATGCCCCCTCTCCCTCCGGGAGAGGGTTGGGGTGAGGGGAGGGGCGGCACAGATTCCCCAGCGGGAAATAGGCGCTCCTACGCGTCAGATGCGCACCGCCGTGCCGCTCACGCTGACCATCAGCATGCTGCCGTTCTGCCCCACCACCTCGTAGTCCAGGTCGATGCCGACCACGGCGTTGGCGCCCAGCTCCTGGGCGCGTTCCTGCAATTCCTCGAAGGCGATCTCCCGCGCCCGGCCCAGCTCCTTCTCGTACGCGCCGGAGCGGCCGCCGATGATGTCGCGCAGCCCGGCGAACAGGTCGCGGAACACATTGGCGCCGAGGATCGCCTCGCCCACGACGATGCCGCGGTATTCCTGGATGGTCTTGCCCTCGATGGTGGGCGTGGTGGTGAGAATCATGGCGTGGCTCCTCTGTCAGGGAAATCCAGCATAGCCCGCACGCCCTCGACGTCCGCGGCGGCTGTGTTTCAGCATTTGGCGAAATCCGGGGGCAACCTTGTGATAAAGCTGTGGACAACCTGGTGGAAAATGACGCCGCCCTGACGGCTGCGTGAACCGCCTCCGGCCACGGGGTGTTTTCGCGCAATGCCCGTATCCCGTGGCTTTCAGGCATTTCGGCGGGGGTGCGGAAGATCTCCACAGGCGCTGTGGAGGCGCACGTGTCCAACCTGTGGAAAAACTGTTGGGAGGCGCCTGTACGCCTCATGGCGCGCGGCTTCGCTGAAGCTGGTCGTTTTCTGATCAATTAGGATTTTCAACCACTTGCGTGGCTGTGTACGGAATCGGGCCGATTTTCTGTGCACGATCTTTCCACCGCTATCCCCGGTTTATGTTGACCCGCCTGTGCGTCGCCTGTGGAAAACACTGCCCGCGCCACGGCTGGCGGGGCGTCCAGGGGGCTGCTCAAGGAATGACCAGCCTGGTGTGCAAGCGACTGATCCACAGCGACTTTTCCCCAACGGCAGGGGCTGCGGGAAACTTTCCACAATGCCTGTGGGGCGAACCTCGCAGAAGGTGTGGACAACCTGTATCCAGAGCGCTGCGGGCCGCGCCGGGCGTGCTTCCGGTCCTTCAGTACATTTTTTGACCAAATGCCGGAAGTCCCGCTGCGACTGGCCTGTAGCGAATTTGGCGGTGGGTTTTCCACATCGGCTGTGCAGCGTTCTGCCCGCAAGGTGTGGGTGGGTTGTGGATGGATCGCTGCACGCCGCAGAGCGCCTGGCGTGCGCCGGGCTGGTCAATATTTGTCCAGGGGTGCAGGTCGCGCTGCCTATACTTCAAGCACCCTGGGGGCGGGAGATTCAGCATGTCCAGTTACTCGGTGGAACAGATCCGCACCGTGGCCCTGGTCGGCCACGGCGACAGCGGCAAGACCCTGCTTGCCGAAGCGCTGCTGCAGCACAGCGGCGCCATTGCCAGCATGGGCTCGCTGGAGCGCGGCGACACCCTGTGCGACTCCGACCCCATGGAGCGCGACTACCATCACTCCCTGGCCGCTGCCCTGGTGCACTTCGAGCACGAGGGCGCCCATGTCCGCCTGATCGACACCCCCGGTTATCCCGACTTCATCGGCCACGCGCTGCCGGCGCTGGCGGCGGTGGAGACCGCGCTGGTGGTGGTGAATGCGCAGAACGGCATCGAGCTGAGCACCCGTCGCATGATGCGCTGGGCCGGCGAGCGCGGGCTGTGCCGCCTGCTGGTGGTGAACAAGATCGACGCCGAGCGCATCGACCTGCCGGCACTGCTGGCGCAGTTGCGCGAGTCGTTCGGCAAGGAGGTGTTGCCCATCAACCTGCCTGCCGGCGGTGGCGCCCGGGTGGTGGACTGTTTCTTCAATCCCGAGGGCGAGGCGGATTTCTCTTCCGTGGCCGAGGCGCACCAGGCCCTGGTGGACCAGGTGGTGGAGGTGGACGAGGCGCTGATGGCGCAGTACCTGGAGGAGGGCGAGGTAACCCCCGAGGCGCTGCACGAACCCTTCGAGCGTGCGCTGCGCGAAGGCCACCTGATTCCGCTGTGCTTCGTTTCCGCGCGCACCGGCGCCGGCGTGGCGGAACTGGCGGATGTCCTGGCGCGCCTGGCGCCGAACCCCGCCGAGGGCAATCCGCCGCTGTTCCTGCGCACCGACGAGAAAGGTGTCGAACACCCGGTGATGGCCCGTCCCGACCCGGCCGCCCACGTGCTGGCCCATGTGTTCAAGGTGGTGATCGACCCCTTCGTCGGCCGTCTGGCAGTGTTCCGCGTGCACCAGGGCACGATCCGCCGGGAGATGCAGCTGTTCGCCGGCGATGGGCGCAAGCCGTTCAAGGTGGGCCATCTGTTGCGTTTGCAGGGCAAGAAGCACGAAGAGGCGCCGTGGCTGATTCCCGGTGACTTCGGCGCGCTGAGCAAGGTCGACGAACTGGAGTACGGCGTGGTGCTGCACGACTCCCATGACGAGGACCACATCCGCCTCAAGCCTCTGGACTTTCCCACGCCCATGCAGGGCCTGGCCATCGAGGCGAGCCGGCGCGGCGACGAGCAGCGCCTGGCGGAAATCCTCCAGCGCCTGCAGGCCGAGGACCCGTGCGTGCGCCTGGACTACAACGCGTCCACCCAGGAAACCGTGCTGCGCGGCATGGGCGAGCTGCACCTGCGTTACCTGCTGGAGCGCATGGCCGGGCAGTACAAGCTGGAGGTGCAGACCCGCGCGCCCAGCGTGCCCTACCGCGAGACGGCAACCCGCAGCGCCGAAGGCCATAGCCGGCACAAGAAGCAGACCGGCGGGGCGGGGCAGTTCGGCGAAGTGTTCCTGCGTGTCGAGCCGTTGCCCCGCGGCGAGGGTTTTGCCTTCGTCGATGCGATCAAGGGCGGGGTGATTCCCGGCAACTTCATCCCCTCCGTGGAGAAGGGCGTGCGCTCGGCCCTGGCGGCCGGGCCGCTGGCCGGGTTCCCGGTGGAGGACGTGAAGGTCACGCTGTACGACGGCAAGAGCCACTCCGTGGACTCCAAGGACATCGCTTTCCAGGCCGCGGGGCGCAAGGCGATGCTCGATGCGCTGCGCAATGCCGGCGGCATCGTGCTGGAGCCGGTGATGCAGATCGAGGTGACGACGCCGGAATCCCACCTGGGCGATATCACCGCCGATCTCACCGGGCGCCGCGGCCAGGTGCTGGGCACCGAATCGCTGTCGGCCAGCGTCGCCCTGGTGCGGGGCCAGGTACCGCTGGCGGAGCTGGATGGCTATGCCAACCGGTTGAAATCCATCACCGCCGGCCAGGGCCTCTACAGCCTTTCTGCCAGTCATTACAGCGCTGTCCCACAGGACGTGCAGCAACGCCTGTCCAGCGGCTACAAAGCGGCCCCGGAGGAAGACTGAACGAATGTGGATAGTTGTCGCAGCCGGGCGCCGCGAAGCCCCATGGCTGCGCGCTCACGCGCGACAGAACGCGAGGCCGGGCGAAAGGCCGGAAGCCAGGTGGCATGCGGGTTGCAGACGGGATCGAGGCGGCCAGGCGGTGAGGCCGCAGGTGTCTCCGACGTCGCGCCGGGACACCCTCAGCCTGTGGATAACTTGGTGGGTAACGTGTGGGGCAGGTGGGGGCAGGCTGTGATCAGTACTCGATCACCACGTCGCCCTTGGGCACGCTGCAGCAGGACAGGATGTAGCCTTCGGCGACATCTTCGTCGGTGATCCCGCCGTTGTGCTCCATGTCCACCTCGCCGGAGCGCTTCATCACCTTGCAGGTGCCGCAGATGCCCATGCCGCAGGCCTTGGGAATGTGCAGGCCGAGCTTGGCGGCGGCGGCGTGGACGGTCTCGCCCGGCGCGACGCGGATGCTCTTGCCGGTGTCGCAGAATTCCACCAGGTTCTGCTCCGCCAGGGGCACGGCCGGCGCCTCGGCGGCTTCGGCGGCCAGCTCCTTCACGTCGGCGCGCACTTCCGGCGGGGTCGGGCCGAAGGCCTCCTCGTGGTAGCGCGACATGTCGTAGCCCTCGGCCTCCAGCAGGCGGCGGACGGCGTGCATGTAGGGCGTCGGGCCGCAGCAGAACACTTCGCGTTCGAGGAAGTCCGGCGCCATCAGCTGCAGCATGGCCTTGTTCAGGAAGCCCCGGTAGCCGGCCCAGGTCTCGCCCATCTCGTACTTCTCGCAGATCAGGTGCAGCTTGAAGTTGGCGATGCGCGAGGCCATGTGGTCCAGCTCGCGGTGGTAGATGATGTCCTTGGGCGTGCGCGCGCTGTGCACGAACACCATGTCGACGTTGCCATTGGTGTCGAAGAACCAGCGCGACATGGACATCACCGGGGTGATGCCCACGCCCCCGGAGAGGAACAGCACCTTCTCGGCGGGGAAGTCGATGGCGTTGAAGTTGCCCACCGGCCCGTGCACCGGGATCTGGTCGCCTTCCTTGAGGTTGTCGTGCAGCCAGTTCGAGACCTTGCCGCCGGGCACGCGCTTGATGGTGATGGAGAAGCTGTAGGGCACCGAGGGCGAGCTGGAGATGGTGTAGGAGCGCATGATCGGCTGGCCGTCGATCTCCAGCTCCAGGGTGACGAACTGCCCCGGCTTGAAGAAGAACATGATCGGTGCGTCGGCCATGAAGCAGAAGGTGCGCACATCCCAGGTTTCCTGGATGGCCTTCACGCAGCGCACCAGGTGGCGCCCGTTGGCCCAGGTCTGGGTGTTCACCGGATTGAGGAAATTGTTCGACATGCTGTCTCTCCGCGCACGCGGGCCGTGCTGGGCCTGATGGGGCAGCGCCGGGACCCGTGCGAGACGGGGCCTTCCGGCATGCCTGATGGAACCGATTGTGTGCACGAGGATGGCCGCTGCATTTACCTGCCAGCGACATTTGCATGCTTATCGCGACCTGCCGCCTGGCGCGCGCCGTTGCGCGTCGGGAAATGATGTGGCCGTGTCGCCCATGGATAAGGGTATTGCCGTGCTGCGGCCCCACACTCAGCTCCATGCCGAGCAACCCCTTCCGGTTGAACGAGGACGGCGGGAAAGCGCACTCGGCGCGCTGCGCACCTGCCGCCACTGCCCTGCGTGGCACACCGTATCAGCCACTTATTTCCGCCGGCAGCCGAGCGCGCTGCGGCATGAGGACCGAGCAATGGACGTCACCACTACCCTGAGTCTGGGCGACCCGCTGGAACCGGCCCGCAAGGCCACCGCCGAGATGCTGCGCAGCCGCGACCACAGCTTCTCGCTGCCGCAGCCCTTCTACAACGACGAGCGCCTGTTCCAGCTGGACATGCAGGAGATCTTCCACAAGGAGTGGCTGATCGCCGGCATGACCTGCGAGATCCCCGCCAAGGGCAACTTCCTCACCCTGCAGATCGGCGACAACCCGGTGATCGTCCTGCGCGGCGCCGAAGGCAAGATCCACGCCTTCCACAACGTCTGCCGTCACCGCGGCTCGCGCCTGTGCGTCAGCGACAAGGGCAAGGTCGCCAAGCTGGTCTGCCCCTACCACCAGTGGACCTACGAACTGGACGGCCGCCTGCTGTTCGCCGGCACCGAGATGGGCGCCGACTTCGACATGAAGGACTACAGCCTCAAACCAGTGAACGTGAAGACCGCCGGCGGCTACATCTTCATCTCGCTGGCAGAGAACCCGCCGGCCATCGACGACTTCCTGCGTACGCTCGAGCACTACATGGAGCCGTACGACATGGAGAACACCAAGGTCGCGGTGCAGACCACGCTGATGGAGAAGGCCAACTGGAAGCTGGTGCTGGAGAACAACCGCGAGTGCTACCACTGCAACGGTTCGCACCCGGAACTGCTGAACACCCTGCTGGAGTGGGACGACGTCACCGACCCGCGCGCCAGCCAGGCCTTCAAGGACCAGGTCGCGGCCTGCACCACCGCCTGGGATGCCGAGAAGATCCCCTACGCCCATGCCAGCTTCGGCCTGCGCAACCGCATCGTGCGCATGCCGCTGCTGCAGGGCACCGTGTCCATGACCATGGACGGCAAGCAGGGCAGCAAGAAACTCATGGGCCGCATCCAGAACCCGGACCTGGGCTCGATGCGCATCCTGCACCTGCCGCACTCGTGGAACCACTGCATGGGCGACCACATGATCGTGTTCACCGTGTGGCCGATCAGCGCTCAGGAAACCATGGTCACCACCAAGTGGCTGGTGCACAAGGACGCGGTGGAAGGCGTCGACTACGACGTGGCGCGCCTGCGTGAAGTCTGGGACGCCACCAACGACCAGGACCGTCGCCTGGCCGAAGAGAACCAGCGCGGCATCAACTCCACCGCCTACCAGCCGGGGCCGTACTCCAAGACCTACGAGTTCGGCGTGATCAACTTCCTCGACTGGTACAGCGAGCGCATGCTGAACAACCTGGGCGAGGAGTCCGCTCACGCCCGCCTGGTCGGCGAGAAGTAAGCCCCACCCACCCAGCGCCCCCGTTTCCGGGGGCGTTGTCGTTACCTGCTGTCGTTAGTGAGGACGCCACGTGGACGCGATGCTCTTCTACAGCAGCTCCGCCTTCGTCACCGGCCTGGTGGCGTGGAACCTCTTTGCCTGCTGGCGCAAGCGCTGACGCTTGCCGCGTGGCTTGCTCCTTGTAGGAGCGAGCTTGCTCGCGAACCTCTTTCCGGCGGCCTCCGTGCCGCCGCCGTATCACCCTCTCCCCAGCCCTCTCCCTTCAGGGAGAGGGAGTTGCTCGGAGTCGCCGGTTCGTTCGGAGTTTCGCTTGACGCTTTACAGTTCCCTCTCCCTTCAGGGAGAGGGTTAGGGAGAGGGCGCTTTCCACCCGCGCCGTGCCCCGCAGCGAAGACCGTTCGCGAGCAAGCTCGCTCCTACAAGTCCGCGCCAATCCTCGCCTCCAGCCCCCACATTGCCCCATGCGACGCAAACGCTGTCGCCCATGTCGTCGGTTTGACGCTTTCGGTTCGACCCTGGTCGTTTTCGAACCGGGTCGCCGCGGGGTGCAGGGATATCCTGCCTGCAAAGCGTCGGCACAAGTCCCGCCGCACCAGCCTTGCCTGAATAGAGAGACGCCAAGATGAGCCCAGCCGAACTTCACGCCGACAGCATCGTCATCGATGGCCTGATCATCGCCAAGTGGAACCGCGAGCTGTTCGAGGACATGCGCAAGGGCGGCCTGACTGCCGCCAACTGCACCGTCTCCGTCTGGGAAGGTTTCCAGGCCACGGTGAACAACATCGTCGCCAGCCAGAAGCTGATCCGCGAGAACAGCGACCTGGTCATCCCGGTGCGCACCACCGCCGACATCCGCAAGGCCAAGGAGCAGGGCAAGACCGGCATCCTCTTCGGCTTCCAGAACGCCCATGCGTTCGAGGACCAGATCGGCTACGTGGAGATCTTCAAGCAACTGGGCGTGGGCATCGTGCAGATGTGCTACAACACCCAGAACCTGGTCGGCACCGGCTGCTACGAGCGCGACGGCGGCCTCTCCGGCTTCGGCCGCGAGATCGTCGCGGAGATGAACCGCGTCGGCATCATGTGCGACCTGTCCCACGTCGGCTCCAAGACCTCCGAGGAAGTCATTCTCGAGTCGAAGAAGCCCGTCACCTATTCCCACTGCCTGCCGTCGGGCCTGAAAGAGCACCCGCGCAACAAGTCCGACGCCGAGCTGAAGTTCATCGCCGACCACGGCGGCTTCGTCGGCGTGACCATGTTCGCGCCGTTCCTGGCCAAGGGCATCGACTCGACCATCGACGACTACGCCGAAGCCATCGAGTACGTGATGAACATCGTCGGCGAGGACGCCATCGGCATCGGCACCGACTTCACCCAGGGCCACGGCCAGGACTTCTTCGAGTGGCTGACCCACGACAAGGGGTACGCCCGCCGCCTCACCAACTTCGGCAAGATCGTCAACCCGCTGGGCATCCGCACCGTGGGCGAATTCCCCAACCTCACCGAGACCCTGCTCAAGCGCGGCATGCCCGAGCGCGTGGTGCGCAAGGTCATGGGCGAGAACTGGGTGCGCGTCCTGAAAGACGTCTGGGGCGAATAACACCGACTTTCCATCGAACAGCGCCCTGTCCCCCAGCCCCTCTCCCGCCAGCGGGAGAGGGGAGCAGAGCCACCGGCATGCACCTGACCTTCCGCATGCACGGCCAGCTCCCTCTCCCTTCAGGGAGAGGGTTGGGGAGAGGGCAACCGCACACACGAATTCCGGAGTCTGCACACATGGCCAAACACGCCCCCGAACTGCCCATCGAAGTCGACAGCGAAACCGGCGTCTGGACCACCGACGCCCTGCCGATGCTCTACGTACCGCGGCACTTCTTCGTCAACAACCACATGGGTATCGAGGAAGAGCTGGGCGCCGAGCGCTATGCGCAGATCCTCTACAAGGCCGGCTACAAGTCCGCCTGGCACTGGTGCGAGAAGGAAGCCGAGTGCCACGGCCTGGTCGGCGTGGAAGTCTTCGAGCACTACATGAAGCGCCTGTCGCAGCGTGGCTGGGGCCTGTTCCAGATCGAACAGATCGACCTCGACGCGGGCACCGCCCAGGTACGCCTGAAGCATTCGGCCTTCGTGTACGTCTACGGCAAGGTCAACCGCAAGGTCGACTACATGTTCACCGGCTGGTTCGCCGGCGCCATGGACCAGATCCTCCAGGCGCGCGGCAGCGACATACGCACCGTCGCCGAGCAGGTCTACAGCGGCGCCGAGGAAGGCCACGACGACGGTCTGTTCGTCGTCAAACCGCTCTGATCATCCCAATCAATCGAGATCGAAAACGTAGCGAGCGAAGGGTAGGCGAGGCGGAGGTTGAAGCGAAAAGCGGAGTTTACGAGCAGTAAATGAGCATTTTCGATTCAGCCTCCAACGCTGCATAACCGAGCGCAGTAGTTTTCAGAGGATGCCGCAATGGCTTTCGAGTCCATGTTCCAGCCGATCCAGATCGGCAAACTGACCATCCGCAACCGCGTACTCTCCACCGCTCACGCCGAGGTGTATGCCACCGACGGCGGCATGACCACCGAGCGCTACGTGAAGTACTACGAGGAGAAGGCCAAGGGCGGCATCGGCCTGGCCATCTGCGGCGGTTCCTCCGTGGTCGCCATCGACAGCCCGCAGGAATGGTGGAGCTCGGTGAACCTCTCCACCGACCGCATCATCCCGCACTTCCAGAACCTGGCCGACGCCATGCACAAGCATGGGGCCAAGATCATGATCCAGATTACCCACATGGGCCGCCGCTCACGCTGGGACGGCTTCAACTGGCCGACCCTGATGTCGCCGTCGGGCATCCGCGAACCCGTGCACCGCGCCACCTGCAAGACCATCGAGCCGGAAGAGATCTGGCGTGTGATCGGCAACTACGCCCAGGCGGCGCGCCGGGCGAAGGAAGGCGGCCTGGACGGCGTCGAGCTGTCCGCCGTGCACCAGCACATGATCGACCAGTTCTGGAGCCCGCGCGTCAACAAGCGTACCGACGAGTGGGGCGGCACCTTCGAAGGCCGCATGAAGTTCGGCCTGGAAGTGCTCAAGGCCGTGCGCAAGGAAGTCGGCGACGACTTCTGCGTCGGCATGCGCATCTGCGGTGACGAGTTCCACCCGGACGGCCTCACCCACGACGACATGAAGCAGATCGCCAAGTACTACAGCGACACCGGCATGATCGACTTCATCGGCGTGGTCGGTTCGGGCTGCGACACCCACAACACCCTGGCCAACGTCATCCCGAACATGACCTACCCGCCGGAGCCGTTCCTGCACCTGGCGGCCGGCATCAAGGAAGTGGTCAACGTACCGGTGCTGCACGCGCAGAACATCAAGGACCCGAACCAGGCCACGCGCATCCTCGAAGGCGGCTACGTGGACATGGTCGGCATGACCCGCGCGCACATCGCCGACCCGCACCTGATCGCCAAGATCAAGATGGGCCAGGTCGACCAGATCAAGCAGTGCGTCGGCGCCAACTACTGCATCGACCGCCAGTACCAGGGCCTGGACGTGCTGTGCATCCAGAACGCCGCCACCTCCCGTGAATACATGGGCGTGCCGCACATCATCGAGAAGACCACCGGCGTGAAGCGCAAGGTTGTCGTTGTCGGTGGCGGCCCGGCCGGCATGGAAGCGGCGCGCGTCGCCGCCGAGCGTGGCCACGACGTGACCCTGTTCGAGAAGAAGGACCAGCTCGGCGGGCAGATCACCACCGCCTCGAAAGCCCCGCAGCGCGACCAGATCGCCGGCATCACCCGCTGGTACCAGCTGGAGCTGGCGCGGCTGAACGTCGACCTGCGCCTGGGCACCGGCGCGGACGCCGACACCATCCTGGACCTGCGTCCCGACGTGGTGGTGCTGGCCAACGGCGGCCATCCGTTCCTGGAGCAGAACGAGCACTGGGGCGCCGCCGAAGGGCTGGTGGTCAGCAGCTGGGACATCCTCGACGGCAAGGTCGCGCCGGGCAAGAACGTGCTGGTCTACGACACCATCTGCGAATTCAGCGGCATGTCGGTGGCGGACTTCCTCGCCGACAAGGGCGCCCAGGTCGAGATCGTCACCGACGACATCAAGCCGGGCGTGGCCATCGGCGGCACCACCTTCCCGACCTACTACCGCAGCATGTACCCCAAGGAAGTGATCATGACCGGCGACCTGATGCTGGAGAAGGTCTACCGCGAGGGCGACAAGCTGGTGGCCGTGCTGGAGAACGAATACACCGGCGCGAAGGAAGAGCGGGTGGTCGACCAGATCGTCGTGGAGAACGGCGTGCGTCCGGACGAGAGCCTGTACTACGCGCTCAAGCAGGGCTCGCGCAACAAGGGCCAGATCGACGTCGAGGCGCTGTTCGCGATCAAGCCGCAGCCGTGCCTCAGCGAGCCAGGCGACGGGTATCTGCTGTTCCGCATCGGCGACTGCGTGGCCCAGCGCAACACCCACGCGGCGATCTATGACGCACTGCGTCTGTGCAAGGACTTCTAAGACACGCCTTGTGATGTCCGGCAGGCACGGACAGCCCCCTCTCCCTTCAGGGAGAGGGTTGGGGAGAGGGCGGTAGGCCGAGTGACCGAGCCGACCGGGAAGACCCTCTCCCTCCGCCCTCTCCCGCAAGCGGGAGAGGGAGCTTGCCCAGTGCCCCCTGAGGTCCCGTAGGGAGACCAGAAATGCTCAACATCATCCTCCCCATCCTGCTCTTCGCCGCCCTCGGCCTTGCCGTGCTGGGCGCCGTGAAGCGCTTCGCGATGTGGCGTCGTGGCCGGCCCGCCCAGGTCGACTGGGTCGGCGGCCTGCTGAAAATGCCGCGCCGCTATCTGGTGGACCTGCACCACGTGGTCGAGCGCGACAAGTACATGTCCAAGACCCACGTGGCCACCGCCGGCGGCTTCGTCGCCGCCGCGCTGCTGGCGATCCTGGTGCACGGTTTCGGCCTGCACAACCGCATCCTCGGCTTCGCCCTGCTGGCGGCCACCGCGCTGATGTTCTGCGGCGCGCTGTTCGTCGCCAAGCGCCGCCTCGACCCGCCGTCGCGCCTGTCCAAAGGCCCGTGGATGCGCCTGCCGAAAAGCCTGCTGATGTTCTCGGCGAGCTTCTTCATCGCCACCCTGCCGGTGGCGGGCATCCTGCCGGAAGGTTTCGGCGGTTGGTTCCTCGCTGCCATCCTCGCCGTCGGCGTGGCCTGGGGCGTGTCCGAGCTGTTCTTCGGCATGACCTGGGGCGGGCCGATGAAGCACGCCTTCGCCGGCGCCCTGCACCTGGCCTGGCACCGCCGTTCCGAACGCTTCGGCGGCGGCCGCTCCACCGGCCTCAAGCCGCTGGACCTGAACGACCCCATGGCGCCGCTGGGCGTGGAAAAGCCCACCGATTTCACCTGGAACCAGCTGCTCGGCTTCGACGCCTGCGTGCAGTGCGGCAAGTGCGAGGCCATGTGCCCGGCCTTCGCCGCCGGCCAGCCGCTGAACCCGAAGAAGCTCATCCAGGACATGGTCATCGGCCTGGCGGGCGGCAATGACGCCAACTTCGCCGGCAGCCCCTACCCCGGCAAGCCCCTGGGCGAGCACAGCGGCGGCCCGCACCAGCCCATAGTCGCGCTGGGCGGCAAGGCCCTGGTGGACGCCGAGACCCTCTGGTCCTGCACCACCTGCCGCGCCTGCGTCGAGGAATGCCCGATGATGATCGAGCACGTCGACGCCATCGTCGACATGCGCCGCCACCTCACCCTGGAAAAGGGCGCGACCCCGAACAAGGGCGCCGAGGTGCTGGAAAACCTCATCGCCACCGACAACCCTGGCGGCTTCGCCCCCGGCGGCCGGCTGAACTGGGCGGCGGACCTGAACCTGCCGCTGCTGGCCGACAAGCAGCAGGCCGACGTGCTGTTCTGGGTTGGCGACGGCGCCTTCGACATGCGCAACCAGCGCACCCTGCGGTCCTTCGTGAAAATCCTCAAGGCCGCCCACGTCGACTTCGCCGTGCTCGGCCTGGAGGAGCGCGACAGCGGCGACGTGGCCCGTCGCCTGGGTGACGAAGCCACCTTCCAGACCCTGGCCAAACGCAACATCGCCACCCTGGCCAAGTACCGCTTCAAGCGCATCGTCAGCTGCGACCCGCACAGCTTCCATGTGCTGAAGAACGAATACGGCGCCCTCGGCGGCCACTACGAGGTGCTGCATCACACCACCTTCATCGACGAGCTGGTGCGCAAGGGCGCGCTGAACCTCGGCCAGAGCAAGGCCGACAGCGTGACCTACCACGACCCGTGCTACCTCGGCCGCTACAACGGCGAGTACGAAGCGCCGCGCAACGTGCTCAAGGCCATCGGCATCGAAGTGAAGGAAATGGCCCGCTCCGGCTTCCGTTCGCGCTGCTGCGGCGGTGGCGGCGGTGCGCCGATCACCGACATCCCCGGCAAGCAGCGGATACCCGACATGCGCATGGCGGACATCAAGGAAACCGGCGCCGAGCTGGTGGCCGTGGGCTGCCCGCAGTGCACCGCGATGCTCGAAGGCGTGGTCGCGCCGCGCCCGGAGATCAAGGACATTGCCGAACTGGTCGCCGAGGTCCTCATCGAGGCCACCGAGGTGCCGGCAAAAAAGCCCTCGCTGGTACGCCGTGAAGAAGCGGCGGAGGTGCATTGATGAACAGCCGTGAACCTGTAGGAGCGAGCTTGCTCGCGAACCGTCCAAACTTCGGTGCTGATCCGTTCGCGAGCAATAACGAGGGCGTCCCCCTCGCTCCTACGAAAAGCACCTTCGCGCTGGAGGCACGAGCATGAGCGACATCATCCGCCGCGACCCGCGCGCCGAGTGGATCGCCCGCAACCGCCTGCACCCGCTGCACGCGGCCATGCAGTCCGCCCAGGGTGGCGAGAGCCGCTGGATGGGCCCCCACGGCGTGGTGCGCAAGAACCCCCACGCGGTCGGCTTCATCGGCCCCAACGGCATCAAGCGTATCGACCGCTCCGGTGGCCAGCAGGGCACCGGCGGCAAGCGCAGCAGTGCGCCGGAGGTGGTGCAGCTGCCGCTGGTGATGATCGAGCAGCCGGCCTTCCTGATTGCCGTGGTGCCGGACATGGTCGGCGGCCGTCTTTCCAGCCACGACCGCGACCTGCTGGGCCTGGCCCGCAAGCTCGCCGGCAGCGACGGCGCCGTGCTGGCCGTGGTGTTCGGCGAGCACAAGGAAAGCACCTTCGATACCGCCGGCGTCGACCGCCTGCTGCAGATCGAAGGCAACGAATACGACGGCTACGCCCCGGAACAACGGGTGCTGGCGCTGCGCTCGGTCAACAGCCAGTTCGCCCCGCGGCACTGGCTGCTGCCCGACAGCCGCAGCGGTGGCGGTGAACTGGGCCGCCGCCTGGCCGCCAGCCTGGGCGAACGCCCGGCGACCCGCGTCTGGCAGGCCGAAAGCGAGCGCTGCGTCGGTCGCGCCGGCGCCGGCCAGCAGGACCTGCACCGCGAACTGCCGCGGCTGATCCTGGCCGCCGCCGAGTGCGCCGAGCCGGTCAGCGAGACCCGCCACGAAGCCCGCGTCGTCGAGCTGGAAACCAGCGTCGCGCGCAACCTGCCGCGTATCGAGGACCTCGGCCCGGTGGCCGTGGACCCGGCGCAGATTCCCATGGCCGAGGCGGAGTTCATCCTCTCCGGCGGCAACGGCGTGAAGGACTGGGACCTGTTCCACCGCGCCGCCGTCGCCCTGGGCGCCACCGAAGGCGCCTCCCGCGTGGCGGTGGACGATGGCCACATGCCGCGCGCCCGCCAGGTCGGCGCCACCGGCACCTGGGTCACCGCGCGGGTCTATCTGGCGGTCGGCATTTCCGGGGCCATCCAGCACCTGCAAGGCATCGGTTCCTGCGACAAGGTGGTGGCGATCAACCTGGACCCGGGTTGCGACATGATCAAACGCGCCGATCTCTCGGTGATCGGCGACTCCACCGCGATCCTCGAGGCGCTGATGGCCCTGGCCGACGCCCACCGCAACGGAGCGGCGCGCGATGCGGCCTGAGTCCGGAATGCCCTTCGTAGGAGCGAGCTTGCTCGCGAACCTGCCAAGCCCAAAGCTTCGCGAGCAAGCTCGCTCCTACACCGATTCTGAGGTGTCTGATGAATGACCTGAACATCGTCGCCCTGGTTTCCATCGGTGCCCACCCGGCTTCTGGTCGTGCGCGCCGCGCCGACCAGGACGCCCGCGCGGTGGAGCTGGGCATGAGCCTGGCCGGCAAGCGCCTGCGCGTGGTGCATGCCGGCGACGCCGGGGAAGAAGCGCTGCGCGGCTACCTGGGCATGGGCCTGGACGAACTGGCCGTGCTGGAACAGCCCGCGGGCGCCGACGCCCTGCCGGCACTGGCGGCCTACCTGGGCGACAGCGACGCGCAACTGGTGCTCACCGGCACCCAGGCGGAGACCGGCGAAGGTTCCGGCATGCTGCCGTTCCTGCTGGCCGAGCGCCTGGGCTGGCCGCTGGTAGTCGGCCTGGCGGAAGTGGAGAAGGTCGAAGGCGGCAGCGCCCAGGTGCTGCAAGCCCTGCCTCGCGGCCAGCGCCGCCGGCTGAAGGTGCGTCTGCCCTTCGTTGCCAGCGTCGACAATGCCGCGCCTGTGGCGCGCCAGAGTGCCTTCGGCCCGGCCCGCCGTGGCTACCTGGAGGCCCACGAGGTGGAGGTGGTGGACGACCCGCTGCTCGCCGACGGCAACCTGCAACCGGCGCGCCCGCGGCCCAAGCGGCTGAAGGTGATCAAGGCGAAGACCGGCGCCGAGCGCATGAAGGCCGCCACGGCCAAGGCCTCTGGTGGTACCGGGCAGGTGCTCAAGGACGTCACTCCCGAGGCGGGTGCTGAAGCGATCTTCAAGCTGCTGCGGGAAGAGGGCGTGATTCGCGTCTGACAGCTCTTTGTAGGAGCGAGCTTGCTCGCGAATGGATTTCCCGGCCGCTCCGGCGTCAAGTGGTTCGCGAGCAAGCTCGCTCCTACCGATTTGCTTCACCATCGGTGTGCTAGCGAACCTTGCGGCCGATTTTCTACACTGGCAGCCGGAAATAATTGAAATAACACGAGAATTGTCTCGTAAGCTATTGAATTGACAGCATACGGCTTGTCAGAAGATTCCCGTTTCTGCTGGCCCCGCCGCGCCCCTTTCTTTATCCTCCGCACCCTTTGAAAGGCTTTGCGGAGGCTCCCATGCTCGATTCCACCCTCGAACAACTTGAACAGCTGGTCGCCGAACTGCTGCAACAGAACGACGTGCTGGTGCAGGACAACGCCGCCGTGCGTGAAGAGCTGCTCAAGGCCCGTGAGGAAAACGACAGCCTGCAGCTGGCCCTGATGGAACAGGAAGAGAAGCACAACGCCACGGCCACCCGCCTGCAGGCGCTGATCCGCCGCGTCAGCGACAGCCGCGCCCACGCATGAGTGGCGACGGCGTCCGCGTCCTGCGCATTCTCGGGCGCGAATACAGCGTCCGGGCGCCGGCCGGTGAAGAACGCCGGTTGCAGGACGCGGCCGCGCTGTTGCAGGCGGAAATCACCGCCAGCAAGAAGAAATTCCCCTACGTCACCAGCAACGAACTGATGGTGCTCTCCGCGCTCAACCTCTGCGCCCGCCAGCTCGGCGCGCAGGGCGAGGAGTGCGACGAGGCGGACGCCGTGGAGCGTATCGCCGCTCTCAACCGCCGGATTCTCGATCACCTGCAACGGCAGGATTGATCCCCGCGCGTCTCTGCTTTTCGTAGGAGCGAGGGGGACGCCCTCGTTATTGCTCGCGAACCTCCCCTGCACCGGTATTGCCGCAGGCGATAGAGTTCGCGAGCAAGCTCGCTCCTACAGCTGGTTGCTGGCCTGAGTCGCTGTCGTCTTGTCGCCGGGGAGTCCGTGCCTGCGCTTCCCCTCACCCAAGCCCTCTCCCGGAGGGAGAGGGAGCCGATTGTGCCGGCTGACGCCATGGTTTCATCTGCGCCGAACGGTCCCCTCTCCCTCTGGGAGAGGGTTAGGGTGAGGGCCGATCCGAGCTCAGAAATATTCAGGGAGGACGTCCACTATCTGGACGTACCCAAATCCCAGGCAAAAAAAAGGGGACACCGGGGTAAGCGGTGTCCCTTCTAAAGGAGAGTGGGCCCAAGGGCCCCTCAACCGGTGAGACGTGGCGCTTCGGACAGGTCCGCCGCGCCGGGCATAAAAGAAGGGATCGGGGGTAACCAATCCCTGAAAGGTGAGGGAGGAATACTCCCCCTCAACCGGTGAGACGTGCCCGGCTCGCGCCGGGCGGATGATCAGGCGCGCAGCGGAATCAGGCGCGGGGCGATCATGTTTTCCGGCAGCAGGATGTCGGCCAGGGTGGCTTCGTCCAGCAGTTGTTCCTCGCGAACCAGTTCCAGTACGCCGCGGCCGGTTTCCAGCGCGATCTTGGCGATGCGGGTGGAGTTCTCGTAGCCGATGTACGGGTTCAGCGCGGTGACCAGGCCGATGCTGTGCTCCACCAGCTGGTGGCAGCGCTCGACGTTGGCGGTGATGCCGGTGATGCAATGCTCGCGCAGCATGTCCATGGCGCGCTGGAGCAGGCGGATCGAGTCGAAGATCTTGTAGGCGATCAGCGGCTCCATCACGTTGAGCTGCAGCTGGCCGCCTTCGGCCGCGATGGTCAGCGCCAGGTCGTTGCCCATGATTTCGAAGGCGCACATGTTCACCGCCTCCGGGATCACCGGGTTGACCTTGCCCGGCATGATCGAGCTGCCCGGCTGACGCGGCGGCAGGTTGATCTCGTTGATGCCGGTGCGCGGGCCGCTGGACAGCAGGCGCAGGTCGTTGCAGATCTTCGACAGCTTGACCGCGGTGCGCTTGAGCATGCCGGAGAACAGCACGAAGGCGCCCATGTCGGAGGTGGCTTCGATCAGGTCGGCGGCCGGGACGACCGGCTGGCCGCTGATTTCAGCCAGGCGCTCGACGGCCAGCTTCTGGTAGCCGGGGTCGGCGTTGATGCCGGTGCCGATCGCGGTGCCGCCCAGGTTCACTTCGGTCAGCAGTTCCGGCGCCAGGCGACGCAGGCGGTCGAGGTCTTCGCCCAGGGTGGTGGCGAAGGCGTGGAATTCCTGGCCGAGGGTCATCGGCACCGCGTCCTGCAGCTGGGTACGGCCCATCTTCAGTACGCCGGCGAACTCGACGCCCTTGGCGGCGAAGGCCTGGATCAGGCTGTCGAGGCTGGCCAGCAGGGTGTCGTGACCCAGCAGCAGGCCCAGGCGGATGGCGGTCGGGTAGGCGTCGTTGGTCGACTGCGCCATGTTCACGTCGTTGTTCGGGTGCAGGTACTTGTACTCACCCTTGGCGTGGCCCATGGCTTCGAGCGCGATGTTCGCGATGACTTCGTTCGCGTTCATGTTGGTCGAGGTGCCAGCGCCACCCTGGATCATGTCCACCACGAACTGGTCGTGGAAGTCGCCACGGATCAGACGGGCACAGGCTTCGCTGATGGCGGCGTGCTTGTCCGCCGGCAGGTGGCCGAGCTTGTGGTTGGCATCGGCAGCCGCCTGCTTGACCATCGCCAGGGCTACGACCAGTTTCGGGTAGTGCGACAGCGGCACGCCCGAGAGGCGGAAGTTGTTCACAGCGCGCAGGGTCTGAATGCCGTAGTAGGCGTCAGAAGGTACTTCGAGGGTGCCGAGGAGGTCTTTCTCGATGCGGAACGATGCAACAGGGGACATGACAGAGATTGTCTCAAAGGAACACGGCCAGTGCCGCGATGCCCGGTAGACTAAGGATTTCGCCTTTCGTCGGCCAATGCTGTTAAAGGCTGTCTCATGCACGAACGGCATAATGTACCCTGTGACGAATAGATGACGGCGAGCGTGTGACTGTGTTACGCGCGCCCGGCTCCTGACCAATCGATCAGCGCCTCGAGCGTTGGAGTGGATGTGAACCTCGAAACCAAATGGCTGGAAGACTTCAGCACCCTGGCCACCACCCGCAGTTTTTCCCAGGCCGCTGAAAAGCGCTTCGTCACCCAGCCCGCCTTCAGCCGGCGCATCCGCAGCCTGGAAGACGCCCTGGGTCTGACCCTGGTGAATCGCCAGCGCACGCCCATCGAGTTGACCGAGGCCGGCCAGCTGTTCCTGGTCACCGCCCGCGCGGTGGTCGAACAGCTCGGCCAGGTGGTGCGCCACCTGCATCACCTGGAGGGCGGGCAGGGCGAGGTGCTGCAGTTCGCCGCCGCGCACTCCCTGGCGCTGGGCTTCTTCCCGGCGTGGATCGCGCGCCTGCGCTCCGAGGGCCTGAACATTGCCAGCCGCCTGGTGGCGACCAACGTCGGCGAGGCGGTGCACCTGCTGCGCGAAGGCGGTTGCGACCTGATGATGGCCTTCTATGACCCGGACGCGGCCCTGCAGATGGACCCGGACGTCTTCCCCTCGCTGCACCTGGGCCGCACCGAGATGCTGCCGGTATGCGCGGTGAACTCCGCCGGCGTGCCGCTCTACGACCTCGACAGCGGCCAGAGCGTGCCGCTGCTGGCCTACAGCGCCGGCGCCTTCCTCGGTCGCGGGGTGAACCTGCTGCTGCGCCAGCGCAACCTGCGCTACACCACCGTCTATGAAACGGCGATGGCCGACAGCCTCAAGAGCATGGCGCTGCAGGGCATGGGCGTGGCCTGGGTGCCGCGCCTGAGCATGGAGTCCGAGCTGGCCCGCGGCGAGCTGGCGCTGTGCGGCGGCCCGCACTGGATCGTCCCGCAGGAAATCCGCCTGTACCGCTGCGCCCTGGTGCGCAAGGCGCAGATTCGGCTGCTGTGGCGCAAGCTCGAAGGCGGCCTGGGGCTGGACGAGACGCCCTGATCCGCTGCGGGCGGCGGACGATCGGGGCTGTTCCGTTTATTTGATAAGCATTATCATTTGCGGCTTTCCAGGGTCTTCCCCTCGCGCCGGCGTCGGCGCGGACCGCTGGCGAGCCTGCACCCGACCATGTCCCATCCCGAGCACCCGGCCGACTCCCGCTCGGCAGACGCCCCCGCGTCCGCCGAGGCGCTGCCGCGCGAGGATTTCCTGCGGGTGTTCCTCTCCCAGCGCCCGCGCATGGAAGCCCTGGTGCAGCGCCGCGTCGGCTGCCGCGCCACGGCGGCGGACCTGGTGCAGGAGCTGTTCCTGCGCTTCTGGAAGCGCCCCCAGGCGCCGGTGGAAGAACTCGGCAGCTACCTGCTGCGCAGCGCGCGCAACCTGGCCATCGACCACCTGCGCGGCGAGGATTCGCGCGGCCGCACCCTGAGCGCGCTGCTGCCCGATGACGACGCCGCGCAGCCGTCGCCGGAACAGGCGGTGCAGGCTGGCGCCGAGCTGGACCTGATCGAAGACGCCCTGCGCCAGTTGCCCGAGCGCACCCGTCATATCTTCCTGCTCAGCCGCGTGCACGGCCGCACCTACGGCGAAATCGCCACGGCCATGGGACTTTCCCGGAGCGCGGTGGAAAAACATATGATGCGCGCCCTCGATGCCTGCAAGGCGAGCCTGACGGCCGCCGCGCCGGCCACTCGCCGTGGAGCCGCCGACCGATGAAGCCCGACATCGCCCCCTCGCCCGAGGACGCCCAGCGTCAGGCACGCCAGTGGCTGCTGCGTTTGCAGGACCGTAACGGCGAAGCGTGGCTGGCGGCGTTCCAGGCGTGGCTGGCGGCAGACCCGCAACATGCTCGCGCCTATGCCGAGGTCGATGCGCTGTGGCAGGCCAGCGCCGCGCCGGCGCAACGCCTGGCCGCGCAGGAGGGCGATGCCTTGAACGCCTACCTGGCGCAGATGGATCGCCCCGCGACCCGCCGCGCCCAAAGCAATCACCGACGCTGGAGCTATCCGCTGGCCAGCGCCGCCTGCCTGCTGGTGACGCTCTGGGCCGGCGGCTGGTGGTCGCCGGGCCACTGGCTCACCGACCTGTCCGCCGACTACGTCAGTGCGCCGGGCGAAGTGCGGGAGATCGCCCTGGCCGACGGCTCGCGCCTGACGCTGGATGCCGACAGCGCCGTGGCCGTGTCCCTGGAGGGCGAGCAGCGCCGCGTCGATCTGCTGCGCGGGGCCGCGTTCTTCGCCGTGAAGCATCTGCCCACCCCTTTCGTCGTACGTGCCGGCGAGGCCGAAGCACGGGTGCTGGGCACCGAATTCGAAGTCCGCCGCCTGGGCGAGCAGACCCGCGTCACCGTCGCCGAAGGGCGCGTCGCGGTGCGCGGCAACCGCGCGGCCGGCGCGCCGGAAGTGGTGCTGGGCGCGGGCGAACGCGTCGGTATCGACGGCGCCCGGCTGGGCGACGCCCAACCCGCGGATGCACAGGCCACGCTGGCTTGGCGCCAGGGCTGGCTGACCTTCTACCGCGCGCCGCTGGGTGAAGTGCTGGAACGCCTGGGTACCTACTACCCCGGCCGCCTCGTATTGCTCGACAACGCACTGGCGCAGCGCCGGGTGACTGGCAGCTTCCGTAGCGCCGACCCGCAGGCGGCACTGGATTCGCTGCAGGCCGTGGTCGGTTTCCGTCAGCAGGCGTTGCTCGGGCGTTTCGTGCTGATCCGCTGAGCATTGAAAATATTTTCGAAAAAACCGTGAGGTATCGAGGCGGCTGCTCCGTGTAGTGGTCATGAATGCGATTTATTCGCATATGGAATCGACCTGTCGAGCAAGTGAGCCCCCGATGACCCCGTTGCGCCGCGCTGCCCCCGAACTGTCCCTGAAACCGCTTGCCGCCTTTGTTCTTGGCGCCGCCCTGGCTGCCGCGCAGGCGCCGGCCGTATTGGCGCAGGAGGCGGCCGCCCATTCCGCGCCGCAGGCGCAATTCGGCTTCGCCATCGCGGCGCAGCCGCTGCCCCAGGCGCTCAGCGCGTTCAGCCGGGTGACCGGCCTGAGCGTGGCCTACACCGACGAGGCGCCCTACGACCTTGCTAGCCCCGCGCTTTCCGGGCAGTTCAGCGCCAGCGATGCGCTGAACCGTCTGCTGGCCGGTTCCGGCTACCGGTTCCGCGTCCTCGACGGCCGCACCCTCACGCTGGAACGCCTGCCCGACGACACCCTGAGCCTCACCGACACCACGGTCACCGGCCAGGCCGAGCCCACCGGCTACCAGCCGGCGCCGGTCGCCTCCGTCGGCCGCACCGACACGCCGGTGCTGGAAACCCCGCAAAGCATCGTCACCGTCCCGGCCCAGGCGCTGCGCGACCAGATGCCGCGCAACCTCGACGACGCGCTGGGCAACATCAGCGGCGTGACCCAGGCCAACACCCTCGGCGGCACCCAGGACGCGGTGATGAAGCGCGGCTTCGGCGACAACCGCGACGGCTCGATCATGCGCGACGGCCTACCCTCGGTGCTGGGCCGCAACCTGACCGCCACCGCCGACCATGTCGAAGTGCTCAAGGGCCCGGCCTCGCTGCTCTACGGCATCCAGGACCCGGGCGGGGTGGTCAACGTGGTCAGCAAGAAGCCGCAGTTGCAGCAGTACAACGCGCTCACCCTGCGCGGCTCGACCTTCGCCCATGGCAAGCAGGGCAGCGGCGCGCAGATCGACAGCACCGGCGCGCTGGGCGAGAGCAACCTGGCCTACCGGCTGATCGTCGATCACCAGGACGAGAACTACTGGCGCAACTTCGGCCAGCAGCGCGAAACCCTCGTCGCGCCGTCCCTGGCCTGGTTCGGCGAGGACACCACGGTCAAACTCAGCTACGAGCATCGCGAGTTCAAGACGCCGTTCGACCGCGGCACCGCCATCGACCCGCGCACCAACAAGCCACTGGACATCCCGCGCACGCGCCGCCTGGACGAGCCGTTCAACATCACCGAAGGCCGCTCCGACCTCAGCCGCCTGGACATCGAGCATCGCCTCGACGATGCCTGGAGGGCGCACTTCGCCTACGGCTGGACCCGCGAAACCTACGACGACAACCAGGCGCGCATCACCAAGGTCAACAGCAATGGCACCCTGACCCGCCGCGTCGACGGCACCCACGGCGCGGTGAGCAGCGACAGCTTCGCCACCGCCGGCCTGAACGGCGACCTGCAGCTGGGCGGCTTCCGCCATGAGCTGGTGGTCGGCATCGACAGCGAGAAGCGCAAGATCTACCGCGCCGACCTGATCCGTGACACCAAGAACACCACCTTCAACTACCTCGATCCGGTCTACGGGCAGATTTCCCCGGCCACCCGCGTCAGCGCCGCCGACAGTGACCAGACCGACAAGCTGCGCAGCGACTCGCTGTTCCTGCAGGACTCCTGGCACCTGGACGAGCACTGGATCCTGGTGGCCGGCGGGCGCTACCAGATGTACGACCAGTACGCCGGGCGCGGCCGGCCGTTCAAGGCCAACACCGACATCAGCGGGCAGAAGTGGGTGCCGCGCGCGGGCGTGGTCTACAAGGTCAACGACGAGTTCTCGCTCTACGGCAGCTACACCCAGTCGTTCAAGCCCAACTCCACCATCGCGCCGCTCTCCACCGGCGAGGTGATCGACTCGGCGATCCAGCCTGAGCAGGCCTCGTCCTGGGAGATCGGCGGCAAGCTCGACATTCCCGGCCGCGTGACCGCCAACCTGGCGCTGTTCGACATCCGCAAGCGCAACGTGATGGTCACCCAGCTCGACGCCAACGGCGACAGCCGCGTCAGCACTGCCGGCAAGGTGCGCTCCTACGGCGCCGAGCTGGATGTCACCGGCCAACTGACCGACCGCTGGAGCCTGCTGGGCAGCTACGCCTGGCTGGATGCGCAAGTGACCGAGGACCCGGAGCTGGAAGGCAACCGCCTGCAGAACGTGGCCAAGGAAACTGCCTCGCTGACGGCGGTGTACGACGCCGGCTCGCTGCTCGGCGGCGACGACCTGCGCCTGGGCGGCGGCGCCCGCTACGTGGGCAAGCGCGCGGGCGACCCGGCCAACTCCTTCGAGCTGCCGTCCTACACCGTGGCCGACGCCTTCGCCAGCTATGACACCCAGCTGGGCGGGCACAAGGTCGGCTTCCAGTTCAACGTGAAGAACCTGTTCGACCGCACCTACTACCCGTCGGCGGCGAACAACCTCTACGTGGCCGTGGGCGAGCCGCGGCAGCTCGAGTTGTCCACCACGGTGGAGTTCTGATTGGTAGGAGCGGATTCATCCGCGATCCGGCCGGCAGGCCGGCATTCAGGCGTATCGCGGACGGAGTCCGCTCCTACAGGGCGGCCTTTGAAAGATGGGTGGAGCGAAGCGATACCCATGCAGCAGATAGCGGTGCGGGAGCGCCCGATGGGCGCGTTCGCGGGCATGGCCCGCTCCTACAGGAGATACCGGCTGACGCCAAGGTTTCACCCCGCACCGTACGGTCCCCTCTCCCGCTTGCGGGAGAGGGTTAGGGAGAGGGGCTGTTGATCGTCAGCGTGCCTCGATGAGTCCGCTTCGCGAGCAAGCTCGCTCCTACAGAAGCACCGGGGCTTGGCTTACATCTCCACCACCACCCGCCCTTCGATCTGCCCGGCGCGCATGCGGTCGAGGATGGCGTTGATGTCATCCAGCTTGCCGGAGGACACGGTGGCCTTCACCAGGCCCTCGCCGGCGAAGTCCAGGGCTTCCTGCAGATCGGCGCGGGTGCCGACGATGGAGCCGGTGATGTGCAGGCCCTTGAGCACCACGTCGAAGATCGGCGTGGGGAAGTCGCCCGGCGGCAGGCCGACCAGCGACACGGTGCCGCCGCGACGGGCCATGCCGATGCCCTGGCCGAAGGCGCTGTTGGATACCGCCGTGACCAGCACGCCGTGGGCCCCGCCGATATCGCGCTGCACCACCTCGACCGGGTCTTGCGTCTTCGCGTTGATGGTCAGGCTGGCGCCCAGGCGCCGGGCCAGCTCCAGCTTGGCGTCATCCACGTCCACCGCCACCACGTGCAGGCCCATGGCTTTGGCGTACTGCACCGCGACGTGGCCCAGGCCGCCGATGCCGGAGATCGCCACCCACTGGCCAGGGCGCGCGCCGGTTTCCTTCAGGCCCTTGTAGACGGTGACGCCCGCGCAGAGGATCGGCGCGATTTCCAGGAAGCCGACGTCCTTGGGCAATATCCCCACGTAGTTCGGGTCCGCCAGCACGTATTCGGCGTAGCCGCCGTTCACCGAGTAGCCGGTGTTCTGCTGGCTTTCGCAGAGGGTTTCCCAGCCGGTCAGGCAGTGCTCGCAGCAGCCGCAGGCGGTATACAGCCAGGGCACGCCGACGCGGTCGCCTTCCTTCACGCGGGTGACGCCGGCGCCGACGGCGGCGACGAAACCGACGCCCTCATGGCCGGGAATGAACGGCAGGCTCGGCTTCACCGGCCAGTCGCCTTCGGCGGCGTGCAGGTCGGTGTGGCAGACGCCGGAGGCTTCGATCTTCACCAGGATCTGCCCGGGGCCGGGCAGGGGGACTTTGACTTCCTCGATCCGCAGTGGCGCGCCAAAGGCGTGGACGACGGCGGCTTTCATGGTCGTGGGCAGGGTCGTGGACATTGCGCTCGCTCCTTGAAGGGTGAGGGACCTGCCCGTCCGGGCAGGTTCGTGTCAGACGAGTCTGAGCCTCTGAGCCTAGGCCATCTTGAGCTGAGGCAAGCTTTTCCGAGGTCGATTCCGAAGCCGTCGTCGGGCGTGTCGGTGCCGGAATGACGAATTCGGGACCAACGGTCATGCCCAGTGCACTGCGCCACGGTCTTTGCGGTATACTGCGCCGCCTTCAAGCCGGCACTGCCCGCCGGTTTGGCCACGTACAAGCCACGCCCTCACGGAGTCGTGGCTTGTTGGTTTCTGACGCGCCCAAGAGCGCACTTGAGAGAGGCACGACGATGAGCGCACTGGTTGGCGTGATCATGGGGTCGAAATCCGACTGGAGCACCCTGAGCCACACCGCAGACATGCTGGACAAGCTCGGCATTCCGTACGAAGTGAAGGTGGTGTCCGCCCACCGCACGCCGGATCTGCTCTTCCAGTACGCCGAAGAGGCCGATGGCCGTGGCATCGAAGTGATCATCGCCGGCGCCGGCGGTGCCGCCCACCTGCCGGGCATGTGCGCCGCCAAGACCCACCTGCCGGTGCTCGGCGTGCCGGTGCAGTCTTCCATGCTCTCGGGCGTCGATTCGCTGCTCTCCATCGTGCAGATGCCCGCGGGCGTGCCGGTCGCCACCCTGGCCATCGGCAAGGCCGGCGCGACCAACGCCGCCCTGCTGTCCGCCAGCATCCTGGGCGCCAAGTATCCCCAGTACCACGAGGCGCTGAAGCAATTCCGCGCCACCCAGACCGAGACGGTGCTGGACAATCCCGATCCGCGCGAGGCCTGAGTACGACCATGAAGATCGGTGTCATCGGTGGCGGCCAGCTGGGCCGCATGCTGTCCCTGGCGGGCACTCCGCTGGGCATGAACTTCGCCTTCCTCGACCCGGCGCCGGACGCCTGCGCGCAAGCCCTGGGCGAGCACATCCGCGCTGACTACAGCGACCAGGACCATCTGCGCCAGCTGGCCGATGAAGTCGACCTGGTGACCTTCGAATTCGAGAGCGTGCCGGCCGAGACCGTGGCCTTCCTCTCGCAGTTCGTGCCGGTCTACCCGAACGCCGAGTCGCTGCGCATCGCCCGCGACCGCTGGTTCGAGAAGTCCATGTTCAAGGACCTGGGCATCCCGACCCCGGCCTTCGCCGACGTGCAGTCCCAGGCCGACCTCGACGCCGCGGTGGCCAGCATCGGCCTGCCGGCGGTGATGAAGACCCGCACCCTGGGCTACGACGGCAAGGGCCAGAAGGTCCTGCGCAAGGCCGAGGACGTCAGCGGCGCCTTCGCCGAACTGGGCAGCGTGCCCTGCATCCTCGAAGGCTTCGTGCCCTTCACCGGCGAAGTGTCGCTGGTGGCGGTGCGCGCCCGCGATGGCGAGACGCGCTTCTACCCGCTGGTGCACAACACCCACGAGAACGGCATCCTGCGCCTTTCCGTGGCGAGCACCGACCACCCGTTGCAGGCGCTGGCCGAGGACTACGTCGGCCGCGTGCTGGACAAGCTGGACTATGTCGGCGTGCTGGCCTTCGAATTCTTCGAGGTCGACGGCGGCCTGAAGGCCAACGAGATCGCCCCGCGGGTGCACAACTCCGGTCACTGGACCATCGAAGGCGCCGAGTGCAGCCAGTTCGAGAACCACGTACGGGCCATCGCCGGCCTGCCGCTGGGCTCGACCGCCAAAGTCGGCGAGAGCGCCATGCTCAACTTCATCGGCGAAGTACCGCCGGTGGCCGAGGTGCTGAACGTCGCCGACTGCCACCTGCACCACTACGGCAAGGCCTTCAAGGCCGGGCGCAAGGTCGGTCATGCCACCCTGCGCAGCGCCGACCTGCCGACCCTGAAGGCGCGCATCGCCGAGGTCGAGGCACTGATCGCCAAGGCCTGACGGCGGGACGATCGAGGCGACCGATGAAAGCCGCGTCATTCACTGACGCGGCTTTTTTCATGGGCGCAGCAACGGCCCTGTAAGGCCCGCGAAACACGCCCGGTCGCTCTGGATCGCGGCGATACACGGAACGCTGGCGTTTCCTACACTGTCCCATGACAGGCGCGCACTTACCGCGCTCAACCCACAAGGAGGGACTGTCATGGGCTTCATCGGAACCATCGTCATTGGCCTGATCGTCGGACTCATCGCGCGCTTCATCAAGCCGGGCGATGACAGCATGGGCTGGATCATGACCATCCTGATCGGCATCGGCGGCTCGCTGCTGGCCACCTACGGCGGCCAGGCGCTGGGCATCTACGCGGCCGGGCAGGCGGCAGGTTTCATCGGCGCGGTGATCGGCGCCATCGTGCTGCTGGTCATTTACGGGCTGATCAAGAAGAATTGACGGTGATTTCCGCCCCTCTCCCGCCACGGGGGAGGGCGCAGGAAGCCCTTACCGCCTGTGCCCGACCGGGCCCTTCGAGTCCACGATGCGCCGACCACTGCTCGCCTGCTGTCTGATACTGCTGACTTCCCTGGCCTCCGCCGCCGAACTCCCCGAAACCGACTGGCTGTCCCTGATGCCGCCCAGCGACCGCAAGGCGCTGGAGGATATGCCGGAGATCAGCCACAACGGCCCCGAGGCCAACGGCACCTTCACCAACAAGGGCGGCCTGAAACAGACCGACAAGAAGCTGCCGCAGGTGATGTATTCCACCAAGACCGTCGCTGCGCTGAACGGCAAGGCGTTGCGCCTGGGCGGTTACCCGGTGCCGCTGGAAAATGACGCCAAGGGCCGCGTCACCGAATTCTTCCTGGTGCCTTACCCGGGCGCCTGCATCCACGTGCCGCCGCCGCCGCCGAACCAGATCGTGCTGGTGCGCTACCCCAAGGGCATCCGGATCGACGACATCTACAGCCCGATCTGGGTCAGCGGCACCCTGAAGGTCGAGAAGGTCAGCAACGACCTGGCCGACGCGGCCTACGCCATCGACGACGCCAAGGTGCGGCCGGTGGAGGAGAGCGACCTGTAAGAGCGGGCTTTCGTAGGAGCGGACTCCGTCCGCGATCCGTCGGCAATACCGGCACGGCATCAGGTTCGCGAGCAAGCTCGCTCCTACGCAAAGCGCACCGGTACCTCTCTGTCGGAGCGAGCTTGCTCGCGAACCGCGCTGGCACCCTTTCAATCGCGGACGGAGTCCTACCCGTAGCAGGCCTCGGAACGTAGGGAAAATAACCTGGAACAGGTTATGCGCCGGATCGTCCGCGGCGGATAACGCTGGCGCGTTTTGCGCCCTACGGGGCTGGCCGACGTCATTGACGATGCCAAAGCGCGCTCGGTGAAAGAGAGCGACCTGTAAGAGCGGGCTTTCGTGGGAGCGAACTCCGTCCCCGATCCGTCGCAAGGCCGGCACGGCATCAGGTTCGCGAGCAAGCTCGCTCCTACGCAAAGCGCACCAGTGCCACTCTGTAGGAGCGAGCTTGCTCGCGAACCGCCCTGGCACCTTTTCAATCGCGGACGGAGTCCGCTCCTACATCACCTGGGGCCGTCGAGTGTTTACTGGCTCAGCGGCTCACTCCAGATTTCCACGCTCATCGTCTCGCTGCGCCCCGGCGCCACGCTCATGGCGTCGTCCATCACCCGTGCGGTCTCGATGCAGAGCATCCCGGTCCAGGCGTCGTCGGGCATCTGCGACAGGCGCGCGGCCTTGTCGATCCACGGGTTCCACACCACCGCCGAGCGCGAGCCATCACCCTTGACGTGGATGCCGCGCTCCCACAGCGGATCGTGGATCACCAGGGTCTTGTCCACGTCCAGGTAGACGCGGTCGGTCTCGCCGGTGAAGCGGACCACGCCGTGCTGCTGGCGCTCTTCCCAGTTCTCCATGGCGTCCAGGTAGCGATTGCCCTGCAGGCCTTCGATGCTGGCCTGGCGGCAGTCGCTGACGGCGAAATAGGTGTGCAGCGCCTGGGTCAGCGGCAACGGTTTGTCGCCCAGGTTGTGGGTGGTCATCTCCAGGCGCAGGCGCTCGCCGAAGCGCATCACCAGCTCCAGCCGCGCCGAATGCGGCCAGCCGGGCAGGCCGTTGCTGGCATCGAAGCTGAAGTGCACGGCCAGTTGCCCCTGCTCGTCGGCGATATCGTCCAGTTGCCAGTCCACCGCGCGCACCAGGCCGTGGGCCGGGGGCTTGTCGCCGGTGTAGGCGGTACGGATGTCCACCGGGTTGCGTTCGAACACGCCGAACCAGGGCCAGCACACCGGTGCGCCGCCGCGCACGGATTGTCCGTGGCGGTATTCGGCCGTCTCGCTCAGCCACACCAGCGGCGGCTGCTCGTGGGGTTGGTAGCTCAGCAGTTGCGCGCCCTGCTGGGCGATCAGGGCTTCACCATGGGCGGTGTGGATGCGCCAGCAGGACAGTTGATCGATCTGTACCTGCTCGACGCGGGGAGTCTGGATATCGCTGCTCATGGTGGTCTCCGGGACTGCGATGCGAAAGTTTCAGTATCACCGATCCTTTGCGTCGCAGGCAGTTCCCGGAGAATGAAAAGATCAGCGCAGGCGCAGGTCTGCCAGCTGCGTCCGCTGTCGTCCCTGGCCATCGAAGTTGGAGGCGCCCAGCCAGGCCTCGAAGGCTTGCTCGCAGCGTGGCCACTCGCTGTCGATGATGGAGAACCAGGCGGTGTCGCGGTTGCGGTCCTTGACCACGGTGGCCTGGCGGAAGGTGCCCTCGTAGACGAAGCCCAGGCGCTCGGCGGCGCGCATGGAGCGGGCGTTGAGCGCGTTGCACTTCCATTCCAGGCGGCGGTAGCGCATCTCGAAGGCCCACCGGGCCAGCAGGTACACCGCCTCGGTGGAGGCCGGCGAGCGCTGCATCACGCGGCCATAGGCGATGTGGCCGATCTCGATGCTGCCGTCCCTGGGGAAGATCCGCAGGTAGCTGAGCAGGCCCACCGCGCGGCCGCTCTCGCGGTCGATAACGGCGAAGAACAGCGGGTCGTTGCTGGCCGCATTGCCCGCCAGCCAGGCGTCGAAGGGCGCGCGTTCGGGGAAGGGGCCATAGGGCAGGTAGTCCCACAGCGCGGGGTCGCAGTCCCGCCCTTGTAGCGCCTGCCACAGGTCGTCGCCGTGGAGGGCGGCGTCCAGCGGCACCAGGTTGATGTAGCGGCCGGTGAGGGTGCGGCGTTCCGGGCTGGCGGCGGGGTGCCAGTTCAGCAGGGGTTGCTCGTTCATGGGCGCTCCGGCTCAGAAGATCTTGCGGTACTGGACGAACCCGGAACGGTCGGCGATCCGGTCGTAGAGGAACATGGCGTCGGTATTGCTCTCGTGGGTCAGCCAGTGCACCCGCGAGGCGCCGTTGGCGCGGGCGTCGGCGTACACGTGCTCGATCAGTGCCGCGCCGATGCCGCCGCCGCGCTGGCCTTCGGCGACGTACAGGTCCTGCAGGTAGACGTAGTCGCCCTGGGTCCAGCAGGAGCGGTGGTAGATGAAGTGCACCAGGCCGATGGCGACGCCGTCGCGCCAGGCGAGGGCGGCGTGCATCGGTTCGGCGGCATCGAGGAACCGCTGCCAGGTGACGGCCGTGGTGGCCTCCTCGATGGTGGTCTTGTAGAAGCGCTGGTAGCCCTGCCAGAGCGGTAGCCAGGCGGCATGATCGGCAGCGGTGATCGGGCGGATCTCGACGGCGGAAGACATGGTGACGACCTTGTGTGCGTTGGAATGCCTCCAGCCTAGGTCGGGAATTGGTTCTGCTAAAGAGCCATTCATGGTGAAATCAAAGGAACCATTGTCGCTGTCCTGGAAGTTGACGCCATGAGCGTGCCGTTGCCCTTCAACCCGTCCGGTATCTGCCTCGACCCAGCGCGCCCGCTCGGGCTGCAGCTGTTCCAGGCATTGCGCGAGCGCATTCTCGATGGCCGCCTGGCGGCCCGTTCGCGCCTGCCGGCCAGCCGCGACCTGGCGGCGTCGCTGAATGTGTCCCGCAATACGGTGGTGCGCGCCTATGAGCAGCTCTATGCGGAGGGCTACATCGAGGGCCGTACCGGTGACGGCACCTACGTCGCGGAACGTGTCCAGCCGGCCGTGGACACACTGCGCGGTGCAGCGCGCAGCCCGGACGCGCCGTCCCTGGAACGCCTCGCGCGGCATCATCTGCCGATGCCGCCCACCGGCGCGCCACGGGCTTTCCGTGTGGGGGTGCCGGCGTTCGACCTGTTCCCCTTCGATACCTGGGCACGGCTACAGGCGCGCTTCTGGCGCGACCCGCCACTGGATTGCCTGGGCTACGGCGACCCGGCCGGTGAGCAGCGCCTGCGCGAGCTGGTCGCCGCCTATCTGCGCAGCTCCCGCGGCCTGCACTGCGACGCGGGCCAGGTCATCATCACCAGCGGCGCCCAGCAGGGCATCGCGCTGTGCGCCCAGGTGCTGCTGGCCGAGGGCGACGGTGCGGCCATCGAGAACCCTGGCTACCGCGCCGCCGGCCATGCCTTCGCCACGGCGGGCGCGCGCCTGCACGGCGTGCCGGTGGATGCCGACGGGCTGTGCACGGCGCGGCTGGCGCAGTTGCCGGACTGCCGGCTGGTCTACGTCACCCCGTCGCACCAGTACCCCACCGGCGTCACCCTGTCGCTGGCGCGGCGCCTGGAGCTGCTGGAGTGGGCCGAGCGCAACGGTGGCTGGATCGTCGAGGACGACTACGACGGCGAGTACCGCTACAGCGGGACGCCCCTGATGCCGCTGGCGGCGCTGGACCGGCATGACCGCGTGCTCTATGTCGGCACTTTCTGCAAGATCGCCTTCCCGGCGCTGCGCCTGGGCTACCTGGTCGTCCCGCCGGCGCTGGCGCAGGCCTTCGCCCGCCGCCGCGCGCTGGACGTGCGCCATTCCGAGGTGGGCACCCAGCGGGTGATGGCGGACTTCATTGCCGAAGGGCATTTCCAGCGCCACGTCCGCCGCATGCGCCGCGCCGCCCGCAGCCGTCGCGATGCGCTGCTGCGCGGCTGGCCGGAGATTGCCGGCTGCGCACCGATGCCGGCGGTGGAAGCAGGCTTGCACCTCTGCGTTCGCGTCGACAGCCGCGAAAGGGAACTGGAGTTGGTGCAACGCGCCTTGGCGGTTGGCGTGGAAGTGAATGCCCTGAGCGATTACTGGCTGCCGGAATCCGCCGAGCCGGCGGATGAACGCGCCGGATTGGTGCTGGGCTTCGCCGCCGTGCCGGAGGCGCGGATTGCCGAGGCGTTGAGGGCGTTGCGCAAGGCCTGGAGATGAAGAGCCCCTCTGCCTAACCCTCTCCCTGAAGGGAGAGGGGACTGCCCTCTGCAAGCGGGTCATTCTGACAACGTCCGCAAGCGCCGTAGTCACAGCTAAACACCGAACGGCTCCCTCTCCCTTCGGAGCGGGGCGCGTAGCCAGGGCCGGGGAGAGGGTAAGGAACTCAACCTTGGTCGCGGAGTCGGGACAAACTCGCTGTCGCTTGTAACCCAAAGCTATTTCCTTAGCTGCCTTACGAAGTTGGCGTCAGACACTAGGCTCCCTAAAATGTTGCCCCTCTCGAAAACACCCGGAGCCGCCATGAGCCTAGCCCTGTCCACCGTCCCCGAGCGCAAGTCCACCGCGCCCTGGGTTGCCTTCCTCCTGCTGCTGGCGGGGGCGCTGTTCCTCGCGCAGGCAGTGAGCGGCCGACAGGCCCTGCTGTTCCTGGTCGGCGGCGCGCTGGGGCTGACGCTCTATCACGCGGCCTTCGGCTTCACCTCCGCGTGGCGCGTGTTCCTCCGCGAGCGCCGTGGTGCCGGCCTGCGCGCGCAGATGGTGATGCTGGCGCTGGCGGTGCTGCTGTTCTTCCCGGCGCTGGCCGCCGGCACCCTGTTCGGCGAACCGGTGAAGGGGCTGGTGTCGCCGGCCGGCACCTCGGTCATCGTCGGCGCCTTCATTTTCGGCATCGGCATGCAGCTGGGCGGTGGCTGTGCCTCCGGCACGCTGTTCACCGTGGGCGGTGGCAACGCGCGGATGCTGGTGACGCTGCTGTTCTTCATCGTCGGCTCGGTCGTCGCCACGCACCACATCGGTTGGTGGTTCGCCCTGCCGTCCCTGCCGCCGACCTCCGTCGTGCAGTCCCTGGGCCTGTTCCCGGCGCTGGCGCTGAGCCTGGCGCTGTTCGCTGCCATCGCCGCGGTCAGCGTGGTGCTGGAGCGCCGCCGCCATGGCGTGCTGGAGCTGATCGCCAGCAACGGCGAGAAGGGCGTCGGCCGGTTCTTCCGCGGGCCCTGGCCGCTGGTCTGGGGCGCGGTGGCGCTGGCGCTGCTGAACTTCGCCACCCTGGCGTTGGCCGGGCGCCCGTGGGGCGTCACCTCGGCCTTCGCCCTGTGGGGCGCGAAGGCGGCGGAAACCCTCGGCATCGCCGTGCACAACTGGGCCTTCTGGCAGGCCGAGGCCAACGCCAAGGCGCTGGCCGCGCCGGTGTGGCAGGACGTCACCAGCGTCATGGACGTCGGCATCATGATCGGCGCGCTGCTGGCCGCCGGCCTTGCCGGGCGCTTCGCGCCGAGCCTGAAGATTCCCGCGCGCTCGCTGATCGCGGCGGTGATCGGTGGCCTGCTGCTGGGCTACGGCGCGCGCCTGGCCTACGGCTGCAACATCGGCGCGTACTTCAGCGGCATCGCGTCCGGCAGTCTGCACGGCTGGCTGTGGCTGGTGGCGGCGTTCTTCGGCAATGCGGTGGGCGTGCGCCTGCGACCGTTCTTCTTCCCCGCCGAGCGCGTGGAAGCGCGCCTGACCGGCTGCTGAATCAGGTCGGGCGGGGCGCTGCCCGCTCTGCCCAATACGTCTGCTTGTGGCCGCGGGCCTGGTAGTCCCGCGCCAGGGCCTCGGCCTCGGCGCGGGTCAGCTGGCGGCGCATGACGAAGCGGTTACCGTTGTCGTCCAGGCGCAGCAGGCACCAGTCGCGCTCCTCAGGCATCGAAGGTCGAGGTCTTGCGCAGGCGCAGCGCGAGGAGGATCAGCAGGATGCCGAAGAACACCGCGTAGGCGCCGATCACCCAGGCCACGGCGAGCGCGCCGGCTCCCGGGTTGGCGATCATCAGCACGCCGAACAGCACCGACACCGCGCCGGAAAGCCCCAGCCACCATTCGTTCTGCAGCGCCTTGCGCAGGCGGATCGCGGTGATGATCTGCAGCACACCGATCACCAGCGCCCAGCCGGCGATCAGCATCAACAGGCCCAGCGCGGTCAGTTGCGGCCAGAAGAAGGCCACCAGCCCGGCGGCGATCCCCAGCAGGCCCACCAGCACCAGTGGCCACAACGGCCTCCCGGATTCGCGCATCTGCGCGGCGGCGATCAGGGTGAACAGGCCGTCGACGAACGCGTAGGCGCCGAAGAACAGCACCATCACGGTCAGCACGATTCCCGGCCAGACCATGGCCAGGATGCCGAACAGCACGGCGGCGACGCCCCGCAGGGCGATCCATTTCCAGTGGCGGCCCAGGGCTTGCCAGAGCGGGTGTTGCGACATGGCGGCGGTCCTCGCGAAGGGGTATGGCTGCAACCATAGCCCCGCCTGCTCGTGGGTGCTTGAGCGAGATCATGCGCGTCTGCATCAGGCCGAGGGGCCGGCCCTGGCGGGTGAGCGTCCCCGCACCGGCGCGGGGCAAAAGAAAGCCCGGCACGAGAGCCGGGCTGAAGGGCCTGCCGGGGCAGGCTGACGGCGTCGGGCGACGCCGCCGGGGAGATCAGGCAGCAGGTGCCAGGGCTGGCGCCGGCGCATGGCCGTGCAGCGCTTCGTAATCGGTCTTCATGGCCTTGTAGAGGCCGAACATGAACAGGATCAGCACCGCCGAGAACGGCAGGCCGGCCAGCACCACGACGGTCTGCATGGCGGTGAAGTTGCCGGCGAACAGCAAGCCGATGGTCACCAGGGTGATCACCACCGACCAGAGGATGCGCAGCCAGTGCGGGGCGTCTTCGTCGAGGTCGCCGCCCTGGCGCGACAGGTTGGCCAGCATCACCGAGCCGGAGTCCGCCGGGGTGAGGAACAGCACGAAGCCGACGAAGATCGACATGCCGATCACGATCTTGGCGAAGGGGTAGTGCTCCAGCAGCAGGTAGATCGACATCGACGGCTGCTCCAGCGCGGCCTTGCCCAGGTCGACGGCACCCTGGTTCATCACCAGGTCCACCGCGCTGTTGCCGAACACCGAGAGCCAGGCGAGGGTGAAGCCCAGCGGGATCAGCAGCACGCCCATGACCAGTTCGCGCACCGTGCGGCCGCGGGAGATACGGGCGATGAACATGCCGACGAAGGGCGCCCAGGAAATCCACCAGGCCCAGTAGAACAGGGTCCACAGGCCCAGCCATTCTTCGTTCTTGCCGGCGCCGCCGCCGGTGTAGACGTAGAGGTCGAAGGTCTTGAGCACCAGGCCGTTGAGGTAATCGCCCAGGTTCTGCACGAAGCCGTTGAGCAGCTCCAGGGTGGAACCGCAGACCAGCACGAACAGCAGCAGCGAGCTGAACAGCACGATGTTCAGGTTGGACAGCCGGCGGATGCCTTTCTCGATGCCGGAAACCGCGGCCAGCGTCGCCACCAGGCTCATCACCAGCAGCACGACCAGCAGAGTGGTCTTCGAATGCTCCATGCCGGTCAGGTACTCGATGCCCGAGGACACCTGCAGCGCGCCGATGCCCAGGTTGGTCACCAGGCCCAGCAGGGTGACGAAGATGCCGAAGCAGTCCACCGCATGGCCGGCGCCGCCCTTCACCCAGCGCTCACCGAGGATCGGCAGCAGGGCCGAGCGCAGGGCCAGCGGCTGGCGGTGGCGGTAGGCGAAGTAGCCCACGGCCAGGCCCACCAGTGCGTAGATCGCCCAGCCGTGCACGCCCCAGTGCAGGAAGGTCAGCTGCAGTGCCTGGCGAGCCGCCTGCGGCGTGCCGGCCACGCCTTCGGGCGGGTGGTAGAGGTGGTCGATGGGCTCGGAGGCAGCGAAGTACAGCAACGAAATGCCGATGCCGGAGGAGAACAGCATGCCGGCCCAGGCGCCGTAGCTGAAGTCGGGCTTCTCGTGGTCGGCGCCGAGCTTCAGCTGGCCGTAGCGCGAGAAGGCGATCCACAGGACGAAGAACAGATAGCTCCCGATGGCCAGCATGTAGTACCAGCCGAAGCTGTGCGACAGCCACGCCTGCGTACGGTTCAGGACAGCCCCGGCGCTATCGGGGAAGAGAATGAGGGCGGCGGTCAGAACCAGGATCAGTACGGTGGAACCGTAGAACACGATCGGATTCAGACGTACCTGCTCGTTTGTTTTTATTGGCGAAGCAGTACTCATTTGGAGGATGACCCCATGACAGTGAACGCATGGCGGCCGCCGGCGAGCGCGACTAAGGCACGGCGACGGGCCGCAAACCACAGACACAGCATTGCCACCCGACACTTCCCAGCTGGATTCTGCGATCCTTGAAGGTTGGAAAATGGCGCGGCGATGAACGGCTCGGGCCAGCTTGCACACAAGGCTCGGAGAGGTTCACGGAGCGCAGCTTATTCTTACTTGATTGAACGTTCAATAAAAACAAAATAGACTGGCCCACAACTCGCCGGACGGCACAGGTACGTCCAGGCGAAGAGGAGAAACGAAATGCCCAAGGTCGGTATGCAGCCGATTCGCCGTTCCCAGTTGATCCACGCCACGTTGGAGGCGGTGGACCAGGTGGGCATGGGTGACGCCAGCATCGCCCTGATCGCCCGCCTGGCGGGGGTCTCCAACGGCATCATCAGCCATTACTTCCAGGACAAGAACGGGCTGCTGGACGCCACGATGCGACATTTGATGTCGGCCTTGAGCAAGGCCGTCGCCGAGCGTCGCGCTACCTTGCGCAACGACGAACCGCGCTCGCATCTGCGGGCCATCATCGCCGGCAACTTCGACAGCTCCCAGGTCAACGGCCCGGCCATGAAGACCTGGCTGGCGTTCTGGGCCAGCAGCATGCACCAGCCGCAGTTGCGCCGCCTGCAGCGGATCAACGACCACCGGCTGTATTCGAACCTGTGCAGCCAGTTCCGCCGTGAACTGCCGCTGGACCAGGCCCGCAGCGCCGCGCGCGGTCTGGCCGCGCTGATCGACGGACTCTGGCTGCGGGGCGCGCTTTCGGGCGACGCCTTCGACACCGAGCAGGCGTTGGCGATTGCCTACGACTATCTCGACCAACAACTGGCCAAGCGCCCCGGATAGCGGGCGCAGCCTTGCGCTGACACCTATAAGAGAGGACACCTGCACCATGGCTCGATTCGAAGTACAGAAGCTCTACATTGGCGGTCGCTACGTGGAAGCCACCAGTGGCGCCACCTTCGAGACCATCAATCCGGCCAACGGTGAAGTCCTCGCCCAGGTGCAGCGTGCCTCCAAGGACGACGTCGAGCGCGCCGTGCAGGCGGCGGTGCAAGGGCAGAAAGTCTGGGCGGCGATGACCGCCATGCAGCGTTCGCGCATCCTGCGTCGCGCCGTGGAGATCCTCCGCGAGCGCAATGACGAACTCGCCGAACTGGAAACCCTCGACACCGGAAAGCCGCTGGCCGAGACCCGCTTCGTCGACATCGTCACCGGCGCCGACGTGCTCGAGTACTACGCCGGCCTGGTGCCCGCCATCGAGGGCGAACAGATCCCGCTGCGCGAAACCAGCTTCGTCTACACCCGTCGCGAGCCGCTGGGCGTGGTTGCCGGCATCGGCGCCTGGAACTACCCGATCCAGATCGCCCTGTGGAAATCCGCCCCGGCCCTGGCCGCCGGCAACGCGATGATCTTCAAGCCCAGCGAAGTCACCCCGCTGACCGCCCTGAAGCTCGCCGAGATCTACACCGAGGCCGGCCTGCCCGATGGCGTGTTCAACGTGCTCACCGGCAGCGGCCGCGAAGTCGGCCAGTGGCTGACCGAGCACCCGGTCATCGAGAAGATCTCCTTCACCGGCGGCACCTCCACCGGCAAGAAGGTCATGGCCAGTGCGTCGAGCTCCTCGCTCAAGGACGTCACCATGGAGCTGGGCGGCAAATCGCCGCTGATCATCTTCGAGGACGCCAACCTCGACCGCGCCGCCGACATCGCCGTCATGGCCAACTTCTTCAGCTCCGGCCAGGTGTGCACCAACGGCACCCGCGTGTTCATCCCGCGCAACCTGCAGGCGCGCTTCGAGGCCAAGGTGCTCGAGCGCGTGAAGCGCATCCGCCTGGGCAACCCGCAGGATGAAACCACCAACTTCGGCCCGCTGGTGAGCTTCCCGCACCTGGAGAGCGTTCTCTCCTACATCGAGTCCGGCAAGGAGCAGAAGGCCCGCCTGCTGTGCGGCGGCGAGCGCGTCACCCACGGCGAGTTCGGAAACGGCGCGTACGTGGCGCCGACCGTGTTCACCGACTGCACGGACGACATGACCATCGTCCGCGAGGAAATCTTCGGGCCGGTCATGAGCATCCTCGTCTACGACACCGAAGACGAGGCTATCCGCCGCGCCAACGACACCGAGTACGGCCTCGCCGCCGGCGTCGTGACCCAGGACCTGGCCCGCGCGCACCGGGCGATCCACCGCCTGGAAGCGGGCATCTGCTGGATCAACACCTGGGGCGAGTCGCCGGCCGAGATGCCGGTTGGCGGATACAAGCAATCGGGTGTCGGTCGTGAGAACGGCCTGACCACCCTGGCTCACTACACTCGCATCAAATCCGTACAGGTAGAGCTGGGCGACTACACCTCGGTGTTCTGATCGCCGCGATCGAGCCATGAAAGGCCGGTCGCAGGCATGACTCCCTGACCACCGGCCATCCCCAACACGCAGACACCGGCGCGCACGCGTCGCGGGCGGTGTCGTGCCTGAAAAAGAGGAAGGCCTGCATGTCCCAGGAATACGACTACATCATCATCGGTGCCGGTTCCGCCGGTAACGTACTGGCTACCCGCCTGACCGAGGACGCCGACGTCAGCGTGCTGCTGCTCGAGGCCGGCGGCCCGGACTACCGCGCCGACTTCCGCACGCAGATGCCGGCGGCGCTGGCGTACCCGCTGCAGGGTCGCCGCTACAACTGGGCCTATGTGACCGACCCCGAGCCGCACATGAACAACCGCCGCATGGAGTGCGGGCGCGGCAAGGGCCTGGGCGGCTCCTCGCTGATCAACGGCATGTGTTACATCCGCGGCAACGCCATGGACTTCGACGGCTGGGCGCAGGAAAAGGGCCTGGAAGACTGGACCTACCTCGACTGCCTGCCGTACTTCCGCAAGGCCGAGACCCGCGACATCGGCCCCAACGACTACCACGGCGGCAACGGCCCGGTGAGCGTCACCACGCCCAAGGCCGGCAACAACCCCCTGTTCCACGCCATGGTCGAGGCCGGCGTGCAGGCGGGCTTCCCGCGTACCGAGGACCTCAACGGCTACCAGCAGGAAGGCTTCGGTCCGATGGACCGCACCGTCACCCCGCAGGGTCGCCGCGCCAGCACCGCCCGTGGCTACCTGGACCAGGCCCGCGAGCGGCCGAACCTGACCATCGTCACCCACGCGCTGACCGACCGCATCCTGTTCAGCGGCAAGCGCGCCATCGGGGCGACCTACCTGCATGGCAACGACAACGCCCTGAAGGAAGTCCGCGCCCGACGCGAAGTCCTGGTGTGCTCCGGCGCCATCGCCTCGCCGCAACTGCTGCAACGCTCCGGCGTCGGCCCGGCATCGCTGCTGCGCGACCTGGGCATCGACGTGGTCCATGACCTGCCCGGCGTCGGCCAGAACCTCCAGGACCACCTGGAGATGTACCTGCAGTACGCCTGCAAACAGCCGGTGTCGCTGTACCCGGCACTGCAATGGTGGAACCAGCCGCAGATCGGTGCTGAGTGGATGTTCCTCGGTACCGGCCTGGGCGCGAGCAACCAGTTCGAGGCGGGCGGTTTCATTCGCAGCCGTCCGGAGTTCGAGTGGCCGAACATTCAGTACCACTTCCTGCCGGTCGCCATTAACTACAACGGCAGCAACGCAGTCAGCGAGCACGGCTTCCAGGCCCACGTCGGCTCCATGCGCTCGCCCAGCCGCGGGCGGATCAACCTGACCTCCCGCGATCCGCGCAAGCATCCGAGCATCCTGTTCAACTACATGTCCTGCGAGCAGGACTGGCAGGAGTTCCGCGACGCCATCCGGATCACCCGCGAAATCATGAACCAGCCGGCGCTGGACCCTTACCGCGGCCGCGAGATCAGCCCGGGGTTGGACAAGCAGAGCGACGCCGAGCTCGACGCGTTCGTGCGGGAACATGCGGAAACCGCGTTCCACCCGTCCTGCTCCTGCAAGATGGGCGAGGACGACATGGCCGTGGTCGATGGCGAAGGCCGCGTGCACGGCATGCAAGGGCTGCGGGTGATCGATGCGTCGATCATGCCGCTGATCATCACCGGCAACCTCAACGCCACCACCATCATGATGGCCGAGAAGCTTGCCGATAAGGTGCGCGGTCGCCCGGCACTCCCACGCAGCACCGCGGCCTACTACAAGGCCGAAGGTGCGCCGGTGCGCGGAAAACCGCTGCGCTGATTCGCAAACGCGAAGACGAAAACGCCGGCAGGAGAGCCGGCGTTTTCATTTATCAGCCACGACGCGGAGGAACCGGGCGGGTTCGGCCGCTGCCGTCGATGGCCACGAAGACGAACACTGCCTCGGTGACCTTGCGCCATTCGCTGGAGAGCGGGTCGTCGCTCCAGACCTCGACCAGCATGCGGATCGAGCTGCGGCCGACTTCCAGGGTCTGGGTATAGAAGGAGAGCTGTGCGCCGACTGCGACCGGGACCAGGAAGGCCATGCGGTCGATGGCCACCGTGGCCACGCGGCCACCGGCAATGCGGCTGGCCATGGCGGTTCCGGCGAGATCCATCTGCGCCACCAGCCAGCCACCGAAGATGTCGCCAAAGCCGTTGGTCTCGCGCGGCAGGGCGGTGATCTGCAAGGCCAGGTCGCCCTGCGGGATAGGATCTTCTTGTTCGAGCTCGATCATAGGTAAGGGCCTCTTGCCCCCGGCGTACTCATGGTGAGGTGATGGAAAAACTCTCCCAAGACACCTGCCGGCGCAAGGCCTTGGGACAGCTTTTGATCGGCCTGCCCGCATTATATAGAGGGAGAACCGGCGCGACGACCGCCGAACTTCGAGAAATCCCCGCGGGCGCAGCCGCTGTGTCGCTTCTGCGCAATTTGCTATGGTGCGGCACCTGCGGCTGCCGGCCGCAGCCTCCTTGCCTGCAGAGAAAACAAGCACCATGCCTTCTGTGAACGCTCCTGCCGCGCCCGCGTCACGTCCGTTGACCCGCAGCGACTACAAGACTCTTTCGCTGTCCGCCTTGGGCGGCGCCCTGGAGTTCTACGACTTCATCATCTTCGTGTTCTTTGCCACCGTCGTCGGCAAGCTGTTCTTCCCTGCCGACATGCCCGACTGGCTGCGCCAGCTGCAGACCTTCGGCCTGTTCGCCGCCGGTTACCTGGCCCGTCCGCTGGGGGGCGTGGTGATGGCGCACTTTGGCGACCTGCTCGGCCGCAAGAAGATGTTCACCCTGAGCATCTTCCTGATGGCGGTGCCCACGCTGATCATGGGCCTCTTGCCCACCTACGCGCAGATCGGCATCTGGGCGCCGCTGGCGCTTCTGCTGCTGCGCGTCATCCAGGGCGCCGCCATCGGCGGTGAAGTGCCGGGCGCCTGGGTGTTCGTCGCCGAGCACGTTCCGCACCGCCACGTGGGCTATGCCTGTGGCACGCTCACGTCGGGTCTGACCGCGGGCATCCTGATCGGTTCGCTGGTGGCGACCCTGATCAACAGTGTTTACAGCGCCGAGGAAGTGCAGGGCTACGCCTGGCGTATCCCGTTCCTGCTGGGCGGCATCTTCGGCCTGTTCTCCGTCTACCTGCGCCGCTGGCTGCACGAGACGCCGGTGTTCGCCGAGCTGCAACTGCGCAAGCAACTGGCCGAGGAAGTGCCGCTGGGCGTGGTGGTTCGTGAGCATCGCCCGGCCGTTGTACTGTCGATGCTGCTGACCTGGGTGCTGTCCGCCGGCATCGTGGTGGTGATCCTCATGACCCCGTCGGTGCTGCAGACTGTCTACGGCTTCGATGCGGCGACCTCGCTGAAGGCCAACAGCGTGGCCATCGTCTGCCTGAGCGTCGGTTGCATCCTGGCCGGCCGCCTCGCCGACCGTTTCGGCGCGGGTCGCACCTTTATAGTGGGCAGCATCCTGCTCGGCATCGTGTCCTGGACCTTCTACACCAGCCTGAAGGCCCATCCGGACTGGCTGTTCCCGCTGTATGCGGTCACCGGCCTGTGTGTCGGCGTGATCGGCGCGGTGCCCTACGTGATGGTCAACGCCTTCCCGGCGGTGGTGCGTTTCACCGGCCTGTCCTTCTCCTACAACCTGGCCTACGCCATCTTCGGCGGCCTGACGCCCATGGTGGTTGCCCTGCTGATGAAGGAAGACCCGCTCGGCCCGGCCTACTACGTCGTGGCGCTGTGCGCGGTGGGCCTGTTGGTCGGCACCTACCTGCTGCGCCAGGAACGCCGGCTCGCAGGGCAGGGGATGGCCATAAACTGATCGGCCGGACAGTTTTTTGCAGAAAGTTTAAATTAGCCGTTGACGGCCAATTTAAACTCCCTATAATGCGCACCACTCCCAGCGACGAATTGCTGAAAGAACTTGAAAATCAAGTACTTACAGAGATTCGAAGTTGAGAGTGGTGGTCAGGCGGGTGATTCACTTGCTGCTCTTCACTGGCTGCTCCGGCAGCGAGCTGAAAAGAAGGTCGCCGAGGTGGTTGACAGCGACATTGATCGCTGTAGAATGCGCCTCCCGCTGATGAGAAGGTTTCCTTCGCTGAAGCACAAGCGATTGAGTAGAAAAGAAATTTTCGAAAAATAAAGCTTGACGAAAGATGAGGTTAGCGTAGAATGCGCGCCTCGGTTGAGACGAAAGCCTCAGCCAAACGCTCTTTAACAAGTTGAATCAAGCAATTCGTGTGGGTGCTTGTGATGTAAGACTGATGATCGACTGATTATCAGCAACGCAAGTAACACTCGTGAATTCGAGAGTTTTAGCTCATTAAATTGAGCATGCGATTGCTGAGCCAAGTTTAGGGTTTTCTCAAAACCCAAGCAGTATTGAACTGAAGAGTTTGATCATGGCTCAGATTGAACGCTGGCGGCAGGCCTAACACATGCAAGTCGAGCGGATGATGGGAGCTTGCTCCTGGATTCAGCGGCGGACGGGTGAGTAATGCCTAGGAATCTGCCTGGTAGTGGGGGACAACGTTTCGAAAGGAACGCTAATACCGCATACGTCCTACGGGAGAAAGCAGGGGACCTTCGGGCCTTGCGCTATCAGATGAGCCTAGGTCGGATTAGCTAGTTGGTGGGGTAAAGGCCTACCAAGGCGACGATCCGTAACTGGTCTGAGAGGATGATCAGTCACACTGGAACTGAGACACGGTCCAGACTCCTACGGGAGGCAGCAGTGGGGAATATTGGACAATGGGCGAAAGCCTGATCCAGCCATGCCGCGTGTGTGAAGAAGGTCTTCGGATTGTAAAGCACTTTAAGTTGGGAGGAAGGGCAGTAAGTTAATACCTTGCTGTTTTGACGTTACCAACAGAATAAGCACCGGCTAACTTCGTGCCAGCAGCCGCGGTAATACGAAGGGTGCAAGCGTTAATCGGAATTACTGGGCGTAAAGCGCGCGTAGGTGGTTTGGTAAGATGGATGTGAAATCCCCGGGCTCAACCTGGGAACTGCATCCATAACTGCCTGACTAGAGTACGGTAGAGGGTGGTGGAATTTCCTGTGTAGCGGTGAAATGCGTAGATATAGGAAGGAACACCAGTGGCGAAGGCGACCACCTGGACTGATACTGACACTGAGGTGCGAAAGCGTGGGGAGCAAACAGGATTAGATACCCTGGTAGTCCACGCCGTAAACGATGTCGACTAGCCGTTGGGATCCTTGAGATCTTAGTGGCGCAGCTAACGCGATAAGTCGACCGCCTGGGGAGTACGGCCGCAAGGTTAAAACTCAAATGAATTGACGGGGGCCCGCACAAGCGGTGGAGCATGTGGTTTAATTCGAAGCAACGCGAAGAACCTTACCTGGCCTTGACATGTCCGGAACCTTGCAGAGATGCGAGGGTGCCTTCGGGAATCGGAACACAGGTGCTGCATGGCTGTCGTCAGCTCGTGTCGTGAGATGTTGGGTTAAGTCCCGTAACGAGCGCAACCCTTGTCCTTAGTTACCAGCACCTCGGGTGGGCACTCTAAGGAGACTGCCGGTGACAAACCGGAGGAAGGTGGGGATGACGTCAAGTCATCATGGCCCTTACGGCCAGGGCTACACACGTGCTACAATGGTCGGTACAGAGGGTTGCCAAGCCGCGAGGTGGAGCTAATCCCATAAAACCGATCGTAGTCCGGATCGCAGTCTGCAACTCGACTGCGTGAAGTCGGAATCGCTAGTAATCGTGAATCAGAATGTCACGGTGAATACGTTCCCGGGCCTTGTACACACCGCCCGTCACACCATGGGAGTGGGTTGCTCCAGAAGTAGCTAGTCTAACCGCAAGGGGGACGGTTACCACGGAGTGATTCATGACTGGGGTGAAGTCGTAACAAGGTAGCCGTAGGGGAACCTGCGGCTGGATCACCTCCTTAATCGAAGATCTCAGCTTCTTCATAAGCTCCCACACGAATTGCTTGATTCACTGGTTAGACGATAGGTTTGCTGCTCGGTTGGTTTGAGCGCGCCCCCGGCTCTTGGATAGAGAGCGGGTGAGGTCGACAAGCTGCCAAAGCCCGAACGATTGGGTCTGTAGCTCAGTTGGTTAGAGCGCACCCCTGATAAGGGTGAGGTCGGCAGTTCGAATCTGCCCAGACCCACCAATTGTTGTGGTGTGCTGCTGATCCGATAAGGGGCCATAGCTCAGCTGGGAGAGCGCCTGCTTTGCACGCAGGAGGTCAGGAGTTCGATCCTCCTTGGCTCCACCATTAATCGTCGAAAGCTCAGACATGAATGTTCAGGTTGAACGAACATTGATGTCTGGTCTTTGTGCCAGAACCGTTCTTTAAAAATTTGGGTATGTGATAGAAGTAGACTGAATAATCTCTTTCACTGGTGATTATTCAAGTCAAGGTAAAATTTGCGAGTTCAAGCGCGAATTTTCGGCGAATGTCGTCTTCACGTTCGAGACAATAACCAGATTGCTTGGGGTTATATGGTCAAGTGAAGAAGCGCATACGGTGGATGCCTTGGCAGTCAGAGGCGATGAAAGACGTGGTAGCCTGCGATAAGCTTCGGGGAGTCGGCAAACAGACTTTGATCCGGAGATCTCTGAATGGGGAAACCCACCCGAGATAACTCGGGTATCTTGCACTGAATACATAGGTGTAAGAGGCGAACCAGGGGAACTGAAACATCTAAGTACCCTGAGGAAAAGAAATCAACCGAGATTCCCTTAGTAGTGGCGAGCGAACGGGGACTAGCCCTTAAGCTTCTTTGAATCTAACAGAACGCTCTGGAAAGTGCGGCCATAGTGGGTGATAGCCCCGTATGTGAAAGGTTCTTTGAAGTGAAATCGAGTAGGACGGAGCACGAGAAACTTTGTCTGAATATGGGGGGACCATCCTCCAAGGCTAAATACTACTGACTGACCGATAGTGAACCAGTACCGTGAGGGAAAGGCGAAAAGAACCCCGGAGAGGGGAGTGAAATAGAACCTGAAACCGTATGCGTACAAGCAGTGGGAGCCTACTTTGTTAGGTGACTGCGTACCTTTTGTATAATGGGTCAGCGACTTATATTCAGTGGCGAGCTTAACCGTATAGGGAAGGCGTAGCGAAAGCGAGTCTTAATAGGGCGATTTAGTCGCTGGGTATAGACCCGAAACCGGGCGATCTATCCATGAGCAGGTTGAAGGTTAGGTAACACTGACTGGAGGACCGAACCCACTCCCGTTGAAAAGGTAGGGGATGACTTGTGGATCGGAGTGAAAGGCTAATCAAGCTCGGAGATAGCTGGTTCTCCTCGAAAGCTATTTAGGTAGCGCCTCACGTATCACTCCAGGGGGTAGAGCACTGTTTCGGCTAGGGGGTCATCCCGACTTACCAAACCGATGCAAACTCCGAATACCTGGAAGTGTCAGCGTGGGAGACACACGGCGGGTGCTAACGTCCGTCGTGAAAAGGGAAACAACCCAGACCGTCAGCTAAGGTCCCAAAGTTGTGGTTAAGTGGTAAACGATGTGGGAAGGCTTAGACAGCTAGGAGGTTGGCTTAGAAGCAGCCACCCTTTAAAGAAAGCGTAATAGCTCACTAGTCGAGTCGGCCTGCGCGGAAGATGTAACGGGGCTCAAACCACACACCGAAGCTACGGGTGCATCGCAAGATGCGCGGTAGAGGAGCGTTCTGTAAGCCTGTGAAGGTGAGTTGAGAAGCTTGCTGGAGGTATCAGAAGTGCGAATGCTGACATGAGTAACGACAATGGGAGTGAAAAACTCCCACGCCGAAAGACCAAGGGTTCCTGCGCAACGTTAATCGACGCAGGGTTAGTCGGTCCCTAAGGCGAGGCTGAAGAGCGTAGTCGATGGGAAACAGGTTAATATTCCTGTACTTCTAGTTACTGCGATGGAGGGACGGAGAAGGCTAGGCCAGCTTGGCGTTGGTTGTCCAAGTTTAAGGTGGTAGGCAGAGATCTTAGGTAAATCCGGGGTCTTAATGCCGAGAGCTGATGACGAGTCGTCTTTTAGATGATGAAGTGGTTGATGCCATGCTTCCAGGAAAAGCTTCTAAGCTTCAGGTAACTAGGAACCGTACCCCAAACCGACACAGGTGGTTGGGTAGAGAATACCAAGGCGCTTGAGAGAACTCGGGTGAAGGAACTAGGCAAAATGGCACCGTAACTTCGGGAGAAGGTGCGCCGGCGAGGGTGAAGTATTTACTACGTAAGCCCATGCCGGTCGAAGATACCAGGCCGCTGCGACTGTTTATTAAAAACACAGCACTCTGCAAACACGAAAGTGGACGTATAGGGTGTGACGCCTGCCCGGTGCCGGAAGGTTAATTGATGGGGTTAGCGAAAGCGAAGCTCTTGATCGAAGCCCCGGTAAACGGCGGCCGTAACTATAACGGTCCTAAGGTAGCGAAATTCCTTGTCGGGTAAGTTCCGACCTGCACGAATGGCGTAACGATGGCGGCGCTGTCTCCACCCGAGACTCAGTGAAATTGAAATCGCTGTGAAGATGCAGTGTATCCGCGGCTAGACGGAAAGACCCCGTGAACCTTTACTGTAGCTTTGCACTGGACTTTGAGCCTGCTTGTGTAGGATAGGTGGGAGGCTTTGAAGCGTGGACGCCAGTCTGCGTGGAGCCATCCTTGAAATACCACCCTGGCATGCTTGAGGTTCTAACTCTGGTCCGTTATCCGGATCGAGGACAGTGTATGGTGGGCAGTTTGACTGGGGCGGTCTCCTCCTAAAGAGTAACGGAGGAGTACGAAGGTGCGCTCAGACCGGTCGGAAATCGGTCGTAGAGTATAAAGGCAAAAGCGCGCTTGACTGCGAGACAGACACGTCGAGCAGGTACGAAAGTAGGTCTTAGTGATCCGGTGGTTCTGTATGGAAGGGCCATCGCTCAACGGATAAAAGGTACTCCGGGGATAACAGGCTGATACCGCCCAAGAGTTCATATCGACGGCGGTGTTTGGCACCTCGATGTCGGCTCATCACATCCTGGGGCTGAAGCCGGTCCCAAGGGTATGGCTGTTCGCCATTTAAAGTGGTACGCGAGCTGGGTTTAGAACGTCGTGAGACAGTTCGGTCCCTATCTGCCGTGGACGTTTGAGATTTGAGAGGGGCTGCTCCTAGTACGAGAGGACCGGAGTGGACGAACCTCTGGTGTTCCGGTTGTCACGCCAGTGGCATTGCCGGGTAGCTATGTTCGGAATAGATAACCGCTGAAAGCATCTAAGCGGGAAACTAGCCTCAAGATGAGATCTCACTGGGAACTTGATTCCCCTGAAGGGCCGTCGAAGACTACGACGTTGATAGGTCGGGTGTGTAAGCGCTGTGAGGCGTTGAGCTAACCGATACTAATTGCCCGTGAGGCTTGACCATATAACACCCAAACAATTTGTGTGTTGTACGGTGAAGACGTAACGAACCGAAAGTTCGTGTGAACCGCAAATTACCTGTCACATACCCGAATTCGGATGAGCGTGTGCAACTGCCACGAGCGTCCTAAAGAATTGCTTGACGACCATAGAGCGTTGGAACCACCTGATCCCATCCCGAACTCAGTAGTGAAACGACGCATCGCCGATGGTAGTGTGGAGTTTCTCCATGTGAGAGTAGGTCATCGTCAAGCTCCTATCCCAAGACCCCTGGTCAGCATCGCTGGCCGGGGGTTTTGCTTTTGCGCGCGAAAAAGCTGGGTGTGCTGCTCAGGCTGCCCTTTGTAAATCTCGCTTCTGAAGCCCGCCTGGGGTGATGTGTGTTCGCCTGATTCGCGAGCAAGCTCGCTCCTACGAAGAGCATCAGCGCCCTTGGGAAGGCTCTGGAACGCCCTTTCCCGCCCTGCAGGCTACTCCGCTGGGCGTTGTTGCAACCGCTTGCCAACAGACTGATGGCATTTCATCCAACTGTCACATTCGCGTCATAGAGTCTTCATGCGGCCTGACGATACTGGCCCCCGTTCCATCCAACCCCATTCTCCTCAAGGAGCAAGGCATGAAACTCAAGCGTTTGATGGCGGCCCTGACTTTTGTCGCTGCAGGCGTAGGCACCGCCAGTGCGGTAGCCGCGATTGATCCGGCCCTGCCGGAATACCAGAAAGCCAGCGGTGTGTCGGGCAACCTGTCGAGCGTCGGTTCCGACACTCTGGCCAACCTGATGACCATGTGGGCGGAAGAGTACAAGCGCCTGTACCCGAACGTGAACGTGCAGATCCAGGCCGCCGGTTCCTCCACTGCGCCGCCGGCTCTGACCGAAGGCACCGCCAACCTGGGCCCCATGAGCCGCAAGATGAAGGACGTCGAACTGCAGGCCTTCGAGCAGAAGTACGGCTACAAGCCGACCGCTGTTCCGGTTGCCGTGGACGCCCTGGCGATCTTCGTGCACAAGGACAACCCCATCAAGGGCCTGACCATGCAGCAGGTCGACGCCATCTTCTCCTCCACCCGCCTGTGCGGCGGCAAGTCGGAAGTGAAGACCTGGGGCGATCTGGGCCTGACCGGCGACTGGGCCAACAAGCCCGTGCAACTGTTCGGTCGCAACTCCGTATCCGGCACCTACGGCTACTTCAAGGAAGAAGCCCTGTGCAAAGGCGACTACAAGCCGAACGTGAACGAGCAGCCGGGTTCGGCGTCCGTGGTTCAGTCGGTCAGCCAGTCCCTGAACGGCGTGGGCTACTCCGGCATCGGTTACAAGACCGCTAGCGTGAAGACCGTTGCCCTGGCCAAGAAGGAAGGCGGCGAATTCATCGAAGACAACGAGACGAATGCCCTGAACGGCACCTACCCGCTGTCGCGCTTCCTCTACGTCTACGTCAACAAGGCGCCGAACAAGCCGCTGAACCCGCTGGAAGCCCAGTTCCTGAAGATGGTGCTGTCCAAGACTGGCCAGCAGGTTGTCGTGAAAGACGGCTACATCCCGCTGCCGTCCAAAGTCGCCGAGAAAGCGATCAAGGATCTGGGTCTGTAATCAGTCCTCCAACCGGGCGGAAACCACCGCCCGGCATGGGCTGACGCATACTCGACCGGGCCCGCCAGCAAGGCTCTGCTGGTGGGCTTTGTCGCGTCACTTCCATGTCATCTTTCTGTCATACAGAGCCGCTAGGGTGTCACCCCATGAACGACATGGCCAACTCCCCGATGACTTCTTCTCTCCCCGAGCGGATCGATTTCAATACGCCTGCCCTGCAGCGCAAGCGCCGTATCCGGGCGCTCAAGGATCGACTGACCCGTTGGTACGTGCTGGTCGGCGGTCTCGCCGTGCTGGCTGCCATCACCCTGATTTTCTTCTACCTCGCCTACGTCGTGCTGCCGCTGTTCCGCGGCGCCGAACTGGAGACGCGTGACCCCCTGGCTCCGGCCTGGCTGAAGACGGCCCAGGCGCCGCTGCTGCTGAGCATCGAAGAGCAGAACATGGTGGGCATGCGCGTCGCCGCCAACGGCGAGGTCGTGTTCTTCGACGCCAAGAAAGGCGACGAGATGGACCGCGTTGCGCTGAAGCTGCCGGCCGGTAGCAGCGTCACCTCCATCGCCGAGGACCAGCCGGGCCACCCGACCGTGGCGCTGGGCCTGTCCAACGGCCAGGTGCTGGTGTTCAAGCACAGCTACCAGGTCACCTACCCGGACAACAAGAAGACCATCGCACCGCACATCGAATACCCCTACGGCGAAGCGCCGATGAACCTGGACCCCCAGGGTCGTCCGCTGGAGCACGTCGCCATCGTCTCGGGTGACGACAGCCTGCTGCTCGCCGCGTCCACCGGCAGCGAACTGCTGCTGCTGAGCCTGACCCAGCAGGAAAACATGCTCACCGGCGAGAGCACCCTGCAGGAAGAGCGCATCAACCTGCCGCAGATCGCCGAGCCGGTGAAGGCCATCTACATGGACCCGCGTAAGCAGTGGCTCTATGTGCTCAATGGCCGCGCCCAGGCCGACGTGTTCGACCTCAACAGCCACCAGCTCAACGGCCGCTACAAGCTGCTGGATGATGCCTCCGCCGAAGTGACTGCCAGCAGCCAGCTGCTGGGCGGCATCTCGCTGATGGTCGGCAACTCCAAGGGTGGCATCAGCCAGTGGTTCATGGCCCGTGGCGAGGACGGCGAACCGCGCCTGTCCCACGTGCGCGACTTCAAGCTGGGTGACCAGCCGATCTCCAGCATCGCGCCGGAGCAACGCCGCAAGGGCTTCCTGGCCCTCGACAAGCAAGGCAACCTGGGCATCTTCCACAGTACCGCGCACCGCACGCTGCTGGTGGAGAACGTCGCCCCGTCCGCCGGCCCGCTGGCCCTGTCGCCGCGCGCCAACCGCCTGATCCTCGAGCAGGGCGGCGAGCTGCGTCGCTTCAGCCTGAGCAACCCGCACCCCGAAGTGTCCTTCAGCGCGCTGTGGGGCAAGGTCTGGTACGAGAGCTACGACAAGCCGTCCTACGTCTGGCAGTCCACCGCCGCGACCACCGACTTCGAGCCCAAGCTGAGCCTGTCGCCGCTGACCTTCGGCACCCTGAAGGCCGCCTTCTACGCGATGATTCTCGCCGCGCCGCTGGCCATCGCCGCCGCCGTCTACACCGCCTACTTCATGGCCCCGGGCATGCGCCGCAAGGTCAAGCCGGTGATCGAGCTGATGGAAGCGCTGCCGACGGTGATCCTCGGCTTCTTCGCCGGCCTGTTCCTGGCACCGTACGTGGAAGGCCACCTGCCGGGCATCTTCAGCCTGCTGCTGCTCACGCCGCTGGGCATCCTCGCCGCCGGCCTGATCTGGAGCCGCCTGCCCGAGCGCATCCGCCTGAGCCTGCCGGCCGGCTGGGAAGCGGCGATCCTGATCCCCGTGGTCCTCGCCACCGGCGCCTTCGCCCTGTGGATGAGCCCGCACCTGGAGACCCTGTTCTTCGGCGGCGACATGCGCCTGTGGATCAGCCACGACCTGGGCATCACCTACGACCAGCGCAATGCCCTGGTGGTCGGCCTGGCCATGGGCTTCGCGGTGATCCCGAACATCTTCTCCATCGCCGAAGACGCCATCTTCAGCGTGCCCAAGAGCCTGACCTACGGCTCCCTCGCCCTGGGTGCCACGCCCTGGCAGACGCTGACCCGCGTGGTGATCCTGACCGCCAGCCCGGGCATCTTCTCGGCCCTGATGATCGGCCTCGGCCGCGCGGTGGGCGAGACCATGATCGTGCTGATGGCCACCGGCAACACCCCGGTGATGGACGTGAACATCTTCCAGGGCATGCGCACCCTCGCGGCGAACGTCGCGGTGGAAATGCCCGAGTCGGAGGTGGGCGGGACTCACTACCGCGTGCTGTTCCTTTCGGCACTGGTACTGCTGTCCTTCACCTTCGTGATGAACACCCTGGCAGAGCTGATCCGTCAGCGCCTGCGCAAGAAATACGCGTCGCTCTAAGCGACGCCTGACGAGGCTAGTTCCGTGAAACAGAAACAGGAATCCGTCAAAGCGTGGTTCGCCAGCGGTACTCCCTGGGTGTGGATGAACGCAGGGGCGGTGTCCATCGCCGTGATCATGACCATCGGCCTGCTCGCCGTGATCGCCGTGCGCGGCCTCGGCCACTTCTGGCCGGCGGATGTGATCGAGGCGACCTACAGCGTCCCGGGTGAAGCCGCCAAGACCCTGATCGGCGAAGAAGTCCAGGTCGAGCAGGTGCCGCGTGCCCGCCTGCGTGGCGCCGGCCTGCCGGTGCCGGACGACGGCCCGGAGTTCATGACCCGCGAGCTGCTCAAGCTGGGTAACCGCGACCTCTATGGCAGCGACTTCTCCTGGGTGATCGGCGAATGGCTGGGCGACAAGCGCCATCCGGCCGAGCTGGTGACCCTGGAGCGCCGCGAGTGGGGCAACTTCTACGGCTACCTGCTGAGCGTGAAGGAAAATGGCAAGGTGGTCGCCGAAGGCGCAGGCGCCATGGCCGAGCTGCAGACCCGCCTCAAGCGCGTCGATGAGCTCTACGCCAAGCTCTACCAGCTGGAGAAGAAGGACATCGGCGGCATCAACCACGGCCTGGAGCGTCTGCGCCTGAAGGAACGTGGCCTGCAGCTGAACAACAAGCTGGACGCCACTGCCGAGGCCGATATCGCCGCCGGCCGTGCCGAGCTGAACGCCCAGTACAAGGTACTGGAGGAACAGCTCAACGCCCTGCACGCGGAGTTCAACCGCGACAGCATCGTCATGCGCGACGCCTCCGGCCAGCAGACCGAGATCAGCGTCGGCAAGCTGGTGCATGCCTACCAGCCCAACCAGATGGGCGTGGGCGCCAAGCTGAGCTTCTACTTCAAGAAGCTGTGGGAATTCCTCAGCGACGATCCGCGTGAAGCCAACACCGAGGGCGGTATCTTCCCGGCCATCTTCGGCACCGTGATGATGACCCTGGTAATGGCGGTGATCGTCACCCCGTTCGGCGTGATCGCCGCGGTCTACCTGCGCGAATACGCTCGCCAGGGCCTGCTGACCCGGATCATCCGCATCGCGGTGAACAACCTCGCGGGCGTCCCGGCGATCGTCTACGGCGTGTTCGGCCTGGGCTTCTTCGTCTACGTGCTGGGCGGCTCGCTCGACCGCATGTTCTTCCCCGAAGCCCTGCCGGCGCCGACCTTCGGCACGCCGGGGCTGTTCTGGGCCTCGCTGACCCTGGCCATCCTCGCGGTGCCGGTGGTGATCGTCGCCACCGAGGAAGGCCTGGCGCGTATCCCGCGGGCCACCCGCGAAGGCTCCCTCGCCCTGGGCGCGACCAAGGCCGAGACCTTGTGGAAAGTGGTCCTGCCGATGGCCAGCCCGGCGATGATGACCGGCCTGATCCTCGCCGTGGCTCGCGCCGCCGGTGAAGTGGCGCCGCTGATGCTGGTGGGCGTGGTGAAGCTGGCCCCGGCGCTGCCGGTGGACGGCAACTATCCCTATGTGCACCTGGACCAGAAGATCATGCACCTGGGCTTCCACATCTATGACGTCGGCTTCCAGAGCCCGAATGTCGAGGCCGCGCGCCCGCTGGTGTACGCCACCGCGCTGCTGCTGGTGATGGTGATCGCCCTGCTGAACTTCTCGGCCATCGCCATCCGTAACCGCCTGCGCGAAAAGTACAAGGCGCTGGAAAACTGATTCTGCAGGCGGCGGGCCCGGCTCGCCGCCAAGCCTCCCAAGGAGACTGAACATGCAACACGAAACCGCAACCCACGGCATCGACATCGGCGCGCTCGGCCGCGGCGACCGCCAGGGCATGAACCTGGAAAGCGAAACCGTCGCCCTCGAAGTGCCCGGCCTGAGCCTGTTCTACGGCGAGAAGCAGGCGTTGTTCGACGTCAGCATGAACATTCCGAAGCAGCGCGTGACCGCCTTCATCGGCCCGTCCGGCTGCGGCAAGTCCACCCTGCTGCGCTGCTTCAACCGCATGAACGACCTGGTCGATGGCTGCCATGTGAAGGGCGAGATCCGCCTCGACGGGCACAACATCTTCGCCAAGAACGTCGACGTCGCCGAACTGCGCCGCCGCGTCGGCATGGTGTTCCAGAAGCCCAACCCGTTCCCCAAGAGCATCTACGAGAACGTGGTGTACGGCCTGCGCATCCAGGGCATCAACAAGAAGCGCGTGCTCGACGAAGCCGTCGAGTGGGCCCTCAAGGGCGCCGCGCTGTGGGACGAAGTGAAGGACCGCCTGCATGAGTCCGCCCTCGGCCTGTCCGGTGGCCAGCAGCAGCGCCTGGTCATCGCCCGCACCATCGCCGTGGAGCCGGAAGTCCTGCTGCTCGACGAACCCTGCTCGGCGCTGGACCCGATCTCCACCCTGAAGATCGAAGAGCTGATCTACGAGCTGAAATCCAAGTTCACCATCGTCATCGTCACCCACAACATGCAGCAGGCCGCGCGCGTTTCCGACTACACGGCGTTCATGTACATGGGCAAGCTGATCGAGTTCGGCGATACCGATACCCTGTTCACCAACCCGGCCAAGAAGCAGACGGAAGACTACATCACCGGTCGCTACGGTTGAGGCCATGAGAAATCTCCTCTGGCTTTGTCGGCGGAGCTTGCCGTACGGGATGTACTGTCGGCGCTCCGCCTTCGCGCCAGCGAAGATTTCTCAAGGGCCTCAATGCTCCGGATGAGACCGGAAAAAGACTGAGTTCTGAACTTCGCACCTTTCAAGGGTTTGCACATGATCAACAAAGAAAGCCTCACCCACCACATCTCCCAGCAGTTCAACGCTGAGCTGGAAGACGTGCGCAGCCATCTGCTGGCCATGGGCGGGCTGGTGGAGAAGCAGGTCAACGACGCCGTCAACGCGCTGATCGACGCCGACTCGGGCCTGGCGCAACAGGTGCGCGAGATCGACGACCAGATCAACCAGATGGAGCGCAACATCGACGAGGAGTGCCTGCGCATCCTCGCCCGCCGTCAGCCGGCCGCCTCCGACCTGCGCCTGATCATCAGCATCTCCAAGTCGGTGATCGACCTCGAGCGCATCGGCGACGAAGCCTCGAAGATCGCCCGCCGCGCCATCCAGCTGTGCGAGGAAGGCGAGTCGCCGCGCGGCTACGTCGAGGTCCGTCATATCGGCAACCAGGTGCGCAAGATGGTGCAGGAGGCGCTGGACGCCTTCGCCCGCTTCGACGCCGACCTGGCGCTGTCGGTGGCGCAGTACGACAAGACCGTCGACCGCGAGTACAAGACCGCCCTGCGCGAGCTGGTCACCTACATGATGGAAGACCCGCGCGCCATTTCCCGCGTGCTCAACGTCATCTGGGCCCTGCGCTCGCTGGAACGCATCGGCGACCACGCGCGCAACATCGCCGAACTGGTGATCTACCTGGTGCGCGGGACCGACGTCCGGCACATCGGCCTGACCCGCATGAAGGAAGAGGTTCAGGGCACCGCCGGCAAGGCCGACAAGTCCGAATAAGCCTGACGCCCGTACCAAAAAGGACCCGGCCGCGCGCCGGGTTCGTCATTTTATGGCCGAGCGGTCCTGCGCCAATGGCATGTAGCCACCCGGCAAGGCTATCCTTCGCCCTATCGTTTAGGGAGATGCCGATGGGCAAGGTCAGTGTGCTGGTCGTGGATGATGCTCCGTTCATCCGTGACCTGGTGAAGAAGGGGCTGCGGGACCATTTCCCCGGCCTGCAGATCGAAGAAGCGGTCAACGGCCGCAAGGCGCAGCAGTTCCTCGCCCGCCAGGCCGTGGACCTGATCCTCTGCGACTGGGAAATGCCCGAGATGTCGGGCATCGAGCTGCTTACCTGGTGCCGCGAGCAGGACAGCCTGAAGACCACGCCGTTCATCATGGTGACCAGTCGCGGTGACAAGGAAAACGTGGTGCAGGCCATCCAGGCCGGCGTTTCCGACTTCATCGGCAAACCGTTCTCCAACGACCAGCTGGTGAGCAAGGTGAAGAAGGCGCTGTCCCGCGCCGGCAAGCTGGAGGCGCTCGCCGCCCAGGCGCCGCAGCGCAGCCTGGTCGGCTCCATGCCCAACGACTCGCTGGCCGCGCTGACCGGCGGCAAGGCCGAGGTGGTGCGTCCGGCGGCCGCGCCTGCTGCGCCGCGCCCGGCTGCTCCGGCACCGGCCGCTGCCGCGCCGGCCGCCCGCAGCGGCGCCAAGGGCCAGCAGGGCCAGTTGCGCCTGCCGTCGGCGAGCCTGCCCTGCGTGATCAAGGCGCTCAGCCTCAAGGAGGCGCTGCTGGTGGTGAAGCGCGGCACGCCGCTGCCGCAGGTGCTGGAAAGCGCCGTGCTGGACCTGGAGGAAGACAGCGACGTCGCTCGCCTCAACGGCTACCTGCATGCCGTCGCCGCGCTGGAGCCCAAGCCCGACAGCGAGTGGCTGCAGCTGACCTTCCGCTTCGTCGATCGCGATCCGCAGAAGCTCGACTACCTGTCGCGCCTGATCGCCCGCGGCAGTTCGCAGAAGCACTACGTGCCCGGCGCCTGAGCCGCCGGGGCACGCGCCGACCGGTGGGCAGTACTGCTTCACACCCCGACCGGCGGCAGGTCGCGACGTACGGGCTACGCTGCTAGTCTTCGTTGCGTCGCAGTGACCTATAACCAGAGTCGACATGCTAGGGCGCAGTATCCTCCTGTGCGGTCTCTTGGCCGCATCCGGAACGGCTTCGGCCGTCACCATCTACAAGTACACCGACGCCAACGGCGTGGTCACCTACACGGACAAGGCCGTGCCGGGCGCGGCTGTGTTCGTTTTCCGTGATCGCATGGTCGAGCACCTGGAAGAGCAGGTGAAGCTGGAGACGAAGAAGCACGCCGGCGGCGAAACGCTGCAGGTGCGCAACGACCTCTACGCACCGGTGGAGGTGGAGCTGAGCGTGACGGGCGCGCAGAACGCCGTCGGCGCGCCGGCGAAACCGATTCGCTGGGTGCTGCCGCCGCGCAGTTCGATCCGCCTCGCTACCCTCGCCCCGCGGGACCCGAGCAAGCCGATGCGCTACAAGCCCAAGCTCACCTATGCCCTGGGTGACCCACGGCCCACACCGCAGTCCTACCAGTACGCCTTGCCCTGGGTGGGCGGCCCGTTCCGCCTGACCCAGGGCGCCAACGGCCGTTACAGCCATTTCACGCCCAAGGGGCGCTATGCCATGGACATCGCCATGCCGGTGGGCACGCCGATCATCGCCGCGCGCGGCGGTACCGTGGTGAAAGTCGAAAACAGCCAGAACGGGCGTGGCAAGAACCCCTCCGGCAACTTCGTGCGCATCCTCCACGACGACGGCACCATGGGGGTGTACCTGCACCTGATGCGCGGCTCGGTGCTGGTGCGTGAGGGCCAGCGCGTCGCCACCGGCTCGCCGCTGGCGAAGTCGGGCAACACCGGCAACAGCAGCGGCCCGCACCTGCACTTCGTGGTGCAGCGCAACGTCGGCCTGGACCTCGTCTCGATTCCCTACGACTTCGCCCAGCCGGTGGATACGCTGCCGAATTTCGCGGTGGTCCGGGAGCACTGACCTCAGCGGACTGCCTGTAGAAGCGAGCTTGCTCGCGAACAGTGCTAGCCGGCGACGTTGGAGCTGGGCGGGTTCGCGAGCAAGCTCGCTCCTGCAGAATGCAAAAAGGCTGCCCGAAGGCAGCCTTTTTCATTCAGGGGCGAGGCGCTCAGTCGAGCTTCACCACCTTGGCGAGGACGATCTTCGGGCCCTTCATCTTCTTCACGATGATGCGCAGGCCCTCGGTATCCAGCACTTCCTCTTCCTCCGGTACGCGCTTGAGCGTGTCGTAAACCAGGCCGGCGAGGGTATCCGCCTCGACGTGGTCCAGGTCGACGCTCAGCAGGCGCTCCAGCTTGAACAGTGGGGTGTCGCCGCGCACCAGCAGCTTGCCGGGCTGGTAGGCGACGATGCCGCGCTCGGCCTTGCGGTGTTCGTCCTGGATGTCGCCGACCAGCACCTCCAGCACGTCTTCCATGGTCAGGTAGCCGACGATCTTGTGGTCGGCTTCCTCCACCAGCGCGAAGTGCGAGCCGCCCTGGCGGAACTGCTCCAGCAGGCGCGCCAGCGGCAGGTGCTTGGTGACCTTCTCCAGCGGGTGGGTCAGCTCGTCGAGGTCGAAGGACTCCGGCAGGCTGTCCAGGGTGGCCAGCGCCAGCAGCAGGTCCTTGATGTGCAGCAGGCCGATGAACTCGCCTTTCTCGCTGTCGTACACCGGGTAGCGGCTGTACTTGTGACGGCGGATGGTGGCGAGGATGTCGTCCAGCGGCGCGTTGCGCTCCAGGTAGACCAGGTCCTCGCGGGAATTGGCCCAGTCCACCACTTCCAGCTCACCCAGCTCCACCGCCGAGGCCAGCACGCGCATGCCCTGGTCGCTGGGGTCGTGGGCGCGGCTGGAGTGCAGGATGAGCTTGAGCTCGTCACGGCTGTAGTGATGCTCGTGGTGCGGCCCCGGCTCGCCCTGGCCGGCGATCTTCAGGATGGCGTTGGCGCTGGCATTGAGCAGCCAGATGGCCGGGTACATCAGCCAGTAGAACAGGTACAGCGGCACCGCCGTCCACAGCGATAGCAGCTCCGGCTTGCGGATCGCCCAGGACTTGGGCGCCAGCTCGCCGACCACGATGTGCAGGTAGGAAATGATGAAGAAGGCGGTGAAGAACGACACGCCGCGGATGACTTCCTCGGAGTGCACGCCGACCGCGGCCAGCAGCGGTTCGAGCAGCTCGGCGAAGGCCGGCTCGCCGACCCAGCCCAGGCCCAGGGAGGCCAGGGTGATGCCCAGCTGGCAGGCGGAGAGGTAGGCGTCGAGCTGGTTGTGCACCTTGCGCAGGATGGTGCCGCGCCAGCCGTGCTGGTTGGCGATGGTCTCCACGCGGGTCGAGCGCAGCTTGACCATGGCGAACTCGGCGGCGACGAAGAAGCCGTTGAGCACGACGAGGAACAGGGCGAACAGGATCAGGCCGAAATCGGCGAAATAGGTGAGGAAGTTGCTACTAGGGGAAGGGTCCATGGTTCTGTTGGTTCAAGAATGGACGGACAAGAATGCGGTTCGCGGGGCCCGCCTGGCAAGCCCGTCTATACCAGAGTCGACCTCGGGCACGCTTATGCGCGGCTTTCCACCTGTTGCGGCGGAAAGTGGCAGGTGAAGCTGCTGCCCTTGCCCGGCACGCTGCTGATGTCCAGGGTGCCGCGGTGGCGCAGCAGCACGTGCTTGACGATGGCCAGGCCCAGCCCGGTGCCGCCGGTGCTGGCGTTGCGGCTGGAATCCACGCGGTAGAAGCGCTCGGTCAGGCGCGGCAGGTGCTTGGGGTCGATGCCGATGCCGCTGTCCTGCACGGCCAGGTGCGCGCCTTGCTCGTCCGCCCACCAGCGAATGCGGATCTCGCCCTCGTCGGGGGTGTACTTCACGGCGTTGAACACCAGGTTGGAGAAGGCGCTGCGCAGCTCGGCCTCGCTGCCCTTGAGTTTCACCTTCGCATCCGCCTCCAGGCTGATGCGGTGGTTGCGCGCCCCGGACAGCGCCTGGGCGTCGTTGCGGATCGACAACAGCATCAGGTCCACCGCCACCGGCTTGTTGTCCGCGGGGTAATCGGTGGCTTCCAGCTTGGCCAGCAGGAGCAGGTCGTTGAGCAGGTTCTGCATGCGCCCGGCCTGCTGCTGCATCTGCTGCAGCGCGCGGGTCCAGCGCGGGTTCACGTCCTCGACGTTGTCCAGCAGCGTCTCCAGGTAGCCGGCGATCACCGTCAGAGGCGTGCGCAGCTCGTGGGAGACGTTGGCGACGAAGTCCTTGCGCATCTGTTCCAGCTGGTGGACGCGGGTCACGTCTCGCACCAGCATCAGGTGCTCGCCGGCGCCATAGAGGGTGATGTGGAACTGCAAGCGCAGGTTGTCGTTGATCGGCGACGTGAGTTCCAGCGGCTCGCGGTAGTCCTCGGCCTCGAAATATTCCTTGAAGCGCGGATGGCGCACCAGGTTGGTCACCGGCTGGCCGCCGTCCTGCGGGCTCTTGAGCCCCAGCAGGCGCTCGGCGGACTGGTTCCACCACTCCAGGTTGCCGTCGCGGTCGAGCAGGATCATGCCGTCGCGCAGCGCCGCGGTGGATTCCTGCATGCGGTCGATCACCGCTTGCAGGCGCCCGCGGGCGCGCTGGTTGCGCCGCTGCAGGTGGTAGATGCTGTCGAACACCTCGCCCCACAGGCCGTAGCCATCGGGCGGGGCCTCGTCGGGCTGGTGGTTCTTCAGCCACTTGTGCAGGCGCAGCAGTTGCCAGGTCGACCAGCCGAGGTAGGCGCCCAGCGCCACGGCGATGGCCCAGCCGTACTGGCCGGTCACCAGCCCGAGCAATGCGCCGCCGGCGACGACGAGCAGCAGGTGGCGTATCAGCACGCCACTCCAGTTCTGGGTCACGACATTCCGTTCCTTGTGCCCGTCGAGTCGAGGACTCGGTCAGCTTTTGGTCGAGAAACGATACCCGGTGCCGCGCACGGTCTGAACCAGATTTTCGTAGACCTCGCCCAGGGCCTTGCGCAGCCGGCGGATGTGCACGTCGACGGTGCGCTCCTCGACGTAGACGTTGCCGCCCCAGACCTGGTCCAGCAGCTGGCCGCGGGTGTAGGCGCGCTCCTGGTGGGTCATGAAGAACTGCAGCAGGCGGTACTCGGTGGGGCCCATCTCGGCGGGCTTGCCGTCGATGGTCACGCGGTGGCTGATCGGGTCGAGCATCAGGCCGCCGACCTCGATGGGCGTCTCGCTGTCGCCGGCACCGGTGCGGCGCAGCACGGCCTTCAGGCGTGCGACCAGTTCGCGCGGGGAGAACGGCTTGGTGATGTAGTCGTCCGCGCCGACTTCCAGGCCCTGGATCTTGTTGTCCTCCTCACCCTTGGCGGTGAGCATGATGATCGGGATGGCCGAGGTCAGCTCGTCGCGCTTGAGGCGGCGGGCCAACTCGATGCCGGAGGTGCCCGGCAGCATCCAGTCGAGCAGGATCAGGTCCGGCTTGCGATCGACGATCACCGCGTGGGCCGTCTGCGCGCTGTCGGCCTCCAGGCACTCGTAGCCGGCCATCTCCAGGGCCACGGCGATCATTTCCCGGATCGGAGCTTCGTCATCGACGATGAGGATTGTCTTGCCAACCATGCTGAGGCCTCAGAATTTCTGTATTGCGCCGCATTAGATAACGGAAATATTTCATGAATGTGACACCCCGATGGTAGCCGAGCCTCGTTCCAGAGCGCTCGTCTATGCTCAGAGGGTCGCCGTGCATTCACCGTGCGGCGCAAACGGAACGCACCGGCCCGGTCGGCGGTGTGCCCGGCGCCCCGACGCCGGAGTGTTGCGATGACGGTAGTGAGTGCGTTGTCGACGTAGCCCGGCCGGCCCTGCCTGCAATCCCGCCCGCCCTTGCGCCGATGCTCGCGCCGTTTCCACCTCACCAGAGGAGAAGCGCTATGAAACTGCTATTCCCGGCCCTGGCACTGGGCCTGATGCTGCCGGCCGTGTCCGCCCTGGCCGGCGAGCCCGGCATGGAGAAGAACGGCATGCTGGTCGATGCCAAGGGCATGACGCTCTACACCTTCGACAAGGACAGCGGCGGCAAGTCGATGTGCAACGGCGGCTGCGCGCAGAACTGGCCGCCGCTGATGGCCTCGGCGGATGCCAAGGCCATGGGCGAGTGGACCCTGATCAAGCGCGATGACGGCACGGTGCAGTGGGCCTACAAGGGCAAGCCGCTGTACACCTTCGTGCAGGACAAGAAGGCCGGCGACATGGCCGGCGAAGGCAAGATGGGCGTCTGGCACATGGCCAAGCCGTAACGGCTTCATGTAGGAGCGAGGGGGACGCCCAGTTCTTGCTCGCGAACTTTGCCTGGCACTTCAGTATCAAGCGGGTTCGCGAGCAAGCTCGCTCCTACAAGGTCGCCGCGCTCAGCGCAGGGCGAAGTCCAGCACCGTGCCGAGGAAGATCGCCAGCCCCGCCCAGTGGTTGTGCAGGAACGCCTTGAAGCACTTCATCGGCTCGCGGTCGCGCGTGGAGTGGAACTGCCAGGCGAAGCAGCCGGCCGCCACGGCCAGGCCGAGGTAGTACGTCAGGTGCATCGCCAGTTTGTTGCCGGCGAGGATCAGCAGCAGGAGCATCAGGCCCTGCAGCGTCAGGTTGATCACCCGGTCGGCGTCGCCGAAGAGGATCGCCGTGGACTTCATGCCCATCTTCAGGTCGTCCTCGCGGTCGGTCATCGCGTAGTAGGTGTCGTAGGCCACCGTCCACAGCACGTTGGCGAAGAACAGCAGCCAGGCCACCGCCGGCAACGTGCCGCCGGCCGCGGTGAAGGCCATCGGAATGCCCCAGGAAAACGCCGCGCCGAGCACCACCTGCGGGTAGTAGGTGTAGCGCTTCATGAAGGGGTAGAGCGCCGCCACCGCCGCGCCGCCGAAGGACAGCCAGATGGTCTGCGCGTTGGTGCACAGCACCAGCAGGAAGCTGGCGCCCAGCAGCACGAAGAAGGCAATCCAGGCCTCGCGCACGGTGATCTTGCCGGTCGCCAGCGGGCGAGCCTTGGTGCGCTCGACGTGGCCGTCCAGCTTGCGGTCGGCGAAGTCGTTGATCACGCAGCCGGCCATGCGCATCAGCACGGTGCCGAGGACGAAGATCACCAGGTTCTTCGCGCTCGGCACGCCGCCGCTGGCCATCCACAGCGCCCACAGCGTCGGCCAGAGCAGCAGGTAGATGCCGATCGGCTTGTCCATGCGCGTCAGCTGGATGAAGTCCCAGGCGCGGGGGTGCAGGCGGGCGAGGGGTTTGATCAGGGCGACGAACATGGCAGCCTCCGGAAAACGATCCGGGAATTATACGGGCTGTTGTTCCACCCGGTGCCACAGCGACGGCAGGAAAACCTCGGCGACCAGCACACCCAGGCCATCGCGGCTGAAGCACGAGCGGCGTCCCCACAGGCGCTCCGCGCGCACGTCGGCGGGCAGGCTGGCGGCGGGGTAGCGGCACACCTCGATGGGGCCGCGCTGGAAGGCGCGGTCGCTGAACAGCAACTCGCCCAGCGAACGCGTGCCGAGCAGGCGCAGGTCGAAGCCCGAGCCTTCCAGCGCCGCGCGCGCGGCCACGCTGCGGGCGAATACCCAGGGCGTGCCGTGGCCCTTCAGGTACACCTCGCGCACCCAGCCCTGGCTGCCGTCCGGCACGCCCAGCGCGGCGCACTCGTCGGTGCGCAGGCGGTGCCAGCCCTCGGCCAGCGGCTGCACGGCGAAGTGGTCGGCAGAGAGGGCGGTCAGCCGGCGCGTCAGCGATCCTTCATCGAACAACCAGTCCTGGATCAGGGCGGTCGGCGCAGGATGCAACTGGGCGGCGGTGAGCCAGCGGGGCGGGTGGATCAGGGCGGCTTCGGGCACGATGGGTACTGCGGTTGGCCAGGGACGCGGCAGCTTAACATGGCGGCTTTGCGGCTCCGATTGCGTTGTCCGCAAGAGTGCCTTACGCAAAACCCCACCAAAGGTTTGGCCGGTCATCCGGTGATTTTCAAGGGACTTGCGCGCAGGCGGTATCGCCAGTACAAAGCCGGACATTGGATGCACTGACGTCCAAGCGACAAGAACCTGAGGGTGAGAGCTGATGAAGAAGTGGCAGTGCGTGGTATGTGGCCTGATCTATGACGAGAGCAAGGGTTGGCCGGAAGAGGGCATCGCCGCCGGTACCCGCTGGGAAGACGTGCCGGAAGACTGGCTGTGCCCCGATTGCGGCGTCGGCAAGCTGGATTTCGAGATGATCGAAATCGGCTGATCCCGCCAGGATGGATTCCCGCGACGGCGGCCTTCGGGCCGCCGTCGGCGTTTGTGGCCCCGGCACGTGCCCGCCTGACGCGGTAGACTGCAGGAGCGCCGGGTTGGCCCTGCTGACGGAGCCCGGCGTCGCGCCCGCCGTTGGCCGGTGCGCGCCGATGCGTTAGCGTCAGCGGGCAATCGCAGGAGGGCTGGTCGATGCGCAAATGGCAATGCGTGGTCTGTGGCTTCATCTACGACGAGGCACTGGGCCTGCCGGACGAGGGCATCGCCCCCGGCACGCGCTGGGAGGACATCCCCGCGGACTGGGTGTGCCCGGATTGCGGCGTGGGCAAGATCGATTTCGAGATGATCGAAATCTCGTAAGCCCCCGTCAGAACGAATTCATGCGGCGGCCCCACGGCCGCCGTGCCGTCTTTACGAAGTGCCGTCTTTACCGGGTGGCGATTCTTGAGGTGAGAGAGCAATGAGCGACAACGCACCGCTGGTGATCATCGGAACTGGCCTGGCCGGCTACAACCTGGCCCGCGAGTGGCGCAAGCTGGACAGCGAGACGCCGCTGCTGCTGATCACCGCCGACGACGGCCGCTCCTACTCCAAGCCGATGCTCTCCACCGGCTTCTCCAAGGACAAGGACGCCGACGGCCTGGCCATGGCCGAAGCCGGCGCCATGGCCGACCAGCTCAAGGCGCGCATCCTCACCCATACCCGCGTCACCGGCATCGACCCGGGCCACCGGCGCATCTGGATCGGCGAGGAAGAGATCCACTACCGCGACCTGGTGCTGGCCTGGGGCGCCGAAACCATCCGCGTGCCGGTCGACGGCGACGCCCAGGACCTGGTCTTCCCGATCAACGACCTGGAAGACTACGCGCGCTTCCGCCGCGCTGCCGCCGGCAAGCGCCGCGTGCTGCTGCTGGGCGCCGGCCTGATCGGTTGCGAGTTCGCCAACGACCTCTCCAGCGGCGGCTACCAGATCGACGTGGTGGCGCCCTGCGAACAGGTCATGCCCGGCCTGCTCCACCCGGCCGCCGCCCAGGCGGTACAGCAGGGGCTGGAAGGCCTCGGCGTACGCTTCCACCTCGGCCCGGTGCTGAACCGCCTGGTGCGCGCGGGCGATGCGCTGGAAGCACACCTCTCCGATGGCCAGGTGATCGCCTGCGACCTGGTCGTTTCCGCCGTCGGTCTGCGCCCGCGCGTCGATCTGGCCGCCGCTGCCGGCCTGGACGTCAACCGCGGCGTGATGGTGAACCGCGAGCTGCGCACCTCCCATGCCAATATCTATGCCCTGGGCGATTGCGCCGAAGTCGACGGCCTCAACCTGCTCTACGTGATGCCGCTGATGTCCTGCGCCCGCGCGCTGGCGCAGACGCTGGCCGGCAAGCCGACCCCGGTGGCCTACGGCGCCATGCCGGTGACGGTGAAAACGCCGGTGTGCCCGCTGGTGGTGTCGCCGCCACCGCGCGGCAGCGAGGGCGAATGGCAGGTGGAAGGCTCTGGCCCGGACCTCAAGGTGCTATGCCGGGATACCGCCGGTCGATTGCTCGGCTATGCCCTGACCGGGGCCGCCGTGAGCGAAAAACTCTCGCTGAACAAGGAGTTGCCGGCACTACTGGCGTGACAGGCGTCGCCAATGGCGTATTTGCCTTGGGAAAGTGCTCGCAAATTGTCAGACGATACTGGCGTACCAGCCTGCGGCGTGCCATTCTCCCCCCGTCTGCCGCAGCCTAGAGCCTGTACGGCGAGCCTGCGGTGCCTTGGGCGCTGTTGGGAAGACAGCACGGACACAACAACAACAAACCGTCAAAGAGGCATTTATGCGTAAACCAGAACTCGCCGCCGCGATCGCCGAGAAGGCCGACCTCACCAAAGAACAAGCCAACAAGGTGCTGAACGCGCTGCTGGATGAAATCACTGGCGCGCTCAACCGCAAGGACAGCGTTACCCTTGTCGGCTTCGGTACCTTCGTTCAGCGCCACCGTGGCGCCCGTACTGGCAAGAACCCGCAAACCGGTCAACCGGTCAAGATCAAAGCCAGCAACACCGTTGCCTTCAAACCGGGCAAGGCGCTGAAAGACGCCGTCAACTGATCGTGTCTGGCCCGGGGCCTGCGCGGCTCCGGGTTGCCTCCTGCGGTTACATAATCCCTCCAAAAGACCGGATGTAGTCCGTTTTCAAACTGGCTACAATGCGCAGACTATTGTCTCGAACGTCGAGGTTTGTGCATGAAATTCCGTCTTCTCCTGTGGATGCTCGGTCGCCTGATGGCCAAGGCCAGCCGCGAAAACCCGGCGTTCCAGAAGCAGCTCGAAGGCAAGGACCTGGTGTTCCAGCTCCACACGCTCGACGGCAAGGTCGCCCGCCACTACATCGTCAAGGACCTCAAGGTCAGCGCCCGTCGCGGCACCCATCCACAGCCGGCCTTCGCGCTGGGCTTCAAGGATGGCGCCTACGGCTTCGCCACCATGACCTCGAAGAACCCTCAGCTGGCGTTCATGCAGGGCATCCAGAACAAGGACATCCAGATCCAGGGCAACCCTGGCCTGGTGATCTGGTTCCAGGGCCTGGTGAAGTACCTCAAGCCGAAGAAGAAAGCCGCCCCGGCCAGCGACAAGAAGGCCGCCTGAGGCACTTTCGACGGATGGAAAAAAGGCCCCTGACGGGGCCTTTTTCGTGTGATGGGAAAGCTCGCTCCTACGAAAGGCGTATCAGTGTCCCGGATTGAACTGGCTGGCCAGCTCGCGCAGCACCGCTTCGGCGTCGAGCACCTTGCGCACGGCGTCCTCGGCTTTCTCCCGCGGGATATCCAGGCGATCCAGCAGGTCCTGCGGAATGTCGGTCTCCGGGCCGCTGCCGATGCCGTGGTTGCGCAGCAGGCGGGTCGCCAGGCACACCAGGTTGGCGTAGGCCGAGCAGTCGCCGGCGTAGGACGGATCGTGCTGGAAGCGCAGCGCGGTGTAGATTTCTTCCGGCATGTCCCAGGTGCGCATCAGCCAGGCGCCGATCTGCTCGCGGGTGATGCCCAGCAGGTGCTGCTCGACCAGGTTGTGCTCGACGTGCGGGTTCACTTCCAGGTGCCGGCAGATCAGCGAGAAGTGCGGCGGGAAGATGTGCGCCAGGACCAGGTAGCCGATGCTGTGCAGCAGCCCGCCCAGATAGGTCAGGCCGGCCTCCGGGCGTTCGGCGCGCGGCACGGCGCGGGTCAGGCCCTCGATCACCGCGGCGGTGTAGATCGCCTGGTGCCAGTAGGGCGTGGCGTGCTGCGGCTGGTCCTTGGGCAGGCTCAGGGTCTTGCCCAGGGCCAGGCCCAGGGCGAGGTTGATCACCAGGTCGAAACCCAGCACGCGGACGATGGCGTCCTCCACCGAACGGATCTTGCCGGGCGCAGCGTAGTAAGGCGATGCCGCCCAGCTGACCACCTGCGCGGCGAGCGCCGGGTCGGTCTCCACCACGCCGGTGATGTCGTCCACCGTGGCATTGGGATCGACCCGCAGCTTGATGATCTTCTGCGCGGTTTCCGGCAGCGGCGGAATCTCGATGGTTTCCTCGAGGCGCTGCTGGATGCGGCGGGCGGTGAACGCCTGCACGGCCTGGGTGATTTCCTTGCGGTCATCGTCCGGGCGGTCGAGGTTCGGTCGGATCGATTCCAGCGGCACGCCAAAACGCGCTGCACTGGCTTTTTCCAGCAGGCCGCGGAAGGCCGCCGTGGGAATTTCCAGGAGCGTGCCCGGCGCGCCGGATTCGATCAGCAGTTGCGGCTCCTGCAGCAGGCGCTCGTCGTACAGGCACGGCGAGCTGGTCAGCGGCGGCAGCGCCGGCAGGCGGCCGAGCTGGTGCTTGCCGAGCATGCGCTCCAGGCGATCGGGCTTGACCGCCACCAGCTTGCGCCCGGTGAGTTCGGCGAGGCGGTTCAGGTCCAGCAACTGGCTCTGCGGGAACAGCACCAGCAGGGTACCGACGGCGTCTTCCAGCAGGCTGGCCTGGACCCGGCGCGCGGCCGGCAGCGTCGTGGCGTCGCAGACTTCGCGAGACGCGATGCCCAGCTTGGCGAGCAGCTGCAGGATGACCTCGGGGGCCTGCGAGGAGTCGGATGGGGCGCGTGCGGCGTCGCTCATGAATGTGATCCGGTTATCAACGGCTGGGTCGGAGTATAACCACGCAGTCAGCGTGACCGAGCAGTCAACTGACCGATGAAGGTGAAATAGATCACACTTGTCCGTATTGCTGGCCGTGACGCAGCCAGCGGGCCAGCAATGGGCTCACCGATTGCGGCCAGTGGGCCAGCAGGGCCTGGGCGGCGTCGCGTACCGCCGGCAGCAGGTCGGCGTCGCGCATCAGGTCGGCCACCTTGAACTGCAGCAGGCCGGTCTGGCGGGTGCCGAGCATCTCGCCGGGGCCGCGCAGCTCCAGGTCCTTCTCGGCGATGACGAAGCCGTCGCAGGTCTCGCGCATGATGCCCAGGCGTTCGCGGCCGATCTGCGACAGCGGCGGATGGTAGAGCAGCACGCAGTGGCTCGCCGCACTGCCCCGTCCGACGCGCCCGCGCAGCTGGTGCAGCTGGGCCAGGCCCAGGCGCTCGGGGTTCTCGATGATCATCAGGCTGGCGTTGGGCACGTCCACGCCGACCTCGATGACGGTGGTGGCGACCAGCAGTTGCAGCAGGCCTTCCTTGAAGGCTTCCATGACCACGGCCTTGTCCGCCGGCTTCATGCGCCCGTGGATCAGCCCGACGCGCAGCTCGCCCAGCGCCGAGGACAGTTCCTCGTAGGTGGTCTCCGCCGCCTGGCAGGTGAGTTCTTCGGATTCCTCGATCAGCGTGCACACCCAATAGGCCTGGCGACCTTCGGCACAGGCGGCGCGCACCCGCTCGATCACTTCGATGCGGCGGCTGTCGGCCACCAGCACGGTGTTCACCGGGGTGCGGCCGGGCGGCAGCTCGTCGAGGATCGAGGTGTCCAGGTCGGCGTAGGCGCTCATCGCCAGGGTCCGCGGGATGGGCGTGGCGGTCATGATCAGCTGGTGCGGGCAGAGCCGGCCGTCGACGCCCTTCTGGCGCAGGGCGAGGCGCTGCTGCACACCGAAGCGGTGCTGTTCGTCGATGATCACCAGGGCCAGACGCTTGAACTTCACTTCGTCCTGGAACAGCGCGTGGGTGCCGACGATCATCGGTGCGCCGTCGGCGATTCGCTCCAGGGCGCTGGCGCGGGCCTTGCCCTTGAGCTTGCCGGCCAGCCAGGCGACTTCGATACCCAGCGGCTGCAGCCACTTGGTGAAGTTGAGGAAGTGCTGTTCGGCGAGGATTTCGGTGGGCGCCATCAGTGCCACCTGGTAGCCGGCCTCCAGCGCTTGCAGGGCGGCGAGGGCGGCGACCACGGTCTTGCCGGCGCCAACGTCGCCCTGCACCAGGCGCAGCATGGGTTCGGGCTGGGCGAGGTCGTAGGCGATCTCCGCGCCGACGCGTTGCTGCGCCCCGGTGGGCTTGAAGCCGAGGTTCTTCAGGTACAGCGCCGGCAGTTTCCTGGCCGGCGGCAGCTGCGGTGCGGCCTGGGAGCGCACGCTCTCGCGCAGGCGTTGCAGCGACAGCTGGTGGGTCAGCAGTTCCTCGAAGGCGAGGCGGTGCTGGGCCCAGTGGCGGCCTTCGGCGAGTTCTTCCAGGTCGGCGTCCGGCGGTGGCCGGTGCAGGTAGCGGATGGCTTCGTCCAGCGGGCCCAGGCGGTAGTCGCGGGCCAGTTCCGCCGGCAGCCAGTCGGGCAGGCTCGACGGCCCCAGGCGCGCCAGGGTCTGCTCGCTGAGCTGGCGCAGGCGCTGCTGGGTGAGGCCTTCGGTGGTGGGGTAGATCGGCGTCAGTGTCTGCTCCACCGGCGCTGCGGCGGCATCGGTCAGGGAGCGGTATTCGGGGTGGTAGATTTCCAGGCCGGAGGCGCCGGGGCGCGCTTCGCCGTAGCAGCGCAGGTGCGTGCCGCGCTTGAGGTTTTCCTTCTGCGCCTGGCTGAAGTGGTAGAAGCGCAGGCTCAGGGTGCCGGTGCCGTCCAGCAGGCGCACCAGCAGGCTGCGGCGCTTGCCCATCACCACGTCGGCGCCGGAGACCACGCCTTCGACCACCGCATCCTGCCCCGGGCGCAGCGCGCCGATGGGGGTGATGCGGGTGCGGTCCTGGTAGCGCAGCGGCAGGTGGAAGAGGATGTCCTGGAGGTTTTCCAGGCCGACCTTCGCCAGCTTTTCTTCCAGCGCGGCGCCCACGCCTTTGAGCGCGGTGACCGGGACGTTCGACAGATCGGTCATGCCGGCTCGGCTTCACCCTTGACGGTCGGCTTGGCGACCGAGCACAGGCGGATCGAGTCGGCCAGCACTTCGATGGCGCGCGGCCGCGGGAAGCTGGCGCGCCAGGCGATGGCGACGGTGCGGAAGGGTACGGGCGCGCTGAACGGGCGCACTTCCAGCACGCCCGGCGCGTAGTGGTGGCTGTCCACGGCGGAGAACGGCAGCACCGATACGCCCAGGCCGGAGGCGACCATGTGGCGGATGGTTTCCAGCGAGCTGGATTCCACGGTGGTGTGCTTGTTCTCGCCGCCCTTGTGGGTGGTGGGGCAGGCTTCCAGGACCTGGTCACGGAAGCAGTGGCCCTCGCCGAGCAGCAGCAGGCTCTTGTCGTTGAGCAGCTCCGGGTCGATGGTCTTCTTCGCGGTCCAGGGATGGTCCGCGGGCATCAGCACGTAGAAGGGCTCGTCGAACAGCTGCAGAGTCAGCACGTCGGCTTCCTGGAACGGCAGGGCGATGATGATCGCGTCCAGCTCGCCGGTACGCAGCTTGTCGCGCAGGATGTGGGTGAAGTTTTCCTCGATGTACAGCGGCATCTGTGGAGCGACCCGGTGCAGCTGCGGGATCAGGTGCGGGAACAGGTACGGGCCGATGGTGTAGATGGCGCCGACCTTGAGCGGCGAGGTCAGCTGGTTCTTGCCAGCCTGGGCCAGTTCGCGGATGCCCTGGGCCTGCTCCAGCACCTTCTGCGCCTGCGCCACGATGCCTTCGCCGACCGGGGTCAGGCGTACCGCGCTCTTGCTGCGCTCGAAGATCAGCACGCCGAGCTCGTCTTCGAGCTTCTTCACGCCCACCGACAGCGTCGGCTGGCTGACGTGGCAGCGCTCCGCGGCGCGGCCGAAGTGTTGCTCCTGGGCAAGCGTGACGATGTAGCGCAGTTCGGTAAGGGTCATGGCGACTAAGTCCGTTGAGGTGGCCCAAGCATAGCGGCTGCACCGCCGCGAACCAACCGCGCTAAACTGCCGAGCTTTGATTCGCGGAGCCAAGCATGAGCAAGAGCACCTTCCCCAGCCTGATGATCGTCGGCTGCGGCGACGTTGGCAGCCGCCTGGGCCGCCAGCTGGCCGCGCGCGACTGGCGCGTCCACGGCCTGCGTCGCACGGTCGCCGCACTGCCGCTGGAAGTGCTGCCGGTGGCCGGTGACCTGGGCCAGCTCGAATGCCCGGACACCTGGCCGGTGGGTCGGCTGGACTACCTGGTGTTCTGCGCCGCCGCGAGCCAGCACGACGAAGCCGGTTACCGCGCCGCCTACGTCGAAGGGCTGCGCAACACCCTCGGTTGGCTGCAGCAGCGCGGGCAGACGCCCAGGCGCCTGCTGTTCGTCTCCAGCAGCGGCGTGTACGCCCAGCGCGACGGCGAGTGGGTCGACGAGAGCTCGCCGGCCCAGGCGCAGAGCTACTCCGGCAGCGTGATGCTCGAAGCCGAGCAACTGGCGCTGCACAGCGGCATTCCCGCCAGCGTCGTGCGCCTCACCGGCATTTACGGTCCCGGCCGCGAGTGGCTGCTCAGGCAGGTGCGCGAGGGCTACCGGGTCGCCAGCGAGCCGCCGCTGTACGCCAATCGCATCCATGCCGAAGACGCCGCCGGCCTGCTCGCCGCGCTGCTGGAAGCCGACCGCAGCGGCGCTGTGCTTGAGGACTGCTACCTCGGCGTGGACAACGAGCCGGCGGCGCTGCACGAGGTGGTCGGCTGGTTGCGCGAGCAGCTGGGCGTCACCCACTGGGCCGACGAGCAGACCGTGCGCCGCGCCGGCAGCAAGCGCTGCAGCAATGCCCGCGCCCGCGCCCTGGGCTGGGCGCCGCGCTACCCGAGCTTCCGCGAAGGCTATGCGGCCATCCTCGCCGGCAAGCAGGACTGAAAGGTCTGATGGACGCCAACCGGCTGCTGGCGCGCCCCTGGTTGCCTGGGGTGGAGTTGTTCCATGCGGACTTCTCCGGCCAGCCATTCGGGCGTCACAGCCACGATGCCTTCGCCATCGGCGCCATCCTCCAGGGTGCCGGTGGCTACCAGTGCCGCGGCGCGCACCACGTGCTGCCGGCCGGCACCCTGTCGTTGATGAACCCGGAGGAGCCGCACACCGGCAATGCCGAGAGCGAGCGGCTGGTCTATCGCATGCTCTACATCGAGGAATCGCGCCTGCTCCCGCTGCTGGGGCGCAAGCAGTTGCCGCGGGGCTTCCAGGCGCTCAATCCGCACGATGACGGGCAGGTGGCGGAGGCGCTGCGGCGCGTCGCCAGCGAGTTCGAGCGCAACGATGCGCTGGCGCTGGAGAGCGAACTGCTGGCGCTGCTGGAGTTGGTGTTCGTTCGCCACGGCGGCATGCGCCCGGCTGCCTCGGCCTCGCGCGATGGCAGCGTGACCGCAAGACTGCGCGACTACCTGGAGGCGCACTACCGCGAGGCGGTCAGTCTCGAAGCGCTGGCTGCGCTGCTGCAGCGCCATCCGCGCCACCTGATCGACGCCTTCCGCAACGCCTATGGCGTGCCGCCGCACACCTACCTGCTGCAGCGCCGTATCCGCGAAGCCAAGCGCCTGCTGGTGGCCGGCGAGAAGCCACTGGACGTCGCGCTGGCCCTGGGCTTCTACGACCAGGCGCACTTCTCCGGCACCTTCCGCCGCTTCACCGGCGTCACGCCGGGGCGCTTCCTGCGCGCCACGCGCACCTGACTTTCTTCCAAGACCGGCGAGCCCCGACGCTTCCAGACTGCGCGACGCCGCTTTCCGGGAGATCGCCATGTTCGCCGCTTTCGCGCTGGTCGCCAGCACCCACTTCGCCGCCCTGCTGTCGCCGGGGCCGGACTTCTTCCTGTTGATCCGCGCCGCGCTGCTGCGGGGGCGGCGCCATGCCGACGGCTGCGCGGCGGGCATCGCCCTGGCCAATCTGGCGAGCATGCTGCTGGTGCTGTTCGTCCTCGGCCTGCTGCCGGACGTGGCGAGCCAGGGCCTGCGGGTGGTGCAGCTGCTGGGTGGCGCCTACTTCGTCTGGCTCGGTGCGCAGGCGGTGCTGGCGCGGCGGGAGCTGGAAATTCCCATGGAGCGGGGAGCGCTGCGCAGTGGTGGATTCCTGCGCGGTATGCGCGAGGGCCTGCTGGCCAGCAGCCTGAACCCCAAGCTGCCGATCTTTTACACTGGGCTGTTCGGCGTGCTCGGGCAGTTCCACCTGCCGGGCTGGGCGCTGGGCGTCTGCGTGCTGTGGATGGGCACGGTGGTGCTGCTGTGGGACATGGCGCTGGTGCGCCTGCTGGATCGCCCGCGCTGGCGAGGCTGGCTCAAGCGCCGGGTCACGGCGCTGGACCGCCTCTGCGGCGGCCTGCTGCTGGCGCTCGGGGGCTGGCTGCTGTGGAGCGGGCTGCGCTGACGTTGCGTCAATCGCCCCCGCTCGCGCAGGTCAATCGCGCTCCAGGGTCCAGACCTTGTTGCCGGGTTCGTAGCTGGGCATCTCGTCGGCCTGGGCGCGGTTCACCGCTTCGAACAGCTCCAGCTTGTCGCCGTCGCGCTCGAACAGGTATTCGCGGCCCTGCTGGCCCTGTTGCAGCCAGATGCTGTCGTTGTCGCCGCTCATCGCCGCGCAGTCGCCGGCCAGGCACAGCGCGTAGCGATCGAAGCCGGGCATGCCCTCGAGGCTGCCGTTGGGGGCGAACTTGACCTTGCTGCCCTTGCCGTCGCCTTCCTCGATGATCCAGGTGCCCTTGAGGTACGCGGCGTAGAGCGCGTTCTCGAAGGTGCTGCCGGCCGGGCCTTGCGCGGCGGGCTGCTCCTTGGGGCGCTGGAAGCGCTGCTCAGGCCAGTTGTCGCTGCCCACCTGCACCAGCTCCTTGCCGTCCAGCTCCAGGGATTCCTGGTTGCTGCCGTAGAAGTCGACGCGGTAGTGCTTGGGATCTTCGGCGGTCAGTTGGCCTTCGCCCAGCTCGAAGCCGTTGCTGAAGGTGGCCTGACGGGCCTTGGTGTCCAGCTTCCATTCCAGGTTCGGGCCGTAGGCCAGCAGCGCCTCGCGCAGCTTGCCGCCCTTGCCGGCAGCATCGATGGCGGCCTGGTTGACCCAGACGCCGGAAGGGTCGGACGGGGTGCCGGCGCAGCCGGTGAGCAGGCTGACCAGGGCGCTCAGGATCAGGGCGCGACGCATGTGTGCTCCTTGCAGACAAGAAAACGGGGCCCTGAAGGCCCCGTTTGGGAGTTACGGCTTATTCCAGGACGACGATGGCGTCCATCTCGACCTGGGCGCCCTTGGGCAGGGCGGCAACGCCGATGGCGGCGCGGGCCGGGTAGGGCTGGGTGAAGTACTTGCCCATGATCTCGTTGACCTTGGCGAAGTGCGACAGGTCGGTGAGGAAGATGTTCAGCTTGGCCACGTCGTGCAGGTAGCCGCCGGAGGCTTCGATGACGGCCTTGAGGTTCTCGAAGACCTGGACGGTCTGCTCTTCGAAGCCCTCGACCAGTTCCATGGTTTTCGGGTCCAGCGGGATCTGACCGGAGACATAGACGGTGTTGCCAGCCTTGATCGCCTGGGAGTAGGTGCCAATGGCGGCCGGTGCCTTGTCGGTGTGGATAACGGTCTTGGTCATGTCGACTCCTTGGGGTGGGGATCAGCTGCGCATGCGGGTGATGCGGATCACGCCCTTGAGCGCGCGCAGCTTCTTGATGACGCGGGCCAGGTGCACACGGTCATGCACGCTGACGACGAGCTGGACCACGCTGATGCGACCGTCGCGCTCGTCCATGCTGATCTTCTCGATGTTGCCGTCGGCCGCGTTGACGCTGGTCGCCAGCAGGGCGATCAGGCCGCGCTGGTGCTCCAGCTCGACGCGCAGTTCGACGTTGAATTCGCCGGTGACATCCTTGGCCCAGCTGAGCTGGATGCACTTTTCCGGATTGTGGCGGATTTCGCTGATGTTCCGGCAGTTCTCCAGGTGCACGACCATACCCTTGCCGGCTGACAGGTGGCCGACGATGGGGTCGCCCGGAATCGGCGTGCAGCACTTGGCGTAGCTGAGCACCAGGCCCTCGGTACCGCGGATCGCCAGCGGCCCTTCGGCGCTGGGCGCTTCCTCGCCTTCGCTGGACAGCAGGCGGCGCGCGACCACGTAGGCCATGCGGTTGCCCAGGCCGATTTCCTCGAGCAGGTCCTCGAAGACTTCCATGCGGTATTCGTTGAGCACGCCCTGGATGCGTTCCTGCGGGATCTTCTCCAGGTGGCTGTCGAAGCCGGCCAGGGTCTTGTTCAGCAGGCGCTCGCCGAGGTTGATCGACTCGGAGCGGCGTTGCAGCTTGAGCGCATGGCGGATATGCGTGCGCGCCTTGCCGGTGACCACGAAGTTGAGCCAGGCGGGGTTCGGCCGGGTGCCCGGCGCGGTGACGATTTCCACCGTCGCGCCGCTCTGCAGCGGTTCGGACAGCGGCGCCAGGCGGCGGTTGATACGGCAGGCGATGCAACTGTTGCCGACGTCGGTGTGCACGGCGTAGGCGAAGTCCACGGCGGTCGAACCCTTGGGCAGCTCCATGATGCGGCCCTTGGGCGTGAAGACGTAGACCTCGTCCGGGAACAGGTCGATCTTCACGTTCTCGATGAATTCCAGCGAGTTGCCGGCGCGCTGCTGCAGCTCGAGGATGCCCTTCACCCACTGGCGGGCGCGGGCATGGGTGCCTTTCTGCGCTTCTTCTTCACTGGACTTGTACAGCCAGTGGGCGGCGATGCCGTGGTTGGCCATCTCTTCCATCTCGCGGGTGCGGATCTGGATCTCGATGGGCACGCCATGCATGCCGAACAGCGTGGTGTGCAACGACTGGTAGCCGTTGGCCTTGGGAATCGCGATATAGTCCTTGAATCGACCGGGGAACGGCTTGTACAGGTTGTGCACGGCGCCGAGCACGCGGTAGCAGGTGTCGACCTTGTCGACGATGATGCGGAAGGCGTAGACGTCCATGATCTCGTTGAACGCCTTGCGCTTGCCGCGCATCTTCTTGTAGATGCTGAACAGGTGCTTCTCGCGGCCCAGGACCTGGCCTTCCATGCCTTCGCGGGCGAGGCAGTTGACCAGCGATTCCTGAATCTTGCCGACGATCTCGCGGCGGTTGCCGCGCGCTTTCTTGACTGCCTGGCGGATGCGTTCGGAACGCATCGGGTGCATGGCCTTGAAGCCCAGGTCCTCGAATTCCACGCGCATGCTGTGCATGCCCAGCCGGTTGGCGATGGGAGCGTAGATTTCCAGGGTTTCCTTGGCGATGCGCCGGCGCTTTTCGCCCGACAGCACTTCCAGGGTGCGCATGTTGTGCAGGCGGTCGGCCAGCTTCACCAGGATCACGCGGATGTCGCGCGCCATGGCCATGGCCATCTTCTGGAAGTTCTCGGCCTGCGCCTCGGCCTTGGACTCGAAGTTCATCTGGGTCAGCTTGCTGACCCCGTCCACGAGTTCCGAGACGGTCTCGCCGAACTGCCCGGTGAGGGCTTCCTTGGCGATGCCGGTGTCCTCGATCACGTCGTGCAGCATGGCCGCCATCAGGCTCTGATGGTCCATGTGCATGTCGGCGAGGATGTTGGCGACGGCGAGCGGATGCGTGACGTAGGCTTCGCCGCTGCGGCGGCGCTGCCCGTCGTGGGCCTGCTCGGCGTAGTAGTAGGCGCGGCGGACCAGGTTGACCTGATCCGGGCCCAGATAGCTCGACAGCCGGTCGGCGAAGGCGTCTATGCTCGGCATGGGTCAACCCCCTGCCGAGCGGAACATCGCGGCGCGCCGATTCGTCGGCCTGACATCGACTTACAGGGCCTCGTTGTTGGCCTCGTCTTCAAAAGCAGCGAACAGCGGCTCTTCTTCAACCACGTCCTCCTGCTGAACGATCTCAGCATCCACCAGGCCCGAGGCGATCTCGCGCAGAGCGACGACGGTGGGCTTGTCGTTTTCCCAGGCTACCTTCGGCTCCTTGCCGCCGGTGGCCAGCTGGCGCGCGCGCTTGGTGGCGAGCATGACCAGCTCGAAACGGTTATCGACGTTGTCCAGGCAGTCTTCAACGGTGACGCGGGCCATGGTGTTCCTCGTTACTAAAATGGAAGCCCGGAGAATGCCGGGCGGACTGGATAGTCTAAAAAATCGCCAATCTGAATGGAAGTGCCTTCTCTCGCCCGTTTCAGGCCAGCAGGCTCTGCAGCAGCTCGGCATGGCGTTGCTGCTGGGCGTCCTGGCGCAGCTGGCGGGCGCGGAAGATCGCCTTGAGGTCTTCCAGCGCGTGGGCGAAATCGTCGTTGATCACTAGGTGATCGTATTCCACATAGTGGCTCATCTCGCTCACCGCTTCCTGCATGCGCCGCTCGATCACCTCGTCGCTGTCCTGGCCGCGGTTGGTCAGGCGCTGGCGCAGGGCCTGCTGGCTGGGCGGCAGGATGAAGATCGACTGCGCCTGGGGCATCAGCCGGCGCACCTGCTGCGCGCCCTGCCAGTCGATCTCCAGGATCAGGTCGTTGCCGTCGGCGAGGGTCTTTTCCACCCAGCGCTGGGACGTGCCGTAGAGGTTGTCGAAGACCTGCGCATGTTCGAGAAACTCATTGCGCTCGAGCATGGCGGTGAAGGTGTCGCGGCCGACGAAGTGATAGTTCACCCCGTCCACTTCGCCCGGGCGCATGGCGCGGGTGGTGTGGGAGACGGAGACGCGCACGCTGGGCATGACGTCGAGCAGGGCCTTGACCAGGCTGGTCTTGCCGGCGCCCGACGGCGCGGAAACGATGTACAGGGTGCCTGACATGGCGCTTTCCTGGAGTTGCGGTGGATGGGGCCGGAGGCGTCCGGCTTATTCGATATTCTGGACCTGTTCGCGCATCTGCTCGATCAGGACCTTGAGGTTGACCGCGGCCTGGGTGGAGCGCGGGTCGAAAGCCTTCGAACCCAGCGTGTTGGCCTCGCGGTTGAGTTCCTGCATCAGGAAGTCCAGGCGCCGCCCGGCGGCACCGCCGGCCTTGAGTACGCGGCGCACTTCGGTGACGTGGGTGCTAAGCCGGTCCAGTTCCTCGGCGACGTCGCTCTTCTGCGCCAGCAGGACCATTTCCTGCTCCAGGCGCTGCGGGTCGAGCTCGGCCTTCATCTCGGTGAAGCGGTCGAGGATCTTCTGGCGCTGGTTGGCGAGCATTTCCGGCACCAGCTGGCGCAGGTTGGCCACCTCGTCCAGCATCGCCGCCAGGCGTTCGTCGATGATCTTCGACAGCTCGGCGCCTTCGCGGGCGCGGCCCGCCTTGAGCTCGTCCAGTGCCTGGGTGAAGGCGGCCAGCGCGCTGGCATTGAGCGCCTGCGGATCGGCGGCGTCGCCCACCAGCACGCCCGGCCAGGCGAGCACCGCCAGCGGGTCGAGCGCGGCGGGGTTGTTGATCAGGCCGGCGACGGTCTCGGCGGCGGCAACCAGCTGCGCGGCGCGCTCGCGGTCGACCTGCAGCGTCTTGCCGGCGTTTTCCTCGTTGAAGCGCAGGGTGCATTCCACCTTGCCGCGCGAGAGCCCCTGGCGCAGCGCTTCGCGCACCGCGCCTTCGAGGTCGCGGAAGGCTTCGGGCAGGCGCAGGTTGGGTTCGAGGTAGCGGTGGTTGACCGAGCGCAGCTCCCAGCTCAGGGTTCCATGGCTGCTGGCGCGCTCGACGCGGGCGAAGGCGGTCATGCTGTGGACCATGGAGTCACCTCTCTCAAAGACTGGGAAAACCGCCGACATGTCGTCGGAAACCGGTAATTGTACCCCAGCGTAGCGCGCAGCCGCACGCCGGCGGTGGTTGCGCCCGTCCGCTGGCCTCTATAATGGCGGACATTCCCCCGCCAGTAATCTGTACAGGATGCCTCCATGAACCGTCCCAGTGGCCGCGCCGCCGACCAACTGCGCCCGATCCGTATCACCCGCCATTACACCAAGCACGCCGAGGGCTCCGTGCTGGTCGAGTTCGGCGACACCAAGGTGATCTGCACCGTCAGCGCCGAATCCGGTGTGCCGCGCTTCCTCAAGGGCCAGGGCCAGGGCTGGCTGACCGCCGAATACGGCATGCTGCCGCGCTCCACCGGCGAACGTAACCAGCGCGAAGCCGCGCGCGGCAAGCAGGGTGGCCGCACCCTGGAGATCCAGCGCCTGATCGGTCGTTCCCTGCGCGCCGCGCTGGATCTTTCCAAGCTGGGCGAGAACACCCTGTACATCGACTGCGATGTGATCCAGGCCGACGGCGGTACCCGCACCGCGTCGATTACCGGTGCCACCGTGGCGCTGATCGACGCCCTGGCCGTGCTGAAGAAGCGCGGCGCGCTCAAGGGCAACCCGCTCAAGCAGATGGTCGCTGCCGTCTCCGTGGGCATGTACCAGGGCGAGCCGGTGCTGGACCTGGACTACCTGGAAGACTCCGCCGCCGAGACCGACCTGAACGTGGTCATGACCGATTCCGGCGGCTTCATCGAAGTCCAGGGCACCGCCGAGGGCGTGCCCTTCCAGCCGGCCGAGCTCAATGCCATGCTGGAGCTGGCGCAGCAGGGCCTGCGCGAACTGTTCGAACTGCAGCGCGCCGCGCTGGCGGAATGATCCGACGGGCGGCGCGTCCGCCCGATCTTCACCTGCAAGGAGCCAAAGGATGAGCGACGACGTACTGGTACAACAGGTTCAGCCGAGCCAGGAGGCCCGGCAGTGGGCGATGTTCTGCCACTTCGCCGCCTTCCTCGGCTTCATCTTCCCCTTCGGCAACCTGCTCGGGCCGCTGATCGTCTGGCAGATCAAGCGTGAATCGGACCCCTTCGTGGACCGGCAGGGCAAGGAAGCGCTGAACTTCCAGATCACCGTGAGCCTCGCGGTGGTGGTCAGTTTCCTGCTGATGCTGGTGGTGATCGGCTTCTTCCTGCTCGGGCTGGTGAGCATCGGCGCGCTGGTGCTGACCATCATCGCCGGGATCAAGGCCAACGAAGGGCTGGATTACCGCTATCCCTTCACCTGGCGGCCGATCAAGTAGGCCCGCAGCAGACACGAAAAAGCCGGCGCGAAGCCGGCTTTTTTCTGTGCGCCCGATGGCGGCAGGTGCGACTCAGATGCTCAGGGTCCAGTCGTAGTCCACGATCAGCGGCGCATGCTGGGAGAAGCGCGGCTGGCGCGGCAGCTTGGCGCTGCGCACGAAGCGGCGCAGACCCGGCGTGAGGATCTGGTAGTCGAAACGCCAGCCCAGGTTGAGCAGCTCGGCCTGTTCGCTTTCCGGCCACCAGCTGTACTGGTCGCCTTCGCGGTTGACCTCGCGCAGGGCGTCGACATAGCCCATGGTGCCGAAGATCTCATCCATCCAGCCACGCTCCGGCGCCATGAAGCCGGGCGACTGCTGGCATTCGCGCCAGTTCTTCACGTCCAGCTTCTGGTGCGCGACGTACAGCGAGCCGCAATAGATGTATTCGCGGCGCTTGCGGCGCTGCTTGTTCATGTATTGGGCGAAATCGTCCATGAACTTGAACTTGTGGTTCAGGTTCTCGTCCCCTTCCTGCCCGGTAGGCAGCAGGAGAGTGGCGATACTCACCTTGTCGAAATCGGCTTGCAGGTAGCGCCCGTAACGATCGGCCATCTCGAAACCCAGGCCGCTTATGACAGCCTTGGGTTGCAGACGACTATAGATTGCGACGCCACCCTGGCTGGGCACTTCGGCATCGCAGGCGTACAGGAAGTAGCCATCCAGTTGGTAGGATGGGTCATCCAGATCGAAAGCGGAGGCGCGGGTATCCTGCAAGCAGATCACGTCGGCATTCTGGGCTTGCAGCCAACTGAGCAAACCACGCTCGGCTGCAGCCTGAATACCATTCACGTTCACACTGATGATCCGCATAAATGGCCCCCAAAATCACGTGTGTGTATGATACCCGAGCTCAAACGGTTTAGCTAAATTCATACCGGCCGGTTCTCTCCCATGCAGCCATATCAACGCGATTTCATCCGCTTCGCCATCGAGCGCGGCGTTCTTCGTTTCGGCGAATTCACCCTCAAGTCCGGGCGCACCAGCCCGTACTTCTTCAACGCCGGCCTGTTCAACACCGGCGTTGCGCTGTCCCAGCTGGGTCGTTTCTACGCCAGTGCGGTGGTCGACAGCGGCATACCTTTCGACGTGTTGTTCGGCCCGGCCTATAAAGGAATTCCGCTGGCGGCCGCTACAGCCATTGCGCTGGCGGAACAGCATGGCCGCGACCTGCCTTGGTGCTTCAACCGCAAGGAAGCCAAGGACCACGGCGAAGGCGGCACGCTGGTCGGCGCCCCGCTGACCGGCCGCGCGCTGATCATCGACGACGTGATCACCGCCGGCACCGCGATCCGCGAAGTCATGCAGATCATCGACGCCCAGGGCGCACAGGCCGCCGGCGTGCTGATCGCGCTGAACCGCCAGGAACGCGGCAAGGGCGAGCTGTCGGCGATCCAGGAGGTCGAGCGCGACTTTTCGATCCCGGTGGTCAGTATTGTCTCGCTGGAGCAAGTGCTGGAGTATCTGGCTGGCGACAGCCAGCTCAAGCAGCATCTCGCGGCAGTCGAGGCCTATCGAGCGCAGTACGGTATCTAAGCGGAACAAGGGTGTCGGGCATGGCCAAGCAGGGTGCTTACCGTTACAGGGTGTTGATGGGGCTGCTTGGCGTCATGCTCGCCGGCCAGGTGGCGGCTGCCGGCCAGCCGGCCAGCCAGGTGGAGCTGTACCGCTATGTCGATGACCGCGGCATCACCGTCATCGACCGCCTGGGTGTGCCGCCGCAGTACATCGGCAAGGGTTACCAGGTGCTCAACGAGCAGGGCCGGGTGATCCGCGAGGTACCGCCGGCGCCGACCGCCGCCGAGATCGAGCAGCGCAAGGCAGATGCCGCCCGCGCCAGTTCCGACCAGCAGCTGATGCGCCTGTACACCAGCGTCGAGGACGTCGACCGTGCCCGTGACCGCAAGCTGGCCGAGCTCGATGGGCTGACCAGCGTGGCCAAGGGCAACCTGCAGTCGCTGAAGAACCAGCAGGCCAACCTCCAGGCCCGCGCTGCCGATCAGGAGCGCGCCGGGCGCCCGGTGCCGGAGGATCTCGTCGCGCAACTGAACAACCTGCGCAGCGACGAACAACGCCTGCTGCAGGACATCGCCCGTTACCAGCAGCTGCGCACCCAGGCGCAGAGCAGCTTCGCCGCCGATCGGGCGCGTTTCGTCCAGATCTCCGGCGGCAATTGAGGCAGGCGCTCGCCGCGCTTATTGCTGCGGCGAGACACGCTCGAATTCGTTGATCTTCCCGCGCAGCCAGTCCGGCAGCGGCTGGCTCGTACGGTCAACGCCTGCATAGGCGTAGATCAGCTCCCCCAGCGTCAGCAGGGTTTCCTCGCACCAGATCGACACCTGGAAGGTCAGGCTGCTGCGGCCCAGCCGGCTGACGCGCACGCCCATTTCCAGCCAGTCGTCGAAGCGCGCGGGCGCCAGGTATTCCAGGGTGGTCTTCACCGCGAACAGATCGCCGCCGCCGCGCAGCAGGTCTGCCGGGTAGCTCACGCCCAGGTGGCGGTAGTACTCGGTGGTGGCGACGTCGGCGTAGGTCAGGTAGTTGCCGTTGAAGACGATGCCCTGCGGGTCGACCTCCGACCAGCGCACGCGCAGGCCGTGGAAGAAGCTGAAGTCATTGCGGGAGACGGGAGAGGCGGCCATGGCGGACAAACTCCTGAAGGCGTGTTCGACGCGGCCTGCGCATGAGCTGGCGGCGGCGGCGTCGAACAGGCAAAAAAACACCCGCGTGGATCGCTCCAGGCGGGTGTCGTTTTCGATCAGCGATGCTTGCGGTTGGTGATCAGCGTGCCGACACCGCTGTCGGTGAAGATCTCCAGCAGCACGGCATTGGGCACGCGGCCATCGATGATGTGCGCGCTGGTCACGCCGCCCTGCACCGCTTCCAGGGCGCAGCGGATCTTCGGCAGCATGCCGCCGTAGATGGTGCCGTCGGCGATCAGCTCGTTGACCTGCTCGGTGGTCAGGCCGGTGAGGACCTGGCCCTGCTTGTCCATCAGGCCGGCGATGTTGGTGAGCAGCATCAGCTTCTCGGCCTTCAGCGCCTCGGCCACCTTGCCGGCCACCAGGTCGGCGTTGATGTTGTAGGACTCGCCGTTGGCGCCCACGCCGATCGGTGCGATGACCGGGATGAAGTCGCCCTGCACCAGCATGTTCAGCAGCTCGACGTTGACCCCGGTGACTTCGCCCACATGGCCGATGTCGATGATTTCCGGCTTGGTCATCTCCGGGGTCTGGCGGGTGACGGTGAGCTTCTTCGCGCGGATCAGCTCGGCGTCCTTGCCGGTCAGGCCGATGGCGCTGCCGCCATGACGGTTGATCAGGTTGACGATGTCCTTGTTCACCTGGCCGCCGAGGACCATTTCCACCACGTCCATGGTCTGCGCGTCGGTGACGCGCATGCCATCGATGAAGTGGCTCTCGATCGACAGGCGGTTGAGCAGGTCGCCGATCTGCGGACCGCCACCATGGACCACCACCGGATTGATGCCGACGGCCTTCATCAGCACCACGTCGCGGGCGAAGCTGTTCTTCAGCTCGTCCGTTTCCATGGCGTTGCCGCCGTACTTGATCACCAGCGTCTTGCCGACGAAGCGGCGGATGTAGGGCAGGGCTTCGGCAAGGACGCGGGCAACCTGGGCGGCGTCATCGCGGCTCTGGGTCATGGTGGGCTCCGGCATAGTGCTACGTAAGGGTCAGAAGGGCAGGCTGAGCGCGGGGTCGACCGCTTTCAGCTGGGTACGGAACACGTCCTTGATGCGTTCCAGTTCGTCCTGGGAATCCGCCTCGAAACGCAGCACCAGCACCGGCGTGGTGTTGGAGGCACGAACCAGGCCCCAGCCTTTGGGGTAATCCACGCGCACGCCGTCCAGGGTGGTGAGGTTGGCTTCACCCCACTGGCCGCGGGCCTGCAGCGCCTCGATCAGGGCGAACTTGCCCTCGTCGGTGACGGTGATGTTGATTTCCGGGGTGGAAATGTCCAGCGGGAAGGCGGAGAACACGCGCTCGGCGTCGCGCTTGTCCAGGCTGATGATTTCCAGCAGGCGCGCGGCGCTGTAGATGCCGTCGTCGAAGCCGTACCAGCGCTCCTTGAAGAAGATGTGGCCGCTCATCTCGCCGGCGAGCAGGGCGCCGGTTTCCTTCATCTTCTTCTTGATCAGCGAGTGGCCGGTCTTCCACATCACCGGACGACCGCCGTAGCCGCTGATCAGCGAGATCAGGCGACGGGTGCATTTGACGTCGAAGATGATGTCCGCGCCCGGGTTGCGCGATACCACATCCTTGGCGAACAGCATCAGCAGGCGGTCGGGGTAGATGATGGTGCCTTCGTTGGTCACCACGCCCACGCGGTCGCCGTCGCCGTCGAAGGCCAGGCCCAGGTCGGCGCCGGTTTCCTTGACCTTGGCGATCAGGTCTTCCAGGTTCTCGGGCTTGCCCGGGTCCGGGTGGTGGTTGGGGAAGGTGCCGTCGACGTCGCAGTACAGCGGGATCACGGTGCAGCCCAGGGCTTCGATCAGCTGCGGGGCGATCACGCCGGCCACGCCGTTGCCGCAGTCCACCACCACTTTCAGCGGCTTGGCCAGGGCGATGTCGTCGCGGATCTGCTGGAAGTAGCGCGGCAGGATGTCGATCTGCTGCACGCTGCCCACGCCGGAGGCGAGGTCATCGTTCTGGATGCGCTCGCGCAGGGCCTGGATCTGTTCGTTGGCCAGGGTCTCGCCAGCGACGACGATCTTGAAGCCGTTGTAGTCCGGCGGGTTGTGGCTGCCGGTGAGCATCACGCCCGACTTGCCTTCCAGGACATTGGCCGCGTAGTACAGGACCGGCGTCGGCACCATGCCGATGTCGGTGACCTGGCAGCCGCAATCGACCAGGCCCTGGATCAGTTGCTGGACCAGCTCGGGGCCGGACAGGCGGCCGTCGCGGCCCACGGAGACGCACGACTCGCCGCGCGCCAGGCTTTCGGAACCGATCGCGCGGCCGACCCAGTAGGCGGTCTCGGCGGTCAGGGTGTCGCCGACCACGCCACGGATGTCGTAGGCGCGGAAGATGCTGGCGGGCAGCTGCGGGGCTTTTGGCGTGCTCATAGCGTGTGTGTGCTCCAATCCCAGGAGGTCCTGGTCTTCATCAAGAATGTCGATGTCCAGAATGTCGGTGCTCTGGAACAGCGGATCGACCAATGGCGTGTCGGCTCCGGCGGTCGGGGCGCTGGCAGCGGCGACAGCCGGCGTCGGCTGTACGGGGGCTGCTGGCGCGGCGGGGGCGCTGGCACCGGGTGTTTCGGTCTTGCGGCGCGGCTGGCGGGCCAGCGCCTGAGCCAGCGCCTGCAGACTCGGCAGGCTCAGCTCAGGAGCTTTGGCAGTGCGTTGGCCGGCGAGTTCCTGAATGAACTGCCCCAGGGCCTGGGCATCTTTGCTGACCCGGCGCTGCATCGCACTTTGCGCAAGATAGAGGCCCAGCAGGCCGCCGGCCAGTGCCAGGAGCGCGGCGATGCCCAGCAGGGCTGGCGAATACAGCGGCGCGGTGACGGTCGGGCCGGGGCTGAAACGCAGCTTCCAGTTCGGGTTGCCGCTGGGCAGTTCGATGGCGCTGGCGCCCCCGGCCTGGCCACGTTGCAGCAGGACCTGGGCGGGCGAGTTGCCGAACTGCTGGGACAGCTGCAGCTGGCCGATGTCGGCGGACATCGGCGGCAGGCTGGCCAGCACGCGCTGCAGGTCGACGACCAGCAGCAGCGAGCCCTGGATCGAATTGTCCGCGCCGCGCAGGGCGGTGGGGCTGTAGACCAGCCAGCGGGTGCCGACCTTGTAGGCCTCCGGCGCCACGGCCTGGCCGCTCTCGACGCGGTGCAGCATGTCCAGCGCCGCGTAGTTCAGCGGGCCGGGGCGGGACGTGTCCTGCACGGCCTGGCCGCTGGCGTTCAGGTGCACATCCACCAGGCCGTCCAGATGGCCCTGGGTCAGGGTCTTTTCCAGCGCGGCGATGCGGGTCGGATCATTGCTTTGCAGGGTCGGCAGCAACTGCGGGTCGCTTGCCATGGCGCGGCTGTCGGCGGCCAGCAGGCTGAGGGACTGGCGCAGGGCGCCCGCCTGGTTCTCCGACCAGGCGCTGCTGACCTGGCGGACATGCGCCTGGTCGGCCTGGCCAAACAGGCTGAACCACAGCAACGCCCCCGCTGCCGCCACGCCGCCCACGGTCAGCGCCAGGGCAGGCAGCAGCGGCTTGAGGTCGAGCTTGGCGGCCGGGCCCTTGGCGGGCTTCTCCGCCGGCACGAGTTCCGGCAGCTCGGCGCTGTCCTTGGCAGTGCGTTGGAAAAGTTTCATGCAACGTCTCCTCGGCGATTCATCCTGAAAGGGGTAAGGGTCAATGGCTGCCGGAATGCCCGAAGCCGCCGGCGCCGCGCTGGCTCTCGTCGAAACTCTCGACCAGCTCGAAATGCGCCTGCACCACCGGTACCAGCACCAGCTGGGCAATGCGTTCGCCGATGGCGATGGTGAATGCGCTGTTGCCGCGGTTCCAGCAGGAGACCATCAGCTCGCCCTGGTAGTCCGAGTCGATCAGGCCGACCAGGTTGCCCAGTACGATGCCGTGCTTGTGGCCCAGGCCCGAGCGCGGAAGGATCAGCGCCGCCAGGCCCGGATCGGCGATGTAGATGGACAGGCCGGTGGGGATCAGCACGGTCTGGCCCGGCTCGAGGACACAGTCCTCCTTGAGCATGGCGCGCAGGTCGAGGCCGGCGGAACCCGGGGTGGCGTACTGCGGCAGCGGGAAGTCGCTGCCCAGGCGGGGATCGAGGATCTTGGCTTGCAGGGAGTGCATTGAGTTCTCAGTGTCGAGTGATGCGTTCGGCGATGAAGGCGATCAGCTGGCGGGCGATCTTGCCCTTGCTGGTCTGGGCGAACGCAGTCTTGTGCAATTCGCGGTCGATGACCGTGATGGCGTTCTCTTCGCTATTGAAGCCGATGGACGGATTGGCCACGTCGTTGGCGACGATCAGGTCGAGATTCTTGTCCTTGAGCTTGCGCGAGGCGTATTCGAGCAGGTTCTCGGTCTCCGCCGCGAAGCCGACGCTGAAGGGCCGGTCCTCGCGCAGCGAGAGGGTGGCGAGAATGTCGGGATTGCGCACCAGCTGCAAGAGCAATCCGTCACCGGTGGTGGGGTCTTTCTTGAGTTTCTGCGTGGCGACCAGCTCGGGCCGGTAGTCGGCCACGGCGGCGGAGGCGATCAGGATGTCCGCCGGCATCGCCGCTTCGCAGGCGGCGAGCATGTCGCGGGCGCTGACCACGTCGACGCGGCTGACCCGGTCCGGGGTCGGCAGGTGTACCGGGCCGGTCACCAGGGTCACGCGGGCGCCGGCTTCGGCGGCGGCCTCGGCCAGGGCGAAGCCCATCTTCCCGGAGCTGTGGTTGGTGATGTAGCGCACCGGGTCGATGTTTTCCTGGGTCGGCCCTGCGGTAATCAGGATGTGCTGGCCGGTCAGGGCCTTGAACTCGAAGCAGTCGGCGGCCAGTTGCGCCAGCTCGTGCGCTTCGAGCATGCGGCCGGGGCCGACATCGCCGCAGGCCTGGCTGCCGGCGGCGGGGCCGAAGAAGCGCAGGCCGCGCGAACGCAGCAGTTCGGCATTCACCTGGGTGGCCGGGTCGCGCCACATGGCCTGGTTCATTGCCGGCGCCAGGGCGACCTGCGCGTCGGTGGCCAGCACCAGGGTGGTCAGCAGGTCGTTGGCCACGCCCTGGGCCAGGCGCGCCATGAGGTCGGCGGTGGCGGGGGCGATCAGCACCAGGTCGGCCCAGCGGGCCAGTTCGATGTGCCCCATGGCCGCTTCGGCGGCGGGGTCGAGCAGGTCCAGGTGCACCGGGTGGCCGGACAGCGCCTGGAGCGTGAGCGGGGTGATGAACTCGCGGCCGCCCTGGGTCATCACGACACGCACCTCGGCGCCCTGGTCGCGCAGGCGGCGGACCAGTTCGGCGCTCTTGTAGGCGGCGATGCCGCCGCCGACGCCCAGAACGATGCGTTTACGATAGAGCCGCTGCATAGGCCAGCCTTAAATACGGAAATGGATGACGCGCGCTGAAGCCGATGACGCCTCCCCAGGCCTCCGGCTGCGCGAAGCGAGGGGGCTAAGATAGCACAGCGCCTGCGCCGGAACAGCGGGCGCGCCTGACCTGGGAGGTGGCGTGAGAATTCTCGATTGGCCTGCGGCGGAGCGCCCACGGGAGAAGCTGCTCGAGCGCGGCGCGGCGAGCCTGAGCGACGCCGAATTGCTCGCCATCTTTCTGCGCACCGGCGTCGCCGGTTGCAGCGCCGTCGACCTGGCGCGCCGGCTGCTGGTGGAGTTCGGCAGCCTGCGTGCACTGCTGGAGGCGGACCTGGATGCCTTCTGTCTGCACCACGGCCTGGGCCCGGCGAAGTTCGCCCAGCTGCAGGCGGTGCTGGAAATGGGGCGCCGGCACCTGGCCCAGGACATGGACCGCGGCCCGGCGCTGGAAAGCCCGCAGGCGGTGCGCGACTTCCTCAAGGCCCGCCTGCGCCACGAACCCCATGAAGTGTTCGCCTGCCTGTTCATGGACAACCGCCACCGCATGCTGGCGTTCGAGGTGCTGTTCCACGGTTCCATCGACAGTGCCAGCGTCTATCCGCGGCAGATCGTCAAACGCGCCCTGGCGCACAACGCCGCCGCGCTGATCCTGGCGCACAACCATCCCTCGGGCATCTGCGAACCGAGCCACTCCGACCGCCTGCTGACCCGGCGCATCGTCGAGGCGCTGGCGCTGATCGACGTGCGCGTGCTGGATCACTTCATCGTTGGCGACGGTGCGCCGCAGTCAATGGCTGAGCTGGGCCTGCTCTGAGACGCGGCGCTGAATGTCCCGCAGCAGGCGCCGGCGGATCAGCCCGCTGACCGGGCGGATCGCCAGCCAGTAGGGCGTGAACAGCAGGCGACTGCGGCGGTCCGGGCAGTGCACGCGGGTTTCCGTGCGGACGAGGGTGAAGCCCTCCTGCTCGGCCTGCTCGCAGGAGAAGTGCAGCACCAGTCGGGCGGTGCCGGGCTCGGCGAAGCGTCGGAAGGCGTCGCCATCGGCGCATGGGCGCAGGCCGAAGTCGCCACGCCAGAATCGCCCGATCAGGCCGTAGGCGATCTCCCGATCGCCCTGGCGACCCAGCAAGGTGAATTCATGCAGGCCGAAGCGCGGCCGCTCCGCCAGGGCATTGCGCAGGCCCAGGCGCAACGCCAGCCGCGCCGGTGCCTCGCGGATCTGCAGCAGGCGCTGCACCAGCGGATCGTGCTCGGCGGTCAGTCGGGTGACCGCATCCAGCACCTGGCCGGGCGTCGCCCGCATGCTCAGCGTGTGCCGCTCGGCGAACTGGAAGGCCGGCAGCAGGTAGTCGAGCAGCCCCTCGTTCAGAGTTGTACCTTCGAGTAGTCCTGGCGGCCGAAGGGGCTCACCGCATAGCCCTTGACGTTCTTCTGGGTCAGCGCCGAGGCGGTCGGGTGGGCCAGCGGCAGCCACAGCGCCTGGTCGTGGATGATCTGCTGGGCCTGGTGGTACAGCTCGCTGCGCTTGGCCTGGTCGGCCACGGCCTTGCCCTGGCTGATCAGGCCGTCGAGCTTCTCGTCGCAGTAGCGCGCGAAGTTCAGCCCGGACTTGACGCTGGCGCAGGCGAATTGCGGGGTGAGGAAGTTGTCCGGGTCGCCGTTGTCGCCGGCCCAGCCCATGAACAGCAGGTCATGCTCGCCGGCCTTGGCGCGGCGGATCAGCTCGCCCCATTCGATCACGCGGATCTCGGCCTGGATGCCGACCTGCGCCAGGTCCGCCTGCAGCAGCTGGGCGCCGACGCTGGGGTTGGGGTTGAGCAGGCTGCCGGTCGGGCGGGTCCAGATGGTGGTCTTGAAACCGTCCTTGTGCCCGGCTTCGGCGAGCAGCGCGCGGGCCTTGTCCAGGTCACGCGGGTAGCCGGGGATGTCCTTGGCATAGCTCCAGGTGTTGGGCGGGTAGACGCCGTCGGCGGCGGTGGCGCTGCCGGCGAACACGCTCTTGAGGTAGCTGCCCTTGTCGAAGGCGAGGTTGATTGCCTGGCGCACCTTGGGGTTGTCCAGCGGCGGGTGCTGGCTGTTGATGCCGACGAAGGCGGTCATGAAGGCGGGCGTCTGCTCGACCTTGAGGCTGGCGTCCTTGGTGGCGGCTTCCACGTCCAGCGGCTTGGGCGACAGGGCGATCTGGCACTCGCCGCGCTTGAGCTTCTGCAGGCGCACGGCGGCGTCGGGGGTGATGGCGAAGACCAGGTTATCCACCGCCGGCTTGCCGCCGAAGTACGCGGCGTTGGCGGCGTAGCGCACCACGGCGTCCTTCTGGAAGCGCTTGAAGACGAAGGGCCCGGTGCCGATCGGCTGGGCGTTGAGCTTCTCCGGGGTGCCGGCCTTCATCAGCTGGTCGGCGTACTCGGCGGAATAGATGGAGGCGAAGCCCATGCTGAGCATCGCCAGGAAGGTAGCGTCCGGGTGGTTGAGGCTGAAGCGCACGTGGTGCTCATCCACCTTCTCCACCGCCTTGACCAGGCTGGGCAGCTGCATCGACTGGGCATGGGGGAAGCCGCTCTGGGCGACCTTGTGCCAGGGCTGCGCCGGGTCGAGCATGCGCTGGAAGCTGAACACCACGTCGTCGGCGGTCAGCTTCCGGCTCGGCTTGAAGTAGTCGGTGTGGTGGAAGGCCACGCCGTCGCGCAGCTGGAAGTCGTAGGTCAGGCCGTCATCGGACACCTTCCAGCTCTCGGCCAGGCTCGGCACCACTTCGCCACGGGCGGCGTCGAAGTCCACCAGGCGGTTCATCAGCACGTCGGCCGAGGCGTTGGTGGTGGTCAGCGAGTTGTACTGGACCACGTCGAAGCCTTCGGGGCTGGCTTCGGTGCACACGCTCAGCGAGGCGGCGCTGGCCAGGGCGGGGGAAAGCAGGAGGGCGAGAAGGGCAAGACGCATGACGAACTCCGTGTGAGCTGGCAAGATGCCCATCCGTGATGGCTGGGCGGGGTCATGCAAGGCTGTTGGCAGCCTCGAAGGAGCTACCCTAGACCAAGCCGCCGCCCGTCACAACGATGACAGGCGACGAACGGCACCGGTGCCGCGCCCCACGGGGGCTGGCGTCTGGTTTTCCGAGTCATGCTTTCCCTTGCAGCGCAAAGTGACTTTCTGATATAAAGCTGCGCTCTTTTCTGGGGCCCTGCTCTGATCCTGCGAGTCGATCGCGGCGAAGCGGCAGTTAAGACCCCGGTGAAACTGAGAATCCAATTGAGTTAAGCAGCCAACCCATGCCGGGTTTGGCATGTGGTTTACAGAGGGCTGAGCCATGTCGAGAGTTTGCCAAGTGACCGGTAAGGGTCCGGTTACCGGGAACAACATTTCCCACGCACACAACAAAACCCGCCGCCGTTTCCTGCCGAACCTGCAGCACCACCGTTTCTGGGTTGAGTCCGAGAAGCGCTTCGTGCGTCTGCGCGTTTCCGCCAAAGGCATGCGTATCATCGACAAGCGTGGCATCGAGGCCGTTCTGAACGACCTGCGCGCCCGCGGCGAAAAATTCTAAGGAGCTGCAGTCATGCGCGAACTGATCCGTTTGGTGTCCAGCGCCGGTACCGGCCACTTCTACACCACCGACAAGAACAAGCGTACCAAGCCTGAGAAAATCGAGATCAAGAAATACGATCCGGTTGTTCGCAAGCACGTGATCTACAAGGAAGCCAAGATCAAGTAATTGATCGACGCCCTTGTGAAGAAACCCGCCCCTCGTGGCGGGTTTTTTTATCCCCGGCTTTTGTGTCGATTTACTTGAAAATTGACGCTGGAGGTGCGGCAATTTATGCCAAAAGGTGCTGGTCTTGAACCTCCAATCCTGCAGATTGAAATCTGGGATGGTTACGAGCTTGTTGGCTCGACAATTCTTGCTTAAAGGTGCTGGAGCTTTGGGGGGGCAGGCTGGGGAATGGCTGATTTATCGGTAAATTGCGAGATACAAACGCTGTCGGTCAGTGGTCTTGGCTCTCAGCCGGCAAACAAAAAAGCCCGCTTTCTACAGCGGGCTTTTTCATGTCGGGGGAGGGTTCAGGCCTTCTGCTCGAAGATCACGTAGACCTTGCGGCAGGGCTCCAGCACTTCCCAGGTGCCGCTGAAGCCGGCGGGGATGACGAAGCGGTCGCCCACGCGCACGGTCTTGGCGCCGCCGTTGGCGTCGCGGATCACCGACACGCCCTGGAGGATCTCGCAGTACTCGTGCTCGGTGTAGCTGACGTTCCACTGGCCCGGCTCGCCTTCCCAGATGCCCACGTTGAACTGGCCGCACTCGCTGGCGTAGTGGTTGCGCACATTCTGCGCCGGGTCGCCCTTGATGATGCGGTCCGGGGCGGGGCGGTAGTGTTCGGGGGCGGTGGTGGCCTGGGCGAAATCGACGATCTGCTCGACGTTCATGGCGGTCTCGGTTCTTTGAGTTGTTGGCGAGAGTGCGTGCGGGCACGCGCAGCGCTGTTGGATATTTACTCCGACGCGGCTGTCGGAAAACCATCAGCCGACGAATCAGGGCAGTCTATGTTTAATAAAACGAACGTGACAAGGCCATTTGGCCCTATAGTGTAAAAAATATTGAAAATTGACTGCCGCAGGTTTAGGGTGGCGAACAGCATGCGTTTGCTCCGCCTTGCGGAATTTTTGACAGTGCGCCCGCTGGGCGCCTGCACCTGATAAGTACATTAATAAGAGGACACGTTGTCATGGGTACCCTCACTCGCGCCGATTGGGAAGCTCGCGCCAAAGACCTGAAGATCGAAGGCCGCGCCTTCGTCAACGGTGAATACGTCGACGCCGCATCCGGCGCCACCTTCGATTGCATCAGCCCTGTGGATGGCCGCTTCCTGGCCAAGGTCGCCAGTTGCGACCTGGCCGATGCCGAGAGTGCCGTGCAGGTCGCCCGTGCCGCGTTCGAATCCGGCGTGTGGTCGCGCCTGGCCCCGGCCAAGCGCAAGAAGGTCATGATCCGCTTCTCCGAGCTGCTGCTGGAGAACGCCGAGGAACTGGCCCTGCTGGAAACCCTCGACATGGGCAAGCCGATCAGCGACTCGCTGAGCATCGACGTCAACAGCGCCGCCAACAGCCTGCGCTGGAGCGGTGAAGCGATCGACAAGATCTACGACGAAGTCGCCGCCACCGCGCACAACGAACTGGGCCTGGTCACCCGCGAGCCGGTCGGCGTCGTCGCTGCCATCGTGCCGTGGAACTTCCCGCTGCTGATGACCTGCTGGAAGCTCGGCCCGGCGCTGTCCACCGGTAACTCGGTGATCTTGAAGCCCTCCGAGAAGTCCCCGCTGACCGGCATCCGCATCGCCCAGCTGGCCATCGAGGCCGGCATCCCGAAAGGCGTGTTCAACGTCCTGCCGGGCTTCGGTCACACCGTGGGCAAGGCCCTGGCCCTGCACATGGACGTCGACACCCTGGTGTTCACCGGTTCGACCAAGATCGCCAAGCAACTGATGGTGTACGCGGGTGAATCGAACATGAAGCGCGTCTGGCTGGAAGCCGGTGGCAAGAGCCCGAACATCGTCTTCGCCGACGCCCCGGACCTGAAGGCCGCCGCCGAAGCCGCTGCCAGCGCCATTGCCTTCAACCAGGGCGAAGTCTGCACCGCCGGCTCGCGCCTGCTGGTGGAGAAGTCGATCAAGGCCGAGTTCGTGCCGATGGTCGTCGAAGCCATCAAGGCCTGGAAGCCGGGCAACCCGCTGGACCCGGAAACCAACGTCGGTGCGCTGGTCGACACCACCCAGATGAACAACGTGCTGAGCTACATCCAGGCCGGCCACGACGACGGCGCCAAGCTGGTGGCCGGCGGCAAGCGCACCCTGGAAGAGACCGGCGGCACCTACGTCGAGCCGACCATCTTCGACGGCGTGACCAACGCCATGCGCATCGCCCGTGAAGAGATCTTCGGCCCGGTGCTGTCGGTCATCGAGTTCACCGATGCCGAGGAAGCCGTGCGCATCGCCAACGACACCCCGTACGGCCTGGCCGCGGCGGTGTGGACCAGCGACCTGTCCAAGGCCCACCTGACCGCCAAGGCGCTGCGCGCCGGCAGCGTGTGGGTGAACCAGTACGACGGCGGCGACATGACCGCTCCGTTCGGTGGCTTCAAGCAGTCCGGCAACGGCCGTGACAAGTCGCTGCACGCGTTCGACAAGTACACCGAGCTGAAGGCTACCTGGATCAAGTTGTAATCCAGAGCTGAAGCAGGTCGGCCCCGCTTCAGGGGCCGGCTCTGAAGAAGAGCCACACCCGCGGCCGGGTTTCCCTCAGGGAAGCCCGGCCGCTGTGCATTGCGCATCGGGCACCCTCGCGCCTGGCGTGCGCTCCGGATGGAACGGGAGAAAGACAATGCGTTGGGGACCGTATTTTGCTGTGTGTGCTGCCGTCATCAGCATCGGCCTGGCCCTGGGCCTGACCATGCCGCTGGTGTCGCTGCGTCTGGAAGGCTGGGGCTATGGCAGCTTCGCCATCGGCGTCATGGCGTCCACCCCGGCGGTGGGCGTCCTGCTGGGGGCGATGATTTCCGGGCGCCTCGCCGCACGCTTCGGCACGCCCCGGCTGATGCGCCTGTGCCTGATCTCCGGGGCCTTCTCGGTCGGCCTGCTGGCGCTGCTGCAGAGCTATCCGATCTGGCTGGTCCTGCGCCTGCTGATCGGCGTGCAGCTCACCGTGGTGTTCATCCTCGGGGAAAGCTGGATCAACCAGCTCGCCATCGAAAAGTGGCGCGGCCGCCTGGTCGCCCTGTATGGCACCGGTTACGCGCTGAGCCAGTTGTCCGGCCCGGTGCTGCTGACCTTCATCGGCACCGCCGACAACCGTGGCTTCTGGTTCAGCGTCTGCCTGCTGGTGGGCGGCTCGCTGTTGCTGCTGGGCCGTACCGGCGCACCCAAAGTGGACCCGCACAGTGCCAACGGCCGCGGCCTGTTCGCCTTCTGCGCCCAGCTGCCGGCGATCGCCTGGGCTGTGGTGCTGTTCGCCGGCTTCGAGGCGATGATCCTGACCCTGCTGCCGGTGTATGGCGTGCAGCAGGGCTTCACCCAGGCCGTGGCGCTGGCGATGGTCAGCACCGTGGTGGTGGGCGACGCGCTGCTGCAACTGCCCATCGGCTGGCTGGCCGACCGCATCTCCCGGCAGACGCTGTTCAAGGGCTGCGGCATCGTGCTGTTCGCCAGCAGCCTCGCCATGCCGCTGTTGCTGCAGCACATCGCCATCTGGCCGGTGCTGGTGCTGTTCGGCGCCAGCGCGGGCGGGCTGTTCACCCTGTCGCTGATCCTCATCGGCGAGCGCTACCGCGATGATGCGCTGGTCCGCGCCAATGCGCACATCGCCCAGCTCTGGGGCATCGGTTGCCTGATCGGGCCGTTGACCACCGGCGCGGTCAGCCAATGGATCAGCGGCCACGCGCTGCCCCTGGTGATGGCGCTGGGCGCGGCGGGGTTCGTGGTGCTGGTGTCCTACCGCGGCTTGCCGCCGGTGACGCAGGTGGCTGACGGCGGGCTGCAGCAGGATCGCTCCTAGAGCATCTTCTCCAGCCCGATGGCGCCGGCGATCCACGCGTTGAGCCGACGCCAGACGTTGCCCGGCTCACGGTCAAGCTCGATCAGGTGGCCGTTGCGTTCCTCGATCCAGACCAGCCTGGGCGGGTCGCTGTCGGGCGCGATCTTCACCTGGTAGCTGACGCTGGGCGACATACTGGCCAGCGCCAGGCGGCGCACCTGGTCGGCCAGTTCCGCGCTGTCGACGATGATGCCGACCTCGGTGTTCCACAGCACCGAGCGCGGGTCGAAGTTCAGCGAGCCGACGAACACCTTCTGCTGGTCGAACACCGCCGCCTTGCTGTGCAGGCTGGCGCTGCTCGAGCCGCGCACCATCCACGGCGCGCCGGAGAGGCGCTGGTCCGGGTCGGCGCGCAGCTCGTAGAGTTTCACCCCGTGCCCCAGCAGCTCCAGCCGGTAGGGCGCATAGCCGGCGTGCACGGCGGGCACGTCGGTGGCTTCCAGCGAGTTGGTCAGCAGGCGCACGCTGACGCCGCGGTCGGCGCGCTGGGTCAGGTACTGGGCGCCGGCGTTGGTCGGCACGAAATAGGCCGAGACCAGGATCAGCTCCTTCGACACGTTGTCGAACAGCGGCTGCAGCTGGGTGCTGAGCAACTGCTCGCCCTTCGGGTCGCCCTGGTCGAGCACCTTCAGCGGCGTGTCCCACACCGCCTTGCCCGGCGCCCACACCAGGTCGTCCAGCCAGTTCTGCAGGTGCGGGCGATCGCTGTTGCGGTTCAGCCGGGCGATGTAGCTGGAGCTCTTCACCCGTTCCTTGGCCAGGTAGCGATCCAGTTTGCGGCGCATGTGGTCGAGTTCGTCGAGGTCCGGGTCGCTCCACAGATAGTCCTCGATGGGCCGGCTGATGCGGCTGTTCCAGTACTGGTCGAAGCTCTGCCCCAGCGATTGCGCCACGGGGCCGACGCCCATCAGGTCGAGGTCGCTGAAGTTCATCTCGGCCTTGGCGTCGAAGTACTCGTCGCCCAGGTTGCGGCCGCCGACGATGGCCACGCTGTTGTCCGCCAGCAGCAGCTTGTTGTGCATGCGCCGGTGCTGCTCGGAGAGGTTGAACAGCCGCCCCAGGTTGCGCGTGACGCCGGTGCTGCGGCCCAGGTGCAGGGGGTTGAACAGGCGCACCTGGATGTTCGGGTGGGCGGCCAGGTTGCCCAGCTCGTAGTCCCAGCCGTCACTGCTGGTGTCGTCGATCAGGATGCGCACGCGCACGCCGCGATCCGCCGCGTGCAGCAGCTCGCGGATCAGCGCGCGGGTGGTGAGGCCGTCATGGACGATGTAGTACTGGATGTCGAGGCTGCGCTGGGCCTTGCGGATCAGCTCCGCGCGGGCGAGGAAGGCGTCCACGCTGGCGGCCAGCAGGTGGAAGCCGGACTGGCCGGGATGGGCCGCGGCGCGCTCGCTGATCTCGTTGTCCAGCCGGGTGCCCTGCACCGGCAGCACGTGCGAGGGCTCAGGGGGCGGCGCACTGGCGCAGCCGCCCAGGGCCAGCAGGATCAGCAGAAGCAGGCGTGGAAGCAAAGAGGCGTCTCCGACAAGCCCGCCGGTGGCGGGCTGCGGAAGATTCTAGCCGCTGGTGGGCGTTGGCGGTCAGCTGCCAAGGGTTTCCTTGAAGCGGTACCAGGCCATGCCCAGCGCCAGCAGCGGCGAGCGCAGCAGCTTGCCGCCGGGGAAGGTGATGTGCGGCACCTTGGCGAACAGCTCGAAGCCGCTGCCCTGCTGGCCGGTGATGGCCTCGGCGAGCAGCTTGCCGGCCAGGTGCGTGGCGTTCACCCCATGGCCGGCGTAGGCCTGGGCGAAGTACACGTTGGGCTGGTCGGGCAGGCGGCCGATCTGCGGCAGGCGATTGGCGCCGATGCCGATCATGCCGCCCCACTGGTAGTCGATGCGCACGTTCGCCAGGTGCGGGAACACCTTGAGCATCTTCGGCCGCATGTAGGCGGCGATGTCCGCCGGGTCGCGCCCGGAATAGTGGCAGGCGCCGCCGAACAGCAGGCGGTTGTCGGCGGAGAGGCGGTAATAGTCCAGCGCCACGCGCTGGTCGCACACCGCCATGTTCTGCGGCAACAGGGCGTGGGCCTGTTCGGCGGACAGCGGCTCGGTGGCGATCACGTAGCTGCCGGCGGGCAGCACCTTGCCGTCGAGGTAGGGATTGAGACCGTTCTGGTAGGCGTTGCAGGCGATCACCAGGGTCCTGGCGTGCACGCTGCCGCGGGCGGTGCGTACGCGCACTTCGCTGCCGTAGTCGATGCCGGTGACGGCGGAGTTCTCGAACAGCTTCACGCCCAGGCCCTGCGCCGCCGCGGCTTCGCCCAGGGCGAGGTTGAGCGGGTGCAGGTGGCCGGAGCCCATATCCACCAGGCCGCCGACGTACTGGTCGGAGCCGACGATGGAGCGCATGTCCTGTTTCGGGATCATGCGCAGTTCGTGGCGGTAGCCGAGGCTCTTCAGCTCATCGAGATCTTCCTGGAAGCCTTCGACGTCCGAGGGCTTGTTGGCCAGGTCGCAGTAGCCCCAGGTCAGGTCGCAGTCGATGGAGTACTGGGCGACGCGGCGGCGGACGATCTCCACGGCCTCCAGGCCCATCAGCTTCAGGGCGCGCACGCCATCGGCGCCGATGACCGGCTCGAACTGTTCCAGGCCATGGCCGACGCCGCGGATCAGTTGCCCGCCGTTGCGCCCGCTGGCGCCCCAGCCGATCTGGTGGGCTTCCAGGAGGATCACCGACAACCCGCGCTCGGCCAGCTCGATCGCCGTGTTCAGGCCGGAAAAGCCGCCGCCGATGATGCAGACGTCGGCCTTCTCCTCGCCGGCCAGGGACGCTGCGTCGAGCTGGCGATTGACGCTGGCGGCGTAGTAGGACGGGGCGTGGCGGTCGGTGTGCACTGGCTGGTGAACGCGGGCGTTCATGTGCGATATCCTGATTTTTGTGTTGTTAAAATTTTACGCAGGATAAGCGCCGACTTCCCGCCCAGCCAATAGGCGTGGCCGCAAAAAACACGGGAAGTCGCAAATAAAGCACAGGCGCATGCTGGAAACGCCGGGGAACCGGCGCGCCGGATCAGTCCGGGATGGGCAGCGTGAGGCTTTCCTTCACCTCTTCCATCACGATGTAGCTCTTGGATTCGCGCACGTGGGGCAGCTTGAGCAGGATGTCGCCCAGCAGCTTGCGGTAGGAGGCCATTTCCGAGATACGCGCCTTCACCAGGTAGTCGAAATGGCCCGAGACCAGGTGGCATTCCAGCACGTGGGGCAGCTTGAGCACCGAGCGGCGGAAGTCCTCGAAGGTATCGCCGGACTTGTAGTCCAGGCTGATCTCGACGAACACCAGCAGGCTGGCCTTGAGGTACTGCGGGTTCAGCCGGGCGTTGTAGCCCATGATGATCCCCTCGCGCTCCAGCCGGCGCACGCGCTCGGTGCACGGCGTGGTGGACAGGCCGACGCGCTCGCCCAGTTCGGTGAAGGAGATGCGACCTTCCTCCTGCAGGATGCGCAGGATGTTGCGGTCGATCTTGTCCAGTTCGCGGCGGCTTTGATGCTGGGTTCTCATGGGATGGACTCTGAAGTCGAGCAAAGAGCTTTGGGGGAATGTCGGCAATATAGTCGGTTGTGCAGGGAATATCACTGGCAACCCTTGAACTTCCCGCGCCGGACGGCCAGCCTGTAGGCCAACGTAACGCCGTTTTCGGCCGATGCCGGTCGTTCTTCGCAGAGGCTTTCGCATGTCGCTTCCCCGCCTGCGCACCGTTCTCCTGCTGCTGTTGCTGCTCCTGGCACTGGCGGTCGGCGCGGTGTGGCTGGCGGTTCCGCGCCTGCTGGCGAATGCCGGGGTGAGTATCGAGCACTGGCAGGGCCTGGGCATTTCCCGCCAGGGCCTGACGCTGCAGCGCCTGGCCCTGCAACGGCAGACGCCGGACGGCGCGCGCCTGGCGATACAGCTGCAGGACCTGCGCGTCGGCTGGCCCGAGCATGAAGACGGACGCTGGCGCCTGAAAGAGCTGGCGGCCGGCATGATCGACGTGCGCCAGTGGCCGGGGCAGGGCGCGCCGGAGGATGACGCCGCGTTACCGGATATCGCCCAGCTCAACCGGTGGCTGGCGCTGCTGCCCGGCCGGCTGGCGCTGGAGCATCTTGCCGTGGAGCTGCCCTGCGCCCGCGAGCAGCGCTGCAGCCTCAACGGCAGCGCCCACTGGCAGCAGATCCAGGGCGGCGCCGCCGCGCTGGGCGGTGAGCTGCGCCAGGGCGGCCAGCAATTGGCATTCAACGGCCTGCTGCAACCGGGTGACGGCCAGTGGCGCCTGCGACTGGACAGCTACCTGGACAACGAACAACTGCTGTCCCTCGACTCCAGCTGGACGCCCGCCAGCCGCCAGCTCAGCGGCAGTCTCTACAGCCCCGCGGTGCCGCCGGTGCAGGCGGTGCGCAACTGGCTCGGCGCATGGCTGCCGACGCCGAACCTGCCGTTGCCGATCCCCGAGGCCGGGCGCCTGCGCCTGAGCTGGGACACCCACCTGGCCGGCGACGCCGCCTGGCCGGACTGGCCGGACTGGCCGGGCCTGCGCGACGGCCAGGGCAGCATCGATCTCGCCCTGCAACTGCCACAGCCCTGGCCTTTGCCGGGCGCGGGCAATCTGCAGGGCGACTTGCGGCTGATCGCCGGCGCGACCGCCAACGGCTGGCGCCCGACGGTGGTGAGCGGGGATTTGCGCCTGTCCGATCTCTACGGCGACTGGCTGCAGGCGTTGCCGGTCGGCCTGCGCCCGGCGCGCCTGACCCTGCGCCTGGAGCCCGGCGTGGACGACGAGGCCGGCAGCGTGCGCGCCGACCTTCGCGCCGAGGGCGCCGCCGATCTGCGCCTGCGTTCCCGCGTGGCGCTGCTGGAGGCGACCCCGCTGGCGCTGCAACTGAGCGATTCGCGGCTGGAGGGGAAGGTCCCGCACCTGGAGCTGGCCGGCCTGCGCGGCGACAACAGCCGCGTCGACCTGGGCTTCGACGGCCGGATCGATCAGCAGTCGGCGAGTTTCAACGTAGCCGATGGCGCCCACGTCCAAGTCGGCACGCTGGCCGGTCCGCCATCGCTCAAGGCCAGCAGGCTGGCCGCCTCGCTGGGCAAAGGCACGCTGAATCTCGGGTATGCCAGTGACACGCCGGCCACCCTGCAACTGGATGCCCCGTTGAAACTGGCCGTAGGCGAGTTGCGCCAGCCCCACGTCAAGCCGCTGTCCTGGAATGCCGTGGGTACGCTCGTGGCCAGTCTCGACGCCCAGCAGTTCAAGGGGCGCCTGCTGAACAGCGGCGGCCTGAATGCCGAGGTCGATCTCAGCCACTCGGCAAAGCAGGGGATTGCCCTGAGTGCGCGCCATCCCGAATTCTTCCTGCGCACCGGCAACCCGCTGGAAAAGTCCCTCGGCGACTGGCCCGGCCTGCTCAGCCTGAACAATGGCAAGGCCAGCGTCGACCTGAACTGGCGCCTGCCGCCGGGCAACGCGCCGCAGAGCCTGGAGCTGAACCTGCGTGGCAGTGGGCTGGAAGGCGTCTACGACCGCAGCGAAATCCACGGCCTCGACCTCCAGGCGAACGTCGCCGTGAAGGGCGCGCAGATGCAGGTGCAACTGCCGCAGGTGAAGGTCGCCTCGCTCAACCCCGGCGTGACCCTGGGGCCGTTGACTGTGCAGGGCAGCTACACGGCATTGCTGGCGGCGCCGCTGGCCGGGCGGGTCGACTGGCGACAGGCCGAGCTGGGCCTGTTCAACGGCCGCGCCTGGCTGCCGGCGGGTGCCGTGGATCTTTCCACGCGTGGCCAGGGTCTGACCCTGCGGCTGGAAGGGCTGGCGCTGGAGGCGATTCTCGCGGCCTACCCGGCTGAAGGGCTGTCCGGCACCGGCATCCTCGACGGCAACCTGCCGCTGGCGTTGAACCAGGGCAAGCTGGTGATCCACGGCGGCGAGGTCGCCGCGCGGGAGCCGGGCGTGCTGCAGTTCCGCTCGGCGAAGATCCAGTCACTGGGCCAGAGCAACCCGGCCATGCAACTGGTGGCCACCGCCATCGACGATTTCCGCTACGACAAGCTGAGCAGCCGCGTGGATTATGATGAATCCGGCACGCTGCTCCTCGCCCTGAGCCTGAGCGGGCGCAACCCCGCGCTGGAGCAGGGGCGGCCGATCAACCTCAACGTCAACCTGGAGGAGAACGTGCCCAAGCTGCTCACCAGCCTGCAACTGAGCGACCGGGTCAGCGACACCATCCGCAAGCGCGTGCAGGACCGCCTGCGCAACGACCCGGCCGCCGCGCCATGACCGCAAGGAGACCCTGACATGCGCCTTCGCGCCCTATTTGCCCTACTGCTCCTGGCCGGCCTCGCCCAGGGCTGCACGCCCACCGTGCAGCTGGCGGCGCCCAAGGAGCCGATCAACATCAACCTCAACGTGAAGATCGAGCACGAGATCTACATCAAGGTCGACAAGGCGCTCGACGGCATCATCAACGAGAACAGCGGCCTGTTCTAAACAAGGAGCCTTTGCATGAGATTGCACCGCAAACTGGGCGTCGCACTGGTCGCCCTCTGCCTGAGCCTGCCGGTCATGGCCATGAGCCTGGAACAGGCGATGTCCGCCCTGGGTGGCGCCAAGTCCCAGGGCCTGGTCGGCGAGCAGGCCGACGGCTACCTGGGCGTCGTGAAGAATGGCGGCGAGGCCGCCGACATCGCCGCGCAGATCAACGCCGCACGCCGTGCCGAGTACCAGAAGGTCGCCAGCCAGAGCGGCGCCACCCTCAAGGACGTGGAAGCCCTGGCCGGCAAGAAGGCCATCGACCGCACGCCGTCGGGGCAGTACGTGCAGGTCAACGGCCAGTGGGTGCGCAAGTAGGTACGCCAAGGGGATTTCCCTGCTCGCCGCCGCCTCCGGTGGTGAGCCCGCGGCACGGCGCCGCAAGCAGGTAATTCCCGTCGCGGATCGGTTGGACGCGAGAAGTTCTGGCCGATGCGCCTCTGTTCGCTATTTCCTCTGGATCTGGTGAAAATTTCGCCAGATCCTCGACCACTCGGTCTCCGGCGAAAATGCTGTAATCCTGGTGGATGTCCCTCCGTGAAAGCGACTTTTACCAGGATTTTTCCTCAAATAGCGCATCGCAATCAGTGAATATCGCTGAGCCTGACTTCCTATACTGCGCGCATCTACGTTCAGAATAAGAAACGTCCGCGCCCCTGGCGCGACGTAGGAGGCAAAGATGCGCGTTCTGGTGCTTGGCAGCGGTGTGATCGGTACCGCCAGTGCTTACTATCTCGCCCGTGCCGGCTTCGAAGTGGTCGTGGTCGACCGCCAGCCCGGCCCGGCTCTGGAAACCAGCTTCGCCAACGCCGGCCAGGTTTCGCCTGGCTACGCCTCGCCCTGGGCTGCCCCGGGCATCCCGCTCAAGGCCATGAAATGGCTGCTGCAGACCCACGCCCCGCTGGCCATCAAGCTGACCGGCGACCCGAGCCAGTACAGCTGGATGTGGCAGATGCTGCGCAACTGCAACGCCAAGAGCTACGCGGTGAACAAGGAGCGCATGGTGCGCCTGTCCGAGTACAGCCGCGACTGCCTCGACGAACTGCGCGCCGAGACCGGCATCAGCTACGAAGGTCGCTCCCTGGGCACCACCCAGCTGTTCCGCACCCAGGCCCAGCTGGACTCCGCCGCCAAGGACATCGCCGTGCTGGAAAGCACCGGCGTGCCCTATGAAGTCCTCGACCGCGCCGGCATCGCCCGCGTCGAACCGGCCCTGGCCAAGGTGGCCGACAAGCTGGTCGGCGCGCTGCGCCTGCCCAACGACCAGACCGGCGACTGCCAGATGTTCACCACCAAGCTGGCCGAGATGGCCAAGGCCCTGGGCGTGGAATTCCGCTTCGGCCAGGACATCCAGCGCCTGGACTTCGCCGGCGACCGCATCAATGGCGTGTGGGTCGATGGCCAGCTGGTCACCGCCGACCGCTACGTGCTCGCGCTGGGCAGCTACTCGCCGCAGATGCTCAAGCCGCTGGGCATCGACGCCCCGGTCTACCCGCTCAAGGGTTACTCGCTGACGGTGCCGATCACCAACCCGGACATGGCGCCGACCTCGACCATCCTCGACGAGACCTACAAGGTCGCGATCACCCGCTTCGACCAGCGCATCCGCGTAGGCGGCATGGCGGAGATCGCCGGCTTCGACCTGTCGCTGAACCCGCGTCGCCGCGCCACCCTGGAAATGATCACCACCGACCTGTACCCCGAAGGCGGCGACGTCAGCCAGGCCGAGTTCTGGACCGGCCTGCGCCCGGCGACCCCGGACGGCACCCCGATCGTCGGTGCCACCCGCTACCGCAACCTGTTCCTCAATACCGGCCACGGCACCCTGGGCTGGACCATGGCGTGCGGCTCGGGCCGCTACCTCGCCGACCTGATGGCCAAGAAGCGCCCGCAGATCAGCACCGAGGGCCTGGACATCTCCCGCTACGGCGCTGCCTCGGAGGCCCACGATGGCCATCCTGCGCCTGCACACTAACCAGCGCATGAGCCAGGCGGTCGTCCACAACGGCACGGTGTACCTTGCCGGCCAGGTGGCGGACGACCTCAGCGCCGGAGTCGAACAGCAGACCCGCGACGTCCTCGCCCGCATCGAGCGCCTGCTCGAGGAAGCCGGCACCGACCCGTCGCGGATTCTCTCGGCAACCATTTACCTCAAGGACGTCGCCGCCGACTTCGCCGGCATGAACGGCGTCTGGGACCAGTGGGTCCCGCAGGGCTGCGCCCCGGCGCGCGCCACCGTCCAGGCGGCGCTGTGCTACCCGGAGATTCTCGTCGAGATCTCCGTCGTCGCCGCACTGCCCTGATCGTTTTGCGTGGCCCGGCCGGAGCGCCGGGTTTTTTTCGTCCGTCGTTTTGTTCCACCCACCATAAGAGAGCTTCGCCATGCGTCCCGCCCGTGCCCTGATCGACCTCGCCGCCCTGCGCCACAACTACCGCCTGGCCCGTGAAGTCTCCGGCGCCCGAGCGTTGGCGGTGGTCAAGGCCGACGCCTACGGCCATGGCGCTGTCGCTTGCGCCAAGGCATTGGAAGGCGAGGCCGACGGTTTCGCCGTGGCCTGCATCGAGGAAGCACTGGAACTGCGCGAAGCCGGCATCCGCGCGCCGATCCTGCTGCTCGAAGGCTTTTTCGAGGCCAGCGAACTGGAACTGATCGACGCCCATGACTTCTGGTGCGTGGTGCATTCGGCCTGGCAACTGGAAGCCATCGAACGTGCGCGCCCGAGCAAGCCGCTGACGGTCTGGCTGAAGATGGACTCGGGCATGCACCGCGTCGGTTTCTTCCCGCAGGACTATGCCGCCGCGCTGGCGCGCCTGAAGGCGCTGCCCCAGGTGGCCAAGGTCGTGCTGATGAGCCACTTCTCCCGCGCCGACGAACTGGACTGCCCGCGGACCGGGGAGCAGGTCGCCGCCTTCCAGGCCGTGCGCGAAGCCGCAGGCCAGGGCCACGAGATCAGCCTGCGTAACTCCCCCGGCATCCTCGGCTGGTCGGACGTGCCCAGTGACTGGGTGCGCCCCGGCATCATGCTCTACGGCGCCACTCCCTTCGAACAGGCGCATCCGCTGGCTGACCAGCTGCGCCCGGTGATGACCCTGGAATCCCAGGTCATCAGCCTCCGCGAACTGCCGGCCGGCGAGCCGGTGGGCTATGGAGCTCGCTTCATCGCCGACCGCCCGGTGCGCGTCGGCGTGGTCGCCATGGGTTACGCCGACGGCTATCCGCGCCAAGCGCCGGATGGCGCGCCGGTGTTCATCGACGGCAAGCCCAGCCGCATCATCGGCCGCGTTTCCATGGACATGCTCACCGTGGACCTGACCGACCTGCCCCAGGCCGGCCTGGGCAGCCGCGTCGAACTCTGGGGCCCGAACGTCCCCGCCAGCCAGCTGGCCGCCCTGTGCGGCAGCATCCCCTACCAGCTGTTCTGCAACCTCAAGCGCGTTCCGCGGGGCTACCTGGGCGAGTGACGGATACCGCCCGTAAAGTTTGCGCAGGATCGGCGGGCGATCTGTTGTAAATACTGAACGGTGTTGCCATGATACGTGGCACTTGGAACCCGCTCGGCTCAAGCCGTTGCGGGTTCTGCCTTTCAGAGCCTGCCTGATCACAAGAATAAGGAGGACCCCACCCTTGGACGTCGGTGCTCGTCTGCAAGCCATCCGTAAGCTCAAAGGTTTGTCCCAGCGCGAACTCGCCAAACGGGCGGGCGTAACCAACAGCACGATCTCGATGATCGAGAAGAACAGCGTCAGCCCCTCCATCAGCTCGCTGAAGAAAGTGCTGGGTGGTATTCCGATGTCCCTGGTCGAGTTCTTTTCCCTCGATCTGGAGCAGAGCAGCAACACTCCGGTGGTCTACAAGGCAGACGAACTCAGCGACATGTCCAGCGGCTCGATCATCATGAAGCTGATCGGCAAGGACTATCCCAGCCGCGCCATCACCCTGCTCGACGAGACCTACCCGCCGGGTTCCGACACCGGTGACGACATGTACGCCCACGAAGGCGAAGAGACCGGCGTGCTGGTCGAAGGCCGCCTGGAACTGACCGTTGGCGACGAGACCTTCGTCCTCGAGTGCGGCGACAGCTACTATTTCGACAGCACCAAGCCGCACCGCTTCCGCAACCCGTTCGAAGCCCCGGCGCGGCTGATCAGCGCGACTACTCCGGCAAATTTTTGAACAGCCGGTAGGACCGGCCAGACCAGCTGCGACCTAATGCCGCAAAGGCCTGCAAGGCAGTGCAATTGTTTCGAGCTTCCCGGCTTTGCCGTTATACTTGCGCCCGCTCGCGCGGCCCGAGACTGTGACTGCACCGCGACCGGGCGTGATAAGCCACGATGAGGGTGAAAGGGTGAACCTGATTAGAAAAATCCTGGCAGCCCAAGCTGCCGTACTGGCCCTGTGGGCAGTGAGCGTTCAGGCCGCGACCAACGATGACGCCATTGCCAAGCGTCTCGAACCTGTCGGCAAAGTCTGCGTCCAGGGCAAGGAATGCGAAGGCGTTGGCGCCGTCGCTTCTGCCGGTGGCGGCGGTGCCCCGCGTTCGGGCGAAGAGATTGTCGGCAAGGTCTGCACCAACTGCCACGGCAGCGGCCTGCTGGGCGCGCCGAAAGTCGGCGACAAGGCTGACTGGGGCAAGCGTGCGAAAGAACAAGGCGGCCTCGACGGCCTGCTGGCCAAGGCCATCTCGGGTATCAACGCCATGCCGCCCAAGGGCACCTGCGCTGATTGCTCCGATGACGAGCTGAAAGCTGCGATTCACCACATGTCCGGCCTGTAAGCCGCCGACCTGTGCGAAGGAGCCGCCCACGGGCGGCTTTTTCATGCCCGCGATATGTCACCGGATGAGTCACGGGAGCAACTTTTGCGCCCAGCCGGTCCAAACTCCTGTCGTTGAAACGAACCAGGAGCGAAACCGGTGCAATCCTGCTCGATCGAAACCGCCGTCGAACACCTGCTGCAACGCCTGGACGGACACATCCGCCTCGGCCTGCCGCTGGGGCTGGGCAAGCCCAACCAACTGGCCAACGCGCTGTACCGGCACATCCGCGAGAACCCGCGCCGGCAGCTGACGCTCTACACCGCGCTGTCCCTCGGGCGTCCGCAGGCCGGTGGGGAGCTGCAGCGGCGTTTTCTCGAGCCCTTCGTCGAGCGCATCTACGGCGACTATCCCGAGCTGGATTACCTGCATGACCTGCGCAGCGGCAGCCTGCCGGCGAACATCCGCGTCGAGGAGTTCTACCTGCAACCCGGCAGCCTCCTGGACAGCGCCCCGGCGCAGCAGAACTACATCAGTTGCAACTACAGCCACGTGGCGCGCGACATCAACGCCAAGGGTGTCAACGCCGTCGCCCAGCTGGTGGCCCGCGACCCGGCGCGGCCGGGCAAGCTGAGCCTCGCCTGCAACCCGGACATCACCCTGGACTTGCTGCCGATGTTGCAGCGCCGCCGCGCGGCGGGGGAAACCATCGTCACCATCGGCGTGGTCCACGACCAGTTACCCTACATGCCCGGCGACGCCGAGGTGGACGAGGATCTCTTCGACCTGCTGGTGGACGCGCCGGGCGACAGCAGTACGCTGTTCTCCACGCCCAACCTGCCGGTGGGGCTGCAGGATCACTGCATCGGCCTGCATGCCAGCGCCCTGGTACGCGACGGCGGCACCCTGCAGGTCGGCATCGGCTCCATGGGCGACGCCCTGACCTCCGCGCTGCTCACCCGCCAGCGCAACAATGACGGTTACCGCGCGCTGCTCGAGCGCCTCGACTCCACCAGCCGCCACGCCGGGCTGATCGAGCGCGACGGCGGGCTGGCTCCCTTCGAGCAGGGCCTGTACGGCTGCAGCGAGATGTTCGTCCCCGGCCTGCTGGCGCTGGCCGAGGCCGGCGTATTGAGCCGGCGCGTCGCCGCAAGGCCGGGGGCCTCGCCCGCCGAGCCAGGCGTATGGCTGCATGGCGGCTTCTTCCTCGGCCCGCAGGCTTTCTACCAGCGCCTGCGCGAGATGCCCCGCGAGGCGCTGGCCGGGATCGGCATGACCGGCATCGGCTTCGTCAACAACCTCTACCGCGACGAGGAGCTCAAGCGCCAGCAGCGGCGCGACGCGCGCTTCATCAACAGCGCCTTCACCGTGACCCTGCTGGGGGCCGGCGTCGCCGACCAGCTCGAAGACGGCCGGGTGCTCAGCGGCGTTGGCGGGCAGTACAACTTCGTCGCCCAGGCCCATGAGCTGGAAGGCGGGCGCTCCATCCTGATGCTGCGCAGCTGGCGCGAATCCGAAGGCGAGCTGAGTTCCAACATCGTCTGGAGCTACGGCCACACCACCATTCCCCGGCACCTGCGCGACATGGTGGTGACCGAGTACGGCATCGCCGACCTGCGCGGCAAGAACGACGCCGAGGTCATCGCCGCGATGCTCGCCATCGCCGACTCGCGCTTCCAGGACGAACTGATCGCCCAGGCCCAGGACGCCGGCAAGCTGCCGAAGGAGTTCGAACTGGACGCGCGTTACCGCCACAACACCCCGCAGCGCCTGCGCGAGGCGACCCAGGGGCTGCGCACGCTGCTGCCGGAATTTCCGCTGGGCTGCGACTTCACCGAGCACGAGCGCGACCTGCTGCGGGCGCTGGGCTGGTTGAAGAGCAAGCTGCGGCTGAGCGAAATCCTCGAACTGGGCAAGGCGACCCTGGACGCGCCGGAGCCGGAGGCGTTCCCGCAACACCTGGAGCGCATGGGGCTGGCGAAGCCGGAGGGGCTGCGCGAAGAGTTGTACCAGCGGCTGGTACTGGCCGGGCTTAAAGCCAGCCGACCAAGCCTGTAGGAGCAACTGCCTTCTTTCTGACAAGTTGGTGCCGACGTTCCCCTCACCCCAGCCCTCTCCCGGAGGGAGAGGGAGCAGATTGTGCCGACTGACGCTGAAGTTTCATCCTGCACCGGACCGTCCAGAGGATTAGCGTGAGACAGGCCCGAACGCTGGAGTATCACTGTAGGAGCGGGCCATGCCCGCGAACCGCCGGCAGGCGAATGAAAAAAGGCGGACCCCGCCAGGGGCCCGCCTTTTTCGTGGAGCGCCGGATCAGTCCTCGAGGAACTCGACCTGACCATTGGCCAGGGATTTCACCCGGGCCAGGGATTCCACACGGTAGCCTTCGCTTTCCAGCAGCGCGCGGCCTTCCTGGAAGGACTTCTCGATGACGATGCCCAAACCGGCGACGGATGCGCCCGCCTGCTGGATCAGGTCGATCAGCGCCTTGGCGGCGTGGCCGTTGGCGAGGAAGTCGTCCACCACCAGCACGTGGTCGGCGGCGGTCAGGTGCTTGGCGGAAATGGCGATGGTGCTTTCGGTCTGCTTGGTGAAGGAGAAGACCTTGGAGATCAGCAGGTCGTTCTTCAGCGTCAGCGACTGGAACTTGCGGGCGAAGATCACCGGGATGCCCAGCTCCAGGCCGGCCATGACCGCCGGGGCGATGCCCGAGGCCTCGATGGTGACGATCTTGGTGATGCCCTGGTTCTTGAAGCGTTCGGCGAACTCGTGGCCGATCAACTTCATCAGCGCCGGGTCGATCTGGTGGTTGAGGAAGGCGTCTACCTTGAGGACCTGTTCGGAAAGAACGATGCCTTCGCTGCGAATTTTGTCTTTGAGAGTGTTCACGGGGGGAGCTTCCGAAGCGGCTGTCGCTGATGAAGCGCGTAATTCTACAACGCCATCGGCCCTGTGCGCGACGTTCCGACCAATGCAATTGCTGATCGAATGGACAGTTTTTCGATAGGCGGAAAGGTACACCTCGACGTAGGAGCGGATTCATCCGCGATCCGGCCGGCAGGCCGGTGGCCACCGGATGACAATCGCGGACGGAGTCCGCTCCTACGCGCCAGCCCGCCATGGGCGCAGGGCGAACAACCTGGAACGGGTTATCCGCTGCAATAAAAAACCAGGCTCAGCGCTTGAGCAGCGCCCGGATATCCGCCAGCGCCGAGTTGCCCTTGGCCACCTTGACCTCCTGCGGTGCATCTTCCTGGCCTTCCCAGACCAGGTCTTCCGGCGGCAGCTCGTCGAGGAAGCGGCTGGGCGAGCAGTCGATGATCTCGCCGTACTGCTTGCGCTTGGCGGCGAAGGTCATGGCCAGGTTCTTCTTCGCCCGGGTGATGCCCACATAGGCCAGGCGCCGCTCTTCCTCAATGGTATCGGCCTCGATGCTGGAGCGGTGCGGGAGGATTTCCTCCTCCACGCCGAGAATGAACACGTAGGGGAATTCCAGGCCCTTGGAGGCGTGCAGGGTCATCATCTGCACGCCGTCGGCGCCTTCTTCCTCTTCCTGCTGGCGCTCGAGCATGTCGCGCAGCACCAGTTTGGCGATGGCCTGCTCGATGGTCATGTCGCCTTCTTCGTCCCGCTCCAGGGTGTTCTTCAGCGCGTCGATGAGGAACCAGACGTTGCCCATGCGGAAATCGGCGACCTTGTCACTGGACGCGTTCTGCCGCAGCCAGTTCTCGTAGTCGATGTCCATCACCATGCTGCGCAGCGCACCGATCGGATCGCTGCCGGCGCACTGCTCGCGGACCTTGTCGATGAAGCGCTTGAAGCGCTGCAGGCGCTCGACGTAGCGGGCGTCCAGCCGTTCGGACAGGCCCATTTCCTCGATGGCGTTGAACATCGAGCAGCCGCGCTCGGTGGCGTAGTTGCCGAGCTTTTCCAGGGTGGTGGAACCGATCTCGCGGCGCGGCACGTTGATCACGCGGAGGAAGGCGTTGTCATCGTCCGGGTTCACGAGGAGGCGGAAATAGGACATCAGGTCCTTCACCTCCTGGCGTCCGAAGAAGCTGGTGCCTCCTGACAGGTGATAGGGAATCTGGTGGTGCTGCAGTTTCAGCTCGATCAGCTTCGCCTGATAGTTGCCCCGGTAGAGGATGGCGAATTCGCTGTAGGGCCGCTGCGTCTTCAGGTGGATGGTGAGAATCTCCATGGCCACCCGCTCGGCCTCGGCCTCCTCGTTGCGGCAACGAATCACGCGGATCGGGTCGCCTTCGCCCATTTCGCTCCACAGCTGTTTCTCGAACACGTGGGGATTGTTGGCGATGAGGATGTTGGCGCACTTGAGGATGCGGCTGGTGGAGCGGTAGTTCTGCTCCAGCATCACCACCTTCAGCGACGGGAAGTCTTCCTTGAGCTGCATCAGGTTTTCCGGACGCGCGCCACGCCAGGCGTAGATCGACTGGTCGTCGTCGCCCACTACGGTGAAGTGCGCGCGTTGCTGCACCAGCATCTTCACCAGCAGGTACTGGCTGGCGTTGGTGTCCTGGTACTCGTCCACCAGCATGTAGCGCACGCGGTTGCGCCACTTGTCGAGGATTTCCGGGTGCTCCTGGAACAGCTTCACCGGTTGCAGGATGAGGTCGTCGAAGTCCACCGCGTTGTACGCCTTGAGCGTGCGCTGGTAGTGCAGGTAGACCATTGCGGCAGTCTGTTCCTTGGGATTGCGCGCCTTTTCCAGCGCCTCTTCCGGAAGGATCAGATCGTTCTTCCAGCCGCCGATCAGGTTCTTGATCTCGTCCAGACCGTCATCGCCGGAATATTCCTTCTGCATGATGTCGGTCATCAGCGCCTTCACATCGCTCTCGTCGAAGATCGAGAAGCCGGGCTTGTAGCCCAGGGCCGCATGTTCCTTGCGGATGATGTTCAGGCCCAGGTTGTGGAAGGTCGAGACGGTCAAGCCCTTGCCTTCGCCGGGGCGCAGCAGGGTGCTGACGCGCTCCTTCATCTCGCGGGCGGCCTTGTTGGTGAAGGTCACGGCGACGATGTACTGGGCGCGGATGCCGCACTGCTGCACCAGGTAGGCGATCTTGCGGGTGATCACGCTGGTCTTGCCGGAGCCGGCGCCGGCCAGCACCAGGAGCGGGCCGCCGACGTAGTTCACGGCCTCTTGCTGCCGGGGATTGAGTCGGGACATGAAAGGCGGGGGTCTGTAGCGAAGCGGGCGCGTATTCTAGCAGGCCGCGCCAGGCGTCGGGGTGCCGCTCGGAATAGCGGCGATCTGTGACACGATCGTACTTATGTGTTTTGGATAAATCTGTACATGTATTAGGCTTGTGACAGCAATACTTGAAGAAAACTCTTAAGAGTTTCTCTGAAGTTTCGTTTGCATCCGTGGGAAGTCCGGATGGCGTCGCTTCAAAACCGGGGGAAATGGGCGCAGGGACGGTGCCTGGAGTTTCTCCCCTTTCTCGAGATACATGGGGGTCGCTTGGCAGCGTCGGTTGAACCAACGCGCCTGCTCCTGCTGGCGGAAGCGCCGCAGTGGGCCCAGCTACTGCGCGGGCATCTGGCCGCGTTGGGACAGGGCTATTCGCTGATCACGGCCCCGTCCTGGCAGGCCGCCAGCGCCCTGTTCGACGAGGACCAGGTCGGCCTGGTGCTCGCCACGCCCGGCAAGCTGCCGTCCGCCCACCAGTGCCATCTGCCGCAGGTCCTGCTGCTGGAGCGCGAGCCCGCGCAAGAGCCGGTGGGCGTGGCCGATTATCTGGTGGCCGAATCCCTCAGCGTCGAAGTCCTGCGCCGCACCCTGCGCTACGTGCGCGAGCGCACGTCGCTGCAGAACACCCTGCAGAGCCTGGCCGAGCAGGACCCGCTGACCGGCATCGCCAACCGCCAGGGCTTCCAGACCCTGCTCGCCGCCCGCCTGAGCGAGAGCGAAGGGCGCGGCCTGGCGCTGGGCCACCTGGACCTGGACAACTTCCGCCACGTCAACGATGCCCTCGGCCACCAGGCCGGCGACCGCCTGATCCTGCAGGTGGTGGCGCGGCTGAAGGCGCACCTGGACAGTGGCGACGACATCGCCCGCCTGGGCAGCGACGAATTCGCCCTGCTGCTGGACACCCGCCGCGACCCGGCGCGGGTGGAAAAGATCGCCGAGCTGATCGTCGAATCCCTGGGCGAACCCTACTGGGTGGAGGGCGAAAGCCTGTTGCTCGGCTGCAGCCTGGGCATGGCCCACGCCCGCGCCGGCGAAGCCGCCGACCCGTTGCTGTGGCACGCGCACATCGCCATGCAGCAGGCCAAGTCGCGCCAGGGCTGCACCTTCCACGTCTTCGACGAGCGCATCAACCGTGGCGCACGCAGCCTAGCCGACCTGGAAAGCGAGCTGCGCCGGGCGCTGCGCCGCGACGAACTGGAGCTGCACTACCAGCCGCGGCTGGACCTGCACAGCGGGCAGATCGTCGGCCTCGAAGCGCTGGTGCGCTGGCGCCACCCTGAGCGCGGCCTGCTGACGCCGGGCGACTTCGTGCCGCTGGCCGAGGAAAGCGGGCTGATCGTGCCGCTGGGCTACTGGGTCATCTCCCGCGCCCTGCGCGACATGCAGTGGCTGCGCGGGCGCGGCCTGCCACCGCTGCACATGGCGGTGAACCTGTCGTTCCGCCAGTTCCAGGACAGCCAGCTGCTGCCGACCCTGGAGCGCCTGATCCGCGAGCGCGGTGTCGACGCCCAGTGGCTGGAATTCGAACTCACCGAAACTGCCGTGATGCGCCGCAGCGACCAGGTCCTGCAGACCATGCAGGCGCTCGGCCGCCTGGGCGTGCGCTTCTCGCTGGACGACTTCGGCACCGGCTTCTCGTCCTTCGTGCACCTGAACAGCCTGCCGATCACCCTGCTGAAGATCGACAAGAGCTTCGTCGGTGGCATGCACGAGCGCCCGGAAAACCTGCAACTGGTGCGGGCCATGATCAACCTGGCGCACAACCTCAACCTGGAAGTGGTCGCCGAGGGCGTGGAAACCGCCGCCCAGCAGGACGAACTGCGCCAGTTCGGCTGCGACCAGGTGCAGGGCTACTGGATCAGCCGCCCGCTGCCGTTGGCGGAATTGGCGCGCTTCCTGGTGTTCGGCGCCAACCGCGCGTTGCGCCTGCAGGACTCGGTCAGCTAGCGGCAAGCTGGCACGGCCCGCACCGCGCCGGCCATGTGCGGGCGCAGCAGGCGCGAGGTCTTCGCCTCGAAGGCCAGGGTCAGGCCGATGGCCGCGCAGGCCAGCCCGGACGCCAACCCCCACCACACGCCACTCGGGCCCCAGCCCAGTGGGAAGGTCAGCAGCAGTGCCATGGGCACGCCCACCAGCCAGTAGCCGGCCAGCCCGACGAAGAAGGTGGTGCGCGCGTCCTTCAGGCCCCGGATCGCGCCCATGGCGATGCACTGGGTGCCGTCGAACAGCTCGAACCACGCGGCGATGGCCAGCAGGCTCACGGCCAGCTGCACCACCTCGCGGTTGGCCGGGTCCCGGTGGTCGATGAACAGGCCGATGACCAGCTCCGGCGCCAGCCAGAACAGTGCTGCGAAGGCGAACATGCCACTGGCGCCGACGCCGATGCCCAGTCGCCCGGCGCGACGCGCCTCGACCAGCCGGCCGGCGCCGTAGTGCTGGCCGATGCGGAAGGTGACCGCGTAGGAAATCCCCATGGGCACCATGAAGGCCACGTACACCGACTGGATGGCGATCTGGTGCGCCGCCAGCGCGGTACTGCCGATCACCCCCATGCACAGCGTCGCCACGGTGAACATGCCCGACTCCACCGCATAGGTGCCGCCGATGGAAATGCCCAGGCGCAGGGATTCGCCGACCACCTTGAGATCCGGCGTCGACAGCCCGGCCAGCAGCGGGTAGGGCGCATAGGCCCGGTGCCAGCGCAGGTACAGGGCGAAGATCACCGGCAGCGCGTTCATCACCACCGCGGTGACCATGCCGATGCCCGCCAGCCCCAGCCTCGGCAGGCCGAACAGGCCCTCGATGAAGGCATAGTTGAGGGCCAGGTTGGCCAGCGCGCCGATCAGGCTGATGGCCATGACCGGGCCGGGACGCTCGATGGCGCTGGTGAAGCCGCGCAGCACCATGAAGGCCATGTAGCCGGGCAGGGCGAAGACGATGCTGTGCAGAAAACTCATGGTGCCGGCCACCGTCTGCGGCGCCTGGCCGAAGGCGATGAGGATCGGCCCGAGGTTCCACAGCAGCAGGCCCGCCAGCAGCGCCAGCGCGCCGCCGATCCACAGGCCGGCCTGGGTTGCCTGCACCACGCCGCGAGCGTCCTTCGCCCCATGCCGGATCGCCACCAGGTTGCCGGTGGCCGCCACCACGCCGACGCAGAAGGTCGACACCAGTGCGTAGGTCGATGCGCCCAGGCCGCCGCTGGCCAGCGCCTCGCGGCCGAGCTTGCCCATCATCACGGTGTCGGTGAACACCATGGCCACGTAGGCCAGCTGCGCGGCGATCAGAGGGCCGGCGAGGCGGAGGATGGCGGCAAGTTCGTCACGGTACGGGCGTTTCATGAGTCAGGCTCAGCAAGCGGCAGGCGCCGCATCGATGGGAGTCGCTCATTCTCAGGCGGCCGTGGAGGCGGGCACAAAAGGAAAAATGCGATGCCATTCATGAGTCATACTCATGCTTTGCGTCGTTGGAGGCCCGCCATGAATCGCCAGTTGCCGCCGCTGTATGCCCTGCGCGCCTTCGAGGCGGCGGCGCGGCATGCGTCGTTCACCCGTGCCGCCGAGGAATTGGCGATCACCCAGAGCGCGGTGAGCCGGCACATCAAGACCCTGGAGGAACACTTCGCCTGCCGCCTGTTCCAGCGCCGCGGCCGCCAACTGGAACTGACCGAAACGGCGCGGATGCTGCTGCCCGGCGTGCGCGATGGCTTCGATGCGCTGGAGCGCGCCTGCGCCAGCCTGCGCGCCGAGGAGGGCGTGCTGCGCCTGAAGGCCCCCTCGACCCTGACCATGCGTTGGCTGCTGGCGCGGCTGAGCAAGTTCCGCATGCAGCACAGCGACAGCGAGGTGCAACTGACCAGCGCCTGGATGGACGTGGACCGGGTGGACTTCGTCCATGAGCCCTTCGATTGCGCGGTACTGCTCAGCGCCGGGCACTTCCCGCCGGACTGGGGGGCCACGCTGCTGTTTCCCGAATGGCTGATTCCCGTCGGTGCGCCGGAGCTGATGGCGGACGGCCCGTGGGACGCCGAGCGCCTGGCCGGCGCCGAGCTGCTGCACCCTACACCCGACCGGCGCGATTGGCGGCGCTGGCTGCAGCGCATGGGGCTGGGGGACAAGGTGTCGCTCAAGGGCGGGCAGGTGTTCGACACCCTGGAGCTGGGCATTGTCGCCGCCGTCCGCGGCTACGGCGTTTCCATCGGCGATCTGGTGATGGTCGCCGAAGAGGCCAACCAGGGGCGCCTGGCGCTGCCCTGGCCCAGCGCGGTGGCCAGCGGCGAAAGCTACTACCTGGTCTGGCCCCGCGCCCGCCGCAACCAGGAGCGGCTGCGCCGCTTGCGCGACTTCCTGCAGGCCGAGGTGCAGGCCATGCAGCTGCCACCGGTGGCGCTGCTCGACTGAGTCCGGCGACTCGCCCGGCCACCCGCGCCGTGCGCTGGACTGCCCGGCCGTCGCTGCTGGCAAAACCCCATGACGCGGATGGATACGTCCTGCCGCCGTCGCGACGCTTTACGTCGCTGCCGTCGCAGAGCTGAAACAGCGCTTTGCTAGGGTCATGACTGGACTAGTCCAGCGAAGACCGATGACGGCCTCGCCGATTCCAATAAAGCTCGCCAACCACCACTCGGGGAAACTCCATGAAGCCCATGCGCACCTTGCTTGCCGGCCTGTTCCTGGCCGGCCTCGCCAGCACCTCTTTCGCCGCGACCGAACTGAAACACTGGCCCGCCCCGGCCGCCAAGCAGCTCGATGCCCTGATTGCCGCCAACGCCAACAAGGGCGCCTTCGCGGTCTTCGACATGGACAACACCAGCTACCGCTACGACCTCGAGGAATCGCTGCTGCCCTTCCTCGAAATGAAAGGCGTGCTGACCCGCGAGAAGCTCGACCCCTCGCTCAAGTTGATCCCCTTCAAGGACGTCAACGGCCACAAGGAAAGCCTCAACAGCTACTACTATCGCCTCTGCGAAGTGGACGACCTGGTCTGCTATCCCTGGGTTGCCCAGGTGTTCTCCGGCTTCACCCTCAAGGAGCTCAAGGGCTACGTCGACGAGCTGATGGCCTACGGCAAGCCGGTGCCCAGCACCTACTACGATGGCGACGTGGTCAAGACGATCGAGATCAACCCGCCCAAGGTCTTCACCGGCCAGACCGAGCTGTACAACAAGCTGATGGAGAACGGCATCGAGGTCTACGTGATGACCGCCGCCCACGAGGAACTGGTGCGCATGGTGGCCAGCGATCCCAAGTACGGCTACAACGTGAAGCCCGAGAACGTCATCGGCGTGACTACCCTGCTCAAGGATCGCCAGAGCGGCGCCCTGACCACCGCACGCAAGCAGATCGCCGAAGGCAAATACGATCCCAAGGCCAACCAGGACCTGGAGGTCACTCCCTACCTGTGGACCCCGGCGACCTGGATGGCCGGCAAGCAGGCGGCGATCCTCACCTACATCGACCAGTGGAAGAAACCGATCCTGGTGGGCGGCGACACGCCCAGCAGCGATGGCTACATGCTGTTCAACGGCACCGCCGAGAACGGCGTGCACCTGTGGATCAACCGCAAGGCCAAGTACATGGACCAGTTGAACGGCATGATCAAGAAGAATGCCGATGCCCAGGCCAAGCTCGGCCAGCCGGTCACTGCCGACAAGAACTGGGTGATCGTCACGCCGGAAGACATCCAGTAACGGCGCGTCCTCTGGAACGCAAACGCCCGGCAGAAATGGCCGGGCGTTTGCGTTCAGCGCGGGGTTAGGCGATGACGTCGTGGTTCAGCGGCAGGGCCGCGTGAAGATCGCTGGCCGAGTGGAACAGCGATTGGGCGGCCGCATCCGCCGCCTTGGCCTGCACGCTCACGGCATGGTCGCCGGCGAACTCGATGGCAGCCTGGCCGACCTGCAGCAGATCGGCCAGCTTCACGCCGGTCAGCGCCTGCGAACCCTGGGTTGCCACGTTCACATCGGACTTGCCGGTGAAGGACTGGCAGTCGGTGTTGAAGAAGCTGTCGACCAGCACGGCCGTGCTCTTGATCCCGTGCTGAACCAGCAGGCCGAGGTCGGTTTTGCCGGCGGCGCCTTCCTTGCCGGCTTCCAGTTGCGAGGAATTGATGAGATTGACCGCCGTGGCCAGCCCGTCCAGCACCTTCACGGCCACATCCGCCTTGCCGAGGGCGCCGTTCGGGGTGGCGGCGAGAGCGGCATCGACGTGGGTGTGGGTCGTGGTGTCGCCGCTCTGGGTGGCGACATCCGTGGTGTTCTGGACAACCCCCGATTCCTTGCCGAGGTTGAACAGGGTGTTGTTGGTCACGTCGACGACCTTGATCAGGTCATTGAGTACCTTGACGCCCACGTCGACCTTGCCGGAAACGCCCGATGGGCTGGTGTTGACCTGCGTGTTCACGCCGACGTCCACCGCCGAGCCGCTGGCGTCCTGGGTCTTCACCGCGACCGCCACCTGGGCCGTGCCCTTGGTGGCGTCGGTGTTCACGACGGTGCCAACCGAGACGCCGGTGGTCGGGGTCGCCAGGTTCAGATTGAAGTTCAGCTTGCCCAGCGCCGAGTTCGAGGCGCTGTTGCCGATGCCGAGAAAACTAAGCAGTCCCATGTTCATGCTCCTTGATGGCCAGTGCTGATCCGTTACGCCCTTGCAGCGCTTCGCAGGCTGCCGTGGGCGACTCATCAAGAAGCAAGGTAAAGCGTGAGACGGCACCGGGACTGTCAGCTCGTGCAGCGTTGCCGGGTGGACATTTCAGAACATTCGCGAGGGCGTTCTGGCCCTTCGTACTTGGCTGAAGGGCAATTCGCAGTTGTCCGATCCTGTCCGAGATTTTGCGCAAGGTTGGCCCAGGCAGGGCCCCGTGGAACACCAATTCCGGGTGAATGACTCAAGTATTGTCCTGGGCCGCCGATAGCCTGGGCAGACCGGCGAACAACGCCGGCATTCCCCTCGAACCGAAGCAGGCCGCTCCTCGAACCCCGGGCGACGGCATGCCGTTGCGTGCAGAACCCGAAAAATGAACCAGCCCCGATCCCGCATCGCCCTGCAATTGGCGGTGGCCCTGGCCGTGCTCCTGATGCTGTTGATCAGCGGCAGCACGCTGTTTGCCCTGCGCTCGCTAGACAGCGCTACCCTGACCACCCGCGAAGAGCACCTGGCCAGCGAAGCGCGCCTGTTGGCGGACCAGTTGGAGACCTTCCACGGCACCCTGCGCGAGAGCACCCAGCGCCTCGCCGGGCTGTTCGAGCAGCGCTTCGCCGCCGGCCTCACAGCGCGTCCCGAGGAGCGTGTGCCGGTCGCTGCGCTGCAGGCGCCGGCGCTGTACCTGGGGGACACCCGGCTGAACGGCGATTTCACCCTGGTCGACGAATTCCGCCAGCTCACCGCCGGCGTCGCCACCGTGTTCGTGCGCGATGGCGAGGATTTCGTGCGTATCACCACCTCGCTGACCAAGCAGGACGGCAGCCGCGCCATGGGCACCGTGCTCGACCACGGCAGCCCGGCCTATGCGCTGCTGATGCGCGGCGAAAGCTACGTCGGCCGCGCGCTGCTGTTCGGCCGCTACTACATGACCCAGTACACCCCGGTGCGCGACGGCAGCGGGCGGGTGATTGCCGTACTGTTCGTCGGCTTCGACTACACCGACGCGCAGAAGCGCCAGTTCGACAACCTCGGCCGTTTCCGCCTCGGCCAGGGCGGTTCGCTGGCGCTGCTGGACGAACAGCACCACTGGCTGGTGCCGCCGGCCGGCGCACGCGACCCCGAGCGAGCGGCCGAGAGCCTTGCCGGCCTGCTGGACAGCCCCGGCCGCGGACGTTTCTGGAGCGATGGCGACGACGACTTCTACAGCGTGGCGCAGCCCTTCGCCGGTGGCCCGTGGACCGTCCTGGCGAGCATGCCCAAGGACGAAATCCGCGCGGTGACCTGGCGCGTCGGCGGCCAGTTGGCCATGGGCAGCCTGATCGCCATGCTGCTGGCGGTGGTCGCCACCACCTGGCTGCTGCGCCGCCGCCTGCGCCCGCTGGGCGACCTGGTGCGCCAGGCCCAGGCGCTGGGCGCTGGGGACCTGGGCGCGCGCCTCACGGTGTCCAGCCACGATGAAATCGGCGACCTCGCCCGCAGCTTCAACCAGATGGGCGAGGCGCTCTCCAGCATGGTCGCGCGGGTACGCGGCGCGGCGGAGGACGTGGGGCATTGCTCGCGCTCGCTGTCCGGGCTGTCCAGCGGCGCCTACGCCGGCATGGAGCAGCAGTCCGGCGAGATCAACAGCATGGCCGGCGCGGTGGAGGAGTTCAGCGCCACCTCGATGGACATCGCCGACAACATGCGCAGCACCGAGCGCATGGCCAGCGAGAACACCCGCCAGACCCACATCGGCCTGCAATCGATGGACGATGCCTCGGCATCGCTGGCGCAGATCGCTGGCGCGCTGCAGCGGACCGTGGAGCGGGTGAACCGGCTGGGCGCGCGCTCCCAGGAGATCGGCAGCATCGTCGGGGTGATCACCTCCATTGCCGAACAGACCAACCTGCTGGCGCTCAACGCCGCCATCGAGGCCGCCCGCGCCGGCGAGCAGGGGCGCGGCTTCGCGGTGGTGGCCGACGAGGTGCGCAGCCTGGCGGCGCGCACCCAGGCCGCGACCACGGAGATCTCGCAGATGATCGGCGCCATCCAGCAGGACACCGGCAGCGCCATCGAGACCATCGAACAGGGCAGCCAGCTGATGCAGCACGGGCTGACGCTGAACGAGAAGGTTGCCGCCGCGCTGGCGCAAATCTCCCAGCAGAGCAGCGCCGCCGGCGAGCAGTTCGCCGCCATCACCACCGCGACGCAGGAGCAGAGCCGCACCGCGACCCTGCTCAGCAGCAACCTGCAGGGCATCGCCCAGGCCAACAGCGAACAGCGTCAGGTGGTGGCCGACCTGGCGCAGACCGTGCGCGAGCTGGACAGCCTGGCGGCCGGCCTGCGCGAGGAGGTCGGGCGGTTCCGTTGACCGCGCGCGTCAGTCCCTGAGCTGGCCCAGCCCGTACTCGAGGCTGGCGGCGGACAGCTCGCCCATCTGGCTGTGCTTCAGGCGCCCCTGGGCGTCGTAGAACAGTGTGGTGGGCATGCCGTAGGAGCCGGTCGCCTGGCCGAGGCGGTTGCCGCTGTCGAGCAGCACCGCCGCGTCGCTCAGGCCCTGGTCGCGCAGGAAACGCTGCACCGCCTCGGCGTTCTCGCCCTGGTTGACCAGCAGGAAGCGCACGTCGCCGTACTGCTTCTGCGCGGCCTCCAGTACCGGCATCTCGCGCCGGCACGGCGGGCACCAGGTGGCCCACAGGTTCACCACCATGGGGCGGCCGTCCAGCGCGCGCAGGTCCACGGCGGCGCCGCGCAGGTCCATCACCGTGAGCTCGGGAAGCTGCTGGCTGCGGTCCAGCGCCGAGGTCACCGCCTTGCCGCCACCCCACAGGCACACGCCGACCAGGGCCGCGACGGCCAGCGGGCGGCGCAGTTCCGCCCTGCGCCAGGCCAGCAGCGTGCCGATCAGCGCGGCAGCGATCACTCCCGGCAGCGCGAGAAAGCCGCCATCGCGGATATCCAGGATGCCCAGCGGCGTCGCCGCGTACTGCTCGACGTACCGCGTGACGAACGCCAGCCGCGCCGCCAGCAGGCCGCCAATGAGCATGGCGAACAAGGCGCCTTCGGGATTCGCGCCGCGCTTGCGCCCGGCCAGCCAGCCGGCCAGCAGGGCGCCGAAGAAGCCGAGGTAGAGCAGTACGTGGGGCAGGGGGATGGCCAGCGGGCCGAGGGTGAGACTGGTCAAAGCGGGTGCCTGGCAAAAGGAAACCACGGTACAGCAGGGCGCCGCCGTTCGGCAGCGCCGGGCTGTGGATAAATGTTTCGCCTCAGGCCGGCAGCGCCTCCGCGTGCTGCTCCTGCAGCTCGGCGGTGAGCCGCGTGGCGCAGGCGCCGACCTTGCGCACCGCCTCTTCGATCAGTGCCAGGTCGCGGTTGGAGTAGTTCATGCGGATGCAGTTGCGGTACTTGCCCGAGGCGGAAAAGATGTTGCCCGCCGCCACCTGCACATTGTCACGGCGCAGCTCCTGATTCAGCCGCACGCTGTCGAACTGCGGGTCGAACTCGACCCACAGCATGAAGCCCCCGCGCGGCCGGGTGACCCGTGCGCCCGCGGGGAAGTAGCGGCCGACCCATTCGGTCATCAGGTCGCGATGCCGCTGGTACTGCGCGCGCATGCGGCGGATGTGCGGTTCGTAGTGGCCGCCGCCGACGAACTCGGCCAGCGCCATCTGCGGCTGCGGCGCGCAGGTGCCGCTGGCGATGTACTTGAAGTGGAGGATGCGGTCCAGGTAGCGCCCGGGCACCACCCATCCGGTGCGCAGGCCGGGCGCCACGGTCTTGGAGAAGGAGCTGGCCAGCAGCACGCGGTCGTCGGTATCGAAGGACTTGATGCTGCGCGGCCGCGGGAAGGCATAGGCCAGTTCGCCATAGACGTCGTCCTCGAGGATCGGCACGTCGTAGCGCGCCGCGAGCGTGAGCAGGGCGCGCTTGCGGGCGTCGGGCATGATGTAGCCCAGCGGGTTGTTGCAGTTGGGCGTGAGCAGGATGAGCTTTACCGGCCACTGTTCCATGGCCAGCTCCAGCGCTTCCAGGCTGATGCCGTTGCTGGGGTCGGTGGGGATTTCCAGCGCTTTGAGGCCATACGCCTTGAGCGCCTGCATGGCGCCGTGGAAGCTCGGTGAGTCGATGGCGATGATGTCGCCCGGCTCGCAGATGGCGCGCAGGGTGATCGCCAGCGCCTCCTGGCAGCCGGTGGTGATGACGATCTCGCTGGGCGGCACCTGGCAGCCGGAATCCAGCATCAGCCGGGCGATCTGTTCGCGCAGCGGCAGCGAACCCTGGATGCCCTCGTAGCCCAGGCTCTGCAGGTCGGTGCGGCGTGCGGCGTGCACCATCGCCCGCTGCAGCGGCTTGAGCGACGGGCTGGCGATATCCGGCGTGCCGCGCCCGAGCTGGACGAAATCGCCGCCCGGTGCCCGGCGCACCTGTTCCAGCACCTGGTCCCACTGCGACACGTCCACCGGCCGCTGCGCCGGGCGGGTCATGGCCGGCATCGGCGGCAGCTCGCGGCGTTCGGGCACGAAGTAACCGGACTTCGGCCGCGGCTCCACCAGTCCGGCATCCTCCAGCACGCGGTAGGCCTGCTGCACGGTGCTGATGCTGACGCCGTGCTCCTCGCTCAGCGCGCGCACCGAGGGCAGGCGGGCGCCGGGGCGGTACAGGCCCTGCTCGATGCGTTCGCCCAGGGTGGCGGCCAGTTGCACATAGCGTTTCATGACAGATCTCCCTTGCCGGGTGGCTTCGGCTGGATGCAGTACAGATGGAGAAAAAATACGCCATTCAGACCGATTTTTCTCGCTTCTGTATGGAGAAAACTTCTCCAGGTTGAATCTGTAATGCTTTTCGCCGATCCGCCACGCTAGTCCCACGTCCGGAGAACCGACTGGAGGAGTGACGACATGAGCGGCCTGAGCGATGTGCGGCTGACCCTTTACCAACAGGAACTGCTGGAAATCCCCGGCGTGCGCGAAGCACCCCGCGGCTTGCAGGAGAGCCGCTGGCAGCAGTTCTGGCGCCGGGTGCGCACCCGCAAGCAACTGCTGGAGCTCAGCGACGCGCAGCTGCGCGACATCGGCATCAGCCGCGAGCAGGCCAAGCTGGAAGCGATGCGGCCGTTCTGGCGCTGCTGATCGGTCAATGAATCGTCAGGGAGTGGCCATGAGCGAGACACGTGCGGCCGCGTTCGAACGGATTGCCGGCGAACTGGGCTACGACTTCAGCGGTGAGATGAAGATTGGCGGCAACTATGTGCCGTTCGTCATCGACGGCCATCAGGTTCATGTCAGCGGGCAGATTCCGCGGGTGGGCGACGAAGTCGTCGTCACCGGCCGGGCGGGCAGCGAGGTCTCGTTGGCCGAGGCCCAGTTGGCGGCGAAGGTCTGTGTGCTGCGTGCGCTGGCGTTGCTACGCCAGGCGCTGGGCGACCTCGACCGTGTGCGCAAGGTGCTGCAGCTCAATGTGTTCGTGCAGTGTGCCGAGCACTTCACTCAGCTGAGCGAGGTGGCCGATGGTGCTTCGGCGGTGCTGTACGAGGTGCTGGGCGCGGCCGGCGTGCACACCCGCACGTCGGTCGGCGTCTACCAGTTGCCGAAGGGCGCGACGGTCGAGCTGAACCTCCTGGCGGTTGCGATCGATCGCCCCGGCTAATGCCCCGCCCGGTATTGCAGCGCTTCGGCCAGATGCGGACGAGCGATGCTGTCTGCCTGCTGAAGGTCGGCCAGGGTTCGGGCGACCTTGAGAATCCGGTGCAGGGCGCGCAGTGACAGGTTCAGGCGCTCGCCGGCCTTCTCCAGCCAGGCCTGGTCTTCTGGGCTCAGTGCACAATATTGGTGCATCTTCTTCAGGGTGAGAAAGGCGTTGGCGCAACCCTGGCGGGCAAGCTGGCGCTGGCGCGCGGCGGCGACCTGAACGGCCAGCTCGGCGCTGCTGGTACTCGGCCCGCTGGGCGCCAGGCTGGTACTTTCGCGGCTGACGGTGAGGTGCAGGTCGATGCGGTCCAGCAGCGGCCCGGACAGCTTGGCGCGGTAGCGCTGGACCTGTTCCGGCGAGCAGCGGCAACGGCCGCTGGGGTCGCCGAGGTAGCCGCAGGGGCAGGGGTTCATCGCCGCCACCAGCTGGAAGCGCGCGGGGAAGCGCACGCGACCGTTGGCGCGGGCGATGACGATTTCGCCCCCTTCCAGCGGCTCGCGCAGCACCTCCAACACCTTCCTGTCGAACTCGGGCAACTCATCGAGAAACAGCACGCCTTCGTGCGCCAGGGTGATTTCCCCCGGCTGCGGGCGACTGCCGCCACCCACCAGCGCCGGCGCGGAGGCGGTGTGGTGCGGCTGGCGGAACGGGCGTTGCGGCCAGTGGGTCAGCGGCCCCCGCCCGGCGACGGAATGGATCGCGGCCACCTGCAGCGCCTCGTCTTCGTCCAGCGGCGGCATCAGGCCGGGCAGGCGGCTGGCGAGCAGCGTCTTGCCGGTGCCGGGCGGCCCGCTGAACAACAGGTTGTGCGCGCCGGCGGCCGCTACCAGCAGCGCACGCTTGGCCGCGGCCTGGCCCTGCACTTCCGACAGGTCGGGATACGGCGGCGTCACCCGCAGCAGGCCGTTGGCCTCGTAGGGGCGCAGGCGTTCCTGGCCATTGAAGTGCGCGGCCAGCTCCAGCAGGTGACCGACCGCGTAGACGGTCAGGCCGCTGGCCAGGCTGGCTTCCTCGGCGTTTTCCCGCGGGACCACCAGCGTGCGGCCCGCGGCGCGGGCGGCGAGGGCGGCGGGCAGCACGCCGGGCACCGGGCGCAGCGTGCCGGAAAGCGCGAGCTCGCCCAGGCATTCCAGCTCCTCCAGGCCGGCGGCATCGGCCAGTTGGCCGCTGGCGGCGAGGATGCCCAGGGCGATGGCCAGGTCGAAGCGCCCGCCGTCCTTGGGCAAGTCGGCCGGGGCGAGATTGAGCGTGATTCTGCGGTTGGGGAAATCGAAGCCTGAGTTGAGCAGGGCGCTGCGCACGCGGTCCTTGCTCTCCTTCACGGCGCCTTCGGGCAGGCCGACCAGGGTCAGCGACGGCAGGCCGTTGGCCAGGTGCGCCTCGACGGTGACGCCGGGCGCTTCCACACCGACCTGGGCGCGGCTATGGACGATGGCGAGGGACATGGATCACTCCTGGATCGCATGCCACCCGCCAGGCGGGGCCTATTCTTCGGCGGCGGGGGCGTTGGTATCGGCAGGCGCGGACAGCCTGGCTTCGATCTCCGCGACCTTGGCTTCCAGCGCCTCCAGGCGGGCGCGGGTGCGCGCGAGGACGACCATCTGGCTGTCGAATTCGTCGCGGCTGACCAGGTCGAGCTTGCTGAAGGCGCTCTGCATCAGAACCTTGAACTGGGCTTCCAGCTCGGCCTTCGGCAGGGGCGATTCGCCACCGAACAGGCGTCCGGCTTGTTGGCTGATGGCATCGAGGAAGGCTTTGGGCGGCAGCATGGTTCATGGGTTCCGGATTGAATCAGAGCGCAGTCTATCACGCAGCCGGCGCTGGCTGCGGCGCCCGGGGTTGCACGCTTTTTGAGCAGTGTGCCCGCTCGCCGTGCGCGCTTTCGGTGCGCCAAGGCGGCGCTGGCGTTTCGCCAGAAATCCTCGTTTGAGCCCAAGTAGCTGATGCCACGGGGCTTTTCACGAACTGGCAAGCTTCATGCTTTGGGGCAGATAGGGCGTGCACCGATGCAGTTCCGGTGCTGCAGGCGAGGCGGAGGACCGCTTCGATCAACGCAGTCGGAGTGCTGAGGTAGGGCGGCCGGCGCATTACAAAAGCCAGACACTGCGCTTAGACTTGTCCCCGGGTTCGTTCTTCCTGGGGCGGGTCCACCAAAACACGGGAGAGAGTTACATGAAGCTAGTCACAGCCATCATCAAGCCGTTCAAGCTGGACGACGTTCGTGAGTCGCTGTCCGAGATCGGCGTGCAGGGCATCACTGTGACCGAAGTCAAGGGCTTCGGCCGGCAGAAGGGCCACACCGAGCTGTACCGTGGCGCGGAATACGTTGTCGATTTCCTGCCCAAGGTGAAAATCGACGTCGCCATCGCCGATGACCAACTGGATCGTGTTATCGAAGCCATCACCAAGGCCGCCAACACCGGGAAGATCGGTGACGGCAAGATCTTTGTTGTAAATCTGGAACAGGCCATTCGTATCCGTACCGGCGAAACCGGCACCGACGCGATCTAAGCCAAGCCCACACCGAACCCCACGCCCCAGGAGAAACAACAATGACTCTGCGCAAATACGCAGGGCTAGGCGCCCTATTGCCCCTCGCAATGCCCGGCCTGGCCATGGCCGACGAGGCAGCGGCCCCCGTCCTGAACAGCGGCGACACCGCCTGGATGCTGATTTCCAGCGCACTGGTGCTGCTGATGACCATCCCCGGCCTGGCCCTGTTCTACGGCGGCATGGTGCGCGCCAAGAACGTCCTGTCGATCATGATGCAGTGCTTCGCGATCACCGCGCTGGTCAGCATCCTCTGGGTCGTCTACGGCTACAGCCTGGCCTTCGATACCGTCGGTATGGAGAAGGGCGTGGTCAATTTCGCCTCCTTCGTCGGCGGGTTCGACAAGGCCTTCCTCAGCGGCCTGACCAGCACCGGCCTGACCTCGGCGGCCGCGCTGTTCCCCGAAAGCGTCTTCGTGATGTTCCAGATGACCTTCGCGATCATCACCCCGGCCCTCATCGTCGGCGCCTTCGCCGAGCGTATGAAGTTCTCCGCGATGCTGATCTTCACCGCGCTGTGGTTCACCCTGGTCTACGCACCGATCGCCCACATGGTCTGGAGCGGTGACGGCGGCCTGCTGTGGGACTGGGGCGTGCTGGACTTCGCCGGCGGCACCGTGGTGCACATTAACGCCGGTATCGCTGGCCTGGTGGCGTGCATCGTGCTCGGCAAGCGCAAGGGCTACCCGACCGCTGCCATGGCGCCGCACAACCTGGGCTACACCCTGATCGGCGCCGCGCTGCTGTGGGTGGGCTGGTTCGGCTTCAACGCCGGCTCCGCCGCTGCCGCCAACGGCACCGCCGGCATGGCCATGCTGGTCACCCAGATCGCCACCGCTGCCGCCGCCCTGGGCTGGATGTTCGCCGAGTGGATCACCCACGGTAAGCCGAGCGCCCTGGGCATCGCGTCGGGCGTCGTGGCTGGCCTGGTTGCCGTCACCCCGGCCGCCGGTACCTGCGGCCCGATGGGCGCCATCGTGATCGGCCTGGCTGCCGGCGTGATCTGCTTCTTCGCCGCCACCAGCCTCAAGCGTGCCGTCGGCTACGACGACTCCCTGGATGCCTTCGGCGTGCATGCGGTCGGCGGTATCGTCGGCGCCCTGCTCACCGGCGTGTTCGCGGCTCCCGCCCTGGGCGGCTTCGGCACCGTGACCGACATCGGCGCGCAGCTGTTCACCCAGTTCAAGGGCGTGGCCTTCACCATCGTCTACACCGGTATCGTCAGCTTCGTGATCCTCAAGGTCCTGGACCTGGTCATGGGCCTGCGCGTCACCGAGGAAGAGGAAACCGTGGGCCTGGACCTCTCCCTGCACAACGAGCGCGGCTACAACCTGTAAGGGTTCGCGCACGTTCGACGAAGGGCGCCCTCGGGCGCCCTTTGTTTTTTCGATCAGCACGCTAGAATGCGCGCGCATCACCGTTAGCGACGGAAGGATTGCCCGCCATGTGGCAGCAGAAGACCCTCACCCTGCGCCCTCGCCCGCGAGGTTTCCACCTGGTCACCGACGAGATCCTGGCCGCGCTGCCGGAGCTGTCGCGTTGCCGGGTCGGCCTGCTGCACCTGCTGTTGCAGCACACCTCCGCCTCGCTGACGGTCAACGAGAATGCCGACCCTTCGGTGCGCCGCGATTTCGAGCGATTCTTCAATCGCCTGGTGCCCCAGGGGGAGGGCGGCTACGAGCACGACTACGAAGGCCCGGACGATCTTCCGGCGCATTTCAAGGCCAGCCTGCTGGGCTGCCAGCTGACCCTGCCGATACAGGAAGGAGGGTTGGCATTGGGCACCTGGCAGGGTATCTATCTGGGCGAGCACCGCGATCATGGCGGCCCGCGCCGGATAGTGGCGACCTGGCAGGGCGAGCTTGTATGAATTTTTTCCGGCTGCGTTCGTCAAACCGCGCAGCTGGGCTATAACTAACGTGCTTTGCAGCACCACAGAGGTTGAATAATGAGCGACGAAGAACTGGAACAGGACGAGCTGGACGGCGCTGACGAGGATGATGGCGAGGAGCTCGCCGCAGCTGACGACAGCGAAGTCGACGCCGACAGCGGCGACGGGGATGAAGCCCCTGCTTCGAAGGGCGGTGGCAAGAAAGCCAAGGCCGCTGCTGAAGAAGAGGAACTGCCCTCGGTCGAAGCCAAGCAGAAGGATCGTGACGCCCTGGCCCGCGCGATGGAGGAGTTCCTCAATCGCGGTGGCAAGGTGCAGGAGATCGAGCCGAACGTCGTGGCCGACCCGCCCAAGAAGCCGGATAGCAAATACGGCAGCCGCCCTATCTGATATCTGAGGTTTCATGAAAACGGCCCCGTCGCTCCCTCGGAGCGGCGGGGCTTTTTCTTAGCCGTTTATTTCCTGCGATCTGTCATGAGCGTAGGAGCGGACTCCGTCCGCGATTGGACGCCGGCGCGATGCGGACAGTCCCCTCCCCAGCCCTGGCCATGCGCCCCGCTCCAAAGGGAGAGGGAGCAGATCGCGCGAGCGAACGCGCCGCGACGCAATCGGCGGATAACCCGTTCCGGGTTATGCGCCCTACGGTCCTGCGTTGTAGGAGCGAGCTTGCTCGCGAACCAGGGCTCCTGGAAACCGCAGGGTTCAGGCAGTTCGCGAGCAAGCTCGCTCCTACGAAAAGCCTTCAGAGCTTGGCCAGCACACCCGGCAGCTCGGCAAGGTTGTGGATGATCGCGCTGGGCGCCTCTTCGCCGTCCCACGGCTTGCGCATCGGGTTGAACCAGATGGCCTTCATGCCGGCACGGCGCGCGCCGGCGATGTCGTCGCTGGGGTGGTCGCCGATATGCACGGCGTGCTCCGCCGCCACGCCGCCGCGCTTGAGCGCTTCCTGGAAGGGATGCGGGTCGGGCTTGCCGACGCCCAGCTCTTCCGCGCAGAGGGCGAACTGGAAGTAATCGGCCAGGCCCAGGCGGCGCACGTCGGCGTTGCCATTGGTGAGCACGCCGAGGATGAAGCGGTTGGCCAGTTGCTCCAGGGTCGGGTGTACTTCGGGGAACAGCGCCACCTGGTGCCGCGCGTGGAGGAAGGTCTGGAAGCCGGCTTCGGCCAGTTCGCTGGCCTCGGCCTGTGGATAACCCGCGTCGAGCAGGGCATGGAACAGGATGCGCCGGCGCAGCTCGCTCAGGCGGTGCTTGAGCATCGGGTCCTGCTCCATCAGTCGTGAGCGGATCGCCCACAGGTGTTCGATCGGCACCGGGCCCAGCTGCGTGGCGTTCACTGCCAGCCAGTCGCGCAGGGTCGCTTCCGCGCTGTTCATCACCGGGGCGACATCCCACAGCGTGTCATCGAGGTCGAAGGTGACCAGACGGATACTCATTCTTCTGCTCCGGGTTTACGGCGGGCCCGCGGGTGCGCCTGGTCATAGACCGTGGCGAGGTGCTGGAAATCCAGGTGGGTGTAGATCTGCGTGGTGGCGATGTCAGCGTGGCCGAGCAGCTCCTGCACCGCGCGCAGGTCCTGGGACGACTCCAGCATATGGCTGGCGAAGGAGTGCCGCAGCATGTGCGGGTGCAGGTGCTGGCCGAGTTCGCGCACACCCGCCTCGCGCACGCGCAACTGAACGGCGCGGGGCGTCAGGCGCTTGCCGCTGCGGCCGATGAACACGGCGTTGTCCTGGGGCGAAGCCAGCGCCCGTAGCGGCAGCCACTGTTCGATGGCCTGCCGCGCGGCGCGGCCGACCGGCAGTTCGCGCACCTTGTTGCCTTTGCCGTGCACGCGCACCAGGCCGTCCTTGAGGTCCAGCCATTCCAGGTCGAGGCCGACCAGCTCGGAGAGGCGCAGGCCCGAGGAATAGAACAGCTCCAGCAGCGCCTGGTCGCGGCGGGCGATGAAGTCGTCCTCGACGCCGCCGTCGAGCAACTGCGCGGTGCGGTCGGTGTCCAGGGTGCGCGGCAGCTTGCGCGCGCCCTTGGGCGCGGCGAGGCCGTCGGCGGGGTTGTGCCGGCAGACGCCTTCGCGGATCAGGTACTGGAACAGCCCGCGGGTGGCCGACAGCAGGCGCGCCAGGCTGCGGCTGGCAAGGCCCTGCTGGTGCAGGCGGGCGACGAACATCCGCAGGTCGCGCACCTGCAGTGCGGGCCACTCGGTCAGCGAGGATTTCTCGCAGAGCGCGGCAAGGCGCAGCAGGTCGCGGCGATAGCCGTCGAGGGTATGGACGGACACCTGGCGCTCGCTGCGCAGGTGTTCCAGGTAGGCATTGATGCCAGCTTCAAGCTCCAAGCGACAAGCTCCAGGTGAAAAGCGCAGTCCCCGCCCAGCGTACTGCGACCGCTTGCGGCTTGCAGCCTATAGCTTGCAGCGTCGCGCTAGCGTACCGAGCGCAGTGGCGTGGCGAAGCGCGGCAGGGTTCGCGCCAGCACTTCGGCGACGTACCCCAGGAACAGGGTGCCCAGCGAGCTCTTGTAGTGCTGCGGGTCGGGGCTGCCGATCGCCAGCACGCCGTGCAGGCCCTGGAAGGTCAGCGGCACCACGGCGGCGGAGCCGACCTGGTCGCGTTCGCTTTCGCAGAACAGGAAGGCCAGCTCGTGGGGGCGCAGCACGCCGCACACGGTCTTGCCGCCCGACAGCAGGCCGCCAATGGCCTGGTGCGCCTCGGCGCTGCTCACCGAGCGGCCCACCGGCAGGTTGTTGTCGCTGAACAGGATCAGGCTGACGTAGGGCACGAGGAACTCGTGGCGCAGGCTGTCCTCCACCGTGCTGACGATTTCCTCCAGGCTGGTGGCGTCGAGCAGGTCGAGTACCAGGCGGCGGGTCTTGTCGAACAGGCGGTCGTTGTCGCGGGCCACGTCCATCAGCTGCGACAGCCGATGGCGCATCTCGATGTTGCGCTCGCGCAGCAGGCGCACCTGGCGCTCCACCAGCGACACGGCATCGCCCGGCTGGTGCGGAATGCGCATCTCCGGGATCAGCTCGTCATGGTCGACGAAGAATTCAGGGTGCCGGCGAAGATAGTCGGCGACCTGTTCGGCTTCGAGCGTAACGGTGGGGTCCTGCGGAGTATCGGTCATAAGCGTCCCGGTTATAGACGTACCTGGCCTTCGAACACCCGCACGGCGGGCCCGGTCATCATAACGGGCTGACCCGGTCCTGCCCACTCGATGGACAACCGTCCGCCGGGAAGGTCGATCTGTACCGGCGACTGCAGCCAGCCCTGGCGGATGCCGGCAACCGCGGCGGCGCAGGCGCCGGTGCCGCAGGCCAGCGTCTCGCCGGCGCCGCGTTCCCAGACGCGCAGGCGCGCCTGGTGCGGATTGACGATCTGCAGGAAGCCGATGTTGGCCTTCTGCGGGAAGCGTTCGTGGACTTCCAGCTTCGGCCCGAGGGTGCGCACTGGGGCGCTGTCCACGTCGTCCACGCGCAGCACGCCATGCGGGTTGCCCATGGAGATGGCCGCCAGCGGGTACTGCTGGCCGTCCACCTCGACCGGGTAGCTCAGCGCCTCGGCATCCGCCTGGAACGGCACCTGCTCGGGCGCCAGGCGCGGCGGGCCCATGTCCACGGTGACCTGGCCGTCGTTGGTCAGGGTCAGCTCGATCATGCCGCCCTTGGTTTCCACGCGGATGGTCTTCTTCGCGGTCAGGCGCTTGTCCACCACGAAGCGGGCGAAGCAGCGCGCGCCGTTGCCGCACTGCTCGACCTCGGTGCCGTCGCAGTTGAAGATGCGGTAGCGGAAATCCGCGTCCGGCGTGCTCGGCGGCTCGACGATCAGCAATTGATCGAAGCCGACCCCGAAGTTGCGGTCGCCCCACTGTTTGACGTGGCGTGGTTGCACGTGGGCGTGCTGGCTGACCAGGTCCAGGACCATGAAGTCATTGCCCAGCCCGTGCATCTTGGTAAAGCGCAGAAGCATCGTCGTCTCGGCCTCAGTCCGGCAGCAGGCTTTCGCCGGCGGTCAGCTCGTGGCGACGCAGCACCGCTGCGGCCGAGCTATCCACCGGCACCTCGGCGGCGCGGCCCCGGGTGTTATCGTTGGAATTCATGACGAAACCATAGGCGCCGGCGCAATGGACAGCCAGCGGGTCACCTTCTTTCGGGGCGGGATGGCAAGACGCCGGGGAGACTTCGCCGCCAGCGCCCAAGCGCCCGGCGCGCGCCGCAAACGGCACGTCCCCCGCGATCGGTTGCCCGTCGCGGACGTTGAAGGCGTCCATGGGAAACGCCCTCAGAGACCGTAGCGGTCCTTGCTGTGTTCGCTCTTGGCCTTCTGGTCGTCCGGCAGGTAGAGCGGGCCTTTCTGGCCACAGCCGGCCAGCGCGGCGGTGAACACGGCGAGCGCGACGAAGGGAAGCAGCAGTCGCTTCATGGCGGAATCCTTGTAATAAAGCGTCGATTGCCCCGGAGTATACCGACCCCCCGCCGGCTTGCCTATTCAAGCGGGCTCCCGCCCGGCGGGGCTTGTGGCTCGCAGCGGCGGGCGAGTGGCCCTATGATGGCGGGCAAAAACGGACGTGCCGATGGACTATCGCGATCCCCTGCCCAGCTCGGTGTCGGTGGCCTACCTCCAAGGCCTCGTGGAGCATCTGCAGCGCCAGGGCGTGGCGCCGTCGCGGTTGCTGGCGACGGTGCACCTGGAGCCGGCGATCCTCGCCCAGCGCGACCAGCGCATCGCCGCCAGCGCCTACCTGGAGCTGGTGGGCGCCGGCGTGCGCCTGAGCGGCGACGACAACCTCGGCCTGCACCTGGGCGAGGCCGTGCGGCCCGGCTACTACGGCGTGCTCGGTTACCTGATCATGAGCTGCGCGACCCTCGCCGACGCCCTGCACCGCCAGGCGCGCTACGCCGCGCTGGTGGGCAACCTGGGCCGCGTCGAGCTGGCCGACGAACCGCCGCGGCCGGGCTACGAGGCGCTGGTCAGGCACAGCTGGACGCCGCTGCTGCCACAACAGCAGCGGCAGATGAGCGAGGAAACCCTGGCCGGCTGGGTCAGCTTCGGCCACTGGGTCAGCGGTGTGGACGAGCCGCCGGTGGAGGTGCGCTTTTGTCACAGCGCGCCGGCCGATGTCAGCGAGCACGAGCGCATCTTTCGCTGCCCCGTGCTGTTCGACCAGCCGGACAATGCCCTGGTCTTCCCCAAGCGCCTGCTGGCGCTGCCGCTCGGCCAGGCCGACGCCCAGGTGCAACGCACCCTGGACGCCTATGCCGAGCGCCTGCTGGCGCAGATCAACAAGGGCGACAGCGTGCTCGACCGCGCGCGGCTGGCGCTGGCGCGGCAACTGCCGGAGCAGGGCGCGGAGCTGGAGCGCCTGGCGCAGACGCTGGCGCTGAGCCCGCGCACCTTGCAGCGGCGGCTGCGCGACAGCGGCCTGTCGTTCAGCCAACTGGTGGACGAAACCCGTCAGCAACTGGTGCTGCACTACCTGCACGACCCGGCGCTGGACAGTGCCGACATCGCCTACCTGCTGGGTTTCAGCGAGGCCGGCTCGCTCGCCCGGGCATTCCGGCGCTGGACGGGGCAGAGTCTGGGCCAATACCGGCGTAGACTGGTGCCTTTGACTGATTCCGAGGACGATGCATGAGCACTTTGAGCGAAGCCCGCTTCCATGACCTGGTGGACGCCGTACAGGTAACGGTGGAGGACGCCTTCGACGACAGCGACCTGGACGTGGACCTGGAAAACTCCAGCGGCGTGCTGACCGTACGCTTCGAGAACGGCACCCAGCTGATCCTCAGCCGCCAGCCGGCGCTGCGCCAGCTGTGGGTGGCGGCGCGCTCCGGCGGCTTCCACTTCGACTACGACGAGTCCGGCTCGCTGTGGATCTGCGACAGCACCCGCGAACCGCTGGGTGCGCTGCTCAACCGCGCGACCCTGGAACAGGCCGGTGAGGATGTCGACTTCCCCGGCATCTGAGCCGCAGGCGAGCGTCGCCTCGCCCTGCTGCCGGCGCTGTTGCCTGGACGACGCGGACATCTGCGTCGGCTGCGGGCGCACCCTGGGCGAGATACTGGAATGGAACCAGGCCGGCGGCGAGCGCCGCCGGGCGATCCTGGCGGACTGCGAAAAGCGCCGAAACAACCACTCGCCGAAGTGGTGACTGGTCGGTGTTGCTTATTTTCTGTGCTGTGTTAGTGTCCGGGAAAACCCCGCCTTGGGCGGGGTTTTTCTTTTTTCGAATTTGACGCGGTGGTTGCCCGCCGGACGTCATTACTGCCAGAACACCCAGGGCCCCGTACGCGCGAGCGTCCGGGGCTCTCCTGTAAGGAGACTGCCAACCATCATGACCACGCCACCCATCACCGTGACTCGACTCGACCTGCAACGTCTGGAGCGCCTGCTCGACAGCCTGGATGAGTACGGCCCCGCGGCCGAGGCGCTGGAGGCCGAGCTGGCCCGCGCCACCGTGGTCGGCCACGACGAGGTTCCGCCGGGCGTGGTCACGATGAATTCCACCGTGCGCTGCCGCGAGGAAGGCAGCGGCAAGGAATACCACCTGACCCTGGTCTACCCGGCTGACGTCGGCGGCGAAGGCAAGGTGTCGATCCTGGCCCCGGTGGGCACGGCACTGCTGGGCCTGACCACCGGCCAGACCATCGACTGGCCGGCGCCCAGCGGCAAGACGCTGAAGCTGACCCTGCTGGAAGTGGAATACCAGCCCGAAGCGGCCGGCGAATACGACCGCTGAGTTCCCGCCCGGGAAGTTCCCTCCCCGGGCGCCCGGCACGGCCGCTCAGGCCTCGGCCAGCGCCCGGTTCAGAGCCTGCTCCAGGCTCTGCTTGTAGCGCAGGAAATGCACCGTCTGCAGCTCGCCGCCCTCGCGCATGGCCGACAGGTCCAGGTCGGTGATGTAGCAGGGATAGCGCTCCTGCCCGCGGCGGCGGTCGAGGATGTGCCGGGCCACGGCCTGGAACAGTTCGCTGCCGAACTCCAGCTCCGAGAATTCGCGGTGGTTGCAGAACAGGGTGGTGCGCGCGCGCTGGCCTTCGCCCGGTTCGACGATGGCCTGCACGTTGTAGTACGGCAGCGTTTCCAGCGGCTGCGGCGCGTTGCGCCGCTCGATGCGCTGGGCGCGCTGGTGGCCGTTGCTCACCACTTCGTAGAAAAGAATATCGGCACCCACCGGGCCCTGGTCTTCCAGTAGCGAGATCACCGCGTTGCGGCGGTACTGCACCGATTGCAGGAAGCGCTGCAGCGGCAGCAGCAGGCCTTCCTCGGTGTCGTAGTCCTGGCGGCGCCGCCACAGGGCATTGCGCTCGTCGAGGATGGTGATCTCTGCGCTGCCCTCGTCCAGGCGGTAGAACACCTGCACGGTATTGGCCCGGCCCAGCGGCAGGATCATCGCCAGGTCGTCGCCCTCCAGTGCGTGCCGGTCCAGTTGCAGGAAGCCGCTGTCGTCCTGGGTGTCGCCCAGGTGCTCGACCAGCGCCGGCAACCCCTCGATGACCCGGTGGCTGACGCTGCCCGGAATCAGGTGCAGCAGGTGGAAGTGCTGGCGCACCTGCAGCAGGTAGCGCCCGCCCTTGCCGCTGGCGAGTTGCGCGTGGGCATCGCGGAACAGGTCTTCCACGCGCTGGGCGATGGCGCCGGCGCGGTTGCGGCAGAAACAGCGCACCAGCAGGCGCGGCGGCGGGGCGTCGCCGGGCAGGCTGTTGAGGAATTCGCGCAGGCAGTCGAGCAACGCGTGGGGGCCGGCGTAGCGGCTGACCAGCAGTTCGTTCCAGCTGTTGAGGGTGATCTGGTCGAGGGTCAGCACCAGGTTGTCGCGCACACCGGAGTAACCCAGGGAATCGGTGCGCTCGGTGGTCATGTGCACGTTCATCTGGCTGTGCTGGCGCAGCGGGTCGACGCCGACGTTGACCAGCAGCACCACCTGGGACGGCACCGCGTTGCGCAACAGGGCGCTTTCCGGCACTTCGGAGAGCGGCAGCGGCAGGGCCTGTTGCAGGCAGCCCAGCAGGTTCTGCAGCTCGAACTCGGTCAGGTCGCTGGCGCCCGGTTGCAGGGACAGCCGCGTGGTGGCGTCGATGACGCCGTTGCGGTGGCTCCAGGCGAGCAGTTCGATGAGGTCGCGGGCGCGGCGCAGCGGGGCGAAGTCGGCCATCTCCGCCAGCGACAGGTTGCCGCCGAACAGCGCCCAGTACGGCGGCTTGCCGGCCTCGCCGCCGGGCAGCTGGGCGAGGGTGAGGATGTCTTCGGCCATGTCCGGGGCAATGCCCGGGTTGATGAACTCGACCTTGCCGGCCTTGCGTTCGAAGGCGGCGTACAGGCGCCGGCCGAGGATGCCCATGTCCCGCGGGTTGATGCCGCTGGCGGCGTGCTGCAGGCGGGCGAACTGGGAGAGGAAGCGGTAGCTGTGGGTCAGTTCGTTGACCAGCGCGCGGCGCTCCAGCAGCACCTGGCGGACCTTCCACTGGCTGCGGTTGTCGAGTTGGGCGAAGGCCCGGTTGTCCCATTTCCAGGGGGCGGAGACGCGTTCCATCACCTTGCGCTGCCAGCTCTTGTGGCCCTGGCGCGGCGGGCGGCTGAGCTTCTTGCCGACCTTCAGGTAGAGGCAGCGGCGGATCAGCTCCAGGCGCTCGGTTTCGCCGCGCGCCGTGAGGTATTCCTCCAGGCGGCGGTAGAGCATGACGTAGGGGTCCAGTTCCTCCACATCCAGGCGGCCGGCGTAGATCGCCTGCTTGTAGCGCAGGCTCAGGCAGGAGACCTGCGGGTGTTCGCTGGCGTAGACCTCGGTGAGCAGGAGCTTGAGCACCGATTTGTACGGCGACTCGATGCCCTTGAACAGCTGCCACATGCCGGCGCCGATGAATTCGCCGGGGGGGATGCGCGCCAGGTGGCCGAGGTCGAGCACGTCTTCGGCGCGGATGAAGCGCTTGCTCAGCAGCGTCTGGCAGTACTCGGCGTAGCGGCTCTCCTCGTAGACCGGCACCAGCCACCACAGCGGTGTGCGCCCGCCGAGCCAGATGGCGGTGCGGTAGAACTCGTCCAGTAGCAGATAGTGCTGGCTGGTGCCGCAGTCATCGGAGGTCAGCCGCGCTTCGCGCGCGCCCTGGGTGTAGCGCTGCGGGTCGACGAGGAAGCAGTGCACCTCGGCGCCCTGGGTGGCGGCCCAGTGTTCGAGCAGCTCGCATTTGCGACGCAGCTCGGCCAGTTCCTTTTCAGCGAGGTCCGAGGCGTGGCAGACCCACAGGTCCAGGTCGCTCTGCTCGGCCTGGGCGACGGTGCCCAGGCTGCCCATCAGGAACAGCCCATGGATCGGCAGCGGCGGGTTGCCGCGGCGGGGCTTGTAGCTGAAGGAGCGGGTCAGGCGCTGGGCTTCGGCGAGGATCTCGTCGTCCGGGACGAAGTTCGACAGCCCGGCGGGCGTGCTGGCCGAGACGTAGCCGGGGAGCAGCGGGTGGTTCACGTCCAGCAGCAGCGGTAGCAGCTTCAGCACCAGTTGCTGGCGCGTGGACAGCGCATCGCTGGCCCGTTGCAGACGCGCGGCATTGACCTTGAGGAAGCGCTGACGCAACTGCGTCAGCACCTTTCGGTCGATGCCGTCGTCGATGTCCGGGCGTATCTCGGGGGTGAGCGTCATGGCGTACTGCAGCCTGGCCAGCGGCGCCGCATCAGGTCATGCGGCGCTCGGAAGTGTGCCAGGTTATCGCCCGCTCGCGGGGGAACTTGAGATCAGCCGCGCAGGATGCCGAGCAGGACCTGGGCGTGCTCGGCGGCGTCGAGACCCAGGCTGGTGAGGTAACCGCCATCGCGCTGATCGATCAGCCCCTTGGCGTGGAGCCGGCCGGCGGCCGCCACAGCCTCGGCGGAGGCGTCATGGTGGACTTTCAATCCCGCCTGGCTGTTCTCCAGGTCATACAGCGCCAGCAGGTCCAGTTCCTCAACCATTTCTTTCGTGAAAGCCATTCGCCTAACTCCCGATGGTCAATGAGGCTCCAGTGTAGTCTCAAGTCCGACCGGTTCGGCAAGCGGTCTCGTGTCTCAACCGGTTACGCCTCGCTGCCGTCGGGCAGGGTCGGCAGGGCGCGCAGGGCCTGCTCGTACCACTGGCCGTCGAACGGGCGGTCTTCGGCCAGCATCGCCTCGATCTCGTGGGCGAGCACCAGCGCCATCAGGTGCAGGGCGTCCTCGCGCTCGTAGCCGACCAGGGTCAGCTTGTTGAACACCGCGCGGGCCGCCGCGGGGCTCTCGCTTTCGATCTGGTTCTCGATGGCCTGGACCAGGGTGTCTTCGGCAAAGGACTCTTCGCCATCGTCGTGCTCGCTCATCACAGTGTGCTCCGCTGGGCTTGTGAAGCGCCGGGAAGTTGGCCAACCTGCGGGGCAACTTCCGATGCGTAAAAGGATCGTCGGGCGACATGATCACCTATTACACCCTCGTCGGCGACCGCCTGGTGCGCCACAACGGCAACGAGTGCCATGGCATGCCCAAGGACACGCTGTGGATCGACCTGTTCCAGCCCACGCCGGAGGAGGAGCAGTTGCTGGAGTCCATCATCGAGGTGGACGTGCCGACCCGCGAGGAGATGGCCGAGATCGAGGACTCCTCGCGCTTCTACGAGAGCAAGGGCGCGCTGTACATGACCACCACCGTGGTCGGCGGCATCCGCGAGCACAAGCCCAGCAGTTCGGAGGTCACTTGTGTGCTGACGCCGAACTGGCTGGTGACGGTGCGCTACACCGACCTGCTGGCCTTCCGCACCTTCGAGACGCGCACCCAGCGCGGCGGCTGCGAAGGGCGCAGCGACCAGCTGTTCGTGACCCTGATGGACAGCGTGGTGGACCGCATCGCCGATGTGCTGGAGACGGTGCAGAAGCAGCTGGACAGCCTGGGCAACGACATCTTCCGCGAGGGCCAGGCGGCCGAGAAGGCCGACCTGCAGGAAGTGGTCAAGCAGCTGGGGCGCAAGAACTCGCTGCTGTCCAAGCTCAACGAGAGCCTGCTGAGCATCAGCCGGCCGCTGGGCTACTTCCGCCAGGGCAGCAACAACGAGTGGATCAGCGACGAGGTGAAGCTGGGCATGAAGTCCGTGGAGCGCGACGTGCGCTCGCTCAGCGAGTACCAGACGAAGATGGCCGGGGAGATCACCTTCCTGCTGGACGCCACCCTGGGGCTGATCAACATCGAGCAGAACAGCATCATCAAGGTGTTCTCCATCGCCGCGGTGCTGTTCCTGCCGCCGACCCTGGTGGGCACGGTGTACGGCATGAACTTCGCGCACATGCCCGAGCTGCAGTGGCTGGCCGGCTACCCGATGGCACTGGTGGCGATGGTGATCTCGGCGATCATTCCCTACTACTGGTTCAAGTACAAAGGCTGGTTGTAGGAAAAGTCGGAGTTATTCAGGAATTTCCTGACTTCTACTCCTGATTGGGGATTGATGTCGGTCAAGTGAGGTGGCGCCGGTGGTGCGCAAAGTGAGGGAGTCCCATCAACCCTCGCCACCCCTTAAGGAGGAGAACATGCCCCCGTCCGACACAAAGACCCGCGCGCCCAAGCCGAGCGCCGTCGACCTACCCGTCCCCACCACCGGCGGTGCGGAAATCCGCGCCCAGAGCAGCGGCCCCGTGGCCCTGAAGGTGGCCATGGCGCCGCGTGGCACCAATGAGGACTCCACCTCCGCCGAGCTGCCGGCCAGCTACCCGTACCGCACGCGCCTGCAGCGCCGTGAATACGAAAAGACCAAGGCCGAGCTACAGATCGAACTGCTGAAGGTGCAGAACTGGGTGAAGGAGACCGGGCAGCGCGTCGTCGTGCTGTTCGAAGGCCGCGACGCCGCCGGCAAGGGCGGCACCATCAAGCGCTTCATGGAGCACCTGAACCCGCGCGGCGCACGGGTCATCGCCCTGGAAAAACCCAGCGACGCCGAACTTGGCCAATGGTATTTCCAGCGCTACATCCAGCACCTGCCCACCGCCGGCGAGATCGTCTTCTTCGACCGCTCCTGGTACAACCGCGCCGGGGTCGAGCGAGTCATGGGCTTCTGTTCGCCGCGCCAGTACCTGGAGTTCATGCAGCAGACCCCCGAGCTTGAACGCATGCTGGTGCGCAACGGCATCCACGTCTTCAAGTACTGGTTCTCGGTGAGCCGCGAGGAGCAGTTGCGCCGCTTCGTTTCGCGCCGCGACGACCCGCTCAAGCACTGGAAGCTGTCGCCCATCGACATCCAGTCGCTGGACAAGTGGGACGACTACACCCAGGCCAAGGAAGCGATGTTCTTCCACACCGACACCGCCGATGCGCCCTGGGTGGTGATCAAGTCGGACGACAAGAAGCGCGCGCGGCTGAACTGCCTGCGGCATTTCCTGCACACGCTGGATTACCCGGGCAAGGACCTGCACATCGCCCATGCCCCGGACCACCTGCTGGTGGGGCGCGCCGCCGAACTGGACCGCGACGAGATGAAGGCGGCGCCCGTGGCGAAGGTCGCCAGTCCGGCCATCGAGCGGGTCGAGCCGGACGAGGAGGCGATCCCGGCCTGAGTCACTGCTGGCTGATCAGCATGAGCTGGCCGGACACGGCGCGGGCGTTGCGATCGACGATGATCGGCGCCCAGGGCCGGCCGGAGGCGCTGACCAGGGCGTTGCTCTTGCTGTTCATGTCCAGCAGCGCCTTGCTCAGGTACTCCCAGCGGGTGCGCAGCTTCTTGGTGGCGTCGCTGTCGGGCAGTTGGCCGATGCGCTGGGAGAGCAAGGGCACCAGCACGCTTTCGTCCTGGCCGAGGTATTCCTGGGGCTGCTCGCGGGCCAGTTCCAGCCCGCTCATGTAGGCGCGGCCCAGGTACTGGGTGGCGAGGTATTCCACGCGCACCGGCAGTTCCCACAGGGGAATCTGGCTGGCGTCGGCGCTGGCGGGCACGAAGCGCTCCGCCTGGTTGAGCAGGTCGCGCAGGGCACGGCTCAGGTCCTGGTTGTAGCGCCAGGGCAGGTCTTCTTCCTTGGGGCCGTAGGAAACGCCGTTGCGAATCTGCGTAACGAAGGCGGCATGCGCCTTCTTCAGCGCCTCGTCGGCCTTGGGGAAGCCCTTGATGGCGTTGTCCAGCGTGGCCAGGTCCTTTTCCAGCTGGGCGGCGTGGGTTTCCTGGAAGCCTTCGCCGCGCAGCAGCAACAGGCTGTTGATCGAGCGGCAGGTGTAGACCTGCAGGGTCTGCAGCTGCAGTTCCTCGCTGGGGAGGTTGGCCTGGGCGGCGAGGGCGAAGAGTCCGAAACAGCACAGCATGAACCCGCGAACGAGATCGAACATGGCGGAGGCGTCCTTATTGTTATTGTGAGCCGCGCGATTCGCCGCATGTGTGTCTTTCTGGCGCCAGAAACGCAGCTATCCCTAGGCTAGCCGCGAACGCGTGCGCTGCAACCGACCGAAAGAGTGATTTGCGTCCGATGGAGGTGCCGGCGGAAGGTCGGAGGGGGGAGGACCGCTCTGGGGAGAGAGCCTGACCTTCCGCCGGGCTTTGCGGGCTGGCGTCAGAAGCGCCAGTAGGCGGAAAGGGTGGTCTGGTCGAGGTCGATGTCGCCGACGTCCAGGTACTCCTGCTCCAGGCGCACGCCCAGGCCGCCGATCAGGTCCATCTCGCCGCCGAAGCCATAGAGCGGGTCGACATCGTCGGATTTGCCGGCGGCGTCGTCGGCGGCGTGCCAGGCGTGTACGCCGGCGATGCCGTACAGGCGGATGCGCTGGCCGATGGGGAAGCCCAGGTGCACGTTGGCCTGCAGCGACTCGCCGTCGAAGTGCTGGTTGCCGTCGCTCATCTCGCCGAAGTCGACCACCGCGCCTTCCAGGGACAGGTAGTTGTTCAGGCGGTAGCCGGCATACAGCTTGTAGCTGTTGTCATGGTCGTCGAAGGAGCGGTCGTCGATCTCGAGGCGGGTGACGCCGCCACCGACATAGAGGCCGCTGTCGTCGGCCATCGCCAGGGCAGGAGTGGTGAGGGCGAGGGCGCAGAGGAGTTTCGAAAGGCGCATAGGATTCCCTTGCGGCTGGCGCAGACGCCGGCCGCCTTGCTGTCGTGCGGAAGGTTCGGGTGCCACCCTGGCGCGGCTATTCGGGCGCCAGCGCGGCGGTGGGGCATTAGAGCGGGGTGGCCGGGGGCGCGACCATCGAAGCGTGTCGAGAGTGGCCTGGCTTTTGTTCTAGACGCGGCAGGGCGGGATCAGGCGTGGGCGGCCTGGCGCAAGCGCTCGCGGTCGAGGATCTCGATGCCGCCGTAGCTCAGGCGGACGATGCCCTGGGCTTCGAGGTCCTTGAGGATCTGGTTGGTGGTCTGCCGCGACAGCGACAGCATGGCGGCCAGCTGGTCCTGCGGCAGGTGCAGTTCGCGCTTGGCGGTCGCCGACTCGCCGTAGCCCTCGGCGATCATCAGCAGGCGCCGGGCCAGGCGCGGCGCGGCCGGCAGCAGTGACAGCTCCTCCAGCACGGCGAAGGTGATGCGCAGCTTGTGGCTCATCAGCAGGGCGAAGTCGCGCCAGTATTCCGGGTGCTGCGCCAGCAGCGCCTGCAACGGCGCCAGGGGTACCTGCAGCAGCACCGTGGCGCCCTCGGCATAGGCATCGTGGGTGCGCGGCTGGCCGTCGAACAGGCAGATCTCGCCGAACCAGTTGGGCGCTTCCACCAGCGCCAGCAGCGCTTCCTTGCCCGATTCGCCGACCACGCTCACGCGCATCGCGCCTTCCACCACGCAGTACAGGCCGCACGGCGCGTCGCCGCGGGCGAACAGGCGCTGGCCGGCGGGCAGGCGGCGCACCACGGCGGCGTCGCACAGGGCCTGGCGCAGCCCTTCGGGGAGGGTCTGGAACCAGCGGCCATCGTGCAGGCTGGAGAGGTAGGGCTTGGCGTCGGTCATGGGCAATGTCGGCTAACTGACAGAGTGGCAAGGCGCACCTCGCCATCATGCCAGTACCTTGCGGGAGAACAACAATGAAAACTCTGGTCGATCACCTTGCTCAATATGCCGCCTACCACCGTGACCGGCGGAACATCGTCAGCCATTTCATCGGCATTCCGATGATCGTACTGGCCATCGCCACCCTGCTGTCGCGCCCGGGCATCGAACTCGGCGGCCTGCTCTTCTCGCCCGCCACGCTGCTGGCGCTGGCCTCGGTGGGCTTCTACCTGCGCCTGGACCTGCGCTTCGGCCTGCTGATGACCGCGCTGCTGGCGCTGTCGCTGTGGATCGGCGCGGCGCTGGCGGCCGGCAGCACGGCCTATTGGCTCAGCTGGGGGATCGGCCTGTTCGTGGTGGGCTGGATCATCCAGTTCGTCGGTCACTGGTACGAGGGGCGCAAGCCGGCCTTCGTCGATGACCTCACCGGGCTGATCGTCGGTCCGCTGTTCGTGGCCGCCGAAGCGGCCTTCCTGCTGGGCCTGCGCGATGACGTGCGCCACGCCGTGGAAGAACGCGCCGGCCCTACCTGCATCCGCGAGAAGAAGGCGACCGCCTGATCACTCAGACCCGCTGAGCTGGCGGAGGATGCGCGCGCTGTCGGGGTCGGCCGGGAAGAAGGTTTCCAGGGCCAGCTCCGACAGTGTCACGTCCACCGGCGTGCCGAACACCGTGATGGTGCCGATCAGGCTGCACACGCCCAGCTCCGTCTGCAGTTGCACCGGGATCAGCACCATGTCGCCGTTGGCCGCTTCGTCGTAGGGCGGCGCCGGGTAGGCCGCCACCTCGTCGCGCAGCGCCGCCAGCGCCGGGTCGCCGCTGGCCTCGAAGTCGCGCTGCAGGCGCTCCACCACATGCGCCTTCCACGGCCCGAGGTTGAGGATGCGCGGCGCCAGCCCCTTGGGGTGCAGACTCATGCGCAGCACGTTGATCGGCGGCTGCAGCAGCTGCGGGTCGACGCCGATCAGGAAGATATCCACCGTGCGGTTGGACGCCAGCAGGTTCCAGTGGCGGTCCACCACCATGGCCGGGTTCGGCTCGTGGGCCTTGAGCAGTTGATCGATGGCCTGCCGGGCCACGGTCAGCGCCGGGTCGTCCAGGCCCTTCTCCGAATACACCGGGGCATAGCCGGCGGCGCTGAGCAGGCGGTTGCGCTCGCGCAGCGGAATGTCCAGCTGTTCGGCCAGGTGCAGGAGCATTTCGCGGCTGGGCAGGGCGCGGCCGGTTTCGACGAAGCTCAGGTGGCGCGTGGAGATCTCCGCGTCGCAGGCGAGGTCGAGCTGGCTGAGCCGGCGACGCTGGCGCCATTGGCGGAGCAGGGTGCCGACCGGTTGGGCCGGGGTGTTCTTGGCGGGGCTGTTCATCGTCGGACCGTTCATAGCGGGACTGGCCATGGCATCGAACGATAGACCGGCCGCCGGGTAACGGCCATTACCTGGCAGGTAATCGACGCACCTACGTCCGGAGCGGATTCTTCAGCCACACGCCGCCAACCGGTGGCGACCCCTGAAGGAGCTTCGCCATGACTCTGCTGCAACCTTCCCCGCTGCTTCGCCTGACCCTGAAAGTCGATGCCATCGCCAGTGGCGCCATGGGCCTGCTGATGGCCCTGGCCGCACAACCGCTGGGCGAACTGCTGGGCCTGCCCTTCGTCCTGCTGCTGGTGGCCGGCATCGTGCTGTTGCCGCTGGCGCTGGTGCTCTACTGGATGAGCAACCAGACGCTGCTGTCGCGCACCGGCGTCTGGGCGGTGATCGCCTTGAACGCGCTGTGGGTGGTGGAGAGCATCGCCCTGCTGGTGACCGGCTACGTGCAGCCCACCGCCCTGGGCTACGCCTTCGTCATCGGCCAGGCGCTGGTGGTCCTGCTGCTGGCCGAGCTGGAGTTCTTCGGCCTGCGCCGGTCGGAGAGTCTGGCGCTGTGATGTTCGCGAGCAAGCTCGCTCCTACGAAGAGCACTCCGGCGCTGGCCTGTAGGAGCGAGCTCGCTCGCGAACCGCTTTACGCCAAGGCTTCACGAACGAAGTCGAGGCGATCCTGCCCGAAAAACATCGCGTCGCCGACGAACATCGTCGGTGCACCGAACATTCCGCGCTTGATCGCCGCTTCGGTATTGGCCTTCAGCGCGTCCTTCACTTCCTGATCGGCGGTCAGCGCCAGCAGTGCCTGCGGATCGAAGCCCGCCTCGGCCAGCCACGGGCCGAGCACCGCGGGGTCGCCCAGGTTCAGCGCCGCCACCCACATGCCCTTGAACACGCAGGCCAGCAGCGCCTCGAAGCGCTCCGGCTGGCGCAACTGCACGCCGGTGGCAGCGCGCATCAGGGTGAGGGTGTTGATCGGGAAGTGCGGGTTCATCTGCAGCGGCACGCCGTAGCGGCGGGCGAAGCGCTGCATGTCGATCATCGTGTAGCGGCCCTTGGCCGGGATGGCGATGGGCGAGGCATTGCCGGTGGCCTGGAACACACCGCCCAGCAGCACGGGCCGGTAGACCAGTGCGGCGCCGGTTTCGGCGCAGATCTGCGGCAACTGGGTGTAGGCGAGATAGGAAGTCGGGCTGCCGAAATCGAAGTAGAACTCGACGCTCTTGCTCATGAGTGGCTCTCTCTTTTTGTAGGTTCGCAACATCGACAGACGACCTTGCGAGCTAGAGCCGGGCTAGGCGGAATCCAGCAGGGGCGCGGACCTTTTGCTTTGATAGGCAGCGTTTGTAAATGAGCAGCCCCTGCTGGATTCCAACGACGCCTGGCCGACGCGCAGCTAGTCGTCTTTCGATTTTTCACCAGCGCTCGATCCACGGGCGTAGATCCAGTTCGAAGGTCCAGGCGTCGCGCGGCTGGCTGTGCAGGTACCAGTAGCTGTCGGCGATGTGCTCGGGATCGAGGATGCCGTCCTGGTCCTTGAGCGCGTAACGCTCGGGGAAGGTCTCGCGGATGAACTCGGTGTCGATGGCACCGTCCACCACCACGTGGGCGACATGCAGGCCCATCGGCCCCAGCTCGCGGGCCATGCTCTGGGCCAGCGCGCGGATGCCGTGCTTGGCCCCGGCGAAGGCGGCGAAGCCCGAGGCGCCGCGCAGGCCGGCGGTGGCCCCGGTGAACAGGATCGTGCCGCGCTGGCGCGTGACCATGCGCTTGGCCACCTCGCGGCCGGTGAGGAAGCCGGAGAAGCAGGCCATTTCCCAGATCTTGAAGTATTTGCGCGCCGTCTCCTCGAGGATGCTGCAGGGGACGTTGGCGCCGATGTTGAAAACGAAGGCCTCGATGGGGCCGATGTCGCGCTCGATGGTTTCCACCAGCTCGATCACCGCCTCTTCCTTGCGGGCGTCGGAGGCGAAGCCGTGGGCTTCGCCACCTTCGGCGCGGATCTGCTCCACCAGCGGTTGCAGCTTGTCCGCCGAGCGCCGGGTGACGCAGGCGACGTAGCCTTCGCGGGCGAAGCGACGGGCGATGGCGCCGCCGGTGGCATCTCCGGCGCCGATGACCAGGACGACTTTCTTGTTCGACATGCTCGTTCCTCTGCGGTGCGCGTTTTTGGTAAACGGTCGTTAGGTAAACGAACGTTATGTTAATCTGTGCGGCATCGTCAACCGCTTCGCCGGAGTCGCCCCGATGCGCTACTCAGCCACCCACAAGGAAGAAACCCGCCAGCGCCTGCTCGACAGCAGCGGCGCGCTCGCCAAGCAGGGCGGCTTCGCCACCACTGGCGTGGATGGGCTGATGAAAGCGGTAGGTTTGTCCGGCGGGGCGTTCTACAACCACTTCGGCTCGAAGGACGAACTCTTCGCCGCCATCGTCGCCCGCGAGTTGCAGCAGAGCGTCGAGCGCCTGGCCGGCAAGGGCAAGGTGCTCGACCGCGCGCGGCTGGAGCGCAGCCTGAAGCGCTACCTGAGCATTGCCCACATGCAGGATGCCAGCGCCGGTTGCGCGATTCCGGCGCTGGGCGCGGAGATCGCCCGCGCCGACGCGTCCGTGCGGCAGAGCGCCGAGGAGGCCCTGCTGGAGTTGCAGCAGGCCTGGGCCGAGGTGCTTGGCTCGCCGGAGGACGCCTGGGCGCTGCTGGCGCAGTGCATCGGCGCGTTGGTGGTGGCGCGGATGGTCGCCAGCGAGAAGACGCAGAAGGCGGTCATCGAGTCGAGCCGGGAGTTTTTGCTGCGGCATCTCGACGAGCAGTGAGGTGCGATCCCGTAGGGCGTGACTTGTAGGAGCGAGCTTGCTCGCGAACCCGGCACTGTTGCGGAGATGGTTCGCGAGCAAGCTCGCTCCTACGAAAAGCAGGTCGGTGCGGGTCAGAGGCCGCGGATGGCCAGGTCGGCCCCGAGCAGCAGCAACCCACCGAAAAAACAGCGGCGGAACGCCAGCGGGCTGATGCGCGAACGCAGCCAGGTGCCCAGGTACATGCCCGCCAGTGCCGGCAGCAGGGCCAGCAGCGACAGGCCCAGCACGTCCGCCTGCAGCAGCGAGCCGTGCTGGCTGAGGGTGATCGCCAGGGCCAGCGTCGAGACGGTGAAGGACAATCCCAGCGCCTGCACCAGATCGTCCTTTTCCAGCCCGAGTGCCTGCAGGAACGGCACGGCGGGAATCACGAAGACGCCGGTCACCGCGGTAATGCCGCCGGTGATCACGCCGATCAGCGGCGCCAGCCAGCGCTCCTGCGCCGTCGCCACGCTGAAGCGCTTGTTCGACAGCCCCAGCAGCGCGTAAAGAATCAGCGCCACGCCCAGCAGCGGCGTCGCCGCCGGCCAGTTGCGCCCCGCCAGCAGCCAGCCGACGACAAGCGTGCCGATGACGATGCCGACCAGCATGCCCCTCAGGCGTTTGAGCAGCCCGAGGAAGCGCGGCCCGGCGGCGAGTTGCCAGATGTTGGTGACGGTGGAGGGGACGACGAGGATGGCCGCCGCCTGCATCGGCGGCATCACCAGTCCGAGCAGCCCGACAGCGACCGTGGGCAGGCCGAGCCCCACCACGCCCTTCACCAGGCCGGCGAGGAGGAAGGTGAGGACGATCAGTTCGAGGTGTTGGGGGAGGGCGTCGAACATGGCCGGGCCTTGTTGAAAGCAAGGCCGGCAGGATACGGGGCTTTGGGCTTCAGGGGAAAGCGTGCCCCTCTCCCCAGCCCTGAAGGGAGAGGGAGCCATCCGTGCCGGCTGAGAGAATACTGCTCCCTGCGCCTCCAATTTGTCCGGCGGGCTCTGTGGAGCCATCTCACTCCGAACGGTCCCCTCTCCCTTCAGGGAGAGGGTTAGGGAGAGGGCAAGCCCCCGCGCTGGAGCATGAGGTGGAAGGCCGGCCGGATCAGATATTCGCCACCGGCTGATAGGCCTTCGGCTTGAAGTACAGCGTCTCGCCGCGGGCGAGGCCGGTCAGGCTGTCGTGGTCCTTCACCACTTCGGCCTCGATCAGCTCGTCCTGGCCGTCCACCTTGAGGGTCACCCGGGTGATCGCGCCCAGCGGACGGATATCGCGGACCTCGGCGGCGCGATGCTCGGCCACTTCGGAGCGCGACAGCGAGACCTCGTGCGGACGGAACAGCACGTGCTCGTCACCGCCGATGTGCAGGCGGTTGGAGTCGCCCAGGAAGTGGTAGACGAAGTCGCTGGCCGGGTTCTCGTAGACCTCGCCAGGGGAGCCGATCTGCTCGATCACGCCCTTGTTCATCACCACGATGCGGTCGGCGACTTCCATCGCTTCTTCCTGGTCGTGGGTGACGAACACGCTGGTCAGGTTGATCTCCTCGTGCAGACGCGCCAGCCAGCGGCGCAGCTCCTTGCGCACCTTGGCGTCGAGGGCGCCGAAGGGTTCGTCCAGCAGCAGGATCTTCGGTTCCACCGCCAGGGCGCGCGCCAGGGCGATACGCTGGCGCTGGCCGCCGGAGAGCTGCTCCGGGTAGCGGTCGGACAGCCAGTCGAGCTGCACCATGTTTAGCAGTTCGTGGACCTTCTCGGCGATGCGCGCTTCGCTCGGGCGTTCCTTCTTGGGCTTCATGCGCAGGCCGAAGGCGACGTTGTCGAACACCGTCATGTGGCGGAACAGCGCGTAGTGCTGGAACACGAAGCCGACGTTGCGATCGCGCACGTCGTGCTGCGAGACGTCCTCGCCGTGGAACACGATGTTGCCGGCGTCCGGGGTTTCCAGGCCGGCGATGATGCGCAGCAGGGTGGTCTTGCCGCAGCCGGACGGGCCGAGCAGGGCGACCAGCTCGCCGCTGTGGATGTCGAGGTTGATGTCGTTCAGCGCCTTGAAGGCGTTGAAGTTCTTGCCGACGTTACGGATTTCGATGCTCATGGCGTGGCTCTCACTCTTCGTCAGCTTTGACTTTGGCGCGGGTCAGGCGCGATTCGCTCCACTGCTTGAGCAGCAGGATGACCAGGGCCATCAGCAGCAGCAGGGTGGCGACGCTGAAAGCGGCGACGTGGTTGTATTCGTTGTAGAGGATTTCGACGTGCAGCGGCAGGGTGTTGGTGACGCCGCGGATGTGCCCGGAGACCACCGACACCGCACCGAACTCACCCATGGCCCGCGCGGTGCAGAGCACCACGCCGTAGATCAGGCCCCATTTGATGTTCGGCAACGTGACGTGCCAGAACATCTGCCAGCCATTGGCGCCGAGCAGGCGCGCAGCTTCCTCTTCCTGGGTGCCCTGTTCCTGCATCAGCGGAATCAGTTCGCGGGCGACGAAGGGGAAGGTGACGAAGATGGTGGCCAGCACGATGCCCGGCACGGCGAAGACGATCTGGATGTCGTGGTCCGACAGCCACTGGCCGAAGTAGCCCTGGGCGCCGAACAGCAGCACGTAGATCAGGCCGGCGATCACCGGCGAGACCGAGAACGGCAGGTCGATCAGGGTGACCAGGATGCTCTTGCCGGGGAACTCGAACTTGGTCACGCACCAGGCGGCGGCGACGCCGAACACCAGGTTCAGCGGCACCGAGATGCCCACGGCGATCAGCGTCAGCTTCAGCGCGGCCAGCGCGTCGGGTTCCAGGATGGCTTCGAAGAAGGTGCCGAAGCCCTGCTTCAGCGCCTCGCTCAGCACCACGAACAGCGGCAGCAGCAGGAACACGGCGAAGGCCAGCCAGGCCAGCGCGATCAGGGCGCGGCGGCCCCACACATTACCCCGGCGAGCCGCGTTGGCAGCGGCCGCGGCGGAAAGGCTTGCGGTACTCATGGCGCGCTCCTCAGGGCGTTTCGATGCGGCGTTGCAGCAGGTTGATCAGCAGCAGCAGGACGAAGGCGACGACCAGCATCAGCACGCCGATGGCGGTGGCGCCCGTGTAGTCGTACTGGTCCAGCTTGACCATGATCAGCAGCGGCAGGATCTCGGTCTTCATCGGCATGTTGCCGGCGATGAAGATCACCGAGCCGTACTCGCCGACGCCGCGGGCAAAGGCCAGGGCGAAGCCGGTCAGCCAGGCCGGGAGGAGGGCGGGCAGCAGCACGTGGCGGAACACCTGCAGCGGCTTGGCGCCCAGGCAGGCGGCGGCTTCCTCGACTTCACGCGGGATGTCCGCCAGTACCGGCTGCACCGTGCGCACCACGAACGGCAGGACCACGAAGGTCAGCGCGAGCGTAATGCCCAGCGGGGTGTAGGCGATCTTCAGGCCGATTTCGGTGGCGAAGCGGCCGACCAGGCCACTGGGGGCGTACAGCGCAGTCAGCGCGATACCGGCCACGGCGGTGGGAAGGGCGAAGGGCAGGTCGATCATTGCGTCGATGATCTTGCGTCCCGGGAAGCGGTAGCGCACCAGTACCCAGGCCAGCAGGGTGCCGATCACGCCGTTGATCAGGGCGGCGATCAGCGCGGTGCCGAAGCTCAGCTTGAGCGCGGCGATGACTCGCGGCGCGGTGATGATGGTCCAGAACTGATCCCAGGAGAGCTGGGTCGTCTTGAGGAACATGGCCCCCAGCGGAATCAGCACCAACAGGCTGAGATACACCAGGGTGTAACCCAGAGTCAGCCCGAAGCCGGGTATGACCGGGGAGATGCGTCGCGACATTGTCTGTCCTTTCTCATGAACGCGTTGAGAACCTGATTACGATCTGCTGCGCGTCGGCATGACTGCGTTGAAAACTGGCTCGGATGCTCATTTACCGCTCGTAAACTGCGCTTCCTCGCCTGTTTTCGCCTTGTCCTGCCCTGGCTCGCAAGATCGTAAACAGGTTCTGTGCCCCCGCCATTGGGCGGGGGTTTTCGTTCCGCGCGGGCTGTGCACCGGCCCGCGCGGATCGGGTCGCCCGGCGCAAGGCCGGGCGGGTGGCGCATCACTGCGCCTGGTAGATCTTGTCGAAGATACCGCCGTCGTTGAAGAACTTGGGCTGCGCGACTTTCCAGCCGCCGAAGTCCTTGTCGATGGTCACCAGGTTCAGTTTCGGGAACTGGTTGGCGAACTCGGCAGCGACCTTGGCATTACGCGGGCGGTAGAAGTTCTGCGCGGCGATGCGCTGGCCTTCTTCGCTGTACAGGTACTTCAGGTATTCCTCGGCGACCTTGCGGGTGCCTTTCTTGTCGACGGTCTTGTCGACCACCGCCACCGGCGGCTCGGCGAGGATGGACACCGACGGTACGACGATCTCGAAGTTCTCGCCGCCCTGTTCCTTCTTGGCCAGGAAGGCTTCGTTTTCCCAGGCCAGCAGCACGTCGCCAATGTTGTTGTTGACGAAGGTGATGGTCGAGCCGCGGGCGCCAGTGTCCAGAACCGGCACGTGCTTGTACAGGTTCTGCACGTATTCCTGGGCTTTCTCGTCGCTACCGTACTGCTTCTTCGCCCAGGCCCAGGCGGCCAGGAAGTTCCAGCGGGCGCCGCCAGAAGTCTTCGGGTTCGGGGTGATGACTTCCACGCCCTGCTTGGTCAGGTCGCCCCAGTCCTTGATGCCTTTCGGGTTGCCCTTGCGCACCAGGAACACGATGGTCGAGGTGTAGGGGGTGCTGTTGTCGGGCAGGCGCGCTTGCCAGTCGGCGGGCAGCAGCTTGCCCAGCTTGTTCAGTTCGTCGATGTCGCCGGCCAGGGCCAGGGTCACTACGTCGGCCTTCAGGCCGTCGATCACGGCGCGAGCCTGTTTGCCCGAGCCACCGTGGGATTGCTGCACGGTCAGGTCGTCACCGCCCTGGGCCTTCCAGTGCTTGATGAAGGCGGCGTTGTAGGCCTGGTACAGCTCGCGGGTCGGGTCGTAGGAAACGTTCAGCAGTTGGGTGGCGGCGGAAACCGGGCCGGCAATCAGGGCGCTGGCCAGGGCGGCCAGGGCGAAACGGCGGATGGACATGTGCAGCTCCTGAAAAAAATGCAGTTCTTAGTGTTTGTTTGGCAGGGTCTTTCGGGGGGCTATGTCAGCCACGCATTCGTGGCTGGCTGCTGCAGTACCGGTGGGGCAGGGCGATCATGGCGACGCTCCGGATGTCCAGTCGGTTGCCTCAGGGCTCAGGCGGGTTTGCCGGGGCTCTGCTGCAGGCGGAATTTTTCCTTGCGCTCGATCTGCACGACCTGGCCGTTGTGCACGGTGATCTCGACGGCGCCGAAACGCAGGCCACGCAGGGCGCTCTGCACTTCGCGCAGGATGTTGGCTTCGTCCTGGCCGTCCAGGCTACGGAGGGTTGCGCTCATGGGTATCTGCTCCTAATGGGTTGACCACCGGCCGATTCACCAACGGCGCGTGCGGTGTGAGCGCATCTTAGGCAGGAGCTGGATATTCTTAAAAATACTGTTTAAGAATTTTTATATATCTGAAAGTTTTTAGCGCGAAATCACGCGGTGCTGCGCGGTAATTGCGGCAACAGGACCTCGGCCGGCTGCGGTGCGCCGTACCAGTAACCCTGGCCGAAGTTGCAGGCATGGGTGAGGAGGAAGGCCGCCTGGTCGGGCCGTTCGATGCCCTCGGCGACCACCTGCAGGCCCATGCTCTGGCCCAGGGCGATGATGGCGCAGGCGATGGCGGCGTCGTCGGACTCATCCGGCAGGCCGGCGACGAACCCCTGGTCGATCTTCAGCTTGTGCACCGGCATGCGCTTGAGGCGCATCAGCGAGGAGTAGCCGGTGCCGAAGTCGTCGATGGCCAGGTGCACGCCCAGCAGGCGCAGCTGGCAGAGCAGCTCCAGGGCCTGGTCGAAGTTTTCCATCACCGCGCTTTCGGTGACTTCCAGCTCCAGGTGATGCGGCGCGAGGCCACTCTGCTCCAGGGCCAGGGCGACGCGCTCTTCGAGGCCGCCGCGACCGAACAGCCGGCTGGAGACGTTCACCGCGATGAAGTCCAGCGCGATGCCGGCATCGAGCCACCGGCGCATCTGCCGGCAGGCCTGCTCCAGCACCCAGGCATCGATGGCGGTGATCAGGCCGCTTTCCTCGGCCACCGGAATGAACTCGCTGGGCGGCACCAGCCCGTGTTGCGGATGCTGCCAGCGCACCAGCGATTCCACGCCGACCATGCGACCGCTGGCCAGGTCGTGCACCGGCTGGAAATACAGGCGCAGCTCGTCATGGTCCAGCGCGTGGCGCAGGGCCGACTCCACTTCCACGTGGGAGCGCGCGCGGGCGGTCAGCTCGGGGGTATAGAAGGCGTACAGGTTGCGGCCGCTGGCCTTGGCCTGGAACAGCGCGGCGTCGGCGTGCTGCAGCAGGTGGTCGACGTTGCGCGCGTCCTCGGGGAACAGGCTGACGCCCAGGCTCACCGACATGTAGATGGTCTGCCCGTTGACGTCGAAGGGCGCGCTCATTGCTTCCAGCAGGCGCTGGGCGAGACTGCTGGCCTGGTGGGGCTGCTGGCTTTCCAGGACCACGGCGAATTCGTCGCCGCCCAGCCGCGCCAGGCAGCAGCGGTCGTCCAGGCAGTTTTCCAGGCGTTCGGCCACGGCGCGGATCAGCAGGTCGCCAATGGCGTGGCCGAGGCTGTCGTTGATGTGCTTGAAGTGGTCGAGGTCGATGCTCAACAGCGCACCGCCGCCCTGTTCGCGCTCGGCGCGGGCCAGCGCCTGTTCGATGCGTTCGCGCAGCAGCAAGCGGTTGGGCAGCCCGGTGAGCGGGTCATGGTGGGCGAGGAAATCCAGCTCGTGCTGCGAGCGCTTGAGGCTGCTGAGGTCGGAAAACACCGCCACGTAGTGGGTCAGCTCGCCCTCCTCGTTGCGCACGGCGCGGATGTGCTGCCACTGCGGGTACACCTCGCCGCTCTTGCGGCGGTTCCAGATCTCGCCACTCCACACGCCGTGCTCGTGCAGCGCGGCCCACATGCCCTGGTAGAAGGTGGCGTCCTGGCGGCCGGACTTGAGCAGCGACGGTTGGCCGCCGAGCACGTCCTCGGCGCTGTAGCCGGTGATGCGCGAGAAGGACGGGTTGGTGTGCACGATCACGCCGCGGGCGTCGGTCACCAGCAGGCCTTCCTGGGTCGCCTCGAAGACGGCGGCGGCCTGGCGCAGGTGCTCTTCGTTGCTGCGCTGGTGGGTGATGTCGCGATTGACGCCGGTCAGGCGCAGCGGCCGGCCATCTTCGCCGCGGGTCAGGCGGCCGCTGCTGCGCACCCAGCGGTAGCTGCCATCGCTGTGACGGATGCGGTAGACGCACTCCAGGGCAGTACGCAGGCCCTGGATACAGTCCCGGTGCAGGGCGAGGGTGCGCGCGCGGTCCTCCGGATGCAGGCGGTTCTCCCAGAGCAGCAGGTCGTCGCTCAGGTGTTCCACTGGCAGGCCGAGCAGCGTGGCGTAGCCGGAGGAATAATGGACGCGCTGGGTTTCCAGGTCCCAGTCCCACACGCCGTCCTCGACCACGGCGAGGGCGCGCCGGAGGCGCTGCTCGTTGTCGGCCAGGTCCACGTAGGCGGCGTGCTGCTGGCTGAAATGCCGCCAGAGCACGAAGAACAGCACGAAGAAGGTGATGGCGAGGAATCCGTACTTCTTCAGCTCCATCGCCCGGGCCAGCGAAACGGGGTCGAGCAGGACATTTTGTAACCATTGGTCACCCAGCCAGACCCAGAGGGTGGCGGCGACCAGGTACAGGAGACTGATGCGCAGGGCGCTGAGGCTTGGATTCATGCGGTAGTGGGTTGTATTTATTGGCTGTGCTGTATAAAAAATGGCCAGTTGGCCCCGTTCGTATCTAAAAGACCGGATGGTAATCCGGACCCGCATGGTGATAATGCGGGCTGTTCCTGCCTGGCGGGAACCTAGTCCACACCCCTTCCGAGGTACAGTATCGCCTATGTGGTACAACGGTTTCCTTGACCTGTCGCCGTGGCAACTGGTGGCGGTCACCCTGGTCCTGACCCATATCACCATCGTCAGCGTCACCGTCTATCTGCACCGCTACTCGGCGCACCGCGCGCTCGATCTGCATCCGGCGCTGCAGCATTTCTTCCGCTTCTGGCTGTGGATGACCACCGCCATGAACACCCGCGAGTGGACGGCCATCCACCGCAAGCACCACGCCAAGTGTGAAACCGCCGACGATCCGCACAGCCCGGTGTACAAGGGCCTGGGCACCGTCCTGCGGCGCGGCGCCGAGCTTTACCGTGAAGAGGCGCAGAACCAGGACACCCTGCGCATCTACGGCAAGAACTGCCCGGACGACTGGCTCGAGCGCAACGTCTACTCGCGCTACCCCATCGGCGGCATCGTGCTGATGGCGATCATCGACCTCGCCCTGTTCGGCGCGCTCGGCATGACCGTCTGGGCGGTGCAGATGATGTGGATTCCCGTGTGGGCCGCCGGTGTCATCAACGGCCTGGGCCATGCCATCGGCTACCGCAACTTCGAATGCCGCGACGCCGCCACCAACCTGGTGCCCTGGGGCATCCTGATCGGCGGCGAGGAGCTGCACAACAACCACCACACCTACCCGAACTCGGCGAAGCTGTCGGTGAAGAAGTGGGAATTCGACCTGGGCTGGGCCTGGATCAAGCTGTTCAGCTTCCTCGGGCTGGCCAAGGTCGCCCGCGTGGCGCCGATCGCCCATCGGGTGGAAGGCAAGGGCAGCCTGGACATGGACACCGCCATGGCCATCCTCAACAACCGCTTCCAGATCATGGCTCAGTACCGCAAGCTGGTGATCGGCCCGCTGGTGAAGCAGGAACTGGCCAAGGCCGACGAGTCGGTGCGCCACCTGTTCCGCCGCGCCAAGCGCCTGCTCTCGCGTGAAACCAGCCTGCTGGAAGAGCGCCACCATGCCCGCATCCAGGACCTGCTCGCACAGAGCCAGTCGCTGCAGGTGATCTACGAGAAGCGTCTGGCCCTGCAGCAGATCTGGGTAAAAACCAGCGCCAACGGCCACGACATGCTCGCCGCGATCAAGCAGTGGGTGCACGAGGCGGAAGCCAGCGGCATCCAGTCCCTGCGCGAATTCGCCGAGCAACTGAAGACCTATTCCCTGCGTCCCGCCGTCTGATTGACGGAATCGTCCTAGGACGTTGAGAGATGCGTCTCAGAAAAGCCCGCCGTTCGGCGGGCTTTTCGTTTAATTTGCAGCAGCAAGGCGTAGTTTGCGGTCATAGCCCCGGTCAATGAGCGGGAGGACGCTGATACATGGACGAGAACAAATTGCCGGCCGATCAGGAAGAGGCCCTGCTGGCGCTGCTGCATAGCCGCGCCGAAGTGACGCGCCTGAAGGAGCGCGAACAGCTCTTCAGCGCCCTGCTGGCGAGCGTCAACTCGGTGCTCTGGGCCTTCGACTGGCAAAGCCAGCGCATGGTCTATGTCAGCCCGGCCTACGAGCGCATCTTCGGCCGCTCCGCCGCGCTGTTGCTGGCGGACTACAACGAGTGGCGCAACTGCATCTACCCCGATGACCTGGACTATGCCCAGAGCACCCTGCAGGAAGTGCTCGAGCGCGGTGCCATCGAGCAGCGCGAATACCGCATCCTGCGTGCCGATGGCGAGGTGCGCTGGCTCAGCGACAAGTGCTTCGTCAGCCAGCACAGCGAGGCCGGGCTGCCGTTGATGATCGTCGGCATCGCCGAAGACATCACCGACAAGAAGCACCTGGAGACCGAGCTGCACCGCCTGGCCACCACCGACGTGCTGACCCAGAGCAGCAACCGCCGCTACTTCTTCGACAGCGCCGAGCAGGCGTTCCGCGACTGCAAGGCGACCTCCACGCCGCTGGCCTTCCTGCTGCTGGACGTGGACGACTTCAAGAAGATCAACGACGTCTACGGCCACCAGGTCGGCGACGTGGTGCTGCAGCGCATCGCCCAGTGCGGCGCCGGCGCGTTGCGTCGCGGGGACCTGTTCGGCCGGATCGGTGGCGAGGAGTTCGCCGTGCTGCTGCCCGGCTGCGACGAAAACATGGCGCGGCAGATCGGCGAGCGCCTGCAGCGCGAAGTGCAGCGCCTGCGTTTCAACGAGGGCGAGCATTTCTTCAGCGTCACCATCAGCCAGGGGCTGACGTTGTTGCAGCCCGATGACCAGAATCTTTCCGCTCTCTACAGCCGTTCCGACGCGGCGCTGTACCAGGCCAAACGGACTGGCAAGGACCGCATTGTTCAGGGATGAAACACTTCCCCGCGCCCCGCATCGCCCGATTAATACTTTCTGATTAATACCTCCGCGCAGAGGCGCGCGGGTGGTATTCGTCGTCAAAAGGCTTGTGTCGGGTTTATGGCGCCTTAGTAATCAACAGGTTACAAGGATCGAATTGCCTTTTGTCGGATTCTTGGCGTCTCTGGGCTTCGTTCATTGACATGCCTTCATACCCCCCACTATTACTATCCACATAGCAATATCGTGTGGTGTCTGGATGAGACACCTCAGGGAGCAGTCGCACGAGCAGTGTGTCATGGAAGATTCTGCCACCTCTTCTTCCTGTCACTTTCCTATCGCTGCCTGACAACTTCCGTCAGCACCTCGCTGTGGAAGGGCGATAGTTTTTTGCTTTTTGTTTTTCCAGATTTTCGGAACTTGGCCGAAGGGCGGTAGCTTTGCCCGGCGAAATATAACGGCCACTCCAGGGACGAACAGTTGATTGTCATTAATTGAATCGGGTCATTCGAACTCGGGCGGTAGCCTTGTCTTCGAATTTTGCATTTGGCCCGGCGCAGAGCATCTCCTGGACTGGAGTGAGTGACGATGGCCGCTGGAAGAATGGAAATGGACGGTACTTCACGTGCTGTCCTTTCAGGCAAAAAGAGCAGCGTTTCCCAGGCGAAAAGTGTTTCGCCAGTGAAACTGCGGAAGTGTGGCGCTCCTCCCCGGAGCGCTAATAAAAAGTTTAGACGGGCTCGCGCGCTTAGTTCGGAATTTTGTTACGCCGATCTTTCACATTGTCGATTCGGTTGTAACAACGATGAACTTTCCGCTGAATCAGAGCCGTACCAGACGCTGGTTGTTTCATCTCTGAAACAGCAACTTCGCGCCTCTGCCGAAGTGTTTCTGCAGGCGTCCGCCCCTCATTCCGAACTGACTCCCGCGACCCTTCCGAGGAAGGGCCGCGCGACGGCGGCTGCGCCGCAAGTGACGGAATCCCGGCGCGTTCGCCGCCACCCTGCCGGCCGACAGGGCCGGCATCACGAGAGCCGCGCGCCACGCCGCGCTGGGAGTCAAGGCTGATGGCCGAGCAATCGCTTCGTTCCAACTATGCCTGTGTGGTCGGCGGCGCCGGCCCGGCAGGCATGGGCTTCCTGTTCAACGCCTACAAGACCGGTGCGCTGGCGAGCCTGGCGCGCGAGGGTCTGCTGGTGGTGGACGCGGCGCTGGCGGTCGGCCGTGGCCGCCTGGGGGACTATCACATCACTGCCAACTCGGTGGGTGACGTGTTCCTCGACTGCCTGCGCGACCCGGCATTGCTGCCGATCTTCGCCCCGCTGGCGCATTCCCAGGCCTTCCGCGCGCTGCAGAACGACCCCCATGGCGCGCCGCTGCTGACCCAGGTCGGCGAGTTGCTGGCGCATGCCTCGACCCTGTTCATGCGCTACGTCACCGAGCACCTGGGTGTCGAGGTGGCGCTGGGCACACGCATCGAGAAGATCACCGCGCAGGACGACGGCAGCTTCCAGCTGGCGCTGCGCAGCGGCTCCCATGTCACGCAGATCGACGCGGGCGCCCTGGTGATGAACCTGGGCGGCCGGCAGAACCGCGAATACCTCAACTGGAGCCTGGCCGAACAGGACCTGCACCTGGCCCACGACGGCCCCACGGTGTACTCCTCCGACGCGCTGCTGAGCCTCTCCGCGGCCGAGCTGGTGGAACTGTTCGGCGACCGGGTGACCCCCGGCAGCCGCTTCACCGTGGTCGGCGGCTCCCACAGCGCCTTCTCGATCCTCGACAACCTTGCCTGCGCCCTCGATTGCCTGGGCCTGGAGCAGATCACCCTGCTGCACCGCGCGCCGATCCGCCTGTTCTTCGAGAGCGTCGAGGAAGCCCGTGCGGCCGGCTACGTGGTGGACGAGGGCATGGACGTCTGCCCGGTCTCCGGGCGGGTCAACCGCTCCGGTGGCCTGCGCTACCGCGCGCACCAGGTCGGCACCGACGTGCTGTCCCGCGGCGTGGTCAGCGGCACGCGGGTGAAGGTCGAACTGCTGCGCCTGGGCGATCGCTCGCCCGCCGTGCGCGAGCGCCTGGAGCAGTGCTGCAGCGAGGACGGCGTGATCGTCCAGGCCATCGGCTACCAGCCGTGCCTGCCGGCGCTGCGCCGCGCCAACGGCGAGCCGCTGCAGGTGCGCGAGAGCAAGGGCGGGCTGGATTCCGACGCCGCCGGCTGCCTGCGCGACCACACCGGCCGGCCGATTCCGGGGCTCTACAGCTTCGGCCTGGGCTCGGGCCTGGCGGCGAACCCGATGCTGGGCAGCGAGCGCTCCTTCGACAGCCGCATCTACGGCGTCTGGCAGTTCCACCACGACGCCAGCGGACGGGTCATCGAAGCCATCCAGGAGCATCTGGCCAGCCGCCTGCCGGCGCAGGCCCTGGAGACGCGTATCGACGACGCGCCCTTCGCGCTCTCGGCACTGGGTTGAGCGGCGCCCGCGCCACCTCTGAATACACCAGCCAACGGACTTTCCATCCAACTGAGGGATGCGACCGTGATCAATGTGACCAAGACCTACCTGGGCAACCTGGACAAGTTCAAGGCCTACGTGGAACAGATCTATGCCTCCGGCTGGATCACCAACCACGGGCCCTTTGTCACGGAGTTGGAAGAACGCCTGCAGGACTACTTCGGCGTTCGCCATGTGATTCTCACCAACAACGGCACCATCGCCCTGCAAGTGGCCTACCGGGCCCTGGGCGTGACCGGCAGTGCCGTCACCACCCCCTTCAGCTTCGTTGCCACCAGCAGCACGCTGCAGTGGGAGAGCATCCGCCCGCGCTTCGCCGACATCGATGCGCGGACCTGGAACCTCGACCCTGCGCGCATCGAAGCCAGCCTTGCGCCGGATACCACCGCCATCGTCGCCACCCACGTGTTCGGTAATCCCTGTGCGGTGGAGGAGATTCAGGCGGTGGCCCAGCGCAACCGGTTGAAAGTGATCTACGACGGCGCCCATGCCTTCGGTTCGCGCTACCGCGACCGCTCGGTGCTGGCCTGGGGCGATGCCACCACCCTGAGCTTCCACGCCACCAAGCTGTTCCACACCATCGAGGGCGGCGCCATCGTCACCTCCGATGACGAGCTGGCCAGGCAGATCCGCCTGATGTGCAACTTCGGCATCGCCGGCGTCGACCAGATCGTCGGCCTGGGGATCAACGCCAAGCTCAACGAGTTCTCCGCCGCCATGGGCCTGTGCGTGCTCGACGAGATCGACAGCATCCTCGCCCAGCGCGAGGAGATCGCCGCGCGCTACACCGCCGCCCTCAGCGGTTACTACGACCTGCAGGCCAGCGAGAGCTACGCGCGGCTGAACAACAGCTACTACCCCATCGGCCTGCGCGACGAGGCCCAGGTGCTGCGCGTGCGCAGCGCGCTGAACCAGATCGGGGTCAACCCGCGGCGCTACTTCTACCCGTCGCTGGACACCCTCGACTACCTGGCTCCCCAGGTGCCGCAGGTGCTGTCGCGCGAGCTGAGCCAGCGCATCCTCTGCCTGCCGCTGTACCCCGGCCTGCCGCAGGACGTGCAGCGCGCGGTGATCGAAGTGCTGCTGCTGGAAAGCGGCCGCGTCGCCGTCGCGGTGTAAGGGGACGACCATGCGCACCGCACGCTCGCTGTCGATGGTCCGCAATACCCTGCTCAACTACGCAGGGCAGGCGTACGCCATCGTCATCGGCATCCTCATCCAGCCGTTCTACCTCGGCCACCTGGGCGCCGAGGCCTACGGCCTGATCGGCTTCTTCGCGGTGCTGCAGAGCTGGCTGTTGCTGCTGGACGTCGGGTTGTCCCCGGCGCTGGTACGCCAGGTCGCCCACGGCCGCGGTGTCCACGGCGAAGGCCAGGACCAGGCGCGCCTGCTGCGCTCCTTCGAGCTGATCCTGCTGCCGCTGACCGTGCTCAGCAGCCTGGCGGTGTGGGGCGGCAGCCGCTGGATCGCCGGGCAATGGCTGAACGTGCAGCAGCTCTCGCCCGACCTGGTGGCGCAGTGCATCGGCCTGATGGGCCTGCTGGTGGCGCTGCGGCTGTACGCCACCCTGTACCGCAGCGCGCTGCAGGGCCAGGAGCTGCATGGCTTCATCAACGCGGTGAACGTGTTCATCACCACGCTGCGCTACTTCGGCGGCCTGCTGCTGGTGGCGCAGGTCAGCCAGGACCCGCTGGTGTTCTTCCAGTTCCAGGTCGCGGTATCGCTGATCGAGGCGCTGCTGCTGGGCGGCAAGGCCTACCTGTGGATGGACGTGCGCCTGCTGACGCGCTTCTGCTGGGACACGGTGCGCCCGGTGCTGCCCTTCGCCCTGGGCATGTCGTTCGCCTCGGGCCTGTGGATCGTCCTCACCCAGCTGGACAAGGTCCTGCTGTCGAACCTGCTGCCCCTGCAGCAGTACGGCTATTTCTCCTTGGTGGCGCTGGTTTCCGGCGGCGTCCTCACGCTGGTCAACCCGCTGGCGCAGTCGCTGTTGCCGCGCATGACCATGCTGGTTGCCGAGGAGCGCCACGACGACATGCAGCAGCTCTACCTGAAGGCGAACCGTTTCGTCTGCGTGCTGCTGTTCCCGATGGTTGCGGTGATCGCCGCCCATGGCCATGACCTGATCCTGGCCTGGAGCGGCGATGCCGTGGCCGCCAACTGGTGCCGGCCGATCCTCGCCTGGTACGTGCTCGGCGCCGGCCTGCTGGCCGTGGCCAGCTTCCAGTTCTACCTGCAGTACGCCCATGGCCAGCTGCGCATGCACGTCTGGTACAGCGTCATCTCCACCGGGGTGACCGTGCCGCTGGTGATCGCCAGCGCCTACCTCTACGGCGTGCAGGGCGTGGCGTTGTGCTGGTTCGGCCTGCGCCTGGTGTCGTTCCTGATCTGGCCGGCCATCGTGCACCACACCTTCGCGCCCGGCCTGCATGGCCCGTGGCTGCGCGACACCCTGCAGATCGCCGCGCTGAGCGCCGCCGGGCTGCTGCTGGGCGAACCCTTCTACGCGTTGCTGGCGCGCTCCGGCGAGCGCCTCTGGCTGCTGGCGGCGCTGGCCGTGTGCGGCCTGATCACCCTGTTCCTCGTGGGCGCGGGCTCTGCCCCGGCTTTGCTGCGCCTGTTCAAACCGTCCCACAAGCCGAGTGTCTAGACATGGATATCCGCTCCGAGCTGCAGATCCTTTCCAACTGGCCGGAAGACCCGACGCCTCTGTTGAGCATCGTTTGCCTGGCCTACAACCAGGTGAACTACATCGGCCGCACGCTGGACAGCTTCCTCGAGCAGGTCACCGATTTCCGCTTCGAAGTGCTGGTCAACGACGACGCCTCCAATGACGGCACCAGCGAGCTGATCGCCGACTACGCGGCGCGCTATCCGCACATCATCAAGCCGATCTTCCACAAGGAAAACCAGTACTCCAAGGGCGTCTCCCACGGCCTGCCGGTGTTCCGCAAGTGCCGTGGCCGCTACATCGCCTACTGCGAAGGCGACGACTACTGGACCGACCCGCGCAAGCTGCAGATCCAGGTCGACTTCCTGGAGAAGAACCCGGACTACGTGATCACCTACCACGACGCCTACACCTACAACGAGGACGGCGTGATCAAGCCGCGCCAGCTCACCGGCAAGTACCGCCGCGACGCCAGCCGCCTGGACCTGCAGAAGGCGCGGCCGATCTCCACGCTCACCACCTGCTTTCGCAACGTCCTCACCGAGATGCCCGAGGAGTTGCGTACCACGCGCATGGTCGACCTGTGCTGGTGGTCGCTGCTGGGCGCCTACGGCAAGGGCCGTTTCATCGAGGAGATCCGCCCGGCCGCGTACCGCGTGCACCAGGGCGGGATCTTCTCCATGCAGGCCGACCGCGTGCAGCAGCAGATGACCCTGCACACCTACTACTGCCTGTCGCGCTACTACCAGCGCCTGGGCAACCAGGAACTCAACGAGTACTTCCTGATGCAGGTCTGCCGGATGTCCATGGCGGCCGTCTCGCCCATGCGCAAGGTGCAGGCCTTCCTGATGTTGATCGGCAACCACGGCGCCAACCTGCTCAAGCGGCTGAACCCGATTCAGGCGCGCTGAGCCGCGCCACCTCAATGGAGGATGGAAGTCCATGAGTGTCATGCCCCGCTCGTCCCTGGAAACGCTCCAGGACACCCGCATCGACGTTGCCGGCCTGCTGCGCCTGCTGTTCGATCACAAGAAGATGATCCTCGCCATCACTGGCCTGTTCACCCTGCTCGGGCTGTTCTACGCGGTGGTCGCCACGCCGATCTACGTGTCCGGCGCGATGATCCAGATCGAGCAGAAGAAGAACGGCCTGAACGGCACGCCGGAGGTGATCAACCGCCCCGACTCGGTGTCCATCGCCGCCACCGAGATCGAACTGCTGAAATCCCGCGCGGTGCTGGGCAGGGCCGTCGAGTTGCTGAAGCTGGACATCGTCGCCAAGCCCAGGCACCTGCCGCTGATCGGCGACTACCTGGCCCGGCGCTACAAGCCCGAGGCCGGGCAGGCCCTGGCCGCGCCCTGGCTGGGCATGGGCGCCTATGGCTGGGGCGGCGAGCAGATCAAGGTGTTCTCCCTGGACGTGCCCGAGGAGTACCTGGGCGAGCCGCTGACCCTGGTGGCCGATGGTGGCGACGCCTATCACCTGCTCAACGCCGACGACCAGCTGATCCTGCGCGGCGAACTGAAGAAGCCCGTGGTGGAAAAGGGCTTCAGCATCGAGGTGGATGAACTGGTGGCGCGTCCCGGCACCGAGTTCATCGTGGCCAAGAACCGCCTGCTGACCACCACCCTGAACTACCAGAAGCTGCTCAAGGTGGTCGAGGCCGGCAAGGACTCGGGGATCATCTACATGACCCTGGAGGACCCCAACCCGCAGCAGGCTGATCGCATCCTCGACAAGATCAGCCACCTCTACGTGCTGCAGAACGTCGAACGCAGTTCCGCCGAAGCGTCGCAGCGCCTGCAGTTCCTGCGCTCGCAACTGCCGGTGGTGCGCATGGACCTGGAAAAGGCCGAAGCCGCCTACAACGCCTACCAGACCACCGCCAAGTCCGCCGACATCAGCGTCGAGACCCGGGGCGTGCTGGACCAGGTGGTGGGCATCGACAACCAGCTCTCCGAACTCAAGCTCAAGCGTGACGAGTACGACCGCCTCTACACCCCCAGCCACCCGACCTACCAGGCCCTGCTCAAGCAGGTCAGCAGCCTGCAGGAGCGCAAGGCGCAACTGCAGAAACGCATCCAGACCCTGCCGGTCACCCAGCAGGAACTGCTGCGCCTGTCCCGCGACATGCAGGTCACCCGGCAGACCTACACCAGCCTGCTGAACAAGGCCCAGGAGCAGGACATCATCCGCGCCGGCACCATCGGCAACGTGCGGGTGATCGACACCGCCCAGGCCAACGTCGAGCAGCCGGCCAAGCCGATGCGCAAGGTCATCGTGCTGCTCGCGACCTTGCTCGGCTTCTGCGTCGCCCTCGGCGTGCTGTTCCTGCGCCAGGCCTTCTACCGTGGCGTGGAAAACCCCGAGGCGATCGAACAGCTCGGCCTCTCGGTGCTCGCCGCGATCCCCTACTCGCGGCAGCAGGAGCGCCTGGAGAAGGAGCGCAAGGGCGACGTCCTCGGGCACACGCCCAAGCTGCTTGCCGCCTCCACCCCCGGCGACCTGGCCAACGAGGCGATCCGCAGCCTGCGCACCAACCTGCACTTCGCCCTGCTCGAAGCGCGCAACAACGTGGTGATGCTCACCAGCCCGGCGCCGGGCGCCGGCAAGTCGTTCGTCTCCAGCAACCTGGCGGCCATCGTCGCCCAATCGGGCCTGCGCACCCTGCTGATCGACGCCGACATGCGCAAGGGCTACCTGCACCGGGTGTTCGGCCTGACGCCGCGCCACGGCCTGTCCGACGCGCTGAGCTCGCACCGCCCGCTCAGCGAAGTGATCCTGCCCACCGAGGTGCCGGAGCTGGACTTCATCTCCTGCGGCTTCGCCGCGCCCAACCCGTCCGAGCTGCTGATGCACGACAACTTCGCCCAGCTGCTGCGCGATGCCTCGTCGATGTACGACCTGGTGATCGTCGACACCCCGCCGGTGCTGGCGGTGACCGACGCCGCCCTGGTCGGCCGGCTGTGCGGCATTTGCCTCCTGGTGACGCGCTTCGGCCAGAGCCCGGCCAGCGAGATCGACACCGCGCGGCGGCGCCTGGGGCAGAGCGGCATCCACCTGCAGGGCGCGATCCTCAACGGGGTGAAACGCAAGGCATCGACCGCCGCGTACGACTACGGCGCCTACGCCTACCGCTACGACGCCAAGGACTGAACAGGGAATTCGGAGAAGGGATGCCACCATGGTCCACATCGTCAGCCTGATGCAGCCGTACCTGTTCCCCTACCTGGGGTACTTCCAGCTGATCGCCGCCAGCAGCCTGTTCATCCTCGGCGACAGCCTGCAGTACACCCGGCGTGGGTGGATCAACCGCAATCGCCTGCTGGTCGGCGGGAAGATCTGGCAGTTCAGCTTCCCGCTGGAGCAGGGCTCGCAGAGCCAGGCGATCAACGAGCGACGGCTGAGCGGGGAGCTGCGCCGGAACAACCAGCGCCTGCTGCACACCATTCGCCATGCGTACCACCGCGCGCCGTGCTACGGCCAGGTGATGCCGCTGCTGGAGGAGATCCTCGCGCACCCCGAGCGCAACCTGTCGCATTTCGCCGAGCACTCGATCCGTCGCATCTGCCACTACCTCGGTATCGACACGCCGATGGTGCGCGCCTCGGAGCTGGCGCTGGGCGAGGACATCGGCCGCGACCAGCGCCTGATCGAAGCGGTGAAGCGGAGCGGCGGCGACGTCTACCTCAACCCGCAGGGCGGCCGCCACCTGTACTCGCCGGACGTGTTCCAGGCCCACGGCCTGGAGCTGCAGTTCCTGCGCATGGACGAGCTGAGCTATCCGCAATTCAGCCCGGATTTCGTCCCCAGCCTGTCGATCATCGACGTGCTGATGTTCAACCCGCCGGACGAGATGCAGCGGTTGCTGGGCCGCTACACCCTGGAGCGGCCCGCTCCCTCGTCGCACCTGCCTGGGCGCAGCCAACGCGCCATGGAGAGCGAGTCATGAATTCCTTTGTCAGCGTGGACCTGCAAGCCGCGCAATACCGCTGGTACCTGATCCAGACCAAACCGCACCAGGAGCTGCGCGCCGAGGAAAACCTCGGCCGCCAGGGCTTCCCCTGCTACCGCCCGCTGGTGCAGCAGGGCAGCCGAGCGCAGCCGCTGTTCCCCGGTTACCTGTTTATCCGTCTCGATCAGCAGCACGACAACTGGTTCCCGATCCGCTCCACCCGCGGGGTGGCGCGCATCGTCAGCTTCGGCGCGCAGCCGCTGGCGGTGGCCGACGAACTGGTGGAAGGCATCCGCCTGCGCCTGGCGGCCATGCCCGAGCGCCCCTCCAGCGGCTTCCACGAGGGCCAGGTGGTGCGCCTGAAGTGCGCCGGCGAGTGCGAAGTGGAGGCCATCTTCCTCTGCGACGACGGCACCGAACGCGCGCTGATCCTGCTCCACCTGCTGCAACGCGAACAACGCATCCGGGTCCCGCTCAGCCAACTGTCGGCAGTGGGCGGCAACGACGGCTGGCGCGCCTGAGGCGGCCAACCCCGAACAGGCGAGAGACAAGGAGGAGTGGCGAATGAATGGATCAACCGTGCTGGTGACGCTGACCTATGGCGATCGCCTGGAATACCTGCGGGAGCTGCTGGCCCGGGCCTTCCGCGAGAAGGACATCACCCGCGCCATCGTCGTCAGCAACGCCTCGGTGGCGGAGCTGGACCAACTGTTCATGCTCTGGCCCAACCGCGTGCAGGTGATCGAGCTGGACAGCAACACCGGCTCGGCCAATGGCTACGCGGTGGGCATCGAGGCCGCGCTGGACAGCGGCTGCGACTTCATCTGGCTGATGGATGACGACAACGCGCCGACGCCCGGTTCCTTCCCCCTGCTCAAGCAGCGCCTGATCGACTGCGCCCTGCGCCACGGCACGGACAACACCGCCGTGCTGGGCTTCCGCCCGACCCACCAAGCCGACGTCGCCTCCGGCGTGCCGACCCGTTTCATCGCGCCGCCGCGCTCCAGCTACTTCGGCTTCCACGTCCGCCAGCTGCCCTACAAGCTCTGGCGCCGCACGCCCTGGGGCAAGCCGACGCCGCGCCCGGCGCAAGCACTGCTGGAATTGCCGTTCGCCTACTACGGCGGGCTGCTCGGCCATGCCGACCTGTTCCGCCGCATCGGCCTGCCGCGCCGTGACCTGGTGCTCTACGCGGACGACACCGAATATACCTTCCGCATCGGCGCCCTCGGCGGGCATCTCTACCTGGTGCCGGAGGCCGGGCTGGATGACCTGGAGCACTCCTGGAACATCAAGCAGCGCACCGCCAACATCTACGAGACCTACCTGCTGGGCAGTTCCGACCTGCGCGCCTACTACGCCGCGCGCAACCAGGCGTGGTTCGACAAGAACCTGTGGGTCACCTCGCCCTGGATGTACCGCTTCAACCGCTGGGTGTTCATCCGCCTGCTGCACTTCTTCGCCCGCCGCCACCAGCGCGAGAGCCGCCTGGCCCTGCTGCTGCAGGCGATCCGTGACGGCGAGGCCGGCGCCCTGGGCATGAACCGGGCGTACCCGCTATGAGAGTGCTGCTGCTCAACACCCTCTACGCCCCCCACATTGGCGGCGGGACGGAGGTCATGCTGCAGCACATGGCCGAGGGCCTGCGCGCGCGCGGGCACCAGGTGCAGGTGCTGTGCACCGGCCCGCGGGCAGGGCTGCAGCGCGAGACCGTGAATGGCGTGCCGGTGCTGCGCGCCGGCCTGCGCAACCTCTACTGGCCCTTCGACGAACAGGACCACGGTGCGCTCCAGCGCCTCGCCTGGCATGTGCTGGACCGCTACAACCGCGCCATGCGCGGGCTGCTGGCGAAGGTGCTGAAGGAGGTCGAGCCGGACGTGGTGGTCTGCCACAACCTGTCGGGCTGGTCGATCGCCGCCTGGGATGCGATCCGCGCCGCCGGCGTGCCCATCGTGCAGATCCTCCACGACCAGTACCTGACCTGTCCGCGCGGCGTGCGCTTCCACCAGGGTCGCCATTGCCGGCAGCCGTGCGCGCCCTGCGCGCTGCTGCGGCGTTCCCATGCCGCCGCCTCCGGCGCGGTCGAGGCGGTGGTCGGCGTCAGCCGCTACCAGCTGCATGCCCTGCTCGATGCCGGGTACTTCACCGGCAGCCAGGCCCATGTCGTCTACAACGGCACGCCGCTGGCCGCGTCGGCCGCTACGCCGCCGGTCAGCGGGCGGCGTCCGCTGCGCTTCGGCTTCATCGGCGCGCTGACCCCGAACAAGGGCGTGGAGTGGCTGATCGAGCAGTTCCAGGCTCGCGGTGGGGATGCCTCGCTGCTGATCGCCGGGCGCGGCGACAGCGCCTACGTGAACCAGCTGAAATCCCTCGCCGACCCGCAGCGCGTGCATTTCGTCGGCTACCGCAAGGCCGCCGAGTTCTTCGCCGAGATCGACGTCGCCGTGGTCCCCAGCCTGGCGCCGGAGTCCTTCGGCCTGGTGGCGCTGGAAGCCTGCGCCCACCACCTGCCGGTGATCGCCTCGCGCATGGGCGGGCTGACGGAGATCGTCCAGGACGAGGTCAACGGCCTGCTCTGCTCGCCCGAGCAACCCGCCTCGCTGGGCGACGCCATCGCCCGCCTGGTGCGTGACCCGGCGCTGCGCCAGCGCCTGGCCGGGCGCGCCCGTGAGGTCGTGGCGCCGATGCTCAGCGTGGAACGCATGCTCGACGAGTACGAAACCATCCTGCGCCACACCCTGCTTACCCGCGGAGTCCAGCATGGAACTGCAATCCCCGTATCCCCGCTTTGAGCTCGACCGTCGCGTGACCTTCGACCGCTCGTTGCTGGCGCTCGGGGTGCTGGTGGCGTTGCTGCTGGTGGAGACCTTCAACGGCGCGCTGCGCTTCTACACCGACCAGGCCGGGCTGTCGGCCATCGTCTACCTGCCCAAGGTGGCCTGCATCGTCGCGGTCGGCTGGGAGCTGTTCACCCGCCCGCAGCAGCGCGGCCTGTGGCTGCTGCTGATCCTCGCGGCGGCCTCGCTGCTGCTCGGCCGGCTGCATGGCGCCGAGTTCAAGAGCGGCTTCTTCTCGGTGTTCATCTATGCGCCGCTGCTGTTCGGCCTGCTCTGCGGCCAGTACCTGGAAATGCACCGCAAGGCGGTGGGCTGGCTCATCTTCTTCTGCCTGATCGCCTCCCTGGCCGGTATCGCCCTGGACCTCACCATCAACGTGCCGTGGAAGGGGTACACCTATTCCATGGGCGGCGTGGAGATCAGCGGCAACCGCTCCTGGAGCGCCTACGGGCTGGACCGCATCGCCGGTTTTTCGCGGATGTCCTCCAGCCTGGCGATGATGCTGGCGGTGTTCAGCCTGTACCTGGGCTCGTTCCGCCTGATCCTGCCGATTCGCGGGCTGATCTACCTGGTGGCGCTGGTGGGCATCGTGCTGACCACCAACAAATCCTCCGCCGGGGCCTTCTTCCTGGCCCTGCTGGTGATGAGCATCAGCCGCCGGCGTCTGCTGTTCCTGCTCGCCGCGCTGCTGGTGGTGCTCGGCGCGCTGGCGCTGCCGCTCTACGGCCTGTACGGGCATGTCGACCCGTACCTGGCCACGGCCACCGGCGACAACCTGATGGGGTCGATGGTGGATCGCCTGGTGAACACCTGGCCGAACCTGATCAAGGTGATGGACTACAACGGCTGGATCTACACTGGCGCCGGGCTGGGCATGACCGGCAGCGCCTACGCGGCGTTCCCGATCTTCGGCGTCGAGCAACTGGCGGTGGCGGACAACTCGCTGCTCTACCTCTGGTGCCTGTTCGGCGTGGCCGGCGGCGCGCTGTACCTGCTGGCCGTGCCGATGCTGATGCGCCTGCAACGCCAGCCCGGCCGCGAGGCCCGTGCGCTGCTCGGCATCGCCTACTGCATCCTGCTCATCGCCTGGACCAGCGACGTGCTGGAGTCGCCGATCCCCAGCCTGTTCCTCGGGCTGGCCATCGGCCGCGCCCTGCGCCTGCCGGGCGAGGCTGCGCCGCAACCGGCGCCGCGCACCCTGCGCCTGCAGGGCGGCATGCTCAGCCTGCTGGGCTGCGCGCTGCTGATCGGCGGCCTGCTGCAATCGCCCTCCAGCATGGCCAAGGAGGCGCCGGTGGAGAGCCTCGGCCCGGCGGAGTTCATCGTCGGCGCCAGCACCCACCAGAACATCCGCCCCGGCAACCGCGACGGCATCAATCGCCTGGCCCGCGAGGCCGGCATCCTGTCGTTCCGCGACGATGCCTACTGGTCCAGCGTCGAGCGCGAGCGCGGCGTGCTGTCCATCGACGCCGCCTGGCGCGCCCAACTGCGCAGCACGCGCAGCCTGGGGATCGACACGCTGCTGATCCTGGGCAACGAGAACCAGTTCTACGGCAACGCCAAGCCGCGCGACGAGGCCTCCCGCGAGGGCTACCTGCGCTACGTGCGCTACGTGGTGCGCAGCTTCAAGGGCCAGGTCGCCTTCTACGAAGTGTGGAACGAGTGGGACTCGGAAAACGCCACCGACAAGGACTTCAGCGACGACTACCTGACCCTGGTGCGCGCCGCCGCCAAGGTGATCCGCGAGGAGGATCCGCAGGCCAGGGTGCTGGCCGGCGCGGTCACCCTCAAGGGCATTCGCCAGGGCTTCGCCGAGCGCATCGCCGGAGGCGGCGTGCTGGACGTCGTCGACGGCATTTCGCTGCACCCGTCCGTGTACTGCGAGGGCGAGATGTCCACCCCCGAGGCCTGGCTGGACTGGTTCCAGGGCGTCAACCAGAAGCTCGAGCGCGCCGCCGGCAAGCCGGTGCCGCTGTACTTCACCGAGTTCAGCTGGCCGGCCCACGACGGCGCCTGCGGCATCAGCCGCGAACGCCAGGCCGCCTACCTGGCCCGCGCCTATGTGCTGGTGCGCAGCCTGCCCAACGTGAAGGGCGCCTGGTGGTACGACCTGGTGGACGACGGCATCGACCGCACGGACATGGAGCACAACTTCGGCCTGCTCACCGCCAGCGGCGAACCCAAGCCGGCGTACCACGCCATGGCCAGCATCGCCGACATCATCGGCCGCTACCGCTTCGTTGGCCGCGTGCCCAACCAGGACCCGAACGTCTACCTGCTGCGCTTCGCCAAGGCCAGCGAGGAAATCCTGGTGGCCTGGACCCTGGGCCACGAACAGACCCTGGACATCACCAGCAAGCCCGGCAGCAGCGACACCCTCTGGCGCCTCGACGCCGTGGAAGGCATCGCCCGCCGCGAGGGCCGGCCGGTGCCCTGGCAATGCCCCGAAAGCGGCGGCGATTGCCAGGCCAGCATCCGCATCGACGCCTCGCTCACGCTGCTGCGCAGCGCGTCGGCCCCGCAGCTGTCGTTGCGCTGACCCTCTCGCGGAGACCTCCCATGATCGTGATCAACGCGCGTTTCCTCACCCAGCCCATCAGCGGTGTGCAGCGCTTCGCCGAACAGATTTCGCTGTCGCTGGCGCGGCTGCGCAGCGACCTGCACTTCGTCGCGCCGCCCGGGGACATCCTTCGTCCGGACATCGCCCGGCAACTGCAGGTCGAGCAGATCGGCAGCCACGGCGGCCACCTCTGGGAGCAGCTCGACCTGCCGCTGTGGCTGGCCCGCCATGGCCGGCCGCTGCTGGTGTCGCTGTGCAGCACGGCGCCGCTGGCCTATGGCAGGCAGGTGGTGACGCACCATGACATCACCTACGTGCGCCACCCGGAGAGCTTCTCCTGGAAATTCCGCGCGCTGTACCGGCTGATGATCCCGCTGATGCTGCGGCGCTCGCTGGCGCAGGTGACGGTCAGCGAATTCTCCCGGCAGGAGATCGCCTCGCACTACGGCATCGACCCCGATGGCATCCATGTGATCGCCAACGCGGTGTCCGCCGAGTTCTGCGCTGGCCTGGAGCCGACCCTGCTGGAGCGTCCCTACGTGCTGGCGGTGTCCTCGCCGGCCACGCACAAGAACTTCGCCCGGCTGATCGAAGCCTTTCGCCTGCTCGGCGAGCTGGACGTCGAACTGCGCATCGTCGGCGCCGCCAACCGCAGCTTCGTCGAGGCCCAACTGCAGCAGAGCGGGCAGGGCGACCGGGTGCGCTGGCTGGGCCGGCTCGACGACGACCAATTGATCGAGCAGTACCGCAATGCTGCCGTGTTCGCCTTCCCCTCGCTGTACGAGGGCTTCGGCATCCCGCCGCTGGAGGCGCAGGCCTGCGGGTGCCCGGTGGTGGCCGCCCGCAGTGCCTCGATCCCGGAAGTGCTGGGCAACTCGGTGCTCTACTTCGACCCGCTGGACCCGCCCGGCATCGCTGCCGCGCTGCGCCGCGTGCTGCTCGACCACCAGCTGCGCGCCGACCTGCGCCGCCTGGGGCAGGAGAACGTGCTGCGCTACTCCTGGGACATTTCCGCGCTGCGGCTTTCCAGCCTGATCGACACCTTTCTGACCGAGCGCGCGGACTTCCCGGTGCGCTTCGACGCCAAACAGATCGCCAAGCAAGGAGGCAGATCATGAAAGGCATCATCCTCGCCGGAGGCTCCGGCACGCGCCTGCACCCGATCACCCTGGGCGTGTCCAAGCAGCTGTTGCCGATCTACGACAAGCCGATGGTGTACTACCCGCTGTCGGTGCTGATGCTCGCCGGCATCGACGACATCCTGCTCATCTGCACCCCCGGCGACCTGCCCAACTTCCGCGCCCTGCTGGGTGACGGCGAGCAGTTCGGTGTGAGCCTGCAATACGCCGTGCAGCCCTCGCCGGACGGGTTGGCGCAGGCCTTCCTGATCGGTGCGCCATTCATCGGCGACGACTCGGTGTGCCTGGTGCTGGGCGACAACATCTTCTACGGCCAGGGCTTCACCGAAACCCTCCGCGAGGCGGCCGCACGCCCCCGCGGCGCCACGGTGTTCGGCTACCAGGTGGCGGACCCGGGGCGCTTCGGCGTGGTCGAGTTCGACGCGGCGGGGCGCGTGCTGTCCATCGAGGAAAAGCCCCGCGTGCCGCGCTCGAACTACGCCGTCACCGGCCTGTATTTCTACGACAACCGCGTGGTGGAGATGGCCCGCCGGATCCGCCCCTCGGCGCGCGGCGAGCTGGAAATCACCGACATCAACAACCTCTACCTGGCACTGGGCGAACTGCACGTGAGCCTGCTCGGCCGTGGTTTCGCCTGGCTGGACACCGGCACCCACGAGTCGCTGATGGAAGCCGGCCATTTCGTGCAGACCATCGAGGAGCGCCAGGGACTGAAGGTCGCCTGCCTGGAGGAAATAGCCTTCCAGCAGGGCTGGCTCAGCGAGACGCTGCTGGCCTTGCAGGCCGAGCGCCTGAGCAAGACCGGCTATGGCCGCTACCTGCAGCAACTGCTGCTGGACAAGCGACAGTGAACCCGCACCCGGCGAGCCCGAGGCGGGCTGGCCGGCACTGCGCCCGATAACGGACTGCGATGCAGCGGCGCCAGGAGCGACGCCGGCAGTCGTGAGGTCATCATGCCCAACAAGACGAAAGGAATCCTGCGCGCCCACCAATCGCTGATCTCGCTGGCGCATCGCCTGAGCGACATCGTGGTGATCGTGCTCACCGGCGTGGTCCTGCTCAGCGCTGGCAACGGCGTGCTGGACGCACAGATCTGGGTCTCGGTGCTGCTCTGCGTGATGCTGTTCCACTGGCTCGGCGAGCTGAACCAGCTCTACGGCTCCTGGCGCGGCGAGTCGCTGCTGCGCGAATCGCTCAGCGTCACCCTGTACTGGTCGCTGGCGTTCTTCGCCGTGCTGCTGCTGGACATCTCCCTGCGCCACGTGGAGCTGGAAGAACCCCGGCGCCTGGGCTGGTTCGCTGTCGCGCTGCTGATCATGTGCGGCTACCGCCTGGCCATCCGCATGCTGCTGCGCGTGGCCCGCCGCCATGGCTTCAACAGCCGCAACGTGGCCATCTACGGCACGGGTGAAGTCGGCGCGCGGCTGGCCGAGACCATCCTCGCGGCGCCCTGGATGGGCCTGCGCCTGATCGGCTTCTACGACGACCGCCCGCAACAGATGGAATTGGGCGAGCGGGTGCCGGTGAAAGGCGACCGCCTGGCACTGATCGAGGCCGCCCGCTCGGGGCAGATCGACAAGGTCTACCTGACCCTGCCGCTGTCCCGCGAGCCGCTGCTCAACGAGCTGATCCGCGAGCTCTCCGACACCACGGTGTCGGTCTACCTGATCCCCGATCTGTTCATGTTCGACCTGCTGCACGCCCGCAGCGAGAGCATCAACGGGCTGGCCACCATCAGCATCTTCGACACGCCCATGGACGGCCCCAACGCCGTGCTCAAGCGCATCGAGGACGTGGTGCTGGCCTCGCTGATCCTGCTGCTGATCGCCGCGCCGATGCTGCTCATCGCGATCGCGGTGAAGCTCACGTCGCGCGGCCCGGTGCTGTTCCGCCAGACGCGCTACGGCATGGATGGCCGCCCCATCCGCGTCTGGAAATTCCGCAGCATGACGGTCATGGAGGACGGCGCCGCCGTCACCCAGGCCTCGCGCAACGATTGCCGCATCACCCCGCTGGGCGCCTTCCTGCGGCGCACCTCGCTGGATGAATTGCCACAGTTCTTCAACGTCTTGCTCGGCGACATGTCGGTGGTCGGCCCACGCCCCCACGCCGTGGCGCACAACGAGCAATACCGGCGTCAGGTCAGCCGCTACATGCTGCGTCACAAGGTCAAGCCGGGCATCACCGGCTGGGCCCAGGTGAACGGCTGGCGCGGCGAAACCGACACCCTGGAAAAGATGCAGAAACGCATCGAGTTCGATCTGGACTACATCGAGAACTGGTCCGTCTGGTGGGACCTGAAAATCGTCTTGCTGACCCTGTTCAAGGGTTTCGTCCACCGCAATGCCTATTGAGTTTCCACACACGCTTCAAGGAAGGATTGCCATGAAAAACCTGCTCGCTTTCAGCTTTGTAGTCGGCAGTCTGGCGCTACAAGGCTGCGTGTTCTCCCCCGGTCAGCACATGACGGATTCCGATATTCAGAGCGAGGCACAGAAACAGGGGATGAACATCACCCTCGTGCCCATCACGCCCCAGGTGCTGCAGCGCCAGGAGGCCGCCTTCGCCGCCAAGCCCGGCGTCCCCGCGGAGCTGCTCAACTACCGCCCGCCCCAGGAGGACTATGTGATCGGCGGCGGCGACGTGCTGCTGGTGACTGTCTGGGACCACCCGGAACTGACCAGCCCCGGCTCCACCCAGCAGATGGAAGCCAACGGCCGCGTGGTCGGCGCCGACGGCAACATCTTCTTCCCCTATGCCGGCGTGGTGCGCGCCGAAGGGCAGACGCCGGCGCAGTTGCGCACACGCCTGGCCAGCCAGTTGGCGAAGAAAGGCATCGTCGATCCGCAGGTGGACGTCACCGTGCTGCGCTATGCCAGCCAGCACGTGGTGCTGTCCGGAGCCTTCCAGAACGGCGGGCAGGTGGAATTGAACAACACGCCCACGACCCTGGTGCAGGCGGTCAGCAAGGCCGGCGTGATCACCGGCGAGGCGGACCTGTCCGGCCTGGTGCTCAAGCGCGACGGCCGCGAATACCAGCTCGACGTCGATGCGCTGAACCGCGCAGGCTCGACCCTGAGCGGCATCTACCTGAAGAACGGCGACCAGATCCACCTGCCGTACAACGACCGCAAGAAAGTCTATGTGGTCGGTGAAGTGGAGCGTCCGCAGGTGGTCACCTACCGCACCACCGGCCTGTCGTTGCTGGAAGTGCTGGGCAACGCCGGCGGCCTGGCCCCGGAAACCTCCGACGGCGACTCGGTCTACGTGATCCGCGGCACCCCGCAACCGGCCGCCGGCACGGCGCCCAGTACCTTCCAGGCGCAGGTTTTCCACCTGGAAGCCAAGCGCCCGACGGCCTATGCGCTGGCCAAGGAATTCGCCATGCAGCCGCAGGACGTGGTGTTCATCGGCCCGGCCAACATCACCCGCTGGAACCGCTTCATCAGCCAGCTGCTGCCGTCGGCCAACATCGTCAGCACCAGCGCCGCCATCGGCGGCAACTGAGCGCAAGACATGCTGCCCGCGCCTGAGGCGCGGGCCGCCGCGACGGCTTGAGGATTATTCCTATGGCCCATGGCGGAATGCTGGAATCGACTCCTCACGGGGTGGTCGCCATCATCCGGCCATCGGGTGCAAGGACGCACCATCCCTTGGGTGGAGGCCATTCCACCGCTCTCTTTGGGGTCTTCCCCTAGCACAAGACCCCGAACCCGCCCGCGTTGCAGCGCCGGCGGGTTTTTTTTGCCCGGCGTTCCGGCCGGTGCCCAAGCCCGAAGCGCCGTTGGAGGTACCCCTCGCCAGGGACTGCAGCACGCCGGCGAGAGCTGTATCATATATTCCATAAAGAAATTACATATTAAGAATTAATTCTTTTTGGATTTATTGCCGTTCTTTTATCGTTGCCCCTGCGTTGCCGCGAGCTGTCTCGGACAGAACGGAAGCGGCTGGCGGTAAACCGCCAGCCGAAGGTGACGGGATGGCGGTTTTCCGCTGATTCGGCCCGGGGAAATGGCTCGTCAGGCGAGCCGGGGGCCGGATAAACGGGGGTGTTCGACAAGGCTCGCCGGTTGGCCTGGGGATTGCCTTGTCAGGTGGCGAATGCCCAGCGCATCGCCACAACAACAAGACACGAGAATCGATCCATGCCCTTCCCATCTTCTGCCGTATCCCTGTCCGCCTGCCTGCGCTTCGTTCCCGCCTAGCGGGGCGTCGAAAACAACCAACGAATCCTGCATGCCCGTCGTGCTTGCGCGCCGTGGCCGCTGCCGTTCGGTCGGACTCCCGGGGGAGCCAGTCGTTGTCGCGAATGGCGTGTTTCCAAGATCAATAAAATGGGGAAATTCCAATGAAAAGCCGCACTCTCACGCAATCGGGCCTCGCGCTCGCCATCGCTGCCGCGGGCCTCGCGCAATCTGCCGTCGCCGCTGGCTTCATCGAAGACAGCAAGGCCAACCTGACCCTGCGCAACTTCTACATCAACACCGACAACCGTAACGGCACCGCCAACCCGAGCAAGCAGGAAGAGTGGGGCCAGGGCTTCCTGCTCAACTACACCTCCGGCTTCACCCAAGGCACCGTCGGCTTCGGCGTCGATGCACTGGGCCTGCTGGGCGTGAAGCTCGACAGCGGTGGCGGCACTCACTACGAGTCCTCTTCGCAGCGCGGCGGCACCGTCTTCCCGTCGGACAGCCACGGCGATGCGGTGGATGATTTCAGCAGCCTGGGCCTGACCGCCAAGGCCAAGGTGTCCAACACCGAATTCCGTTACGGCACCCTGCAGCCCAAGCTGCCGGTCGTGACCTACAACGACGGTCGTCTGCTGCCGGTCACCTTCGAAGGCGGCCAGGTCACCTCCACCGACCTGAAAGACTTCACCCTGACTGCCGGTCAGCTGGAGCACTCCAAGGGCCGTAACTCCACCGACAACCGCAGCCTGAGCATTGCCGGTGCCAACGGCAGCTCCGCCAGCTCGCGCGACAGCAACAAGTTCTACTACGCCGGTGGCGACTACAAACTGAACAAGGACCTGACCCTGCAGTACTACTACGGTCAGCTCACCGACTTCTACCAGCAGCACTTCCTGGGCCTGCAGCACAACTGGGCCATCGGCCCGGGCGTCCTGAAGACCGACCTGCGCGCCTTCGACAGCAGCTCCGACGGCAAGAACGGCAGCTCCACCGGCCGTGCAGATGGCTATGTCAGCACCGGCTATTACGGCAATGGCGTGACCAAGGGCGAAGTGGACAACCGCGCCTTCAGCGGCCTGTTCACCTACTCCGTCAGCGGTCACAGCTTCGGCGCCGGCTACCAGGTGCTCAACGGCGACAGCGACTTCCCGTTCCTCAACCGTGGCGATGGCGAGGGTTCGACCGCTTACCTGATCACCGATGTACAGATCGGCAAGTTCCAGCGCGCCGGCGAGCGCACCTGGCAGCTCCGCTACGGCTACGACTTCGCCAAGGCCGGCCTGCCGGGCCTGACCTTCCAGACCCTGTACCTGCATGGTGACAACATCGACACCAAGTACGGCGACAAGAGCGAGTGGGAACGTGATATCTCCCTGGCCTACGTGATCCCGGATGGCACCCTCAAGGGCCTGGGCTTCACCTGGAAGAACGCCGCGCTGCGCAGCGGTCTGCCGGTCAGCGGCTCGGGCACCGCGACCCAGCGCGACCAGGACGAAAACCGCCTGATCGTCAGCTACACCATCCCGCTGCTGTAATTCCTGCGGGCTGAAAAGAAGCCGCCGACCTCGCAAGAGGCGGCGGCTTTTTCATGGGCAGCGCTTGCAGGAGCGGGCCATGCCCGCGATCCGTGAGCAGGGCTCACGGCGCTGCGGACTTGCCGCGGGCCGCGGACGGTGTCCACGGTCACGGGCGCGGCTCGTTCCTGCACGTGCGGTGCAATGAAAAAGGCCGTCGCTCCGCAGGGAGCGACGGCCTTTTTTGCCGCTGGCGAATCAGCGCTGCTGCGGGGCCGGCTGCTGCTGGGTGATGCAGTGGATGTTGCCGCCGCCCAGGAGGATTTCGCGGCCGGGCACCATGACGATCTCGTGCTCGGGGAAGATGCGCTTCAGGGTCGCTTCGGCCTCGGCGTCCGCCGGGTCGTCGAAGCGCGGGGCGATGATGCCGCCGTTGACGATCAGGAAGTTGACGTAGGAGCCGGCCAGGCGGATCGACGGATCGCGGGGCTGGGTGCCGATCACCAGGTCGATGCCTTCGCACTCGGCCTCGGTGGCGTGGATCGGGCCGGGGATGACGATCTTGTGCACGGTCAGCTGGCGGCCCTTGGCGTCGCGGGCATTTTCCAGCACGCGCATGGCGGCCTGGCAGCGTGCGTAGTTCGGGTCGTTCTGATCGTCAGTCCAGGCCAGCAGCACCTCGCCGGGGCGCACGTAGCAGCAGAAGTTGTCGACGTGGCCGTCGGTCTCGTCGTTGAACAGGCCGTCTGGCAGCCAGATCACGGTGTCGATGGCCAGGTGCTCGCGCAGCACGTCCTCGATTTCTTCGCGGCTCATGTGCGGGTTGCGGTTGTGGTTGAGCAGGCATTCCTCGGTGGTGATCAGGGTGCCTTCACCGTCTACGTGGATGGAGCCGCCTTCCAGCACGAAACCTTCGGTGCGGTAGCCGTCGCAGCGCTCGATGCCGAGGATCTTGCTCGCCACCTGGTCGTCGCGGTGCCAGGGGAAGTACAGGCCGCCTTCCAGGCCGCCCCAGGCGTTGAAGGTCCAGTCCACGCCGCGTACGTCGCCCTGGTCATTGATGACGAAGGTCGGGCCGGTATCGCGCACCCAGGCGTCGTCGTTGCTGATTTCCACGACGCGGATGTTGGCCGCGTCGGCCAGCTGGGCGCGGGCGTTCTCGTACTGCCCGGCGGAGACGCCGACGGTCACCGGCTCGAAGCGGGCGATCGCACGGGCGACGGCGCTGAAGGCGGCCTGCGCGGGCTTGCCGCCCAGGCGCCAGTTGTCCGGGCGCTCGGGCCAGACCATCCAGGTCTGGGTGTGGGGTTCCCATTCCGCCGGCATGCGGAAGCCATCGGCGCGGGGTGTGCTGGTCAGCGTGGTCATGGGCGGTCCTTGGTGTGTGCTTCGTGGCGAGGTGAGGCCGATACCCGTCGCGGGGCATCGCTGCGCTCCACCTATCCTACGGAGTGGGTTGTGTCATTCGGGAGGTCGTCGCCGGAGGGCCAGTATAGGTCGCGGTCCAGTCATCGCGTCGACGTGCTCCCGGGTGGGAGGATTTATATCCGATAAAAATCGGTTAAAGAAGGGCTAATTGAAAATATTTAGGCCATTCATCCGGATATTTATCGGATAAAAATCGGTTATTGCAGGGGCGCTGAGCGCTTCGGCAGGCAGGGCGGGAGGTACAGCGACAGGTAGGCGTCGATCACCCGCATGCCTTCCTCGGCCAGGCGCTCGGTGATCAGCCCGTGGCGCTGGACGGAGAGGGCATAGACGCGGTCGCCCAGTTCGATGGCGAGGCTGAAGACCTCGATATCCCGGGGCAGCGGCGGCAGTTCGAAGTGGCGCTCGAACAGCGCGCGCATGGCCTGGCCAAGCTGCACGTCGTGCTGGCTGTCGGCCTGGGTCACCTCGGCGAGACCGTGGCTGGCGAGGATCAGCTGGCGCGCGGCGGCATCATCTGCGTAAACCGCGAGCGTGCGCTGCTCGACCAGCCGCGCGAGGTCGCGCCAGTCGCGCAGGGCGGCATGGTCGACGGGTTGTTCCAGGCAGGCACGGAAGGCCGCATGGACGTCGCTGGTGAGCCCCTGGAGCAGCGCCGGCACGCTGGGGAAGAAGTGGTAGACGGAGGAGGGCGGGATGCCCGCGCGCTCGGCCACCGCGTAGATCGACAGGCCCGCTGCGCCGCTCTCGGCGAGCAGGGCGCGGGCCGCCGCGAGGATCACGGCGATGCGTGCCTGGCTGCTGGCGCGGGGCTTGCGGGTGGCAGAGGGTGCGGGCATGACGATCTCCGGAGCTGGGCGGCTATTGGACGCCAGCTCCGGGGTGCTCGGCAAGTCAGCTGCCGCCGGCGCGCAGCTTGCCCCAGACCTCGGTAATCACCGGGGCGGTCTTCTCCGGCGCGGTTTCCAGGGCGAAGAGTCGGCGCTTGGTCTCCTGGTCCGGGTAGAGGCCCGGCTGGTCGCGCAGGGCGGCATCGAGGAACTGCGCGGAGTCCTTGTTGCCGTTGGGGTAAAGGGTGGCGGCGGTGATCTGCGCGGCGACCTTGGGCTGCATCAGGTAGTCGATGAACTTCAGCGCCAGGTCCGGGTGTTCGGCGGCAGCGGGGATGACCAGGTTGTCGATGAACAGCACCGAGCCTTCCTGCGGTACCACGAAGCGCACCGGCTGGCCGGCGTTGGCCGCGCCCAGGGCGTCGCCGACCCAGGCCATGGCGACGCACAGCTTGCCGGCGTTGAGGTCCTGGATGTAGCGCTCGCTGTCGATGTAGCGCAGGTTCGGGCGCAGCTGCGCGAGCACCTCGCCGGCGCGGCGAATCTGCGACGGGGCGCTGCGGGCGAAGTTGCGGCCCTGGTAGTTCATCAGCACCGAGAAGGCTTCGTCCGGCGCGTCCAGCAGGCTCATGCCGCAGGCTTTCAGGCGCTGGCTCTGCTGCGGGTCGAACAGGATGCTCCAGCTGTCGGGCAGCTTGCCGCCGTAGGCCTTCTCCGCTTCGGGTTCGTTGATCGCCAGGCCCACGGCGCCCCACAGGTACGGCACGGCGTGCTGGTTGTTCGGATCGACCGCGGCCAGCTTGCTCAGCAACTGGGTGTCGAGGTGGCTGCGGTTGGGCAGCTTGGCAAGGTCCAGGGCCTGGATGCGCTTGTCGCGGATCAGGGCTGGCAGGTCGTTGTGCGAGGGCACGGCGACGTCGAATTTCTCACCGCTGTCCAGGGCCTTCTTGACCTCTTCGGCGGTGCTGTAGGTGGTGTATTCGACGCGGATGCCGGTGTCTTTCTCGAAGTCCTTGAGGACTTGCGGGGCAATGTAGTCGTTCCAGTTGTAGACGCGGATGACCGGGTCGGCCCAGGCGGACAGCGGGCACAACAACATCAGCATCAAGGCGTACAGGCGTGGCATTGGCGATCTCCCTGAATGAACCACGAAATCAGCGGATGCGGCAGTCAGTCGCCGCGCGACAGCAGTCAGCAAAGTCACGACAGACACGATGCGCCCGGTCGGGCGGATGGAGCATCGCGGGCAGGAAGGAACGACGGAGGTGACTCGCCCAGGCGCCCCTCCTCGCCGTTGCGATGTCGCAGTTCCCCTGGGTGTGCCAGCGGCACAAGGAAACGCCGGCACAAGGGCCGGCGTTTCGTTTACCACTTATACGGTGTGCAAGTACCAGTTGTACTCGAGGTCGGAGATCGAATACTCGAACTCCTGCATCTCATGCTCCTTGCACGCGACGAAGATGTCGATGTACTCGGGGCTGATGTACTTGTTCATCACGTCGCTGTCGTCCAGCTCGCGCAGGGCATCGCGCAGGTTGTTCGGCAGGCTCTGTTCCAGCTGCTCGTAGGCGTTGCCTTCGATCGGCGCGCCCGGCTCGACCTGGTTGGTCAGGCCGTGGTGGATGCCGGCCAGTACCGCCGAGAGCAGCAGGTACGGGTTGGCATCGGCACCGGCGACGCGGTGCTCCAGGCGCACCGCTTCCGGCGTGCCGGTGGGCACGCGCAGGGCGACGGTACGGTTGTCCAGGCCCCAGCTCGGTGCGTTCGGCACGAAGAAGGCCGAACCGAAACGGCGGTACGAGTTGACGTTCGGGCAGAGGAACGCCATCGACGCCGGCAGGGTCTCGAGCACACCGCCGATCGCGTGGCGCAACGCGGCGTTCTGCTCGGGATCCTCGCTGGTGAAGATATTCTTGCCGTCCTTGTCGAGCAGCGAGACGTGGACGTGTAGACCGTTGCCAGCCTGGCCCGGGTAGGGCTTGGCCATGAAGGTCGAATCCATCTCGTGGTCGTAGGCGACGTTCTTGATCAGGCGCTTGAGCAGGACTGCGTAGTCGCAGGCCTTCAGGGCGTCGTCAACGTGGTGCATGTTGACTTCGAACTGGGCCGGGGCGCTTTCCTTGACGATCGCGTCGGCCGGGATGCCCTGGGCGCGGGCGCCGTCGATGATGTCCTGCAGGCAGTCGGCGTACTCGTCGAGGTCGTCGATGGAGTAGACCTGCACCGATTGCGGACGCTTGCCGGAGATCGGCGAGCGCGGCGGCTGCGGACGGCCGTTCACGTTCTCCTGGTCGATCAGGTAGAACTCCAGCTCGAAGGCCGCGACGATGGTCAGGCCGATGTCGGTGAACTTCTGCACCACTTGACGCAGCACTTCACGGGGATCGGCGAAGAAGGGTTGCCCTTCCATCTCGTGCATGGTCATCAGCAGCTGCGCGGTGGGGCGCTTCTGCCAGGGTTCCATGGAGAGGGTGTTGGGGATGGGGTAGCAGACGCGATCCGCGTCGCCAATGTCCAGGCCGAGGCCGGTGCTTTCTACGGTGGAGCCGGTGATGTCGAGAGCGAAGAGAGAGGCGGGGAGGTTGATGCCTTTCTCATAGACTTTGGGCAGGTTGGTGCGTTCGATGCGCTTGCCGCGCACCACACCGTTCATGTCTGCAATAAGGAGGTCGACGAATTGGACCTCGGGGTGTTCCTTCAGGAACTCACTCGCTTCTTCGAGCGACACGGCACTCTGGGGTACCGACATGATGTAACACCTTTATTGTTAAAAATTTCAATCATTCGAAAGCTGAGGTGTGAGTCAATCCGAATTGGCAAGGGTTGTCAATGTCGCACCAAAGTGGGGCGCACCACTCCTGATGGGCCGTTTTTGGGGCGTTTCGAGCCGCTTTTGATTCGCGGAGAGCCTTGGCTGGCGGGCTGTTCAGTGGGGCGTGTTTGATTTTTTACATGACTATTGTGTAAAAAAATGAACAAGGCTAAGCTCGGCCTCAAGCCCATAACACTTACAAACACGGGTGTCCCATGTCTCGCCTGCCGTTAATCGGCGTGTCCGCCTGCCTCAAGCAGATCGGTTCCAAACCCTACCATGTTGCTGGCGACAAATACCTCAGAGCGCTGATCTCCGGGGCCTCGGGCATTCCTTTGATCATTCCCTCCCTGGGCGATGCCATCGACCAGGAAGCCATGTTGGCCGCGTTCGACGGCCTGCTCTTCACGGGCTCGGCGTCGAACGTCGAACCCCATCATTATAGTGGCTCCGCAAGCGTAGCAGGCACCCCTCACGATCCCGAGCGCGACAGCACGACGCTGCCGCTGATCCGCCGCGCCGTCGCGGCCGGGATTCCGGTGCTGGGCATCTGCCGCGGATTCCAGGAAATGAACGTCGCCTTCGGCGGTTCGCTGCACCAGAAAGTGCACGAAACCCCGGGCTTCATGGACCACCGCGAACCCGCCGGTGAGCCGATCGAAATCCAGTACGGGCTGCGGCACGTCGTCGACGTGCAGCCGGGCGGCGTTTTCGCCGGTATCGGGCTACCCTCGCAGTTCCAGGTCAACTCCATTCACGGCCAGGGCGTTGATCGTCTGGCGCCCGGCCTTCGTGTAGAAGCTCTGGCGCCTGACGGGTTGGTTGAAGCCTTCTCCGTCGAAGGTGCGGCCTTCGCCGTCGGGGTGCAGTGGCACCCGGAATGGCAGGTCGAAACGAACCCCAACTATCTCGCCATCTTCCAGGCTTTCGGCAAAGCCTGCGGCAAGAGGGCGGGGAACCGCTGAGCCTGGCGTTGGGGCCGGGCTCTCATACCCTGAGGTCTTTATGACTAGCACGTTAGACCAGCTGAGCGGCTGGTTGAAGGAACGCAAGATCACCGAAGTGGAATGCATGATCGCCGACCTGACCGGGATTGCCCGGGGCAAGATCGCGCCGACCGCGAAATTCCTCAACGAGAAGGGCATGCGCCTGCCGGAGAGCGTTCTCCTGCAGACGGTGACCGGTGATTACGTCGAGGACGACATCTATTACGACCTGCTGGACCCGGCCGACATCGATATGGTCTGCCGCCCGGACGAGAATGCCGTGTTCCTCGTCCCCTGGGCCATCGAGCCGACCGCGATGGTCATCCACGATACCTACGACAAGCTGGGCAACCCCATCGAGCTGTCGCCGCGCAACGTGCTCAAGCGCGTGCTCAAGCTCTACGCCGACAAGGGCTGGCGGCCCATCGTCGCGCCGGAGATGGAGTTCTACCTGACCAAGCGCAGCGACGACCCCGACTACCCGCTGCAGGCGCCGATCGGCCGCTCCGGTCGCCAGGAGACCGGCCGCCAGTCCTTCTCCATCGACGCGGCGAACGAATTCGACCCGCTGTTCGAGGACATGTACGACTGGTGCGAACTGCAGGGCCTGGATCTGGACACCCTGATCCATGAAGAAGGCACCGCGCAGATGGAGATCAACTTCCGTCACGGCGATGCCCTGGACCTGGCCGACCAGATCGTGGTGTTCAAGCGCACCATGCGCGAGGCCGCGCTCAAGCACAACGTCGCCGCCACCTTCATGGCCAAGCCGATGACCGGTGAGCCGGGCAGCGCCATGCACCTGCACCAGAGCATCGTCGACATCCAGACCGGCAAGAACATCTTCTCCAACGCCGACGGCAGCATGAGCGAGCTGTTCCTGCACCACATCGGCGGCCTGCAGAAGCTGATCCCCGAGGCGCTGCCGCTGTTCGCTCCGAACGTCAACTCGTTCCGCCGCTTCCTGCCCGATACCTCGGCGCCGGTGAACGTGGAGTGGGGCGAGGAGAACCGCACCGTGGGCCTGCGCGTGCCGGACTCCACCCCGGACAACCGCCGCGTGGAGAACCGCCTGGCCGGCGCCGACGCCAACCCTTACCTGGCCCTGGCGGCCAGCCTGCTGTGCGGCTACATCGGCATGGTCGAAGGGCTCAAACCCAGTGCCCAGGTCAAGGGCCGTGGCTACGAACGGCGTAACCTGCGCCTGCCGCTGACCATCGAGGCCGCCCTGGAGTGCATGGAAGGCAGCAAGACCCTGGAGAAATACCTGGGTGACAAGTTCATTCGAGGCTACGTCGCGGTGAAACGCGCCGAGCACGAGAACTTCAAGCGAGTAATCAGTTCCTGGGAGCGTGAGTTCCTCCTGCTTTCTGTCTGATCGGCGTGGGGTCCGGCGCGTGGCCGGGCCCCGTGTTTCTTAGAGAAGAGGTTTTATCAAGATGACTAACCAGACCAGCGCCAACACCCAACACTGGCAGGCGCTCAGCCGCGATCACCACCTGGCTCCGTTCACCGACTACAAGCAGCTGAACGAGAAGGGTGCGCGCATCATCACCAAGGCCGAAGGCGTGTACCTGTGGGACAGCGAGGGCAACAAGATCCTCGACGGCATGGCTGGCCTGTGGTGCGTGAACGTCGGCTACGGTCGCAAGGAACTTGCTGAAGCCGCCTACAAGCAGATGCAGGAACTGCCCTACTACAACCTGTTCTTCCAGACCGCCCACCCGCCGGCGCTGGAGCTGGCCAAGGCCATCGCCGACATCGCCCCCGAAGGCATGAACCACGTGTTCTTCACCGGCTCGGGCTCCGAATCCAACGACACCGTGCTGCGCATGGTCCGTCACTACTGGAGCATCAAGGGCCAGCCGCAGAAGAAAGTGGTCATCGGCCGCTGGAACGGCTACCACGGCTCCACCGTCGCCGGCGTCAGCCTGGGCGGCATGAAGGCGCTGCACGAGCAGGGCGACCTGCCGATCCCGGGTATCGAGCACATCGCCCAGCCCTACTGGTTCGGCGAAGGCGGCGACATGGACCCGGAAGAGTTCGGCGTCTGGGCGGCCGAGCAGCTGGAGAAGAAGATTCTCGAAGTCGGCGAAGACAAGGTCGCCGCCTTCATCGCCGAGCCCCTGCAGGGCGCGGGCGGCGTGATCGTTCCGCCGAAATCCTACTGGCCGAAGATCCGCGAGATCCTCGCCAAGTACGACATCCTGTTCATCGCCGACGAAGTCATCTGCGGCTTCGGCCGCACCGGCGAGTGGTTCGGCAGCCAGTACTTCGGCAACGCCCCGGACCTGATGCCGATCGCCAAGGGCCTCACCAGCGGCTACATCCCCATGGGCGGCGTGATCGTTCGCGACGAGATCGTCCATACCCTGAATGAGGGTGGGGAGTTCTACCACGGCTTCACTTACTCTGGTCACCCGGTCGCCGCCGCGGTGGCGCTGGAGAACATCCGTATCCTGCGGGAAGAGAAGATCGTCGAGAAGGTGAAGGCCGAAACGGCACCGTATTTGCAGCAGCGCTGGCAAGAGCTGGCCGACCATCCCCTGGTGGGCGAAGCCCGCGGGGTAGGCCTGGTGGCAGCACTGGAGCTGGTGAAGAACAAGAAGACCCGCGAGCGCTTCGACGGCAAGGGCGTCGGGATGCTGTGCCGCGAGCACTGCTTCCGTAATGGTCTGATCATGCGCGCGGTGGGAGACACTATGATTATCTCGCCGCCGCTGGTGATCGAAAAATCGCAGATCGATGATCTGATCACCCTGGCGCGAAAGTGCCTCGATCAAACCGCCGCAGCCGTTCTGTCTTGAGTCTTTCACCAGACCTTTGACAGACTGCGCCTGTGCGTTGGCCAGGCTCACCGGGTGGTGACGGAAGGAGATGTCCACGCCACCCGGAACATCAAAAAAACAAACGGAGCTACCCGCATGTTCAAGACCTTCGGCAAATCCCTGCTCGCCGTGACGCTGGCAGGTGCTGTGGCTGGTATGGCGCAGGCTGACGACAAAGTACTGCACGTCTACAACTGGTCGGACTACATCGCGCCGGGCACGGTCGATCAGTTCACCAAGGAAACCGGAATCAAGGTCGTCTACGACGTCTACGACAGCAACGAAGTGCTGGAGGCCAAGCTGCTGGCCGGCAAGTCGGGCTACGACATCGTGGTGCCGTCCAACTCCTTCCTGGCCAAGCAGATCAAGGCTGGCGTCTACCAGCCGCTGGACAAGTCCAAGCTGCCGAACTGGAAGAACCTCAACCCCGACCTGATGAAGACCCTGGAGATCAGCGACCCGGGCAACCAGTACGCGATCCCGTACCTGTGGGGCACCATCGGCATTGGCTACAACCCGGACAAGGTCAAGGCCGCGCTGGGCGACAATGCTCCGGTGGACTCCTGGGACCTGGTGTTCAAGCCGGAAAACATCCAGAAGCTGAAGGCCTGCGGCGTGAGCTTCCTCGACTCGCCGACCGAGATGCTCCCGGCCGCCCTGCACTACCTGGGCTACAAGCCCGATAGCCAGGACCCGAAAGAGCTGAAGGAAGCCGAAGCGCTGTTCCTGAAGATTCGTCCGTACATCTCCTACTTCCACTCCTCCAAGTACATCTCCGACATCGCCAACGGCAACATCTGCGTGGCCATCGGTTACTCGGGTGACGTCTACCAGGCCAAGTCCCGCGCTGAAGAAGCCAAGAACAAGGTCACCGTGAAGTACAACATTCCCAAGGAAGGTGCTGGCGCGTTCTTCGACACCGTCGCCATTCCGAAGGATGCGGAGAACTCCGAAGCCGCGCTGAAGTGGATCAACTTCCTGCTCGAGCCGAAGGTCATCGCCGAGATCAGCGATACCGTTTCCTACCCGAACGGCAACGCCGCCGCCACGCCGCTGGTGAGCGAGGCCATTCGCAAGGATCCGGGCATCTACCCGACCGACGAGGTGATGAAGAAGCTGTACGCCTTCCCGGACCTGCCGGCGAAGACCCAGCGTCTGATGACCCGCAGCTGGACCACCATCAAGTCCGGCAAGTAATCGGGTAGTCGCTGCCGCCTGGCGCGGCAGTGGATGGTCCGGGCAAGCGGCGGGGGAGTGCGCTCCTCCGCCCGCCACCGGCAGCAACACACAGCTTCCATCGGTGGAATGGCTGCGCAAGCCCCGGCGCTCTCGTGCTGATGGAGGTTTCGGCGCTATCCACGGACCGGTCGTCGAAACCCCGGCAGCAACCGACTGAAGTAGCAATAAACAACGAGAGGACTCACGTGTGCGTATTCCCTTCCGCAGAACCCTGATCGCAGCAGTCTCCGTCTTCGGCCTGACTTCGCTGGCGCAGGCGCAGCAGACCGTCCACATCTACAACTGGTCGGACTACATCGGTGAAACCACTCTCGCCGATTTCGAGAAGGAAACCGGTATCAAACCGGTGTACGACGTCTTCGACTCCAACGAAACCCTGGAAGGCAAGCTGCTGGCCGGCCGCACCGGCTATGACGTGGTCGTGCCGTCCAACCACTTCCTCGGCCGCCAGATCAAGGCCGGCGCATTCCAGAAGCTGGACAAGAGCCAGCTGCCGAACTGGTCGAACCTCGACCCGCACCTGATGAAGCAGCTCGAGGCGAACGACCCGGGCAACCTGTACGGCGTGCCGTACCTGTGGGGCACCAACGGCATCGGCTACAACGTCGAGAAGGTCAAGGCCGTGCTGGGTGTCGAGAAGATCGATTCGTGGGCTGTGCTCTTCGAGCCCGAGAACATGAAAAAGCTCAGCCAGTGCGGCGTCGCCTTCCTCGATTCGGGCGACGAGATGATGCCGGCTGTGCTCAAGTACCTGGGGCTGGACCCCAACAGCACCAACCCGGACGACTACAAGAAAGTGGAAGAAAAGCTGATGGCGGTGCGTCCGTACGTCACCTACTTCCACTCCTCCAAGTACATTTCCGACCTGGCCAACGGCAACATCTGCGTGGCGGCCGGTTTCTCCGGTGACGTATTCCAGGCCGCCAACCGCGCCAAGGAAGCCGGCAAGGGCGTGAACATCGCCTACGCCATTCCCAAGGAAGGCGCCAACCTCTGGTTCGACATCCTCGCCATTCCCAAGGATGCCTCCAACCCGAAGGCGGCCCACGCGTTCATCAACTACCTGCTCAAACCCGAGGTGATCGCCAAGGTCAGCGATTACGTCGGTTACGCCAACCCGAACCCCAAGGCTGGCGAATTCATGGATGAGTCCGTGCGCAACAATCCTGAGGTGTACCCCTCCCAGGAGGTTCTCGACAAACTCTTCGTGCAGCATGAGCTGCCGCCGAAGACCCTGCGCCTCATGACCCGTTCCTGGACCAAGATCAAGTCGGGCAAGTAAGGCGGTTTCCCCCAATCCGTCCGCGCGGGCACGGAGCGTCGCAGGGCCTCTCGTAAGGCGTTGCGGCGCACGTACACTGCGCCAGCCCTGAGTAATACCAAGCATGCCCGGCCGCGGGGGCCGGGCCTCTATGATTTGGGAGTTGTGGTAATGGCAATAGCCTCCGGTGCCTACAAGAAAGCCTTGAGTGGCGACCAGAAACCGAAAGAGGTTCTGGTAAAAATCGACCGGGTCAGCAAGCAGTTCGACGAAACGCTGGCTGTGGACAGCGTGACGCTGGACATCAAGAAGGGCGAGATCTTCGCCCTGCTGGGTGGTTCGGGTTCGGGCAAGTCGACCCTGCTTCGCATGCTGGCTGGTTTCGAGCGTCCTACTGAAGGTCGTATCTTCCTCGATGGCCAGGACATTACCGACCTGCCGCCCTATGAGCGGCCGATCAACATGATGTTCCAGTCCTACGCCCTGTTCCCCCACATGAGCGTGGCGCAGAACATCGCCTTCGGCCTGAAGCAGGACGGCCTGCCCAAGGCCGAGATCGACAAGATCGTCGACGAGATGCTCAAGCTCGTGCAGATGACCCAGTACGCCAAGCGCAAGCCGCACCAGCTCTCCGGTGGCCAGCGCCAGCGCGTGGCCCTGGCCCGCTCCCTGGCCAAGCGCCCGAAACTGCTGCTGCTCGACGAGCCCATGGGCGCGCTGGACAAGAAACTGCGTTCGCAGATGCAGCTGGAACTGGTGGAAATCATCGAGCGCGTGGGCGTGACCTGCGTGATGGTGACCCACGACCAGGAAGAGGCCATGACCATGGCCCAGCGCATCGCCATCATGCACCTGGGCTGCATCGAGCAGATCGGCAGCCCGATGGACATCTACGAGACGCCGGCCAGCCGCCTGATCTGCGAGTTCATCGGCAACGTCAACCTGTTCGACGGCGAGATCGTCGAAGACCTGCAGGACCACGCGGTCATCGCCTGCCCGCAGCTGGAGAACCCGATCTACATCGGCCACGGCATCAGCACCCGTGCCGAGAACAAGCGCATCACCTACGCGCTGCGTCCGGAAAAGGTCATGGTCAGCGCGCAGAAGCCGGCCGACCTGGAGCACGAAGGCTTCAACGTCGCCCAGGGCATCGTGCATGACATCGCCTACCTGGGCGGTCACTCGGTGTACTACATCAAGCTGGCGTCGGGCTTCATCGTCCAGGCCTTCATGGCCAACGCCGAGCGCCACGTGGCGCGCCCGACCTGGGACCAGCCGGTGTACATCAGTTGGTACGACGACAGCGGTGTGGTACTGCAATCATGAACATCAGCAAATCGCTCATGAAACGCCTGCCCAACGGCCGGCATGCCGTGATCGGTGTGCCGTTCTTCTGGCTGTTCCTGTTCTTCCTGCTGCCCTTCGCCATCGTGCTGAAGATCAGCCTGGCAGCAGCGGACGTGGCCATTCCGCCGTACACCGAGGTGTTCCAGTACGCCGACCAGACGCTCCAGGTGGTGATGAACCTGGGCAACTACCTGATGCTGACGGACGACCCGCTCTACATCGACGCCTACCTGGGCTCGCTGAAGATGGCGGCGATCAGCACCTTCCTGTGCCTGCTCATCGGTTACCCGATGGCCTACGCCATCGCCCGCGCCAGCAAGGAAATGCAGACCGTGCTGCTGCTGCTGATCATGATGCCGACCTGGACGGCGATCCTGATCCGCGTGTACGCCTGGATGGGCATCCTGTCCAACAACGGCCTGCTCAATGGCTTCCTGATGTGGCTGGGGGTGATCAACGAACCGCTGACGATCCTCAACACCAACTTCGCGGTGTACATCGGCATCGTCTACTCGTACCTGCCGTTCATGGTCATGCCGCTCTACGCCAACCTGGTGAAGCACGACATGAGCCTGCTGGAAGCCGCGTCCGACCTCGGCGCGCGCAATTTCACCAGCTTCTGGAAGATCACCGTGCCGCTGTCCAAGAACGGCATCATCGCCGGCTGCATGCTGGTGTTCATCCCGGCGGTGGGCGAGTTCGTCATCCCGGAACTGCTCGGGGGCCCCGAGACGCTGATGATCGGCAAGGTGCTGTGGCAGGAGTTCTTCAACAACCGTGACTGGCCGGTGGCGTCCGCCCTTGCCGTGGTGATGCTGGCGATCCTGATCGTACCGATCATCCTGTTCAACAAGAACCAGGCGAAAGAGCTGGAGGGCAAGGTATGAACAAGCGTTGGTCGTTCTCCAACATCATGCTGGTGTTGGGCCTGCTCTTCATCTACGTGCCGATGGTCATCCTGGTCATCTTCTCCTTCAACGGTTCCAAGCTGGTGACCGTATGGGGCGGCTGGTCGGTGAAGTGGTACGTCGGCCTGCTGGACAACCAGCAACTGATCGGCTCGGTGTTCCGCTCCCTGGAGATCGCCTGCTACACCGCGATCTCCTCGGTGGCCCTGGGTACCCTGGCCGCCTTCGTGCTGACCCGCATCCCGCGCTTCCGTGGCCGTACGCTGTTCGGCGGCATGGTGACCGCGCCGCTGGTGATGCCCGAGGTGATCACCGGTCTGTCGCTGCTGCTGCTGTTCGTCGCCATGGCCCAGCTGATCGGCTGGCCGCAGGAGCGCGGCATCGTCACCATCTGGATCGCCCACACCAGCTTCTGCTCGTCCTACGTGGCGGTGGTGGTGTCGGCGCGCCTGCGTGAGCTGGACCTGTCCATCGAGGAAGCAGCCATGGACCTGGGCGCCAAGCCCTGGAAGGTGTTCCTGCTGATCACCATCCCGATGATCGCGCCGTCGCTGGCGGCGGGCGGCATGATGTCCTTCGCCCTGTCGCTGGATGACCTGGTGCTGGCCAGCTTCGTGTCCGGCCCTGGCTCCACCACCCTGCCGATGGAAGTGTTCTCCGCCGTGCGCCTGGGCGTGAAGCCGGAGATCAACGCGGTCGCCAGCCTGATCCTGCTGACCGTTTCGCTGTTCACCTTCTTCGCCTGGTACTTCACCCGCCAGGCCGAGGAACGTCGCAAGCGGGCGATCCAGGAAGCCATGGAGTCCAACGCGACCGACTGGCAGCAGAAGGCGGCGACTGCCACCGCCTGACGCCCTCCGGCGCTTGTCGAAACACGGGCCACCTTCGGGTGGCCCGTTTTTTTGCCCCAGCTTATTCCGAAGTGCTTGGAAATTCGGGAGTTATCGGAAAAAACCGTGGGTCGCAAAGCCTCACTCCCAGCCGATTGCCAACTACGCTTGAAGTGTTCGGATGCGCTGCCCGGTCACCCCCCGAACCAGGATCGGGCCGCGCCGCCGGCAAACTTCCAGTGAAGCCTTATGGCACTCCGTGCGGGAGACGGCGCCCAATACAACACCCCGATCGTTATCCCTTGGGGAAATAACGCGCCAGGGAGCTTCGGCATCTCCCGCAACACTCTCTACAACGCAGTAATGAAAAACCCCGCAGGAGCGGGGTTTTTCATTTTCGGCAGCCCTGTCGAGGGGCGTCAGCGGCGGACGGGGATCAAGCGCAGGACGCCCTGGGTGTTGGCCTTCACCTCGTTGTCGTCGTAGTGCTGCGGCAGGTACTGGCCCTCGATGTAAGCCTCGGCCTGGTCACCGTAGTGCTTGTCGAACGGCACGCCGCTCTGGCCCACCGGGTTGATGCCCAGGCTGTGGGCCGGATCGGCGAAGTCGATCAGGCGCCGGGTGGACGGGCCGTACACCACTTGCCACGGCGCCGGGCCGACGCGGTGCGAGAGGTTGTTCGGCACCTCGTGACCCCCGGGCGCGGCGAACGGGCCGACGTTGAAGATACGGTCCAGCGGCTTCTGCTGGCCCAGCGCATGGACGTGGGTGAGCGTGTGCGCCGTGCCCCATTGCCACTGCTTCGAGTCCTGGCCCAGCTTGGCCCGCAGGTGCGCCAGGCTGTCCTTCCAGGCAGCCTTGACGATATCGGCGCGGGTCTCCTTCTGCGGGGTCTTGCGGTTGTCCCACCAGGGCGAATGCTCATCGGCGGCCAGGCGCGGCAAGGCCACGTCGAGCACGCGGGTGGACAGCAGGTTGTCGAAGAAGGCGTCGCCCATCTCGTCGCGCATGGCGCCATCGGCCACCTGGTAGAGGAACTGGTTGAACAGCGTGGCGGTCACCGAATCCAGCGGATGGTCGCCCTGCCAGTGGGCCAGGTTGTCCACCAGCGCCTTCTCCTCGTCGGTGGCGGCGGCTTCACGCAGGATGGGCAGCAGCGGCTTGAGGAAGCGCGGGCCGTAGCCGGTGGAGGTGTCGAGCTGCAACGCCTGGCTGTTCTGCAGGTCCCATTTCACCGACGGGTCGGCCAGGCGCTGGTTCAGGCGCTGGCCGCGGTCGGGCAGGTTGTAGTAACCGGGGATCGGGCGGCCGTTGGCCGGCACCGGCTGGAAGTTGGCGGAGACGATGTAGCCGCGCGCCGGGTTCTCTTCCTGCGGGTTCTCGCTGAAGGGGTAGAAGCCGCTCTTGTCGGCCTGCCCGCTGGCGCCGCCGAGCAGGAAGGCCGGGTTCACCCCGTCCGGGCGCACCGGCAGCTGCGCTGCGGCCCACCAGCCGATGTCGCCGCGGGCGTTGGCCCAGACCACGTTGAGGCCCGGCGACTGGATCTTCGAGGCCGCGGTGCGTGCCTTGGCCAGGGTATCCGCGCGGTTCAGCTCGTAGAAGGCGTCGAGGATCGGGTTCTGGGTTTCCAGGAAGGCCCACCACATGGCCACCGGCGTCTTGCCGGCGGCGGTGCCCAGGGCATCGTTGACCAGCGGGCCGTGGGGCGAGCTGCGCAGGGTGATCTTCACCGGCGCCTCGCCCTTCACCGCGATGCTCTGCTCCTCGCTCTTCAGGTCGACCCACTGGCCGTGGTACCAGACCTGGTTGGGGTTGTCCGGGTTGATCTTCTCCGCGACCAGGTCGACGTCGTCGTTCTGGAACATGGTCAGGCTCCAGCCGAACTGCAGGTTGTGGCCCAGCGACGCGAAGGGGTTGAGTGCCTGGTAATGGCCGTACAGCTCGAAGCCCGGCGCGCTGGCCTGCATTTCGTACCAGACCGCCGGCACCGCGAAGCGAATGTGCGGGTCGCCCGCCAGCAGCGGTTTGCCGCTTTTGGTGCGGCTGCCGGAGACGGCCCAGGCATTGCTGCCCTCGAACTGCGGCAGGCCGGCCTTCTCCAGCGCGGCGTGGCTCAGACGCGCGATGGCGCCCAGGTCCTGCCAGTCGGCGGCGGCCAGCGGCGAGGGGGTGAGCACGCCGTCAGGGTGCCAGTCGAGGTCGAAGACCTTCAGGTAGTCCGCGCCCAGTTCGTCGCGCACGTAGGTCAGCACCGGCTCGGTGCGGAAGGCGGCGGCGAAGCTGTAGGCCATGTAGCCGGCGACACTGACGGTGTCCTCCGGCGTGAAGGGGCGCTTGGCAATGCCGAGGATGTCGAATTCCACCGGGCGCGGATGGCTGTCCTGGAACTGGTTGACGCCGTCCAGATAGGCCACCAGCGCCTTCCAGGCCGGGGAGTTCTTGTCCTGCCGGGCGACGTACTCGGCGGCGTGGTCGCGGATGCGCAGGCTGCGGAACATGCGGTCGGTGTCCACCAGCTTGGGCCCGAGCACCTCGGCCAGCTCGCCGCGGGACAGGCGTCTGAGGATTTCCATCTGGAACAGGCGGTCCTGGGCGTGGACATAGCCGATCGCCCGGTACATGTCTTCCTCGCTGCCGGCCTTGATGTGCGGCACGCCGCGCTCGTCGTAGCGGACCGTGACTTCGCTGGCGAGCCCGGCCAGGGGCAGTTGTCCGTCGCGTACCGGCTGCTTGCCGTGCAGGTACCAGGCGCCACCGGCCGTTGCAGCGGCGATGACGACAGCGAGGACGGTCAAAGTGCGTTTCATGGGGCAACTCCTTGTTGTTATGCGGCGATTTTGCAGTGGATGTTGCCCGTCGCTCATTGACCCAATGTCTCGCGGCTGGAATTCTCTGGTCAATCCAAGGAGTGAACATGTCCGCCGCCGACCTGAACTTTCCCGCCACCCCGGCGCTGACCCAGTCCGCCACCTTGCGTCGCCAGCTGTACGAGGCGCTCTCGGTGCTGGGCTTCGACCCCACCGACATCTACCGCCAGGCCTTGCAGAAGGTGCGACTGCCGCCTCCGGCGCAGAGCGGCCGCCTGGTGCACGACGATGCGCCTCTGTTCTGGAACAGCCTCGACGAGATCACCGGCGACGCCGATATCGGCCTGCACCTGGGCGAAGCGATGAAGCCGCGGTTGCTGGACGTCGTCGGCTACCTGCTGATGGCCAGTGGCGACCTGCGCGAGGCGCTGCACAGCTTCCTGCGCTTCCAGCACATCCTCTCCGGCGGCTTCGCCGCGCAGATGCGCGAGGAGGGCGAGCAGGTGCGGCTGATCCTCGACCTCAACTACCTGGGCGCCAGCAACCTGCGCCAGCAGATGGAGTGCCTGATGCTGCTGTTTCTCAAGCTGCTGGCGCTGATCACCGACGATGAATTCCGCGTCCAGGCCATCGAGTTCCGCCATCCCCAGCCGCGCCGGCTGAGCGAGCACCGGCGTCTGTTCGGCCTCACGCCGAGCTTCGGCAAGCCCCATGACGCGCTGCTGTTCGACCGCGCCCTGCTGGCGCGACCGTCGCGCACCGGCAACCCGGTGCTGCACCGTCTGCTCACCGAGCACGCGCGGGAACAGCTGGGCACCCTGGACGAGAACGACCTGCTCAACCGCCTGCGCTATCTGATCGGCATCCGCCTGGGGGAGCAGGCGTGCACCCTGCAAAGCTGCGCCCGCGAACTGGGCGTGCGCGCCGGGCTGCTGCAGCGCAACCTGGCGAGCCGGGCGCAGACGTTCAGGGAGGTGCGGGAGGAGGTGCGCCGGCAGCGGGCGGCGCAGATGCTGGAGCAGGGCGTGGCGATCCGCGAGGTGGCGCGCAGCTGCGGCTTTGCCGAGCTGTCGCCGTTCTACCGGGCGTTCAAGCGCTGGTATTCGGTGCCGCCCGAGCGCTATCGCCAGCGCCTGCAGGGCGGCACCGAGGGCTGAGGGTCACTCGGCCAGCGGGATCTCGCGGCTCACTTCCAGCAGCGCCATGGCGTCGAGCTGGTCTTCGATCTGCAGGAAGCGCAGGGCGCGCTGCGGCGAAACTTCCTTGGCGATGCGCTTGAGGTACTTCTCCTTGAGGTCCTGGCGGTCGTCCTGCAGCTCCAGCACCTGTTTCTGCAGCTTGGCGGCCTCGTCGTTGCTCACCGAGCCGCTGTTATAGCTGTTGGCGTAGTCGATGATGATGGCCAGGGTCTGCTTGCTCAGCTTGTCCGCCTCGGTGCGGTAGCTGTTGTAGATCGGCCAGAACTTCTCGGTTTCCTGCGGGGTGAGCTTCATGTTCGCTTCGACGATGCGCTTGCGCTTGTAGTCGATGTCGGCGATGCGGTTGTTGATGGCCTGTTTGTGCTGCTCCATGACCTGGCTGCTGCTGGGGGCATCCTCGGCGTGGGCGGCCAGCGGCAGGGCGAGCCCGGTGGAGAGAACGGCGCAGAAGGCGAGGGCGGAAGGAAGACGCATACGAAAAACTCCTTGGTGAGCGAACGGCCCTTCTTGGGCCGGCGTTCCAAGTGTAGTCACGGATTGGCGCTTGGCTTTGTTGATGCGGCTCAGTGCCGGGTGTCATCCCAGGGGCAATAGCAGCCCACCGCCAGGGTGTGGGTGGCGTTGACCTGGCGCCCCTGCACCAGGGCATCGAGGATCGGCTCGATGAAGCTGTTGCCCGAGGTGCACACCGCGCCTTCGCTGTAGGGCCCGAAGTAGGCCAGCTTGCCCTGGGCATCCCAGATCGCCACGGCGGGGCTGGCCGGCAACTGCTCGGCGCCGGGCAGGGCCTCCAGCGCGCGCATCGCCTTCAACGTATCCGGCAGATGCCCGCGGGTGCCCGGCTTCTGCACGGCGAAGAACTCCACGCCCTGCGGGCCGAAGCGCTGGATCAGCTCGGCGAGGTGCTGCTGGTTGCCGACGTTGCACGGGCAGGCCGGGTCCCAGAAGTGCACCAGGCGGATCTTGCCGGGGCCGGCCAATTGCGCCGGCAGCATCAGGTGGTCGCCGGAAAACAGCTGCGGCTGATGGCTGAACGGGCGGATGAAGCGGTTCTCGTACCACTGGTAGGTGGCGAGCAGCGCGCCCAGGCAGAGCGCGGCGATCAGCCAGGTGAGCAGCGGTTTTCGACGTGAGGACATGGCAGCGACCAGTGACAGAGTCGGTAAGATAGCCGACAAGCTTGCCACGGGGGCGGGCGCGGCAGAATATCCCGCTGCTGCCCGCGCTCCCATCGTCACCCGCCTGCCAGAAGCGAAACGCCCATGCCTGAAGCCTTCCAGCCCGATCTGCTGCGCACCCTGCTGCGACCTCTGACCGCAGAGGCGAACGAGGTCGGCATCGCGCTGTACCAGCATTTCTACGGCCTGGACCTGCACGCCCGGCACCCTGGCCTGCAGAGCCGCCTGGGTACCTTCGAGGCCGGCGGCTACCAGATTGCCGCGCAATACTGGCGGCCGGTGCTGGCGCGCGGCACCCTGGTGCTGCTGCATGGCTACTACGACCACATGGGGCTGTACCGCCACGTCATCGACTGGGCCCTGGGCATGGGCTTCGCAGTGCTGGCCTGCGACCTGCCCGGCCACGGGCTGTCCGGTGGCGCTGCCGCCAGCATCGGCGATTTCGCCGAGTATCAGCTTGTGCTGGGTGCCTTGCTGGACCAGGCCCAGGCGCTGGAGCTGCCGCAACCCTGGCACCTGTGCGGGCAGAGCACCGGCGGGGCGATCCTGCTGGACTACCTGCTGACCGGCGCGCCGCGCCCGGAGCTGGGCCGTACCATCCTGCTGGCGCCGCTGGTGCGGCCGCGAGCCTGGGGCTGGTCGAAGTTCAGCTACCAGATGCTGCGGCCCTTCGTGGATTCGATCCCGCGGCGTTTCAGCGAGAACTCCAACGACGCCGAATTCCTCGCCTTCCTGCGGGACCGCGACCCGTTGCAGCCGAAGATCCTGCCCACTGCCTGGGTCGGTGCGCTGGCGCGCTGGATTCCGCGCATCGAGGCCGCCGGCCATGGCGCGCAAAGCCTGCTGGTGGTGCAGGGCGACGCCGACGAGACGGTGGACTGGCGCTACAACCTGAAGGTGCTGGAGGAGAAGTTCGAGAAGATCGAATGCCTGCTGCTGACGGGCGCGCGGCACCACCTGGCGAACGAAAGCGAGACGTTGCGCCGGCGATACTTCGATTTTCTCAGTGAGCGGATGGGGTAAGGCGAGGCAGGGCAGGGCGGGGCTGTCGGTATGAGGGTGTGTCCTTCACTCCTTGCGCCATCATCCTCAGGCGCCACCCTCTGTACAGCGGCGCCATTCTAGGAGGAGCCCCCCTCGGAATGGTCCACATACCCGGTAGGCGGTTTCCGATCACTGGCCGTCGGACGACACCGCTAAGCCAGCCTTAAGGGCGGCCAGCGCCGCGCGGTAATAGCTGCGGCCGGCGGGCGACTCGCTGAAGTCGGCGAACTGGCCCAGCTCGGCATCGCTCAGGCCGCGATAGACGTAGAGCAGGGTGTTGTCGAGATCGGCGCCGATCTGGCTCATCAGCTTCTGCCGCTGGCCTTCGAGCATGCCCTGGGTGGTGCCGCCGCCGAGCAGGCCGGGGAGCATCTGGCTGAGGCTGTCGGCGGCCACGCTGGCCAGCGCCAGGCTGACCTCGGCACCGGCTTCGCGGGCCGGCAGCACCTGGCTCAGGCGATGGACGATCTGCTTGCGTGCCTCGCTGGCCTGCTGGCGCGGCAGGCCATTGGCGTATTTCTGCAACTGGTCGCTGCGGGTGGCCAGGGTCTCGGCGCCGGCGACCTTGCGGCCCAGGGGGGATTCGAAGAAGTTCAGCGCCGCCGCGCTGTCCGGCAGGTTCTGGCGCAGGCCGTTGAGGGCGCGCTGGTCGATGTCGGCGGGGGCGAAGCGCTGGTTGCTGTTGTCCACCAGCGTCTGGTACAGCGCCGGCGGCAGGTTGCCCTGGTAGCGCTTCTGTGCGGCGTGCAGGGCGTCATTGAAGTGCGCTCGCTGTTCCGGCCAGCCCGCGGCCTGGTACAGGCGCTGGTAGTTGTCGGCCAGGGCAGGCATGCCCAGTACAAGAAGGGTGAGGGCCAGCAGTACGCGCATTGCAACTCCTTTTGGGCGGCAGGGTTCGCTCGCCGGGGGCTATTGTCGGCAAGGCTTGCCCCGCTTGTCGAGACACTGGCGCCAGACGTTACAATGCGCCATGCATTTCGACGCCGATTCTCCATTCCTGCAAGGCCCCCTTCTGCAACGCATCGTCGACGACCTCGCCGACCAGGGCTGGTCGCAGCAGGACGCCTTCCTTCCCGATGCCCTGATCGCCCAACTGGCGACGGAGTGTCGTGCCCGCGATGCCGCCGGCAAACTGGCCGCCGCCGCCATCGGCCGGGGAGACGGCCAGGCCGTGCGCGAAGGCATTCGCGGCGACCGCATCCAGTGGATCGAGCCTGGCCAGTGCGAGGCGTGCGACCAGTACCTGGCGGCGCTGGACACGTTGCGCCGGCTGATCAACCGCTCGCTGTACCTGGGGCTGGAGGATTTCGAGGGGCACTTCGCGCTCTATCCGCCGGGGGCCTTCTACCAGAAGCACCTGGACCGCTTCCGCGACGATGACCGCCGCACCGTCTCCGCGGTGTTCTACCTCAACCGCGACTGGCCGGCCGCCCAGGGCGGCGAACTGCGCCTGTATCTGCCCGACGAACGGACTCTCGACCTGCCGCCGCTGGCCGGCCGGCTGGTGGTGTTCCTCTCCGGCGAATTCCCCCACGAAGTGCTGCCGGCCAGCCACGAGCGCCTGTCGCTCACCGGCTGGTTCCGCCGTCGGGGCGACGCGCCGCTCTGAGCGGTCAGTGCCCCCAGATCTTCAGGGTGCCGCTGATGTCCTGGATGTCGCGCACCTCGATGCTCCCCAGCTTCCCGCCACCCACGTAGAGATCGCCGGCCACCCGCAGGCGGATGGTCTGTGAGGGCAGCCCGCTGGCGTTGAGCTGCTGGTTGATGGTGGTCAGGTCGGGCAGGGTCAGCGCCAGTTGCTGCTGGCCGCCGGCGCCTTGCACCACGTCCACCTGCAGGGTCGGCTGCTCGACGCCGAAGATCGGCAGGCTCAGGCCCAGTTGCGCCGCGCCGTAGGGCAGGCTGCCGCCACGGCCGTCGGGGCAGTCGCCGGCATTCACGCAGCCGTTGTCGATGAACACGTTGCGCAGGGAAACACTGCCGCCGTCGTCGTTCCAGCCCACGCTGTCCATGTGCGCCAGCACGTCGGCGCGGATGCTGATGCCGTCCTGGCCGGTGACGGCGCCCAGGTGCTCGTTGTCCAGCGCCTGCAGTTCGGCGAAGGCCAAGGGCAGGTAGGACAGCGCGGCGAGGGTGGCGGTGCAGAGCAAGAGGCGAGGCATGACAGAGGCTCCATGGCGATTGGCCGATGCGCGAGTCTGGGCGGCGCCCTGCGGCGCAGCCAGTGCCGGACGGCTGATCCCGTCGAAGGTTGTGCTCGGGCGGTGTCCAGGTGCACGCCGACGACCGGCGCGCCGCTCAAGGACCCGACTTTCTGCGGGTCGGAAACCTGTTGCGACAGACGCGCCGATGAAAGTTGCGTTACCCGGCGTGACCGGCAAACGGCGAGCGGCTAGTCTGTCCCCTTCCAAAAGGGAGTGATTCGCCTATGCAGAAGGTTCTCGTCAGCCGCTGCCTGCTTGGCCATCGCGTCCGCTACGACGGCGGCGCGCACGGGCCGTTCGACCTGCTCTCGCGCTGGCTCGACCAGGGCCGGGTGGTTGCCCTCTGCCCGGAGGTCGCCGGCGGCTTGCCGACGCCCCGCGCCCCGGCGGAAATCCCCGGCGGCCAGGGCATGGCCGTGCTCGAGCGGGCGCGCCCGGTGATGACGGTGGAGGGCGAGGACGTCAGCGACGCCTTCCTGCTCGGCGCCGAGCAAGCCATGGCCCTGGTGCGCCGCCACGACATCCGCCTGGCCGTGCTGAAGGCGCGCAGCCCCTCCTGCGGCAACCGCGAGAACTATGACGGCAGCTTCAGCGGGCGGAAGGTTGCCGGCGAAGGTGTCACCGCTGCCGCGCTCAAGCGCATGGGTGTGCTGGTGTTCAGCGAGGAAGAGCTGGACGCCGCCGCCGTCTGTCTGGCCGGGCTGGAAGCCGGAGGCTAGAGCGGCCGCCGACATTCGAAGACGCACTATTTTCCTTGAGCCTCGCGTCCTGGCGCCTATGCTTGTTCCTTCCATGCGAGGAGGCGAGGCCGGCCTGAGCGGGTTCTTCGCCTTTTCGATCGTCATGTAGAAAGGAGAAGAACATGAGAACCATGCTGCCTTGCCTCGGCCTCGCCGCGCTGCTCGCCGGTACCTCCGCCATTGCCGCGGACATCCCGCGCACCCCGGCCCCGGAAGGCGCCAAGGTGTACTTCATCGAGCCGGCCGATGGCGCCACGGTGGACAAGACCTTCACCGTCAAATTCGGCCTCAAGGGCATGGGCGTCGCGCCGGCCGGCGTGGACTCGCCGGCCACCGGCCATCACCACCTGCTGATCGACCTCAAGGAGCAGCCGGCGATGAACCTGCCGTTGCCGATGACCGATCAGATCAAACACTTCGGCAAGGGCCAGACCGAGACCCAGGTGACCCTGCCGCCGGGCAAGCACACCCTGCAACTGCTGGTGGGCGACAAGAACCACGTGCCGTTCGACCCGCCGGTGGAGTCGCAGCAGATTACTGTCAATGTGAAGTAATGGTCAGGCTGCGGAGCGGGGCTTTACCCTCTCCCCCGCCCTCTCCCTGAAGGGAGAGGGTTAGGGAGAGGGCGCTCCGCCCAGCACTGGAGCTTTCAGGAAGCAGACACGAAAAAAGGAGGCCGAAGCCTCCTTTTTTCTTGCCACCCAGCAGCGCTTAGAACAGCACGCGGCTGCGGATGGTGCCGTTCACGTGTTGCAGCTTCTCCAGCGCCAGGTCCGAGTACTCGGCGTCGACGTCGATCACCACGTAGCCGACCTTGTCGTTGGTCTGCAGGTACTGGCCGGAGATGTTGATGCCGTTGTCGGCGAACACCTTGTTGATCTCGCTCATCACGCCCGGGATGTTGGCGTGGATGTGCAGCAGGCGGTGCTTGCCCGGGTGCGACGGCAGGGCCACTTCGGGGAAGTTGACCGAGGATACCGAGGTACCGTTGTCGCTGTACTTGACCAGCTTCTCGGCCACTTCCAGGCCGATGTTGGCCTGGGCTTCGGCGGTGGAGCCGCCGATGTGCGGAGTCAGGATCACGCGATCCAGGCCGCGCAGCGGGCTTTCGAATTCGTCGTCGTTGGACTTGGGCTCGACCGGGAAAACGTCGATGGCGGCACCGATCAGGTGCTCGTCCTTGATCGCGGCGGCCAGGTGGTCCAGCTCGACCACGGTGCCGCGGGCGGCGTTGATCAGGATGCCGCCTTTCTTGATGGCGCGAATTTCCTTCTCGCCGATCATCCACTGGGTGGACGGCAGTTCCGGCACGTGCAGCGAGACGATGTCGGACATGCCCAGCAGCTCGTGGAGGTTGCCGACCTGCTGCGCGTTACCCAGCGGCAGCTTGGTCACGACGTCGTAGAAGAACACCTGCATGCCCAGTGCTTCGGCCAGGACCGAGAGCTGGGTGCCGATGGAGCCGTAGCCGACGATGCCCAGCTTCTTGCCGCGGATCTCGAAGGAGTTGGCCGCGGACTTGATCCAGCCGCCGCGATGGCAGGAGGCGTTCTTCTCCGGGATGCCGCGCAGCAGCAGGATGGCTTCGGCCAGCACCAGCTCGGCCACCGAGCGGGTGTTGGAGTAGGGCGCGTTGAACACGGCGATGCCGCGCTCGCGGGCTGCGTTCAGGTCGACCTGGTTGGTGCCGATGCAGAAGCAGCCCACCGCGATCAGCTTCTTGGCAGCGTCGAAGACTTCTTCGGTCAGCTGGGTGCGGGAGCGGATACCGATGAAGTGGGCATCGGCAATCTTTTCCTTCAGCTCGTCACCGGACAGTGCGGTCTTGAGGTACTCGATGTTGGAGTAGCCGGCCGCCTTGAGGGTGTCGACGGCGTTCTGGTGGACGCCTTCAAGGAGAAGGAATTTGATCTTGCTCTTGTCGAGAGAAGTCTTGCTCATCTGCTTTGAACCTGTAGTCCCGGGAGAGTGGCTAGAAAACCAATAGCTCTGGCCGAACCGGCCGGTGCCAGGCAGCTCGGCGCCAGGTGGCGATCTGCGTGGGGTGCGTATGCTAGCATGTTCTCCCTTTTCCTTGCCCGGTTGCGACCTGAGCTGTTCTCAGGACGACCATGAACCATTTGAGAGTTCCTCCAATGACCCGCGACGCCCTGATCGAATCGCTCAAGCCCCTGCTGGATGCCGGGAAGCTGCTGACAGACGCCGATTCCCTCGACACCTATGGCAAGGATTGGACCAAGCATTTCGCTCCGGCGCCGCTGGCGATCGCCTTCCCCAAGAGCACCGAGCAGGTCCAGGCCATCGTCCGCTGGGCCAATGAGCACAAGGTCGCGCTGGTGCCCTCCGGTGGTCGTACCGGTCTTTCCGCCGCCGCCGTCGCCGCCAATGGCGAGGTGGTCGTGGCCTTCGACTACATGAACAAGGTGCTGGCCTTCAACGAATTCGACCGCACCGTGGTCTGCCAGCCGGGCGTGATCACCAAGCAGCTGCAGACCTTCGCCGAAGAGCACGGGCTGTACTATCCGGTGGACTTCGCCTCGTCGGGTTCCAGCCAGATTGGCGGCAACATCGGCACCAATGCCGGCGGGATCAAGGTCATTCGCTACGGCATGACCCGCAACTGGGTGGCCGGCCTGAAGGTCGTCACCGGCAAGGGCGACCTGCTGGAGCTGAACAAGGACCTGATCAAGAACGCCACCGGCTACGACCTGCGCCAGCTGTTCATCGGCGCCGAAGGCACCCTGGGCTTCGTGGTCGAGGCCACCATGCGCCTGGAGCGCACGCCGAAGAACCTCACCGCGATGGTCCTGGGCACCCCGGACTTCGACTCGATCATGCCGGTGCTGCACGCCTTCCAGAACAAGCTGGACCTGACTGCCTTCGAGTTCTTCTCCGACAAAGCCCTGGCCAAGATCATGGCCCGTGGCGACGTGCCGCCGGCTTTCGAGACCGACTGCCCGTTCTATGCGCTGCTGGAATTCGAGGCGAGCACCGAGGAAGTGGCCAACGAGGCGCTGGCGACGTTCGAACATTGTGTAGAGCAGGGCTGGGTGCTCGATGGCGTGATGAGCCAGAGCGAACAGCAGCTGCAGAACCTGTGGAAGCTGCGCGAGTACATCTCCGAGACCATCTCCCACTGGACACCGTACAAGAACGACATCTCCGTCACTGTCGGCAAGGTCCCGGCCTTCCTCAAGGACATCGACGACATCGTCGCGGCCAACTACCCCGACTTCGAAGTGGTCTGGTTCGGCCACATCGGCGACGGCAACCTGCACCTGAATATCTTGAAGCCCGAGAACCTGACCAAGGACGAGTTCTTCGCCAAGTGCGCGACCGTCAACAAGTGGGTGTTCGAGACCGTGCAGAAGTACAACGGCTCCATCTCGGCCGAGCACGGCGTGGGCATGACCAAGCGCGATTACCTGGGTTACTCTCGCTCCGAGGCTGAAATCGGCTACATGAAGGCAGTCAAGGCGGTGTTCGACCCGAACGGGATCATGAACCCCGGCAAGATCTTCGCCGAATAAGTCGCTGCATCAGAGGAGGGCCGGCTCTTTGGATAGAGGGGCCGGCCCTTCGCACGTCAGCGCCACGGGAAGTGGCGTGTGCGCCGGCAGGAATGCGGGCAACCGCGCGGGATCACGAGCCCCGCGCGGATCATCTCTTCCATGCGCAGTCAGGAGTCGGTCATGAGTTACCAGCACCAGTATGTCGATGGCACCCCGATCCATTTCACCCTGGGCAAGGTGGTCTGCGTCGGCCGCAACTACGCGGAGCACGCCAAGGAGCTGAACAACCCGGTACCGACCGAGCCGCTGCTGTTCATCAAACCCGGCTCCTGCACCGTCTCCCACGCCGGCGGCTTCGCCATTCCGGAGGATCGCGGCTCGGTGCACTACGAGGCGGAGATCGCCGTGCTGATCGGCAAGCCGCTGTCGCGCAAGCCGAGCACCGAGGAAGTGCTGGACGCCATCTCCGGCTATGCCCCGGCGCTGGACCTGACCCTGCGCGACGTGCAGGCCAAGCTGAAGGAAAAGGGCCTGCCCTGGGAGCTGGCCAAGTCCTTCGACGGCGCCTTCGTGCTGGCGCCCTTCGTCAGTGCCGACCACTTCCCGGACCCGACCGACATCGGCATCCGCCTGGTGATCGACGGCGAAGTCCGCCAGGACGGCAACAGCCGCGACATGCTCAACCCCATCGTGCCGCTGATCCAGCACATCTGCGGGCACTTCTCGCTGCAGCCGGGCGATGTGGTGTCCACCGGCACCCCGGTCGGCGTCGGCCCGCTCACGCGCGGCAGTGAGCTGGTGCTGGAACTTCCTGGCGCCAGCCGATTCGAAAGCCGCGTGCTTTGACCCGAGTTGTCCCACCGAAGGCCGCCATTTGTGCGGCCTTCGTGTATGGCGCGACACCTTGCCGTGCTGACCCACAAGAGTCGTCATGACCATGTCCATCCTTCGCCCTCGCTGGCTGCTGCCGGCCCTGCTGCTCATCCTCGTGGTGCTCGGCTACCTGACCTCGCGCTTCCATTGGGATGACCGCGCGCGCCTGTGGCTGCGTGAGCGGGACACCAGCGCCCAGGCCCGCTCCGAAAGCGTCTGGCTGCCCGGCTACCGCGCGGTGATCCAGGCCAAGCCGCTCACCGGCGGGCTCGAGGGGCAGGAGACCTCCGACCTGGCGTACAACCCGGTGACGCGCACCCTGTTCACCGTCACCGGCAAGAAGCCGCTGCTGGCCGAACTGTCGCTGACCGGCGACGTGCTGCGGGTGATCCCGCTGCTGGGCATGTCCAACCCCGAGGGCGTGGCGGTGCTGGAAAACGGCAATGTCGCCGTGACCGACGAGCGCAAGAACTCGCTGACCATCTTCCATGTCGACCCGCAGACCCGCGAGCTGAGCACCGAGAAGCTCGCCAGCTTCGATCTCGGCCCCCGCGGCAAGAAGAACAAGGGTATCGAGGGCATCGCCTGGGACCCGCGCCAGCATCGCCTGGTGCTGGGTCAGGAGCGCGATCCGCTGGCGCTGTTCAGCCTGGCCAGCGACGGCAGCGCCAGCCTGAGCGGGGCGTTGCAGCCGATCGCCAGCGACCTGCTGATGACCAACGTCTCGGCCTTGAGCATCGATCCGCGCACCGGCCACACGCTGGTGTTGTCGGCGGAGTCGCACCTGCTGCTGGAGCTGGATGAGAAGGGCGAGCCGGTCAGCTTCATCAGCCTGCTGGGCGGGCTGAACGGCCTCCACGAGAAGATTCCGCGCGCCGAAGGCGTGGCCATCGACGAGCACGGCACCATCTACATGGTCAGCGAGCCGGACCTGTTCTACGTGTTCAAGCGCGAGGCGGCCAAAACGGATTGATCCAGGGCGGGGGAATACGTGTCGGATGGCTTTAAGGTTGGGTTAAGTCCGGATTCAGGCTGATTTCAGCCGCCGGCCATAGGCTGAACCCATCGAAAACGCCGCAGGAGGCACTTCCATGAAACTGACTCATCTCCCCCTGATCGCTGCCGCTGGCCTGTTCTCCACCTTCACCCTGGCCGCCGGCTACACTGGCCCTGGCAGCGACGCCAAGCCCGCTGCCGCCGCCGCGCAGGTCACCACGGTCAAGCAGGCGCAGTCCGCCGCCGACGACACCCCGGTGGTGCTCGAAGGGGTGATCACCAAGCGTATCGGCGGCGAGCACTACGAGTTCAAGGACGCCACTGGGAGCATCCAGGTCGAGATCGACAACGACGATTGGCCGGCGGGTGCGTCGGTCTCCGAGAGCACCAAGGTGCGCCTGACCGGCGAGGTGGATCATCACAAGATGAAAGCGACTGACATCGATGTGGATCGCGTGGAAATCCTCCAGTAATTCCGCACTCACGAAAAAGCCGCGCCGGGAATCCCGGTGCGGCTTTTTTCATTGATGCGTGAGGATTCGCTGGAAGATGTGGTGGTTCCCTCTCCCTAACCCTCTCCCTGAAGGGAGAGGGGACCGAATGGCATCAGGCGCAACTCTGCGTGTCCCGGCAACGCCGAACGACTCCCTCTCCCTTCAGGGAGAGGGCTGGGGAGAGGGTGCCTCAGGTTGCGCCGAAGATTGGCCAGCGATCACCCAATACTCTCAAACCCCTGCAGCACGTTGATCGCGTTGATGCCGATCTCCTCCACCGCGTAGCCGCCCTCCATCACGAACAGCGTCGGCAGGCCGAGCTTGCCGATGGCTTCGCCCATGCGCAGGTAGTCCGGGCTGTCCAGCTTGAACTGGGAGATGGGGTCTTCCTTGTAGGTGTCCACGCCCAGGGAGACGATCAGCACGTCCGGGCGGTACGCCGAGATCTGCCGGATCGCCGCCTGCAGTGCCAGGCTCCACACCGACCAGTCGCTGCCCGAGGCCAGCGGGTAGTTGAAGTTGAAGCCTTCGCCCACGCCCTGGCCCTTCTCGTCGGCGTAGCCGAGGAAGTAGGGGTACTCGAAGCGCGGGTCTCCGTGGATCGAGGTGAACAGCACGTCGGCGCGGTCGTAGAAGATGTCCTGGGTGCCGTTGCCGTGGTGGTAGTCGACGTCGAGGATGGCCACGCGGTTGGCGCCCTGGTCGAGGATCGACTGGGCGGCGATGGCCGCGTTGTTGAAGAAGCAGTAGCCGCCCATGAAATCCGCCGAGGCATGGTGGCCCGGCGGGCGGCACAGGGAGAACACCGAGCGCGCGCCCTTGGCCAGTTCGGCCTGGCCGGTCATCGCCACGTTCACGGAGCTCAGCACCGCCTGCCAGGTGCCGGCGGTGATCGGCGCGCCGGCGTCCAGGCTGTAGTAGCCCAGCCGGCCGTCGATGCTGTCCGGCTCCTTCTGCCGCAGGCGGCGGGTCGGCCAGCAGATCGGCAGCATGTCGTGGGTCCGGCCGGTGGCCAGCCAGTCACGCCAGGCGTGCTGCAAGAACCGCACGAAGCCTTCGCTGTGCACCCTCAGGATGGGTTCCAGGCCGAAGTCGCGCGGGGCCTGGATGTCGCCCAGTTTCACCGCCTTGGCCCGATCCAGCACCATGTCGGCGCGGCTGGGCTTTTCGAAGCAGGGGGTGAACTGGCCGCCGATCAGCTCGTGCTGACCGTGGTGCAAGCGATGGTCGTCGGTATAGATCGTCAACATCACGCGCTCCTGAGGGCGCCTCCGGGCGCCCGTTGGGTTCTAGTAGCTGGGCCGTCAGGCGTTTTCCTCGAAATTCACACTCGGTGCCTTGCGACGGAAACCGCCGGTATGCACCGCCAGGTAAGCGAAGCCGACCGCGAACCAGCTCAGGCCGACCACCAGGGTCAGCTGCGACAGGCTGGTCCACAGCCACAGGGTCAGGCACAGGCCGATGAACGGGATCGCGCCGTAGAGCAGGACGTTCTTCGCCCCGCGGCGGCGCTCGACGCCCAGGTAGGTGCGGATCACCGCCAGGTTGACCACGGAGAAGGCCACCAGCGCGCCGAAGCTGATCATCGAGGCGAGGGTGGTCAGGTCTAGCACGATCGCCAGCAGCGAGACGGCAGACACCACCAGGATCGCCACCACCGGGGTCTGGAAGCGCGCGTGCAGGGTACCGAACAGGCTGCGCGGCAGGATGCCGTCGCGGCCCATGGTGAAGATGATGCGCGACACCGAGGCCTGGGACGCCAGCGCCGAGCCGATGCAGCCGGCGATGTAGGCGGAGGTGAAGAAGTTGCCGAGGAACTGGCCGCCGGCCTTGAGCATCACTTCGTTGGCCGCCGAGTCGGCGTTCTGGAACACGCTGCCGGGGAACACCAGCTGGCTGATGATTGCCAGCAGGGTGAACATCAGGCCGGCGATGACGGTGGTGATGATGATCGCGCGGGGGATGTCGCGGCGGGCGTCGCGGGTTTCCTCGGCCATGGTCGAGACGGCGTCGAAGCCCAGGAACGACAGGCACAGCACCGCGGCGCCGGCCATCAGCGGGGCGAAGCCGGGTTGGCTGCCGTCACCGACGAAGGGCAGGCTGAAGTCGATCGCGGCGCCGCCGGCCAGTGTCTTGATCGACATGACCACGAACACCACGATGAACACCAGCTGCGCGCCGACGATGACGTTGCTCATGCCGGCGACCTGGCTGATGCCGACCACGTTGAGCACGGTGACCAGGGCGATGGAGGCGACCACGAACATCCAGGCCGGGATTTCCGGGAAGGCGATGTTCATGAACAGGCCGATGAGCAGGTAGTTGATCATCGGCAGGAACAGGTAGTCGAGCAGCAGCGACCAGCCGGAGAGGAAGCCGACCACCGGGCCGAAGCTCAGGCTGGTATAGGAGTATGCGGAGCCGGAAATCGGGTACTTGCGCACCATGAAGCTGTAGGAGGCTGCGGTGAACAGCATCGCCAGCAGGGTGATCAGGTAGGCGGTGGCGGTGCGGCCGCCGGTCATCTCGGTGACCACGCCGTAGGTGGTGAACATGGTCAGTGGGACCATGTAGACCAGGCCGAAGAAGACCAGGGCGGGCAGGCCCAGGACGCGTTTCAGGCGGGCGTCGGCGCTGGTCGCGGTGCCCTGTTGTGGAGTGTGTGCAGTGCTGGCGCTGTGTTGGCTGGCCATGGAAGAGTCCTCGCGATTTTTATGGTCTGGTGCGGGCGGGCGGCGTTCGGTGGCCGTCCTGAAGTCGTCGGGTTACGGCTCAGCCGCAGCGCTGACGACGCGCGAGGAATGAGGGTGTGTGCTGCAGGGTGACGCAAAAGCTGGTCATGGGCGTTCTCGGGGCATTTGTTCTTGTGGATAACGCGCTCGCGTTCCCTCGGGATTTCCCTGCGCCATCGTCGATGGTGCAAGGGCTGGCCGCCTTTCCAGCCGCTCCCTGCGCGAGCCGCCCGACTCTAGCAACGCAGGGTGCCGGGCAGAACCCTGCAAAGGGTCAAAAAGGGATCGAAATGGCCAAATTGGCTGTCAGGAGCGCCCGGCGCGCACCGCCGCGCCGGGCGACCTTCAGGTCATTTCTTCAGCTTGGTCCAGACCTTGGAGCGCAGTTGCAGCGCCTTGGGCGAGCACAGCTTGAAGGGCTTCAGGCGATCGAGCTTGTCCGCCGGGGTGTTGATCGCCGGATCGTCGAACAGCTCCTTGTCCATGAACTTGTCCGAGCCTTCGATCGCGTTGTTGTATTTGGCGAAGTTCGAGGCCAGGGCGATGTTCTCCGGCTGCATCATCCAGTTCAGGAAGGCATGGGCCTCCTTGATGTTGGTGGCGTCCTTGGGAATGGTCAGGTTGTCGATGAACAGGCGCACGCCTTCCTTGGGATAGACGTAGACCAGGCTGGCGCGCTGGGCGTGGGCGCGGTGGAAGGCGCCGTTCCATTGCTGGTGCATGGAGACTTCACCGGCGGCCATGCGCTCGATGGTGCCGTCGCTGTTGTACATGGCGAGCATGGGCTTCTGCTTGAGCAGCAGGTCCTGGATCTTCGCCGCCTCTTTCGGGTCCTCGGTGCACTCGTCGACCCCCAGATAGTAGGACGCCGGCGCGTACAGCTCCTCGATGGAGTTGAGCGCCACCACCTTGCCCTTGAGCTCGGCCGGCGGCTCGAAGAACGGCTTCCAGCTTTCATCCAGCTTGCCGCCAGGCACTTTGGCGCTGTCGTAGCTGTAGCCGGTGGTGCCCCACAGGTAGGGCACGGAGTAGTCGTGGCCCGGGTCGTAGGTCAGGGTCTTGAACTTGTCCTTGAGGTTGGCCAGGTTCGGCAGCTGCGACTTGTCGAGCTTCTGCAGCAGGCCTTCCTTGACGAAGATCTCGATGAAGCTGTCCGACGGCACCACCACGTCGTAGGCGCCGCCGCCGGCCTTGAGCTTGGCCAGCAGGGTTTCGTTGCTGTCGTAGGAATCCAGGGTGGCGTGGATGCCGGTGTCCTTCTCGAACTTCTTCAGCAGTTCCGGCGGGAAGTAGTCGGACCAGTTGGCGAAGTGCAGGGTGCCTTCGGCATGGGCGCTGCCGGCCAGCAGCAGGCTGGCGGCGACGAGCGTGCGGGCGATGGGGGTACGGCGGAATTTCATCGGTGAAGCTCCTTGCAATGTTGTTTTGATTGGCGGCAGGAGGTCAGCGGCGACGCTGGCCGACGTAGTACGACAACGCAACGAACGCGATGGAAATCAACAGTATTATTGAAGATATGGCGTTGATCTTCGGGGAAATCCCCATGCGGATGGAGCTGAATATGTACACCGGCAGGGTGGTGGCCCCGGCGCCGGCGACGAAGTAGGTGATGACGAAGTCGTCCATCGAGATGATGAACGCCAGCATCGCCCCGGACACGATCCCCGGCGTCAGCAGCGGGAAGGTCACCTTCCAGAAGGTCTTCCATGGCGAGGCATACAGATCCGCCGCCGCTTCGGCCAGCCGCGGGTCCATGCCCTCGAGACGGGCGCGGATCGGCAGGTAGGCGAAGGGAATGCAGAACACGATGTGCGCCAGCAGGATGGTGAACAGCGACAGCTTCAGGCCGATGAAGGCGAAGAACATCAGGGTCGCCACGGCGGTGACGATCTCCGGCACCAGCAACGGCAGGCCCAGCACGCCGCTCATCAGCGTCTGCCCGCGGAACGAGCGCCCGCGCATGCCCAGCGCGGCGAGCGTCGCCAGGGTGGTGGCGACCACGGTGGCCAGGGTCGCGACGATCAGCGAGTTTTTCGCCGCGCGGAGGATCTCCGGGTCGTCCGCCACCACGGCGTACCACTTCAGGCTGAAGCTTTCCCACAGCGTCGCCGACTGGCCACTGTTGAAGCTCAGTACCACCAGCACGAAGATCGGGATGTAGAGGAAGGCGAAGAACAGCCAGGCGGCGGGCCGGACCCCGGTGAATTTCCACAGCGGGTTGGCCGACTTCATGGATGACCTCCCGACGCGCCCTGCTTGAACCGCATGCTGTAGATCATCATCGCCAGCAGCACGAAGGCCAGCAGGGCGAAGGACAGCGCCGCGCCGAACGGCCAGTTGTGCGCCGTGCCGAACTGCAGCTGGATCAGGTTGCCGATCATCAGCGACTTACCGCCCCCCAGCAGCTCGGGAATGATGTAGCTGCCCAGCGAAGGGATGAACACCAGGATGCAGCCGGCGACGATGCCGGGCATGGCCAGCGGGATGATGATCCGCCTGAGCGCCTTCCAGCGGTTGGCGCCCAGGTCGAAGGCCGCCTCCACCAGGCGCCAGTCCATCTTCTCGAGGCTGGTGTAGATGGGCAGGACCATGAACGGCAGGTAGGTGTAGAGCAGGCCGATGATCACCGCATTGTCGGTGTAGAGGATGCCCAGGGAGGCATCGGAGAAGCCCAGCCCGTGCAGACCCTCGTCGATCAGCCCGCCGTTGCGCAGCAGCAGCATCCAGGCGTAGACCCGCACCAGCAGGTTGGTCCAGAACGGCACCGTGACCAGGAACAGCAGCAGGTTGCGCCGGCGTTCGTCCTGCAGCGCCAGGTACAGCGCGGTGGGGAAGCCGATCAGCACGCAGCCCAGGGTGGTCAGGATCGACAGCCAGAACGAGCGCTGGAAGATGCCCAGGTAATCGGCGTTGAACGACAGGCTGTCGTCCAGATCGCGCTCCCAGAGGAAGTTGAGGTAGGCCTCGACGGTGTGCTGGCCCCATTTCACGCCGCCATAGTCGCCCGGCGCCTGGATCGACACGGCGAACATGATGCCCAGGGGCAGGACGAGGAACACCACCAGCATGATCATCGCCGGGCTGGTCAGGGCCAGGCGGTTGAACAGCGACTTTCGTTCCGCTTGTGCGCGCAGTGTACTCATTCGGCCAGCACCCGGATGGCGGTGGCGGGAACGCGGACCCGCACCCGCGCGCCGGGCGCGTGGGTGGAAAGGGCGCCGTCGCGGTTCTGCTGACGGACCCGGAAGCCGCCCTGACCGGCGACGTTGAGGTGGTACACGGTATCGGTGCCGACGTAGACGATGTTCTCGACCACGCCTTCGAGCTGGCCGTCCTGGGCGAGTTCGGTACGTTCGGGGCGGATCGCCAGGGTCACCTTGCCGGGCAGGGTGGTGGCGGCCGGCAGCATCTGGCCGTCGGCCAGGCGCACGCTGTCGCCGCTGGATTCGCCTTCGAGGAAGTTGGTTTCGCCGATGAAGTCGGCCACCAGGCGGTTGACCGGCGCCTCGTAGATCTCGGTGGGCGTGCCGATCTGCATGACCTTGCCGCGGCTCATCACGGCGATGCGGTCGGACATGGTCAGCGCTTCTTCCTGGTCGTGGGTGACGAAGATGAAGGTGATGCCGGTCTCGTGCTGCAGGCGCTTGAGCTCGATCTGCATTTCCTTGCGCAGCTTCAGGTCCAGCGCGGACAGCGATTCGTCCAGCAGCAGTACCTTGGGCCGGCTGGCCAGGGCGCGGGCCAGGGCGATGCGCTGTTGCTGGCCGCCGGAGAGCTGGTCGGCGCGGCGCTTGCCGACATCGGGCAGGCGCACCAGGTCGAGCATCTTCTGCACCGTGGCGTCGATGTCGCTGCGTTGCTTGCCCTGCATTTCCAGGCCGAAGGCGATGTTCTCGGCCACGGTCATGTGGGGGAACAGGGCGTAGCTCTGGAAGACGGTGTTGACCGGGCGCTTGAAGGGCGGAAGGCCTTCCATCGCATCGCCGTAGAGGCGGATGCTGCCGGAGGAGGGTTGTTCGAAGCCGGCGATCAGTCGCAGCAAGGTGGTCTTGCCGCAGCCCGACGGGCCGAGGAGGGTGAAGAATTCGTTGGCGCGGATTTCCAGTGACACGTCGTCCAAGGCCTTGAGGCCTTGCCCGGGTGTACCGAACTCCATGCATATCCGCTCGATGGTGATCGCGCTGGTCATGCTCGTACCGTGCAGTTAAGCAGTTGTTATTGTTGAGGTTTTACGATTTCTAGGACCGTTTCACCTAGCTGCGGATTGATAATGACCAAGGCGCCGGATGCGCAGAACGATAGATCAGGCCAATAAGGGATAAATCAGGCCAAGTTGAAAAAGCCGCCTTGAACGCTGGATTTCGGGCGCCAGCGGCGTGTCGTTTCGGGAGGTCTCGGCGCGGTGGCGTGCCCTCACCCTAACCCTCTCCCGGAGGGAGAGGGGACTGTTCGGTGTGGTGCTGGATAACGGAGTCAGCCGGATACGGCATCTGTACGCTGCGGTTGGATGGGCGCGAATCTTCAGATGGCACGGATAGCCCCCTCTCACCCGGGAGAGGGCTGGGGTGAGGGGGATGATCGAGCACCATCACCCCCGATATAAGCTCGGACTCGCCCCGCTCCAGCGCTGGAACGCGTGCCGGAAGCTGGCCGTCTCGCTGTACCCCAGCTGCTCGGCGATCAGGTAGATCGGCAGGTCGGTGTCCTTGAGCAACTGCCGCGCGCGGTCGAAACGCACTTCGTCGAGCACCTGTTGATAACTGGTGTTCTGCTGCTGCAGGTGACGCCGCAGGGTCCGGGTGGAGCGGTGCAGGTGGCGCGCCACGGTGTCCAGGCTGGCGGTGTCCTGCAGGTGGCTGGCCAGGTGCTGGCGCAGCTGGTCGATGACGTCGCCGCGGCTGCTGAGCATGGCGCTCATGCGCAGGCATTGCTGCACGCCGTTGTGGCAACTGACCGGGTCGGCCAGCGGCAGCGGGCGGTCCAGCAGCGTCGGGCTGAAGCACAGGGCGCTGGTGGGCGTGCCGAAATCCACCGGGCAGCCCAGGCGCTCGGTATAGGTCTCGGCATGCAGCGGCGGGCGATAGGCCAGGAGCAGCCGGCGCGGCCGCACCGACTCGCCGAGCAGGTCGCGGATCACCGTCAGCAGCGAGGTCAGGCACAGCTCGGTGTTGAATACCGTCAATTCCGGCGCGTAGCGGTAACCGTCGGCGGTCAGGTGCACCTCGTCGCCCTGCGGCGTCAGCGCCAGGCGGAAATAGGTGCCGAGCAGCTCGGGGAAGGACAGCGCCAGTTGCAGCGCGTCGCGCAGGGTGCGGCTGGCGAGCATGCTGTAGCCGAGGATGCCGTAAGCCGAGACATGCATGCGCAGGCCGAGGTACAGCCCCAGCGCGGGGTCGTGGTGGCAGTTCAGGGCATTGGCGAAGACCCGCAGTTCCTGCGCATGGGTGATCAGCTTTTCCGGGGTCAGCAGGTCCGCCTCGCCAATGCCGCTGCCCTCCAGCAGCTTCGGCCGGGGGACGCCGGCATGGTGCAGCACCTCGGTCGCCAGCACCACGGTGTGGAGGGTCGCCTGTTGGCGTTGTTCGGGGAGTAGATGCTGGGCCATCGATACGCCTCTTGCAGTCGCTTGCAAAAGAAACTCAGCACAGACTTGCACTAACCTGACTCTAGCCTGCCACGCAGGCCCCGGCGGCCATTAAGTTTGGCTTCAGGCGCTGCTGTCAATCTGCCACGCCACCCCACTGCGAGTCCCGCATGCGCCGTCTGCTCAAACCCCGCCGTCTGTTCTTGCTGCTGGCGCTGCTCGCCCTGGCCGCCTTGCTCGCCGTGGGCCAGAGCTTCCGGGTCTATGAGCGCGTGTGGTTCAAGTTCAACGAGTGGCGGCATGCGGCGCAGTGGCAGGAGCAGTCCCTCTGGCTGCCCGATTATCGCGTGGTGCTGGAGGCGCAGCCGATCCAGGGGCTGGAGGAGAACGTCTCGGCGCTGACCTTCGATCCGGACCGGCAGACCCTGTTCACCGTCACCAACAAGCGCAACGAGCTGGTCGAGCTGTCGCTGGAAGGCAAGGTGCTGCGCCGGATCGCGCTGCACGGCTTCGGCGATACCGAGGCCATCGAATACATCAGCCGCAACGTCTACGTGATCACCGACGAAACCCACCAGCGCCTGCTTCGCGTCGAGCTGCACGACGATACGACGGAACTGCGCGCCGACGACGCACAACAGCTCGCCCTGGCCCTGGGGCGCGGCGGCAACAGCGGCTTCGAGGGGTTGGCCTACGACTCGCAGGGCAAGCGCCTGTTCGTCGCCAAGGAGCGCAACCCGGTGCATATCTACGAGGTCCGCGGCTTCCCCTATGAGCAGTCGCAGCAGCCCGTCGCGGTGCACGTGGTGGAAGACCTCCGACACAACCGCAACCTGTTCGTCCGCGACCTTTCCAGCCTGCAATACGACGAGCGCAGCGGGCACCTGCTGGCGCTGTCCGACGAGTCCTGGCTGGTGCTGGAGTTGAGCGCCGATGGCGAGCCGATCAGCTCGTTGTCGCTGCTGCGCGGCATGCACGGCCTGCGGCGCAGCGTGCCGCAGGCCGAGGGGATCGCCATGGACGACGAGGGCACGCTGTACCTGGTCAGCGAGCCCAACCTCTTCTACGTGTTCAAGAAGCGCGAGGCACCCTGAGGGCACCTCGCTGCCTGGCGATCAGAACTGCCATTGCACGCCGAGGGAATAGGACGCCTGGCTGCCTTCGCTGTGGGCGAAGCGCGCGTTGGCCTCGGCGAACACGCCCAACTGCTCGGTGACCGCCAGCAGGGCGCCGACCTGGGCGCGACCGAAATCCTTGTCCACATCGCCCAGTTCGGCGACGCGGGTGCGGCCGTCGCCCAGGGCGGTCAGGGCGATGTCGTCCAGGCGCCCGTCGGCCAGCTCCTTCACCCAGCGCGCGCTGGCGTAGGGTTGCACGGCCATGCGGTTGCCCAGCGGCAGCTCGCCGCGCAGGCCCCAGCCGAGGCTGGCTTCGACCGAGTCGTAGTCCTGCTTCTCGTAGCCCAGGGCGGTGCGCAGGTCGTCGTCTTCGTCGAAGTCGTCGATCTTGTAGTGGACGTAGTCCAGCCCGCCTTGCGGTCCGGTCTTCAGGCCGCCGATGTCCAGGTCATAGCCGCCATCCACCCGCGCGCCCCAGAACCAGGCGTGGGTGTCGCCGTCGATGCGCTGGTCGAGCAGCACCGGGCCGTTCTTCGCCTTCAGGTACACCGAGCGCTTGCTGTCGAAATCGGCGTAGCCGGCGCTCAGCTCGCCGCCCAGCCAGGCCGGGCCGCCGTCGTTGAGCAGGCCGTAGAGGCCCAGTTGCCAGGTTTCCGCTTCCAGGCGCGCGCTGTGGTGCAGGTTGTCGCGGCTGCGCTGGAAGCTCAGGCTGCCGCCCAGGGTCAGCGCCTCGCTGGCGCGGTAATCGCCCAGCAGGTTGACGCCGGCGCGGTGCGAGCGCGGGTCGCCGGGCATGTCGAAGCCGCTTTCGGGGGTGGTTTCGCCTTCCACGCCCACCGCGCCGTCGAAGCTGCCGACCGGGCGCGAGCTGCCCAGCAGGGTCAGCCAGCGGCGATCGTGCAGGCGCGTCAGGGCCAGATGCTGGCGTTGCAGCTGGTCTTCCATCTGCCGTGCCATCGCGCCGCCGGAGGCGGTAGAGGCGAGCAGGTCGGCATTGGTCAGCTCCAGCACCAGGCGCGTGAGCAGGCGCGAGAAGTCGCGCAGGCGCTGGTCGATGCGCTCCTGGCCGAAGGCGCCGGTGAGCACCTGCTCGTTGTCCAGCGTCGGGTTATGCCAGGTGGCGCCGCCGGGGATGGCCGGGTTGTCGGTTTGCACGTAGCCATCCAGGTCACCCAGTTCCCAGTTGGTGGCCTCGATGAACAGCACCGGGACATTGAGCCCCTCGAAGCTTTCGCCGTCGCTGCAGCAACCGGTGCCGGCGGGGTATTCCTCGTTCAGCCCGGGGTTGGTGAACAGCGGGATCTTCAGTTCCTGGGCGATGCGCAGGAGCTGGTCGCGGTAGGCGCCCAGCGCGGGATTGTCGACGCTGTTGAAGCCGGCGTGGGCGTACATCCTGTCGCCGGTGATCAGGCTGTCGAGGTTGATCATGCCCAGCAGGTTGCTGCGCTGTTCGTCGCTGAGCGAGGCGACATAGGCGCGCGAGCCACGCAGGCCTTCCTCCTCGGCGCCGAAGCCGACCACTTCCAGGCCGTTCTCCAGGGCGATGCCGCCCAGGTTGCGGGCGATCTCGGTCAGCACGGCGGCGCCCGAACCGTTGTCGTCCAGGCCCTGCAGGGTAGGCCGGCCGTAGTAGGTGTCGTAGTGCGCGCCGAGCACCACGTACTGGCCGCTGCTGCCCGGAGCGCTGGCGATGACGTTCTGCGAACTGCGATTGCCGGCCCAGGTGAAGTCCTGGACCTGCGTCTGGTAGCCGAAGCCCAGGCGCGACTGCATCAGCGCGGTGGCCCCGGCGAAGCTGGCGGTGCCGCGGTAACGGCCGGGGTAGTCGTTGATCAGGGTGTCCAGGGTGTCCCCGGCGTAGTCCCCGTATTCGTAGGCGTTGGCGTCGGTGGCCAGCGCAGCGCAGCCCAGGCTGACCGCAACGGCTAAGGGTTTGAACACGGCACTTTCCTCTGTGTCGATTGGAATCGCATCGGTCTTCGATGCGTGCGCCGGAGGAAAGCAGGATGTGGACCGGTTCGCCGGAGATGGGCGGAATTTGACGCTTCAGTGACCGAGCTTGTCGCGCCACTGTAACAAGGGTGATACACGGCCGGCGAGCTGGCCGGCCGTGGAGGGCGTGCGCGGGGCGGGCTTCACCGAATCGGTGCGCGATCAGGTGTCGTCGCTGATCGGCGCCTCCGCCGCGTAGCGTTTGACCGCCGCCACGCCGGCATCGGCGGTGGCCTTGCTGGCGTACATCTGGCTCTGCCCGACGACCTGGCCGTTGCTGGCCTTGAGCACGAAGTAGTGCTTGCCGTTGCTGGCGACCTTGAGTTCGAAGGCGCCTTCGCGCTGGGAGTTGCTGCGCACCGACTCGATGCCGCCGATGGCCGAGGGCTTGGCCCTGTACAGCTCGCTGGTGAGGACGATCTCGCCGTTGCTGGCGTGCAGGTTGAAGAGGAACTGGCCATCGCTGGCCTTCTTCAGGTGGTACTTGGCGGCCATGCTGCGTCTCCCTGGAGGAGGATGGGGTTATCCCAGCGTAGACGGCAGCAGGCGCTCTGGAAGGCGCCATCCGGCGGATGGCGCCAGGCGGGTCAGGCCTTGAGGGTCTTCACGCCCTCGGCGGTGCCCAGCAGCAACAGGTCGGCCGGGCGCGCGGCGAACAGACCGTTGGTGACCACGCCGACGATGTTGTTGATCGCTTCTTCGAGCTGCACCGGGCTGTCGATGCGCAGGTTGTGCACGTCGAGGATGATGTTGCCGTTGTCGGTCAGCACGCCCTCGCGGTACACCGGGTCGCCGCCCAGTTTCACCAGCTGGCGCGCCACGTGGCTGCGGGCCATGGGGATGACTTCCACCGGCAGCGGGAAGCCGCCCAGGATCGGCACCAGCTTGCTGGCGTCGGCGATGCAGATGAACTGCTTGGCCACCGCGGCGACGATCTTCTCGCGGGTCAGCGCGGCGCCGCCGCCCTTGATCAGCTCCAGGCGCTCGTTGGTCTCGTCGGTGCCGTCCACGTAGAACTCCAGTTCGCTGACGGTGTTCAGGTCGTAGACCGGGATGCCGTGGCCCTTCAGGCGCTGGGCGGTGGCTTCGGAGCTGGCCACCGCGCCGTCGAACTCGGCCTTGTGCTTGGCCAGCAGGTCGATGAAGAAGTTGGCGGTGCTGCCGGTGCCCACGCCGACGATGCTCTTGCTGTCGAGGTGCGGAAGGATGTGGTCGACGGCGGCCTGGGCCACAGCCTGCTTGAGCTGATCCTGATTCATGGCGAAGAGTCTTCTTACCTGGCTGGGCGCGAAAGCGCCGGGGAATGGTCGAGAGGGCGGATTATAGCGGCCGAAGGCGCGCCGGTGTTGCGCCGCCGGGCAACTGTTACGGTCATCTGCGCGCGGATTGTTCGGTGGCCCGCGCCGCGCCGGCTGGAGTAGACTCGCGGTTCCTCGAAAAGCCGCCGATATAGCCCTTCCGATGCTCGAACACTACGTCAAGAAGATCCTCACCTCGCGTGTCTACGACGTTGCCGTGGAAACGCCCCTGCAGCCCGCCCGCCAGCTCTCCGAGCGCCTGGGCAACCAGATTCTGCTCAAGCGCGAAGACCTGCAGCCGGTGTTCTCCTTCAAGATTCGCGGCGCCTACAACAAGCTGGCGCAGCTGAGCCCGGAAGAACTCGCCCGTGGCGTGGTCACCGCCTCGGCCGGCAACCATGCCCAGGGCGTGGCGCTGGCCGCCCGCGAGCTGGGCATCAAGGCGACCATCGTGATGCCGCGCACCACGCCGGAGCTGAAGGTACAGGGCGTGCGCGCCCGCGGCGGCAAGGCCGTGCTGCACGGCGATGCCTTCCCCGAGGCGCTGGCGCACTCGCTCAAGCTGGTGGAAGAGAAGGGCTACGTCTACATCCACCCCTACGACGATCCGGACGTGATCGCCGGCCAGGGCACCGTGGCGATGGAAATCCTCCGTCAGAACCCGGGCCGCATCGACGCGATCTTCGTGCCGGTCGGCGGCGGCGGCCTGATCGCCGGCATCGCCGCCTACGTCAAGTACCTGCGCCCGGAGATCAAGGTCATCGGCGTCGAGCCGGATGACTCCAACTGCCTGCAGGCCGCCATGGCCGCCGGCGAGCGCGTCGTGCTCGGCCAAGTCGGGCTGTTCGCCGACGGCGTCGCCGTGGCGCAGATCGGCCAGCACAACTTCGAGCTGTGCAAGGAGCATGTCGACGAAGTGATCACCGTCAGCACCGACGAGATCTGCGCGGCGATCAAGGACATCTACGACGACACCCGCTCCATCACCGAACCGGCCGGCGCGCTGGCGGTGGCCGGGATCAAGCGTTACGTCGAGCGCGAAGGCGTGAAGGGCGAGACCCTGGTGGCCATCGACTCGGGCGCCAACATCAATTTCGACCGCCTGCGCCACGTGGCCGAGCGCGCCGAACTGGGCGAGAAGCGCGAAGCGATCATCGCGGTGACCATCCCCGAGCGCCCCGGCAGCTTCAAGGCCTTCTGCGAGGCCATCGGCAAGCGCCAGATCACCGAGTTCAACTACCGCTACAACACCGACAGCGAAGCGCACATCTTCGTCGGCGTGCAGACCCACCCGGAGAACGACCCGCGCGCCGCGCTGGTGGAACAACTGCAGGGGCAGGGCTTCCCGGTGCTGGACCTGACCGACAACGAGCTGGCCAAGCTGCACATCCGCCACATGGTCGGCGGCCATTCGCCGCGGGTGTCCGGCGAGCAGGTGTTCCGCTTCGAGTTCCCCGAGCGCCCCGGCGCGCTGTTCAACTTCCTCAACCGCCTGGGCGGGCGCTGGAACATCACCCTGTTCCACTACCGCAACCACGGCGCCGCCGACGGCCGCGTGGTCGCTGGCCTGCAGGTGCCCGAAGACGAGCGCCACCTGGTGGCGGCCGCGCTGGACGAGATCGGCTACCCCTACTGGGACGAGACGGACAACCCGGCCTATCGCCTGTTCCTCGGCTGAGGCCAGGCAGGGGCGGCGCGACTGCTGCTAGGCTTGTCGGAACGCCGCCTTCTTCACAGGGAATTGAAATGGAAAGCCTGCAGACCTTGCGCATTCTCCACGGCATCGCCGCCGTGCTGCCGTTCCTGGCCATCATCGGCCTGGCCTGGTACGGCTGGCGCAGTTGGCGCGGAGGCGACGCCGGGGTGATCGCCAAGGCGTTGCAGCGCATCGGCCTGATCGGCTGGGTGCTGGTGGCGGGCAGCGTCGTCAGCCTGCCGGTCACCGGCTACCGCATGGTGCAGACCGTCGGCTGGCCGCTGGGCCAGACCTGGCTGCTGGGCAGCGCCTGCCTGCTGATCGTCGCGACGATCTTCTGGCTGCTGTTCACCACGCGCCTGTGGCGTATCCGCGACCTCGCGCTGGTGGCGCAGAGCAGCGGCGAACCGATCTCCGCCGGCGCGGCGCGGCAGTGGAAGTTCGGCCTGGCCTTCTTCGTGCTCGCGTTGCTGTGCGTGATCGCCATCCTGGTGCTGATGATCGGCAAGCCGGTGTGATGCCCGCCGCGTGAATCTCTACCTGCTGCTCAAGACCCTGCACATTCTCTCGTCCACGCTGCTGTTCGGCACCGGGCTGGGCTCGGCCTACTACAGCTGGCGCGCCTGGCGCAGCGGTAACCTGGACGCCATCCGCATCACCTTCCGCCACCTGGTGACTGCCGACTGGCTCTTCATCGCCACCACGGCGGTGGTCCAGCCGCTGAGCGGCATCGCCATGGCGCATATGGCCGGCTGGCCGCTGGACTCGGGCTGGCTGCTGTGGAGCCTGGCGCTGTTTGTCTTCGCCGGCGCCTGCTGGCTGCCCGTGGTGTGGCTGCAGATCCGCGTGCGCGACATGGCCGAGGCGGCGCACCAGCAGGGGGCGGCATTGCCGCCTAGGGCCTTTCTCTATATGCGCTGGTGGTTCGCCCTGGGCTGGCCGGCGTTCCTGGCCTTCCTGGCGATCTTCTACCTGATGGTCAACAAGGGCTTCGGCGCCCTGGGCGGAGCTTGACGGGCGCTCAGTCGCGCAGGCTGATCACCGGCCAGCCGCGCTCAAGGGCGACGGCGCGCAGGGTGTCGTCGGGGTCCACCGCCACCGGGTTGGCCACCAGCTCCAGCAGCGGCAGGTCGTTGCGCGAGTCGCTGTAGAAGTAGGCGTCGTCCAGCGCAAGGCCGGTCTCCTCGAGCCAGCGGTTGAGGCGGGTCACCTTGCCGCCCTGGAAGCAGGGCACGTCGAAGGTGCGGCCGGTGTACAGGCCGTTGTCCATCTCGCATTCGGTGGCGATCAGCGTCTCCACGCCCAGGCGCTCGGCGATCGGGCCGGTGACGAAGCGGTTGGTGGCGGTGATGATCACCAGCTTGTCGCCGGCGGCGCGGTGCTCGGCCAGCAGGGCTTCGCCCTTGGCCAGCACGATCGGCTCGATCACGTCGGTCATGAACTGGCGGTGCCAGGTGGCCAGCTGTTCCAGGCTGTTGCGACCCAGGATCGCCTGGGTGAAGGCCTGGTAGGCGAACACGTCGAGGGTGCCGGCCAGGTAGTCGGCATAGAAGGCATCGTTGCGCGCCTGGTACTCGCCGGCATCGACCAGGCCGCGTTGGCACAGCCATTCGCCCCAGCTGTGGTCGCTGTCGCCGGCCAGGAGGGTGTTGTCGAGATCGAAGAGAGCCAGTCGCACGATGAATTACCGCCAGTTGCCAATACGGAAAAGTCGCCTAGAGTAACGGCTTTTGCCCACCCAGCACAGGACGCCGCAGCCCGCGTTGCCGCTGTCACAAGCTTTGTGGAACAATGCGGGCACACGCGATTTCGAGGATGTACCGCCGTGATCGATCCCGATGGTTTTCGCCCCAATGTCGGCATCATCCTTTGCAACGATGTCGGACAGGTTCTGTGGGCACGGCGCATCAACCAGGAAGCCTGGCAATTTCCCCAGGGCGGCATCAACGCCCGCGAAACCCCTGAGGAAGCGCTGTACCGCGAACTGAACGAAGAAGTCGGCCTGGAAGAGCAGGACGTCAAGATCCTGGCCTGTACCCGGGGCTGGCTGCGTTATCGCCTGCCGCAACGTCTGGTGCGCACCAACAGCCAGCCGCTGTGCATCGGGCAGAAACAGAAGTGGTTCCTGCTGCGCCTGACCGGCGAGGAAAGCCGGGTGCGCATGGATGTCACCGGCAAACCCGAATTCGACGGCTGGAAATGGGTGAGCTACTGGTACCCCCTGGGCCAGGTCGTGACCTTCAAGCGCGAGGTCTACCGCCGGGCCCTGAAGGAATTGGCACCGCGCCTGCTGGCGCGCGACTAGCACGAAGTTCAAGGAGTTAGACCCCCACGCCATGCTCAACACGCTGCGTAAGATCGTCCAGGAAGTGAACTCCGCCAAGGACCTCAAGGCGGCGCTGGGCATCATCGTGCAGCGCGTGAAGGAGGCGATGGGCACCCAGGTGTGCTCGGTCTACCTGCTGGACCCGGAGAGCAACCGCTTCGTGCTGATGGCCACCGAAGGCCTGAACAAGCGCTCCATCGGCAAGGTCAGCATGGCGCCCAACGAGGGCCTGGTTGGCCTGGTCGGCACCCGCGAGGAGCCGCTGAACCTCGAGAACGCCTCCGAACACCCCCGTTACCGCTACTTCGCCGAGACCGGCGAGGAGCGCTACGCCTCCTTCCTCGGCGCGCCGATCATCCACCACCGTCGGGTGATGGGCGTCCTGGTGGTGCAGCAGAAGGAAAAGCGCCAGTTCGACGAAGGCGAGGAAGCCTTCCTCGTCACCATGAGCGCGCAGCTCGCCGGCGTGATAGCCCATGCGGAAGCCACCGGCTCGATCCGCGGCCTGGGCAAGCTCGGCAAGGGCATCAGCGAGGCCAAGTTCGTCGGCGTGCCCGGCGCCCCCGGCGTGGCCGTGGGCAAGGCCGTGGTGGTGCTGCCGCCGGCCGACCTGGAAGTGGTCCCGGACAAACCCATCGACGACGTCGAGGCCGAGGTCGAGCGCTTCAAGCAGGCGCTGGAATCGGTCCGCGAGGACATGCGCAACCTCTCCAGCAAGCTGGCCACCCAGCTGCGCAAGGAAGAGCGGGCGCTGTTCGACGTCTACCTGATGATGCTCGACGACGCCTCCATCGGCCTGGAAGTCAAACGCATCATCCGCACCGGCCAATGGGCCCAGGGCGCGCTGCGCCAGGTGGTCATGGAGCACGTGCAGCGCTTCGAGCTGATGGACGACGCCTACCTGCGCGAGCGCGCATCGGACGTCAAGGACATCGGCCGGCGCATCCTGGCGTACCTGCAGGAAGAGCGTAAGCAGTCGCTGACCTACCCCGACCAGACCATCATCGTCAGCGAGGAGCTGTCGCCGGCCATGCTCGGCGAAGTCCCCGAAGGCAAGCTGGTGGGCCTGATCTCGGTGCTGGGCTCGGGCAACTCCCACGTCGCCATCCTCGCCCGCGCCATGGGCATCCCGACCGTCATGGGCGCGGTCGACCTGCCGTATTCCAAGGTGGACGGCATCGACCTGATCGTCGATGGCTACCACGGCGAGATCTACACCAACCCGTCGCCGCAGCTGGTCAAGCAGTACGGCGAAGTGGTCGCCGAAGAGAAGGAACTGAGCAAGGGCCTGGCCGCGCTGCGCGAGCTGCCCTGCGAGACGCTGGACGGCCACCGCATGCCGCTGTGGGTCAACACCGGGCTGCTGGCGGACGTGGCGCGCGCCCAGGAGCGCGGCGCCGAAGGGGTCGGCCTGTACCGTACGGAAGTGCCGTTCATGATCAACGACCGCTTCCCCAGCGAAAAGGAACAGCTCGCCATCTACCGCGAGCAGCTCTCCGCCTTCCACCCGCTGCCGGTGACCATGCGTACCCTGGACATCGGCGGCGACAAGGCGCTGTCCTACTTCCCGATCAAGGAAGACAACCCCTTCCTCGGTTGGCGCGGCATCCGCGTCACCCTCGACCACCCGGAAATCTTCCTGGTGCAGACCCGCGCCATGCTCAAGGCCAGTGAAGGCCTGGACAACCTGCGCATCCTGCTGCCGATGATCTCCGGGACCCACGAGCTGGAAGAGGCGCTGCACCTGATCCACCGCGCCTGGGGCGAAGTGCGCGACGAGGGCGTCGACATCCCCATGCCGCCGATCGGCATGATGGTGGAGATCCCCGCGGCCGTGTACCAGACCCGCGAGCTGGCGCGCCAGGTGGACTTCCTCTCGGTCGGCTCCAACGACCTGACCCAGTACCTGCTGGCGGTGGACCGCAACAACCCGCGCGTCGCCGATCTCTACGACTACCTGCACCCGGCCGTGCTGCAGGCGCTGAAGAAGGTGGTCGACGACTCCCACGCCGAAGGCAAGCCGGTGAGCATCTGCGGCGAGATGGCCGGCGACCCGGCGGCCGCCGTGCTGCTGATGGCCATGGGCTTCGATTCCCTGTCGATGAACGCCACCAACCTGCCCAAGGTGAAGTGGCTGCTGCGCCAGATGACCCTGTCCAAGGCCCGCGAACTGCTCAGCCAGCTGATGACCTTCGACAACCCGCAGGTTATCCATAGTTCGCTGCACCTGGCCTTGCGCAACCTGGGTCTGGGCCGGGTGATCAACCCGGCGGCGACCATCCAGGCCTGATCGGGCGAACGACCCCCTGGCGGATTCGTGCATCACCGCAGGGCAGATGATGAAACAGGGCCGGCTTGCCGGCCGGGACGCAGCTTATGGAAGAGCTCGACCAACGCCCCAGCACGGAATCCGACGACAGCGCCCGCACCCTGCGTTATGCCCTGAGCATTGTCAGCGACGGCATCTGGGATTGGGACATCCGCACCAACCACGTCACCCGCAGCCCCAGTTGGTACGCCATGCTCGGCTATGACCCGGGCAGCCTTCCGCAAAACGTCGCCACCTGGCACGAGATCATCCATCCTGAGGATTTCGAGCGCGTGATGTACGCCTTCGACGCCTACGTGGAGGGACGCAGCGGTGTCTACCGCGAGGAGTATCGCTGCCGCTGCCGGGACGGCAATTACCTGTGGGTCAGCGATCACGGGCGCTTCTTCGAGTTCGACGAGAACGGCAAGCCCACGCGGATGGTCGGCGCGCACTGCAACATCCATGAGCGCAAGCTGGCGGAGCTGGCGCTGCAGGAAAAGAACCACGAGTTGCACCAGCTCAACCTGAGCCTGGAGTACCTGGTGCTGCAGCGCACCGAGGCGCTGCGCCAGGCCAACCAGGCGCTGGCCGAGCAGGCTGCCGTCGCCCAGCGCCTCGCCGAGATCGACCCGCTGACGCAGATCGCCAACCGGCGGCGCTTCGAGCAGCAGATGCACGCCGAGTGGCAGCGCCTGCAACGCCACGAGCACGGCTGTGCGCTGCTGATGTTCGACCTCGACCACTTCAAGCGCATCAACGACAGCCTCGGCCACCAGGCCGGCGACCGCGTGCTGGTGGCGGTGGCCGAAGTGGTGCGGCGGCGCCTGCGCGAGGAGGACTGCTTTGCGCGCTGGGGTGGCGAGGAGTTCATCGTGCTGTTGCCGGAAACCACCGGCGAGGCGGCGCGGGAGCTGGCCGAACGGCTGCGCCTGAGCCTGCGCCGGGCGGACATCTCGCTGCCGACCCAGCTCACCGCCAGTTTCTCGGTCACCGAGATGCAGCCCGGCGAGGACCTGATGGCGATGCTGCGCCGGCTGGACGACGGGCTCTACCGCGCCAAACGCCAGCGCGACTGTATCGTCGTCTGCTAGACGCTCAGCGCCACCTCGCCCAGGCGCGCGCCGCTGGGGCCGAAACTGTGTTCCAGCAGCTCGCGGCGGCCGTCCGCGTGGACGATCAGCGCGGTGCTGGCGCGGGTGCCGTAGGTGGGGCTGGCGATGAACACGCTCGACAGCAGGCGCTCGGTGGCCAGGCCCACGCCGGTGTCCGGCAGTTCCGCATCGGAGGGCTGGCGGTTGTCGCGCAGCAGGGCGACCAGGGCGCCGGTGTCGGGTGCGCCCAGGACCGCCTCCAGTCCGTCGCGGGCGCTCAGCAGCTTCGGCCAGGGCGTGTCCAGTGCGGCGTTCGACAGCCCGTGCACGCCCGGCGCCACCGCCACCGGCGGGCCGACGCGGGGATTGAGGTAGCAGAGCTGTGCCCCATCGCCCACCAGCAGGTTGAAGCCGCTGTAGTCCGACGCACGGCGGGCCACCTGCTGCAGGTACTCCAGCGGCGATTGGCGACCCTGCAGGAACGCCGCCACCAGTTCGCCTCGCGAGCGCGGGCCCAGCGGCTGGCCGGGGTCGCGAACGTTGGTCAGGGCGGCGAAGCGGCCGTCCGGCGCCACCCCCAGCCAGGTCCCGCCCGCTTCCAGGTCGCGCCCGGCATAGACGCCGGGAGAATCCTCCCAGGCCGCCAGCGGCAGGGCGGGGCGGGCGTAGAACTCATCGCGGTTGGCCGCGACGATCAGGGGCCTGGCGTGGCCGGGGCGCCAGGCGAAGACGATCAGGCACATGGGCGAACTCCGTAGTGTGTCCGCAGTCTATCAACATCCAGCGAAGTCCCGGAGTGGCTGGAGCGCCCCGGAGCCTTCGGCTACCATGCCCGCTTTGTTGCCCGAGGTTGCCCATGGAGTTCGTGCTCTACCTGGTGCTTGGCGCCTGTGCTGGCGTGCTCGCCGGCCTGTTCGGCGTCGGCGGCGGGTTGATCATCGTCCCCGCCCTGGTGTTCAGCTTCGGCGCCCACGGTTTTTCGCCCGACGTGCTGACCCAGATGGCGGTTGGTACCTCGCTGGCGACCATCATCTTCACCTCGGTCAATTCGATCCTCGAACACCACCGCCGCGGCGCGGTGCGCTGGCCGGTGTTCGCCTGGATGACCGTCGGCATCCTGGTCGGCAGCGCGCTGGGCGCGATCACCGCCGCGAAGATCCAGGGGCCGGTGCTGCAGAAGATCATCGGCAGTTTCGCCATCCTGGTGTCGCTGCAGATGGCCCTGGGCCTGCAACCCAAGGGCGCGCGCGAGCTGCCGGGGCGCTTCGGCCTGGGCGTGGCCGGCGGCCTGGTGGGCTGGGCGTCGGCGATCTTCGGCATCGGCGGCGGTTCGCTGACCGTGCCTTTCCTGAGCTGGCGCGGCGTCTCCATGCAACAGGCGGTTGCGACTTCCTCGGCGTGCGGCCTGCCGATCGCCATCGCCGGCGCGATATCCTTCATCGTCGTCGGCTGGCACCACGACCAGTTGCCGCCGCTGAGCCTGGGTTTCGTCTACCTCCCGGCGCTGGTCGGCATTGCCGTCACCAGCATGTTCTTCGCCCGCATCGGGGCACGGCTGGCGCATCGCTTGCCCGCCAAGGTCCTGAAGCGTTTGTTCGCCCTGCTGCTGTTCGGCGTGGGCTTGAGTTTCCTGATCTGATTCCTGCTAGGAGAAGCGGATGCTGCCTTATCCACAGATCGACCCGGTTGCCGTATCGCTCGGGCCGCTGAAAATCCACTGGTACGGCCTGATGTACCTGATCGGCATCGGCGGCGCCTGGCTGCTGGCGTCGCGCAAGCTGAAGGATTTCGACCCGACCTGGACCAAGGAGAAGCTCTCCGACCTGGTCTTCTGGGTGGCGTGCGGCGTGGTCCTGGGCGGTCGCCTGGGCTACGTGCTGTTCTACAACCTGGACGAGTACATCGCCAACCCGACGCTGATCTTCGAGGTGTGGAAGGGCGGCATGTCGTTCCATGGTGGTCTGATCGGCGTGATGCTGGCCACCTGGTGGTTCGGCAAGCGCAACAACAAGAGCTTCTTCCAGCTGATGGACCTGATCGCGCCGCTGGTGCCGATCGGCCTGGGCGCCGGGCGCATCGGCAACTTCATCAACGGCGAGCTGTGGGGCAAGGTGACCGACGTGCCCTGGGCGATGATCTTCCCCACCGGCGGCCCGTATCCGCGCCATCCGTCGCAGCTGTACCAGTTCGCGCTGGAAGGCGTGGCGCTGTTCGTCGTGCTCTGGCTGTTCACCCGCAAGCCGCGCCCGACTGCCTCGGTGTCCGGCCTGTTCGTGCTGTGCTACGGCATCTTCCGCTTCATCGTCGAGTTCGTCCGCGTGCCGGATGCCCAGCTGGGCTACCTGGCGTGGGGCTGGCTGACCATGGGCCAGGTGCTGTGCGTGCCGATGGTGCTGGGCGGTATCGCGCTGATGGTGTGGGCCTACCGCCGCGCCCCGGCACAGCCGGCTGCGAGCTGAGTGTCGCCTGAATGAAAAAGCCCGCCGATTGGCGGGCTTTTTTGCTTTTCGTAGGAGCGAGCTTGCTCGCGAACCAACACTCGCAGCGGGGCATGTTCGCGAGCAAGCTCGCTCCTACAGATACCGGCTAGATCGGCGCTCAGACGGGTTCGACGAGAAGCAGCACGCCATCCTGCCCGGTCACGCGCACCTGCGCGCCGACGGGCAGGTCCGGCCCGCTGACCAGCCAGACGCTGTCGCCCACGCGGATCTTGCCGCGTCCGCCGACGATGGCGTCGTGCAGGGTGAACTGCCGCCCGACCAGCTCGCTGCCGCGGCGGTTGAGGCTGGAGGGTACGGCCTGGCGTTTGTTCAGGCGCTGGTGGTTCCACCAGTAGAGCGCGGTGAGGATCGCCAGCACGCCGAACGCCAGGCATTGCCAGACCCAGTCCAGCCCCGGCAGCAGGAACGACAGCACGCCGGTCAGCGCCGCGGCGATGCCGATCCACAGCAGGTAGCCGCCGGCACCGAAGATCTCCAGGATCAGCAGGACGATGCCCAGGCCCAGCCAGTCCCAGAAGCCCAGGTGTTCCAGGAAGCCCAGCATCAGCTACGGCCCTTGTTGTCGCCGAAGGTGGCCTTGACGATCTCGCCGATGCCGCCGACCGCGCCGATCACCTGGCTGGCCTCCAGCGGCATCAGCACGATCTTGCTGTTGTTGGAGCTGGCCAGTTGGCCGAGGGCGTCGACGTATTTCTGCGCGACGAAGTAGTTGATCGCCTGCACGTTGCCGCTGGCGATGGCTTCGGAGACCACCTGGGTCGCCTTGGCTTCGGCCTCGGCCTGGCGCTCGCGGGCTTCGGATTCGAGGAAGGCCGACTGGCGCAGGCCCTCGGCTTCGAGGATCTGCGCCTGCTTCTTGCCCTCGGCGGTGAGGATTTCGGCGGCGCGGCGGCCTTCGGCCTCGAGGATCTGCGCGCGCTTCAGGCGCTCGGCCTTCATCTGGCTGGCCATGGCTTCCACCAGGTCGGCCGGCGGGCTGATGTCCTTGATCTCGATGCGGGTGACCTTCAGGCCCCAGGGCGCAGTGGCCTCGTCGACGGTGCGCAGCAGGCGCTCGTTGATCGCGTCGCGCTGGCTGAGCATGTGGTCCAGCTCCATGGAGCCGAGCACGGTGCGGATGTTGGTCATCACCAGGTTGCGCACGGCGTTTTCCAGCCCGCTCACTTCATAGGCCGCGCGCGCCGCGTCGACCACCTGGAAGAAGCACACGGCGTCGATCTGCACGATGGCGTTGTCGGCGCTGATCGCTTCCTGCGGCGGCACGTCGAGCACGCGCTCCATCATGTTGATCTTCTGCCCGACGCGGTCCACCACCGGAATGATGATGCTCAGGCCCGGCTTCAAGGTGACGGTGTAGCGGCCGAAGCGCTCGATGGTCCATTCGTAGCCCTGGGGCACGACCTTGAACCCCATGAGAACGATGACGATGGCGAGAATGACGAAAAGCAGGGCGACGCTGCCGATTTCCATGCGAAGGACTCCTTGTCTGGCGTGGATAGGGGAGGATCGAGTGTAACCGGCACGCCAGGCTGGCATGCAGGAAAGTGCAGCAGCCGCCCGAGGACTTTTCTCAAGCGACTGACGGGTGGCTCACTTCTGCTCGCTTTGCGGTGTGACCCGCAGCACTTCCTCGATGGTCGTCAGGCCTGCCGCGACCTTCTGTGCGCCGGACAGGCGCAGGCTGCGCATGCCTTCCTTGAAGGCCTGGCGGCGCAGCGGGATGAGGTCGGTATCGGCGGTGATCAGCTCCTTCAGCGATTCGCTCAGCAGCATGATCTCGTACACCCCGGCCCGGCCCCGGTAGCCGGTGTCGCGGCACTCCAGGCAGCCCACGGCCTGGTGCGCGCCGGTGGGCAGCGGGGCGTTCCAGGGGCGGGTGACTTCCTGCCAGTCTTCCTCGTGCAGTTCCATCGGCGCCTTGCAGTGCGGGCACAGGGTGCGCACCAGGCGCTGGGCCATGACGCCGAGCACGGTGGCGCGGATCAGGTAGTAGGGCACGCCCAGTTCCAGCAGGCGGGTGATGGCGGTGGGCGAGTCGTTGGTGTGCAACGTGGAGAGCACCAGGTGGCCGGTGAGCGCCGCCTGGATCGCCATCTCGGCGGTCTCCAGGTCGCGGATCTCGCCGACCATGATGATGTCCGGGTCCTGGCGCAGCAGGGCGCGTACGCCGCTGGCGAAGGTCAGGTCGATGTTGTGCTGCACCTGCATCTGGTTGAACGTGGGCTCGATCATCTCGATCGGGTCCTCGATGGTGCAGACGTTCACCTCGTCGGTCGCCAGTTGCTTGAGCGTGGTGTAGAGCGTGGTGGTCTTGCCCGAACCGGTCGGCCCGGTGACCAGGATGATGCCGTTGGGCTGGCTGGTCATGCTCTCCCAGCGGCGCAGGTCGTCCGGCGAGAAGCCCAGCTGGTCGAAGGTCTTGAGCAGCACCTCGGGGTCGAAGATCCGCATCACCATCTTCTCGCCGAAGGCCGTGGGCAGCGTCGACAGGCGCAGTTCGACTTCGGCGCCGTCCGGGGTCTTGGTCTTCACCCGGCCGTCCTGCGGCTTGCGCTTCTCGGCGACGTTCATGCGGCCCAGAGTCTTCAGGCGGCTGACCACCGCCATGCTCACCTGGGGCGGGAACTGGTAGACGTTGTGCAGCACGCCGTCGATGCGGAAGCGCACCGTGCCCTGCTCGCGGCGCGGCTCGATGTGGATGTCGCTGGCGCGCTGCTGGAAGGCGTACTGGAACAGCCAGTCGACGATGGTGACGATGTGCGCGTCGTTGGCATCGGGCTCCTGGTCGCTGGCGCCCAGGTTGAGCAATTGCTCGAAGTTGCCGACGCCGCTGAGCTTCATGTCCTTGGCGGTGGCGCCGCTGACCGACTTGGCCAGGCGGTAGAACTCCACGGTGAAGCGCTGGATGTCCACCGGGTTGGCCACCACGCGCCTGATCGGCCGCTTGAGCACGTGGGTGAGGTTACTCTCCCAGGCGCGCACGAAGGGCTGGGCGCTGGCGATGGTGACTTCGTCCGGGCTGACCGCCACCGCCAGGATCTGGTGGCGCTGGGCGAAGGCGTAGGACATCAGCGGGGTCAGCGAGGCGACGTCGATCTTCAGCGGGTCGATGCGCAGGTAAGGCTGGCCGGAGAACTCCGCCAGCCAATGCACCAGGGTTTCCAGGTCCAGCTTGCGTCCCGGCCGCTGACGGTCCTCGACCTGCTGCGCGGCGAGGAACTCCAGCGGATGCTGCTGGTTCTTCACCGCGCTGCGGCGGATCGCCAGGCATTGTTCGGCGTCGTTCTGATCGACGCGGCCCTGGGCGACCAGTTCGCGGAGGATATCGCCCAGGTCGAGCAGACGGTCCTGGGCGGAGGAAGCGAAGACGGACATCAGAACTCCTGTGGGGCGTGGCGGGCCGGGTCGCGGCGATCTGTAGGAGCGCGCTTGCTCGCGAACCTCGTTGGCACGGTGCCAGGTCTGGTTCGCGAGCGAACTCGCTCCTGCGAAGAGCCCGGGCGCGCCGCTCGCCGGAAGATTATTTCAAAAGCGCCTTCCACGACTTGAGGGTCAGCACAGTATGGGCCTGAGCCGCCAGGGCATCCAGGCGCCCCTCGGCGTCGGGCGTCACGAGCAGCTCCTGCAGCTTGGCCAGCTCGCCGTACAGGCGGTCGGTTTCCGGCAGCTCCAGCACGCTACGCGCCAGGCGCAGCCAGACCAGCATGCGCTGCAGGCGCGGCAGCTGGTCGGCGAGCACTTCGGGCAATTGCTGGGCGCGTTGCAGCGGCATGGCCTGCGCCTCTTCGGCCAGGGTGCGCTGCAGCCACTTGCCGACGGCGGAGCCGCCCAGGCGGTTGGCGCGCTCGTTGCGCTCCACGGTCCAGGCCTTGCCCAGCAGCCAGCGCGAAGTGCTCAGGGAGAACTGACCCCAGCGCAGGTTCGCCAGTTCCTCGCGGAAGGCAGCGGGCATCTGCTGGCGCACGGATTCGTCGTGGCGGCCTTGTTCGATGCGCGGCTGCCAGTCGGCGATCAGGGCATCGAGGGCGGCGCGCAGTTCGCGGGTGCTGGCGCGCGGCACGGCCTGGCCAAGGCTGCCGAGCAGGGCGCGCAGGTCGACCAGTTGCTGCAGCCAGCTTTCCAGCAGGCTCCAGTGGCCGTTGAAGCGGTATTGCTCGGCCAGGCGCTGGCTGCTGCCCAGCAGCGACCACGACAGCGCCGCAAAGGCGCCGTCCAGCGGGGTTTCATGCAGCAGCTTCTGGGTGTCGGGCTGCACGCTGTAGCTGGCCGGGTCGAACAGGCGGTAGCCGCGCTCGGCCTTGCTGATGTCGCAGGGCATCAGCGCAAGGTCGGCGGCGAGTTCGATGGCCAGGTCCAGCAGCGCCTCGGGCTCGCCCTGGCGCAGTTCCAGTTCCAGCTCGCAGATCTCCTCGGCCTGCTTGCCGGCGACCACCTTGCCCAGGTCCAGCGCGGCTTCGATCACCACCTTGGCCTTGCCGCGGCCCCAGGCGATCTCGGCGCGCTGGCGGGTGAAATCGGTGCTGAAGATCGGCTTGAGGGTCTTCTTGTCCAGGTCGGCCAGGGCGACCGGCCAGCACTGGTCGTCGAGTTTCTTCAGGTCGAGCTTGTTCTTCTCCAGGTACCAGTCCCACTCGTTGCGCTCGGACAGCCCGGCCACGCTCTGGCCGCGGGTCTTGAGGGTCTGGATGAACTGCTCGCCGTCCTTGCGCAGGCGCAGCGCCACGCGGGCGCGGGCCAGGTCGCGGGCCGGCGTGTCGTAGTACTGGTTGAACAGCTCACGGGGCTCCCAGCCGGATTTGTTGCGCTTCTTCAGCGCCGGGTGCTCGCGCAGGGCTTCGAGGGTCTCGCGACTGGCGCGCAGTTTGATTTCGGTTTCTTTCTGCATGGCGGGGGTCCGGTTCAGAGCGGTCGCGTCCGATTTCCCATCCTGCTGTATGAAGGACGGAACGACGGGTGCGAAAAAGACTTCAAAGTCATGCAGTCTACAGGACTTCACCATTCCTGCCGGGCTCCGCGAGGTTTTACCGCATCGCCGCATGGTCCATAGTGAGGGCCTGTCTTCCGGAGTACGCCATGCCGTTGCCGCCACTCAAACAACGTTTCGCCGAGCTAATCGCGCTGCCGTCGGTCAGTTGCACCCAGCCCGCGCTGGACCAGTCCAATCGCCCGGTGGTCGAGCTGCTCGGCAACTGGCTGGTGGACCTGGGCTTCGCCTGCGAGATGCAGCCGGTGTCGCCGGGCAAGTTCAACCTGCTCGCCACCCTCGGCAGTGGCCCCGGCGGCCTGGTGCTGGCCGGCCACACCGACACCGTGCCCTACGACGAAGCCCTGTGGAAAAGCGACCCGCTGGGCCTGAGCGAACGTGACGGGCGCTGGTTCGGCCTGGGCGCCTGCGACATGAAGGGCTTCTTCGCCCTGGCCATCGAGGCGCTGCTGCCGCTGCTGGGGCAGCCGTTCAAGCAGCCGCTGATCCTGCTGGCCACCTGCGACGAGGAAAGCTCCATGGCCGGCGCCCGCGCGCTGGCCGAGGCAGGGCGGCCGCTGGGGCGCGCGGCGGTGATCGGCGAGCCGACCAATCTCAAGCCGATCCGCCTGCACAAGGGCGTGATGATGGAGCGCATCGACATCCTCGGGCAGAGCGGCCACTCCTCCGACCCGAGCCTGGGGCGCAGTGCGCTGGAGGCGATGCAGGCGGTGATGGGCAAATTGCAGGGCCTGCGCAGCCAGTGGCAGGCGCAGTTCAACAATCCGCAGTTCAGCGTGCCGCAGCCCACCCTCAACCTGGGCTGCATCCACGGCGGCGACAATCCCAACCGCATCTGCGGCCAGTGCGCCCTGGAGTTCGACCTGCGCCCCCTGCCGGGGATGGACCCGGACGTGCTGCGCCACGCCATCCGCGAGCGCCTCGTACCCGTCGCCGAACGCCATGCGGTGAAGATCGACTACGCGCCGTTGTTCCCCGCCGTGCCACCCTTCGAGGAGCCGGCGCAGAGCGAACTGGTGCGGCTGGCCGAAAGTCTGACCGGGCACACGGCACAAGCGGTAGCCTTTGGCACCGAAGCACCGTATCTTCAGCAGCTCGGCTGCCAGACCCTGGTGCTGGGCCCCGGCGACATTGCCTGCGCCCACCAGCCGGACGAACACCTGGCGCTCGACCGAATCGAGCCGTGCGTCGAATTACTGCGCGGGCTGATCCGTCATTACTGTCTGTAGGACTGTTTCCGACGTCAGCCACCGCTGAAGCGTTGCCTGTAGAGCGCCCCGATAACGGGCCCACCCTATCCAAGAGGAGAAACCTGTCGATGTTCATGCGACGACGATAACCGCGCCGCCTCAGGCCGTGCCCCGGCCGCATCCGACAGCTTTCCGCCCACTCGAACGACAGGCTTTTCAAGCAATGCACGACTACGTCAACTGGCTGCGCCACGCTTCGCCCTACATCAATTCCCACCGCGACTGCACCTTCGTGGTGATGCTGCCCGGCGAGGGCGTCGAAGACCCCAATTTCGGCAATATCGTCCACGACCTGGTGCTGCTGCACAGCCTGGGCGTGCGCCTGGTGCTGGTCCATGGTTCGCGCCCGCAGATCGAGGCGCGCCTGGCCTCCCACGGGCTGGCGCCGCGCTTCCACCGTGGCCTGCGGGTCACCGATGCGCCGACCCTGGACTGCGTCATCGACGCCGTCGGCAGCCTGCGCATCGCCATCGAAGCGCGCCTGTCGATGGACATGGCCGCCTCGCCGATGCAGGGCTCGCGCCTGCGCGTGACCGCCGGCAACTTCGTCACCGCGCGGCCGATCGGCGTGGTCGACGGCATCGACTACCACCACACCGGCGAAGTGCGGCGCATCGACCGCAAGGGCATCAACCGCCAGCTCGACGAGCGCAGCATCGTGCTGCTCTCGCCGCTGGGCTACTCGCCCACCGGGGAAATCTTCAACCTCGCCTGCGAGGACGTGGCCATGCGCGCGGCCATCGACCTGGGTGCGGACAAGCTGATCCTCTACGGGGCCGAACGCGGCCTGCTGGACGACGACGGCAAGCTGGTGCGCGAACTGCGCCCGCAGCAGGTGCCGGCGCACCTGGAGCGCCTCGGCGCGAGCTACCAGGGCGAGCTGCTGGACGCCGCCGCCCAGGCCTGCCGCGCGGGCGTGCGGCGCAGCCACATCGTCAGCTACACCGAAGACGGCTCGCTGCTCAGCGAGCTGTTCACCCGCACCGGCAACGGCACCCTGGTGGCCCAGGAGCAGTTCGAGCAACTGCGCGAGGCGGGCATCGAGGACGTCGGCGGCCTGCTGGAGCTGATTCGCCCGCTGGAAGAGCAGGGCATCCTGGTGCGTCGCTCCCGCGAGGTGCTGGAGCGCGAGATCGAGCAGTTCAGCATCGTCGAGCGCGAAGGGCTGATCATCGCCTGCGCGGCGCTCTATCCCATCGCCGATTCCGATGCCGGCGAGCTGGCGTGCCTGGCGGTGAACCCCGAGTATCGCCACGGCGGGCGCGGCGACGACCTGCTCGAACGCATCGAACAGCGCGCGCGCAACCTCGGGCTGAAGACCCTCTACGTGCTCACCACGCGCACCGCACACTGGTTCCGCGAGCGCGGCTTCCAGCCCAGCAGCGTCGAGCGCCTGCCGGCGGCGCGGGCATCGCTGTACAACTACCAGCGCAATTCCCAGGTGTTCGAGAAGGCGCTCTGATCGAAACTGGCCTTGAGCGTGCCCGGCTCGCCCAGGTCCAGCGCCTGGCGGGGCGCCGACTCGGGCGTGGCGCGGCGCTGGCGTCGCTGCTGGGCGCCGTCGCGCCGGCCGGCTTCCCAGCTGGCGGCGAGGATGTCATGGCTGGGGCGGCGGGGCTGGCGCTCGAGCAGCGCTTCCAGATAGCCCTGGCGGTAGGCGACTTCCAGTTGATGGAGCGTCCATTGGGGGGAAGGAGGGAGCATGGATGGCTTTCCTGCGGTCTTGGCTGGACCGCTGCCGGCAAGGCCGGGCAGGGTCCGAAAGGAGGAAGGATTCTCCCTCCCGACGCGCAGGTTGCCGATCAGAACTCTATGAGCTGCCTGTCAGCGATTTCTTGCAACTTCAGACGCTGATCAGCCCAAGAATGCTGGCCTGGTAGGCGGCGACGAAGGTATCGAAATCGCCTTCGGGCTGCTTCTCCAGCTCCGCCTGTTCGGCCAGGGACTCGCTGGCCATGGCTTCGAAGCGGGCCTGTTGTTCCGCGCTCAGCGGCTCGCTGCGCAGCGTCTGCGCGTGCTGGCGGCTGTAGCGCAGGGCGAAGGCTTCGAAGCTTTCGCCACGTTCGCGCATTTCCGCCAGGACGCGGGCCGATGGCGTCAGGTCGGCATCGGCCACCTTGGCGCGCTGTTCGGCCAGGCTCTGCGCGTGCAGGCCGCTGTCATTGGCGCGGTCGAGCAGGTCGATGATCGGCGCAATGGCGTCGAGCAGGGCGCCGGCCCATTCCTTCATCTCGATCTGCTGGCCGCCGCGTTCCAGCTTCAGCCCCGGACGACGGCCTTCCTTCACGACCTTGAGGAAGTTACTGGTGGCCGCGCCGCACTCGCAGCCGCCCAGCGGCGGGCTGTCGGAGAGCGCGCAATAGAGCAGGAAGGCATCGAGGAAACGCGCCTCGACGAGGTCGATGCCCAGCGGCAGGAAGGGGTTGATGTCCAGGCAGCGTGCCTCGACGTACTGCACGCCACGGGCCATCAGCGCCTGGATCGGGCGCTCGCCGGTGTAGGTGACGCGTTTGGGGCGGATGCTCGAGTAGTACTCGTTCTCGATCTGCAGGATGTTGGTGTTGAGTTGCACCCACTCGCCATCGATCTTGGTGCCGACCTTCTCGTACGGCGCATACGGCGTGCTGACCGCACGGCGCAGGCTGTCGATGTAGCTGTCCAGATCGTTGTAGCAGGGCGTGAGGCCCGCCTGGGCGTTGTTCTGGTAGCCCAGGTCGCTCATGCGCAGGCTGGTGGCGTAGGGCAGGTACAGGGTGTGTTCGTCGAAGGCGTCCAGGCCGTGCGGGCGGCCGCGCAGGAAGCCGGCGTCCAGGGCCGGGGATGCGCCGAACAGGTACATCAGCAGCCAGCTGTAGCGGCGGAAGTTGCGGATCATCGCGATGTAGCGGTGCGACTGGAAGTCCCGCGCGCTCTTCTCGCTGCCCTCGTCCTGGCGCAGCAGCTCCCACAGCCCCTCGGGCAGGGAGAAGTTGTAGTGGATGCCGGCGATGCACTGCATGGTCTTGCCGTAGCGCAGGGCCAGGCCCTTGCGGTAGACGTACTTCAGGCGGCCGATGTGCGAGCTGCCGTAGCGGGCGATCGGGATGCTTTCCTCATCCGGCAGCTCGCAGGGCATCGACGGGCTCCACAGGTATTCGCCGTCGAGCTTGGCGCTGGCGAAGCGGTGGATTTCGCCCAGTTCGTCCAGGGTCTTCTCGACGCTGGTGGCCGTCGGGGTGATGAACTCCAGCAGCGACTCGGAATAGTCCGTGGTGATCTGCGGGTTGGTCAGCGCCGAACCCAGGGCACGCGGGTGCGGGGTCAGGGCGAGCTTGCCGCGCTCATCGACGCGCAGGCATTCGCGTTCGATACCGTGCAGGCACTGGGTGAGCAGGGACAGGTTGGCGGCATCGCCAAGCAGGGCCAGGCGGCGGGAGAGTTGGTCGCTCAAGTTGGAAGTCCTTCACACGGCAATCGCCCCACTATGGGGGTGGACTGGACGGTCTACAAGGGGAGAACACAACCGGCGTTGTCGCCTGGCTCGGAGAGAGGCTGCGCCGGTGCCCGCCATTCGGGCTCCGGACGACAGCATAGGTCAGTGACGCGGGCGCCATTTACAGCTGGGCGAAGGTGCCTTGTCCCTTGGCGACCAGCTTGTCGCCCTGGTGGATCTCCGCCTCGACCACCAGCGAGCGGCGACCGGCATGCAGGACCCTGGCCACACAGCGCACCTCGCCCTCGGCGACCGCGCGGATATAGTTGATCTTGCATTCCAGGGTGACGCTCTGCCGGTCGAAGCCATGGGCACTGGAGCAGGCCAGGCCCATGGCGACATCCATCAGCGAGAAGAGCGCGCCGCCGTGCATCATGTTGCCACGGTTGCGCAGGTGCTCGGCCATCGTCAGGCTCACCTCGGCCACGCCATCGCCGATGCTGACCGGCTCGAGGCCGACCATGTCGCTGAAGGCGCTGATCAGTGTGTCGCGGCTGGGGATCTCGCTCACGGGGCTTTCCTCACTTCTTCTTCAGCTGCTTGGCGTTGGCGAACAGCGAGGCCATGGCATTGTTCGCCGGGGCCTTCTCCGGCTGGCGCGGGGCGCTGCTGCGCTCGCCACGCGGAGCGCCGTTGCCGGGGCGGCCGCCGCCGCGCGGACCGTCGACCTTCTCGCCGGGGGTGTCGCTCATGCGCATGGACAGGCCGACGCGATTGCGCGGGATGTCCACTTCCATGACCTTGACCTTGACGATGTCACCGGCCTTGACCACTTCGTACGGGTCCTTGACGAACTTCTCCGACAGCGCGGAGATGTGCACCAGGCCGTCCTGGTGGACGCCGATGTCGACGAAGGCGCCGAAGTTGGTGACGTTGGTCACCACGCCTTCGAGCACCATGCCCGGCGTCAGGTCCTTGAGGCTCTCGACGCCTTCCTGGAACTCGGCGGTCTTGAACTCCGGGCGCGGGTCGCGGCCGGGCTTGTCGAGTTCCTTGAGGATGTCGGTGACGGTGGGCAGGCCGAACTGCTCGTCGGTGAACTTCTTCGGGTCCAGGCGCTTGAGGAAGGCCGAGTCGCCGATCAGCGAGCGCACGTCGCGGCCGGTGTCGGCGGCGATGCGCTGCACCAGCGGGTAGGTTTCCGGGTGCACCGCGGAGGCGTCCAGCGGGTTGTCGCCGTTCATCACGCGGAGGAAGCCGGCGGCCTGCTCGAAGGTCTTTTCGCCCAGGCGGCTGACTTTCTTCAGCTCGTCACGGGTGCGGAACGCGCCGTTGGCGTCACGGTGCGCCACGATGTTCTGCGCCAGGGTGCTGTTGAGGCCGGAGATGCGTGCCAGCAGCGCGGCGGAGGCGGTGTTGACGTCCACGCCCACGGCGTTCACGCAGTCCTCCACCACGGCATCCAGGCTGCGCGCCAGTTGCAGCTGGGACACGTCGTGCTGGTACTGACCGACGCCGATGGACTTGGGCTCGATCTTCACCAGCTCGGCCAGCGGGTCCTGCAGGCGGCGCGCGATGGACACGGCGCCGCGCAGGGAAACGTCGAGGTCCGGGAATTCCTTGGCGGCCAGCTCGGAGGCCGAGTACACCGACGCGCCGGCCTCGCTGACCATGATCTTGGTGCACTTGAGCGCCGGGTATTTCTTGATCAGCTCGGCGGCCAGCTTGTCGGTCTCGCGGCTGGCGGTGCCGTTGCCGATGGCGATCAGCTCCACCTGGTGCTTGGCGCAGAGCGCGGCGAGCACGGCGATGGTCTGGTCCCACTGGTTCTTCGGCGCGTGGGGGTAGACGGTGGCGGTATCCAGCAGCTTGCCGGTGGCATCGACCACCGCGACCTTCACGCCGGTGCGCAGGCCCGGGTCCAGGCCCAGGGTAGCGCGCGGGCCGGCCGGTGCGGCCAGCAGCAGGTCGTGCAGGTTACGGGCGAAGACGTTGATCGCCTCGGCATCGGCGCCTTCGCGCAGTTCGCCCAGCAGGTCGGTTTCCAGGTGGGTATAGAGCTTGACCTTCCAGGTCCAGCGCACCACTTCGGACAGCCACTTGTCGGCGGCGCGGCCCTGGTTGCTGATGCCGAAGCGCTCGCCGATCATGGTTTCGCACGGGTGCGCGGAGCTCGGCAGCTCCTCGCCGACTTTCAGGGTGACGCTCAGCACGCCTTCGTTGCGGCCGCGGAAGATCGCCAGGGCGCGGTGCGACGGCGCGTTCTTCAGCGGCTCGTCGTGCTCGAAGTAATCGCTGAACTTGGCGCCTTCGGTTTCCTTGCCCGGCACCACGCGCGCGGCGAGGGTGGCGTTGTCCTTGAGGAAGCCGCGCAGGCGGTCCAGCAGGGTGGCGTCCTCGGCGAAGCGCTCCATGAGGATGTACTTGGCGCCTTCGAGCACGGCGCGGGTGTCGGCGAAGCCCTTCTCGGCATCGACGAAGCGCGCGGCTTCGCTTTCCGGGGTCAGGCTCGGGTCATTGAACAGCGCGTCGGCCAGCTCGCCCAGGCCGGCTTCCAGGGCGATCTGGCCCTTGGTGCGGCGCTTCTGCTTATAGGGCAGGTAGAGGTCTTCGAGGCGGGTCTTGGTGTCGGCGAGGTTGATTTCGCGGGCCAGCTCCGGGGTCAGCTTGCCCTGTTCCTCGATGCTGGCGAGGATCGCGCCACGGCGCTCGTCCAGCTCGCGCAGGTAACGCAGGCGTTCTTCGAGCAGGCGCAGCTGGGTGTCATCCAGGCTGCCGGTGACTTCTTTCCGGTAACGGGCGATGAAGGGAACGGTGGAGCCTTCATCGAGGAGGGCGACGGCAGCGGCGACTTGCTGCGGTTGAACGCGGCCGGAGGGCAGTGCGGAAAGCTCTTCGGCGATACGGGTGTTAATGCTGTCCATGAATCCACCTGGTGAAACCAACGAAATACGGGGCGCATGATCTGCTGCGCGTCGGCATTACTGCGTTGAGGCCAACTGAGAAATGCTCATTGACAGCAGTCAACTGGAGCCTTCTCAGCTGTCCTCGCCTTGTTCTGCTCTAGCTCGCACGATCATGAACAGGCTCATAACAGAGCATCTGGACCGGAGTTCCCGGTCGCTCGACAGGCCCTGTGACAACGCCCCGCCGCAAAAGCGCCGCATTATACCCGCGACAATTTCACCGGGTGGGCGGCTGGTCGGGGAAAAATCTGCTAACAATGGACAGGCCGTGATGCGCGGCTGCTGGGCGATAATGCCCGCCGAATCAGATTCTGGGAGTTTCCATGAGCAACGCTGCCACCCTGCCCGAAGGCGAAAAGATCCTCGTGGTCGATGACGACGCGCGCCTGCGCCGTCTGCTGGAACGCTTCCTCGATGAGCAGGGTTATCGCGTCCGCGCCGTCGAAAACACCGAGCAGATGGACCGCCTGCTGGCCCGCGAGCTGTTCCAGCTGGTCGTGCTGGACCTGATGATGCCCGGCGAAGATGGCCTCTCCGCGTGCAAGCGCCTGCGCGAGTCGAACAACCAGATCCCGATCATCATGCTCACCGCCAAGGGCGACGAATCCAGCCGCATCTCGGGCCTGGAGCAGGGCGCCGACGACTACCTGGCCAAACCGTTCAACCCGCGCGAATTGCTGGCGCGGATCAAGGCCGTGCTGCGCCGCCAGGCGCCGCTGGTGCCGGGCGCGCCGGCCGGCGAGGACGAAATCGTCACCTTCGGCGACTACGAGCTGCACCTGGCCACCCGCGAGCTGAAGAAGGGCGAGGAAGTGCACATGCTCACCACCGGTGAGTTCGCCGTGCTCAAGGCCCTGGTGCAGCACGCCCGCGAGCCGCTGACCCGCGACAAGCTGATGAACCTCGCCCGCGGCCGCGAGTGGGACGCCCTGGAGCGCTCCATCGACGTGCAGATTTCCCGCCTGCGCCGGCTGATCGAGCCCGATCCGTCGAAGCCGCGCTATATCCAGACCGTCTGGGGCGTGGGCTACGTGTTCGTGCCGGATGGCGCGGCGCGCAAGTGATCCAGCTTTTCGGGGCGATGGATGCGGCGTAACGCCGGTTCCCTCTCCCCCGCCCTCTCCCTGAAGGGAGAGGGCGCTATCCGTGCCGGCTGACGCATCAGTCTCAGCCGGTGCCGATCCAGTCCCCTCTCCCTTCAGGGAGAGGGCTAGGGAGAGGGGTTCTGCCGGCTCGCTTGGTGTTCATGAGGCGGACACCTCTCCTGCTACGATCAGTGCCTCCTGGTAACGCCCTCTTGAAAACACCCCTCTGGTTCCCGCAAAGCTTCTTCGCCCGCACGCTCTGGCTGGTGCTCATCGTCGTGCTGTTTTCCAAGGCGCTGACCCTGGTCTACCTGCTGATGAACGAAGACATGCTGGTCGACCGCCAGTACAGCCACGGTGCGGCGCTGACCGTGCGCGCGTACTGGGCGGCGGACGAAAAGTCGCGCGAGGCTATCGCCCAGTCCGCCGGGCTGAAGTGGGCGCCCCACGAACAGGGGCAGCCGGAGGAGGTGCACTGGCCGTACACGGAAATCTTCCAGCGGCAGATGCGCATGGAGCTGGGCATCGACACCGAGACGCGCCTGCGCATCCACCATCCGTCGATGCTCTGGGTGCGCGCGCCGACCCTGGGCGAAGGCTGGATCGGCGTGCCGCTCTATCCGCACCCGCTGCGCGGCCAGCAGATCTGGAGCGTGCTCGGCTGGTTCCTCGGCATCGGCCTGCTGTCCACCGCCGCCGCGTGGATCTTCGTGCGCCTGCTCAGCCAGCCGCTCAAGCGCCTGGTGTTCGCCTCCCGCGAGTTCGGCAAGGGGCGCAGCGTACGCCTGCCGCTGGGGCCGGAAACGCCCAGCGAGATGGCCGAGGTGTACCGGGCGTTCAACCAGATGGCCGACGATGTGGAGCAAGCCGGCCGCGAGCGCGAACTGATGCTCGCCGGGGTTTCCCACGACCTGCGCACGCCGCTGACGCGCCTGCGCCTGTCGCTGGAGCTGATGCCCGACAGCGACCGCGAGATGGTCGAGGACATGGTCCGCGACATCGAGGACATGGACGCCATCCTCGACCAGTTCCTCGCCTTCATCCGCGATGGGCGCGACGAATCGGTGGAAGAGGGTGACCTCGCCGACCTGATCCGCGAGGTGGCGGACGCCTTCAACCAGAACGGCAACCGCGTGCGCCTGTGCCTGGAGACGCTGCCGCTGTTCCGCTTCCGCCGGGTGTCGATCAAGCGCCTGCTGGGCAACCTGATCGAGAACGGCCTGAACCACGGCGGCGGCAAGGTCGAAGTGGCGGCCCACGTGGCCGGTGGCGGCGGCGCGCCCTATGTGGTGCTCAGCGTGCTCGACCGGGGTGCGGGCGTCGATCCGCAGGAGCTGGATAACATCTTCAACCCCTTCTTCCGCGGCGACAAAGCGCGCGGCGGCAAGGGCACCGGCCTCGGGCTGGCCATCGTCAAGCGCATCGCCGAACAGCACGGCGGCAGCATCGAGCTGCGCAACCGCGAGGGCGGTGGTGTGGAAGCGCGCGTCTGCCTGCCGCTGGGCCTGCTGCTGCCGCGCGACGCGCACTGAGCGCCTGCTGACGAGCCGGCGAAACGGCGTTGCGGCTGGCTGCTCCAGCTGGCGAGGTGGACAGCCGGCTCTACTCCCAGCGCAGGGATTTGCCTTCCAGCACCGCCGCGCGGCCGTAGGGCCAGGCGCGGTTGTGCGCGCCGTGGCCGCTGGGCAGGCCGTGGTAGAGCGGCACGCCCAGCGCCGCGGCGTATTCGGCGAAGATCTCGTCCAGGCTGTGGGCCACGCCCTTGCGCGGGCAATCGGTGAAGGTGCCCAGGCAGATCGCGCCCAGGCGCGCGCCGTCCAGGCTGTTGAGCAGTTGCCAGAGGCTGCGTTCGAGGCGGTAGTAGGGCTCGCCCACGTCCTCGAGCACCAGGATGGCGCCATCGGGCACGTACAGCGCGCCCGCGGTGCCGGCCATGCAGGCCAGCGCGGTGAGGTTGCCGCCGATCAGTTCGCCCGCCACGGCGCCCTTCGGCCCCGTCAGATGCTGCACCGCCAGCCTGCCCTGTCCGCCGGCCAGCACGTGGCTGATGGAGGCCAGTGACGCCAGGCGCTCGCGCTGTTCGTTCGGCGCGCTCAAGGGTTGCAGGCCCAGCCCGGTGGCAACCATGCCGTGGATCGCCGGCAGGCCCTGGCGGTGGAAGGCGCTGAGCAGGATGGAGATGTCCGAGAAGCCGATCAGCGGGCGCGGCGACGCGGCCTCGAGACGCTGCCAGTCCAGTTGCGGGATGAGTTGCCCGCAGCCGTAGCCGCCCCGCAGGCACCAGACGGCGCTGACGTCGTCCAGCTCGAAGGCGGCGTGGAAGTCCTCCAGGCGCTGCGCCGTGGTGCCGGCCAGGTAGCGGTAACGGGCGTCGGCGTGCTCGCCCAGGTGGTAGTCGATGCCCTGCACCTCCAGCTGGCGCAGGGTGGCCTCCAGCACGTCCTCGGCAATCGCCGAGGCCGGCGCCACCAGCGCGACGCGGCCCTCGATGGGCGACCAGGTGAGTTCGGCATGGGGACGGGAAGCGGGCATGGCGGGATTCCGGTGACGTCAGGTGAGCCTGTAGGAGCGAGCTTGCTCGCGAAGGGTTCAATGGGGCAACGCTGTACCGCGCATTCCCCTCACCCTAACCCTCTCCCTCTGGGAGAGGGCTGGGGTGAGGGTAAAAACCCGCGCGATGCTCAAGGGCGCTTCATGAAAGTCTGTTCCTGACATCCCTGTCGTGACTACCTGCTGTTCTGTGCCCCCTGCCAGGCCATCCGTGGCCTGGCGTTAGCCGGCGCGACGCATGCGTCGCGAGAGCCCCGGCTTACCCCTTGCCTTTGGTCCGCGCCAGATGCGGCCCGCCGTTCTTCTCCAGGTATTCGATGATCACCCCGGCGATGTCCTTGCCGGTGGTGGTCTCGATGCCTTCCAGGCCCGGCGAGGAGTTCACCTCCATCACCAGGGGGCCGTGGTTGGAGCGCAGGATGTCGACGCCGGCCACGTGCAGGCCCATCACCTTGGCGGCGCGGATGGCGGTCATGCGTTCCTCGGGGGTGATCTTGATCAGGCTGGCGCTACCGCCGCGGTGCAGGTTGGAGCGGAACTCGCCGGCCGCGGCCTGGCGCTTCATCGAGGCGATCACCTTGTCGCCGACCACGAAGCAGCGGATGTCGGCGCCGCCGGCTTCCTTGATGTACTCCTGCACCATGATGTTGTGCTTGAGCCCCATGAAGGCCTCCAGCACCGATTCGGCGGCCTTCTCCGTCTCGCAGAGGACCACGCCGATGCCCTGGGTGCCTTCGAGCAGCTTGATCACCAGCGGCGCGCCGCCGACCATCTCGATCAGGTCCGGCACGTCATCGGGCGAGTGGGCAAAGCCGGTTACCGGCAGGCCGATGCCCTTGCGCGAGAGCAGTTGCAGCGAGCGCAGCTTGTCGCGCGAGCGGGCGATGGCCACCGATTCGTTGAGCGGGAACACCCCCATCATCTCGAACTGGCGCAGCACGGCGCAGCCGTAGAAGGTCACCGACGCGCCGATCCGCGGGATCACCGCGTCGAAGCCCTCCAGCGGCTTGCCGCGGTAGTGGATCTGCGGCTTGTGGCTGGCGATGTTCATGTAGGCGCGGAGGGTGTCGATCACCACCATCTCGTGGCCGCGTTGCTGCCCGGCCTCCACCAGTCGACGGGTGGAATACAGACGCGGATTGCGCGACAGCACAGCAATTTTCATTGATCACCTGGAAGGGTGGCGGGAACCATGATGAGGGGTTTGTCTTGCACGTAGGTCAGGCCGGGGTTGACCACCAGTTGGCCCTGCACCAGCGCCTTGGAGCCTAGCAGCACGCGGTAGCGCATGGTCTTGCGGCAGGCCAGGGTGAATTCCACCGGCCAGGCGCGGTCGCCCAGGGCCAGCAGGGTGCGGATCACGTAGCGGGTCTGGGCGTGGCCGTTGGAGCTCTTGATGGTCTTCATCGTCACCACCGGCGCCTCGCAGCGATGGCGGCGCTGCACCTGGGTGCCCAGGTGGGCGACGAAGCGCACCCAGCTCTGCCCGTCGCGCTCGAACGGCACGATGTCGCTGGCATGCAGGCTGGAGGTGCTGGCGCCGGTGTCGATCTTCGCGCGCAGGCCGACCATGCCCAGTTCGGGCAGGGCGATCCATTCGCGCAGACCAATCACCGACAGGTGGTCGAAAGTCTTCAAGTCAGGCGTCCCCGGCGTTTGCCGGCATTCTAGTCAGGCCGGTTGTGCCCCGCCAGCGGGGCGGCGGTACACTCTCAGACCCGCATGACGAGGTTGTGAAGTGAGCGAAAAAGACGACGACAAGGTCCGCCTGGACAAGTGGCTGTGGGCGGCACGCTTCTACAAGACCCGCTCCCTGGCCAAGGAAGCCATCGACGGCGGCAAGGTGCATTGCCGGGGCGAGCGCTGCAAGCCCGGCAAGGAGCCGAAGGTGGGTGAGGAATACGTGATCCGCACCGGCTTCGACGAGCGCACCGTGGTGGTGAAGGCGCTGTCGATGGTACGGCGCGGCGCGCCCGAGGCGCAGCTGCTGTATGAGGAGACCGCCGACAGCGTGAAGCGCCGCGAGGACGCCTCGGCGCTGCGCAAGGCCGGCGCGCTGGGTGTGCAGACCGACGGGCGGCCGACCAAGAAGCAGCGCCGCCAGCTGTTCAGCTTCCGCGATCAGGAGTGAGCGGCCGGCGAGGACGGCTGGCGCCTCGCCGGGCGGGCGTCAGGCCGTGACGACGCTCAGGCGGTTGACCAGCGGAATCTTCGCGGCCAGGCGGAACAGCGGATCGGTCCAGCGCACCAGGGCGGCGCTGCCGACGGCGGCGAACGGGGTGAAGCAGCTCCAGGCCAGGGCCACCAGCGCCATCTGCACGCCGCCGATGTAATCGTCCTGGCCCCAGTGCGCGCCGGCGACCAGGCGCGGCAGCATGAACAGCAGCGCCAGGCCCCAGATCACCACCCATTGCAGGGCGGTGCGGGCGAACAGGGTGAGGAACAACGCCCAGATCAGCAGCACCGAGGCGTGGTCGCCGGGGAAGCTGCGGGCGGACTCGTCCTTCACCTCGAAGGCGGTGTTCTGCCACTGCGGGAAGTAGTTTTCCAGGCGCACCGCATCCGGCGCCACGCTGGAGATGCTCGCGTGCTGCCAGCCCAGCTTGTGGGCGATCTTGGCGTAGAGGATGCGCACCACCACCAGCACGACGGCCGCGCATAAAAAGCCGAAGGTCGCCGCGCGTGCCTGGGTCGCCTTGAAGATCCAGTCGCCACGGATGAGCAGGAGCAGCAGGATCACCCCGACCAGCAGGTCGAACGGCCGGGTGCTCGCCACGGCCCAGGTCAGGCGCCAGGCCTCGTTCGTCGCCAGCGGCTGGTTGAGCAGGCTGAACAGGCTGAAATCGAACAGGTCCATCGCGCTGCGGGTGGGCTCCCAGAGCCACAGCAGGAGCAGGGCGAGCGCCATCAGGTGGCAGGCGATGAACGGCTTCCAGGACCAGGTGGCTTGGAACGGCGTGGTTTTGTCCATAAAATCGATACCCCCTTACGGAACCACCCGAATGCGGGTGGTGCTGCAAAGCGCGCTTTATAGGCCTTTGCCATCAACTTGTCATTTATTTGTGCCTATCGCAGCGTTGTGTCCAGCATGTCCCAGATCGATCAAAGTCAGCGTTTCCTGTTCGACAACACCGACGTCCGCGGTGAACTGGTGGAGCTCGACCGCAGCTACGCCGAAGTGCTGGCCAAGCACCCCTACCCGCAGCCGGTCGCCCAGCTGCTGGGGGAAATGCTAGCCGCCGCGGCGCTGCTGTGCGGCACCCTCAAGTTCGACGGCCTGCTGGTGCTGCAGGCGCGCTCCAGCGGCGCCGTGCCGCTGCTGATGGTGGAATGCTCCAGTGATCGCGAAGTGCGCGGCCTGGCCCGCTACGATGCCGAGGCCATCGGCGATGCCGCCGGCCTGCCCGAGCTGATGCCCCACGGCGTGCTGACCCTGACCGTCGATCCGAGGAACGGCAAGCGCTACCAGGGCATCGTGCCGCTGGAGGGCGCGACCCTGGCCGAGTGCCTGTCGACCTACTTCGCCACCTCCGAACAGCTGCCGACCCGCTTCTGGCTCAACGCCGACAGCCGTCGCGCCCGCGGCCTGCTGCTGCAGCAGCTGCCGGCCGACCGCCAGCGCGACGCCGAGTCGCGCGAAGCCAGCTGGCAGCACGTCACCACCCTGGCCGATACCCTCACCGCCGAAGAGCTGCTGGGCCTGGACAACGCCACCGTGCTGCACCGCCTGTACCACGAGGACGACGTGCGCCTGTTCGAGCCGCAGCCGCTGGTGTTCCGCTGCAGTTGCTCGCGGGAACGCTCGGCCAATGCGCTGGTCAGTCTTGGGCAGGAAGACGCCGAGCGTCTGCTGGCCGAGGAGGACGGCGAGATCGTCATCGACTGCCAGTTCTGCAACCAGCGCTACCGTTTCGACGGCTCCGACGTCGCCCAGCTGTTCTCCGGCGGCGGCAGCCAGACACCGTCAGAAACCCGCCATTGACCGCTTCGATTTGTCCGATAGCCGAACCAATGGCGTTCTCGCCAGATCAGAGGCTGCACGAGAACAGTTCTTTTCTGGCATAATCCCGCGACTTTTTTCCGCGGTAGTGGGAATTAGAAGTCACTACGCAATGTTTGGAGGACTCGGCTTCGGCCGACGGGGACCCACATGACGCAAGCCAATAAAGCCGTTTACACCGACATCAGCGTTGCCCAACTGGTCGAAGAAGCCATTCGCCGCGGCGAAGGCGAACTCGCCGACAACGGCTCGCTGGTCGTACGTACCGGCCACCGCACCGGCCGCTCGCCTGCCGACCGTTTCATCGTCGAAGAGCCGGGCAGCAAGGATTCCATCGCTTGGGGCGCCATCAACCGTCCGTTCCCGGCCGACAAGTTCGATGCCCTGTGGGACCGTGTCCAGGCCTTCAATAACGCCCAGGACCATTTCGTTTCCCACGTCCATGTAGGCTCGGCCCACGACCACTACCTGGCCGTGAAGATGACCACCGCCACCGCCTGGCAGAACCTGTTCGGCCGCGCGCTGTTCATCGAGCCCGAGCAGTACAACCCGGCTGGCCGCGAAGAGTGGCAGGTACTCAACGTCGCCAACTTCGAGTGCGTGCCCGAGCGTGACGGCACCAACTCCGATGGCTGCGTGATCCTCAACTTCGCCCAGAAGAAAGTGCTGATCGCCGGCATGCGCTACGCCGGTGAAATGAAGAAAGCCATGTTCGGCGTGCAGAACTACCTGCTGCCGGAAAAAGACGTGCTGCCGATGCACTGCGCCGCCAACATCGGCGAAGCCGGCGACGTCACCCTGTTCTTCGGTCTGTCGGGCACCGGCAAGACCACCCTGTCCGCCGACGAAAGCCGTTACCTGATCGGCGACGACGAGCACGGCTGGGGCGAGGGCGTCGTCTTCAACATCGAAGGCGGTTGCTATGCCAAGTGCATCGACCTGTCCGAGAAGAACGAGCCGGTCATCTGGAAAGCCATCAAGTTCGGCGCCGTGCTGGAGAACGTCGTCCTCGACGAGAACCGCACCCCGGTCTACTCCGATGACAGCCTGACCCAGAACTCCCGCGCGGCCTACCCGCTGGAGAACGTCGAGAAGCGTTCCGAGAAGAACCTCGGCGGCGAACCCAACGCCGTGATCTTCCTGACCTGCGACCTGACCGGCGTACTGCCGCCGGTGTCGATCCTGAACAACGAGCAGGCGGCCTACCACTTCCTGTCCGGCTACACCGCGCTGGTCGGTTCCACCGAAATGGGTTCGGGCGGCGGCATCAAGTCGACCTTCTCCACCTGCTTCGGCGCACCGTTCTTCCCGCGCCCGGCCGGCGTATACGCCGAGCTGCTGATCAAGCGCATCAAGGCCTTCGGCTCCAAGGTGTACCTGGTCAACACCGGCTGGACCGGCGGTGGCTACGGTGTTGGCAAGCGCTTCAACATCCCGACCACCCGTGGCGTGATCGCCGCCATCCAGAGCGGTGCTCTGATCGGCGCCGAGACCGAGCACCTGGACATCATCAACCTGGACGTGCCCAAGGCCGTTCCGGGCGTCGAGACCGTCCTGCTCAACCCGCGCAACACCTGGGAAGACAAGGCTGCCTACGACGAAGCCGCCAAGGGCCTGGCCAGCAAGTTCATCGAGAACTTCAAGAAGTTCGACGTGAGCGACGCGATCAAGAACGCCGGCCCGCAGCTGTAAGCGAGCCCGTTCCGCGAAAGAGCCGCCTTCGGGCGGCTTTTTCATTGGCGCCTGAGAACGGTCCTACGCCATTGGGCTCTTCGTAGGAGCGAGCTTGCTCGCGAACAGCCCAGCTCCGGTTCGCGAGCAAGCTCGCTCCTACAATGACGCTTTCTAGGCTGGGTGGATGCCCACGTAACGGAGTATTCCCATGCACGACACCCTCGAACGTGTCTTCGGCTTCCGCCAGTTCCGCCCCGGCCAGCAGGCGGCGGTCAGCGCGGTGCTGGCCGGACGCTCGGCGGCGGCGATCTTCCCCACGGGGTCCGGCAAGTCGCTGTGCTACCAGTTGCCGGCGCTGCTGCTGCCGCACCTGACCCTGGTGGTCTCGCCGCTGCTGGCGCTGATGCAGGACCAGCTCGCCTTCCTCGCCCGCCACGGCATCGCCGCCGCCAGCATCGATTCCGCGCAGAGCCGCGAGCAGACCGCGCAAACCATGGCCCGCGCGCGCAGCGGCGAGCTGAAGGTGCTGATGATCTCGGTGGAACGCCTGAAGAACGAGCGCTTCCGTCACTTCATCAGCGAGGTGCCGATTTCCCTGTTGGTGGTGGACGAGGCGCACTGCATTTCCGAATGGGGCCACAACTTCCGCCCCGACTACCTGAAGCTGCCGGACTACCAGAAGCAGTTCCGCATCCCCCAGGTGCTGCTGCTCACCGCCACCGCGACGCCGGCGGTGATCGCCGACATGCGCGGCAAGTTCGCCATCGCCGAAGCCGACGTGGTCACCACCGGTTTCTACCGCGCCAACCTCGACCTGCAGGTGGAGCCGGTGGCCAGCGCCGCCCGCCGCGCGCGCCTGGTGCAGTGGCTGGGCGAGCGCGCCGGGCAGCCGGCCATCGTCTATGTCACCCAGCAGAAGACCGCCGAGGAGGTCGCCGCGCACCTGGTCGAGCGCGGCATTCCCGCCTGCGCCTACCACGCCGGCATGGAGCACCCGGAGCGCGAGGGCATCCAGCGCCGTTTCATGGAGGGGGCGCTCAACTGCATCGTCGCCACCATCGCCTTCGGCATGGGCATCGACAAGAGCAACATCCGCCAGGTGTTGCACTACGACCTGCCCAAGTCGCTGGAAAACTACAGCCAGGAAATCGGCCGCGCCGGGCGCGACGGCCTGCGCTCGGAGTGCCTGGTGCTGGCCAACCGCGACAGCCTCAACGTGCTGGAGAACTTCGTCTACGGCGACACGCCCGAGCGCGAGGGCATCCGCCAGGTGCTGGAAGAGATCCGCCACGCGCCGAATGGTCAGTGGGAGACCATGCTGGTGCCGCTGTCGGATCAGTCCAATATTCGCCAACTGCCGCTGAAGACGCTACTGGTGCAACTGGAGCTGCGCGGCATCATCGCTCCGCGTTTCGCTTATTTCGCCGAATATCGCTACAAGTTGAACATCGACTCCGCCGAGCTGCTCAATCACTTCGAAGGGGAGCGGCGGCAGTTCGTCGAGGCCATCCTCACGACTTCGGCCCGCGCCCGCACCTGGGCGACCCTGGATTTCGACACCCTCTACAGCCGCCACGGCGCCGAACGCGCGCGGGTGGTGAAGGCCCTGGACTACTTCCAGGAACGCGGCTGGGTGGAGCTGGAAAGCAAGCAGATGACCGAGGTCTACGCAGTGCGCGATGCATCCTTCTCGGTGGATAGCCTCAGCGAGGAGCTGCACGCCTACTTCAAGCGCCATGAAGAGAGCGAAATTGCCCGCATAGGCGCCATGCTCGACCTGCTGGGCAGCGCCGAATGCCTGAGCTGGCGCCTCGCCCAGTATTTCGGTGACCGCCAGGCGCCGCGCCAGTGCGGGCATTGCTCGGTGTGCGCCGGCCACGTCGCCCGGCTGCCGGAGCCGCCCGCGTTGCCGGCGCTGGATGGCCAGTCGCTGCACAACCGCTGCGCGGCCTTCCTGGAGAAGTACCGCAGTGCCCGCGGCCTGGAACCCAGCGCCGACTGCATCACGCGCTTCCTCTGCGGCATCAGCGTGCCGGCCTTCACCCGCCTGCGCGCTCGCACGCTGCCGGGCTACGCGACGCTGGAGGACTACCCCTACGCCAAGGTTCGCGACTGGGTGCAAGGGCAGCTGTAATCGCGTCGGCGCCGCGCACGACTAAAGGTCGGCGTGGCGCGCTGGCGACGCTTGTAGGGTGCAGGGAGGCAATCCCGCCTAGAGTTAGGGACGGTTGACGCTTCGCCGCGATCGCGCTGAACCTGCCACTGTCCCTCGGGCGTCGAAACAAGGAGTCCCGCGCATGTCCACCGAGCACCTGGATGTACTGATCATCGGCGCCGGCCTGTCCGGCATCGGCGCCGCCTGTCATCTGCAGAAGCAGTGTCCCGGCAAGTCCTACGCCATCCTCGAGGGCCGCGAGGCCATGGGTGGCACCTGGGACCTGTTCCGCTATCCGGGCATCCGCTCCGACTCGGACATGTACACCCTGGGCTACAACTTCAAGCCCTGGACCGACCCCAAGGCCATCGCCGACGGCCCGTCGATCCTCAGCTACATCCGCGAGACCGCGCGCGAGTATCGCGTCGAGGACAAGATCCGCTACCGCCACCGCGTGCTCAAGGCCGACTGGGACAGTGCCAGCGCGCGCTGGAACCTCATCGTGCAGCGCGGCGACGAGGCGGAACCGGTGCGCCTGAGCGCGCAGTTCCTCTTCATGTGCACCGGCTACTACCGCTACGACGCCGGCTACACCCCGGATTTCCCCGGGCGCGAGAGCTTCACCGGGCAGGTCATCCACCCGCAGCTGTGGCCGGAGAACTTCGACTACAGCGGCAAGCGCATCGTGGTGATCGGCAGCGGCGCCACTGCCGTCACCCTGATCCCCTCGCTGACCGACAAGGCCGCCCACGTCACCATGCTGCAGCGCTCGCCGTCCTACGTGATCACCCTGCCGGCGAAGGACCCGATCTCCAACTTCCTGCGCCATTTCCTGCCGGAGAAGTGGGTGTACCGCCAGGCGCGGGCGCGCAACGTGACCATGCAGATGATCTTCTTCATGGCCTCCAAGGCGTTCCCCGGTGCGGTGCGCAAGCTCATGCTCAAGCTGGCCAACCTGCAGCTGGGCAAGGATTTCGACATGCGCCACTTCAGCCCGCGCTACAAGCCGTGGGACGAGCGCGTGTGCTGCGTGCCCGACGGCGACCTGTTCAAGGCGCTGCGCCAGGGCCGCGCCTCGGTGGTCACCGACCACATCGAGCGCTTCACCGAGAAGGGCATCCTGCTCAAGTCCGGGCAGCTGCTGGAGGCGGACGTCATCGTCACCGCCACCGGCCTGGACCTGGTGATGTTCGGCGGCGCGGAACTGGCCATCGACGGCAAGCCGTTCGACGTCACCCAGAGCATGGGTTACCGCGGCATCATGCTGCGCGACTTGCCCAACCTGGCGGCCATCGTCGGCTACACCAACGCCAGCTGGACGCTCAAGGCCGACCTTTCCAGCGAATACTTCTGCCGGCTGATCAACCACCTCGACGCCATCGGCATGCGCCAGTGCACACCGCGGCAGACCGACGGATCGGTGAAGGAAGAACCCTTCCTCAACCTCAACTCCGGCTACATCCAGCGCGCCGCCGACCGCATGCCCAAGCAGGGCGACCGCACGCCGTGGAAGCTCTACCAGAACTACGCGCTGGACCTTGCCCTGCTGCGCTTCGGCAAGGTCGAGGATGGCTATCTCGCCTTCACCTCGCCCAAGCAGCGCCAGGCCACGGCCGCCCCGGTGCAAGCGCTGGAGAGCTGATCGCCGCGACGGCGCCCGAGGTTGTGGGCGCCGTTCCATCGACGCGCTGGATAGACATTATCGATACGTCGCTCTGCAACGCAGCCGCCTCTGGGATTACCATGCGCGCCATTCCCGCCCATGCCAGCCAGAGGATTTTCCATGCTGATCGAAGACGCCATCCGCAGCCGCCGTTCCATTCGTGGTTTCGACACTTCCTATGTCATGACCCGCGAGGAGAAGGACGACCTGCTGCAACAGGCGCTGCTCGCGCCCACCTCCTTCAACCTGCAGCACGTGCGCCTGGTGGAAGTCAGCGACCCGCAACTGCGCGCGCAGATTCGCGAAGCCGGCTGGAACCAGGTGCAGATGACCGAGGCGTCGATGCTGGTGGTGGTCTGCGCCCGGGTCGACAGCTGGGAGCAGGATGCCCAGCGCGTGTGGGACGGCGCTCCGGCCGAGGTGAAGAACTACATGGTCGGCGCCATCGACGGCTACTACAGAGGCAAACCGCAGACCCAGCGTGACGAAGCCATGCGCAGCAGCGGCCTGGTGGCCCAGACCCTGATGCTCGCTGCCCGTGGCCGCGGCCTGGACAGCGTGCCGATGGTCGGTTTCGACTTCGACGCCGTCGCCAAGCTGATCAACCTGCCGGCCAACCATGTCATCGGCCTGATGATCGCCGTGGGCAAGCAGGCGGTGGAAGCCAAGCCGCGCATCGGCCGCCTGCCGCTGGACGAGACGATCATCCGCGATCGCTTCTGAGCCCGATGAAACGCGCCTCCGGGCGCGTTTTTCTTTGCTCTTCGTAGGACCGAGGGGGCGCCTAGCCCTTGCTCGCGAACCAGCCGCACGTCGGCGTCTCGGGTTACGTCCGTTCGCGAGCAAGCTCGCTCCTACAGGCGACGCCACCCACGGTAGCCCCCTGTAGGAGCGGGCCATGCCCGCGACCGCGCCCACGGCGCGCTCCTGCAACGTTACTCCGGCGCGGATGCCACGATCCGCTCCACCAGCCACTGCAACGCCGCCTCCCGCTCGCGCTGGGCGAGGTACACCAGCTCCAGGTGGAACTGCCCCACGTCGAACGGCAGCTCCAGCACCTGCAGCGGCAACAACCCCGCAAAATACGTCGCCAGCCGCGTCGGCAGTACCGTCAGCAGGTCCGTGGTCGCCACCAGGTGCGCCGCCTGCAGGTAGTTGGGCGTGGTGTAGGCGATCTGCCGCTTCAGCCCCTGGCTGGCCAGCCACTGGTCGACCATGCCCTTGGTCTGCCCGCCGGAAACCCACAGGTGCCGCTGGCCGAGGAAGGTCGGCAGGTCGATCCGGCCGTCCACCTGCGGATGCCCGCGCCGGGCCAGCAGGCGCAGCGTTTCGCTGGCCCAGGGCCGACGCTGGAAGCGCGCCGGCAACTCCTCGAAGCGGCCGAGCACCAGGTCGAGATTGCCCTTGTCCAGCGCCTCGGCCGGCAGCGTCGGCGCCAGGTGCTGGATGGCCAGGCTCATCCCCGGCGCCGCGCTGCCCAGACGTTCGAGCAGGTGCGGCATGCACAGCGCTTCCACATAGTCGGTCAACGCCAGGGTGAAGCGCTGACGGCTGCGCGCCGGGTCGAAGGTGTCGCCGCCGGCCAGGCTCTGGCCGATGCGCTGCAAGGCATCGCGGATCGGCGCTTCCAGTTCCAGCGCCCGCGGCGTCGGCTGCATCGCCCGGCCCACGCGCACCAGCAGCGGGTCATCGAGCAGTTCGCGCAGGCGGTTCAGCGCGTTGCTCACCGCCGGCTGGCTCAGCGACAGGCGCTCGGCCGCGCGCGAAACGTTGCGCTCGCGCAGCAGCGCATCCAGCACCCGCAGCAGGTTGAGGTCGAAGGTATTCATATTCATCGGCTGAATGCCACGTATCACAACTCAAAATTTCAAAAATAGTACCGCCTTCCCTAAGGTGAGTGGTCTTCAAACGAGCGTTTCAGGCTGACAAGAGGAACAACATGAGCCAGAACATCCGCATCGCCAGCGCCGCCGTGATCGGCGCCGGCACCATGGGCCGGGGCATTGCCATGTGCCTGGCGAACGCCGGCGTGCAGGTCCTGTGGCTGGACAACAACCCGCAGATGCTCACCCAGGCCCTCGGCGCGGTGGCCGACACCTACGCCCACAACGTGCGCCAGGGCCGCATCGACGAGGCCGAAGCTGCCCGTCGCCGCGCGCGCATCTCCCAGGTGGCGAACTACGCGGCCATCCGCGAGGTAGACCTGGTGATCGAGGCGGTGTACGAGAACCTGGAGCTCAAGCAGGCGATCTTCCGCGAGCTGGACGCGGCGCTGAAGCCCTCGGCCATCCTGGCTTCCAACACTTCCTACCTGGACGTCGACGCCATCGCCGCGGTGACCGCGCGGCCGTCCCAGGTCCTGGGCCTGCACTTCTTCAGCCCGGCGCACATCATGAAGCTGCTGGAGATCGTGCGCGGCGCCAAGACCGCGCCCGCCGTGCTCGACGCGGCGCTGGAGCTGGGCGAGCGCATGGGCAAGGTCAGCGTGGTGGCCGGCAACTGCCACGGCTTCATCGGCAACCGCATGCTGGAGAAGTACGTCCAGGAATCGCGCCGGCTGATCCTCGAAGGCTCGCTGCCGCACCAGGTGGACGCGGCGATCCAGGGCTTCGGCTTTGCCATGGGGCCGTTCCGCATGTTCGACGTGGTCGGCATCGACCTCGAATGGCGCGCCCGTGAACTGGCCGGCAAGGGCCAGGACGCGCCGACCGTGCAGGTGGACAATCGCCTGTGCGAGATGGGCCGCTTCGGCCAGAAGACCGGCAACGGCTTCTACCACTACGAGCCGGGCAGCCGTCAGGCCGAGCACGACCCGGAAGTGGACGCGCTGGTCGTGCGCGAGTCCGAGCGCCTGGGCTACCGGCGCCGCGACATCGGAGCCGAGGAGATCCTCGAGCGCTGCCTGCTGGCGCTGGTCAACGAAGGCGCGAAGATCCTCGACGAAGGCATTGCCTCCACCAGTGCCGACATCGACACCGTCTACCTCAACGGCTACGGCTTCCCCAAGGACAAGTCCGGCCCCATGGCCTGGGCCGACGCCCAGGGCCTGCAGAGCGTGCTGGCGCGCCTGCGCGACCTGGCTGGCGAGCACGGCGCGCATTGGCAACCGGCCGCGCTGATCGAGCGCCTGGCCGCCGCCGGTGGCCGCTTCGCCGACGTAAAACAGGAGCATTGAGATGAGCTACCAGGCACCCCTGCGCGACATGCGCTTCGTCCTCCACGAGTTGTTCGACGTCGGCGCCCACTGCGAGCAGCTGGGCAACGGCCTCGACCGCGAGCTGATCGACGGCGTGCTGGAAGAAGGCGCGCGCTACACCGGCGAAGTGGTCGCCCCGCTGAACCGCAACAGCGACGAGCAGGGCGCGACCCTGCAGGGTGGCGAAGTCACCACCCCCGACGGCTTCCGCGAGGCCTACCGGCAGTACTGCGACAACGGCTGGGCGAGCATGACCGGGCCGACCGAGTTCGGCGGCCAGGGCTTCCCGCAGATGGTCGCGGCCTGCTTCCACGAGATGCTGATGGCCGCCTCGCTGTCCTTCCGCGTCTATTCCGGCCTCACCGAAGGCGCGGTGCTGGCGCTGTACAAGCATGGCGCGCCAGAACTGCAGCGCGACTACCTGGCGAAGATGGTCAGCGGCGTATGGACCGGCACCATGTGCCTCACCGAGCCCCAGGCCGGCACCGATCTCGCCCTGCTGCGCACCCGCGCCGAACCCAAGGCGGACGGTAGCTACCGCGTCAGCGGCAGCAAGATCTTCATCAGCGGCGGCGAGCAGGACCTGTCCGAGAACATCGTCCACCTGGTGCTGGCGCGCCTGCCGGACGCCCCGGCCGGGGTGAAGGGCATCAGCCTGTTCCTGGTGCCCAAGTTCATCGCCAACGCCGACGGCACGCCGGGCGCGCGCAACGCCCTGAGCTGCGGCGCCATCGAGCACAAGATGGGCATCAAGGGCGCGTCGACCTGCGTGATGAACTTCGATGGCGCCACCGGCTGGCTGATCGGCCAGGCCAACCAGGGCCTGGCGTGCATGTTTACCATGATGAACGACGCGCGCTTCCAGGTCGGCCTGCAGGGCCTGGGCATCGCCGAGCGCTCCTGCCAGGGCGCGCTGGCCTACGCCCGCGAGCGCCTGCAATCGCGCGCGCTGACCGGCGCGGCGGAACCGACCAAGGCCGCCGACCCGATCATCGTCCACCCGGACGTGCGGCGCATGCTGCTGACCCAGAAGACCCTCACCGAAGGCTGTCGGATGATCGCCGCGCTGTGCGCCCGCGAGCTGGACCTGGAGCATGGCCACCCCGAGGCGGACGGCCGCAAGGCCGCGGGCAAGCGCGCGGCATTGCTGATCCCCATCGTGAAGTCGTTCTTCACCGACGTCGGCCAGGAGGTTTCCAGCCTCGGCGTGCAGGTCCATGGCGGCCACGGCTACATCCGCGAGTGGGGCATGGAGCAACTGATGCGCGATAGCCGCATCACGCAGATCTACGAAGGCACCAACGGCATCCAGGCGCTCGACCTGATCCGCCGCAAGCTGCTGGGCGACGGCGGCGCGGAGCTGAACGCGCTGATCGGCGAACTGGCGGCGGTCTGCGAAACCGCCGGCGCGCGCATCGAGCTGGCGGGCCTGGCGGAAACCGTGCGGCAACGCCTGCTGGAATGGCGCAGCCTGACCGCCGAAGTGATCGCCGCCTGCCGGCGCGATGCGCAGGAAATCGGCGCCACCTCGGTGGACTTCCTGCAGTACTGCTCCTACGTGCTGCTCGGCGGCCTCTGGCTACAGGCGGCGGGCGTGGCGCAGGCGAAGCTGGCGGCCGGCGAGGGCGACGCGAACTTCTACCGCGCCAAGCTCGCCAGCGCCGAGTTCTACGTCAAGCGCATCCTGCCGCGCGCCAGCATGCACCGCGAGGCCCTGCTGGGCGGCGCGGACTGCCTGATGGCGCTGGACGCGGAGCACTTCGCGTTCTGAGGACCGGGCCATGAAAAACGCCGCGCCGGGGGACCGGGGCGGCGTTTTTCTTTGCAGGTTCGGCGTTGGGCGTTCCCTCTCTCCAGCCCTGGCTGCGCGCCCCGCTCCAAAGGGAGAGGGGGCCGTGTGGAGTGTTCGGCTAGCACTGTTCTCGCCGGTTACGTAGGTGGGTACGCCTGATGCGGATATCCCCTCTCCCTTCAGGGAGAGGGTTAGGGAGAGGGCTCTTGCTCGCGAACGAACAGCTCAAGCCCGCTCCCACACCTCGAACGCATAGGCCGGCGTCTCGCCTTCCGCGTCGTGCTCGATGCTCGACGCCAGGTGCCACTGGCTTTCGTTCACTTCCGGGAAGTGCGCATCGCCGTCCGGGCTGAGGCCCACGCGGGTCAGGTAGAGGCGCTCGGCGCGGCCCAGGGCCTGCGCGTACAGCTGGGCGCCGCCGATCAGCATCAGCTCGTCGGCTTCCTCTTGCTGGGCCCACTGCTCGGCGCGCTCCAGGGCGGCGTCGAGGCTGGTGAAGACTTCCGCGCCTTCCAGCGTCAGGCCCGCCTGGCGGGTGACCACGATGTTCAGCCGGCCCGGCAGCGGGCGGCCGAGGGAGTCCCAGGTCTTGCGGCCCATGATCACCGGCTTGCCCAGGGTCATGGCCTTGAAGTGCTTGAGGTCCTGCGGCAGGTGCCAGGGCAGGCGGTTGTCGACGCCGATCACGCGGTTCTCGGCAAGGGCGGCGATCATCGCCAGGGGCAGTTGGGCCATCTCGACTCCAGTGGTGAACATCAGCGGGAACTCCCGTTGCCAGAGGATACCAGCCGCTCGCCATCGGCGGGGCCGGCCGGTGGCGGAACGCGCATGAAGAAGGTGCCGTCCTCATTGACCTGGGTGATGCCGGTGGCCAGCACCTTGCGGTAGTCCCTGAGGTTGAAGGCCAGCGTCTGGTCCGGGCGCTCGGCCTTGAGCAGCACCTGGGAGTAGGTGATGAGGATCTCGAAGATCTTCAGGTCGCCCGACTGCAGCCAGATGTAGGACTGGCCGGCCTGGCGCGGCGGCTCGAAGGCCAGCGCGGCGGCGCCGTCCTTCGGCGCGAACTTCAGGTGCAGGCCCTTGGCGTCCAGCCAGCTGGACTCCACGCGGCCGTCGATGCCCACCAGCGGGAAGACCTGGTGGTAGTTCAGGTGCATCACGTTGTCCTTGAGCACCGCGCCGGGCCGCTCCAGGGTCACCAGCGAGTCCAGGCGCAGGCCCACCAGGCTCATGGCGCCGTAGCTGGGCACGCCGAGCACCTTCACGCTGTCGGGCTGGTAGTCGAGGTTGTCGCCGTCGAGTTTCACCGTGCCGGACAGCTTGAGCGGCAGCCAGGGGCCGACGCCCAGCGGCTGCACTTCGCCGGACACCAGCAGGCGGTCGCCTTCGACGCTGAGCGTGAAGTCGCGCAGCATGGTTTGCGGGTAGGCGAGGATGTGCTGGTTGAACAGGCTGCCGAGCTGCGCGGGGCTGAGGATCACCTCGCCCTCGGAGACGTTGATGCGCATGTCCTGCGGGCGGTCGAAGTCAATCGGCTCGCCGGCCCTGAGCGGCACTAGCCAGCCCTTGAGCTGCGGGCTGTGGAAGCCGATGTCGCCCTGGAAGTACATGTCCACGTTGTGCAGCAGGATGCCCACGCCGTCCTGGCCGGAATCGCGCAGGCCGCCCGGCCGGCTGGCCTTGAAGTCCGGCGCCGGTGGCGTCTGCTGGAACCAGCCCTGGCGCAGCACGCCCAGTTCGCGCTGCTGCCTGTCGATGGCGCTCTCGGCGCCGGCCTGGCCGGCCAGCGCGAGGCAGAGCAGGGAAGCGAGGAGGGTTCTCATAGGGCTTTCTCCTCCGGGGCGGGCGCTTTAACGGGCGAGACGGCGATGTGCACCATGCCGTCCTCGCGCAGGCGGATTTCGCCGTACTGCAGCTGGCGGCGGTAGTCGTAGAGGTTGAACAGCAGCGGCGCGTCCGGGCTCAGGCTGGTGAACAGCGCATAGGCCTTCACCAGGATGGTGCGCGCCATCTTGATGTCGCCGCCCTCGATGAACATGTAGCTCTGCGGCGCCTTCAGCTGCGGCCATTTCAGCGCGGCCAGGTCGCTGCCCAGCAGCAGGTCCATGCCGCCGTCGGCGAGCTTCAGGCGGCTGACGGTGAACTCCAGGCGTGGCGGCGGGAACAGCCCGTCGAGGTCGACCAGGATGCGGTTGCCGATCAGCTGCATGTGCGCGGTGTGCAGTTGCAGCACCTCGGACATCTCGATGGACGCGGCGGTGAGCGACGGCGTGACGTCGACCCCGTCGACGAAGATCCGCTGCGGCACCAGCGCCACCTTCAGCGGCCCGGCCTGCTCGATCCCGGTGACCATCCGCAGCGGTCGCCAGCGGCCCTTGCGCAGCAGTTCGCCATGGACTTCCTGGCCATCGGCGCGGGTATTGAGCGTGAGGTTGCGCACCGGCGCATTGGCGTTGCGCAACTCCTCGTTGAGCAGGCTGGCGAGGGTGGCGTCGGCGACGAAGATGTCCCCGGCCTGGATGCGCGCGACCATGGATCGGGGGTCATCCAGCATCAGCGGCGTGCCGGCGCCCGCCAGCGGGCTCATCTGGATCAGCATCCTGCGTATGAAGAAACCGATGTCGTCGTGCAGGCGGAAGTCGGTGTGGCTGATCCACAGTTGCGAGGTGTTGCTGTCGGACTGCCGGGCGCTGACGTGGGCATCCAGCACGCGCGGCGGCACCGCCTGCATCAGCGGGGTGTCCGGGCCCCAGTCGGAGGGGCGTACCGGCGGTGTTTCCACGGCCGCCGCGGTGGCGGCGGCGAGCAGCAGGGGCACGGCACTGAGCATCGAGCGCAGCATGGCGAGGCCTCATTGTTGTAGTTATCCCCTGAGTCTGAGGCTGGCCGCGCGCGACGAGAGCCCCTCCTTGGTTTGGTTGACGCCTGCGGCGTGTTACCGGCGGTGCCGGGACGCGGCGGCGAGCAGCGGTTATCCTTGCTGCCGAGTACCGATTGTCGGAGCGCCCGTGAGCGAAACCCCCGCTTCCTCCCTCGAATCCCTGTGGCTGTGCGAGGCCGTGCGCCTGCGCGAGGAGCAGGTCGGCCCCCTGGAAGACAGCGAAGCCAACCGCCGCGCCATCGTCGCCGGCGGCGACCTCGGCCGGCGCTTGCAGAACCGCGCGCGGCTGCTGGCCGAACGCGACGGCCAGCGCGCGGCCTTGCGCACCTGGGTGCAGGGCGCGCGCCTGGCGCTCTACCTGCTGCTGGCGCTGGCGCTGTTCAGTGGCGCCGGCCTGGCCTTCGCCGCCCTCGGTGACGGGGTGCGCCCGGTCAACGTGTTCTGGGCCCTGGCCAGCCTGCTAGGCCTGCACCTGATCACCCTGATCGGCTGGACCCTGGCCTTCTTCGCTGGCGGTGAAGCGGCCGGTGCGATCGGTCGCCTGTGGTTGTGGCTGAGCGGCAAGTTCGCCCGCGACGCCCACGCTGCGCAACTGGCGCCTGCGCTGCTGGTGCTGCTGGACCGGCAGAAGCTCACGCGCTGGGCGCTCGGCCTGCTGGTCCACGGCCTCTGGTTCGTCGCCCTGACCAGCGCGCTGGGCGTGATGCTGGCGCTGCTGGCGACGCGGCGCTACGGCTTCGTCTGGGAAACCACCATCCTCGGCGGCGATACCTTCATCGCCCTGACCCACGGCCTTGGCGCGCTGCCGTCGCTGCTCGGCTTTCCGCAGCCGGACTCGGAACTGGTGCGCGCCAGCGGCGATGCCCTGGTGGCCAGCGAGAACGCGCGCCACGCCTGGGCCGGCTGGCTGGTGGGCACCCTGCTGGTGTACGGCGTGCTGCTGCGCGGCGCGCTCTGGCTGCTCTGCCTGTGGCGCTGGAAGCGCGGGCGTGCGCAGCTGGTGCTGGACGTCTCGCTGCCCGGCTATGCGCTGCTGCGCGAGCGCCTGATGCCGGCCAGCGAGCGCCTGGGCGTCAGCGATGCCGCACCGGACGAACTGGTCGAACCGCAGGCGCAGGCCCCGGCGACCACCGCCGATGGCGCCGTGCTGGTGTCCATCGAACTGCTGGACCGGCCCAACTGGCCGCCGAAACTGGCGCAAGGCGTCGCCAACGCCGGCGACCTCGACGATGGCGCCCAGCGCCGCCGCCTGCTGGAACAACTCACCCGCTACCCGCCGGCGCGCCTGGTGATCGCCTGCGACCCGCGCCGCTCGCCGGACCGCGGCACCCTGGCGTTGATCGCCGAACTCTCGCGTTGCGCCGCCTCCACCCGTGTCTGGCTGTTGCAGGCGCCGCCGGGCGAAGCGCTGGATGGCGAGCGCCTGGGCGACTGGCACGCCGGCATCGAGCGCCTGCAACTGCCGCACACCTCGGCGTCGCCCCTGGGCTGGCTGGAGACCGGGCATGACTGATGCGCTGAAACTGGCCGTGGTCGGCCATACCAACGTCGGCAAGACCTCCCTGCTGCGCACCCTGACCCGCGACGTGGGCTTTGGCGAGGTGTCCCATCGCCCCAGCACCACGCGGCATGTGGAGGGCGCGCGGCTGTCGGTGGACGGCGAGCCGCTGCTGGAGCTGTACGACACGCCGGGCCTTGAGGACGCCATCGCCCTGCGTGATTTCCTCGACGCTCTGGAGCGCCCCGGCGAGCGCCTGGACGGCCCGGAGAAGCTGCGGCGCTTTCTCGACGGCAGCGAGGCCCGTGGCCGCTTCGAACAGGAAGCCAAGGTGCTGCGCCAGTTGCTCGCCTCCGACGCCGGCCTCTACGTGATCGACGCCCGCGAGCCGGTGCTGGCCAAGTACCGCGACGAACTGGCGGTGCTCGCCGCCTGCGCGCGGCCGCTGCTGCCGGTGCTGAACTTTGTCGCCAGCCCGCAGCACCGCGAGGAGCAGTGGCGCGAGGCGCTGTCCCGCCTTGGCCTGCATGCGCTGGTGCGTTTCGACAGCGTGGCGCCGCCGCTGGACGGCGAGCGCCGGCTGTACGAAAGCCTGGCGCTGCTGCTGGAACGCGCACGTCCGCAGCTGGACCGCCTGGTGGCCGATCACGAGGCCCAGGCCGTCGCCCGCCGCGAAGCCGGGGCGCGGCTGATCGCCGAGCTGCTGGTGGATGTCGCCGCCTGCCGCCAACTGGTGCCCGCTGGCGATGCGGCGGTGCGCGCCGCCACCGAGACGCTGCGCAACCAGGTGCGCAAGCGCGAAGACACCTGCGTCAAGGCGTTGCTCAGCCTCTACGCCTTCCGCAAGGACGATGCCCGCGCCGCCGACCTGCCGCTGTTGGACGGGCGCTGGGGCGATGACCTGTTCAACCCGGAAACCTTGCGCCAGCTGGGCATTCGCCTGGGCGGCGGAGTGGCGGCGGGCGCGGCGGCGGGGGCGGGGATCGACCTGCTGGTCGGTGGCCTGACCCTCGGCGCGGCCACCGCGCTGGGCGCCATCGCCGGCGGCGCCTGGCAGACCGTCGGGCATTACGGCCAGCGCCTGCTGGGCAAGCTCAAGGGCAGCCGCGAGCTGTCCGTGGACGACAGCGTGCTGCGCCTGCTGGCGCTGCGTCAGCGGCAACTGCTGGCGGCCCTGCAGACGCGCGGGCACGCGGCGGTGGAGGCGATCCACGTGCAGTCGCCCGAGGACAAGCAATGGCGCGAGGGCAAGCTCCCCGAGGCTCTGCGCAAGGCGCGGGCGCACCCGGAGTGGTCCGCCCTCAATGGCGGCCGCCGCAGCGAAAAGACCGAGCGGCAGGAGGCGGTGGCGCAGCTGGCCGCGCAGTTGCTCGACCGATGACCGCGATGCCGGGGCGGTTCGCGAGCAAGCTCGCTCCTACAGGATGTGCACGGCTCTTCGTAGGAGCGAGCTTGCTCGCGAACGCTCTTACACGAGCGTGACCATCTCCACCCTTGGCTGCCCTTCGGCGATCTCCAGGATCGCCAACCCAATCGGCAGCCTGAACCGCCGGGGCCCGGCGCTGCCCGGGTTGAGGTACAGCACGCCGTCGCGCACCTCGTTCAGCGGCTTGTGCGAATGCCCCGCGAGCACCACGTCGATGCCGTCGGCCACCGGGTCGATGGCCAGCTGCTTGAGGTCGTGGATCAGGTAGAGCCGCAGCCCGCCCAGCTCCAGCCGCAGCGTTTCCGGCAGGGCGGCGGCCCAGTCGTCGGTGTCGTTGTTGCCGCGCACGACGTCCAGCGGCGCGATGTCGCGCAACTGGTCGAGCAGCGAGGCGGGGCCGATGTCGCCCAGGTGCAGGATGCGTTGGCAGCCGTGCAGCGCCGCCAGCGCGTCGGGGCGCAGCAGGCCATGGGTGTCGGCGATGACGCCGATGCGCAGGGTCGTGGTCATGGCAGGAGCATAAACGACGACGCCACCCGAGGGTGGCGTCGTGGCGCTTCAGCCGTTGTGCGAGGCCCTGGCGGCGTCGGACTCGGGCAGGAACCAGTTCAGCAGCAGGGCGCAGATGCCGCCGGTGGCCACGCCCGATTCCAGCACGTTGCGGATGGCGTGGGGCATGTGCGCGAGGAACTCCGGCACCTGCGAGATACCCAGGCCCAGCGCCAGGCTGACGGCGATGATCAGCAGCGCGCGGCGGTCCAGGTGGGTGCCGGCGAGGATGTTGATGCCCGAGGCGGCGACCGCGCCGAACATCACCATTACCGCACCGCCGAGCACCGGCTCGGGAACCGCCTGGATCACCCCGGCGACGCTGGGGAACAGGCCGAGCACGATGAGCATGGCGGCGATCCACAGGCCGACGTGGCGGCTGGCGACGCCGGTCAGCTGGATGACGCCGTTATTCTGCGCGAACACCGAGCTGGGGAAGGTGTTGAACAGGCCGGCGAGCAGCGAGTTGGCGCCATTCACCAGCACGCCGCCCTTGATGCGCTGCATCCACAGCGGGCCTTCGACCGGCTGCTGGGAGATCTTGCTGGTGGCGGTGACGTCACCGATGGCTTCCAGTGAGGTGACCAGGTAGATCACCAGCATCGGGATGAACAGGCTCCAGGAGAACCCCACGCCGAAGTGCAGCGGCACCGGCACCTGGAAGGCCGGCGCCTCGTGCATGCCGGTGAAGTCCAGGCGGCCCAGGTAGCCGGCCAGCGCGTAGCCCACGGCGAGGGCGATGACGATGGCGCCGCTGCGCATCCACACCACCGGGATGCGGTTGAGGATGACGATGATCGCCAGCACCAGGCCTGAGAGCATCAGGTTTTCGCCGTTGGCGAAGGTGCCGTTGGCCATGGCGGAGAAGCCGCCGCCCATGCTGATCAGGCCGACCTTGATCAGCGTCAGGCCGATCATCAGCACCACGATGCCGGTGACCAGCGGGGTGATCAGGCGCTTCACGAAGGGCAGGATGCGCGACACGCCCATCTCCACGAAGGAGCCGGCCATGACCACGCCGAAGATGGCCGCCATCACCGCTTCCACCGGCGTGCCGTTCTTCACCATCAGCGCACCGCCGGCGATCAGCGGGCCGACGAAGTTGAAGCTGGTGCCCTGGACGATCAGCAGTCCCGCGCCGAACGGCCCGAAGCGCTTGCACTGGACGAAGGTGGCGATGCCGGAGATGACCAGCGACATCGACACGATCAGGTTGGTGTCGCGCGGCGACACGCCCAGCGCCTGGCAGATCAACAGGCCAGGGGTGACGATGGGCACGATGATCGCCAGCAGGTGCTGCAGCGCCGCCAGCCAGGCAATGGGCAGGGCGGGGCGATCTTCCAGGCCATAGACCAGGTCGGGTTGGTCCTTGGCGGCGGACGGGTTCTCAAGGGAGCTCATGGGCGGCGGTCCGGGAAAAAAGAGCGCGATTTTACTGGGCCAGGGCGGGATCGCACAGTGCCATGAGGCAGGTCGGGATGAGTGGACTGGTCCCATTGGCGCTTCTCGCTGTACGAGATGGCCCACTGTGGTCCCGATCGGGTGGTCAGCACCGAACTTTCTGCCCCGCAGGCGGGAGGCGTCTGAATGTAAGCGCCGGCTGGCGTGACTTCACTGGACTGCACCCGGAGCCATCCAGGCCTCCGGCTCATCCCAGAAGGACACGCAGATGCGCACACAACATGGTTTTACCCTGATCGAACTGATGATCGTGGTGGCGATCATCGGGATCCTGGCTTCGGTGTCGATCCCGCTGTATTCCAACTATTCCTCGCGCACCAAGGCGGCTGCGGCGGTCAGCGAACTGGCGGCGGTGAAGACGGCGGTCAGCCTGTGCATTTCCGAGGCGGACAAGCCCGAGGAGTGCAAGGGCGGGACATTTGGCATCCCGGCACTGCTGAAGACCGACAACATCACGTCGTACGCTGTGAAGGAGAAAGGCATCATCGACGTCACCACCAGCGCCACGACCAGCGATGGCACGGCGCTGACCCTGTTGATGACACCGACGAAATCGACCGGGGATACCCACGTGCTATGGAAAACCGAAGGCACCATCTGCAACTCGGATCGCGGCATCAAGCTCGGTACGGGCGGCTGCGCGGCCACGGCACCGGTCACGCCGTGACGCGAGTCGGGTGACGTGGGAAAGAAAAAGCCCGGCAGGTGCCGGGCTTTTTCTTGGTTCTACCAGACTCAGCCGTCCAGCAGCGCCTTGTTGCGCACCGCGCCCTTGTCGGCGCTGGTGGCGAGCAGGGCGTAGGCTTTCAGCGCGGTGCTCACCTTACGAGCGCGCGGCTGGGCCGGCTTCCAGCCCTTCTTGTCTTGCTCGACGCGGCGGGCAGCCAGTTCTTCATCGCTCACCAGCAGGTTGATGCTGCGGTTGGGGATGTCGATCAGCACCTTGTCGCCGTCCTGCACCAGGCCGATGGCACCGCCCGCGGCGGCTTCCGGCGAGGCGTGGCCGATGGACAGGCCCGAGGTGCCGCCGGAGAAGCGGCCGTCGGTGAGCAGGGCGCAGGCCTTGCCCAGGCCCTTGGACTTCAGGTAGCTGGTCGGATACAGCATTTCCTGCATGCCCGGGCCGCCTTTGGGGCCTTCGTAGCGGATGATCACGATGTCGCCCGGCTTCACTTCGTCGGCGAGGATGCCTTTCACGGCGCTGTCCTGGCTTTCGAAGATCTTCGCGCGGCCTTCGAATACGTGGATGGATTCGTCGACGCCAGCGGTCTTCACCACGCAACCGTCGAGGGCGATGTTGCCGTACAGCACGGCCAGGCCGCCTTCCTGGGAGTAGGCGTGCTCGACGCTGCGGATGCAGCCTTCGGCGCGGTCATCGTCCAGGGTGTCCCAGCGGGTGCTCTGGCTGAATGCGACCTGGGTCGGGATGCCGGCCGGGCCGGCCTTGAAGAAGGTGTGGACCTTCTCGTCCTGGGTCTGGGTGATGTCCCATTCGGCGATGGCGTCGGCCATGCTCGGGCTGTGCACGGTCGGTACGTCGGTGTGCAGCAGGCCGCCGCGGGCCAGCTCGCCGAGGATGGAGAAGATGCCACCGGCGCGGTGCACGTCTTCCATGTGGTACTTCTGGATGTTCGGCGCGACCTTGCACAGCTGCGGCACCTTGCGCGACAGGCGATCGATGTCGCGCAGGTCGAAGGCGATCTCCGCCTCCTGGGCGGCGGCCAGCAGGTGCAGGATGGTGTTGGTCGAACCGCCCATGGCGATGTCCAGGGTCATGGCGTTCTCGAACGCCTTGAAGCTGGCGACATTGCGCGGCAGCACGGACTCGTCGCCTTCGCCGTAGTAGCGCTGGCACAGCTCCACCGCCAGGCGGCCGGCGCGCAGGAACAGCTGCTCGCGGTCGGCGTGGGTGGCCAGGGTCGAGCCGTTGCCCGGCAGGGACAGGCCCAGGGCTTCGGTCAGGCAGTTCATCGAGTTGGCGGTGAACATGCCGGAGCAGGAGCCGCAGGTCGGGCAGGCGCTGCGCTCGTACTCGGCGACCTTTTCGTCGGAGCAGGAATCGTCGGCGGCGACGACCATGGCATCGACCAGGTCCAGGCCGTGGTTGGCCAGCTTGGTCTTGCCGGCTTCCATCGGGCCGCCGGAGACGAACACCACCGGAATGTTCAGGCGCAGGGCGGCCATCAGCATGCCGGGGGTGATCTTGTCGCAGTTGGAGATGCAGACGATGGCGTCGGCGCAGTGGGCGTTGACCATGTATTCCACGGAGTCGGCGATGATCTCGCGCGACGGCAGGGAATAGAGCATGCCGTCGTGGCCCATGGCGATGCCGTCGTCCACGGCGATGGTGTTGAATTCCTTGGCCACGCCGCCGTGTTTTTCGATCTCGCGGGCAACCAGCTGGCCCAGGTCCTTCAGGTGCACGTGGCCGGGCACGAACTGGGTGAAGGAGTTGGCGATGGCGATGATCGGCTTCTTGAAGTCTTCGTCCTTCATCCCGGTGGCGCGCCACAGGGCACGGGCGCCGGCCATGTTGCGGCCGTGGGTGGAGGTTTTCGAGCGGTAATCGGGCATGACGGGTTCCTGCGCATCAGGTCACGGTGGGAGTCGTTCCGGGTCTTCTATGCGGCGGCGTACAGCGGGTAGGGCTGGCCGACGAGACCTTGAGCAAACTCTAAGTCGTATCGTGAGCGCGGTACGCACCGGATGCAAACAGCAGATGGCCTTGCATGGGCGAGGTCGGCGCGGGGCGTGGCGGGGTCACCGCCTGCGCGGCCGGGGCTCACAGGCCCGCCGGGGGATAAATGGCAGGAATTGCCCGATTCTACGCCGGCCCTTGCCGCCAGGGAAAGGCTGGCGGTCGGGGCGCGGCGTAGACTGTTGCCATCCTGGCGTGGTCTGAATGGCCATTGGCGTTTTTCCGTCCCCCTTGGTTGCAGGAGCAACTTCATGAAAGTCACCCGTATCCTCGTGCTCGCCAGCCTCGTCGCCGGCAGCGCGCAGGCCTCCTCCGATGCGGCCTGGCAGGCGCAGGACAAGCAGCAGCGCGAGGCCTGCCTGGCGCTGAGCCATCTGCAGAACAAGAAGGTGCTGGGCTCGCCGGTGCTGTTCGACGACAGCGTGGGTTACACGGCGCTGATGATCGGCGGGACCTACGCCCAGAAGCACATGAAGGGCAAGCCGGGCCGCGAGCTGTGCCTGTTCGAGCGCAAGACCGGCAAGGCGGCGCTCAGCGAGGCGGATTCGCTGATGCCGATCAGATAAGAACGGGCGGTCCCGGAGGCAAGGCGGAGACGGCGGATAAAGCGTTCCACTTTATGCGCCCTACACGGGCGAGGGCGCGAGCCATCGGCCATTCGCTGACATGAAAACGGGGCGCTTCTGTCAGGGAGCGCCCCGTTTTCCGTTGCCCTGATGCCTCAGCCGTTGGGCAGCAGGCGCACGGTCAGGCTCTTGATGTAGCGGGTCTCCGGGATCGCCAGGTGGACCGGGTGGTCCGGGCCCTGGCCGCCGCGCTCGAGCAGCTGGATATTGCGGTCCAGGTGGCGGGCGCTGCCCAGCAGGATGTTCTGCAGGTCGTCCTCGGGCAGGTGCATGGAGCAGGAGGCGCTGACCAGGATGCCGTCCTTGGACAGCAGGCGCATGGCCTGTTCGTTGAGGCGGCGGTAGGCGGCCTCGCCGTTCTTCAGGTCCTTCTTGCGCTTGATGAAGGCGGGCGGGTCGGCCACGATCACGTCGAAGCGCTCGTCGGCGGCCTTCAGTTCCCGCAGGGCTTCGAAGACGTCGCCCTCGACGCAGGCGACCTTGTCGGCCACGCCGTTCAGCGCGGCGTTGCGCTCCACGCCGTCGAGGGCGAAGCCGGAGGCGTCCACGCACATCACGTCGCTGGCGCCGAACGCCGCGGCCTGGATGCCCCAGCCGCCGATGTAGCTGAACAGGTCGAGCACGCGCTTGCCTTGCACATAGGGCTGCAGGCGGGCGCGGTTCATGCGGTGGTCGTAGAACCAGCCGGTCTTCTGGCCGGCCAGCACCGGGGCTTCGAACTTCACGCCGTTCTCTTCCAGGGCGACCCATTCCGGCACGTCGCCGTAGGCGTTTGCCACGTAGCGCTCGAGGCCCTCGGCGTCGCGGGCGCTGGAGTCGTTCTTCCACAGCACGGCGCTGGGCTTGAGTACCTGCAGCAGGGCGGCGAGGACGTCGTCGCGGTGCTTCTCCATGGTCGCCGAGGCGAGTTGCACCACCAGCACGTCGCCGAAGCGGTCCACCACCAGGCCGGGCAGCAGGTCGGAGTCGCCGTAGACCAGGCGGTAGAACGGCTTGTCGAACAGGCGGTCGCGCAGGCTCAGGGCCACGTTCAGGCGATGAACCAGCAGCGATTTGTCGAGAACGTGCTTGGTATCGCGGGAAATCAGGCGGGCGCAGATGAGGTTGTTCGGGCTCAACGCGACGATGCCCAGCGGCTTGCCGTTGGCCATTTCGAGGATGGCCTGTTCGCCGGCGCCGAATCCGTTCAGCGGGGTGGCGGCAACGTCCACCTCGTTGCTGTAGACCCACAGGTGGCCGGCGCGCAGGCGGCGCTCGGCGTTGGCTTTCAGACGCAGGCTGGGCAGGGTCATGGGGAGGGCTCCGGCAAAAGAGCGGGATTATAGCGCAGCAGGGCGCTGCGCCGGTGCCCGAGGCACGCGCTTTTGGTCGCTTCGCTGCGCGGTAAAGGTTTGGCCGGCGCGGCCGATGCATGAAGCATCGAAAGGGCAGTTCCAGACGGCTCCGCTCTGGGTAAACTGTGCCCCCGTCCACTTCGCCAGCGCGCCCCATGTCCCAAGAACTCTCCGCCGAACAGATCCGTCAGGCCCTGCAGGGCATCAGCGTGCCGCCGCAGCCGCAGATCATGGTTGACCTGCAGATGGAGCAGTTCATGCCCAATCCGGACCTGAAGGCGATCGCCAGACTGATCAGCCAGGACCCGGGGCTCTCCGGTGCGCTGCTGAAGCTGGTGAACTCGCCGTTCTTCGGCCTGGCCAACCGCATCACCTCGATCCAGCGCGCGGTGAACCTGCTGGGCAGCCGCTCGGTGATCAACCTGATCAACGCCCAGTCGATCAAGGGCGAGATGAGCGACGCCACCATCGTCACCCTCAACCGCTTCTGGGATACCGCCCAGGACGTGGCCATGAGCTGCCTGAACCTGGCCAAGCGCATCGGCTACGAGTCGGTGGACGAGGCCTACGCGCTGGGGCTGTTCCACAACTGCGGCATCCCGCTGATGCTCAAGCGCTTCCCGCACTACATGGATGTGCTGGAGGAGGCCTACGCCAGCGCCAGCGATGAGCGCCGCGTGGTGGATACCGAAAACCGCGTGCTGAACACCAACCATGCGGTGGTCGGCTACTTCACCGCGCGCTCCTGGCGCCTGCCGGAGCATGTGTGCGAGGCCATCGCCAACCATCACAACGCGCTGTCGATCTTCAGCGACGACAATTCGCGCGACACCCAGCTGAAGAACCTGCTGGCGATCCTGAAGATGGCCGAGCACATCTGCGGGTCGTACCGCGTGCTGGGCAACCAGGACGAGGACCACGAGTGGGAAAGCGTGCGCGCGGTGGTGCTGGATTACGTCGGCCTGACCGAATACGACTTCGAGAATCTCAAGGCGAGCATTCTGGAGTTGGGCGTGGGGCAGGGGACGTATTGACTGGCCATCTCGGCGCGCGGTCGGTCATCGCGGATAAATCCGCACCTACGCAGGCGGTGGGGTTCGCCGTGGTCCTGTAGGAGCGAGCTTGCTCGCGAACCGCTCAACCTCAATGCCTCCGGTGACTCCGTTCGCGAGCAAGCTCGCTCCTACGAAGAGCCGCTCGTCTTCAGAAGTAAAAAGCCGGGCATTTGCCCGGCTTTTTCGTTGAACGTCGGCGATCAGTCGATCATGTCGCGGAAGCGCTCGTCCTTCTTGTAGGCGATGGTCTGGCTGAAGCCGGGGACCTGGATGCCCTGGTCGCTGATCTCGATGGCCTGCTCGTCGATCATGTCGTTGCCGAAGTTGTAGATGATGTCGAAACGGCCCTGCAGCGCGGCTTCGTCGTACTGCCGGGCAGCGGCGCGGGTGGCTTCGCGGCGGGCCTGGTAGTCGGCGAAGGCGGCGTCGCCGTGGCGCTTGCGCAGCATTTTCTCGGTGACGACCGGGGACAGCAGCACGCCGGTGGCGTTGTTGCCGCCAAAGCCCTTGGAGTTGATGAAGCAGACTTCCAGGTCGTCGCGGCGCACGTCGGTGTTGGACAGGACGATGTGGTCCTTGAAGACGTCGTCGGCGAACTTGTCCACGGTCTTGATGCCGGGTATGACGCCGTAGCGGAAGGTGCCCAGGGCGGAAATCAGCTGGTCGGCGCTGGCGGTCGCCAGGGAGTGGCCGACGAAGGCCTTCACCGCGGCGATGGGCCAGCTTTCGATGCCGAAGGCGGTGGCGACGCGGTCGAGAATCTCCGATTCGGTGACGCGGTTGGCCGGGGTGCTGGAGCCGTGGGCGTGGACGAAGCTGTGCTGGCGCACGCTGTTCTCGCCGACGATCTGCGCGGCGGCGGCCACGGCCTTGGCCATGGTCAGGTAGTTGCCCGGGCCGGGGGCGGAGATGGACTTCTTGAAGCCGTCGGCGTTGATGAACACGTCCGGCACCGAGCCGTGGATGTCCGCGCCCAGCTCCAGGGCCAGCTCGTCGTCCATCAGGACGACGTACTGCGCGGACTCGGCCAGGGAGAAGCCGCAGTTGTCGCCGAACGGGCGGCTGGCGCGGCGGAAGTCGACGTCGTCGCGGCCTTCGATGTGACGCAGGCCTTCCTCGGTGGCCAGCGCGCCCATGGCGGCGTAGCCCTCGATGATCTCCGAGGTGATCGGCGCCTCGGCGTTGCCGACGATGGCCACGCGGGCCTGGCCGGTGGTGATGACGTCGATGCCTTTCTGCAGGTTGTACAGGAAGGTGGCGCAGGCGCCAGTGACGCTGCCGGTCATGCCGACGCTGCCCAGTACGTAGGCATTGATGAAGTCGGTGGGCATGCTGTTGAAGCCCAGCGGCAGTTGCTTGGCCGAGACGCGGTGGCCGCGCAGGCGCGATTGCAGCAGGCCGCCGAAGCCGTTCTCGTCCAGCTGGCTCATGATGCTGCTGGAGAACACGGCGATTTCGTCGGGCTGTACGGCGTTGCAGATGGTCTGCCAGTCGAGGCCGGTGGAGCGCACCGCGTCGGTGGCGGCGACCACGGACATCTGCAGGCCGCGCGGGTGGAAGCGCGAGTTGTACAGCTCGCTCGGCTCGAAGCCGGTGGGCAGCTGGCCGGCGGATTTCACCGGCAGCGCGCGGTAGCTGTCGACCTTGAATTCGCAGCTGTCGTGCAGGGTGACGCGGACTTCGCCGCCGTCGAGGTCTTCCACCGACCAGTTGGCCGGCAGCGGCTCGGGCAGTTGCTTGCGCAGGGTGGTGAAGGTCACCGGGCTGCCCGCGGCGCTGACGGTCAGGCTCTTGTGGCAGTGGGCGGCGTCGACGTCGAGGTATTGCAGCTCGATGCGGCGGATCAGGGTGGACTGGCGAATCTGTTGCTCGAAGCGCTGCTCGATGGCGGCGAGGTCGAGGGGGTTGCCGTCGGCATCCTGGTGCTGGCCGTCGACGACCTTGACCAGTTTCATCATCACCGCAAGACCGGCGAGGGTTTCCTGGCGGGCGGTGCTCTCCATGGATTCGAGGACGGTGCGGCGGAACCCATGGTGGAAGGAACTGCGGCCTGCCGCGTTATATCCACCAAAACCAACGATGACCGGTAGTCGAGACATCTCTCGGAAACTCCTTCAGCAAGTGCATCTTGCGCGCCGGACGACGGTGGCCCATGGCGGGGCTGCCCGGTGGCACAAAGCCAGGCGGTGGCTTGTAGTGATTCGGAATGCTTTAGCTGACGAGGATGATGACCGCCGAGTCACGCTCGCGCCAGGATTTGACGGAAGAAGGCGACGAATTTCCGGGCAGATCGTGCAGGGACGTATGAATGAAAACGGGAGCCACAGAGGGCTCCCGTTTCTGACAGCAGGCGAAACTCAACGGTATTCGATGCCTGCTTTCTTGGTGCTGACGCGAGTGCCGGACTTGCCCTGGGTGATGGCAACGATGTTTTCCAGCGAGCCGATCACCGCGTCCTTGCCGGTGTTGCGGGCGAACTCCATGGCGGCCTGGACCTTCGGGCCCATGGAGCCGGCGGCGAAGCCGAGGCGCTCGAGTTCGTCCGGGTGGGCCTGGGCGATGGCTTTCTGGGTCGGTTTGCCCCAGTCGATGTAGGCCGCGTCCACGTCGGTGGCGATGATCAGGATGTCAGCCGACAGTTCCTGGGCCAGCAGCGAGGAGCACAGGTCCTTGTCGATCACCGCTTCGACGCCGGAGAGTTTCTTGCCGGATTCGTCGTACATGGTCGGGATGCCGCCGCCGCCCGCGCAGATGACGATGGTGCCTTTCTCCAGCAGCCACTTGACCGGGCGGATCTCGAAGATGCGCTTCGGACGCGGGCTGGCCACGACGCGGCGGAACTTGTCACCGTCCGGGGCGATGCTCCAGCCTTTCTCCTTGGCGAGGCTTTCGGCCTCTTCCTTGGTGTAGACCGGGCCGATGGGCTTGGTCGGGTTCTGGAAGGCCGGGTCCTTGGCGTCGACCTCGACCTGGGTGAGCAGGGTGGCGAACGGCACTTCGAACGGCAGCAGGTTGCCCATTTCCTGTTCGATCATGTAGCCGATCATGCCTTCGGTCTCGGCGCCCAGGACGTCCAGCGGGTAGGGGCTGACCTTTTCGTAGGCCGCACCCTGCAGGGCCAGCAGGCCGACCTGCGGGCCGTTGCCGTGGGCGATCACCAGTTCGTTGCCCGGGGCAACCTTGGCGATCTGTTCAGCCGCGATCCGTACGTTGGTGCGCTGGTTGTCGGCAGTCATGGGTTCGCCACGACGCAGCAGGGCATTGCCGCCCAATGCGACGACGATACGCATATTCATTTCCTCCGAAAGAGTGGAAACGCGCCCGGAGCCTGCGCGTGGCGCGGCTCCGGGGCGGCCCGGCATTACATGTCGGCGAGGGTCGAAACGAGGATTGCCTTGATGGTGTGCATGCGGTTTTCCGCTTGCTCGAAGGCAATGTTGTACGGGGATTCGAAGACGTCTTCGGTCACTTCGATGCCGTTCTTCAGGTTCGGGTACTGTTCGGCGATCTGCTTGCCGACCTTGGTCTCGCTGTTGTGGAAGGCGGGCAGGCAGTGCATGAACTTCACGCGCGGGTTGCCGGCGGCCTTCATCATCTCGGTGTTGACCTGGTAGGGCAGCAGTTCCTTGATGCGTTCGCCCCAGGCTTCCACCGGCTCACCCATGGATACCCACACGTCGGTGTGGATGAAGTCCACGCCCTTGACCGCGGCTTTCGGGTCTTCGGTGATGGTGATGCGGGCACCGCTTTCCTCGGCGAACTTCTTGCAGGCGGCGACGTGTTCGTCGGTCGGCCAGAGTTCCTTCGGTGCGGCGATGCGCACGTCCATGCCGAGCTTGGCGCCGATCAGCAGCAGGGAGTTACCCATGTTGTTGCGGGCGTCGCCCAGGTAGGCGTAGGCGATCTCGTGCAGCGGCTTGTCGCTGTGCTCGCGCATGGTCAGCACGTCGGCCAGCATCTGGGTCGGGTGGTATTCGTCGGTCAGGCCGTTGAATACCGGTACACCGGCGAACTTGGCGAGTTCTTCGACGATTTCCTGCTTGAAGCCACGGTACTCGATGGCGTCGTACATGCGGCCGAGGACGCGGGCGGTGTCCTTCATCGATTCCTTGTGGCCGATCTGCGAGGAGTTCGGGTCGATGTAGGTGACGTTGGCGCCCTGGTCATAGGCGGCGACTTCGAAGGCGCAGCGGGTGCGGGTCGAGGTCTTTTCGAAGATCAGCGCAATGTTGTTGCCTTTCAGGTGCTGCTGCTCGGTACCGGTGTACTTGGCGCGCTTCAGGTCGCGGGACAGGTCGAGCAGGTAGCGCAACTCGCGAGTGCTGTGGTGCATCAGGCTGAGCAGGTTGCGGTTGTGCATATTGAAAGCCATGGTCTATCTCCTTGTGGGATTCGTTCTCGGCCCTCGTCAGTACAGCTCGTGGCTGGCGGGGCTGGCGGCCCTGGCTAGGGCCGCCACATGAGGTGCTTGCGCTCTGGTTGAGGTAGTCGCGTCTATCTGTATAGCGCGCGGATCAGTAGTCGATCGGATCGCGGATGATCGGGCAGGTCATGCAGTGACCGCCGCCACGGCCCCGGCCCAGTTCGCCGGCGCTGATGGTGATGACTTCCACGCCGGCCTTGCGCAGCAGGGTGTTGGTGTAGGTGTTGCGGTCATAACCCACCACCACGCCCGGTTCGAGGCAGACCACGTTGTTGCCGTCGTCCCACTGCTCGCGTTCGGCGGCGAAGCTGTTGCCGCCGGTTTCGACGACGCGCAGTTTCTTCAGGCCCAGCGATTCGGCGACGACCGTGAGGAAGTCCTTGTCTTCGCGCTGGATGCTGATGCCGTAGGGGCTCTTCTCGTCGGGGCGCAGGATGAAGGGAACGATTTCCTTCACCACTTCCGGGAAGACGGTGACCAGGTCGCGGTCGCAGAAGGTGAAGACAGTGTCCAGGTGCATCGCGGCGCGGGATTTCGGCAGGCCGGCGACTATGACTTTCTCGGCGGCGCCCTTGGCGAACAGCGCCTGGGCTACCTGGCCGATGGCCTGGCGGGAGGAGCGCTCGCCCATGCCGATCAGGACGATGCCCTTGCCGATCGGCATCACGTCGCCGCCTTCCAGGGTGGAAGAGCCATGGTCCTTGTCCGGGTCGCCGTACCAGACTTCGAAGTCGGCGTTGGTGAATTCCGGGTGGAACTTGTAGATCGCGGTGGTCAGCAGGGTTTCCTGACGTCGCGCCGGCCAGTACATCGGGTTCAGGGTGACGCCGCCGTAGATCCAGCAGGTGGTGTCACGGGTGAACTGGGTGTTGGGCAGCGGCGGCAGCAGGAAGCTGGAGTGGCCCAGGTAGTCGCGGTACATCTTCAGCGCCTTGGCGCCTTCGCTTTCCGGGATATCGTCGGAGGCCACGCCACCGATCAGGAATTCGGCCAGCTTGCGCGGCTCCAGGCTTTCCAGCCAGCCACGCAGTTCCTGGGTCAGGCCCAGGCCGACGCTGTCGGCGGTGATCTTGCGGTCGAGAATCCACTTCAGGGCTTCGGGGTTCTGGACGGTCTCGGTCAGCAGGTTGTGCATTTCCAGGACGTCGATGCCGCGTTCACGCATCTTGGTGACGAAGTCGAAGTGGTCGCGCTTGGCCTGGTTCACCCAGATAACGTCGTCGAACAGCAACTCGTCGCAGTTGCTCGGGGTCAGGCGTTGATGGGCGAGTCCAGGCGAGCAGACCATCACTTTGCGTAGTTTGCCAGCTTCAGAATGAACGCCAAGTTTGGTTTTTTCCGTGCTCATGAGATGTCTCCAGGAGTTACAGAGTGAGGAAGCCGTCGTAGAGGCCGTAGGCCGCAATCAGCGCACCGATCACGACTGCCGCGAAGATGAGCTTCTCGACGTTGGTGAAGATGGGTTGGCCCACTTCATGTTTCGCTTTGGCGAAGAGGATGACGCCGGGGGCGTACAGCAGCGCCGACAGCAGCAGGTACTTCAGGCCGCCCGCGTAGATCAGCCACACCGCGTAGATCACCGAGATACCGGCGATGATCAGGTCTTTGCTGCGCTCGCCCGGATCGTTCTCGTAGGTCTCGCCCTTGACGGCCAACAGCAGGCCATAGGCGGCGGACCAGAAGTACGGGACCAGGATCATCGAGGTCGCCAGCAGCAGCATCTTGGTGTACGGGTCCATGCCGTTCGGGTCACCGGAGGTGAAGAAGGTGATCACCAGGAAGACCTGTACGCAGATGTTGGTCAGCCAGAGGGCGTTGGCCGGCACCTGGTTGGCGTTCTCCTTGCGGAGGAACTCCGGCATGGTGTGGTCCTTGGCGGCGGCGAACATGATCTCGGCGCACAGCAGGACCCAGGAGAGCAGGGCACCGAGCAGGGAGATCAGCAGGCCGACGCTGATCAGCACCGCGCCCCAGTGACCGACCACATGCTCCAGTACCAGCGCCATCGACGGGTTCTGCAGCTTGGCCAGTTCCGGTTGGGTCATCACGCCCATGGACAGGACGTTCACCAGCACCAGCAGCAGCAGGACGGTGATGAAGCCGATCACGGTGGCCTTGCCGACGTCCGAGCGTTTTTCCGCACGGGACGAGAAGATGCTTGCGCCCTCGATGCCGATGAACACCCACACGGTGACCAGCATCATGTTGCGCACCTGGTTCATCACGCTACCCAGGTCCGGGTTGCTCTTGCCCCAGATGTCAGCGGTGAAGATGTCCAGCTTGAAGGCGAACAGGCAGATCAGGATGAACAGGAACAGCGGGACGATCTTCGCCACCGTGGTGATGGTGTTGATGAACGCCGCTTCCTTGATCCCGCGCAGCACCAGGAAGTGCAGGGCCCACAGCAGCACCGAGGCGCAGACGATCGCCGCGACGGTGTCGCCCTTGCCGAAGATCGGGAAGAAGTAGCCCAGGGTGCTGAACAGCAGGAGGAAGTAGCCGACGTTGCCGAGCCACGCGCTGATCCAGTAACCCCAGGCCGACGAGAAGCCCATGTAGTCACCGAACCCGGCCTTGGCGTAGGCGTACACCCCACCGTCGAGTTGCGGCTTGCGGTTGGCGAGGGTCTGGAACACGAAGGCCAGGGTCAGCATGCCGACGGCAGTGATGGCCCAACCAATGAGGATGGCGCCAACGTCCGCGCTGGCCGCCATGTTTTGCGGGAGCGAGAAGATGCCCCCGCCGATCATCGAACCCACAACAAGAGCTGTCAAAGCGCCTAGCTTTAATTTTTGGCTGCTTTCTTCTGACATTTCAGAATCTCCCTATAGGAAGTTGGAGAGTGAAGCTATTGAGCGCCTTTCCCCGGGGCGGGCCCCTGACTCAGGTCAATAGCTTGCTATCCAATGTATTAGGCAGTACTTCCTGCTCTGCCCACCCCGCATAAACCATAGGAGAGGTTTTGCATTCCCGCCCCGATTTAGAGGGGATTTCGTGAAATTTTGATCGCGCGCGGATGACGGCTTCGTGGCAGCCCCTCGCGTGGCGCGGCGAGCAGGTGCATTAGCGGATTGGTGCTGAATGAGCACATCGCCTGTGCGACGCGGGATTCGCGCGTGTAGGGATTATCTGAAGGGAGCTGAAGGCTCAGCGAGAGGAAATTGGCCGGGGCAGGATCGCTGCACCCGGCGATGCGCCTTGCGAGTCGAAAGCGCGAGATGGCAAGAAGCCGGAAGGACACCGCCGGGTTCGTGGCCCGCCGGGCGCGGCGTGCCGGGCACGTCGCGAGGTGTGATGCACAAGGCAATCGCACCCGTGTGGAGGAGCAAGGTGTGTGCCAGGACTGCAGACTACGTCACAGTGCTCTACGACGCTGTTCTCCCTTGGTCGCAGGCAAGGGCATCGGCGGATTTCTGCTCAGGCGTCGCTGTCGTCGGCGGAATTTCCGCCACTGCCGGAGAACAGGAGGCCATGCTTGCGCAGCTTGTCGTGCAGGGTCTTGCGCGGCACGCCCAATGCTTCGGCCAGGCTGCGTAGCGAGCTATGCGGACGGCTCATCTCGGCGGCAATCAGGGCGCGCTCGAAGGATTCCACCTGCTCGTTGAGCCCGGCGCCGGGCGTAACGGCCATCGCGTGCCCGTGACTCTCATCCAGGCCCAAGTCCAGGCCGAGCGCATAGCGTTCTGCCGCGTTCTGCAGTTCGCGGACGTTGCCCGGCCAGCCGTGGGCCAGCAGTTGTGCGCGCTGTGCCGAATCCAGCGGGCGCGCGGTCAGGCCGTGGCGCTGCGCGCCCCGTTCGGCGAAATGCTGGAATAAAAGAAGGATGTCGTTACCGCGCTCGCGTAGCGGTGGAATGCGCAGGCTGGCGACGTTCAGACGGTAGTAGAGGTCGGCGCGGAAGCGGCCTTCGTCGGAGGCCAGGCGGAGGTCTTCCTTGGTCGCCGCGATGATGCGGATGTCCAGCGGGATCAGCTGGTTGGAGCCGAGGCGCTCGACGGTACGCTCCTGCAGCAGGCGCAACAGCTTCACCTGCACATCCAGGCTCATGCTTTCGATTTCGTCGAGGAACAGCGTGCCGCCGTTGGCGAATTCGAACTTGCCGATGCGGCGCTTCTGCGCGCCGGTGAAGGCGCCTTGCTCGTGGCCGAACAGCTCGCTTTCGACCACTGACTCAGCCAATGCGCCGGCGTTGATGGCTACGAAGGGGCCGTTGCGGCGGCTCGACAGGTCGTGCAGGGCACGGGCGACCACTTCCTTGCCCGAGCCGGTCTCCCCCAGCACGAGCACGTCCGCCTGGATCGCCGCCAACGATGCCACCTGCTGCTGCAACCGCTGCATCGGCGCGGACTGGCCGACCAGCCGGCCACGGACTTCCTTCTGTTCGGTGAGGGCCAGGCGCAGGCTGCGGTTTTCCAGCACCAGGCGGCGTACGTCCAGCGCGCGGCGCACGCTGTCCAGCAGCGCATCGCTGGGGAAGGGTTTTTCCAGGAAGTCATAGGCGCCGGAGCGCATGGCTTTCACGGCGAGCGGCACGTCGCCGTGGCCGGTGATCAGGATCACGGGCAGTTCGGAGTCCTGCGCGTGCAATTGTTCCAGTAATTGCAGGCCATCGATGCCCGGCATGCGGATGTCGCTGACGATCACTCCGGGCCAGTCGCGCGCCTGCTGTGGGTCGATCTGCCGCGCGTCGCCCAGCGTAACGACGTGGAAGCCCGCGAGGTCGAGTGTCTGGCAGAGCGCCTGGCGCAGGTGCGGATCGTCATCGATCAGCAGCACCTGGGTGGTGGAATCGAACGGCTCGGCCGAACTCATGCGCGGGTTTCCTCTTGCGGCGTCAGGGTCACGCCGGGGATGCCCGGCAACAGGTGCAATTGTACGAGAGCGCCGCCCTCGGGGTGATTCCCGAATTCCAGGTGTCCGCCCAGCGTGCGCAACAGCGTGTCGCAGATGGCCAGGCCCAGGCCCAGACCCTTCGCGCTGGTCTTGGTGGTGAAGAACGGCTCGCGCGCGTGGGCCAGGGCTTCGTCGGAGAAGCCGGGGCCGTTGTCGCGCAACGACAGGATGATGCGCTCGGGCGTCTGCTCGGCGGTCAGCCAGATGCGCCGCGGCAGGCCCTTCTCGGCCAGGGCATCGAGGGCGTTGGAAATCAGGTTGGAGAGGATCTGCCGCAGCCGCGTCTCGCCGGCCTGTACCCAGATCGCGGCATCGGGCAGGTCGCGGAGCAGCTCCACGTTCATCGCCTGGCGACGCGGCGCCACCAGCGCCAGGGCATCGTTGATCGCCGGCTGCAGCGCCACGTTTTCCGGCGCGCGCCGGGCGCCGCGGGCATAGGCCTTGAGGTGGCCGATGATGGAGGCCATGCGCCCGGTCAGCTCGCCGATCTGCACCAGGTTGCCGCGGGCGTCGTCGTAGCGCTCATGGTCGAGCAGCACGCGGGCGTTGTCCGCATAGCTGCGGATCGCCGCCAGCGGCTGATTGAGTTCGTGGCTGATGCTGGCGGACATGGTACCCAGCGCCGTGAGCTTGCCGGCCTGCACGACCTCGTCCTGCGCGTGCATCAGCTCGCGCTGCGCCTGTTCACGGTTGCTGACTTCTTCCTGCAAGCGGATGTTCGCGCTTTCTAGCTCCTGGGTGCGCTCCTGCACCCGCAGCTCCAGTTCGTGCTTGGCCTGGGCTTCCAGCGCGATACGTTCCAGGTAGTGACGGCGGCTGATGGTCAGCAGCGAGAGTAATAAAAGGAGGGCGACCAGCGTGGCCGCGCCGATCAGCACGACGCTGCGCACGGGCGCATCGACCTGGGTGCGCGGGGTGTAGATGCTCACCGTCCAGCCGGTTTCCGGCAGATGGCTGCTCTGGCTGATCCAGCGCCGCGGGTCGATCTTCAACGGCTCCGGGTGGAGCACCGGGTACGGGATGTTCTCGGCGATCTCGCGCTGCTTGGCAGGCGACAGCTCCTTTGCCGTGTGGAAGCGCCAGGCGTTGCTGGAGGACAGGATGACGACACCGTTGGCGTCCATCACCAGCAATTGCTCCGGCGTGTTGCCCCAGAGCTGCTCCATGTGTTCGAGGTCGACCTTGACCACCAGCACGCCGAGCAACTTGCCACCGTCTCGCACGTCGCTGGCGAAGTAGTAGCCGCGCCGTTTGGAGGTGGTGCCGAGCCCGAAGAAGCGCCCCTGCCGACCCTGCTTTGCCTCCTTGTAGTAGGGGCGGAAGGAGAAGTTGCGGCCGACGAAGCTGTCGGGCTGATCCCAGTTGGAGGCCGCGTGGGTCATGCCGTCCGCCTGGATCAGATAAATGACATCCGCCCCGGTGCGCCCGCGGATGCGCTGCAGTTCCAGGTTGGCCGCGTTCTGCGCCGCCAGGCTCTGCGGCGCCTGCAGCGCGGCACGCAACGTCGGCAGCTCGCCGAGGATCGGCGGCAGGTCCTCGTAGCGCCGCAGCGTGCCCAGCAGGTTGGCGACGTAGAGGTCGAGGGTCTGCTGGTTCTGCTCGGCCAGTTGCTGGCTGTAATAGCGCTCGGCGAAGTGGTGGAGGGGCCAGAGCAGCGGTGCGAGCAGGAGCAGGAGAAGCGCCAGCGAGCGCCAGCGGGTCAAATGTAGGTTCAAGGCGGCGTACATCGCATGCGGTTGTTTCCGCCGTCGATGCTACACCGATCAGCGCACGATGGGCTGCAACTGCAGCAGTTTCATCAGGCGCGCCACGCTCTCTTCGAGACTCAGGTGATCGGTGTCGATACGCTCGAAGGGGGCCAGCGGTTCTTCGTAGGGCGAACCGATACCGGTGAAGTCTGGCAGGGCTCCCGCGCGCGCTTTCTTGTACAAGCCCTTGGGGTCGCGCTCCTCGCAGACGCTGAGGGTCGTGCTCAGGTGGATTTCGCGAAAACGCTCTTCGCCGATGATCTGGCGCGCCTGGTCGCGATCCTGGCGGAAGGGCGAGATAAAGGAGGTGATGACGATCAAGCCGGCATCGTTCATCAGTTTGGACACCTCGGCCACTCGCCGGATGTTCTCTGTGCGGTCTTCGTGGCTGAATCCCAGGTCTTTGCACAGGCCGTGGCGGACATTATCGCCGTCGAGGACTACGGCAGAGTAGCCCAGCTCATGCAGGGCATACTCAAGGGCAAAGGCTAGCGTCGACTTGCCCGAACCACTCAGGCCGGTCAGCCAGAGTGTCGCCGGCTTCTGGTGCATCCGATTGTTGCGTTCGTCGATGCTGAGGCGGCCGGTATGCCAGCGTAGATTGCGGTCGGTCATGGCGTCGGTTCTCTTGCGATGCGGTACCTGTCAGCTAACGTAGCCGCGGCCGCAATAATGGTCATCCAGCGTCAGGCGCTGCAGCATGTGTTCTTCTTCCGCGCTGGGGCGTTCTATGAACAGCGACCATAAGCGCAGAGCAAACTCCCTGGGTGGGCGCAGGCCTGGTAGCAGGTTTTCACGTAGCTCGCGAGCGTGTGCAACATACGCCAGCGCCCCTTTTTGGACTGCTCGGCGCGTCACACAGGCGAGCCTTTCCTGCTCGGTTTGCGGTAGAAACCGCCCGAGCGGGTGGCCGGCGTCGTCCAGTTCATAGCGCAGCAATTGGGTGTCGTCGGCGCTGAGCAGTTTCTCCAGCTGAAAGCTCTGCCGGTACAATTCCGCGCCCGGCTGCAGCCGCGTAGCCTGGTCCAGGAAGCAACCCTGCGCCCAGACCCCGAGCGGCTCCACCACTTGGCCGATGTCCTTGTCGGTAATGAAGTAGTAGCCATGGATCGGGCGCGCTAACAGCCGGGTGAGCTGGGCCTGAATAGTGCCGGAATAGCCGACATCGACCACCGCCGTGTTCTGCGCCAACGCCAGGGGGGTCGACTGCAGGTACGCCATCATCGCCGGGCGCTCGCGGGCTCCCTGCTCCAGTAGTTCTGCCTGTAGCGCCTGCAGCACGGGGACGATGGAACGGATATCGTTGTCGATCACTTCCACCTGCTGCTCTTCGCGCCAATGGCCGGCACTGATCAACTGCTGGCGGCGCTCAGCGCTCAGCTGATAGCCGAAGCGTGAGTCGAGGAAGTTTTCCAGACTGTTGGCAAAGTAGGTGGGCCGCGCGAGGCGCTGGATGTCCTCCCAATCCGCGAGCCGAGCCATGGTGGTGGCCCGTCGCGAAACCACCAGGTAGTGCGCGGATGGAGTGTCCTCCAGCCCTTCGCACCAGAGGTCGTAGGCTGCCTTTAGCAACTTTCCTTCGCGGGACAGGAAGTGCAACTGGTCAATCCCGTCGCGCTGCGCGGTATGCCACAGCCAGTCGGAGAAGCTCGCCAGCAATGGGCCGAGGATGTTGTAGCCGAGCAGCTCGGCGTCGTCCCGAGTGATTTGGCGCACTGGCAGCCCCGCGTAGGTAAGCGGAGAGAAGTTGCGCCGTAGCAGGAGACCCAGCATGAGTTCGTGGTCCAACTCGGAATGGCGCTCACATTCTTCCACCAGTGGTCGGAACGCCGGAAGGCCCCGGGCCAGTTCGGTCGGCCGGAGCAGGTGCACCGTGCGAATGCCCAGGTCGTCAGGAATCTGGAAGTCCGAGCGCTCGTTGTCGCCGATCATCAGGAGGTCCTGGGGGGCCAACTGGCGATCACGCAGGACGTGATGGTAGAGCTCGCCCTGGTCCTTGCGCACCCCGACCTCGTTGGACAGGTAGAAGGTCATCCAGCCGTCGATACCGTTGCGACGAAGCATCTGCTCGATACAACGGCGCGGGAGGAACATGTCGCTGATCAGCAGGACCGGTTTGCCCAGTTGGCGAGCATGCATGAACAGGGCGACGGCTTCTGGGCGGGCGCTGACGCTGGCCAGCTCGATGCGCTCTTCGAGTGTTTGGAGTTGGCGCCGTTCCTCATCCTTGATGCCGGTTAGACGCTGCAGTTCGGCATAGATCTCGTCCAGGCCGACGTCTCGCCCGGCACGCTCGCGGGCGCGCCCCTCGGCGCTGGCGCGGTAATCGAGATAGAGGCCGCCAAGGGTGGCGCCGGCCTGCCGGGCGACCAGTTGCTTGGTGGATTCGGCATTGATCAGCGGCCGCAGCAGCAAGGTATCGAAGATGTCGAAGGCGACCGCTTTGGTCTGTTCGGCCGCAATCGCGTGTTGCAGGTGTTCATGGCTGCGGGCGAAGTAGTGGTGCAAGCCCCAGGGCGACCAGGCGTGGGGTTGAGAGTCGGCAAGGATCGCGATTGGCAGTTCCTGTGCCTGGCTGCTCAAGGTCAGCAGTCGCTCCAGGCAATGGGCCAGGGTCCCGTCGCGCTGGCCCGCTTCGGCCTCGAAGTCTTCCAGTTTCAGTTGAGCATCGAACAGCGGTTTGAGCGCTTCGCTGCGAGCCCAGAACATACTGCCGGCGGGGTAGTGAAAATAGCCTTCCGGCACCCGCGCCAGGCCGATGCGCTGTGCCCAGGTATGACCACGCGAACGGTTGGCCAGCCAGGTGTTGGCCATGTAGGGCAGACCGTCGTAGTTCTGCGGGTAGACGATGCCGCATCGGTCACTGTCGAGCAGCGTGAATATCGAGCGGATTCTGTCGGAGCTGCCCAGCAGCGACTCGCACAAGTACTCTCGCCAGCCCTGCGTAGCGCCCCGGTTGTAGAGGGATTTCTTGCTGTGCAGGTGCAACAGATAGTCGTAGTTGCGCAGCACTTCGCCGAAGGTGCAGAAGAATGGCGCCATGTCGCGCCCACGGTTTTCCACCTGTTGGAGGTGCAGGGCGCCACAATTTGGCAACGCGGCGAAAATGCGCTGAGCCACTTCTGACGCTGGCTGATCGCAAACGGAGACGAACAGGTCGTAGGTAAAGGGCATGTTCGCGAAATAGCTGCGAAATTCCTCGGCGAGATCGCTGTAGAACAGATGCAGATGAATCGCGATTCGGCCGTCGAGCGTGCTGCAGGCTGGTACGCGCTGGATATCGATCAGCTCCGGAGCCCGTTGATCGTCGCCAACGCCCTGTCGACCAAGGTTGCGCCACTGTTCGTAGTGCGGCACACCCTTGAAGGCAAAACCCATATGCCGGTAGACCAGGCGCACCATCGGGTCGCGATAGGCAACGGGCAGCTTCCAGTAGGCGCTGCGGCCTAATTGCACACCGTAGTTGCGTAGGCTGATCAGTGCCTCGCGGTGTCTTCCGCTGAACAGTCGGCTGGTGAAGCGGACGGGCTTGGTCAGCATCCACGAGGTGGAGGACTGGATCTTCTCTACAGTGGCACGGGAATCCTTGAGTGCCTGGCGGGTCTCGTCCAGCTCCGTGTCCAGACGTTTGCCTCGCTGCTGAGCGGCGCTCAGTTCAGCTACCAAATTGCGCAGGCGCTCGGCTTGTTCCTCCAGCCGTTGCTCCAGGGCCACACGGGTTTCCTCTACCTCCTCCGCCAAGGCTACGCGCCGTTGGTGTTCGCTATTATCGTGGCGGTGGAACAGCGTAAGGGCGTCGCGTTGGGCTTCAAATTGTTCACACAGGGAGTGCAGCAGGTCCTGCGTCTCGGTCTGTTCCAGGGAACGCCGATCAGCGGCCAACTCCATGCATAACCGATAAAGGTCCAGCAGTGCCGCCGGCGCCTGATTGGCCAGCTCAGGGTCGTCGATGGCGTGGCGGCCGTGCTGCAACTGATCGTCGAGGAATTCATGGACGTATTCGTCGAGGCTTTCACGGCTGCCGGGCTGGAGGTCGAGACGGGCGGCCATGCGCATGACCTGACCCTCTGGGTCGCCCATCAAGTACTCATAACAGATCACCAGGCGTCGGCTGTCGTCGCTGTGGCGCAGCGCATCGAGGGTGTGCTGTTGCCACAGTGCCAGGCTCTTGGCCGTGCTGAAACCGTCGCGCAAGGCAAGCGACCGGGCCACGCTAAGCGGGTGTCGCACGCAGATAACGTAATTGGCCTCGATGTCCTGGCGCTCCAGCAGGCGGCGCCAGAATGGCAGCAATCGGCTGATGCGCGGGTCCTTCAGGCCCAGCAGCGGGGACGTGCGGAAGCGCTCGTCGAGGTAGCGTACGGCACGCTCCTCCAGGTCGACGGTTAGCTGGGCATCAAGCTGGCGCTCGTCGAGCGGTGTCAGCGAGTCCCAGTGGCCGCCCAGGCGCTCCAGCAGAACTTCATTGATCGCCACAACTTCGCGGTCTTCCCAGAAGCCCTTATCATTGTTGCCCTCTACCGCTTCGGTGAGGTTCTCGCCCAGATCCAGATTGAGTGCCTGCAGTCCGCGCGTGAGCGCGCTGGTCCCGCTGCGATGCATGCCGAGGACGATCACAACCTTGCGCCGATGCTGCACAAGCATTCTCCGTACTGCGTTGTTCTTGTTGTGGTGGTATTGCGCCAAACCGTCAGTCGAACAGAGCGGCCTCAGCCAAAGACTTTCCTTCGCGGTCTTTGCCGGACAGTTCAGGCTGGACCTGTATTGGCCACTCGATGGCCAATTCCGGATCGTTCCAGGCTATGCAGCGCTCATGTTCGGGAGCCCAGAAATCGGTGGTCTTGTAGAGAAACTCGGCGCTTTCGCTGGTGACCACGAAGCCGTGGGCGAAACCCTCGGGGATCCACATCTGCAGCTTGTTGTCGGCGCTCAGAACCTGGCCTACCCAGCGGCCAAATGTCGGCGAGCTACGACGCAAGTCGACGGCGACGTCGAATACCTCGCCGTGGGTCACTCGCACGAGTTTCCCCTGAGCCTGGCAGATCTGATAGTGCAGGCCCCTCAGGACGTGGCGAGCCGAGCGGGAATGGTTGTCCTGAACGAATGTGACCGCGTGCCCCACGGCCTGCTCGAATTTCCGTTGATTGAAACTCTCGAAAAAAAAGCCGCGGCTGTCGCCAAAAACCTGCGGCTCCAGCAGTAGCACGTCGGGAATCGCCAGTGGAGTCACTTTCATCAGTAGACCGTTTGTGTCAGAAGACGTTGGAGGTAGCGACCATATCCACTCTTGGCGAGCGAGGCGGCTAGACGTTGTAGGTCGTCGGCACTGATCCATCCCTGGCGGAAGGCGATTTCTTCCGGGCAGGCCACTTTCAACCCCTGGCGGTTCTCGAGCGTTGCGATGAACTGGCTGGCATCCAGCAGGGACTCATGGGTGCCGGTGTCGAGCCAAGCGTAACCGCGGCCCATGATCTCCACCGAGAGTTCGCCCTGCTCAAGGTAGGCGCGGTTGACGTCGGTGATCTCCAGTTCGCCGCGGGCAGATGGGCGAATGCTCTTGGCGATCTCAACGACCTGCCGATCATAGAAATACAGACCGGTCACGGCATAGTTGGACTTGGGCGCGCTCGGCTTCTCCTCCAGGCTGATGGCTTTGCCTTGGCTATCGAACTCCACCACCCCGTAACGCTCCGGATCATGCACGTGGTAGGCAAACACGCTGGCCCCGCTTTCGCGCTGCATGGCACTGACCAGCAGTTCCTGGAAGTCGTGGCCATGGTAGATGTTATCGCCTAGCACCAGGGCACTGGGATTGTCTGCCAGGAAGTCTTCGCCAATCAGGAAGGCCTGCGCCAGCCCCTCGGGAGTCTGTTGCACGGCATATTGCAATTCCAGCCCCCAGCGGCGGCCGTCGCCCAGCAATTGCTGAAACCGCGGAGTGTCCTGTGGGGTGGATATGATTAGGATTTCGCGGATGCCCGCGAGCATCAAGGTGCTCAGCGGGTAGTAGATCATCGGCTTGTCGTAAACCGGCAGCAGTTGCTTGGAGACTGACAGCGTGGCCGGGTGTAGTCGGGTGCCGGATCCGCCGGCGAGGATGATGCCTTTGCGCTTCATGCGGCTTTTTCTCCGATCAGCTCGACCAGCATGCGCTGGACGTGAAACTGCCAGTCCGGCAGGGTTAGACCGAAGGTCTCCCTGAGATGGGTGGTGTCTAGCCTGGAGTTTGCCGGCCTCGGCGCGGGAAGCGGGTATTCGTGGGTCATGATCGGCAGGACGCGCTCGGGAGTGGTACGCAGCGGCAGGCCCAGTCGCTGGGCTTGGGCGATGACGAAGTGGGCGTAACCATGCCAGCTCGTCTCGCCGCTGGCCGTAAGGTGATAGAGACCGCTGAGGCTATCGGGTTGAGGATGGTTCCGGAGGCGCCCCAGCACCTGCGCGGTGATGTCGGCGATAAGGTCGGCGCTGGTAGGCGCGCCGATCTGGTCGGCGACGATGCGCAGCTCTTCCCGGTCTGCTGCCAGGCGCAGCATGGTCTTGGCGAAGTTTGCACCGCGCGCGGCATAGACCCAACTGGTGCGGAAGATCAGGTGGCGACAGCCGCTTTCGCGGATGGCCTGCTCGCCGGCCAGTTTGGTGCGGCCATAGGCGTTGAGCGGTGCCGGCAAGTCCTCTTCGCGAAACGGCTGCTCGCCCTCGCCATTGAACACGTAGTCGGTCGAGTAGTGCACGAGCCAGGCGCCAAGCTCGCCAGCCAGAGAGGCCAAGTGGCCGACAGCCTGGGCATTCACCCGTTGTGCACGCTCGAAATCCGTTTCTGCCTTGTCCACCGCCGTGTAGGCGGCAGCGTTGACGATGATGGCCGGTCGCTCGCTTTCAACAAGCTTTCGCAAGCCGTCCAGGTCTTCAAGGTTTCCCCGCTGACGGTCGCAGATCGTCAGGCGACCTAGCGGCGCCAATGCTCGCTGCAGTTCCCAGCCGACCTGGCCATTACCACCGAGGATTAGAATGTCGTTCATGCGTACTGCTGGCTGAGCCACTCCCGGTAGGCGCCGCTGGCAACGTTCTCCACCCAGGCCTGGTTGTCCAGGTACCAGCGCACTGTTTTGGCGATGCCCGTTTCGAAGGTTTCCGCCGGTTTCCAGCCCAGCTCGCGCTCCAGCCGAGTGGCGTCGATGGCATAGCGGCGGTCATGGCCGGGGCGATCCTTCACGAAGCTGATCTGGTCACGGTAGCTGCGCCCGTCCTGGCGTGGAGCCTCGCGATCCAGGGTGTCGCAGATGTGATGAACGACTTCCAGGTTGGTTTTCTCGTTCCAGCCTCCCACGTTGTAGGTTTCCCCCACCTGCCCGGCCTCGAGCACACGGCGAATGGCGCTGCAGTGGTCCTTCACGTACAGCCAGTCGCGGATCTGTTGGCCGTCGCCGTAGATCGGCAGCGCTTCGCCCGCAAGGGCGTTGCGGATCACCAGTGGTATGAGCTTCTCCGGGAAGTGATACGGCCCATAGTTGTTCGAGCAATTGGTGGTCAGCACTGGCAGACCATAGGTGTGATGGTAGGCACGCACCAGATGGTCGGAGGCGGCCTTGGACGCCGAGTAGGGGCTATTGGGCTGGTAGGGATGCTGCTCGGTAAAGGCAGGAGCCTGGGCTTCCAGCGTGCCGTAGACCTCATCGGTAGATACATGGAGGAAGCGGAACTCCGTCTTGCTCGTTGGCTCGAGGGCGTTCCAGTAAGTGCGTACCGCTTCGAGCAAGTGGAAGGTGCCCACCACGTTGGTCTGGATAAAGTCTTCCGGACCAAGAATCGAGCGGTCCACATGGGACTCGGCGGCGAAGTTCAGCACAGCGCGTGGCTGAAACTGCAGGAGCAGGGAGGACACCAACTGCGCGTCACCGATGTCGCCGTGCACGAAATGATGGCGCCCATCGTTATCAAGACTCGCCAGATTTTCGCGGTTGCCGGCGTAGGTGAGCTTGTCCAGGCTGACGATGGTTTCGTCGTGGCGAGCCAGCCAGTCGAGGACAAAGTTGGAGCCGATAAAGCCAGCGCTGCCTGTTACGAGGATCGTCATTGAGTCACAGCCTCTGCATGAGCGATGCGGCAACCAGTCCGAGGTTGCCGGGAAGCGTTTGTCGGTAAACGCCTGACTGGCTGATCAGCGACAGCTTGCGATACAGCGGCGCGCGGCGCGCACTGCCGAACAACTCGAGGATCTGCTGGTTTTCGTAGGTCAGGTGCTGCCTGAAATGGGAAACGGCCTCCAGATTCACGTCGTTCCAGTGTCGGAACGTTCCTTTGAGCATGCGGTGGAGCCGAACGAGTCGGTCCCTGACACTCGAGTTCGAGCCTATCAGGTTGTTGCCGTGTTGGCGGTAGTCGATCGCCGGATGTGCATCGTAATTCACGCGGCCGCCGCATCCAGTCACGATGATGTATGTCCACCAATCGTGGGAAATGATCGGCACATGGTCCGGCGTCAGGCTCAGCAACCGTGCGGTCGCGGCGTTGAACAGCATGGTGTTGCCGCCGGCAATGCTCTGCACCAGGGCATTGGCGAAGCTGGGGGCCCGGCGGAACAGCGGCGAGAAGCCGATGCCCAGGCCGTCAGCGTCGATCAGACGCGTACGCGAGCAATAGAGAAGGGGAAGGTCCGCCGGATGCGAAGCTGCCCAAGCCAGGCCGCGCGCGAGTTTGTCAGGCTGCCACAGATCATCTTGGTCGCAGAACGCGAAGTAATCGGCCTGCCCCTGGGTGCGTCGGATCGAGGAAAGGAAGTTGGCGGCAAATCCTTGGCGAGGTCCTGCATGGATCAGCAGGCGAGCAGGGCCAAGGCGGCGCTGATATTCACGGAGGATTCCTAGTGTGTCATCGCTGGAACCGTCGTCTGACGCATGGATCACCCAGTCTTGGCACGTCTGCGCGATCAACGATTCCAACTGCTCGCGAAGGTAGGCAGCGCCGTTGTAGGTCGACAACAGAATGGCGACCTTGGCTGGGCAGTCGGGACTGGTGCAAGACACGGCAAGCGCTGAATGCTGTCTTTCCAAAGCGGCATCCCCTGCTTCTTATTAGTTATTTTTTGCTTATATGACGCAGGATAAGTGTCTGGGTTGCGGCCGGGCAACCCCGCTGGCGGATGACTGGTTAGTCAGTTTTTGCCCCAAGGCCTAGAGCTCTGCAATAGGTGATTGCGTCCACTCGGCGATCACAGTTGGCGTATCAGCTCCAGGAAGCGGATGCGGACTGTCTCTTCGGAGAAAACTGTCCTGCAGCGTTGTTGTCCGCCTTGGCCGAGCGTGGCGAGCCGTGCGGGATCATTATGCAGAGCGAGAATCGCCTCGGCGAGCTTGTCGGCTTCGCCCGGTTGTACCGTAACCGCTGCCTCGTCTTCGGGGGCTACCCAATTCACGCCGGTCTGCAGCCGGCAATTGACGATCGGCTTGCCGCAGGCCATGGCGTCTAGCTGGGCGATGCCAAAAGCCTCGGAGTAATACACCGACGGAAACAGGAACATTCTCGCATTATGAATCAGATGGTATTTGTCGATGTCGCTGACGAACGCGTTGATGAAATGAACATGCTGCGGAAACTCTTCTGCGAGCTTCCAGAACCGTTGTTCTTCTGGCCCGATTCCAAAGACTGCCAGATTGATGTGCTCGCCACGTTGCATGAGTAGGCGAAATGCAGCCTCCAGCGGCTCGGTACCCTTGTAGCTCACGAGACGACCGAAGAAAACACAATACCCGTCTTGGAGGAAGTGCTCAGGAAGAGTTTGTGTAGGCGCCTGCGTCAGGCAATCCTCCACATACGGCAGGTTGATGGTGTAAGGCACTGCCGGAATCTCCCGGTCGATATTGCGCAGCACTTCTGAGTGCTCTCGTAACGCCGGGCTACCGGTTATAGCGAGGTCAGCCTTACGCACGGCGAAACGATCAAACAGATATGTCAGTCGCTTGAGGTAGCGTTGGCGATAGACGTCACAGTGATAACTGACCACCGTCTTGCCTCGCATTAGCCAGTGCGTAAGCAGTAGGGCGAGGCTTGCCGATGGAAACTGCAGGTTGATGTGGGTGATATCGGCGTGGCGGGCCAGCCGCAGGAAATGCCAGAAGAAAGCGAAACTTAAAGGGACTGACCAGAGATTCCCCATAGACGCTGCGCGGAGGACACGGATACCGTCGATATACTCCAGATGGCTGCGCAGGCTACGCGAGTTAGCGCAGCAAAGTACGGTCACATCGTGGTCATTATCCTGGTACCAGTGGGCGTACTGCTTGACGGCTGTCTCGATCCCTCCGGTGGAGGGGGCGTAGTACTTGTTGACTAGCAGGATTCGTTTGTTCGCCATTGTTGGTCTCGCGAGGGCATCATTCAGCTTAGCGGCGGATCGGACGAAGGAAAGGTGCGGGAAAAGCTCCGCCGGTGCTTGTACCGGTCAGGTGCGGCGGCCGCTGATGTGCCGATAGACATCCAGTGTGCTTTCGGCGCAAGCGTCCCAAGAATAACGAAGGGCCCGCTCCTGGCCGCGCTCGATGCGCTGCGCCGTACTTTTCGGTTGTTCCAGAATTTCTTGCATCGCTGCCGCTATTGAGTCGGCCTGTAAAGGGTCGACGAGCAGTGCTGCGTCTCCGGCTACCTCCGGTAGCGAGGTCGTATTAGAGGTGATGACTGGACAGCGGGCGGCGAAGGCTTCGACAACAGGTAGTCCGAATCCTTCATAGAGTGAAGGAAAAACCAATGCAGAAGCGCTCTGCAGCAAAGCTCGCACCATCTCCCCAGAGAGGTATTCAAAGCGCCTGCCTTCATTCCGCAGTTCTAGGGCGTCTAACTCGGTGAGCAACTTGTCAGCTTTCCATCCGGTGCGCCCGACAATGACGAGCGGGTGCTGACGACGCGTGGCAGCGGGAAGGGACTTATGCGCCTGTAGTACACGAGTCAGATTCTTGCGTGGTTGCAGAGTGCCGACAAAAAGAAAAAATCCAGGCTGAAGTCCAAGTTCGGACAGCACTCGGTCAACCGAGGGTTGCGGTATTCTCTCGAAGTATTCTGGTGAAACACCCAAAGGCGTCACCGAGATGCACTCCGGAGCGATGCCCAGGTGGTCAATCAGATCGCGCTTGCTGTATTCGGAGATGGTGATGATGTGGTCTGCACTGCGCACCGTGCGCGTGAACAGCCAATTCTTCAATGACCGTAAATTGGCAGCTGCCCATTCGGGATGGAGAATTGGGATCAGATCCATCACGTTGGCGACCACGGGTGTCGCCTTCAGGCGGGGTATGTGGTGATCGGTGGCATGAAATAAATCAATCTGCTTTGCGACATTTTTTGACAGCTTTCCCTGCGCGCCCAGAAGGGTACTGCGAAGGGCGTGCACGGAAAATCTTTCACCCAGACGGTACGGCGGGCCGCAGTCCAATAGGGGCAATGAGCTGCCGAATGCGAACGGGTGTAATGAAAAGCCCGCATCCGCTTGTTGCGCCTTGTTGTTTAATGCATGCCAAAGGGCTCGGGTATATACGCCGATTCCATCGAGATGACCAGCAGTACAGCCTTTGGCCCAGACAGTGACTCCCAGACCAACGCGCATGCGGGGCTCCTGGTTGAGATTACGGAGGGGGTATCGAAGGCGCGCCTTGAGGGCGCGCCCCGACGGGTCGTTTTAGAACGAGAAGCCTGCTTCGTTGCGACGTAGGTCGGCTTCGACCATCATTTTGCAGAGCTCCTCAAGGGTGGTCTTCGGTTCCCAGCCCAGCGTCTTGCGTGCATGAGCTGGATCGCCGATGAGCAGTTCGACTTCTGCCGGACGGTAGAACTTCGGATTGATGCGCACCAGGGTCTTGCCGGTGCCTGCATCGATGCCGATTTCGTTCTCGGCGCTGCCTTCAAAGCGGATTTCGATACCGGCGGCCTTGAAGGCCATGCTCACGAAGTCGCGAACCGTCTCTGTACGGTTAGTGGCCAGGACGAAGGTGTCTGGCTCGTCAGCCTGCAGCATACGCCACATCCCTTCCACATATTCCTTGGCGAATCCCCAGTCGCGTTTGGCGTCCAGATTGCCCAGTTCAAGCACGTCAAGTTTGCCCAGCTTAATTTTGGCAACGGAATCGGTGATCTTGCGGGTCACGAATTCGCGGCCGCGCAGCGGTGATTCGTGATTGAACAGGATGCCGCTGCTGCCAAAAATGCCGTAACTCTCGCGATAGTTGATGGTAATCCAGTGCGCGTAGAGCTTGGCGACCCCATAAGGGCTGCGCGGGTAGAAAGGCGTGTCCTCCTTTTGCGGAATGGCCTGGACTTTGCCAAACATTTCGGAGGTCGATGCCTGATAGAAGCGAATCTTCGGATTGACGATGCGAATAGCTTCGAGGAGATTCAGTGCGCCTACGCCAGTAATTTCAGCGGTGGTTGCCGGTTGCTCGAAGGAAACGCCGACGAAGCTTTGCGCCGCCAGGTTGTAGACCTCGGTGGCCTGGGTATTTTGGAGCAGACGGATGCTGGCGGAGAGATCGGTCAGATCATATTCGACCAGATGCAAGTTCGGGTGCTGGCTGACACCCAGTTCTTCGATACGCCAGAAATTGACGGAACTGGTCCGGCGATAGGTGCCATAGACGGTGTAGCCCTTCTCCAGCAGCAGCTGCGCCAGATAAGCGCCATCTTGCCCAGTAATGCCGGTAATCAGTGCAGTTTTCATAAATCCTCCTGCGTAGCTCCTTTGGTAGTGCGGAATAGAGTTGTGTTGGGTTTGCTTTTTTTAAGGAATGGTTCTTCGATGAACCGATAAGTAATGGTCGAATAATTGCTCCAGAGAGCATCAAGGTTTGGCAGATGAGAGCAAGCTTTATGAGTGGAATTAACGGGCCATATGAATTCCAAGCGCTTACTCGTTGTAGGTAATATCAAGTAAGCGAGCAGCAAGCTGATCAGGGTCAGATGCAGATAGGGAAGCTCGGCCCACATTCTTAAGTATCCCGCTTAAGGTCGTTGTACATTGATTCCAGGATTTGTCTGAGATCCGGCAGCTTGGGATTTGCTTGGAGGAGCTCGTGCAGCCTGCGATGGTCACCTACCAAGCGCCAAACTTCATTCTTGCGTACGAACTTGTCGGAGACCTCGATGTTCGGTCGATAGCCGCTGATTTCCGTCAGGCAGTCCAGCACGTCATAGCCAGTCCAGCCGCGGCCGGAGCACAAGTTCACCGTGAACGGGTCCTGGTGGTTTCTCGCCATTAGCTCTGCAACTATCCAGGCACAACGATGGACATCGACATAGTCACGTACCGAGTTGATATTGCCCAGTTTCAGTTCGGGGGCTCGGTCGACGAAGTGGCGGACGATTTTGGGGATCAGGAAGGATTCCGCCTGCCCAGAACCAATGATGTTGAAGGGACGGACGATGTGAATTTTCAGCTCGTCGGAGTACTGCTTTGCCAGCATCTCCATGACCATCTTGCTGTATGAATAATGGTTGGATGGGTTGTACGCCAGGTCTTCGGAAAGAAACTCCACGTTCTGGTTGCCGTATACCCCAGCCGTACTGGCTAGCAGCATTGTCGGGCGTTTGATGTTGGCAGCAAGTACTGCTTCGAAGAGATTTTCCGACCCCAGGACGTTAACGCCATAGATCTGCTGAATATCTCCGTGGGTGACAAGGGCAATGGCCGCGAGATGGACGATCCAGTCGGGAGCGAACTCCTCAATGGTACGAGTCAGCGTATCCTTGTCCGATAGCGAAATTGGCACCAGATCATTAGTCTTGGTGCCCATCGAGGTACCGAGCACGGTCGCACCGCGGTCTTTTAGCTCATTAATCAGATAATGGCCTATGAAGCCACTGCCGCCGGTGACGAGAACGCGGGAGCCTTTCATGCTTTATCCTCCGATTTGCTTTGGACTATCTGCTTGAAATAGCCAGTGAGGTTAGTGGCGCACTCTTTCCAGGTGATGGTGTGCCATTCCTGCTGGATGCGCTGTTCACGCTGCTTCAGTTCGTCGGGGCTGTTGGAATAGAAAGCGATGCGCTCCGCCCAGCGGACCACATCCCATGGATGGATGTATTCGACCAGATCGCGCCCGGTTTCCCGCAGCGGTGGAACGTCCGAGGTCAGGCAGAACTTCCCATAGCCAAGACTTTCGGGGAGCGTCAGGCTCCAACCTTCGTAAAGGCTGGACAGAAGAGTAAACTGGCAGTGACGATACAGGACATCCAACTGCTGATCGGTGGTACGCAGGATCAAAATACGGCCTTTGACGCGCTCGTCCCGCATGATCACTTCGAAGAGATCCTGAGCTTTCCAGCCTGGTCCGCCGACGAAGACCATCTGCGGTAGATCTTCAGTGCCGTCTTCCAGCAATTTGAGGTACGCCTTGTAGAGCGTTTCATGATTCTTACGGATTTCCAGTGTGCCCACGCTGAGGACGAAGGGACCGGTGACGCCCATCTCCTGCAGCAATTGCTGGTCGCGGGAATGATCTGTGTGTGGGGCGATATCCGAGCCGAACTTGATGGGCAGGCCCTCAACGACTGTCCAACCGTGGTCCTTCTGCCACTTCTGCCCGTCGAGCATTGCGGTTTCGCCACCATAGATAATCTTGTCGCTGGCGAGACCTGCTAGGTAGAAGAACTTCTGATACCAGTCGTAGGCTTCCTTGGCGTGCAAATGCGGGGTATTAAGTGGCGTCAGATCATAGATGATCTGAGCGAAATGGAAGGGCGATTGGCGCTTGGCCTTGATAATCTCGGCCAGAGGTTTGGGATCCCAATTAATACCGGCAGAGAACACCATGTCATCGCGGTCAAATGGCAACTTCTGCGCGGGCCCTTCCAACAATGGGAGGATGTCGGCGCGAATATCGCCCTGAGCAGGGCTGGCTTCCTGATTGCGCTTGTACTCTTCGGCAGTGAGCGCGTGTGCCGGAATGTTCCCGCTACGCTTGGCATACCGGATCGCCATTTCTCGCAAAGGCATTGGCAATACGCTGATTATATAGGCTGCAGCGATCTTCAGACGGGCGCGGCTAGTAATTGCCGGTGATGCTACGTGTTCCAGAGCCGGAATGTGCGGCTGCAGAATCGGAGCGGGGGTGCTGTCGCCCGGGCTTGTATGATAATTGGGGATGCGATGCCCTTCCCCAGTAGCTTCTTTTTCGCCCCAGAACTTCTGGAAGTGTGCATAGGAAGTGCTCACGTCAGAGTCGCCGAACAGCCAGAGCAAGCGATCTCTGGGAATTTCGAAGTATTGGCCTTCGTGGAACGCAAAGAAGCGTACGCCCGGAACCAATCTTTCCAGATGATGTGCAAGGATCAGTTCGGAGCGGATGATGCCGGTCACGCCGCCACGCCACACGGCATAGGACAGTGTCAGATCAACCCACAGTCGCCCGGTTTTTCTTCCGGATTGTGCAATAGCGGCGAAGCTCAGGATGGCGTCGAGAACATCACTGCCGCACTTTTCCCAGGAAGTGCCTTGCCAGTTGTCGCGAATGATTTCTTCTTTCTTGCGCAAGGCTTCGGGATTGTTGCTGTAGAACTCGATGCGATCGGCCCACCCCATGACGTCCAGCGGATGGATGTAATCGGGGAACTGGCCACCAATCTCCCGCAACGGCTCCACGTCGGACGCCAGGCAAAGCTTTCCGTAGCTGAGACCTTCCGGCATAGGGAGGCTCCAGCCCTCATAAAAGCTAGGCAACATGGTAAACAGGCAGTTGCGGTAGAGCGCATCCAATTCGGCGTCGGTAGGAGAAAGCACTAAGAGTTTTCCTGCCACTCTCGGATCGCGCTTGATGGTGTCGATCAAATCACCGGTGCGCCAGCCCGGCTTCCCTGCAAATACCATGGTGGGCAGGTTCTTCGCGCCTCGCTCAATGAGGGATACGTAGGCCTTGTACAAAGTGTCATGGTTCTTGCGAACCTCGACTGTGCCGACTGTGAGCACGAACGGGCCTTCGATGCCAATACTCTTCAGGAGCAGTTGGTCATCACCGTCACCGGACCTTTTCGTGAGGTCCGTTCCTCCATAGGGGATAGCGATGCTCGGGGGAGTCGGCCAGCCGAACTTCTTCTGGTAGTACTCACCATCACGCTGCGGGCTGCGACCACCATACAGAATGAAATCGCAATTCTCGGAAATCCACTTGAAGTAGGTGCGGAAGCTTTCTTCTTCCTGCGGTCGATAGAGATGATGAGTCGATTCGCCTAGCAGGATAGTGTCGTAGCACATGTAAGCCAATGCCACGCCCGGTTCGCGTTCTTTCACCTGTGTGTAGAAACGTTCCTTGCCGCTGTCTAACCAGCCCAGACAGACCACGAGGTCGCCGCTCTTGTACGGATAGCTCAGAGGTGGCATGCCAATCTGCGCGGGAGCGCCACCAGCAGTAGGCTGCGCAGGAGCGTTGGGCAGCAGATTGCGGAGCCATCGGTTTGTCCGGATGGCTACCCCCAGGGCCTTTCGTGGCAACCAGCTCAATGCAAGGCCTGCCGGCTGATAACGGTACGGCAGAGCACTGGCGCTCAGTAGCATTGCACGCTCGAGTCGAAGAGATCGACTGGGGGTCTCTGCTTGCAGATTCGCCAGATAGGTGTCTACCTTGGTGTTTTGTTCCGCCGCTTCAAGTCTGGCGAGTTGCTGTCCCTTCTTGTTGCGCGTTTCCAAATATTTTTCGGCGACGTTCTGATTGCCGTGTAACCAAGCCAGCTCTTTCTTGTCGATCTCGACGAAGCTTCCGTTGCTGAACATGCTGAAGCGCAGTTCGGGAAACTGACGGTTCAGGGCGGCGGCAACTTCTAGCTCCGCTCGAACGATGCCCACCACACCGCCGGGCCATTGCATGGAAGTCGTGATGTCCAGCCAAATGCTATTCGTGTTCAAAGTGCGGTCCTGATTAATTCTGCTATCCATGGATGTGAATCAGTTGTCTGGCTCTGCCGTGCGGAACCGGGCAAGTTCGGTCTCTAGTAATTCAACTCTCGCGAGTGCGTCCAACCGCGCTGTGTCCAGGTTCCGGGCATGGTCTTGGACCTTATTTAATGCGCTCTCCAAATCTTCCACGTAGCTGCGCAGGCGGGAGACAGCATCATCGTATTCGGCGATTATCTGACGAGACGTTTCACCATGCTCGGTCAGCAGCTTGATGGCGCGGTCCTGATCGGCAATCTGTTGGCGAGACGTGTCGCTGTGCGCAGTCAGGCGTTTGATAGCGTCATCCTGATCGGCGACCAGTTTGCGGGTTGCTTCTTCGTGCTCTTTCAGCAATTTGATGGCGTGATCTTGATCGGCAATCTGCTTACGAGAGGCATCTTCGTGTTCTTTCAACAGCTTTATCGCGTGATCTTGGCTCCCGATGTGGGTGCTCAGGCGCTGCAGCGTGTCCTGCAGGGAAAGGGTTTCCCTCGCTGCTTCAGCGTTGCGATCAAGTAGCCGCAGAGCCACAGAGCGAATATTGGCCGCAGCGCTGGTCGACGGGCTCTTCTCCAATGCCTGGAGAGAATTGATCCGCTCAAGCGCTTCTTCGATTCTTGGCGCGGGCTGCCCGTTAGCGATGAAGATGTCCGCGACTTGTTGTTCTATCTCACGGAAATCCGTCGCTTCGACATCAGATAGCCGTATCAGCGGGGAGCGGCAATCGGAAAGATCCAGATCAGCTATCCCCAGCTTGGCGAACTCCTCTAATTTGGCATTTCGATAAGAGTCGTCATGTGTAAGGTGATCGATACTCAGGTCGATATCACCGCAGTTGCCAAGTGTCAGTTGGGCGTGTAACCAGAGAGCAAAAAATGCCTTGTAATTATCACGCCACTTTAACGGACTTCGCTCCGCCAGCACTCTGTCGTGGCCGAGGTCTCCGTTGGTAGACAGGGCAATGCCGCAACTTGCCTTGACTGCTTGAAGCGCCGGCGGGAGTTGTGCAGCGCCATAGATCAACTGAGTCGCGGCGTCAAAGTAGTCATTGATCTTGAATGACCACCACTGGCTGCGAGGTTCGCGCCAGAGATGCACATGTATACCTCCGAATTGCTCTTTAAATGCCAAAGGCTGGCCGAAGCTGCGGCAAAACTGGAAGACGGTGCGTGCTCTGGAGGCGTTAATCAGTGCCTGGTAATACGTGCGCTGCTGTACAGACAGTGACGGGAGAAAAATTTCCTCGAAACAGAATTCCGCCTTGAACAGGCCCTTCAGTTCATCGCGAACTTCGTGGAACTCCCAGAAGTATGGCTTACCGATGTCGGGATGATGGATGTTGCCGCCATTGTTCGAGGTCAGAGCGAGTAGTGCATCCGGGTTGCTGTCCAATTCCAGCAACCATTCGTTCTCCGGCTCTTGATAGCACCAGTAATGGCCGGTGCGTCGGAATACGCTGAACAGAAATGTACTGCCTGAGCGAAACAGCGAATGGATGAAGATTGGGCTGTTATCCATGGGTTGCCTGCACACTGACAACGGCCTGCAGGTCGGTTAATCCTGCCAGCGCCGTTGAGCTTTCACTACTGGTAACTCTAAACATGGCGACATCCACCCTTCTATGAAGGAAGTCGGTATCAGATTCGCTGGGGTCGCGAACGCCACAGTTAATGTAATAAATGCCTGGCAGCAAAGCCGCCTTGAATGCGAATTCCACTTGCACGGAATTGCCCGCATCCACTGCGAGGATTTCTTGCTTGAGGAATGCAGAGTCCGTTCCGAATATCGCAATCCCTTCCCTGGTTTTTACCAAGCAAGTGAAAACCGGATTTCGTACGGTCTGGTGGAAATCCACCGTGAAGACAATCTTCATTGTCTCGTTGCAGCGCAGCACATTGGCGCTCATGCCACTGGAGTTGGCGAGCGCAACATCGCGGATGATTGCTCGCCCGTCGCCATAGGATAACTCGCAATCGCTGACCAGGCCGGCGTCCATGATCGGCATGGGAGTAGCGGACTCGGAAATGGCCGATGTTTTACTGAAGAGAGCCTTTTCGTAGCGATCGCAGACAGGTTTCGCCTCGCCGACTTCGACGAGGCTACCTGCTTCGATATGGACTGCCTTCTGGCAGATCTTCTTGATGCTTTCTATGTCATGACTAACGAATAGCAGGGCGGTGCCTTTATCGCAAAGCTCTTCCAAGCGCCTGAAGCACTTGCGTTGGAATGCAGCATCGCCTACGGCGAGGGCCTCGTCGATAATCAGGATGTCGGAATGAAAACTGGTCGCTACAGCGAATGAAACCCGCGACTGCATGCCGCTGGAATAGATTCGAACTGGCTGGTCGAAGTATTCACCGATATCGGCGAAGTGCTGGATTTCTTCGACAACCTCTTCTATCTGTTGCTGATTGAACCCCATCAGGCCTGCGGCATGGAAGACGTTCTGGCGCCCGGTTAACTCAGGATTGAACCCCATGCCAAGCTCTAGGATCGCCGCGACCCTTCCTCGTACGGATACATGGCCTTCGCTGGGCTGCAGGGTGCCCGTAATCATTTTGAGCAGTGTACTCTTGCCCGCACCGTTCTTGCCGAGAATGCCAATTTTCTCGCCGGGAAGAACGTCGAAGCTCACCCCGCGAACGACCCAGTGCTCGTGAGCAGGTCGGGACGGAATACCGAACCAGCGGGCGAAGCGTTGCCACTCGCTGTGATACTGCCGGTAGGATTTCCCTAGATTAGAAACGGTCAGGAGGCTCATAGCGAGTCCACGATTTCAGGCGCTGCGCGACGGAAGATGAACAGGCCAAAGGCGAGCAGTCCGAGCGCAAAGGCGATCAGTTGGAGCGATGTGACGTCCAACTGCGGTGCGGCGTTATACAGGATGATCTGATGGTATGCGCCGATGATGTGGTACAGCGGATTGTACTCAACCAGGCCCTTGAGACTTTCAGGAATGATGTTCACTGGATAGACGATCGGAGTGAACCAAAAGAGTATCTGCAGGAAAATCGGCACTACTTGCCCGATGTCGCGGACGAACACGTTCAAAATGCCCAAGGTTAGTCCTGCTCCCACCGCAATGGAGATCACCAAGAGGGTCAGCGGGATGAGCCAGAGCAGCTCCAGGCCTGGCGGATGACCGAGGACAAACAGCACCGCCACCATGGCGATCGCTAGCAGGGCATTGTTAACAAGGCACGAGCCCACTGCGATGGCTGGCAGAGTTATTCGTGGGAAGAGCATCTTTTTAAGGAGATTACCCTGATCTGTGAAAATGGTCAGGCACCGGCTGACGATTTCTGAAAACAGGTTCCAGCCAAGCATCCCAGCCAAAAGGTAGATCGCATAGGCGTAGTGATTGCTTACGCCAGGAAGTTTGGCTGCCAGGACGTTCGAAAGCACCAGGGCGTAGATCAGTACCTGGGTCAAGGGGTGAACCAGCATCCATAGTGCGCCTAGCCGACTTCTAGAAAATCGGACCAAGAATTCGTTTTTGATCGAAGAAAGGATGAAGTGCCGGTAAAGCCAGATGTTCTTGAGTAATCCAATCATTCTTCGGGTCCAGCAAGGAGCCGCATCACCATGTTCAATGCCCGGTGGCGCCGAGCGTCCGAGCAATTATGAAGACAATGACGATCACGGATAAGATCCGAACAGGTCGTCGGCCTGCTCGGAAGTGCGTGATTCCGACATGGGCGCTCATGGGCTAGCCAGAGCGCCTTTCGTCGTTGCACAGGTTCAACAGGGTGCGCGGCCGTAATTGTCCTGGAAGCGCACGATATCGTCTTCGCCCAGGTAATCCCCACTCTGTACCTCGATCAGCACGAGATCGATTACTCCGGGATTCTCCAGCCGATGTTTGTGTCCCGCGGGGATGAACGTCGATTCATTGCTGTTGAGCATCATGGTGCTGTCGCCGTTGACCACTTGAGCCATGCCGGTGACCACGATCCAGTGCTCGCTGCGGTGATGATGCATTTGCAGCGACAGCGATGCTCCCGGCTTGACCACGATGCGCTTGATCTTGAAGCGGTGGCCTTCCTCAAGCGTGGTGTAGGTGCCCCAAGGGCGGTGTACCGTGCGGTGCAGAAGGTGGGCGCTGTGGCCGTTCTTTTTCAGCTGCGCCACGATCTGCTTGACGTCTTGGGTATGCTCCTTATGCGCGATCAGCAGTGCGTCCGGAGTATCCACGACAATGAGGTTCTGTACTCCGACCAGAGCGGCAAGACGTTCAGGGCTGTGCACATAGTTGTTATTGGCGCCATGGACCAGCACTTCGCCTTCGCAGCGATTGCCGTTTGTGTCTTCCGGCGTCAGTTCGCTCAGGGCGTTCCAGGAACCGATATCGCTCCATCCCAGATTGCAGGGGACGGTGGCCACTTTCGAAGAGCGTTCCATCAGTGCGTAGTCGATCGAGATGTCTGGAACGTTCTTGAACAGGTCGCCTTCAAGCGACAGGCAGCGATGAGCGGGGGCCTCTGTCAGGCGGGATTGCTCAAGGGTGGCCTCTACGGCTTCGTGCACCTCAGGGGCATGGATCTTCATCTCGTCGATCAGAGTGCCCACTCGGAAGCAGAACATGCCCGAGTTCCAGAAGTAGTTACCTGCAGACAGGTACTCTTCGGCTTTCTCCAGGCTCGGCTTCTCCACGAAGCGTTTGACCTTCAGGCCGCCATCAAGGACATCGCTGTCACTTTCGATATAACCAAAGCCGGTCTCCGGGTACTGCGGCTCAATGCCAAAGGTGACGAGCCAGCCGGCACCTGCCAGGCGCGTCGCATTGGCGACTGCTTCAGCGAACGCATCGGTGTGTTTGATCAAATGGTCCGCAGGCAAAACCAGCATCAGCGCGTCCGGGCCGTGTGCCTGACTCAATTGCAGCGCAGCGGAAAGAACAGCAGCAGCGGTATTGCGGCCAAACGGCTCCAACACGTAGCTCAGGCAGGTGGCCTGATGCTTGAGGGCGCGGTATTCGTCTTCGGTCTTGAAAAACAGTTCGCGGTTGGTGACGGTCATTACTTCCGATACGCCATCCAAGGCAAGAGCGCGGAGCAGTGTCTTCTGCAAAAGATTCTGCCCATCGGGAAGGGGCATGAAGGGTTTGGGGTGCGCTTCGCGCGAAACTGGCCACAACCGGCTGCCTGCGCCGCCGCAAATGATCACTGGGATCAGCATCTATGAAAATTCCTTTGCAAAAGTCGTCCTGCGCCGCGTCGCTTGATAACGGGGCGATCCAGTGGATAACGGCACCCGTGCTCAAGGCGAGCGCGTAAGACTACCGCAATGAGGCCAGATGCTCCTAGAGCATCCGACCATTGAATCGGTCATACGCAACTACTCCAGTGATTGGAGTGCGTGGAAATGATTCAGTTCAAAAATGCAAAAACCCACCGACGGGTGGGCTTTTGAGAATGGTGCCGGCACCAGGAATCGAACCCGGGACCTACTGATTACAAGTCAGTTGCTCTACCAGCTGAGCTATACCGGCAAGGAGGGGCGCCATTATAGTCACGTCGCCGGGGGTGTAAACCACTGATTTGTCAGAATGATCCGCAGTTTTGGTCAGTGCCCTCCGGCGGTCGCTGCGCCGGGCTTGGCGCCGAAGGGGGGCTTGGCCAGGCAGATTACGACCAGCATGGCGAGGAACAACCAGCCGAGCAGGGTGAAGTAGTCGATGGTGCTGATCATGTAGGCCTGGCTTTCCACCATGCGCTCCAGCAAGGCAGCGCTGTGCTGGCCGGGGCCGCCGAGTTGTTCGACGGTGGCGCGGGTGGCCGGGTCGTACTGGCTGAGGTTCTCGGTCAGGTAGGCGTGGTGCATGGTGGCGCGGCGGTTCCAGATCCAGGTGGTGAGCGACGCGGCGAAGCTGCCGGCCAGCGTCCGCAGGAAGGTCGCAAGACCGGAGCCGTCGGCGATCTGGTCCGGCGGCAGGTCGGATAGCAGGATGCTCAGGATCGGCATGAAGAAGAACGCCACGCCCAGGCCCATGAACATCTGCACCAGGGCGATGTGCAGGTAGTCGACTTCGGTGGTGAAGTCGGCGCGCATGAAGCAGGTTGCCGCCATGGCGAGGAAGGCCAGGCCGGCGAGCAGGCGCAGGTCGAAGTTGTTCGCGTAGCGCCCGACCAGCGGCGAGAGGAACACCGGCAGGATGCCGATCGGCGCGGCCGCGAGGCCCGCCCATGTCGCCGTGTAGCCCATCTGCGTCTGCAGCCACTGGGGCAGCAGCAGGTTCATGCCGAAGAAGCCTGCGTAGCCGCCGACCAGTGCCAGGGTCCCCACGGTGAAGTTGCGGTGCACGAACAGTCGCAGGTTGACGATCGGGTGCTTGTCGGTCAGCTCCCAGATCACGAAGACCGCCAGGGCGATCACCGCGATCACCGTGCCGCCGATGATGAAGCCGGATTTGAACCAGTCCAGGTCGTTGCCCTTGTCGAGCACGATCTGCAGGGCGCCGACGCCGATCACCAGCATCGCCAGGCCCATGTAGTCCATGGGCGCGTGCTTGATCACCACCGGACGGGCGCGCAACTGCTGGTAGACGACCATGGCGGCGAACAGGCCGATGGGCACGTTGATGAAGAAGATCCACGGCCAGCTGTAGCTGTCGGTGATCCAGCCGCCGAGGATCGGCCCGGCGATGGGCGCGACCACCGTGACCATCGCCAGCAGTGCCAGCGCCATCCCCCGTTTTGCCGGGGGATAGATGGAGATCAGCAGTGTCTGGGTGATCGGGTAGAGCGGCCCGGCGACGAAGCCCTGGATGGCGCGGAAGCCCACCAGCATTCCCATCTGCTGCGCGACGCCGCAGAGGAACGAGGCGATCACGAAGAGCAGGGTGGCGGCGATGAACAGCCGAACCTCGCCGACCTTGCGGCTCAGCCAGCCGGTCAGCGGCAGGGCGATGGCGTTGCTCACCGCGAAGGAGGTGATGACCCAGGTGCCCTGCTCGGAGCTGACCCCGAGGTTGCCGGAGATGGTTGGCAGGGCGACGTTGGCGATGGTGGTGTCGAGGACCTGCATGAAGGTCGCCAGCGACAGCCCGATGGTGGCCATGACCAGGCTGGGCGGGCTGAAGCTGCTGCTGTTGGGCTGGCTCATGGCGACGGCTGATCAGCGCTGGGCGGTGCGATGGTTGGCGTCGGCCAGGTTGGCCTGGATCAGCTTCTCGATCAGTTGGTCGGCCGATGCCAGTTGCTCCTGGTACACGTCGGTGGAGAACACCGCCTGGTGCGGCGGCTGCTGGGCCAGGGCCGGGCCGCTCTGGTCGTGCAGGCTGACGTTGACGTCCATCGACAGGCCGATGCGCAGCGGATGCTTCGCCAGCTCCTCGGCATTGACGCGGATGCGCACCGGCACGCGCTGGACGATCTTGATCCAGTTGCCGGTGGCGTTCTGCGCCGGCAGCAGGGAGAAGGCGCTGCCGGTGCCGACCCCGAGGCTGTCCACGGTGCCGGAATACTTCACGTCGCTGCCGTAGAGGTCGGAGCGGATCTCCACCGGCTGGCCGATGCGCATGTGCTTGAGTTGGGTTTCCTTGAAGTTCGCGTCGATCCACACCTGGTCCAGCGGGATCACCGCCATCAGCGCGGCGCCCGGCTGCACGCGCTGGCCGACCTGTACGGTGCGCTTGGCGACGTAGCCGGTCACCGGCGCGATGATGACCGCGCGGGCGTCGTCCAGGTAGGCCTGGCGCAGCTTGGCGGCAGCGGCTTTGACGTCCGGGTGCGAGGCGATCACGGTGTCGTCCACCAGCGCGCGGTTGGTGTCCAGTTGCTGCTCGGCATTGGTCAGCGAACTGCGCGCCGTATCCAGGGCGTCGCGGGCGTGGGCCAGTTCCTCCTGGGAGATGGCGCCGTCGTTGGCGAGGTTCTGGCGGCGCTTGAAGTCGGCCTCGGCCTTGGCCAGGGCGACCTTCTTGGTGGCGACGTCGGCCTTGTAGCCATCGACATTGCTGAACAGCCCGCGCACCTGGCGCACGGTGCGCGCGAGGTTGGCCTCGGCCTGTTGCAGGGCGATGTCGGCGTCGCTGGGGTCGAACTTCACCAGCACCTGGCCCTTCTGCACCAGGTCACCGTCGTCGGCACCGATGCTGACCACGGTGCCGGTGATCTGCGGGGTGATCTGTACCACGTTGCCGTTCACGTAGGCGTCATCGGTATCCTCGTGCCAACGGCCGTAGAGGACTTCCCAGGCGACGCTGGCGAGGCCGGCCAGGATCACGACGGCGAGCAGGATCAGCAGCCAGCGTTTGCGCTTGGGATTGCTGTTGGGCGTCTCTTGGGTGGCGGTGCTCATGTCGATGCCTCGTTCAATGCGCGGCGGCCGCGCTCGCCTGGGCGAGCGGGGCGGAGGTGGAAGGGGTGTCGGGCCGGTAGCCACCGCCCAGGGCCTGGATCAGTTGCACCGAGAGGTCGATGCGCTGGGCGTCCAGGTTGGCCAGCTGGCGCTCGGCGAGGAGCAACTGCTGCTGCACGCTGAGGGCGTCGAGGTAGTTGCCGACGCCTTCGCCGTAGCGGCGCATGGCCAGGTCGAAGTTGGATTTGGCGATGTCGCGGGCATCGCGCTGGTCGTCGATCTGCTGCTCCAGCGAGCGCAGCTTGCCGAGGTCATCGGTGACTTCGCCGAGGGCGTTGACCAGGGTCTTGTTGTACTGCGCGACGGCCAGGTCGTAGTCGGCGTCCTTGCCGGCCAGGTTGGCGCGCAGGCGCCCGCCGTCGAAGATCGGCAGGGAGATCGCCGGGGCGACCTGGAAGAACCGGCTCGGCGCCTTCAGCACGTCGCTGGTGTGCAGGGCGGCCAGGCCGACCATCGCGCCCAGGTTCACGTTGGGATAGAACTCGGTCTTTGCCGAATCGATGCTTTTCGACGCAGCTTCGACGCGCCAGCGCGCGGCGACGATGTCCGGGCGGCGGCCCAGCAGTTCGGCCGGCAGGTTCGATGGCAGGCTCAGCGCGCCGGGCTTGAGCACCTGCGGGCGCTGCAGCTCCTGGCCACGGTCCGGGCCCTGGCCGAGCAGGACGGCGAGGGCGATGCGGTCGCTGGCGATCTCCTGTTCCGCGGCAGCCAGTTGCTGCTTCGCGCTGGCGACCTGGGACTGCGTCTGTTGCAGTTGGACCTTGCTGTCCAGCCCCGCGTCCATGCGCTTCTGGCTGAGCTGGAAGAGGTGCTGGGAGCGCTCCAGCTCATCGCGCGCCAGATCGCGGGCGACGAATGCGTGGGCCAGGTTGCTGTAGGCGCGGGCCACGTTGGTGGAGAGCGTGATCGCGGCGGCCTGGCGATCGACTTCGGCGGCGTTGGCCTGGCCGAGGGCGGCTTCCCAGGCATCGCGTTGGCCGCCCCAGAGGTCGAGGTCGTAGCTGAAGCTCAGCGACAGGTATTTCACGGCCGAGTAACGGCCGCCGGTCGGCGCCGGCAGAACGCTTTCGGGCGCGCGAATGCCGGCGTAGCTGGCGGTACCCTTGACGCTGGGCAGGCGTTCGGCATCCTGCGCCTGGGCCGCGGCGATGGCCTGGCGGGCGCGGGCGCTGGCGATGTCCAGGTCCGGCGTGCCCTGCAGGGCTTCGTTGATCAGGCTGTCCAGTTGCGGGTCGCCCAGGCTGGTCCACCAGTGGTCGCTGGGCCAGGCGGCAGGCGACAGCGCGGTACCGTCGAGGCTGACGCCTGCCTTCAGGCTGGCCGGGTCAACGGCCTTGCCGCTGGTGCCGAGGCCCGAGTAGCTGACGCAACCCGAAAGCCCCAGCAGGGCCGCGAATACGGCGGCTGGCAGCAGGGCGATGCGGAGGTGGCTCATGGTCTTTGCTCCTGCGCCGCGCAATGGGCCCCGGCGCCGTGGGCTCGCAGGATCTTGTCGAGCAGGCCGGTGAGGGTTTGCAGTTCATCGCGGGAGAGACCGCCGACCAGCTCGTTCATCGCCGCAGCGGCGATGCGCGGGGCCTCGTCGTTCACTGCCTGGCCTGCGCGGCTCAAGCTCAGGCGCACGCTGCGGCGGTCGTTCTGGCAGGGCGCGCGAAGCAGCAGGTCCTTGCGCGCGAGCCGATCGAGCATGCGGGTCATGGAGCCGCTGTCGATGGACAGCTCGCGGCACAGCTCAGCGGGCGTATTGGCGCGGTCGTTGCCGATGAAGAACAGCACCTTGAACTGCGCGGCCGTGATGTCCAGGTGAGCCAGGTGCTTGTCCAGCAGGCGATCCTTGAGGATGGCGGTGGCGCCCAGCAATTGGCCGATGGAGCCTTTGAACGGGAAATCCGCGACGTCGTAATGATTCATGTCAAAACAGATGGCTGCTTAGGCAGTGAAATGTTTCGAAATGATACTGCCTAGGCAGCGATTAACAAGATTCGATTGTCGCGATTACGCAACAATCCGTTCGAAGAAGCGCCATTGGAGCGGGAATTACAACAGGAATGGCTGATTTCCTACGACCTTGTCGGCCCTTTATGCACAACGGCGAACGTTGTAGGGCAAAAAACGCATATGGGATGTGATCGCAATCACGATTGTTCGTAACTTATTGTTTTTTAAAGAATATATTGGTGTGTTCAGAAAATGATCAGATCGCAGCGAGGCGGTCTGGAAGGACAGAAACGGGACTTTTTTCCGCAGTTACGAACAGAGTTATCCACAGGGGCTGTGAGTGAAGCCTTGGAACGCCCGTCTCAGATGCGTTCGGCAAGCAGCAGCAGATTGCGTGGGGTCATGTGGGTGGCACAGAAGGCGCCCAGGGTGGCGCGATAGCCCTGCTCTTCGAGGAATAACGCGCGGTCAAGCAGCAGCCACAATTCCATCGGCCGGCGGAACAGCCCGCGCACCAGTTCGAGATTGCGTACCTGGGCCAGGCGTTGCCAGCCTTGGCTTTCCAGTTGCGGCCAATCGAGGTCGTCGGGCAGGGCCAGGTCCTTGAGTGCGGCCAGCTCGCGGCAGTAGTCGGCGAAGGATTTGTCCAGCCAGGTCGGCGGCACGGAGGGAATGGGAAGGTAGGCGTCAACGCCGCGGACTTCTCGTTGCAGCAGGTCGAAGGCCAGTCGGCGCGCCATCGACCCATCCCGCTGGCGACGCACGCGGGCGCCGGCGGTCACGGTTTCTGCCAGTGGCAGGCGCAGGTCGTCGCGGGAGAGTTGCAGGGCCGATTGTTGCGCGGCCTGGGAGAGTGGTTGGTAGTGCTCGCTGTCGATGCGGTTGTAGCAGCAGGGCGCCACCGCGAGCTGGCGGCAGCCGCGGGTACTGGCCAGTTGCAACAGGCGCACGTGCAGATCGCCGCAGGCGTGCAGGGCGACGGCGGTGTGTTCGGGCTGCAGATGCTGGCCGGCGTCGGGAGCCAGCACATCCTGCTGACGATGATGGGCGTGCAACCGTAGCCGGTCACTCAGGCGCTGGCCGTCTTCCACCAGGGCGTTGTCGAACTCCAGGCTCAGCAGCGGCGTGCCGTGGCGCGCCAGCAGGCGACCCAGGTGGCCCTTGCCGGCGCACCAGTCGAGCCACTGGCGCGGCGCCTCGGCGAATGCCAGGCGGCTGGCAAAGGCTTCGATCTGCTGCCATTTCCGCCCGGGCACATCGACGGTGAGCAGATTGGGCAACGCGCCCAACGGCGTGCCGGGCAGCTCACCGACGGCGGCCAGCTCGGCCGCCCTGGCAGCCAGCGCGGGGAAGGGCGCGGGAGCGTCGAGTTGCGCGGGGCTGTTGTGCGCTGCGTCGGCGTCCTCGAGGCTGCGGCGGCGCAGCCAGGTGGCCAACTCCGGGTGATTGTGCTCCCACGGCAGCTCCAGCACGGTGAAGGGCTTGGGCCGCCACAGCGCCTGATTGGCCAGGAGGAAGCCATCCAGTGCCTGGAAGCGCTGGAGCAGGTTGGAGCCGGTCAGGGGCGCGTCGTTCGGGAGCACGGTGCGAGGAGGGCAAGCCACGGGGCGCGCATTATAACGGCCCCGTGGGCGGTCGGCGCGCCGGTCAGCGGCCTTGCATGGAGTCCACCTTCAGCCAGTGTTCCAGCAGGCGGAAGATGCGGGTCAGCAGCAGCGTGATGACTAGGTAGAACACCCCGGCCAGGCAGAAGAACAGCATGGCCTCGTAGGTGCGCGCGATGATGGTGCGGGTCATGCCCATGATGTCGAACAGCGTCACGGTGTACACCACGGCGCTGGCCTTGAGCATGAGGATCACCTCGTTGCTGTAGGCCGGCATGGCGATGCGCGCTGCGCGCGGCAGGATGATATGGAACAGCGCCTGGCGCCGGGACATGCCCAGCGCGCGGGCGGCTTCCACTTCACCCACCGGGATGGCGTGGATGGCGCCGCGCAGGATTTCGGCGATGTAGGCCGCGGTGTGCAGCGTCATGGTCAGCAGGGCGCACCAGTACGGGTCGCGCAGGTACGGCCAGAAGGGCCCCTTGCGCACGCTCTCGAACTGGGCGAAGCCGTAGTAGACGATGAACAGCTGCAGCAGCAGCGGTGTGCCGCGGAAGAAGAAGATGTAGGTGTAGGGCACCGCGCGCACGTACCAGTGCCGCGACGCGCGGGCGATGCCCAGCGGCACCGCCAGGCACAGGCCGGCGACCACGGCGATGGCCAGCAGCTCCAGGGTCAGCATGGCGCCCTGGAGCATCTTCGGCAGCCATTTGAGGATCAGCTCGAAATCGGTCATAGCTCGTTCCTCACGAAGCCACGGCCGGCGCGACGCTCGAGGAAGTGCAGGGCGGCCATGATGAAGACGGTCAGGCCCAGGTAGATGAAGGCCGCGGTCATGTAGAAGGTGAAGGGTTCCTTGGTCGCGTTGGAGGCGACCTGGGCCTTGCGCATGATCTCGTCGAGGGTGATCAGCGAGACCAGTGCGGTGTCCTTCAGCAGAATCAGGTAGAGGTTGCCCAGCCCGGGCAGCGCCACGCGCCATACCTGCGGCAGCACGATGCGCCAGAAGATCCGCGGCGCGGAGAGGCCCAGCGCCTGGCCGGCTTCGCGGTGGCCCTTGGGGATCGCCAGCAGCGCGCCACGGAAGACTTCAGTGGCGTAGGCGCCAAAGCACAGGCCCAGGGCGCAGGTGCCCGCGGCGAAGGGCGAGAGGGCGAATTCGGGGTAGCCGAACAGATTGCCGATGGCGTTCAGGCCGGTGACGGTACCGAAATAGATCATCAGTACCCAGAGTGTCTCGGGTACGCCACGCACCACGGTGGTGTAGAAACCGCCGAGCATGCGCAGGAAGGTGTTCTTCGAGGTCTTGGCGACGGCGCCGAGCAGGCCGAGGATCAGTCCGACGCAGACTGCGGCGAGCGAAAGCTTGAGCGTCATCCAGGTGCCGGCGATCAACTGATCGCCAAAGCCGTGCAGGTCGAAAATCATGGGGAGTCACGCCTGAAGGCGCGCGCCGCCCGGGACGGGCGGCGCGGCACGTGCATCAGTAGATGCTGAAGGGGAAGTACTTGTCGTTGATCTTCTTGTAGGTACCGTCGTCGACGATTTCCTTCAGAGCGGCGTTCAGCTTGTCACGCAGCGGGTCGCCCTTGCGCACGGCGATGCCGATCTTGTCGTTGTCGAACACCGGCTCGCCCTTGAACTCGAAGTCCTTGCCGGCGTCGCTTTTCAGCCAGTCGTACTGCACGAACTTGTCGGCCAGCACGCCGTCGAGGCGGCCCGAGGACAGGTCGAGGTAGGCGTTTTCCTGGGTGTCGTACAGCTTGATGGTGACGGTGTCGGACATATTGTCCTCCAGCCAGGTACCCGCGATGGTCGCGCGCTGGGCACCGATCACCTTGCCTTTCAGGTAACCCTTGTCGGTCTTGAAGTCGGTCGACTTGGGCGCCACGAACTGCAGCTTGTTGGTGTAGTAGGGGTTGGTGAAGTCCACCGCCTGCTTGCGCTCGTCGGTGATCGACATGGAGGCGACGATGAAATCGAACTTCTTGGCGTTCAGGGCGGGGATGATGCCGTCCCAGTCGGAGGTGACGACGTCGCACTCGGTCTTCATCTTGGCGCACAGCGCCTTGCCGATCTCGATGTCGAAACCGACGACCTGGCCGCTGGCGTCGATACCGTTGAAGGGCGGGTAGGCGCCTTCGGTGCCGATGCGCAGTTTGTCCGCGGCGATGGCCTGGCTCCCCAGTGCGAAGGTGGCCGCGATAGCCAGAACGATCTTCTTATAGTTGTTCATGCAGTGATGCTCCGTTAGCGGTGGCTGGACATGAATTGTTTACAGCGTGCCGATTGCGGGTTGTCAAATACCTGCTGCGGCGGTCCCTGCTCTTCTACCAGGCCCTGGTGGAGGAACACCACCTCGCTGGATACCTGGCGTGCAAAGTTCATTTCATGGGTGACCAGCAGCATGGTGCGACCCTCGTCGGCGAGCGCGCGGATAACGTTAAGCACTTCCTGGACCATTTCCGGGTCCAGTGCCGACGTCGGCTCGTCGAAGAGGATGACCTTGGGCTGCATCGCCAGGGTGCGGGCGATGGCGGCGCGCTGCTGCTGGCCGCCGGAAAGCTGCGCGGGGAAGCAGTGGCGCTTGTCGGAGATGCCCACCTTGGCCAGCAGGGCCTCGGCAATCTCGGTGGCTTCGGCGCGGGTCTTGCCCAGCACGCGGCGCGGGGCCTCGATGATGTTGTCGAGGATGCTCATGTGCGGCCAGAGGTTGAAGTTCTGGAAGACGAAGCCCAGTTCGCTGCGCAGCCGGTTGATCTGCTTGCTGTCGGAGGCGATCAGCGAGCCGTCCTTGGACTTCTTCAGCTTGAGCTCTTCACCGGCGACCAGGATCTGGCCCTGGTGCGGGTTCTCCAGCAGGTTGATGCAGCGCAGGAACGTGGATTTACCGGAACCGGAGGAGCCGAGGATGGAAATCACATCGCCGTCGCGGGCGGTCAGGGAAATGCCTTTGAGCACTTCCAGGTCACCGTAACGCTTGTGCAGGTTACGGATTTCCAGTGCGGGTATGGCCGTGGCCATAGGGGGCTCCTCTTTTGTTATTCGGACGCTTTCGCAGCGGGGTTACTGCAGAATCGGGGCCATCCTGGCGAGGGGCAACCTAACACGCACTCCAGAGTGCGCCAAGCGCCCATCTGCCGCGGTCGTCGGCTGTAGTGGCAAGTTGTCGCATTGCCGCTCGGCGTTGTCGCCTGGGCTGAACTAGCCGCGCCGGATGAGGGCATCAGGTGGGCGCGGGGGCGGGATAGTGCCAGTTTGGACCGGCCAGTAAAAGTCCGGCGGCCCTGGGGCCGCCGGATCGCGTTACTGCATCATCTGCCGCAATTGCGGGTTGGGATCGTCCAGTGTCTCGGCCGGGGTGATGTCGTCCTGGCCCTCCGGCGGCTGGCTGGCCATCAGGTTCGGGTGGCCGGACAGGCGCGGGATCGGCAGCGGCTTGGCGTCGGCGAGCCCGGTGCCGCCGGACCCGGTGGCATTGATCGTCGACTTGCGCGGCTGGGTCAGTACATGGAAGTCGGTGATCTCGATCACGCCCTTGCCTTCGGCCAGCAGGTGGAAGGAGAACGCCTTGCGTGCCTCCTCGTTGTCGAAGCCGAAGGTCACTTCCAGCGGCTGGTTGCGCTTCACCAGCGGGAAGTCCGGCATCTGGATGGGCACCGGTTTTTCGAAGGAGCGCGTCTTGAGCGTCACCTTCGCGCCATTGGCGTCCATCTGGATCGCGCGGATCTTCAGGCGCACCGTGGTGTGGGTGTTGGCCGGGAATTCCAGGTACTGCGCGCCGATCAGGTTGTCGGTGTACTCATTGTCGATCTGCGGCTTCAGGCGGATGCGCTCCTTGGTGGCGAACTGGTATTCGCGCGCCGACTGCGCCTTGGTCACCGACTGGTCGAGGAGGTCCGCGCGGGCGGTCATCAGGCGCGCGTCGCGGCCGCTGAAACGGCCTTCGAACTTGGCGGTGTCGGCGATGAAGCCATCGCTCTGGTAGCGCCGACACACCTGCTGGAAGTCGCACTCGGTGAAAGTGCCCTTGCCGTCGTGGTAACGCTGCATGCCGTTGGTGAACGACACCATCTCGCGGCCCGTGCTGTATTCACGGAACAGCGAGCGCCCGGCGATATCCTGGGGCGCCTTGATGGCGAAGTAATCCAGCACCGAGGACTCCAGGTCGACGTGGCCGTAGACGCCGGCCTTCACCGGCGGCAGCGCGGCCTGTTCCGGTGCAAGGATCAGGTTCAGGCCCCAGGCCGAGGCAAGGCGCACGTTGTCGATGCCGTGGGATTCGTCGGAGGTGACGATCACCAGGGTGTCCTTGAGGACGCCTTTCTCTTCCAGCCCCTTGAGGAACGCATCGACGGCGTCGTCCAGGTAGGCCACCGCCGCCTGGCGCGGCGTCGGGTACTTGGCCAGGTACTCGGGCGTGGCCGAATAGGGCTGGTGGGTGCCGACGGTGAGCAGCGTCAGCATCCACGGCTCTTTCTTCTGGCGCAGTTGGCCGACGTAGTCCAGGGCGCCCTCGAAGAAGGCCTTGTCATCCATGCCCCAGGCGAATTCCAGGTAGGGCTTCTTCTTGAACCAGTCGCGGCCCAGGGTCTTGTCGAAGCCCATGGCCGGCATGACCTTGTCCTTGGCCATGAAGCGCAGCCCGGCGCCCTGCAGGAAGTGGGTGCTGAAGCCGGCCTGGTGCATCTGCGCCGGCAGGCATTCGGCGGCGCGGGTCGGGTTGCCCAGCAGCTCGACGCCCTTGGGCGTGCCGTTGTCCAGCTTGCTGTAGTCGCCGCAAAGCATGGCGTAGAGGCCGCGGATGGTCTGGTGGCTATGCACCACGTAGTCCGGGGTGGTCATGGCGCGCTCGGCCCAGGTGCTCAGGCGCGGCATCATGGATTCTTCGTAGCTGCTGCTCAGCGCCGCACGGTTGGTGGCGACGTAGGCGCCGGGAATCCCCTCCATGGCGATGATCAGCACGTTCTTCGCCTGGCCGCGGCCGGCCAGCAACGGGGTGCCGTTGAGATCGTGCTGGGTCAGGCCGGTGACATCCGGGCGGACTTCCGGCAGGTCGCGGTCGCGCCAGTCCTGGTAGGCCATCTCGCCACCGGTGATGGCGCGCGAAACGAGCTGGTGGGGCAGGTTGAACTGCTTCCACATCTCCGCATCGCTGGGCTGGACGTACTGCACGCCGGCATGGGCGGCCAGGAGCGCGGCCGGCAGGGCGTAGGCATAGCGCGGCAGGGCCTTTTCGCGGCGGCGCCAGAGCAGGGCGCAGATCAGGATGCCCGCACCGATCAGGATCGCCAGGTGCAGGTGGTTCAAGCCGCCGCCCTCGGTGGAGTTGGCGACGAAGGTCGGGTCGGCGAGGAAATGCAGGTCTTCCGGCGCAGGCATGCGGCCCACGGCGCTGACCAGCTCGGCGGTGCCGATGACCGACAGCGCCCAGATGAGCATGACCGGAATCGCGATGAACAGTCGGCGGTTGTGCAGCGCGACGACCAGCAGCGTGCCGAGCGCGAGGTCCGACAGGTAGCCCAGCGGGGAGCCCCAGCCAAGGCTGTAGCGGCCGATCACCGGCACCAGCAGGAAGAGGGCAGACAGGGAAACCAGGTTGCCCCGGGAATTCCACCAGCTTATGAGTTTGCGCACAGTGACTCCGCTACGAAACATCGAATCCCGGAGGGTATCCCACTGAATGGCGAGAATCGTCCGGATGGTCATGATTCTGAAAGATCGATGTGCTACGTGCCAGTAGACACTGCAGTTAAGCAAACATTCGATACGAATCGTCGGGGCGGTGAGACGGGGGAGTGACTTGTGCGGAGCGCAATGAAAAAGCCCCTGAAATCTCGCGATTTCAGGGGCTTTCGGAAGGCTTGGTGCCCAGGGACGGAATCGAACCGCCGACACGGGGATTTTCAATCCCCTGCTCTACCAACTGAGCTACCTGGGCAACGTGGCGCGCATTAAAAGGGTTTTCGGAAGGGGTGTCAAGCGTGCCGCGAAAAAATTTTTCAAATAATACCGAAGCTTACGCGCTGGGCGGGACGTAGCCCTCGGCCTGGGCGTATTCCTCGCCGGAGAGGAACTTGTCCATCTCGGCAGTGAGGAACTTGCGATCCTCGGCATTCATCATGTTCAGGCGACGCTCGTTGATCAGCATGGTCTGGTGCTTCTGCCATTCATCCCAGGCTTTCTTCGAGACGTGCTCGTAGATGTCCTGGCCCTTGGCGCCGGGGTAGGGCGCGCGATCGAGGCCGGGCAGCTCTTCTTTGTACTTGCGGCACATCACCAGTCGGGTCATGACATTTCTCCTGCATTCAACACATCGGCGGCTCGTTTGAGCAGCTTCTTCACCGGGGCGGCAAGGCCGAGCCGCGGCGGGGTGGCGAGGTTATACCAGAGCCAGTCGGCCTCGGCCACGGCGGGCGCCGCGTCCTCGACGCGCACCAGCCAGGGCTCGATGGCCAGCTGGAAGTGGCTGAAGGTGTGGGTCAGGCCGGGCAGCTCGCGGCGCTCGCCCAGGCGCAGGGCGTGGCGCTGGGCCAGCGGATCGAGCGCGGTCAGGTCGTCCAGTTCGGGGAAGCTCCACAGGCCGCCCCAGAGGCCGGTCGAGGGGCGGCGGTAGAGCAGGATGTCGCCCTCGCGGTTGGCCAGGATCGGCATCAGCGTGCGCTTCTGCGGCAGTGCCTTGCGTGGCTTGGACACCGGGAAGTCGGTCTCGCGGCCGAGGAAGTGCGCGCGGCAGCCTTCGCGCAGCGGGCAGAGCAGGCAGCTCGGCTTGCTGCGGGTGCAGAGGGTCGCGCCCAGGTCCATCATCGCCTGGGTGTAGTGGTTGACCCGCTCCTGCGGCGTGAAACGCTCGGCGGCCTCCCACAGCTGCTTGGCGACCTTGGGTTCGCCCGGGTAGCCCTCGCAGGCGAGGTAGCGCGCCAGCACGCGCTTGACGTTGCCGTCGAGGATCGGTGCGCGCAGGCCCATGGAAATGCTGGCGATGGCGCCCGCGGTGGAGCGGCCGATGCCGGGCAGCTCGGCGAGCTGTTCGACGTCGCGGGGGAACTCGCCGCCGTGCTGCGCCATGACCATTTTCGCGGTCTTGTGCAGGTTGCGCGCGCGGGTGTAGTAGCCCAGGCCCGTCCACAGGTGCAGCACTTCGTCTTCCGGCGCGTTGGCGAGATCGGCCACGGTCGGCAGCGCGGTCATGAAGCGGTCGTAGTAGCCCATCACGGTGCTGACCTGGGTCTGCTGCAGCATGATTTCCGACACCCACACCCGGTACGGCGTGATGTTCTGCTGCCAGGGCAGGTCGTGGCGGCCGTGCGTGTCGAACCAGTCGAGCACGGCCGAGTTGAAGCGTTGCGGTGTCACTTCTTGAACAGCCCTTTGAGTGCGTCTTTGAGTTCGGGACTGACCTTGTCGCCGAGCTTCTCTTCGATTTTCTGGTTCAGCCGGTCCCCGGCCAACCGTGCGGCGATCTTGCCGATGCCGTCCTTGTCCAGGCGGCAGGCCTTGGCGCCCAGCTCCAGCGGCCCGCGGCAGCGCAGCGGCCATTCGATGCCGACGTAGCGCTGGTTCACCTCGCAGGCCGGGTCGGGCATGTCGCTCTTGTCACCTTCGATGGTGACGCCGACGCGGTAGTCCATGCCCAGCACGCGCAGGTCGATGTCGCCGTCGGCCTTGACGGAGAGGCCGGGAATGCTGGCCTTGAGATCGGGGTTGCTGGCGACGCCATTTTTGAACACCAGGTTGCCCTGCAGCTCGCGGAACGGTGTGTCCTTGCCGCCATGATCGCCGCTCAGCGACTTGCGGTTGAGCGTGGCGATGCCCTGGCACAGCTGCTGTTCGAGGTTGGCGTTGAGCAGCACGCCCTGGGCCAGAACGAAGTGGGCAGTGCCGTTGAGGTTGTCGATCCAGGCCTTCTGGCTGTTGCCCTGGGTGGTGAGGTCGGCGTCGAGGTCGAGCAGGCCCTTCACCGGCGGCTTCTGCCCCTGGGATTCGAGCAGGCGCTCCACCGGCACGTCGGCGATGTGTTTCTTCGCCTGCAGGGTCGGCACGTCCTGGCGCACGTCAAGGGTGGCGCTGGCGTTGAACTTGCCGTCGTACAGCTCGCCACGCAGGTCGTCGAGATTCAGCAGGCCGCCCTGGCCGCGCAGCTTGAGCACGGCGTTGTCGATGGGCAGCTTGTCCAGGGTCAGTTGGCCGAGGTTCAGGTTGGCGTCCAGGTCCAGCGCGCGCAGGCGGGCGATGGGCAACAGCGGGGCGTCGCTCCAGGCCTGCTGGGTCGGCTGGCTGGGCAGCGGGGTGTCGCCCTTGATGGCGTTCTGTTCGGTGCTGGCGACTTCCGCCTTGCGCGCACTGTTGGTGGCGTCCTGGGCTTGCTTGACCTTGGCGGGCAGGTAGCGATCCAGGTTCAGCTGGTCGCCGGAGAGTTGGGCGCGGATCGCCTGCTTGCCGAAGTCGGCGATGCCGAGGTTGCCGCTGAAGCTGCTGTCGTCCAGCTTCAGCTTGATGTCGCCCAGGGTCAGGCTGTTGCGGGTTCCGCTGATGCGGGTGGCCAGCTCCAGCTTGGTCAGGGTGTTGGCGTCGGCCATCTCCGGCAGGGTCTGGCCGATGCCCTGGAGGAATTCGCGCAGGTTGAACGGTGCCAGCGACAGGCCGCCGTCGAACTTGGGTTCCTTGTCCAGCTCGCGGGCCTTGATCTCGCCGAGGGCGCGCAGCTGGTTGACGGTGACCTTCAGGCCGTTCCACTCGGCGACCTGGGCGGCCTGGTCGAGCACCAGCTGGCCCTGGGCGCTGTAGCTCGCGGTCTTGCCCTGGAATGGGTCGCCGGAGACTTCGCCGGAGAGCTTGGCGTCTTCGAGCTGGTAGCGCTTGAGCGCGCGGTCGAAGCGCAGGCTGCCGGTCAGTTCGGTGCGCGCGCGGATCACCGGCTGGTTGGTGCCCAGGTAGGCGCTGAGCTTGAGCGGAATGTTGCTGCCCTCGCGGATGGCGCCGGTGGTCAGTTCGATGCCTTCGACGCTGTAGTTCTTGCCGCTCTGGGCGTCGGCGTAATCGATGCGGGCGTTCTTCACGCTCAGGCTGTCGATGTCCAGCTTCATGGCCTGGTGGGATTGCTGTGCGTCCGCCTTGGCCTGCTCGCTCGGCGCGGGCGCCGGTTGCGCGGTCGGCGATGAGCCGTTGGCGGTCTCGACGGGCTTGCCGATGCTTTCCCAGTTGCCGACGCCGTTCTTGTCCTTGTTCAGGGTCAGGGTCAGGCCTTCGACGCGGATGTCGCTCATCTGCACTTCCTTGCGCAGCAGCGGCAGCACGCGCACGGACATTGCCAGCAACTGCGCGTCGGCAAACGGCTGGTCCGGTGCCTGCAGGGTCGCCACGCTGGTGTCGTGCAGCTCCAGGCCCAGCCAGGGGAACAGGCTCCAGCCGATATCGCCCTTGAGGTTCAGCTCGAGGTGGGCCTTGTCCCGGGCGAGCTGGCGGATCTCGTCCTTGTAGTCGTTCGGGTCGAAGAAGTGGGTCAGCACGAAGCCGGCAGCGACGATGAGCAGCAGCAGGACCAGGGCAATGATGCCGATGATTTTGCCGAACGCTTTCATGGACGGGTCCTTGTTCAGGCGACGGGTTGGAGTCGCGGGAAGTATACCAATGACGCAGCGGCGCCCCAGCCCGAATGGGCGGTGCCGGTGTTGCCGAGTTGGAACGGCGTGATCGCCAGCGGTTCCCGCTGCGCCGGGATCAGGCCGGTTGCAGTGTCAGGCCCAGATGCCGCGCAAACTGTGCGGCCTGGGGTTGGTCGGCAGGCGCGCTCAGGCGCAGTGCGGCGCCCTGCAGCACCGCCAGGCGCTGCGCCTCTTCCAGCAGGCGGCGGGCCACGCCGCGGTAGCGGGTCACCTGGCGCACGCACAGGCGCGAAAGTCGCCAGGTTTCACCGTCGCGCTCGACCCAGGCGGCGCCCAGCAGGCGGTCATTGAAGCGCCCGGTGAACAGCCGGCCTTCGGCCAGGCCGCGTTCGACCAGTTCGCCGGCGTCGGCGAAGGGGGCGAGCAGCCATTGGGGCGCGTCGGCGTAGATCTTCAGCAGGTCCTGGCGGTCCTGGTCGCTGGGCTGGGTCAGGTGCTGGATGACGACGGGCATGGGCAATCCTCGGAAGGCGAGCCGCGCAGTGTAGGACGATCGGCCGGCGCCGACCACCGCCCATAGCCGCGCGGCGCCTGCCGCGCCTATAATGCCGGCCCTTCTTATAATTACGTGCAGTGTTAGCTGTGGAGCTGGTGATGGCCGAACGCAAGGCATCCGTCGCGCGCGACACCCTGGAGACCCAGATCAAGGTTTCCATCGACCTGGATGGAACGGGCAAGGCCCGCTTCGATACCGGGGTTCCCTTCCTCGAGCACATGATGGACCAGATCGCCCGCCACGGCCTGATCGACCTGGACATCGAGTGCAAGGGCGACCTGCATATCGACGACCACCATACCGTCGAAGACATCGGCATCACCCTCGGCCAGGCCTTCGCCAAGGCCATCGGCGACAAGAAGGGCATCCGCCGCTACGGCCATGCCTACGTGCCGCTGGACGAAGCGCTGTCGCGCGTGGTCATCGACTTCTCCGGCCGCCCCGGCCTGCAGATGCACGTGCCGTTCACCCGCGCCAGCGTCGGCGGCTTCGACGTCGACCTGTTCATGGAATTCTTCCAGGGCTTCGTCAACCACGCCCAGGTGACCCTGCACATCGACAACCTGCGCGGGCACAACACCCACCACCAGATCGAGACGGTGTTCAAGGCCTTCGGCCGCGCGCTGCGCATGGCCATCGAGCTGGACGAGCGCATGGCCGGCCAGATGCCGTCCACCAAAGGGTGCCTGTAATGCAGACGGTAGCCGTCATCGACTACGGCATGGGCAACCTGCACTCGGTGTCCAAGGCGCTGGAGCGCGTGGGCGCCGGGCGCGTGCTGGTAACCAGCGACGCCAACGTGATCCGTGAGGCGGACCGGGTGGTATTCCCCGGCGTCGGCGCGATCCGCGACTGCATGGCCGAGATCAAGCGCCTGGGCTTCGATGCCCTGGTGCGCGAAGTCAGCCAGGACCGACCGTTCCTCGGCATCTGCGTCGGCATGCAGGCGCTGCTGGAGCACAGCGAGGAAAACGACGGCGTCGACTGCATCGGCGTGTTCCCCGGCCAGGTGCGCTTCTTCGGCAAGGACCTGCACGAGGACGGCGAGCACCTGAAGGTGCCGCACATGGGCTGGAACGAAGTGGCGCAGAGCGTGGATCACCCGCTGTGGCACGACATCCCGAACCAGGCGCGCTTCTACTTCGTGCACAGCTACTACATCCAGGCTGGCAACCCGCGCCAGGTGGTCGGCCGCGGCCACTACGGCGTCGATTTCGCCGCCGCGCTGGCCGATGGCTCGCGCTTCGCCGTGCAGTTCCACCCAGAGAAGAGCCATACCCACGGCCTGCAGCTGCTGCAGAACTTCGCCGCCTGGGACGGCCGCTGGTAAGCCATGGCCCGTCAGAAGGACAAGCCGGCGATCCTCGAACTCGACGGCGCCCAGCGCCAGAGTGCGGCGCGGGCGATCCAGCGCTTCCTCGAAGATCGCTTCGAGCTGGACGTCGGTTCCTTCGAGGCCGAGGAGGCGCTGGACTTCATCCTGCGCGAGCTCGGCCCGCTGTTCTACAACAAGGCGATCTTCGATGTGCAAGCTCACCTGAAAGACCGGTTCGAGAGCATCGAAAGCGACTTGTGGGCGCTCGAGAAGAGCTGACCCGACCCCATTCATCTTTGGATTCGAGCAGGTTCAACCCATGCTGATCATCCCCGCAATCGATCTGAAAGACGGCGCCTGTGTGCGCCTGCGCCAGGGCCTGATGGAAGACGCCACGGTGTTCTCCGACGACCCGGTGTCCATGGCCGCCAAATGGGTGGAGGGCGGCTGCCGCCGTCTGCACCTGGTGGACCTGAACGGCGCCTTCGAAGGCAAGCCGGTCAACGGTGACGTGGTCACCGCCATCGCCAAGCGCTACCCGAACCTGCCGATCCAGATCGGCGGCGGCATCCGCTCGCTGGAAACCATCGAGCACTATGTCCGCGCCGGCGTCAGCTACGTGATCATCGGCACCAAGGCGGTCAAGCAGCCGGAGTTCGTCGCCGAAGCGTGCAAGGCATTCCCGGGCAAGGTGATCGTCGGCCTCGACGCCAAAGACGGCTTCGTCGCCACTGACGGCTGGGCCGAAGTGAGCTCCGTGCAGGTCATCGACCTGGCCAAGCGCTTCGAAGCCGATGGCGTCTCCGCCATCGTCTACACCGACATCGCGAAGGACGGCATGATGCAGGGCTGCAACGTCGAAGCCACCGCCGCCCTGGCCAACGCCACGCGCATCCCGGTGATCGCCTCCGGCGGCATCCACAACCTGGGTGATATCCAGAAGCTGCTGGACGCCCGCACCCCGGGCATCGTCGGCGCCATCACCGGCCGCGCGATCTACGAAGGCACCCTGGACGTCGCCGAAGCACAGGCGCTGTGCGACAGCTTCAACGGCTGATTCGAACGTAGGGTGGGTTAGCCGCGCAGCGGCGTAACCCACCGCTGAGGTCTCCGGTGGCGCGCATGGGTATCGCTGCGCTCCACCCATCCTACGAGAGCATTGCTATGGCACTGGCTAAACGCATCATTCCCTGCCTCGACGTGGACAACGGCCGCGTGGTGAAGGGCGTCAAGTTCGAGAACATCCGCGATGCCGGCGACCCGGTGGAAATCGCCCGCCGCTACGACGAGCAGGGCGCGGACGAGATCACCTTCCTCGACATCACCGCCAGCGTCGATGGCCGCGACACCACCCTGCATACCGTCGAGCGCATGGCCAGCCAGGTGTTCATCCCGCTGACCGTGGGCGGCGGCGTCAGGACGGTGCAGGACATCCGCAACCTGCTCAATGCCGGTGCGGACAAGGTCTCGATCAACACCGCCGCGGTGTTCACCCCGGAATTCGTCGGCGAAGCCGCCGCGCGCTTCGGCTCGCAGTGCATCGTGGTGGCCATCGACGCCAAGAAAGTGTCGGCACCCGGTGAAGCCCCGCGCTGGGAAATCTTCACCCACGGCGGCCGCAAGCCCACCGGGCTGGACGCGGTGGAGTGGGCGAAGAAGATGGAAGGCCTGGGCGCCGGTGAAATCCTGCTCACCAGCATGGACCAGGACGGCGTGAAGAGCGGCTACGACCTCGGCGTGACCCGCGCCATCAGCGAGGCGGTGGGCGTTCCGGTGATCGCTTCGGGCGGGGTCGGCAACCTGCAGCACCTGGCCGACGGCATCCTCGAAGGCAAGGCCGACGCGGTGCTCGCGGCGAGCATCTTCCACTTCGGCGAGTACAGCGTGCCGGAGGCCAAGGCCTACCTGGCCAGCCGCGGCATCGTCGTGCGCTGATTCCCTCCGGGCCGGGGTTCTCCCGGCCCGCTGGCTCACCCCGAGCCACCCCTGCATCCGCTGGGCGCATCCCCTGCTGCGCACGAAGCTTGCTAGCTGAAGGCTTCGGTCAAGGTAATGGCGGTTTCATGTCCCATTGCCATATTCATAGGGTTTATTGGCGTCAAATCTCCGAGTAAGCTCTGCCGCTTCTCAGAAACGTCTTACGCAGGAATATCTCGATGCTGAAGCGCATTCTGCTCGCATGGCTAGGCTGCGGCCTGCTTCTGGCCAGCGCGGCAAGGGCTGAAACGGATTCTTCGGACTACAGCGTGGTGCTGCTCACCGAGAACTTCCCCCCGTACAACATGGCCATCAACGGCAAGAACTTCGCCCAGGAAGACAGCATCGACGGCATCGCCGTGGATATCGTCAAGGAGATGTTCAAGCGTGCCGGCGTGCCGTACAGCCTGACCCTGCGCTTCCCCTGGGACCGCATCTACAAGCTGGCGCTGGAGAAGCCCGGCTACGGCGTGTTCGTCACCGCGCGGCTGCCCGAGCGCGAGAACCAGTTCAAGTGGGTCGGCCCGATCGGGCCGGACGACTGGGTCCTGCTCGCCAAGGCGGACAGCACGATCACCCTGAACAACCTGGACGAGGCGAAGAAGTACCGCGTGGGTGCCTACAAGGGAGACGCCATGGCCGACTACCTCGCCAAGCACGGCTTCGAGCCGGTGCTGGCGCTGCGCGACCAGGAAAACGCCGGCAAGCTGCAGGAAGGCTCCATCGATCTGTGGGCCAGCGGCGACCCGGCCGGCCGCTATCTGGCCAAGCAGGTGGGCGTCACCGGCCTGAAGATCGTCCTGCGCTTCAACAGCGACCAGCTGTACCTCGCGCTGAACCGCGAAACCCCGGATGCGGTGGTGCAGAAGCTGCAGGGCGCCCTGGACAAGATGCGCGCCGAAGGCTTCGTCGACGACGTGCTCAACAGCTACCTGTAACACCCGAAGGCCGGCCACTCGCCGGCCTTCGCGTTTGGCGCCGACACCCCTCGGCGCCGGTTTGGCCATGGAAGGCAGACGAGCGAAGTAGTCCGTCCCCTCTGCAGGGATGCCGCAAGCCCAATAACGATAACCACGCGAGCGGTATGACCATGCTGAAAGTCCTGATCAAGACCCTGACCCTGGGTCTGTTGCTGGGGGCCGCCACGGCCCGCGCCGAGTTGCCCGCCGATTACAAGATGGTGCTGCTCACCGAGAACTTCCCGCCCTTCAACATGGCGGTGGACGACAAGAACTTCGCCCGCGACGACGGCATCGACGGTATCAGCGCCGACATCGTCCGCGAGATGTTCAAGCGCGCCGGCATCCAGTACACCCTGAGCCTGCGCTTCCCCTGGGATCGCCTGTACAAGCTGGCGCTGGACAAGCCCGACTACGGGCTGTTCTCCACCACCTACACCCCCGAGCGGGTGCCGCTGTTCAAGTGGGTCGGCCCGATCGCCAAGACCAACTGGGTCCTGCTGGCACCGCCGGGCAGCACCATCAAGGTCAAGGACCTCAAGGACGCGGCCAAGTACAAGCTGGGCGCCTACAAGAACGACGCGGTCAGCCAGAACCTGGAAAGCCAGGGCATCCCGGTGATCAACGCGCTGCGCGACCAGGAAAACGTCAAGAAGCTGACCACCGGCGAGATCGACCTGTGGGCCACCACCGACCCGGTCGGTCGTTACCTGGCCAAGCAGGAAGGCGTGTCCGGCCTGCAGACCGTGCTGCGCTTCAACGAGGCCCAGTTGTACCTGGCGATCAACAAGGACACCCCCGACGAGGTGGTGGCGAAGCTGCAGAAGGCGCTGGATGAGATGCGCGCCGAGGGTTTCGTCGAGCAGGCGACCAATAACTATCTGTAAGCCTGCAGTCCGGGCACCCAGGTCCTACTGCTCTTTGTAGGAGCGAGCTTGCTCGCGAACCGCTCTCGGAAACTCTGGTGCCGGGGCTGTTCGCGAGCAAGCTCGCTCCTACGAAAAGCTTCCTGCGCTGGTTGAAAAGTTAGCGGTAGATCCCGTCCCGCCCATGCCCCGCCATGGCGCGGTTGCCGCGTTCGGCGATCATCAGCGGCGGCTGCACCAGCTCGAAGCCCTGGGCCTTCAGGCTCGGCAGCACGCGCCTGAGCACCGCCAGGGTCGCCGGCTTCGGGTGGCCGATCATCACGACCGTGCCCTGCTTGCGCGCCAGCGCAAGGCCGCGCTGCATCTGCTCCAGCACCGCCGCTTCGCTCGGGTCGTCGTCGAGGAACACGTCCCGCGACAGGCTGGCGAGGCCGATCTTCTGCGCCTCCGCCGCGGCCACCGTGGCGGCGCTGGTGCGGCTGTCGAGCAGGAACAGGTGGCGCCGCTGCAGTTCGACCGCCAGCCAGGCCATGGCGGGGCGGTCGGCGGTCATGCGGCTGCCTTCGTGGTTGTTCACGCCCTGCACGTAGGGCACCTTCGCCAGCGCGGCGTCGAGGCGGCGGGCGCGCTCGTCCTGGGTCAGTTCGGGGCGCCAGGCGTAGTCACCGCCGGCCGGGTCCATGGGCATGTGCAGCAGCACGGTGCGCCCGCGTTGGTGCGCCTCGCGCGCCAATTCCGCGGCGTGGGGCGTGTCGGGGATGATCGCCAGGGCAATGGCGGGGGAGATGTCGAGCACCTGGCGATCACGCGCCAGGTTCTGCCCGAGGTCGTCGATGACGATGCTCACCAGCGGCTTGCTGCCGTCCGGCCGGGGCGCGGCGGCCACCGGCAGGCACAGCAGCGCGCCCAGGCACAGGCCGAGCAGTAGCCGGGCCGGGCGCATCGGTCAGTTGTTGCCGCGGCTGACGCTGAGTCCTTTCAGCAGGCTGAGGGCTTGGCTGAGCTGGTAGTCGGCGTCCTGCGGACGATCCACCGGCGCCTTGCCGGCGGCGGTCGGGCGGTCCTTGCCGCCGTTGCCGTTGGCCAGGTGGCCTTGCAGGTCGGCTTCCTTGAAGCCGTCGAAATCGCTCTGCTCGCGGGTCACCTTGGCGCGTTCCACCTCGATGTCCGGGGTGATGCCCTGGGCCTGGATGGAGCGGCCGTTGGGGGTGTAGTACAGCGCGGTGGTGAGCTTCAGGGCGCGGTCGTTGTTCAGCGGCAGCACGGTCTGCACCGAGCCCTTGCCGAAGCTGTCGGTGCCCATGAGGATCGCGCGCTTCTGGTCCTGCAGGGCGCCGGCGACGATTTCCGCCGCCGAGGCGCTGCCGCCGTTGATCAGCACCACCAGCGGAACGCCGTCGCTCGGGTCGGCCGGGTCGGCGGAGAAGCGCAGCTCGGAGTTCGGGATACGGCCCTTGGTGTAGACGATCAGCCCTTTGGTGAGGAAGGCGTCGGCCACTTCCACCGCCGACTGCAGCACGCCGCCGGGGTTGTTGCGCAGGTCCAGCACCAGGCCCTTGAGCTTGCCCTTGTTGTCGTTGCGCAGCTTGGACAGCGCCTTGACGGTCTCTTCGCCCGTGTTCACCTGGAACTGGGTGATGCGCAGGTAGCCGTAGCCCGGTTCGAGCATCTGGCTGCGCACGCTCTTGACCTTGATGATGGCGCGCTTGAGTTCGACGTCGAACGGCTTGCCGCCACCGCGAACGATGGTCAGGGTGATCGGCGAGCCGGCCTTGCCGCGCATGCTGTCCACCGCCTCGTTCATCGACTGGCCCTTGGTCGGCTTGCCGTCGATCTTGACGATCAAATCGCCCGGCTGGATGCCCGCGGCAGCCGCCGGGGTGTCGTCGATGGGCGAGATCACCTTGACGAAGCCGTCTTCGCTGCCGACCTCGATGCCCAGGCCGCCGAACTCGCCGCTGGTGCTTTCCTGCAGCTCGGCGAATTCCTCCGGGCCGAGGTAGGCCGAGTGCGGGTCGAGGTTGCTGAGCATGCCCTTGATGGCATTCTCCAGCAGCGTCTTGTCGTCCACCGGCTCGACGTAGGCCGCCTTCACCCGGTCCAGGACCTCGGCGAAGGTGCGCAGCTCATCGAGCGGCAGCGGAGCCTCCTTGCCGTTGGCCGCGGGGGATGCGGCCGGCGCGTCGGCGGCCTGGGCCGCACCGACACCGAGCAGCAAGGCCAGGGCCAGGGTAGTGAGACGGAAAGCTTGCGACATGTTTGGCTCCTAATGCGTGATCGCCGCTTATCCCTGCGTGCGACACCAGGTCGAAGGGTCCGCCGGGCGACCCTGATGGCGAATGGCAAAATACACCGCCGGGGTACTCTGACCCCCGCTGGCTCCCACGGTTGCAATGGGATCGCCCGCTTTGACGGTATCGCCGGCGTCCTTCAGAAGACTTTGATTATGCCCATAAAGGCTGAGGTAGCCACCACCGTGGTCGAGAATGACCAGCAGGCCTGAGCCCCGCAGCCAGTCGGCGAATACCACGCGGCCGCCATGGACCGCGCGCACGGTGCTGCCGGCGGAGGCGCCGATCAGTACGCCATCCCAGGTGGCGCGGGGGTCGTCGCCGCGCGGGCTGCCGTAGCGCGCCAGCACGCGGCCATCCACAGGCCAGGGCAGCTTGCCCTTGGTGGCGGCGAAGGCGCCGCCGAACCCTGCGCCGCTGGAGACCAGCGGGCCGCTGTAATCGGGGCGCTTGGACGGTGTTTCCGGCTTCTCGCCGCGGCTGGCCAGTTCCTGCTCCCGCTTGACCCGCTCGCGCTCGGCGGCCAGGGCGCGCTGGCGCGCTTCCTCGGCTTCGCGTGCCTGGCGGGCGAGGGTTTCCTCGATGGTCTTGAGGACCTTGTTGAGGTCTTCCTGGCTCTGCTCGCGATCCTTGAGCTTGCTGCTGCTGTCCTTCAGGTCGCTGTTGAGCTTGGCCAGGGTCTCCTGGCGCGCCTTGCGGGCGTCGGCCAGTTCCTGGCGGCGGGCTTCGAGGGCGGCCTGCTGGGCGACCTGCTCGTCCTTCTGCGAAGTGATTTCCTGCTCGACGTTGCTCAGCTGGCGCAGGGTCTCGTTGAAGGCCGAGAGCTGCTCAAGGCGCGCCTTGTTGATGTACTCGTAGTAGGTGAGGGTGCGGCTGAACTTCTCCGGGTGTTCCTGGTTCAGCAGCAACTTGAGGTATTCCTGGCGGCCGCTCTGGTAGGCGGCGCGGGCCTGGATGGCGATCAGGCGCTGCTGCTCAAGGCGCGCGCCCTGGAGTTTTTTTTTCTCGTTGTCGAGGCGCTGCAGCTCTTCCTCGTTCTTCTTCATCTCGTCCTGGATCTGACGGATCTGCTTTTCGAGGTCGCCCATCTGGGTTTCGGTGGACTTGAGCTGCTTCTGCACCCCGGACTTCTCGTCCTGGATGTTCTTCAGGTTCTTCTTCAGCTCATTGATGTCTTTCTGCGTCTGCTCCAGCTGGCGCTGGGTGTCGGCGCGTTCGTCGGCGACGACCGCGAGCGGGCTCAGGAGGCAGATCAGCAGCAGCGGGAGGAGGGCGCGAGGCATTGGGCGGCGGGCACCTGGATTCTGGACCGGGCTAGTATGCCCGTGGCGGGCGCTAAAACAAACGCCCCACACCGCATGGCGTGGGGCGTTTGCTCTGACCGGCGGGAGCTGGCTCACGTTCCCGCGCAATCGGGGGCCTTACAGCAGGGTGATGATCGATTGGCCGGTCATCTCTTTGGGCTGCTCCAGACCCATCAGTTTGAGCAGGGTCGGGGCCACGTCGGCGAGCACACCGCCCTCGCGGATGCTGACCTTGCGCTTTCCGACGTAGACGAACGGCACCGGCTCGCAGGTGTGAGCGGTGTGCGCCTGACCGGTCATGGCGTCTTCCATCTGCTCGACGTTGCCGTGGTCGGCGGTGATCAGGGCTTCGCCGCCGACCTTGTCCAGCGCCTCGACGATCCGACCGACGCAGGTATCCAGGCACTCGACGGCTTTCACCGCAGCCTCGAACACGCCGGTGTGGCCGACCATGTCGCCGTTGGCGTAGTTGACGATGATCACGTCGAAACGCTGGTGCTCGATGGCGTCGACGATCTTGTCGGTGACTTCCGGCGCGCTCATTTCCGGCTGCAGGTCATAGGTGGCGACCTTGGGCGAGGGGATGAGGATGCGTTCTTCGCCTTCGAACGGCTCTTCGCGGCCGCCGGAGAAGAAGAAGGTCACGTGGGCGTATTTCTCGGTCTCGGCGATGCGCAGCTGGGTCTTGCCGTTCTTGGCCAGGTATTCGCCCAGCACGTTGTCCAGGGATTCGGGCTTGAACGCGCTGGGCGCCGGGATGCTCGCCGCGTACTGGGTGAGCATCACGTACTCGGCCAGGTGCAGCTCGCGCTGGCGCGGGAACTCCTTGAAGCCGGGCTCGACGAAGGCGCGCGACAGCTCGCGGGCGCGGTCGGCGCGGAAGTTCATGAACACCACGGCGTCGCCGTCTTCCACGCGCACCGGCTCGCCGATGCGGGTGGCCTTGACGAACTCGTCGCTCTCGCCGCGCTCATAGGCGGCGTTCAGCGCGCCCACGGCGGTCTCGGCGGTGTACTCGGCGGCGCCTTCGGTGATCAGGTTGTAGGCGGCTTCCACGCGGTCCCAGCGGTTGTCGCGGTCCATGGCGAAGTAGCGGCCGATGATGCTGGCGGTGCGGCCCTTGCCCAGGCGGGCGAAGGCGTCGTCGAGCAGTTTCAGCGACGGCTCGGCGCTCCTGGGCGGTGTGTCGCGGCCGTCGAGGAAGGCGTGCAGGTAGATGTTCTGCGCGCCGCGCTGCGCGGCCAGTTCGGCCATGGCGATCAGGTGGTCCTGGTGGCTGTGCACGCCGCCATCGGAGAGCAGGCCGAGGATGTGCACGGCCTTGCCGGCTCCCACGGCCTTGTCGACGGCGCCGGTCAGCACCGGGTTCTGGAAGAACTCGCCGTCGCGGATGGCCTTGGTGACGCGGGTGAAGTCCTGGTAGACGACACGGCCGGCGCCCAGGTTCATGTGGCCCACCTCGGAATTGCCCATCTGGCCGTCGGGCAGGCCGACGTCCATGCCCGAGCCGGAGATCAGGCCGTGCGGCTGGCTCGCCAGCAGGCGGTCCCAGTTGGGCTTCTTCGCGGCGTAGATGGCGTTGAATTCAGGGCTATCGCTATGGCCGAAGCCGTCCAGAATGATCAGGACCAGCGGTTTGCGCGTTGCAGTCATAGGTACGGCTCTTTCCGAGAATAGGGGTCAGAAAAGGACCGACATTTTACCGATTGGTGCCGACAGACGCCATGATCCGCAGGGTTCAGCCGTCAGATACGCGCGTGTATACTGGCCGGCATTTTTACGTCTGGATGTCTTGCGCATGTCTTCGTTTCTCCCTCGTCTGATCGAATTCGCCACCCACCACTACCTGCTGGTCGGTGCCCTGGTCATCCTGCTGGTGCTGCTGGCCCTGCACGAAATGCGCAAGGGCGGCCGCGCCCTGTCCACCCGCGAGCTGACCGCCATGGTCAACGCCGAGCAGGCCGTGGTGCTGGATATCCGCCCGACCAAGGAATTCGCCACCGGCCACATCGTCGGCGCGCTGAACATCCCGGCGGACAAACTGAACGCGCGCATGAGCGAACTGGACAAACACAAGGCCAAGACCATCATCGTGGTCGATGGCATGGGCCAGCACTCGGGCACCTGGTGCAGCGTGCTGCAGAAGGCCGGCTACACCGCTGCCAAGCTTTCCGGCGGCATCGGTAGCTGGCGTGGTGACAACCTCCCCCTGGTGAAGTGAGATGCCGTCGACCTTGATCTATACCAGCGCGTGGTGCCCTTATTGCATCCGCGCCAAGGCCCTGCTGGACAAGAAGGGTGTCGCCTACGAGGAAATCTCCGTGGACGGCAAGCCGGGCGTTCGCGCCGAGATGGCCAGCAAGGCGGGCCGCACCTCGGTGCCGCAGATCTGGATCGACGGAACCCACATCGGCGGCTGCGACGATCTTTACGCGCTGGAACGCGCGGGCAAGCTGGATACGCTGCTCTCGGCGTGATCCCTCATTACTGAAACGATGCACAAGAAGGTCCCGAAATGACTGAACAAGCCAGCAACGGCGCAGCCGAGCAAGACAACAACCCGCAGTTCTCGCTGCAGCGCATCTACGTGCGCGACCTCTCCTTCGAGGCGCCCAAGGCTCCGGAAATCTTCCGCCAGGAGTGGCAGCCCAGCATCGCCATGGACCTCAACACCCGTCAGAAGCAGCTCGATGGCGACTTCTACGAAGTGGTGCTGACCGTTTCGGTGACCGTGAAGAACAACGAAGAAACCGCGTTCATCGTTGAAGTGCAGCAGGCCGGCATCTTCCTGATCAAGGGCCTGGACGCGTCCAGCATGAGCCACACCCTGGGTGCCTTCTGCCCGAACATCCTGTTCCCGTACGCCCGCGAAACCCTGGACAGCCTGGTGGTGCGCGGCTCCTTCCCGGCGCTGATGCTGTCCCCGGTGAACTTCGATGCGCTGTACGCGCAGGAAATCGCCCGCATGCAGGCTTCCGGCGAGATCCCGGCCCAGTAAGCACTGAGGCCGCATGACAAAGGCGCCTTCGGGCGCCTTTTTCTTTGTCTGGCGTTTTGTTTGGTCAATTTTTGATCGGTCTCGCGCAAGCCATGTGCCCCTTCGGTTCCGCGCATTTATCCACAGGCTGTTCCCCCAGTTGCCCAGGAATGCTGTGAGTAAGCCTCAGGCTCTTCGTAGGAGCGAGCTTGCTCGCGAACCGCTTTTCCAAGTGCCTGCGGACACCGGCTGTTCGCGAGCAAGCTTGCTCCTACAGAAAAAGCGCAGCCGCGCGGCGTTCAAGTTTGGTGCGTGCGCACTAGAGGGGCGCAGGCGGGTGGCGGTCTGCTGCCTCGGTATTGGCCGCTCCGCGGTGTGCGCACGGGCTCTTGGAAATCCGCCGAAAGCCCCGTCGTTACTGGCTTTCAGGCGGTCAGCCGAGGTGCTGTGCGACACCAGGGGCGATCTTGGCACGCCCTCTGCAATACCCCTGACAACAGCGATTTCAGGGGCCTCGGTACAGGCAGGCTGGGGAACCCCTCTTTTACAACGTGCGAGCGTGCCACCCGAAGCGGTGGCCGTCGCAACCGGTTCGGGGGTCCTGGTACAGGCAGGCCGGGAAAACCCCCTTTTTATGCCCGCAGGCGCGTCCATGGCGCGCCGCGCACCCGTTAGGGGTCCTGGTACAGGCAGGCCGGGGAAACCCCTCTTTTATGCCGCGATCCTCCGTCGGAGGGTTCGCTTCCCACTTCGGGGCCCCGGACCAGGCAGGCCGGGAAAACCCCGCTTTTATTCGGGCCGCGCGCTGATCGTCAGCCGCCACTGGCCCTTGATCTCGGCGCTGTTCCAGGTGCCCTGCAGGCGCCGGGTCGACAGCAGCGTCAGCAGAACCCCCTTCTCCTGTGGCTCCAGCTTCCAACGCACCGGCGCGTCGCCGATCCGCAACTGGCCCTGCTGTGGCGTGCCGCGGGCGGCGATGTGCAACGCCAGGGCGCCTTCCAGTTGTCCGGCACGCACGGCAGGCTGCGCGTCCAGCACGAGTACCAGCCCCGTCGCCGAGGGCTCTACGGCAAGGATCTGAGGCGGGCCTTCGTGCGGCGGATTGACCAGGCGGCCGAGCATCAGGCCCAGCAGCAGGCCGAGCACGCCCAGCGAAACCATCACCTTCAGCCAGGGCCTGGGCCGCATTTGCGCCTGCGCGGGGGTAGAATGCCCGCCGTTCTCAGGCTCGGAGCGCTGCATGTTCCACGTAATCCTTTTTCAACCGGAAATCCCGCCCAATACCGGCAACATTATCAGGCTGTGCGCCAACGCGGGTTGCAGCCTGCACCTGATCGAGCCGCTGGGCTTCGAGTTGGACGACAAGCGCCTGCGCCGCGCCGGGCTGGACTACCACGAGTACGCCAGCGTGAAGCGTTACGCGACGCTGGAGGAGTGCCTGGAGCAGCTGGGCCGGCCGCGCCTGTTCGCCTTCACCACCAAGGGTTCGCAGCCGTTCCACGAGGTGGCCTACGCCCGCGGCGACGCCTTCCTGTTCGGACCGGAGAGCCGTGGCCTGCCGGAGGAGGTGCGTGATGCGCTGCCCCCCGAACAGCGCGTGCGCCTGCCGATGCGTCCCGGTTGCCGCAGCCTGAACCTGTCCAACACCGTGGCGGTCACCGTCTACGAAGCCTGGCGTCAGCACGGCTTCGCGATGGATTGAGCGTTTTCTGATCGATCCGCGCAAAGCCGCGCCGGGCGTGGAGGGCAGCGGCTTGCCCCAAGCTTATCCACAGGCGGGCGCACAGTGGATGTGGGCAAGCTGGAAAGTCCTGCACAGAAACCAGGCAAACCCACAGACCGCGCGTGCTCTGGGCTGTAGCACGTTCCTTCCCCGTTCCGTGCACAGGGTTATCCACAGGTTGTGGGGATAGATAGTGAAGGTATGTGAGGAGGCATCGGCGGTGCTACACGCTTTCTGTAGGAGCGAGCTTGCTCGCGAACGGGCTATCCGTCGGCGCCAGTGGTGGGGCGGTTCGCGAGCAAGCTCGCTCCTACAGGGGTTATCTGGCGCGTAGGAGCGGACTCCGTCCGCGATTGGCCTGAGCCGGCACCGCGGATACGGCGACGCGCGATGGAACAAAAAAAGGGGCCTTCCGGCCCCTTTTTCGCGACAGGACCTCAGTCCTCGCCATCCTCGTCCGGGCCGTCGATCTTCATGCCCAGTTCCTTGATCTTGCGGGTCAGGGTGTTGCGGCCCCAGCCCAGCAGCACGGCGGCGTCGCGGCGGCGGCCGGCGGTGTGCTTGAGCGCGGTCTCGATCATGATCCGCTCGAAGGCCGGCACGGCGGTGTCCAGCAGGCTGGACTGGCCGCGCGCCAGCGCCTGGTCGGCCCAGTGGCGCAGGGCCTGTTCCCAGTTGGCGGCCGGCACGCTGTCCTGGGGCTGGGTCATCAACTCCGGCGGCAGGTCGTCGATGTGCACCTCGCGGCCGGAGGCCATGACGGTGATCCAGCGGCAGGTGTTTTCCAGCTGGCGCACGTTGCCCGGCCAGCCGAGGTTCTTCAGGTATTCCTCGGTTTCCGGCTTCAGCAGCTTGGGTTCCACTGCCAGTTCCTGGGCGGCGCGGGCGAGGAAGTGGCGGGCCAGCGCCGGGATGTCCTCGCGGCGGTCGGCCAGGCGCGGGATGTGCACGCGGATGACGTTCAGGCGGTGGAACAGGTCCTCGCGGAACTTGCCCTCGCGCACGAGGTTTTCCAGGTTCTGGTGGGTCGCGGCGATGATCCGTACATCCACCTTCACCGGGGTGTGGCCGCCGACGCGGTAGAACTCGCCGTCGGCCAGCACGCGCAGCAGGCGGGTCTGGGTATCGGCGGGCATGTCGCCGATCTCGTCGAGGAACAGCGAGCCGCCGTCGGCCTGCTCGAAGCGCCCGCGACGCTGGTTGGCCGCGCCGGTGAAGGCGCCTTTTTCATGGCCGAACAGCTCGGATTCCATCAGGTCCTTGGGAATCGCCGCCATGTTCAGGGCGATGAACGGCGAGGCCGCGCGCGGGCTGTGGCGGTGCAGGGCGTGGGCGACCAGCTCCTTGCCGGTGCCGGATTCGCCGTTGATCAGCACGGTGATGTTGGAGTGGGAGAGGCGGCCGATGGCGCGGAACACCTCCTGCATCGCCGGCGCTTCGCCGATGATCTCCGGGGTGCGCGTCTGGTTGGCCGGCGCTTCCAGGCCCTGTTGTTCCTGGGCGTGCTGGTTGGCGCGCTTGACCAGGGAGACCGCTTCGTCGACGTCGAACGGCTTGGGCAGGTATTCGAAGGCGCCGCCCTGGTAGGAGGCCACCGCGCTGTCCAGGTCCGAATGCGCGGTCATGATGATCACCGGCAGGCGCGGGTGCACTTCGCGGATCTGCGCCAGCAGGTCCAGGCCGCTGGCGCCGGGCATGCGGATGTCGGAGATGATCACGTCCGGCTGCTGCCGGCCCAGGCGGCTCATCACGCTGTCGGCGCTGTCGAAGCTGACCGTGGTCATGCCTTCCTGCTGCAGGGCCTTTTCCAGTACCCAGCGGATGGAGCGGTCGTCGTCGACGATCCAGACGGTCTCTGATCGGCTCATGGTCAATGGACTCCTTGTTCCAGGGGCAGGAACAGACTGAACACGGTGTGGCCGGGATGGCTCTCGCATTCGATCAAGCCCTGGTGCTGGCTGATGATGTTCTGGGTAATCGCAAGACCCAGGCCGGTGCCGTCGGCGCGGCCGCTGACCATGGGATAGAAGATGGTGTCCTGCAGTTCAGCCGGGATGCCGGGACCGTTGTCGATGATCTCGACCTTGCACACCAGGCGGTGGCGCGTGTGGCCGATGGTGAACTGGCGCAGGGTGCGGGTGCGCAGGGTGATGCGCCCCAGCTTGAGTTCGTTCTGCGCGGCAATCGCCTGCATGGCGTTGCGCACGATGTTGAGCACCGCCTGGATCATCTGCTCGCGGTCGATCAGCAGGTCGGGGATGCTCGGGTCGTAGTCGCGCACCAGCGGGATGCTGCCCTGGGTTTCGGCTTCCACCAGGCTGCAGACGCGCTCCAGCACTTCGTGGACGTTGGTCACCGAGAGCTGCGGCAGCTTGTTCGAGCCGAGCATGCGGTCCACCAGGTTCCTCAGGCGGTCGGCTTCTTCGATGATGACGTTGGTGTAGTCCTTGAGCGATTCGTCCGGCAGCTCGCGGGACAGCAGCTGTGCCGCGCCGCGAATGCCGCCCAGCGGGTTCTTGATCTCGTGGGCCAGGCCGCGCACCAGCAGCTTGGTGGTCTCCTGCTTGGAGAGCTGGGCCTCTTCCTTGGTGATCCGCAGCAGTCGGTCGCGCGGGTGCACTTCCAGCAGCAGCAGGGTGTTGCGGCGGTCGAGGATCGGCGTCACCGCGTAGTCCACAGTGATGGTCTGGCCGGTCAGCGAAGTCAGGGTCGCCTCGCGCTTGGTGAACGGGTGCGCCTCTTCCACCGCCTGGCGCAGCGACTGCAGCGCCTCGGGCGATTCGGTGAACAGCTCGCTGATGAACTGCCCGTGGCTGCGCTGGCCGCTGACCGCCAGCAGCATTTCCGCCGCCGGGTTCATGTACTCCAGGCGCAGCTCGGCATTGAGCAGGATCACCGCCGTGGTGAGGTTGTCGAGCAACAGGCGGAGCTGGGTTTCTGTAGGCATGGTGTAGGAGATGTCCCAAGACTGTGCGGGAAAATGCAAAAAGCAAACCAGGCCCTGAAAAGACGCGTATTTAGCGGCACCGCGCTGATTGGCGGTGCGCGGACGGCCGGATCGGCCCTCGAGCGTGACCTGAAATGGGGAGAGTATAGAAAGTGGTGCAGGCATATGCACCGTTATGGTGCATTTGTGCTGACCGGTGCGCCGGACTCAACGACTGGCGGCGTTGAAGTCCGGCGTGGCGTCGAGGGTGGTCGCTTCGGCGATCGAGACGCGGAACATGTGGAAGGGCTGGTTGGGCGTCTGTTCGATGGTGCGCCCAAGGGTATCGACGATCTCCACCGATAACTGATGGGTGCCGCGGTCGATGTTGTACAGCGGGAATACCGGGCTGCGGCCGGGTTCGCCGACCGGCTTGCCGTCCAGCAGCAGGCGGTAGAGGTGGCCGGGGAGCAGGGCCGGGTCGCTGGTGGCGGAGACGATCAGCGCACCGTCGTTGGCCCGCACGGTGGCATCGGGCTCCGGCACGATGATGCGCAGCAGCTGGTACGCCGGCGGGCCGGGCGGCAGCGCCGGGGTGGCCGGGGCATAGAGCGGCGGCGGCATGCGCACGCCATTGGGGGCGCCCGGCTGGGCGTTGGTCGGCGCCAGTTGCAGTTTCTGCGCGTTGCCGCGCGGTGGCTGGTCGGTGAAGACGCGATTACCTTCCTTGTCGATGTAGGTGTACACCTCGGCGCTGGCCGGCAGGCAGCTCAGCGCCGACAGCAGGGTCGACAACAGGAGGGTCAGCAGCAGGCGCATCGTCAGCCGCCCACCCGGGGTTGGACTTTCGGTCGTTGCGGGCTGTGGGTGCTGATGCGCTGCAGGGTGAAGCTCACCGGCGCGCTGGCCTGGATCACGCGGCTGCCTTGCAGTACCTGGACCGCCAGGGTGTGGTCGCCGCGGTCGAGGTTGTCCAGGCCGATGCTGGTGCTGCTGGTCGGTGCGCCGTAGGGCTGGCCGTCGAGGACCAGTTGCAGTTGATGGGCCGGCGACAGGGCCGGCTGCACCACCACGTTGACCGTGAAGGTGCCGTTGTTCTGCCGCAGCGCCTCGTCATCGGGCAGGTTGCTCAGGGCGAGAATGGCGTAGGTGTTGCTGGCTTGGCTGCCCGTGTCGCTGTCGCTCGGCGCAACGACCGGCGCCTGCGGGCCGACGGTGTTGGTCGGCGGCAGTTCCACCGGCTTGGCGTCGACGTCGGTGGGGGGCTGGTTGGTGAACACCGTCTTGCCGTCGGCGTCGGTGTACTTGTAGATCTGCGCGCTGGCTGGCAATGCGGCGGCGAGCAGCAGGGCGGTAAGGATCAGGCGCATGAAGAATCTCCGGATGGTCGTGCCAAGCCTTGCACCGCCGGCGGCGGCTGGCAAGTTGCCTATTGTCTTTCAGGAGGGCGCCGCGCGTTGTGCGCTGCTGCTCGCCGGGGGACCTTTCCTGCGTGGGACGGGTCCGAGCCTGGCGCCGGCGTCTGTATGATGCGGCGAGCGTCATTGTCCATGGTTGTGGGGTATGTCTGTGATTCCAATTCGTTACCTGCTTCGTCAGTGGCTGTTGCTGTGCTGCCTGGGTCTGGGCTGGTGCGGCGCCGGACCGGCGCAGGCGGCGCTTCCCGGGCCGCTGGCCGGGGTGACGGGCAGTGGCGAGGCGAAGGTCAGCGACGCCCAGCTGGAGCAGTCGCTGAACCAGGTGATCAAGACCCTGGAGAATGACCAGCAGCGCGCCGACCTGTTGAAAAAGCTCAAGCAACTGCGCGACGCCACGCAGAAGAGCTCCGAGGACCAGGGCGGCGTGCTCGGGTTGATCGGCGACACCCTGGGCAGCCTGGAGCGGCAGTTCGAGGGTGCCAACAGCCCCGTGGTGCGCTGGTCCGAGCTGTTCCAGGGCGCCGGCTACGAGTTGGACGCGCGCACGCCGTCGCTGGCCGAGTGGCCGGGGATGATCCTCGATTTCGCCCTGGTGATCCTCATCTGGGCCTGCGTCGCCCTGGGCCTGCGCTGGCTCGCCGGGCGCATGCGCCAGCGCTTCGGCCTGGAGAGCGAGCTGCCCCAGCACCCCAAGACCCGCGACCTGCTGCTGTTCGCCCTGCGCAAGCTGGGCCCCTGGCTGGTGGCCTTCCTGATCACCGTCTACCTGTCCGTGGTGCTGCCCAGTTCGCTCGGCAAGCTGGTGGCCATGGTGATCGCCTACACCCTGGTGTGCGGCACGCTGTTCTCGGCGCTGTGCGTGATTTCCCTGTCGCTGCTCAGCGGCCCGCACCGCATGCGGGCCCTGGACATCCTGCGGCGCCGCGCCTTCCGCCCGTTGTGGCTGATCGGCAGCCTCGCCGCGCTGGGCGAGGTGATGCACGACCCGCGGGTGATCGAGAGCCTGGGCATGAACATCTCGCTGTTCGTCGGCTCGCTGGCGAACATCTGCGCGGCGCTGCTCACCGCCTTGTTCGTCCTGCAATTCCGCCGGCCCATCGCCCATCTGATCCGCAACCAGCCGCTGGAGCGTCGCCTGAAGCGCCGTGGCCTGAGCGACCTGGTGGAGCTGATCGGCTCGATCTGGTTCCTGCCCGTGCTGGTGCTGGTGGGCATCTCGCTGTTCGCCACCATCGTTACCGCCGGCGACAGCAGCTATGCCCTGCGGCGCGCCCTGGTCTGCGCCGCCGTGGCGGTGGTGGCGATGACCGTCAACGGGCTGATCCGCCGCGCCCACCTGCGCTCGACACGGCGCGGCGCGCGCCGGCATGCGCCGTACATCGAGCAGTTGCAGAACTTCGGCTACACGCTGCTGCACCTCGCCAGCCTGTTGTTCTTCCTGGAGATCGGCCTGCGCGTGTGGGGCATGTCGCTGATCCGCTTCGCCGAGGGCGATGGTTCGCAGATCAGCCTCAAGCTGTTCAGCTTCGGCACCACGCTGCTGGTCGCCTGGCTGGTGTGGATTCTCACCGACACTGCGGTGCAGCACAGCCTCGGGCTGGGCGGCAAGAAGAGCGCCAATGCCCGCGCCCTGACCATGCTGCCGCTGATCCGCAACGTGCTGTTCGTGACCATCGCGGTGATCGCGCTGATCGTCGCCCTGGCCAACATGGGCATGAACGTCACGCCGCTGCTCGCCGGTGCCGGCGTCATCGGCCTGGCCATCGGCTTCGGTGCGCAGTCGCTGGTGGCGGACCTGATCACCGGCCTGTTCATCATCATCGAGGACTCGCTGTCCATCGACGACTACGTGGACGTCGGCGGGCACCTCGGCACGGTGGAGGGCCTGACCATCCGCACCGTGCGCCTGCGCGACCTGGACGGCGTGGTGCACACCATCCCGTTCAGCGAGATCAAGAGCATCAAGAACTACTCGCGGCAGTTCGGCTACGCCATGTTCCGCTGGCCGGTGCCGGCGACCATGCCCATCGACGATGCGCTGGCGCTGGTCAAGGAGGTCTCCGGCGAGTTGCGCGGCGACCGCACCATCAACCGCGCCATCTGGTCGCCGCTGGAAATCCAGGGCATCGAGAGCTTCGACGCCGGCCAGGCGATCCTGCGCTTCCGCTTCAAGACCGCGCCCATTCGCCAGTGGGAGGTGCAGCGCGCCTTCAACCTGCGCCTGCGGCAGAAGCTCGACAAGGCGGGGCTGGAACTCTCCATGCCACGCCTGAACGTGCAGCTCTCACGCATGCGCAAGCCGCGCCGCGAGGACGACGAGGAACACGGCGCGCCGGCGGACGGTGGCATCTGATCCTGCGGCTCTTCGTAGGAGCGAGCTTGCTCGCGAACCGCCCGGCACCGGCGTTGCCGGGAAATCCGTTCGCGAGCAAGCTCGCTCCTGCAGGGATTCAGCCCGGACCTGTAGGAGCGGGCCACGCCCGCGATCGCGCGCATGGCGCGCCCTTACAAGGCGCGTCCGCTTTCCTGAGCCCATAAAAAAGGCCTCCCGAAGGAGGCCTTAATGGTGTCGCTATTTATAGGTATTCGTGGATCAGACGCTGTAGTACAGGTCGTATTCCAGCGGGTGCACGAAGGTGCGCACCTTGATTTCTTCTTCCGACTTCAGCTCGATGTAGGCATCGATGAACTCGTCGGTGAACACGCCGCCCTTGGTCAGGAACGCGCGGCCCTTGTCGAGTTCTTCCAGCGCCTCTTTCAGGCTGCCGCACACCTGCGGGATTTCCTTCGCCTCTTCCGGCGGCAGGTCGTACAGGTTCTTGTCGGCGGCATCGCCGGGGTGAATCTTGTTCTGGATGCCGTCCAGGCCCGCCATCAGCAGTGCAGCGAAGCACAGGTAGGGGTTGGCAGCCGGGTCCGGGAAGCGCGCTTCGATACGGCGGGCTTTCGGGCTGGAAACGTACGGGATACGGATCGAGGCGGAACGGTTGCGAGCCGAGTAGGCCAGCATGACCGGGGCTTCGAAGCCCGGAACCAGACGCTTGTAGGAGTTGGTGGCCGGGTTGGTGAAGCCGTTCAGGGCCTTGCCGTGCTTGATGATGCCGCCGATGAAGTACAGGGCGGTGTCGGACAGGCCGGCATAGCCTTCGCCAGCGAAGGTGTTCTTGCCATCCTTGGAGATGGACATGTGCACGTGCATGCCCGAGCCGTTGTCGCCGTACAGCGGCTTCGGCATGAAGGTCACGGTCTTGCCGTAGGCGTCAGCCACGTTGTGGATGCAGTACTTCAGGGTCTGCACTTCGTCAGCCTTGGCAACGAGGGTGTTGAACTTCACACCGATCTCGTTCTGGCCGGCGGTGGCCACTTCGTGGTGGTGCACTTCCACGGTCAGGCCCATTTCTTCCAGGGCGTTACACATGGCGGTACGGATTTCGTGGTCGTGGTCGACCGGCGGTACCGGGAAGTAGCCGCCCTTGACGCCGGGACGGTGGCCTTTGTTGCCGGTCTCGATGTCGGCGTCGGTGTTCCAGGAAGCCTGCTCGGAGAAGATCTTGAACATCGAGCCGGAGATGTCGGACTTGAACTTCACTTCGTCGAAGATGAAGAACTCCGGCTCCGGGCCAACGAATACGGTGTCACCGATACCGGTGGACTTCAGGTATTCCTCGGCGCGCTTGGCGATGTTGCGCGGGTCGCGCTCGTAGCCTTGCATGGTGCTCGGCTCGATGATGTCGCAGACGATGATCAGGGTCGGCTCTTCGGTGAACGGGTCCAGCACGGCGGTGCTGTCGTCCGGGAGCAGGATCATGTCGGAGGCTTCGATTCCTTTCCAACCGGCGATGGAGGAACCGTCGAACATCTTGCCGGCTTCGAAGAATTCATCGTCCAGGGCGTCGCGGGCGGGCATGGTGACGTGCTGCTGCTTGCCTTTGGTATCGGTGAAGCGCAGGTCAACCCACTTCACGTCATGATCTTTGATCAGTTGTTGCGACTTGTACGACATGCTGTCCTCCAGGAGGGATTAGAGCTGGGAGCTTTTCTATGCCCCAGTATCGGGTGATGCCGGCCGGAATACTCCGCCAGGGCAACCTGCCTCACAAGAGAGCAAGTTGCGTGCCAGTGCCCGTAAATGGGCAGGGGCCCTGAAATCACGGGTTACGGCGAGGGTGACGGGATTTCGCGCCACAATAGTGCACTGCTTTGGTGCTCCGTCATGGTGCATAAGTCCATTTTGGTGCACTCAAAAGAAAGTCTCCGATTTCTGCTCAAGTCTTGAGCAATTTCGGATATAATTCCGCCCCTTTTTTTCAGTCCCATGGCAATCGCCCGGTTCGCATGAAACTCATCGTCAAGGTCTTCCAGGAAATCACCATCAAGAGCCGGCCGGTGCGCAAGCGCTTCATCCGCCAGCTGGCGAAGAACATTCGCACGGTGCTCCGCGACCTCGACCCCGAACTGCTGGTCGAAGGCGAGTGGGACAACCTCGAGGTCGAGACCCAGGTCACCGACGCCAAGGTCCTGCGCGAGATGATCGAGCGCCTGACCTGCACGCCGGGCATCGGCCACTTCCTGGAAGTGCACGAATACCCGCTGGGCGATTTCGACGACATCCTCGAGAAGTGCAAGCAGCACTTCGGCGACAAGCTGCCGGGCAAGATCTTCTCCATGCGCTGCAAGCGCGCCGGCAAGCACCCGTTCACCTCTATAGATGTGGAGCGCTACGTCGGCGGTGGCCTGCGCCAGCACTGCGGCGCGGCGGGCGTGTCGCTGAAGAACCCGGAAGTGGAAGTGCGCGTGGAAATCCGCCACGACCGCCTCTACGTGATCCATGCCCAGCACGATGGCCTGGGCGGTTACCCGTTGGGCGCGCTGGAGCAGGTGCTGGTGCTGATGTCCGGTGGCTTCGACTCCACCGTGGCGGCCTACCAGATGATGCGCCGCGGCATGATCAGCCACTTCGTGTTCTTCAACCTCGGCGGCCGTGCCCACGAGCTGGGCGTGATGGAAGTCGCGCATTACCTGTGGGAGAAGTTCGGTCGTTCCCAGCGCGTGCTGTTCGTCAGCGTGCCCTTCGAGGAAGTGGTCGGCGAGATTCTCACCAAGGTCGACGACAGCTACATGGGCGTCACCTTGAAGCGCATGATGCTACGGGCCGCCAGCCGCGTGGCCGAGCGCCTGGAGCTCAATGCCCTGGTCACCGGCGAGGCGATCTCCCAGGTGTCCAGCCAGACCCTGCCGAACCTCTCGGTGATCGACCGGGTGACCGACACCCTGGTGCTGCGCCCGCTGATCGTCAGCCACAAGCAGGACATCATCGACACCGCGACGAAGATCGGTACCGCCGAGTTCGCCAAGCACATGCCCGAGTACTGCGGCGTGATCTCGGTGAACCCGACCACCCAGGCCAAGCCGTACCGGGTCGACCACGAAGAATCCAAGTTCGACATGGCCGTGCTCGACCGCGCCCTGGAGCGCTCCACCCAGATGACCGTCGACCGCGTGATCGACGAACTGGGCAAGGACCTGCCGGTGGAAATGGTCGACGAGGTGCTGCCCGGGCAGATCGTGGTGGACATCCGTCACCCCGACGCCCAGGAAGATGAACCGCTGGCCATCGACGGCATCGAAGTGCTGCCGATGCCGTTCTACGCGATCAACAGCAAGTTCAAGGAACTGGACCCCAACCGCCAGTACCTCCTGTATTGCGACAAGGGCGTCATGAGTCGCCTGCACGCCCACCACCTGGTCAACGAAGGGCACACCAATGTGCGTGTTTACCGTCCGCAATAAAGGCGCGGACCAACGCCGCCAGCCCGGACTGTTCGGCGGCAGCATCCGCCACCGACCTCCCGACACATTCGGTGCGTAGGCTCACGCCCTGACCTTTTGCACCGCCGCGCCACGGCCCGGCCCCCGCTGCCGAAACGGCAGCCGAAGATTCACTATCGAGACTGACACTGTGATCGAAAAACTGCGCAACATCGCCATCATCGCCCACGTCGACCATGGCAAGACCACCCTCGTAGACAAGCTCCTGCGCCTGTCCGGCACCCTCGACCGCAAAGAAGCGGAAAACGAGCGCGTGATGGACTCCAACGACCAGGAAAAAGAGCGTGGCATCACCATCCTGGCGAAGAACACCGCCCTGAAATGGAATGACTACAGCATCAACATCGTCGACACCCCCGGCCACGCCGACTTCGGCGGCGAGGTAGAGCGCGTGATGTCGATGGTGGACTCCGTGCTGCTGGTGGTCGACGCCCAGGACGGCCCCATGCCGCAGACCCGCTTCGTGACCCAGAAGGCGTTCAAGGCCGGTCTGCGTCCGATCGTCGTGGTGAACAAGATCGACCGTCCGGGCGCGCGTCCTGACTGGGTCATCGACCAGATCTTCGACCTGTTCGACAACCTCGGCGCCACCGACGAGCAGCTGGACTTCCCGATTGTCTACGCCAGTGCCCTGAACGGCATCGCCGGCATGGACCACGAGAAGATGGACGACAACATGGACGCGCTGTTCCAGGCGATCATCGACCACGTTCCGGCGCCGAAAGTCGACGTCGACGGTCCGTTCCAGATGCAGATTTCCCAGCTGGACTACAACAGCTTCCTCGGCGTGATCGGCATCGGCCGTATCGCCCGCGGCAAGATCAAGGCCAACACCCCGGTCGTGGCCATCAGCGACGACGGCACCAAGCGCAACGGCCGTATCCTGAAGATCATGGGCCACTCGGGCCTGCAGCGCATCGAAGTCGCTGAAGCCGAAGCCGGCGACATCGTCTGCGTGTCCGGCATGGACGAGCTGTTCATCTCCGACACCCTGTGCGACCCGCAGCACGTCGAAGCGCGCCCGCCGCTGACCGTTGACCAGCCGACCGTGAGCATGACCTTCCAGGTCAACGACTCGCCGTTCGCCGGCAAGGAAGGCAAGTTCGTCACCAGCCGCAACATCAAGGACCGTCTGGACAAGGAACTGCTGCACAACGTGGCCCTGCGCGTCGAGCAAGGCGACTCCCCGGAGAAGTTCAAGGTCTCCGGCCGTGGCGAACTGCACCTCTCGGTACTGATCGAAACCATGCGTCGTGAAGGCTTCGAGCTGGCCGTGGGCCGTCCGGAAGTGGTGATCATCGAGACCGCCGAAGGCGAGAAGCAGGAGCCTTACGAGAACGTCACCATCGACATCGAAGAGCAGCACCAGGGCTCGGTGATGGAGCAGATGGGCCTGCGCAAGGGCGATCTGACCAACATGATCCCCGACGGCAAGGGCCGCGTGCGCCTGGAATACACCATCCCGGCGCGTGGCCTGATCGGCTTCCGTAACAACTTCCTGACCCTGACCTCGGGCACCGGCATCCTGACCTCGACCTTCAGCCACTATGGCCCGATCAAGGCCGGCGAAGTGTCCAACCGCCAGAACGGCGTACTGGTCTCCATGGCCACCGGCACCGCGCTGACCTACTCGCTGGAAACCCTGCAAAGCCGCGGCAAGCTGTTCCTCGGCCCAGGCGACGAAATCTACGAAGGCCAGCTGGCCGGCATCAACAGCCGCGACAACGACCTGGTGATCAACCCCACCAAGGGCAAGAAGCTCGACAACATGCGTGCTTCGGGCAAGGACGAAGTCATCGCCCTGGTTCCGCCGATCCGCTTCACCCTGGAGCAGGCGCTGGAATTCATCGCCGATGACGAGCTGGTGGAAGTGACGCCGAAGTCGATCCGTCTGCGCAAGAAGCTGCTCAACGAAAACGACCGCAAGCGCTACGAACGCGCCAAGGTCTGATTCGATCAGCCGCACAAAAAGCCGGGCATCTGCCCGGCTTTTTTTGCCTGCCGAACGGCCCGTATCCGCCGGGCTCCGCGGTGCGACCCTGTAGGAGCGAGCTTGCTCGCGAACGCTTTTGCCGCCCACGCCGGAGCTGAGAGGTTCGCGAGCAAGCTCGCTCCTACGAAAGGCCACCGGGGCCTGGCATGGCGTAGGGCGAATAACGCGCCAGCGTTATCCGCCGCGAGATAGCCGGCGGATAACCCGTCCCGGGTTATGCGCCCTACGGGGCTGCTCTGTTTCGCCGGAGGGCCGTGGATGTAGGAGCGAGCTTGCTCGCGAACGCTTCGCCGCCTACGCCGGAGCCGAGAGGTTCGCGAGCAAGCTCGCTCCTGCCAAAAGCCATCGGGGCCGGGCAGGACATATGGCGTGCCCTGCGAAAAGAAACCCGCTCCCCGTGTCCGCGGGGCGTCGTGAAGACGTCTGAATCTTCGAAGCTGTGAGATCGTGAGCGCAGGCCAGGGACTCGGGCCGATATACTCAGCTGCCGGATGTTGCCGTCCGGATCGGGATGGATTCGCACAGAACCTCAAGGATTCGAAAGCATGCAATGGATTTTCATGCTGGTCGGCCTGGTCATCGGCGCCGCTGCGGGCGAGTCGATCACCGGGGCGGTGTTGGGCGCGGTAGCGGGGCTCGCGCTGGGGCAGACGTTCGCCCTGCACAGCCTGAAGCGGGAGAACGCCAGCCTTCGCGGCGAGTTGAAGGCCTTCGGCGCGCGCTTCGACCAGGGCACCCAGGCCCTGTACGAGCGGCTGCTGCAGGTGGAGCGCAGCGCCAGCGCGCAGACGCCGCCGGCGGGCAGCGACGCTGCCGCGCCGCCGATGCCGACCCCTGCTGCCGAATCCGAGCCGGAAGCCGAGGCGCCGGTCAGCGAACCCGCCGCCGGCGACCTGGACTGGAACATCGAACTGCCCACCGACGAGCCGGCCCCGGCGGCGGCTGCGCGGGTGCAAGCGCCCATCGAGTGGTCGGACCTGGTGCTGGAGCCGATGGAGAAGCCCGCCGCCCAGGCCCGCGCCGAAGCCCCCGACGCCCAACCGCAACCGGCGCCTGCCGCGCCTCCGCTGCCGCCGTCTCCGCCCGCTCCGTCCCTGTTCGACCGCGCCTTCGGCGCCGCCCGTGACTGGCTGCTGGGCGGCAATACCGTGCTGCGCGTCGGCGTGGTGCTGCTGTTCCTCGGCCTGGCCTTCCTGCTGCGCTACGCCACCGAAGGCATGACCCTGCCGCCGCAGGGGCCGTACATCGGTACCGCCGCCGCCGCGCTGGCGCTGCTCGGGCTCGGCTGGTGGCTGCGCCACCGGCGTCCGGCCTATGCGCTGATCCTCCAGGGCACCGGCGTCGCGGTGCTCTACCTGACGGTGTTCGCCAGCATCAAGCTGTACCCGGCGATGAACCACGGCGAGGTGCTGATCGACCCGAAAGCCGGCTTCGTGCTGCTGGTGGCGGTCACCCTGTTCTCGGCGATGCTCGCCATCCTGCAGGACGCCGTGGGCCTTGCCGCGGCCGCCGCCCTGGGCGGTTTCGCCGCGCCGATCCTGGCGTCCACCGGCGGCGGCAGCCATGTCGCGCTGTTCAGCTACTTCGCCCTGCTCAACGCCGGCATCTTCGCCATCGCCTGGTTCAAGGCCTGGCGCATGCTCAACCTGATCGGCTTCTTCGGCACCTTCGGCATCGGCCTGGCCTGGGGGCTGCGCTCCTACCAGCCGGAGTTGTTCGCCACCACCGAGCCCTTCCTGATCCTGTTCTTCCTGACCTACGTCGCCATCGGCCTGCTGTTCGCTCGCCGTCGCCTGCGCGAAGCCGCCGGTGCGCCGGAGGACGATTCCCGCGAGGCGCTGCTGCGTTGGTCGGCGCGGCAGACCGACTATGTCGACGGCACCGTGCTGTTCGGCACGCCGCTGGTGGGCTTCGGCCTGCAATACGCGATCATCCAGCACCTGGCGTTCGGCGCGGCGTTCAGCGCCCTGGCGCTGGGCCTGTTCTACATGCTTCTCGCCCGCCTGCTGGCCGGGCGTACCGCCGGCCGCGCGCTGCTGCTGGTGGAAACCTGCCTGGCGCTGGGCGTGGTGTTCGGCACCCTGGCGATCCCGCTGGGCCTGGACGCCCGCTGGACCTCCGCCGCCTGGGCGGTGGAAGGCGCCGGCATCTTCTGGCTCGGCTTGCGTCAACAGCGGCCGCTGGCGCGGATCTTCGCCCTGCTGCTGCAAATCGGCGCGGCGCTGGCCTTCCTCGGCGAACTGCGCGTCGACCCGCAGTCACTGACGCTGCTCGACGGGGCACCGCTGGGGGCGCTGATGCTCGGCGTCGCGCTGCTGTTCAGTTTCTGGAACCTGCGCACTGCCGACGCGCAAACCCTGCGCAGCTGGGAGCCGAATGCCCGCCCGGTGCTGGCAGCTTTTGGCCTGGCCTTCCTCTACCTGATCGCGCCGCTGTTGCTGGGCGCGGACGGCACCGCCATGGCCTGGGCCGTGGCCGGCCTGGCCACGCTGTTTGCCGCACTGCGCCTGCGTTCGCGCACCTTCCTGGCGTGCGCCTTCGCGGTGCAGTTGCTGGGCGGGGCGGTGTTCCTCCTGCATCTGCACGGCGCGGACGAGGGCAGCGGCGTTCTCGGCTCCGGCTGGCGCGGGCTGGTGACCGCCTCGCTGATCGGCCTGGCGCTGATCGCCGCCATGCTGATCGCCGCGCGCGATGCCATGGTGCGCGACGACCGCCGGCTGATGCTCGGCCTGAGCGTCGTCCTGCTGCTGGGCCTGGCCTTCATCAACCTCGCCGTGCTCTTCGTGCTGCCCTGGCAGACCGCCGCCGCGGTATGGGCCGGCAGCGGCCTGCTGATCCTCTGGCTGAGCCTGCAGTTGCAGCAGCGCGCGGCGTTCGTTTTCGGCCTGCTGCTGCAGGTGATCGGTGCGGGGGCCTTCCTCTTCGGCGGCGCGGCGCTGTTCGGCGATTTGCCCAGCGAAGGCCTGAAACCGCTGGCGCACATGGGCTTCTGGACACCAGCAGTGCTGGCCCTGGCGGCGATGATCGGCGCCTGGCGTCTGCACCGGGCCAGTGAGCGCGAGCGCAACCTGGCGCTGGGTGGGTTGGGGCTGGCGCAACTGTCGCACCTGCTGCTGGCGTGGGGCGCCGGCTGGTGGGCGCTGACCGCCCTGTGGGAGATTGCCCGCTTCGTGCCCGGTGAGAAGCGCGAGCACGTGGCGCTGCTGGTGGCGGCGCTCAGTGTCGGCCTCTGGTCGCTGCTGGCGCGCCGCGAGCAATGGCGCGCGCTGGCGCTGCTGTGCCTGGCACTGGTGCCGGTGTCGCTGGTGGCGCTGGCCAGCGCCTGGAACCTGCAGTATCACCCGCTGGCGGAGCTGGGCTGGCTCGGCTGGCTGGCGGTATTCGCGGTGCACTTCTTCACCCTGCGTCGCCTCGCCGAGTGGCTGCCACCGCGTGCCGCACAGGCCGCCCACGTGCTGGGCTGCTGGCTGATCCTCGGCGTGCTGGCGCTGGAATTGCGCTACCTGTTCTTCGCCCTGGCCGAGCACTACAACGCCTGGCGCTGGCTGGGTTGGGCGCTGGTACCGAGCCTGTTCCTGATCCTCATGGGCGGCGTCGCGCGCTTGCCATGGCCGGTGGCGGCCTTCGAGCGCGAGTATCGCGCCATCGCCGCCGCGCCCGTCGCGGCGGCGCTGCTGGGCTGGTTCTGGCTGGTCAACCTGTTCAGCAACGGCGCGGCCGACCCGCTGCCCTACCTGCCGTTGGTGAACCCCCTGGAGCTGGGCATGCTCATCGTGCTGGCGGCAATCTTCCAGTGGACGCGCCTGGGCCTGCCGCAGCTGGGCGTGGCCGAGTCCACCCTGCGCCTGCCGGTGCAGGCGCTGCTGGGCGCCTCGCTGTTCGCCCTGTTGACCATGGCCGTGTGCCGCACCGCGCACCACTGGGGCGGCGTGCCGTTCGAGTTCGACGCGCTGGGCCAGTCGATGCTGGTGCAGGCCGGGCTGTCCATCGTCTGGGCGCTGATCGCCCTGGGCCTGATGATCGTCGGGCACCTGCGCGGTCGCCGCGACTTCTGGGTGGTCGGCGCGGTGCTGATCGCCGTGGTCGTGGCCAAGCTGTTCTTCGTCGACCGCGCCAGCAGCGGCAGCCTGGAACGCATCATTTCCTTCATCGGCGTCGGCGTCCTCATGCTGATCGTCGGCTACTTCGCGCCGCTGCCGCCACGCCGGCCCGCGCCGCAAGAGCACCTGCAACAGGAGCAACCCAGCGCATGAAGCTGACATCCTTCGTCCTGCTCGCCGCGGCGAGCCTGTTGGGCAACGCCGCCGGTGCCGCGCCGGCGCCTGCGGACTTCGCCCACCGGGTGCCGCTGGAGGTGTCCGGCAACGGCCCCTGGTACCGCGTGCAACTGCCCATCGAGGTCCTGTTCGCCGCGCGCCATGGCGACCTGCGCGACCTGCGCATCTTCAACGCCGAAGGCGAGGCACTGCCTTATAGCCTGCGTACCAGCGCGGCCAGCGAGAAACAGGTGCGCAGCGAGGTGCAGGCGCGCATCTTCCCGCTGCGCGGCGCCACCGGCAGCGCTGCGGGCGACAACCTGAAGATCGTTCGCAGCACCACCGGCACCATCCTGGAGATCACCCCGAACGCACCCGCGCAGGACAAGACCCAGGTGCTGCGCGGCTGGCTGCTGGAAACCGGTTCCGGCGACCTGCCGCTGGACCGCCTGCAACTGGACTGGACGGCGGAGGGCGACGGCTTCCAGCGCCTGCGCATCGAGGCCAGCGACGACCTGGAACACTGGCGCTCGCTGGGCGAAGGCCAGCTGGCGCGGCTGGACTTCAATGGCCAGCGCATCGAGCAGAACGACATCCCGCTGCCCGGCCAGACGGCGCGCTACCTGCGCCTGTGGTGGGAATCGCCGGAGCAGGCGGCGCAACTGGTCGGCGCCACCCTCAGCGGCAGCCGCAGCAGTACCGGGCCGGTGCCGATGCTCTGGTCCGAGCCGCTGGCGGCCAAGGCCGACAGCAAGGGTGAATTCAGCTGGAGCCTGCCCCTGGCGCTGCCGGTGGAGCGCGTGCGGATTCCCCTGCAGCAGGACAACACCCTGGCGCCGGTGGTGATCTCCGGCCGCCACGACGGCAATGTGCAATGGACGCCCCTGGCGCGCGGCGTGCTGTATCGCCTGCCGGGGCAGGGCGGGGAAATCACCCAGGAAGAGCTGGAGCTGCCGGGCATCAGCCTGGGGCAACTGCGTCTGCAGGTGGACTCGCGCGGCGGCGGTCTGGGCGGTTCCACCGCGCACCTGAGCGTCGGCGTGCGCGCCAGCGAGCTGGTGTTCCTCGCCCGCGGCGGCGCACCCTACGAACTGGCCGTGGGCAGCGATTCGATCAATGACGGCAGCCTGCCGCTGACCACCCTGGTGCCCGGGTACGAGCCCAAGCGCCTGGCGAGCATGGGCGAGGCGCGGCTCAAGGGCACGCTGCAGGCGCCGGCGGCAGCGGTGCCCGCCACTGTCGCGACAGCCGATACACAGTGGAAACGCTACGGTCTTTGGGCGTTGCTGCTGGCCGGCGTCGGCCTGCTCGCGCTGATGGCGCTGAGCCTGTTGCGGAGCAGTCGTCAAACGGGCTGATCGCCGCGGATCGCCGCACGATAGGGGTGTCGCCTGTAGAAATTCTGATACTGTCTTGTGGTTTCTGATTGCCCGAATAACAACAACGCATGGAGTAGCAGAATGATCAGAAAGGCGCTCACCCCGCTGGCGGCTGCGTGCGCGATGGCCATTGCCACACAGGCCCTTGCAGCCCCTTCGCCGTATTCCACCCTGGTCGTCTTCGGCGACAGCCTGAGCGATTCCGGCCAGTTCGCCGATGCCGGCGGCCCGGCTGGCGCCAGCACCCGTTTCACCAACCGCGTCGGCCCGACCTACCTGGACGGCAGCGGCGAGATCTTCGGCCCCACCGCGCCGATGATCCTGGGCGGCAAGCTGGGGATCGGTGGCACCGACCTGAACCCCTCGACCTCGCTGGTCCCCGGCACCGTGGACGGCAACAACTGGGCGGTCGGCGGCTACCGCACCGACCAGATCTACGATTCGATCACCGCCCCGGGCGGCTCGGTCGTCACCGCCGGCTCCACCAGCCGCACCCGTGACGGCTACCTGGTGAACAACCGCGCCGATCCGAACGCGCTCTACTACCTCACCGGCGGCGGCAACGACTTCCTCCAGCTGCGCATCACCAACGACCCCACGGCCCGTGCCGCGGCCGGCCGCCTGGTGGACAGCGTGGACGCCCTGCACAATGCCGGTGCGCGCTACATCATGGTCTGGCTGCTGCCCGACCTGGGCCAGACGCCGGCCACCAACGGCACCGCGCTGCAATCCTTCGGCACGCAGCTGTCGGGCATCTTCAACCAGGAACTGGTCAGCCAGCTGGCGGCCTCCAACGCCAACGTCATCCCGCTGAACATCCCGGCGATGTTCAAGGAAGTGCTGGCCAACCCGGGCGCCTACGGCCTGGCCACTGACCAGAACCTGATCGGCACCTGCTTCAGCGGCAACAGCTGCCCCGAGAACGCCGTGTACGGCCGCCACGGGAGCAACCCCGACCCGACCAAGCTGATCTTCAACGATGGCGTGCACCCGACCATCGCCGGCCAGACCCTGATCGCCGACTACGCCTACTCGGTGCTCGCCGCCCCGTGGGAAGCCACGATGCTGCCGGAGATGGCCCTGGGCAGCTACAACGCCTACCAGGACCAGTTGCGCAGCCAATGGCTGGCAGACTGGGAAAACTGGCAGGCCACCGGCCAGTGGCGCGGCTTCGTCACCGGCGGCGCCCAGCACCTGGACTACGACGACCAGGACAGCGCTGCCGATGGTTCCGGCTACGGCGCCAACCTGACCCTGGGCACCAGCTACCGCCTCGACGACGCCTGGCGCGTGGGCGGCTCGCTGGGCTTCTACCGGCAGAAGCTGGAACTGGGCTCGGACGACTCCGACTACAGGCTGAACAGCTACCTGGGCAGCCTGTTCGTGCAGTTCCAGCAGAACCGCTGGTGGGCTGACGCGTCGGTGACCGGGGGCAAGCTCGACTTCGAGGACGCCAACCGCAAGTTCACCATCATCAACCACGAGGTCGAGGAGAAGGCCGACACCGACGGCAGCCTGCTGGCCTTCAGCGGTCGCCTGGGCTACGACATTGCCCAGGGTGGCGAGAACTGGCACCTGTCGCCCTTCGTCAGCGCCGACTGGGCGCGGGTGAAAGTGGATGGCTACGACGAGGGCAGCGGCCGCTCCACCGCGCTGGCCTTCGAAGAGCAGAACCGCTATTCCCGTCGCCTCGGCGTCGGCCTGCAGGGCAAGCTGGACCTGTCGCAGGAAACCCAGCTGTTCGGCGAGGTCGCCGTGGAGCGCGAATACGCCGACGACACGCAGAATGTCGGGATGAACTTCACCAGCCTGCCGGACATCGGCTTCAGCCTGCAGGGCTATACCCCGCAGAGCCACCTGCAGCGCGCCACCATCGGCTTCGCCCAGAAGCTGACTCCGGAGCTGTCGCTGCGCGGCGGCTACAGCGCGCACCGCAGCAGCGACGACCTGGCCCAGGGCGTGAACCTGGCGTTGAGCCTGGACTTCTGATCGGCTCAGGTAGGCGATGCGGGGCGACGGCCGGGTCCGGCTGTCGCCCCGCTTTCTTTCCGGCGCGCACTGCGTTGCGCGGCTGAAGGTCGCGGCGCCGATGAGCGTCGGGGAACTGCCCGTGCCCGGCGGGCTCCAAGCATTCGGCGAGGCCACCGTGCAGGAGGCGTCGCGGACGTTTCCACGCTAGAATGCGCCCTGATTTTTTCTACCTTCTTCTCCCCTGGAGCCTTCCATGTCCCGCGTTACCCTGAGCCGCTACCTGATCGAGCAGACCCGCAGTCACAACACCCCGGCCGACCTGCGCTTCCTCGTCGAGGTGGTAGCGCGTGCCTGCAAGGAAATCAGCCACGCCGTCTCCAAGGGCGCCCTCGGCGGCGTACTGGGCAGCATGGGCACCGAGAACGTGCAGGGCGAAGTGCAGAAGAAGCTGGACGTGATCTCCAACGAGATCCTCCTGGAAGCCAACGAGTGGGCCGGCAACCTGGCCGGCATGGCCTCCGAGGAGATGGACCATCCCTACCAGATCCCCGGCAAGTACCCCAAGGGCGCCTACCTGCTGGTCTTCGACCCGCTGGACGGCTCCTCCAACATCGACGTCAACGTCTCGGTCGGCACCATCTTCTCCGTGCTGCGCTGCCCCACCGAGTACCTGAGCCAGAATGACAGCCTGCGCGAGGAAGCCTTCCTCCAGCCGGGCACCACCCAGGTCGCCGCTGGCTACGCCATCTACGGCCCGCAGACCATGCTCATCCTGACCCTGGGCAACGGCGTGAAGGGCTTCACCCTGGACCGCGAGCTGGGCAGCTTCGTGCTGACCCACGAGAACATCACCGTTCCGACCAGCACCGCCGAATTCGCCATCAACATGTCCAACGAGCGCCACTGGGAAGCCCCGGTGAAGCGTTACGTCAGCGAACTGCTGGCCGGCAAGGAAGGCCCGCTGGGCAAGAACTACAACATGCGCTGGATCGCCTCCATGGTGGCCGACGTGCACCGCATCCTGACCCGCGGTGGCGTGTTCATGTACCCGCGCGATTCCCGCGAGCCGGAGAAGCCCGGCAAGCTGCGCCTGATGTACGAAGCCAACCCGATGTCCTTCATCATCGAGCAGGCCGGCGGCGCCGCCACCAACGGCCACCAGCGCATCCTCGACATCAAGCCGGAAAACCTGCACCAGCGCGTCGCGGTGTTCCTGGGCTCGAAGGAAGAAGTCGAACGCGCCACCGCCTACCACCAGGAGGGCTGATGAGCACCGCGCCCTGGCAGAGCCTGCTCGACTGGTGGTTCGGTAGCGCACTGGATGCCAACGAGGTCGCCGCCCAGCGCAATGCGCTGTGGTTCGGCAAGAGCGCCTGCCAGGACGTGGACTCGGAGAACCGTTTCGGCGGCCTGGTGCGCCAGGCCCTGGACGGTGGTTTGCAGGCGTGGGAGCGCGAGCCGCAGAGCTGGCTGGCGCTGATCCTGCTGCTGGACCAGCTGCCGCGCATGGTCTTCCGCGATTGCCCGCGCGCCTATGCCGGTGACGCCCGCGCCCAGCAACTGGTGCGCCGGGGCCTGGAGGCCGGTTTCGACCGCCAGTTGCCGCGCATCGAGCGGGTGTTCGTCTACCTCGTGCTGGAGCACGCCGAGGACCTGGCCAGCCAGAACGAGGCGGTGCGCCTGTTCGAGCAGTTGCAGGCCGAGGCCAGCGAGAGCGAGAAGGTGCTGTTCGCCGGCTACCTCGCCTACGCGCGCAAGCACCAGGTGGTGGTCGAGCGCTTTGGCCGCTTCCCCCATCGCAACGCCATCCTCGGCCGCGAATCCACCGCCGAAGAAGCGACGTTCCTCACGGAACCTGGCTCACGTTTCTGACTCCAACCCGGCGGCCGAACCGGCCGCCCTGTGCCAAGCTTGTTGGCCTGTCCCCCAAAACCATGGAGTCGTCGATGTCCTTCCGCCGCCTCGCGCTCGTCGCGTTCTGTGTCGTCCTGGCCGCTTGCAGCAAAGTGAACCAGGAGAACTATTCCAAGATCAAAACCGGCATGAGCAAGGCCGAGGTCGAAGGCCTGCTCGGCAAACCCGCCGAATGCTCCGGCGCACTGGGCGTTTCCAGCTGCACCTGGGGTGACGAAAAGGCCTTCATCAGCATCCAGTACGCTGGCGACAAAGTGCTGCTGTTCTCCGCCCAGGGTCTGAAGTAAGCATCTTGGGCGAAGCCGGCGGCCAAGGAGAAGCGAATGCGTCGACTCATCCCTCGATCCATCTCTCGATCCATGAGCTGGCTGGTCTGCCTCGGGGTTCTTGGCGGTTGCGCGGGGTCTGCCCAGCAACCGCCGCAGACCGTGCAGGTCGACCTCAAGCGGTACGAGGGGACCTGGTACGAGCTGGCGCGCAAGCCGATGTTCTTCCAGCGCCAGTGCGCGCAATCCGAAGCCCGCTACCGCCTGCAGGAAGACAGCAGCATCGCGGTGACCAACCGCTGCCTGACCAAAGACGGCGAATGGGACCAGGCCACTGGCCGCGCCGAAGCGCAGGTGCCGGGCCGCACGGACAAGCTCTGGGTGCGCTTCGACAACACCTTCTCGCGGATCTTCCCGGGCCTGGCCAAGGGCGACTACTGGGTGCTCTACGTCGACGATGACTACCAGACCGCGCTGGTGGGCAACCCCAACCGCGAATACCTCTGGCTGCTCTCGCGCCAGCCCGTGGTGCCCGATGCCACCCGCCTGAAATTGCTCGAGCTGGCCCACGAACGCGGCTACCAGACCGACGACCTGATCTGGCGGTCTGGGAAGACGACGACCGCGCCCTGACGAAAAAACGCCCCGAGGGGCGTTTTTTTCATGGGGGCATGTTTCGAGTGCTTTTCGTAGGAGCGAGCTTGCTCGCGAACCGCATAGCTCCGTGTCGTGCAGGTTCGCGAGCAAGCTCGCTCCTACAGGGAGAGGCCAGACGTAGGATGGGTGGAGCGCAGCGATACCCATGCTGTCGGCGCTGGGCTATCGATGGGTATCGCTGCGCTCCACGCCTTCCTACAAAGGCGTTCGGGTCAGCCCAGTAGTTCGTGGAGAACGCCAGCGAACTCGCGGGCGCTCTGTTCTTCCAGCGCATGCCGGCCGCCGCGCACGCGCCAGCGCCCGGCCACCATCACATCGCGCACCTGGCGATCGCCGCCGGCGAACAGCCAGCGGTTGAGGATGGCGTCGGCGCGGGCGGTCTGCAGGTACGGGTCGCCGCCATCGAGCACCAGCAGGTCGGCGCGCTTGCCCACCGCGAGCTCGCCACTGGGTTGGCCAAGGGCCTGGGCGCCGCCGCTCAGTGCAGCGTCGAACAGGGTGCGGCCGACCATCGGCTGGTCCTGGCCGTATAGGCGGTTGCGGCGCTGGTCGCGCAGGCGCTGGCCGTACTCCAGCCAGCGCAGTTCCTCGACCACGCTGAGCGACACGTGGCTATCGGAGCCGATGCCGAAACGGCCGTGCTGGGCGAGATAGTCCACGGCGGGGAAGATGCCGTCGCCCAGGTTCGCCTCGGTGGTCAGGCAGAGGCCGGCCACCGCGCCGCTGCGGGCCATGGCGGTGACTTCATCGGGCTCGGCATGCGTGGCGTGGACCAGGCACCAGCGCTCGTCCACCGCGACGTTCTCGTACAGCCATTGCAGCGGGCGGCGGCCACTCCAGGCCAGGCAGTCGTCCACCTCCTTCTGCTGTTCGGCGATGTGGATGTGCACCGGGCAGCCGCTGCCATCGGCGGCCAGCACTTCGGCGATCTGCTGCGGCGTCACGGCGCGCAGGGAGTGGAAGCACAGGCCGAGGCTCTGCTGCGGCTGGGTCGCCAGGTGCTGGCGCAGGCCGTCGATCAGTTTCAGGTAGTTGCCGGTGCTGTTGATGAAGCGGCGCTGGCCGTCGCTGGGCGCCTGGCCGCCGAAGCCGGCGTGGGAGTAGAGCACCGGCAGCAGGGTCAGGCCGATGCCGGCCTCCGAGGCCGCCTGGCTCACGCGCAGGGCCAGCTCTGCGGGGTTGGCGTAGGGCTTGCCGTCGACGTCGTGGTGCACGTAGTGGAATTCCGCGACGCCGGTGTAGCCGGCCTTGAGCATCTCGATGTACAGCTGGCGGGCGATGACGCCGACCTGCTCGGGCGACAGACGCCCGACCAGGCGATACATCAGGTCGCGCCAGGTCCAGAAGCTGTCGTTGGGGTTGCCGGCGACTTCCGCCAGCCCCGCCATGGCACGCTGGAAGGCGTGCGAATGCAGGTTCGGCATGCCGGCCAGCAGCGGCCCGGCAACGCGCTCGGCGCCCTCCGCGCTGGCGTCCGGGGTGATCGCGGTGAACAGGCCGTCGGCATCGATCTCGAAGCGGACATTGCGCGCCCAGCCGGAGGGCAGCAGGGCGGATTCGGCGAACAGGACGGACATGCGCAGAGGCCTCGCGGGTTTCTTGGAATTTGTATATACATATACAGACGTTTGCCGAGCCCGTAAACTGCAAGGCACCCGGCGGTCGTCAGAGGACTTGTATGCACCGGTCGATTCCGGTACATGCCGGAGTCAGATTGGTCGCTTCGCACCGTCGCCACGACAAGGAGTTTCCCGTGCCCGCATCGCCCACGCCAACCCAGCCCGCCGAGGGTTCGTCGCTCGCCGCGCAGATGGGGGAAATTCCCGCGCCGCTGTACGCCCGCGTCAAGCAGCTGATCGTCCAGCAGATCCAGTCCGGTACCTGGCCGCCGCACCATCGCGTGCCGTCCGAAGCGGAGCTGGTGGATGAACTGGGCGTCAGCCGCATGACCATCAACCGCGCCCTGCGCGAGCTGACCGCCGACGGCCTGCTGGTGCGCATGCAGGGCGTGGGCACCTTCGTCGCCGAGCCCAAGGGCCAGTCGGCGCTGTTCCAGGTGCAGAACATCGCCGAGGAAATCACCGCCCGCGGGCACAAGCATCATCTGGTAGTGATCAGCCTGCTGGAGGAACTGGCCAGTGCCGAACGCGCCCTGGCGCTGGACGTGCGCGAAGGCCAGCGCATCTTCCACTCGGTGATCGTGCACTACGAGAACGATATCCCGGTGCAGATCGAAGACCGCTACGTGAATGCGGCCGTGGCGCCGGATTACCTGAAGCAGGATTTCACCGGGCAGACGCCGTTCGCCTACCTCACCCAGGTTGCTCCGTTGAGCGAGGGCGAGCACGTGGTCGAGGCGGTGCTGCCCACCCCCGAGGAATGCAAGCTGCTGTCCGTCGACCGTCACGAGCCGTGCCTGCTGATTCGCCGGCGCACCTGGTCGGGGCGCAACACCGTCACCAGCGCGCGCCTGTTGTATCCGGGCTCGCGCTACCGCCTGGAAGGACGTTTCAGCTCATGACCGATGTAACGCTGCTGCGCGCCGCCGACTACCCGGCGATGCCCTGGAAGAACGGCGCGGGCACCACCCGCGAGATCGTCCGCGACGCCGGCGATGGCCTGGAAGGCTTCGGCTGGCGGGTGTCCATCGCCGATGTCGGCGCACCGGGGCCGTTCTCCGCGTTCACCGGCTACCAGCGCGTGATCAGCGTGCTGGAAGGCGAGGGCATGCGCCTGAACGTGGAGGGCGCCGATTCCCGGGACCTGCGCGCACTCGACGCCTTCGCCTTCGATGGCGCCAGTGTGGTGGAGTGCACCTTGCTGGGCGGCGCGATCCGCGACTTCAACCTGATCTATTCGCCCGCTCGCTACCGGGCGCGGCTGCAATGGCTGGCGCTGGAGGGTGCCGCGCACTTCTTCAGCAGCGCATCGACGGTGCTGCTGTTCAGCGCGGGCGAGGGCATCCATGTGGGATGGGGCGGTGACGCCCGTGGGGTGCTGGGGCTGCATGACACGCTGATCGCCGAAGGCGACGGCGCGCTGCGCGAGTGGCGGCTGACGGTGAAGGGTAGGGCGGACATCTGCGTGATCGAGCTTGAGCCACGCTGAATAGAAAAGGGCGCCTTCGGGGCGCCCTTTTCGTTTGTGTGAAAAGCGCCTTGCAGGCGCTGTTTGGCTGCTTTGATTCAGGCGTTCCAGCGCCGCTTCGGCGCACGCGCGAATTCCGTGTTTCGCCCCCTCGGGCGACCTTCTTTGGCAAACGCCCCAAAGAAGGCAAAGGTCTTGCCCCGGACATCCGGTTTTTCGCTTATGCGAAAAATTCCCTCGTTGAAGCGAAGTTTCAGGGGCACGCCGCGAAGGGCCATCCCTGGCCCATCGCTGCTCTCGCGGCATCCATGCCGCTCAACCCCTAAAACTCCGCTTCAACGAGGCCTCCTGAACGGGGCCGTTCGGAGTGCTTGGACATTTCTCTGGAAGTCTTCACAGTCAAAGCCGGGGAGATGGCTCTTCGTAGGAGCGAGCTTGCTCGCGAACCGCCTTGCGCCGAACTCCCCTGGTAGGAGCGGGCCATGCCCGCGATGGCGTAAAACGCCACCGTCACTCGTACAACCGCGAATACTCGATCCACCGGCTCATCACCCCTTCCTCCACCCAGGCCCGCGCGGCGGCGATGTCCGGGGCGAAGTAGCGGTCCTGCGCGTAATGGGGCACCTGGCTGCGGATCAGCGTGCGCACCTCCTGCAGCTGCGGGGAGCTTTGCAAGGGCGCGTGGAAGTCCACGCCTTGCGCTGCGGCGAGCAGTTCGATGGCGACCACGCCGGCACTGTTGCCGGCCATGTCCAGCAGGCGACGGGCGGCGAAGGTGGCCATGGAGACGTGGTCCTCCTGGTTGGCCGAGGTCGGCAGGCTGTCCACCGAGGCCGGGTGCGCCAGGGTCTTGTTCTCCGAGGCCAGTGCCGCCGAGGTGACCTGGGCGATCATGAAGCCGGAGTTCAGCCCGCCTTCCTTCACCAGGAAGGCCGGCAGCCCGGACATCGCCGGGTCCACCAACTGGGCGATGCGCCGCTCGGACAGCGCGCCGATCTCCGAGATCGCCAGCGCCAGCACATCGGACGCCATGGCCACCGGCTCGGCGTGGAAGTTACCGCCTGACAGCACGTCGCCGTCAGCGCTGAATACCAGCGGGTTGTCGGAAACGGCATTGGCCTCCCGCAGGAAAACGCCTGCGGCGAAGCGCAGGTGATCCAGGCAGGCGCCCATCACCTGGGGCTGGCAGCGCAGGGAGTACGGGTCCTGCACGCGCTTGCAGTCGATGTGCGACTGGTTGATCGGGCTGTCGTGCAGCAACTCGCGGTACAGCGCGGCGACCGCGATCTGCCCCGGTTGGCCGCGCACCGCCTGGATGCGCGCATCGAAGGGCACGAACGAGCCTTTCAGCGCTTCCACCGTCAGGCTGCCGGCGACCACCGCCGAGACGAACAACTTCTCCGCCGCGAACAGTCCGCGCAGGGCCAGGGCGGTGGACACCTGGGTGCCGTTGATCAGCGCCAGGCCTTCCTTGGGCCCCAGCACCAGCGGCTCGGCGCCGGCGATGGCGAGGCCTTCGCTGGCGTCGAGGATGCGCCCCTGATGCCGCACCTGGCCGACGCCCAGCAGGGTCGAGAACAGGTGCGCCAGCGGCGCGAGGTCGCCGGAGGCGCCCACCGAACCCTGGGACGGGATGCAGGGATAGACCCGCGCCTGGTAGAGCTTGAGCAGCGTCTCGATCACCGGCAGGCCGACGCCGGAGAAGCCGCGTGCCAGGGAGCCGATCTTCAGCGCCATGATCAGCGCCACGCTCGCGTCGTCCAGCAGCGGCCCGGTGCCGGTGCAATGGGAGAGGATCAGGTTGCGCTGCAGGGTGGCGAGTTGGTCTTCGGCAATGGAGGTGCGCGCCAGCAGGCCGAATCCGGTGTTGATGCCGTAGACCGTGCGCTGGTCGGCGATGATCTGGCTGACCGTCTGCGCGCTGCGCAGGATGGCCTCGCGGCATTCATCCGCCAGGCGCAGGGCGGGTTGGTGCTGGTAGATGGCGCGCAGCTGGTCGAGGTCGAACTCGCCGGGCGTCAGGAGCAGGGTGTCGGACATGGGGGCATCCTGGGTCGGGGAAAGTGTTACCGTGGATCGGTCCTGTATATACAGGTATAGCAATCGCTGTGCCATGGCGCGACGGGGCCGGAACCCTGGCGATTCGCCGGTGCGTAGGGCCGCTCTGTAGGCAGTGAATGTCACCGCCGGTGGCATTTCCAGTCCGATGGTCGTGGGCAAATCGCTGATACGCGGCTACACCCAATGGGACACCAACGCGTCCGGAGACGCCCATGTCCACCCCCCGTTGCCTGTTCGCGCTGCTGCTGGCCTTTGGCCTGTGCGCGCAGACCTTCGCCGCCTGTCCCTATCCGAAACCCGTGGTGTTCGCCGGGCTGAACTGGGAGAGCGGCATGTTCACCACTGAGGTGCTGCGTTTCATCCTGGAGAAGGGCTACGGCTGCCAGACCGACGCGCTGCCGGGTAACACCGTGACCATGGAGAACGCGCTGAAGCAGAACGACGTCCAGGTCACCGGCGAGCAGTGGGCCGGGCGCAGCAACGTCTGGCAGCAGGCGGAGCAGGCCGGCCAGGTGTTCTCCGTCGGCGAGACGGTGAAGGGCGCCAGCGAAGGCTGGTGGGTGCCGGACTATGTGGTCCACGGCGATGCCAAGCGCGGCATCAAGGCCGCCGCGCCGGGGCTGAAATCCGTCAGCGACCTGCCCAGGTACAAGGCGCTGTTCAAGGATGACGAGGAGCCGGACAAGGGCCGTTTCTACAACTGCCCCACCGGCTGGACGTGCGAGATCGTCAATACGCAGAAGCTCACGGCCTATGGGCTGGAGAGCAGCTACGTGAACTTCCGCACCGGCGCCGGCCCTGCGCTGGATGCGGCCATCAGCTCGGCCATCGCCCAGGGGCGGCCGGTGCTGTTCTATTACTGGGCGCCGACGCCATTGCTGGGCCGTTTCAAGCTGGTGCAACTGGAGGAGCCGCCGTTCGACGAGGCGGCGTGGAAGACCCTCACCGACCCCAACGACCCGCACCCGAAGGGCTCGCGCTCGCTGCCGGCGAAGATCAGCATCGGCGTGTCCCGCGACTTCCACGACAAGGCGCCGGCGCTGGTGCAGGTGTTCGAGAAGGTCGAGCTGCCGCTGCCGCTGTTCAACGCGCTGCTGGCGGACATGGCCGAGCACCACCGGGATGTGGCGGACGTGCGGGCGAAGTTCTTCCGCGAGCATCGGGAGCTGTGGTCGAAGTGGGTGACGGCGGAGGCGGCAACGCGGATCGATGCGGCGTTGAAATAGCACGGCGGGAAGCGGTTCGCGAGCAAGCTCGCTCCTACAGGTAAGCACCGGTGCGCTCTTCGTAGGAGCGAGCTTGCTCGCGAACGACGCCGCTGCGGGCTTCAATTTTCGCACTCGGCATCAGCTTGTCTATACAACCTGTGTCCCTTGGTAGCGAGCGGTGTTACCGAACGCAACGAAACGGTGCAGCGAAGCTTTCTTCTGGTGCAATTGTCTGAAGGAAGGAAATGTCCTTCAGCCATTCCCGAACCTCGTCGTTCAATTTTTATTTCTTTTAAATCAACAACTTGATTTTTCTGTCCAACTGCCCGGCACCGTCCCCAGGCAAGGTTGGCCCTCGCTTTGCTTATACTTGTACATACAAGCATAGACATGATGGTTTCGAGTCCTTCGAAACTGTCGAACGAACCGCCAAGCCCTCACCGGCTTAAACGATCCGAGCAAGCGAAGGAGCCTTCCGTGACCAAATTCCGCGACGTCGAAATCCGTGCCCCGCGCGGCACCCAATTGAACGCCAAGAGCTGGCTGACCGAAGCGCCGCTGCGCATGCTGATGAACAACCTCGACCCGGAAGTCGCCGAGAACCCGAAGGAGTTGGTGGTGTATGGCGGCATCGGTCGCGCTGCGCGCAACTGGGAGTGCTACGACAAGATCGTCGAGACCCTGAAGGCACTGAATGAAGACGAGACCCTGCTGGTGCAGTCCGGCAAGCCGGTCGGCGTCTTCAAGACCCACGCCAACGCCCCGCGCGTGCTGATCGCCAACTCCAACCTGGTGCCGCACTGGGCCAACTGGGAGCACTTCAACGAACTGGATGCCAAGGGCCTGGCCATGTACGGCCAGATGACCGCCGGCTCCTGGATCTACATCGGCAGCCAGGGCATCGTCCAGGGCACCTACGAAACCTTCGTCGAGGCCGGCCGCCAGCACTATGACGGCAACCTCAAGGGCCGCTGGGTCCTCACCGCCGGCCTGGGCGGCATGGGTGGCGCCCAGCCGCTGGCCGCGACCCTGGCCGGCGCCTGCTCGCTGAACATCGAGTGCCAGCAGAGCCGCATCGACTTCCGCCTCGCCAGCCGCTACGTCGACGAGCAGGCCAAGGACCTCGACGACGCCCTGGCGCGCATCGCGAAGTACACCGCCGAAGGCAAGGCCATCTCCATCGCCCTGCTGGGCAACGCCGCGGAAATCCTCCCGGAACTGCTCAAGCGCGGTGTGCGTCCGGACATGGTCACCGACCAGACCTCCGCCCACGACCCGCTCAACGGCTACCTGCCGGCCGGCTGGACCTGGGAACAGTACCGTGACCGCGCGCAGACCGAGCCGGCCGCCGTGGTGAAGGCCGCCAAGCAGTCCATGGCCGTGCACGTCAACGCCATGCTGGAGTTCCAGAAGCAGGGCATCCCGACCTTCGACTACGGCAACAACATCCGCCAGATGGCCAAAGAAGAGGGCGTGGCCAACGCCTTCGACTTCCCCGGTTTCGTCCCGGCCTATATCCGCCCGCTGTTCTGCCGTGGCGTCGGTCCGTTCCGCTGGGCTGCGCTGTCGGGCGACGCCGAGGACATCTACAAGACCGACGCCAAGGTGAAGGAACTGATCCCCGATGACGCCCACCTGCACCGCTGGCTGGACATGGCCAAGGAGCGCATCAGCTTCCAGGGCCTGCCGGCGCGCATCTGCTGGGTCGGCCTGGGCCAGCGCGCCAAGCTGGGCCTGGCGTTCAACGAGATGGTGCGCAGCGGCGAGCTGAAGGCACCGATCGTGATCGGCCGCGACCACCTGGATTCCGGCTCGGTGTCCAGCCCGAACCGCGAGACCGAAGCCATGCAGGACGGCTCCGACGCCGTGTCCGACTGGCCGCTGCTCAACGCCCTGCTGAACACCGCCAGCGGCGCCACCTGGGTCTCGCTGCACCATGGCGGCGGCGTGGGCATGGGCTTCTCCCAGCACTCGGGCATGGTGATCGTTTGCGACGGCACCGACGAAGCGGCGGCGCGTATCGCCCGTGTGCTGACCAACGACCCAGGCACCGGCGTGATGCGCCATGCCGATGCCGGCTACCAGATCGCCATCGATTGCGCGAAGGAGCAGGGCCTGAACCTGCCGATGATCACCGGCAAGTAACGCAGTAGCAGAAACGCAGGACCAGGGAGAGGGCCGCCGCACGGCGTGGTGCGGCGGCCCGGTCCGTCAAGCAGCAGTACATCGACAGAAAAGAATTCCCTTCGGGAGAACAATAACGATGTCCCAGGCCAGTGATAGCTCCAAACCCCTGATCGAAGTCCGTTCGATCAACTACATCCCCGAGGCCGAGCGCCACGGCAAGCTCTACAGCCAGTTCACCCTGTGGCTGGGCGCCAACCTGCAGATCACCGCCATCGTCACCGGCGCCCTGGCCGTGGTGCTGGGCGGCGACGTGTTCTGGTCGCTGATCGGCCTGCTCATCGGCCAACTGCTCGGTGGCGGCGTGATGGCGCTGCACGCGGCGCAAGGGCCTAAGCTCGGCCTGCCGCAGATGATTTCCAGCCGCGTGCAGTTCGGCGTCTACGGCGCGGCGATCCCGATCGTGCTGGTGTGCCTGATGTACCTGGGCTTCACCGCCACCGGCACGGTGCTGTCCGGCCAGGCGCTGGGCCAGCTGTTCGGCGTCAGCGACAGCGTCGGCATCCTGATGTTCGCCAGCGTGATCGTGCTGGTGACCGTGCTCGGCTACCGGGTGATCCACGTCATCGGCCGCATCGCCAGCGTCATCGGGGTGATCGCCTTCGTCTACCTGTTCAGCCGGCTGATGAGCCAGAGCGACGTCGGCGCGCTGCTGCAGATCCGCCACTTCAGCTGGAGCAGCTTCCTGCTCGCGGTGTCCCTGGCGGCGTCCTGGCAGATCGCCTTCGGGCCCTACGTGGCCGACTACTCGCGCTACCTGCCCAGCAGCACCTCCTCGCTGAAGACCTTCCTCGCCGTGGGCGCCGGCTCGGTGATCGGCGCACAGGTGGCGATGATCTTCGGCGTGTTCGCCGCCGCCGGCGCCAACGGCCAGTTCGCCGGCCATGAAGTGGCCTACATCGTCGGCCTGAGCGGCAGTGGCGCGGTCGCCGCGCTGCTGTACTTCAGCATCGCCTTCGGCAAGATCACCATCTCGACGCTGAACTCCTACGGCAGCTTCATGTGCATCGCCACGGTGATCAGCGGCTTCCGCGGTCACCTGGAAGTGAGCCGCCTGCAGCGCCTGGTGTTCGTCCTGCTGATCGTCGGCGCCGCGACCCTGATCGCGCTGCTCGGCCAGCATTCGTTCCTCGGCGCGTTCAAGTCCTTCATCCTCTTCCTGCTGGCCTTCTTCACCCCGTGGAGTGCGGTCAATCTGGTGGACTACTACTGCATCACCCGCGAGCACTACGACGTGCCGGCGCTGGCCGACCCGGAGGGCCGCTACGGCCGCTGGAACCTCCCCGGCATCAGCGTCTACGTGATCGGCGTGCTGGTGCAGCTGCCGTTCATTTCCACCAAGTTCTACACCGGCCCGCTGGTGGACGCCCTGGGCGGCGTGGATATCTCCTGGATCATCGGCCTGGTGGTCCCGGCCGTTCTCTACTACCTGGTCGCCCGCCGCGTCACGCGGGCAGTACCGGACCGGCTGATCCTGCCGGCCCGCACCTGAACAGACCCGGCCGGCCGCGCGGCCACAAGCAGGCGCGGCCCTTGCACTGCCCCAACCTCATTCACGTTTAGGAGCATCAGATGAACAACACCAAGAAGACGCTGCTGGGCCTGTTCCTTTCCGCCGGTCTGCTGGGCGGCACCATGGCGTCGGCGCAGGCCGCCGGCTGGTGCGAAAGCGGCAAGCCGGTGAAATTCGCCGGTCTGAACTGGGAGAGCGGCATGCTGCTCACCGACCTCATGCAAATCATCCTGAAGAACGGCTACGGCTGCGACACCGACAGCCTGCCGGGCAACTCCATCACCATGGAGCAGGCGCTGGCGAACAACGACATCCAGATATTCAGCGAAGAGTGGGTCGGCCGCAGCGACGCCTGGAACAAGGCCGCCGCCGCCAACAAGGTGGTCGGCGTGGGTGCGCCCATCGTCGGCGCCACCGAGGGCTGGTACGTGCCGCGCTTCGTGATCGAGGGCGACAAGGCGCGCAACATCGAAGCCAAGGCGCCGAAGCTCAAGTCCGTCACCGACCTCGGCCAGTACGCCGAACTGTTCCGTGACCCGGAAGAGCCGGGCAAGGGCCGCTTCTACAACTGCCCGGCCGGCTGGACCTGCGAGCTGGAAAACTCCGAGATGCTCAAGAAGTACGGTCTGGAGGACAAGTACACCAACTTCCGCCCCGGCACCGGCCCGGCCCTGGATGCCGCCGTGCTGTCGAGCTACAAGCGCAAGGAGCCTATTCTCTTCTATTACTGGTCGCCGACGCCGCTGATGGGCCAGGCCGACCTGGTGAAGCTGGATGAGCCGGGTGTGAACAAGGATGTGAAGATCCAGGTCGGCCTGTCCAAGGCCTTCCACGACCAGGCCCCGGAGCTGGTGGCCGTGCTGGAGAAGGTCAACCTGCCGATCGACCTGCTGAACCAGAACCTGGCGAAGATGGCCAAGGAAAAGCTCACCTCCGAGCAACTGGCCAAGGCCTTCCTCAAGGAGCACCCGGAGGTGTGGACCACCTGGGTCAGCGAGGACGCTGCGAAGAAGGTCCAGGCCGCGCTCTGAGCGCCTGATCCCTGATCGTCGCGAGCGACGGCCAGGCAAGGCGAGAGACGGTGAGGACGCGGAGTTTACCCGTAGTAAATGAGCAGTCCGAGCCGGCTTTCAACGCCGCCTGGCCGAGCGCAGCAGATCAGGGACAGGTGCTCAAGCCGCCGAATCCGGAGGGAGCCCGCTCCTTCCGGTGATGCCCACTCCTGACGAGTACGTACCATGTTTCCCGAACGCTTCACTTTCTCCATCGCCGACTGGGTCAACGGTTGGGTCGATGCCCTGGTTACCAACTACGGCGACGTGTTCCGCCACATCTCCGACACCCTGCTGTGGGCCATCGTCAACCTGGAGAGTGTGCTGCGAGCCACGCCCTGGTGGCTGATGCTGGCCATCGTCGCCGGCATCGCCTGGCACGCCACCCGGCGCATCCTGCCGACCGTGGTGATCGTCGGGCTGCTGTTCCTGGTGGGCGCCGTTGGCCTGTGGGACAAGCTGATGCAGACCCTCGCGCTGATGATGGTGGCGACCATCATCTCGGTGCTGATCGGCATCCCGCTGGGCATCGTCGCCGCGCGCAGCGACCGCTTCCGCGCCGTGCTGCTGCCGATGCTGGACATCATGCAGACCATGCCCAGCTTCGTGTACCTGATCCCGGTGCTGATGCTGTTCGGCCTGGGCAAGGTGCCGGCGATCTTCGCCACCGTGATCTACGCCGCGCCGCCGCTGATCCGCCTGACCGACTTAGGGATTCGCCAGGTCGACCGCGAGGTGATGGAAGCCATCACCGCCTTCGGCGCCAATCGCCGCCAGCAACTGTTCGGCGTGCAGCTGCCGCTGGCGCTGCCGAGCATCATGGCCGGCATCAACCAGACCACCATGATGGCCCTGTCGATGGTGGTCATCGCCTCGATGATCGGCGCCCGTGGCCTGGGCGAGGACGTGCTGGTGGGCATCCAGACCCTCAACGTCGGCAAGGGCCTGGAAGCGGGCCTGGCCATCGTCATCCTCGCCGTGGTCATCGACCGCATCACCCAGGCTTACGGCCGCTCGCGCCACCATGAGGCCAGCAAATGAGCAAGATCCAGGTCAAGAACGTCTACAAGATCTTCGGCGCCAAGGCCGACACCGCCCTGGCGATGATCCGCCAGGGCAAGAGCAAGGCCGAGGTGCTCGCCGCCACCGACTGCGTGGTCGGCGTCAACGACCTCTCGCTGTCCATCGAGGCCGGGGAAATCTTCGTCATCATGGGCTTGTCCGGTTCCGGCAAGTCGACCCTGGTGCGCCACTTCAACCGCCTGATCGACCCCACCAGCGGGCAGATCCTGGTGGATGGCGAGGACGTCCTCGCCTACGACGCCGCCGCGCTGGAGAACTTCCGCCGGCGCAAGATCAGCATGGTGTTCCAGAGCTTCGGCCTGCTGCCGCACAAGAGCGTGCTCGACAACGTCGCCTACGGCCTGAAGATCCGCGGCGAGAGCAAGGCGCTGTGCCAGGAGCGCGCGCTGCACTGGATCGCCACCGTGGGCCTGAAGGGCTACGAGAAGTCCTATCCGCACCAGCTCTCCGGCGGCATGCGCCAGCGCGTCGGCCTGGCCCGCGCACTGGCGGCGGACACCGACATCATCCTCATGGACGAAGCCTTCAGCGCCCTCGACCCGCTGATCCGCGCGGACATGCAGGATCAACTGCTGGAGCTGCAGAAGACCCTGCACAAGACCATCGTCTTCATCACCCACGACCTCGATGAAGCCGTGCGCATCGGCAACCGCATCGCCATCCTCAAGGACGGCCAGCTGATCCAGGTGGGCGCGCCCACCGACATCCTGCACAAGCCCGCCGACGAGTACGTCGACCGCTTCGTCCAGCGCCGCGTCGCCGCGCTGTAACACCATTCGCCGGCGGGGAAGGCGCTTCCCCGCCTACAGGAGTCTTGCATGTCGTCCTCTACCACCATCACCTTCGGCAACGGCCCGCTGCGCTGGCAGGACCTGGTCGCGGTGGCGCGCCAGGGTGCACGCCTGCAACTGTCGACGGCCGCCTGGGCGCGCATCGACAATGCCCACGGCATCGTCGAGCGCATCGTCAGCCGGGGTGAGCGGGCCTATGGCATCAGCACCGGCCTGGGTGCGCTGTGCAACGTGGTGCTGCAGGGCGAGCAACTGGCGCAGCTGTCGCGCAATACCCTGCTCAGCCACGCCTGCGGCGTCGGTGAGCCGCTGAAGGACGAACAGACCCGCGCCATCATCGCCGCCGCCATTGCCAACTACAGCCACGGCAAATCCGGCCTGCACCGCCGCGTGGTGGAGGCGCTCCTGGCGCTGCTCAACCACGGCATCACCCCGCGCGTGCCGGCGCAGGGCTCGGTGGGCTACCTGACCCACATGGCCCACGTTGGCGTCGCGCTGCTGGGCATCGGCGACGTGAGCTATCGCGGCGAGGTGGTGCCGGCCTGCCAGGCGCTGGCCGCCGAAGGGCTGGAGCTGGTGCAGCTGGGCGCCAAGGACGGGCTCTGCCTGGTCAACGGCACGCCGTGCATGACCGGCCTGAGCTGCCTCGCCCTCGACGAGGCGACCCGCCTCGCGCAGTGGGCCGACGTGATCGGCGCCATGAGCTTCGAAGCCCTGCGCGGGCAGATCGACGCGTTCGACGCGCAGATCATCGCGCTCAAGCCGCACCCCGGCATGCAGAAGGTCGGCGCCAACCTGCGGGCGCTGCTCGAAGGCAGCGAGGTGATCGCCTCGAGCCGTGGCATCCGCACCCAGGACGCCCTGAGCATCCGCTCCATGCCGCAGATCCATGGTGCCTGCCGCGACCAGCTGGAGCACGCGGCGAAGCAGATCGAGACCGAACTCAATTCCGCCACCGACAACCCGCTGGTGCTGGGCACGCCGGACGATTACCGGGTGGTGTCCCAGGCCAACCCCCATGGCGAGTCCGTGGCCATGGCCGCCGACCTGCTGGCGATCGCCGTGGCCGAGCTGGGTGGGGTTTCCGAGCGCCGCCTGGACCGCCTGGTGAATCCGCTGGTCAGCGGCCTGCCGGCTTTCCTGGTCAGCCAGCCGGGCGTCAACTCCGGGATGATGATCGCCCAGTACGTCGCCGCCTCCCTGGCCGGCGAGAACCGCCAGCTGGCGCAACCCGCCGTCCTCGACAACTTCGTCACCTCCGGCCTGCAGGAAGACCACCTGAGCCTGGGCACCAGCGCCGCGCTCAAGCTCGGCCGTGCCCTGGACAACAGCCGGCGCATCCTCGCCATTGAATTCCTGCTGGCCGCCCAGGCCTTCGAATTCCTCAAGCCGCAGCGCTTCGGCGCCGGCACCGACTGCGCCTGGAGCCTGCTGCGCGAGCAGGTGCCTGCCTACGACAGCGACCGCTGGCTGGCGCCGGACATCGCCCGCACCGCCGAGCTGCTGGCCAACCCGGCGGCCCTGAACAGCGTGGGCGCGAGCATCGGGAGACTGCAATGAAACACCTCTGGCAGCACTGCCACGCGGCGACGATGAAGGATGGGCGCTACTCGATCATCGAGGACGCCGCGATCATCACCGAAGGCGAACGCATCGCCTGGATCGGCCCGCGCGCCGAGCTGCCCGAGCGCCCCGTGCAGAGCACAGACCTGGGCGGCGCCTGGGTCACGCCCAGTTTCATCGACTGCCACACCCACCTGGTGTTCGGCGGCGACCGCAGCGGCGAGTTCGAGCAGCGTCTCAACGGCGTCAGCTATGCCGAGATCGCGGCAGCCGGCGGCGGCATCGCCAGCACCGTGCGCGCCACCCGCGAGGCCAGCGAGGACGAACTGCTGGCCAGCGCCATCAAGCGCGCCCGGCCGCTGCTGGCCGACGGCGTCACCGTGCTGGAAGTGAAGTCCGGCTATGGCCTGGACCTGGACAGCGAACGCCGCATGCTGCGCGTGGCCCGCCGGCTGGAGCAGGAGCTGCCGGTGACGGTGCGCACCACCTGCCTGTCCGCCCATGCCCTGCCCCCGGAATACGCCGGCCGTGCCGACGACTACATCGAGCAGGTGTGCAATCACATCCTCCCGGCGTTGGCCGAGGAAGGCCTGGTGGACGCGGTGGACGCCTTCTGCGAGCACCTGGCGTTCTCCCCGGCGCAGGTCGAGCGGGTGTTCCAGGCGGCGAAGCGCTTGGGCCTGCCGGTGAAGCTGCACGCCGAACAGCTGTCCTCGCTGCATGGCTCCAGCCTGGCAGCGCGCTACGGAGCGCTGTCCGCCGACCACCTGGAATTCATGGACGAAAGCGACGCCATCGCCATGGCCGAGGCCGGCACCGTCGCCGTGCTGCTGCCGGGCGCCTTCTTCGTCCTGCGGGAAACCCAGCTGCCGCCGATGGAGGCCCTGCGCAAGCACGGCGTGCACATCGCCATCGCCAGCGACCTCAACCCCGGCACCTCGCCCGCGCTGTCCCTGCGCCTGATGCTGAACATGGCCTGCACCGCCTTCCGCCTGACCCCGGAAGAAGCGCTGGCCGGCGTCACGCTCAACGCCGCCCGCGCGCTGGGCATGGCCGACAGCCACGGCAGCCTGGAAGCAGGCAAGGTGGCCGACTTCATCGCCTGGGACATCCAGCGCCCCGCCGAACTCGCCTACTGGCTCGGCGGCGACCTGCCCAAGCGCGTCATTCGTCATGGCGAAGAGCTGTGAGCTTGCTTTTCGTAGGAGCGAGCTTGCTCGCGAACAGCTTCACGTTGGGGGTTAATTCGCGAGCAATAACAATGGCGTCCCCCTCGCTCCTACAGGTTCGTCTTCGCCCGGTTTGGAGATAGCCCCATGGACAACGTTCTCGAATTCAAACGCGGCCGCGTGCCCCTGCTGATCAGCATGCCGCACCCCGGCACCCGCCTGACCCCGGCGGTGGAAGCCGGCCTGGTGGACGAGGCCCGCGGGCTGGACGACACCGACTGGCACATCCCGCGGCTCTACGCCTTCGCCGAGGAGCTGGGCGCCAGCACCCTGGCCGCCGGCTACTCGCGCTACGTCATCGACCTCAACCGCCCGTCCGATGACAAGCCGCTGTACAGCACCGCCACCACCGGCCTCTACCCGGACACCCTGTTCGACGGCCGCCCGCTGTTCAAGGAGGGTCTGGCGCCGTCGGCCGAGGAGCGCGCGCGTTACCTCGCCGAGGTCTGGACGACCTACCACCGCACCCTGGCCGACGAGCTGGCGCGCCTGAAGGCCGAGTTCGGCTACGCGCTGCTGTGGGATGCCCACTCGATCCGCTCGCTGATCCCGCACCTGTTCGACGGCAGGCTGCCGGATTTCAACATCGGCACCCACAGCGGCGCGAGCTGCGATGCGGAAGTGGCCGAGCGACTGGTCGCCGTCTGCGCGGACGCCCCGGCCTACCGGCACATCCTCAATGGCCGCTTCAAGGGCGGGCACATCACCCGCCACTACGGCCAGCCCCAGGACAACGTCCATGCCGTGCAGCTGGAACTCGCCCAGTGCAACTACATGGATGAGCAGGCGCCCTTCGGCTACCGCGAGGACCTCGCCGCGCCCACCGCCCAGGTGCTCCGCAAGATGCTGGAAACCTTCCTCGCCTGGGGCCGCGAGCGCTACGGCCGCTGAGTTTTACGCAGCTTCCTGCCGCACCGGGACCGTCGGCGCGGCGCCGCCGGACCACGCATCCCGGCGGCGTTGCCCCGGGGCGGCAGGGGCTGTCTTTTATTCGCGATGCTGCGCCAGTTGCCCCTCGGCATGCCGCACCAGCATCTCCAGCAGCAGCGCCTGGGTATGCGGCGGCGTTTCGTCGGCGCGGGTCAGGGCGTAGAGCGTCACCTTCACGGTGGGCGTCAGGGTGCGCTGCACCGTCAGGTGTGCGTCCGCACCCAGCGCGGTGAAGGGATCCACCAGCGCCAGTCCCGTACCGGCTTCCACCAGTGTTCTTGCCAGGGCATAGGTCTGCACCGCGATGCGCACGCGCGGCGGCGGTTCGACGTTGGCCAGGTGGCTTTCCAGGCGGGCGGACAGCGGGTCGGAGGTGGATAATCCGATCATCGGCTCGCCGGCCAGTTCGTCCAGCGTCAGGGGATGGCCCAGGCGCTCGTCCGGCCAGTGGCCGCGCGGCGCCAGGGCAACCAGCGGGCCGCTGGCAATGGGCTGCGAGCGCAGGCCGGGATGGTCGGTCTGTTGCAGGGTCAGGGCGAGGTCGAGCTCGCGCATCAGCAGGTTCTGCACCAGTTCGCGGGAGTGCTGGGTGGCCAGCTCGCAACTGCTCTGCGGATAGCGGTCGGTCCATTCGCGGATCACCGGCGGCAGCAGCGACAACGCCATGGCTGGCGTCGCACCCACGCGCAGGCGGTTTTCCGGCTGGCCGCGCAGGCTCTGCGCCAGGCGCCGGACGCCCTGCAGGCTTTCGCTGACCTTGGCCACTTCGCGCTCCAGCTCCAGTGCCTCGGGGGTTGCCTGCAACTTTCCGCGAACCCGCAGGAAGAGCGGGAAGCCCAGTTGCTGCTCGGCATGCTGCAGCACCTTGGTCACTGCCGGCTGCGAGACGTGCAGCAACTGCGCGGCGCCGCTGACCGAGCCGGTCTCGCGAATGGCCTGGAACACTTCGATATGGCGCAGGCGCATGGCTTTCCCTCGTGTGGATATCGCGCGTGTATAACGCAAGGTTATGGGTTGCCCATGTTTATTCATTGTTCGCCGCCTGTCACCCGGCACTAAGGTCGAGGCCAGGATCGAAAGGGCAGTGAGGCGGCAATGGCACAGCGGGTTTGCATCATCGGCGCGGGCGTGGTCGGACTGGCCACGGCGCACGCGCTGGTCCTCGAAGGCTTCGACGTCACCGTGCTGGAGGCGCGGGATCAGGCCGGGCTGGAAACCAGCTTCGCCAACGGTGGCCAGTTGTCCTACCGCTATGTCGCGCCGCTGGCCGATGCCGGCGTGCCGCAGCAGGCGCTGGGCTGGCTGCTGCGTGGGGACTCGCCGCTGCGCCTGCGCCCGCGCCTGGACCCGGCGCAGTGGCGCTGGCTGCTGGAATTCACTGCCGCCTGCCGGCGCTCGGTGAACCAGGCCAACGCGAAACACCTCCTGCGCCTCGCGCTGTTCAGCCAGGCCACCCTGGCGCAGTGGCGCGAGGGCGGGCTGGATGGCTTCGACTGGCGGCGCAACGGCAAGCTCGTGGCCTTCCGCGACGAAGGCAGTTTCCGCAGCGCGCGGCAGAGCCTGTCGGATCCGGCCGCGCAATTCGTGCTCTCGGCGCAGCAGTGCCGCGAGCTGGACCCGGCGCTGGAGCGGGCGCCCTTCGTAGGTGGCATTCATACGCCGGACGAGGAGGTCGCCGATTGTTTCCTGTTCTGCCAGCGGCTGGCCGAGCGGCTCGAAGCGTCTGGCCGCTGCCGGATTCTCTATGGCCATCCCGCGTCGCGGCTGACGCTGCGCAATGGCGCCGTGATCGGCGTGGAGGCGGGCGGGGAGAACTTCGCGGCCGATCATGTCGTGCTCGCCGCCGGCTACCGCAGCGCGGCGCTGCTGCCGGGCGGGCCGCGCCTGCCGCTCTATCCGCTCAAGGGCTACAGCCTGACCGCGCCGATCCGTGCCGGCGACCACGCGCCGGACGTGAGTCTGACGGATTACGACCGCAAGGTGGTCTACGCGCGCATCGGCGACCGGCTGCGTATCGCCGCCATGGTCGACATCGTCGGTTTCGACCCACGCCTGGAGCCCAAGCGGCTGGCGCTGATTCGCCAGCAGGCGGCGGATACGCTCCCTGACGCCTGTGATTACGGCGCGGCCATCGAATGGGCCGGCATGCGCCCGGCGACGCCCACCGGCGTGCCGTTGGTGGGCGCCTGCGGGCCACGCGGGCTGTGGCTGAACCTTGGCCACGGTGCGCTCGGCTTCACCCTGGCGTGCGGCAGCGCGCAACTGATCGCCGCGCAGATCGGTGGGCGCAAACCCGGCATCGACACCAGCGGCCTGACGCCCGAGCGGCTGGCCGGCTGATTCCCTCGGACAGGAGACTCCCCATGCAACTCACCCGTATCGCCACCAACGACCGACTTTCCGGCGCCATGGTCTTCGGCTCGCTGGTGTTCCTCTCCGGGCAGGTGCCCGGTCAGGCCACCGACATCCAGGGCCAGACCGGCGAGGTGCTGGCGAAGATCGACGCACTGCTGGCCGAGGCCGGCACCGACAAGGCGAACCTCCTCAGCGCCACCATCTACCTCAAGGACATCGCGGCCGACTTCGAGGCCATGAACGCTGTCTGGTCCGCCTGGTTGCCCGACGGCTGCGCGCCGACCCGCACCACGGTGCAGGCGCTGCTGGCGCGACCGTCCGTGCGGGTGGAAATCACCGTCATTGCCGCTCGGCCTTGAACCACGACTCACAACAACAAGAGGGATCGAACCCATGAAACGACTCGCACTCGGAATGCTGGCAGCGTCCAGCCTGGTCTGCGCACTGGCACAGGCGAACGAGGCCCTGGACGGTACGCTGAAGAAAGTCGCCGAGCGCGGCACGATAACCCTGGGTTATCGCGACGCCTCGGTGCCGTTTTCCTATCTGGGCGACAACAGCGGCCAACCCATGGGCTACTCGGTGGAGCTGGCCGGCAAGGTGGTCGAGCGCATCCGCCAGCGGCTCGGCAAGCCGGACCTGGCGGTGAAGTACAACCTGGTGACCTCGCAGACCCGCATCCCGCTGGTGCAGAACGGCACGGTCGACCTGGAGTGCGGCTCCACCGGCGTCACCGCCGAGCGCCTGAAGCAGGTCGCCTTCTCCTACGGCTTCATCTACGTGAAGGGCCAGCTGCTGACCGCCAAGGACAGCGGCATCCAGGGCTTCGACGACCTCAAGGGCAAGAACGTGGTGACCACCGCCGGCACCACCAACGAGCGCTACCTCAAGGCCTACAACGCCGAGCACAAGCTGGGCATGAACGTGGTCAGCGCCAAGGACCATGGCGAGGCCTTCCTCATGCTGCAGTCCGGCCGCGCCGTGGCCTTCTACATGGACGACGCACTGCTCTACGGCGAGAAGGCCAAGGCCCGCGACCCGCACCACTGGGTAGTGGTGGGCGAGCCGCAGTCGCGGGAAATCTACGCCTGCATGGTGCGCAAGGACGATCCGCAGTTCCTCGCCCTGGTCAACCAGACCCTGGCCGACCTCTATTCGTCTGGCGAGATCAAGGGCATCTACCAACGCTGGTTCGAGCAGCCGATCCCGCCGAAGAACCTCAACCTGGAATTCCCCATGACCGCCGAGCTGCAGGCGATCATCGCCAAGCCCACCAGCGAACCGGTGCAGTAACGCCGCTAGCGCTGCAGGCCGAGGTGGCGGATCAGCGGCTGTGCCTCGGCCAGGCGCTCCCACACATCGTCGAGCAATTCGGCGGGGTAGTAGGAGGGCAGGCGCGGCAGTTCCTGGCGCGGGACCCAGGCGACCTCGCGGATGTCGAACTCGTCGCCGCCCAGGCCGCGCAGGTTGTCCAGGCTGACGCGGCCGTCCCAGGCGTCCACGCGGTAGAACAGCTCCATGTGAAAGCGCCCGGCCAGCGGCTCGGCGAACTCGCGCACGTACACCAGCGGGCCGACGTCCACCGTCAGCCCGGTTTCCTCGCGGCATTCGCGGCGCACGGTGTCGCGGGTCGATTGGTCCTTGTCCGATTCGAAGCCGCCGCCCGGCGGAATCCAGTACACGTCGCCGCCCACCTCATGGCGCACCAGCAGGATCTCGTCGCGGCGCACCAGCAGGCCGGCGGCGCGGATACGGTGTTGCAGGGGAGACGTCATTGCCAGTCCAGCCTCGCCAGTTTCCATTGGGCGCCGTCGCGCCACCATTCCAGCTTCACCGAATAATGCCCGGCGCTGTCGGGAATCAGGTTCTCGGCGCCGGTGAGGGCCACCTGCGCGTCGGTATGGCCGCGATTGGGGTAGGTCGGATCGAGCTGGCTGGTGCTGCGCAGCAGGATCACCTTGACCTGCTGGTGGCGCAGGAACAGCAGCGCCATGGTGCGCCGCGCCCAGTCGCGGTCGAACTCGCCGTTGGCGCGGAAGTCGCCGGCGAGCTGATTGATCACCGCCCCGCTATTCTTGGCCTCGAGGTTGTCCTGCAACTGCTTGACCGCCGCATCCAGCTGCGCCCGCGGGTCTTCCCGGCCGCAACCGGCGAGGGCGAACAGCGCGAGCAGTAGAGAAAGAAACAACTTCCGTGGCATGGCTCACTAACTCCCTTATGGGTTTTCCGCTGGCCCGAGTATCATGCCCGACACCGTGGGGGCCGAAGACTGTCGATGGAAGTTGCGCCGCGGCAACGCGCCGTTCTCTTCAATGAGCGACAGGCCCTAGGATGGTTACTGGTCCGGAGCGACCGTACGCACTGATCCAGGAGCGAGCCATGCAAACTTTGTATCCGGAAATCAAGCCTTACGCCCGCCATGAACTGGCCGTCGAGGAGCCGCACGTTCTCTATATAGACGAGAGCGGTACGCCCGACGGATTGCCGGTTCTGTTCATCCATGGCGGCCCGGGTTCCGGTTGCGATGCCATGTCGCGGCGCTTCTTCGATCCGAACATCTACCGCATCGTCACCTTCGACCAGCGCGGCTGCGGCCGCTCCACGCCCTACGCCAGCCTGGAGAACAACACCACCTGGCACCTGGTGCAGGATATCGAGCGCATCCGCGAGCACCTGGGCATCGACAAGTGGGTGCTGTTCGGCGGCTCCTGGGGCTCGACGCTGTCGCTGGCCTACGCCCAGACCCACCCCGAGCGCGTGCTGGCGCTGATCGTGCGCGGCATCTTCCTCTGCCGCCCGCAGGAAATCCGCTGGTTCTACCAGGAAGGCGCGAGCCGCCTGTTCCCCGATTACTGGGAGGACTACCTGGCGCCGATCCCTGCCGATGAACACGATGACCTGCTGCACGCCTTCCACCGCCGCCTGACCGGCCCTGACCAGATCGCCCAGATGCACGCCGCGCGCGCCTGGTCCACCTGGGAAGGCCGCACTGCCACGCTGCGGCCGAACCCGGCGGTAGTGGAGCGCTTCGCCGACCCGCACCGTTCGCTGTCGATCGCGCGCATCGAGAACCACTACTTCGTCAACAACGGCTTCCTCGAACCGGACCAGCTGCTGCGCGACATGCACAAGATCGCCCACTTGCCGGGGGTGATCGTGCATGGCCGCTACGATGTGGTCTGTCCGCTGGACAACGCCTGGGCGCTGCACAAGGCCTGGCCCAACAGCGAGCTGCAGATCGTCCGCGACGCCGGCCACGTGGCGGGCGAGCCGGGCATCACCGATGCGCTGGTGCGGGCCACCAACGAGATCGGCCGGCGCCTGCTGAACCTGCCGCCGGAGGCTGAATGAAGGGGCTGATCCAGCGGGTGCGCGGCGCCCGCGTCGAGGTCGAGGGCGAAATCGTCGGTGCCATCGACCACGGTTTGCTGGTTCTCGTGGGCGTCGAACCCCAGGATGACGAGGCCTGCGTGAACCGTTTGTTGCACAAGCTGCTTAACTATCGAGTGTTTGGCGACGATGAAGGTAAAATGAACCTTTCATTGAGCGATGTCGGCGGCGGCCTGCTGCTGGTCTCGCAGTTCACCCTGGCCGCGGATACCCGAAAGGGGCTGCGTCCAAGCTTTTCCAGCGCGGCGCCACCTGAAAAGGGCGCCGCGTTGTTCGATCTACTCGTGGAGCAGGCGCGGGAGCGTCATCCGCTGGTCGCCACCGGCCGTTTTGGCGCCAACATGCAGGTCCACCTGGTCAATGACGGCCCGGTGACCTTTCTACTGGAGGCTTGAACGCGCGGCAGCTTGTCATATCGCCGTGGGATGATGGTTAGGGCTATGTACTTAGAACAATGCGTCTCCGGGAGCCCGAAGTACCCGTGTAAAAAAGCGGGGAATCATTCAGGCTCACTGGGGTCGGAATTCAATCGCCAGCAGATTGGCATCGCCTTTGCTGGCTTTAATCGTTTTGTGTTCACGGACGAGGGGGACTCGTGATTTTCCGTTCCGTTCAACAACCGCTTTCGCGCCACATCCTTCGCGGACTGGTCGGCTCCGCCCTGTTGGCGTTGAGCGCTACCCACGCCTGGGCCTTCGATCTCGACGACGTTGGCGAAAAGGCCAAGTCGCTGGCTGCAGAGAAGTACAGCGCACCGACGAGCAACCTGCCATCGGAATTCAGCGAAATGAAGTTCGCGGATTACCAGCAGATCCGCTTCCGTAACGAGAAGGCTTACTGGGCCGGCGACAAGACCCCCTTCAAGATCAGCTTCTATCACCAGGGCATGCACTTCGATACCCCGGTGAAGATCAACGAGGTGACGGCGACCGACGTCAAGGAGATCAAGTACGATCCCTCTCGTTTCGACTTCGGTTCGCTGAAGTTCGACGCCAATGCCACCAAGGATCTGGGCTATGCCGGCTTCCGCCTGCTGTACCCGATCAACTCCCCCGACAAGCAGGACGAAATCGCTACCTTCCTGGGCGCGAGCTACTTCCGCATCATCGGCAAGGACCAGTGGTGGGGCCTCTCCGCCCGTGGCCTGGCGCTGGATACCGCGCTGCCCTCGGGTGAGGAATTCCCGCGCTTCCGCGAGTTCTGGATCGAGAAGCCCAAGCCCAAGGATAAGCACCTGGTGATCTTCGCGCTGCTGGATTCGCCCCGTGCGACCGGCGCGTACCGCTTCACCATCCGTCCGGGCAACGACACCGTGGTCGACGTGAAGGCCCGCGTGTTCCTGCGCGACAAGGTGAGCAAGCTGGGCCTGGCGCCTTTGACCAGCATGTTCCTGTTCGGCTCCAACCAGCCCTCCGCGGAGCACAACTTCCGTCCGGAACTGCATGACTCCACCGGCCTGCAGATCCATGCTGGCAACGACGAGTGGATCTGGCGCCCGCTGAACAACCCCAAACACCTGTCCGTCAGCGCCTACAGCGTCGAGAACCCGAAAGGTTTCGGTCTGCTGCAGCGCGGCCGCGAGTTCTCCCGCTACGAAGACCTGGACGATCGCTACGACCTGCGTCCGTCCGCCTGGGTCGAGCCGCAGGGCGACTGGGGCAAGGGCACCATCGAGCTGGTGGAGATCCCGACGCCGGACGAGACCAACGACAACATCGTGGCCTTCTGGAACCCCGAGAAGCGTCCGGAAGCCGGCGAGCCGCTGGACTTCGCCTACCGCATGCGCTGGACCAAGGACGAGCAGGCCCTGCACGATCCGAAGAACGCCTGGGTCATGCAGACCCTGCGCTCGGTCGGTGACGTGAAGCAGAAGAACCTGATCCGCCAGCCCGATGGCAGCGTGGCCCTGGTCGTCGATTTCGTCGGCCCGACGCTCAAGGCCCTGGCTGGCGATGCGCCGGTGAGCACCCAGGTGAGCACCGACGACAACGCCGAGGTGAAGGAAAACAGCCTGCGCTACAACGCAGTGACCCAGGGATGGCGCCTGACGCTGCGGATCAAGGTCAAGGATCCGAAGAAGCCGACGGAAATGCGCGCTGCCCTGGTGAACGGCGGCCAGACCATTTCCGAAACCTGGAGCTACCAGCTGCCTGCCGATGAATAACTCTTCCGCTACCACCGCGCCGGTGGCCGACTACCTCGCGCACCTGCCGCTTTCGGCGCAGGAGCGTGAGGCGCTGGCCCAGGCCGGTTCCTTCAGCGAGCTGCACGAGCGGCTCGCTGGCGATGTTCAGGGTGAGGACGCGGCGCTGGCTTCGGTCGGCGCGCGCCTGCGCCATGGCTACGGCCAGGACCTGGACGACGCCCAGATGCTGGGCATGGACGACAATGGCCGCACCTACCTCAAGGCCGCGCCGCCGATCCAGCGCACCAAGGTGATCCCCGAACCCTGGCGCACCAACCCGCTCATGCGCGGCTGGCGCCGCCTGACCGGCCGCAGCAACCCGTCCAAGCCGGTCCGTGACCTGCCCAAGGCGCGCTGGCAGCGGGTCGGCTCGCTGCGCCGGTTCATCCTGGTCCTGCTCATGCTGGGCCAGACCAGCGTCGCCACCTACTACATGAAAGGCATCCTGCCCTACCAGGGCTGGGCCTTCGTCGATCTCGAAGAGATCAACCGCCAGACCTTCCTGCAGACCCTGGAACAGGTGCTGCCCTACGTCATCCAGTTCGGCGTGCTGGCGCTCTTCGCCATCCTCTTCTGCTGGGTGTCGGCCGGCTTCTGGACGGCCCTGATGGGCTTCTGGGAGCTGCTCACCGGCCGCGACCGCTACCGCATCTCCGGCAGCAGCGCGGGCAGCGAGCCGATTGCCGCCGATGCGCGCACCGCCATCGTCATGCCGATCTGCAACGAGGACGTCCCGCGCGTCTTCGCCGGCCTGCGGGCGACCTACGAGTCCGTGGCGGCCAGCGGCGAGCTGGATCGCTTCGACTTCTTCGTGCTCAGCGACACCAACCAGCCCGACATCGCCATGGCCGAAGAAAAGGCCTGGATCGAGCTGTGCAAGGAAGCCCTGGGCTTCGGTCGCATCTTCTACCGCCGCCGCCGGCGCCGGGTGAAGCGCAAGAGCGGCAACATCGACGACTTCTGCCGTCGCTGGGGCGGCCAGTACAAGTACATGGTCGTCATGGACGCCGACAGCGTCATGAGCGGCGACTGCCTGACCAAGCTGGTGCGCCTGATGGAGGCCAACCCCGAGGCCGGCATCATCCAGACCGCCCCGAAGGCGTCGGGCATGGACACCCTCTACGCGCGCATGCAGCAGTTCGCCACCCGCGTGTACGGCCCGCTGTTCACCGCCGGCCTGCACTTCTGGCAACTGGGCGAATCCCACTACTGGGGCCACAACGCGATCATCCGGGTAAAACCCTTCATCGAGCACTGCGCCCTGGCGCCGCTGCCGGGCAAGGGCTCCTTCGCCGGTGCGATCCTCTCCCACGACTTCGTCGAAGCCGCGCTGATGCGCCGTGCCGGCTGGGGCGTGTGGATCGCCTACGACCTGGAAGGCAGCTACGAGGAATTGCCGCCCAACCTGCTGGACGAGCTCAAGCGCGACCGCCGCTGGTGCCACGGCAACCTGATGAACTTCCGCCTGTTCCTGGTCAAGGGCATGCACCCGGTGCACCGCGCGGTGTTCCTCACCGGCGTGATGTCCTACCTGTCGGCGCCGCTGTGGTTCTTCTTCCTGGTGCTGTCCACCGCGCTGCTGGCGGTGCACCAGCTGATGGAGCCGCAGTACTTCCTGGAGCCGCGCCAGCTGTTCCCGATCTGGCCGCAGTGGCACCCGGAAAAGGCCATCGCGCTGTTCTCCACCACCCTGACCCTGCTGTTCCTGCCCAAGCTGCTCAGCGTCATGCTGATCTGGGCCAAGGGCGCCAAGGCCTATGGCGGTGTGATCAAGGTGACCCTGAGCATGCTCCTGGAGATGTTCTTCTCCGTGCTGCTGGCGCCGGTGCGCATGCTCTTCCACACCCGCTTCGTGCTGGCCGCGTTCCTCGGCTGGGAAGCCCAGTGGAAGTCGCCGCAACGCGATGACGACGACACCCCGTGGAGCGAGGCGATCCGTCGCCATGGCCTGCAGACCCTGCTGGGCCTGTGCTGGGCGCTGCTGGTGGCGTGGCTGAACCCGCGCTTCCTGTGGTGGCTGTCGCCCATCGTCGGCGCGCTGATGCTGTCCATCCCGGTGTCGGTGATCAGCAGCCGGGTCAAGCTGGGCCTGGCCTCGCGTGACGAGAAGCTGTTCCTCATTCCCGAGGAATACGACACCCCGCGCGAGCTGCGTGCCACCGACGAATACACCTACCAGAACCGCTGGCAGGCCCTGAAGGACGGCTTCGTCCGTTCCGCCGTGGACCCGGTGCTGAACGCCCTGGCCTGCGCCATGGGCACCGCCCGTCATGGCCACTCCGCTGCCATCGAGGCGACCCGCGCCGCGCTGGTCGAGAAGGCCCTGGAGGCCGGTCCCGAGCAGCTCGACGGCAACCGCCGCCTGGCGCTGCTGAGCGACCCGGTGGCGCTGTCGCGCCTGCACCTGGCGCTCTGGCAGGGCGACAAGGAGCAGTGGATCGGCCCGTGGCGCCATTCGCTGAAGACGGACGCCCACGCGCCCGCCGTGCCCCTGGCGCCGGTCGCGGACCAGGGCGCCATGGCCCTGCCCGCCGCGCAATCCTGATCGCCCGCCGCCCCCATCCTGCGCGGGTGGGGGCGGCGCGGCGGTTTAGCCTGTTTTCCCCTCGCTCCGCTGCTGGTACCCTGCGCCAGCTATCCAGAAAAGATTGAGATATCCGCCGCATCGGGTACGCTTCGCTCCCTTTGCGCGCTCGGCAGGCCCTTGCCGCGCCCGGTTCGATCGCTGGACAAAACAATACGTTCTTTCACTTGCTTGGGAGTATGGGGATGAAAAAGTACCTGGCATCGCTGGTGATTGGCGTCTGCGCCCTGGTCAGCGTGAGCGCGGCTCAGGCCGGCGCCATCGATGAAGCGGCCAAGCGCGGCACCCTGCGCGTGGGCATGGACCCGACCTACATGCCGTTCGAGATGACCAACAAGCGCGGCCAGATCGTCGGCTTCGAAGTGGACCTGCTCAAGGCCATGGCCAAGTCGATGAACGTCAAGCTGGAGCTGGTTTCCACCGCCTATGACGGCATCATCCCGGCCCTGCTCACCGACAAGTTCGACATGATCGGCTCGGGCATGACCCTGACCCAGGAGCGCAACCTGCGCGTCAACTTCAGCGATCCCTTCATCGTGGTCGGCCAGACCCTGCTGATCCGCAAGGAGCTGCAAGGCGAGATCAAGTCCTACAAGGACCTGAACGACGCGAAGTACCGCATCACCTCGAAGATCGGCACCACCGGCGAATTCGTCGCCAAGAAGCAGCTCTCCAAGGCCCAGTACCACGGCTTCGACAACGAGCCCGAAGCGGTCATGGACGTGGTCAACGGCAAGGCCGATGCCTTCATCTACGACTCGCCCTACAACGTCGTCGGCGTGAGCAAGTTCGGCGCCGGCAAGCTGGTGCATCTGGACCAGCCGTTCACCTACGAGCCGCTGGCCTTCGGCCTGAAGAAGGGCGACTACGACTCGATCAACTTCATCAACAACTTCCTCAAGCAGATCCGTGAGGACGGCACCTACGATCGTCTGCACGACAAGTGGTTCAAGAACACCGACTGGCTCAAGGACATGGAATAATCCACGTCTGACGCAGGTCGACCCGACGCGCAGGCCCCGAGCCTGCGCGTTCGCATTTTCACGGTAGAGATTCGTGGCTAGAACGAAACGCGCAACCTGGCCCTGGCACGGGCTGACCGGACTGATCCTCCTGCTGATCGGTCTGGCCCTCTGGTACTCCACATCGCTGATTTCCTACGAGTGGCGCTGGAACCGCGTCCCGCAGTACTTCGCCTACCAGGCTGAAGAGCCGCAGCGCGCGGAAGGCATTTCGCGGGTGGAGAAGATCGAGGAGCAGGGCGGCAACGCCCGCGTCACGCTGGTGGAGGAAGACGGCAAGCAGCAGGTGCTAACCGTGGCCGCCGACAGCCTGCAGTTCTCCGAGAACGATGACGTCGCCGAGGGCGATGTGGTCGGCTCGACCCGCCATTGGGCCGCCGGCCCGCTGGCCTGGGGCCTGTGGACCACGCTGTGGATCTCCTTCGTTTCCGGCGCGCTGGGCCTGGTCATCGGCCTGTTCACCGGTCTCTGCCGACTGTCGAAGAACCCGACCCTGCACGACCTGTCGACCCTCTACGTCGAACTGGTGCGCGGCACGCCGCTGCTGGTGCAGATCTTCATCTTCTACTTCTTCATCGGCACCGTGCTGAACCTCTCCCGCGAATTCGCCGGGGTGGCGGCGCTGGCGCTGTTCACCGGCGCCTACGTGGCCGAGATCGTCCGCGCCGGCGTGCAGTCCATCGCCCGTGGCCAGGACGAAGCCGCGCGCTCCCTGGGCCTGAACGCCGCACAGTCGATGCGCCACGTGATCCTCCCGCAGGCATTCAAGCGCGTGCTGCCGCCGCTGGCCGGGCAGTTCATCAGCCTGGTCAAGGATACGTCCCTGGTCTCGGTGATCGCCATTACCGAACTGACCAAGAGTGGCCGCGAAGCGATCACCACCTCGTTCTCCACCTTCGAGATCTGGTTCTGCGTCGCCGCGCTCTACCTCGTGATCAACCTGCCGCTGTCGCATCTGGCGGGGCGCCTGGAGCGGAGGCTCGGCCAAAGTGATTGAAGTGCGTAACCTGACCAAGGTCTTCGACACCCGCGGGCACGTCGTGCGCGCGGTGGATGACGTCACCACCGGCGTGGCCAAGGGCGAAGTGGTGGTGGTGATCGGGCCGTCCGGCTCGGGCAAGTCCACCTTCCTGCGCTGCCTCAACGGGCTGGAGGAGTTCGACTCCGGCTCGGTGAGCATCGACGGCGTCGACCTCGCCAACCCGAAGACCGACATCAACGCCTACCGCCGCGAAGTCGGCATGGTGTTCCAGCATTTCAACCTGTTCCCGCACATGACGGTGCTGGAGAACCTGTGCCTGGCGCAGAAGGTCGTGCGCAAGCGCGGCAAGGCCGAGCGAGAAGCCAAGGCCCGTGCGCTGCTGGAGAAGGTCGGTATCGGCCAGAAGGCCAACGAATACCCGTCGCGTCTCTCCGGCGGGCAGCAGCAGCGTGTGGCGATTGCCCGTGCGCTGTGCATGGACCCGAAGGTGATGCTGTTCGACGAACCCACCTCAGCGCTTGACCCGGAGATGGTCGGCGAGGTGCTGGACGTGATGAAGACCCTGGCGCTGGAAGGCATGACCATGGTCTGCGTGACCCACGAGATGGGCTTCGCCCGTGAAGTGGCGGACCGTGTGCTGTTCTTCGATCATGGCAAGCTGCTGGAAGACGCCGCCCCGGCGGCATTCTTCGCCCAGCCCAAGGACGCGCGTGCGCAGGCCTTCCTACGGCAGGTGCTGTGAGGCGTGTGCCACGCTGAAAGAGCCGCCTTCGGGCGGCTTTTTTGTGCCTGATCGGCGGGGCTGGATTGGCTCTCGTAGGAGCGGACTTCGTCCGCGATGATCCCTCGCGCGGAACTGATCGCGGACGGAGTCCGCTCCTACACACAGGGGGCACGCCGGAGCCGGCCGGTGACTGTAGGAGCGGGCCATGCCCGCGATTAGCGCCCATGGGGCGCTCTTGCAGGATTGGGCATTGCCGGAATCGCGCGCAAAAAGAAACCGCCCCGGAGGGCGGTTTCTTCTGCAGCATCAGTCGCGGTTGCGGGTCAGCAGCGCGGGACGCTCGGTCTTGCGGCGCGGTTCCAGCTCTTCCAACTGCTCCGGCGTGGGGAAGCGGTCGGAGCGGACCAGGTCGCGCTTGTTGATCACCACCGGCTGGCGGGTCGGCTTGGCGGCGCCGTACTCGCTCGGCTCGCGCAGCGGAGCGTCATTCATGCGCGAGGCCGGGGCCTTGCCGCCACGCTTGCGCTGACCGGGCTTGCCCTGGCCGTTGCCGCCCTGGCCCTGGCTGCGACCGGTGCCGTTAGGCTTGCGTGCGGCCTTGCCCTGACCTTGGCCTTGACCCTGGCCACGGCCTTGACCGCTGCCCTGGCCACCGCCCTGGCCGCCCTGGCCGCGGGGACGCTGCTGGCCCTGGCCCTGACTCTGGCCTTGACCCTGACCGCCACGGCGGCGCTGGCCGCGTTGCTGGTCCTTGTCCGGGAAGGGGCTGACGTAGTCGGCGCGGTTGCCGAAGTTGTCGAAATCGTCGTCGAGGAATTCTTCCGGGTCGCGGTTGCCATCGACTTTCGGCGCGCGGGCCGGCTTGGCCTGTTGCTCCTGACGGGGCTGGCGCGGCTCACGGGGCTGACGCGGTTGGGCATTGGCGTTGGAGTTGGGCTGGGCATCACCGCCCTGGCCGTCGCCTTTCTTCTTGCCGCGACCGCCACGACGGCGGCGCTTGCCGGCGGGCTTGTCGCCCTCGGTGCCTTCGGCGGCGTCGGAAGCGGCAGGGTGCTGCTGCGCTTCGGCCTGGGCCTGCTGCGGCTTGTCCTTGTTGCGGTCCTTGCGCTCGCCGCGCTTGGCCTTGTCCTTGCGCGGCTGGCGCTGGGGGGCTTCCTTCGGCTCGGGCTGCTGGACTTCCGGCAGCACCGCATCGGGGTCGAAGCCTTGCATGTCGCCATCGGGGATGCGCTGCTTGGTCAGGCGCTCGATGGCCTTGAGCAGCTTGTCCTCGTCCGGCGCCACCAGCGAGATGGCTTCACCGGTACGGCCGGCGCGGCCGGTACGGCCGATACGGTGGACGTAGTCTTCCTCGACGTTGGGCAGCTCGTAGTTCACCACATGGGGCAACTGGTCGATGTCCAGGCCGCGGGCGGCGATGTCGGTGGCGACCAGGATGCGGACGTCGTTGGCCTTGAAGTCGGCCAGGGCCTTGGTGCGCGCGTTCTGGCTCTTGTTGCCGTGGATCGCGGCGGCCGGCAGGCCGTGCTTGGTCAGGTATTCGGCGAGGCGGTTGGCGCCGTGCTTGGTGCGGGTGAACACCAGCACCTGCTCCCAGGCGCCCATGGTCACCAGGTGAGCCAGCAGGGCGCGCTTCTGCACGGCAGGGATGCGGAACACGCGTTGCTCGATGCGCTCGACGGTGGTGTTCGGCGGGGTGACCTCGATGCGCTCCGGGTTGTGCAGGAGCTTGTTGGCGAGGTCGACGATGTCCTTGGAGAAGGTCGCCGAGAACAGCAGGTTCTGACGCTTGGGCGGCAGCTTGGCGAGGACCTTCTTCACGTCGTGGATGAAGCCCATGTCGAGCATGCGGTCGGCTTCGTCGAGGACGAGGATTTCCACGTGGGACAGATCGATGCTGCCCTGGCCGACCAGGTCGAGCAGGCGACCGGGGCAGGCGACGAGTACGTCGACGCCCTTGGAGACGGCCTGGACCTGCGGATTCATGCCGACGCCGCCGAAGATGCAGGCGCTTTTCAGGGGCAGGTCGCGGGCGTAGACCTTGAAGCTGTCGTGCACCTGGGCAGCCAGCTCGCGGGTCGGCGTCAGGACCAGGACGCGGGCCTGGCGCGGGCCGTGGCGGTGTTCGCGGTCCGGGTGGCCTTCGGGGAACAGGCGTTCGAGCACCGGGAGGGCGAAGCCGCCGGTCTTGCCGGTGCCGGTCTGGGCGGCAACCATGAGGTCGCGGCCTTGCAGTACGGCGGGGATGGCGCGTTCCTGAACGGGAGTGGGGCGCGCGTAGCCGGCGGCTTCAACGGCGCCAGCCAGGGCCTCGGAGAGACCGAGGGAAGAAAAGGACATGCGGGGTTCCTGTAGGCCGGCGACCTGCCGGCTCGAGGGCGCGTGATTTCAAGCTCGGGGCGAGCGCTCAGCCGCTGGCTGGAAGCACTCCGTCCACGATGCGCCGGCGTTGCGCTGGCCGGGATCGCGGACGGTAAGCCCGGAGCAATGATCCTCAGCGGGGGAGCTTGAGGTTGTTCCAGAGCGCCAGGCTGGGTTCAGCCTGGTTCAGGGTGTAGAAATGCAGACCGGGTGCGCCGCCTTCGAGGAGACGTTCGCACATGTCGGTGATGACCTGCTCACCAAAGGCCTGGATGCTGGCGATGTCGTCGCCGTAGGCTTCCAGCTGCTTGCGAATCCAACGGGGGATTTCCGCGCCACAGGCGTCGGAGAAGCGGGCCAGTTTGGTGTAGTTGGTGATCGGCATGATACCCGGTACGACCGGAATGCTGACACCGAGTTTCTCCGCTCGCTCGACAAAATGGAAGTAGCTGTCGGCGTTGAAGAAGTATTGTGTGATGGCGGAGTCGGCGCCGGCTTTGACCTTGCGCACGAAATTCGCCAGATCATCCTCGAAATTGCGTGCCTGCGGGTGAACTTCCGGATAGGCGGCAACTTCGATGTGGAAGTGGTCGCCGGTTTCGGCGCGGATGAATTCCACCAGTTCGTTGGCGTAGCGCAGCTCGCCGCTGGCCATGCCCATGCCCGAGGGCAGGTCGCCGCGCAGGGCGACGATACGACGAATGCCGGCGTCCTTGTAGTGGGCCAGCAGCGCGCGCAGTTCGCCCTTGGTGTCGCCGACACAGGACAGGTGCGGCGCGGTCGGCACCTGCACTTCGCCGTCCAGTTGCAGCACGGTGGTCAGGGTGCGGTCGCGGGTGGAGCCACCGGCACCGTAGGTGCAGGAGAAGAAGTCGGGTTTTTTCGCGGCCAGCTGGCGCGCGGTGGCCAGCAGTTTTTCATGGCCGGCTTCGGTCTTGGCGGGGAAGAACTCGAAGCTGAAACGGCGTTCTTTCTGACTCATGGTCGTTCCTTCGGCGCCCCGTCATGGCGTGGCTGCCGGCATGTGCCGTCGACTTCAGAAGTAACGGCGGTAGTTGTCTATCTTCGCACGCAGTCGCTCGGCGCTGGGCCCGTGGACATGGCCGAGGGCATCCAGAATGCGCTGCGACTCCACGTGGTAGTCGGCGATCTTGCTCCGCGCCCAGGTCGAGGGTGGCGGCTGCAGGTTGGTGATCCGGTCGCACAGCTTGACGATCGCATACTGCGGCGCGCCGGTCGCCAGCCTTTGGAGGTAGGTGTCCAACGGCAGCTTCTGGCCATTCAGCACCTTGCTCAGGTGCCGGGCGCCATCGGCGACGAACTCGCCGAAACGCGTCTGCAGTTCCTCGAAGGGCACCGCGGTGTCTTCGAGCACGTCGTGCAGCAGGGCGATCTGGACGGTCTCCGCCAGGCGCTCGACAGGCGCTTCGCGGTCGGCCGCCATGACTTCGTTGGCGACCATCGCCAGGTGCACGGCATAGGGCAGCGTCGAGGCGGTCAGCGTCTGCCCGGCGTGAGCGCCGGCGGCGAAGAGCCAGGCCTGGTTGTAGCTGTCCTGCAGGTTCATGCGCTCGTGTTCCAGATGGCAAAGAGGGCAGACGATTGCTCGTCTGCCCTCCGGCGCATCAGTAGCGGTAGGTGTCCGGCTTGAACGGGCCTTCCACGGTCACGCCGATGTACTCGGCCTGTTTCGGGGTCAGGCGGGTGACGACGCCACCGAAGCCCTTGACCATCTCCAGGGCCACTTCTTCGTCCAGCTTCTTGGGCAGTACTTCGACGGTCAGACGTTCGGCTTTCTTCTCGGCGGAGAGGTCGGCGTACTTCTGCTCGAACAGGAAGATCTGCGCCAGCACCTGGTTGGCGAAGGAGCCGTCCATGATGCGGCTCGGGTGGCCGGTGGCATTGCCCAGGTTCACCAGGCGACCTTCGGCCAGCAGGATCAGGTAGTCGTCGTTGGCCGGGTCGAAGGCGCCAGCGCCGGTGCGGTGGATCTTGTGCACCTGCGGCTTGACCTCTTCCCAGGCCCAGTTCTTGCGCATGAAGGCGGTGTCGATCTCGTTGTCGAAGTGACCGATGTTGCACACCACGGCGCGCTTCTTCAGCGCTTTCAGCATGCCGGCGTCGCAGACGTTGACGTTGCCGGTGGTGGTGACGATCAGGTCGATCTTGCCCAGCAGAGCGGCGTCAACGCAGGCTTCGGTGCCGTCGTTCAGGCCGTTCTTGTACGGGGAGACCAGCTCGAAGCCGTCCATGCAGGCCTGCATGGCGCAGATCGGGTCGATCTCGGAAACCTTCACGATCATGCCTTCCTGGCGCAGGGACTGAGCGGAGCCCTTGCCCACGTCGCCGTAGCCGATCACCAAGGCCTGCTTGCCCGACAGCAGGTGGTCGGTGCCGCGCTTGATGGCGTCGTTCAGGCTGTGGCGGCAGCCGTACTTGTTGTCGTTCTTGCTCTTGGTGACCGCGTCGTTGACGTTGATCGCCGGGACTTTCAGGGTGCCGGCCTTGAGCATGTCGAGCAGGCGGTGCACACCGGTGGTGGTCTCTTCGGTGATGCCGTGGATGCGCTCGAGCATCTGCGGGTATTTCTTGTGCAGGATCTCGGTCAGGTCACCGCCGTCGTCCAGCACCATGTTGGCGTCCCACGGCTTGCCGTCCTTGAGGATGGTCTGCTCGATGCACCACTCGTATTCCTGCTCGGTTTCGCCCTTCCAGGCGAATACCGGGATGCCGGCGGCGGCGATGGCAGCGGCGGCCTGGTCCTGGGTGGAGAAGATGTTGCAAGACGACCAGCGGACTTCCGCGCCCAGCGCGGTCAGCGTCTCGATGAGGACGCCGGTCTGGATGGTCATGTGGATGCAGCCAAGGATCTTCGCGCCTTTCAGCGGCTGGCTGGCGGCGTACTTGCGGCGCAGGCCCATCAGTGCCGGCATTTCGGACTCGGCGATGATCAGCTCGCGGCGGCCCCAGGCGGCCAGGGAAATGTCGGCGACTTTGTAGTCGGTGAAACCGGCAGGCGTCATGACAGCGCTCATGCTGTAACTCTCCATTCGTTGTCTGCGAATGGGCGCCGTTGATGCGTTTGGCGATCGGCGATGCCGACCGTGACGCGCCCCATCCGAGCCTGACAAGCCGAAGCGAATCGACCTGCTGCAGCGCCCCTCGGACGGGTGGCGGGAACGACCGGGCTGTGCCGGTCGTTAGTGAAGCCTGCGGATTATAGCCATGGCGCCGGACAAGCCAAAGGCTTTTGGTCGCGTTCGCGCAATCGGTCGCGCCCAGGCTCCCCGTCGCGCCCGCGCCAGGGGCCGTGAAAACCCTGGCGCGGGCGTCGTGCGGGGATCGTTGGGCGCCCGCACGGGCGGGCGCCGAATATCGGTCGTAGGGAGCATGAAGCGGCACGCGTCATCCGCCGTTCCGGGCTTCGGAGTCGACGGGCGGCGGATAACACCTGTGGCGTTATTCGCCCTACGGGAGTGTTGCCGTGGAGCGGGAAAGTCAGATCACGCCGCTCTCGCGCAGCTTGCCGATCGCCGCCTCGTCCAGGCCGAGCACGCCTTCGAGGATCTCGTGGGTGTGCTGGCCGAGCGTTGGCGGTGCGTTGCGGTATTGCACCGGGGTCTCGGACAGGCGGATCGGGCTGGCGACCTGCGGCACGCTGCCGGCCAGCGGGTGCGGCAGGTCCACGCGCAGGCCGCGGGCTATCACCTGCGGGTCGGCGAATACCTGCGCCAGGTCGTTGATCGGCCCGCACGGCACGCTGGCCTGTTCGAGCACGGCGATCCACTCGGCGGTGGTGCGCATCACGGTGGCCTGGCGGATCAGCGGGATCAGCACCTCGCGGTGCGCCACTCGCGCCTGGTTGGTGGCGAAGCGCTCGTCGGTGGCCCATTCCGGGTGGCCCGCCACCTCGGCGAACTTGCGGAACTGGCCGTCGTTGCCGACGGTGAGGATGAAGTCGCCATCGGCGGTGGGGAAGTCCTGGTACGGCACGATGTTCGGGTGCGCGTTACCCAGGCGGCGCGGGGGCTTGCCGGTGGTCAGGTAGTTCAGGGTCTGGTTGGCCAGGCAGGCGACCTGCACGTCCAGCAGCGCCATGTCGATGTGCTGGCCGATGCCGCTGACGTCGCGGTGGGCGAGGGCGGCGAGGATCGCGGTGGACGAGTACAGGCCGGTGAGGATGTCGGTCAGCGCCACGCCGACCTTCACCGGGCCGGCACCTTCCTCGGCGTCGGAGCGGCCGGTCAGGCTCATCAGGCCGCCCAGGCCCTGGATCATGAAGTCGTAGCCGGCGCGCTTGGCGTAGGGGCCGAACTGGCCGAAGCCGGTGATCGAGCAGTAGATCAGCTTCGGGTTGAGCGCCTTGAGCGACTCGTAGTCCAGGCCATAGGCCTTGAGCCCGCCGACCTTGAAGTTCTCCAGCACGATGTCGGACTGGGCGGCGAGTTCGCGCACCAGGTGCTGGCCTTCGGGCTGGGTGAAGTCGATGGTTAGGGATTTCTTGTTGCGGTTCGCCGACAGGTAATACGCCGCTTCGCTGGTGTCGCGGCCTTCGGCGTCCTTGAGGAACGGCGGGCCCCAGGCGCGGGTGTCGTCGCCGCTGCCGGGACGCTCGATCTTGATCACTTCCGCACCGAGGTCGGCAAGGATCTGCCCGGCCCAGGGGCCGGCGAGAACGCGGGAGAGGTCGAGGACACGGATGTGCGAAAGGGCGCCGGACATGGAATCACCTGCAACGGGAATAGGGGCGGGGAGGGCGCAGTGCGGGGACGCCACGGTCCTCCCCGGGGCCTCTCGGGCGAGAGGTAGAACGGGCGCCGGCCCGGCTCCCGAGGAAGCCGGCCGGCGCGGGGCGCTTAGAAGAACGCCTGGATGCCGGTCTGGGCGCGGCCGAGGATCAGCGCGTGGACGTCGTGGGTACCTTCATAGGTGTTCACCACTTCCAGGTTGACCAGGTGACGGGCCACGCCGAACTCGTCGGAGATGCCGTTGCCGCCGAGCATGTCGCGGGCCATGCGGGCGATGTCCAGGGCCTTGCCGCAGCTGTTGCGCTTCATGATCGAGGTGATTTCCACCGCGGCGGTGCCTTCGTCCTTCATCCGGCCCAGGCGCAGGCAGCCCTGCAGGGCGAGGGTGATCTCGGTCTGCATGTCGGCCAGCTTCTTCTGGATCAGCTGGTTGGCGGCCAGCGGGCGGCCGAACTGCTTGCGGTCCAGGGTGTACTGGCGGGCGGTGTGCCAGCAGGCTTCGGCGGCGCCCAGGGCACCCCAGGAGATGCCGTAGCGGGCGGAGTTCAGGCAGGTGAACGGGCCGCGCAGGCCGCGCACGTCGGGGAAGGCGTTCTCTTCGGGGACGAACACGTTGTTCATCACGATCTCGCCGGTGATCGAGGCGCGCAGGCCGACCTTGCCGTGGATCGCCGGGGCGGACAGGCCTTCCCAGCCTTTCTCCAGGACGAAGCCACGGATCTGGCCTTCGTCATCCTTGGCCCAGACCACGAAGACGTCGGCGATCGGGCTGTTGGTGATCCACATCTTGGCGCCGGTCAGGCGGTAGCCGCCGTCGACTTTCTTCGCGCGGGTGATCATCGAGCCCGGGTCGGAGCCGTGGTCCGGCTCGGTCAGGCCGAAGCAGCCGATGTATTCGCCGCTGGCCAGTTTCGGCAGGTATTTCTGCTTGGTGGCTTCGTTGCCGAATTCGTTGATCGGCACCATCACCAGGGAGGACTGCACGCTCATCATCGAGCGGTAGCCGGAGTCGATGCGCTCGACTTCACGGGCAATCAGGCCGTAGCACACGTAGTTCAGGCCGCTGCCGCCGTACTGTTCGGGAATGGTCGCGCCGAGCAGGCCGGTTTCGCCCATCTCGCGGAAGATCGCAGGGTCGGTCTGCTCGTGGCGGAAGGCTTCCAGCACGCGCGGGGCCAGCTTGTCCTGGGCGAACTGGTGGGCGCTGTCGCGCACCATGCGCTCTTCTTCGGTGAGTTGCTGATCCAGCAGCAGCGGATCTTCCCAGTTGAAGCTTGCTTTGGCGGCCATGGAAACCTCGAACAGACAATGTAAGGACCCGACAAGTCTAGGCGGGCCAGGTGTGGGCCATCCTAGTCAGCCGTCGGGAAGCCGGGCAACCGACTAATTCGCACGCTGTTGTGCTATTTTCTCACTCCGTAATTGCCTGATTTCCGCTGTGAGCGCCAGTAAGCCTTTAATCAAGGCGTTCTTGGCGACTCCGGTGCATCACGATATTCCGAAGAGGCATTCGATGCGACGCAAGATACCGACCACCGCGGCGCTGGTAGCCTTCGAATCCGCCGCCCGCCACGAGAGCTTCACCAAGGCCGCCGATGAGCTGTCGCTGACCCAGAGCGCCATCTGCCGGCAGATCGCCACGCTGGAGGAGTTCCTTGGCGTCGAGCTGTTTCGTCGCTCGCGACGCGGGGTGAAACTGACCGAGGCGGGGCTCAACTACAGCCGCCGCGTCGCCCAGCGCCTGGACGCCGTGGAGCGCGACACCCTGGCGGTGATGGGCCAGCAGGGTGGCGGTACGCTGGAGCTGGCGGTGGTGCCGACCTTCGCCACCCAGTGGCTGCTGCCCCGGCTCAAGGACTTCAAACGCCTGCACCCGGAAGTCACGGTCAACCTGACCAACCGCACCCGGCCCTTCCTCTTCGCCGACACCGAGTTCGATGCCGCGCTGTATTTCGGCGACGGGGTGTGGTCCGGTACGGTGGCCAACTTCCTCATGCACGAGAACCCGGTGCCGGTGTGCAGCCCGGAGCTGCTGGGCGGGCGCAGGGAACTGTCCGCGGCGCAGATCGCCGAACTGCCGCTGATGCAGCAGACCACCCGGCCCTACGCCTGGCGCCAGTGGTTCGGCTCGCTGGGCATGAGCGTGGCCCACGACATGAGCGGCACCCGCTACGAGCTGTTCTCCATGCTTGCCCAGGCGGCCATGCACGGCATGGGCGTGGCGCTGATTCCGCCGATGCTGATCCAGCAGGAACTGGCCGATGGCCGGCTGATCGTGCCGATGCAACATGCCTATTTGAGCGAAAATGCCTATTACCTGATGATTCCCGAACGCAAGGTGGAGTCGGCCGCCCTGGGCGCGTTCCGCGACTGGCTGGTCGACGAGGCGGCGCGTTACCGCGCCGAAGCCGGCCTCGGCTGAACATCGGCAGCGCGCCGGCATGACTGCGTTGGAACAGGCACTGAGCTACGGCAAGCTGCCGGTCGCCAACCAGGGCCAGACTTGCATAGCCGGCGGGGCTTTCCCCGTCATCGCGCTCACGAGGCGCACCCCTCCCAAGAAGGAGCTTCCATGAATTTCCATACCCGCAAATGGGTCAAGCCTGAAGACCTCAACCCGAACGGCACCCTGTTCGGCGGCAGCCTTCTGAAATGGATCGACGAAGAAGCGGCGATCTACGCCATCGTCCAGCTGGGCAACCAGCGCGTGGTCACCAAGTTCATTTCCGAGATCAACTTCGTCAGCTCCGCGCGCCAGGGCGACATCATCGAGCTGGGCATCACCGCCACCGAGTTCGGCCGCACCTCGATCACCCTGACCTGCGAAGTGCGCAACAAGATCACCCGCAAGAGCATCCTCACGGTCGACAAGATGGTCTTCGTCAACATCGGCCCGGACGGCCAGCCGGCGCCCCACGGCCGCACCGAGATCCTCTACATCAAGGACCAGTTCAAGGACGACGCCATTCCCCAGCCGTGATGGCTGACGCCCACCGGTGATTGCCAGCGTGCCCGGAGCCAAGCCGAACCGCGGCGAAAACCTTTGCATTTGCGTCGATTGAATGTGAGCCTTTGCCCGCCCACGGCGGGCATGGGCCGACGCGAGCTCCCCGCCGCTCCAGCAGCACTCGTTTCCTAGAATGTGTCTGCACAACAACGACCGGGGAGAGACCATGCACACCACCTTCGCCTCCGCACTGCGCCAACTGGCCGTGGCCACCTGCGCCAGCCTGCTGCTGGCCGGCGCCGCGCACGCCGCCGCGATCAAGGCCGACACCAAGCCCGAAGCCGGCACCTTCAAGATGGGCATGCAGCCCTGGCTGGGCTATGGCCAGTGGTACGTCGCCGAACAGGCCGGCGCCTTCAAGGCCAACGGCCTGGAGCAGGTCGAACTGGTCAACTTCACCGAAGACAAGGACATGAACGCCGCCCTGGCCAGTGGCCAGATCGACGGCGGCAACCTCGCCACCCACACCGCCATGGCCATGGTCGCCGCCGGCCTGCCGGTGAAGATCGTCCTGCTGCTGGACCAGAGCACCAGCGCCGACGCGCTGATCGTCGATCCGTCGATCAAGACCCTGACCGATCTCAAGGGCAAGCAGGTCGCCTACGAGGAAGGCACCACCAGCGACATCCTCCTGCACAGCGCCCTGCGCAAGGCCGGCCTGACCCTCGCCGACGTGCAGCCGGTGCCGATGCCCGCCGCCAACGCCGGCAGCGCGCTGATCGCAGGGCAAGTGCCCGCCGCCGTGACCTACGAGCCGTACCTGTCCGCCGCCAAGCAGCAGAACCCCAAGGTCAACCTGCTGTACAAGGGCTCGGATGACCCGGGCATCATCAGCGACGTGTTCGTGGTCCGCGACGAAGTCTTGAAGGAGCGTCCCGGCCAGGTGCTGGCGCTGATCAAGAGCTGGGAAGCCGGCCTGAAACACTTCAACGAGCAGAAGGCCGAAGGCCGCGCCGCCATCGCCAAGGGCGTGGGCGCCGACGAGGCCGAGCTGACCAGCGCCTTTGACGGCGTGCACTTCTACTCGGTGAAGGAGAACCAGGCCGAGCTGAAGGGCGCCTTCCAGAAAGGCTCCTTCGAGCACATCCAGAAGGCCGCCAGCGAAGCCGGCATCCTGCAGCAGCCGGTCACTCCGGCACAGGCCATCGACGCGCGTTTCGTCGAGGCGCTCTGATCCTCTGAAGCACTCCGCGCGCCAGCTCCGAGCCGGCGCGCGTTTTCTCCGTTCGACGAGCCGCACATGAAAGCCCGTAAATCCCACCCGCTGTTCACGATTGGCAAGCCGATCGCACAGCGTCATTTCCTGCTCATCGGCGGCGCCGTGTTCGTCCTGCTGGCGCTGCTCTGGTGGCTGGCTGGCGCCAGCGGCGCGGTGCCGAAGATCTTCCTGCCGGCGCCCGGCGACGTCTGGGCGCGCATGCTCAAGCTGGCCGCCGACGGCACCCTGTGGGCGGACCTGAAGGTCAGCGTGTACCGCATTGCCGTGGCCTTCGTGGTGTCCTCGGCGATGTCCATCGTGATCGGCGTGTTCGCCGGCTGCTATGGCTTCTGGAAGGCCGCCAGCGAACCGCTGGTGGACTTCGTGCGCTACATGCCGGTGGTCGCCTTCGTCCCGCTGACCATCCTCTGGGCCGGTACCAGTGACTTCCAGAAATTCCTCATCATCTGGATCGGCACCTTTTTCCAGCAGGTGCTGATGGTGATGGATGCCATCAAGCGCGTGCCGGCGGACTTCGTCGGCCTCGGCCGCACCCTGGGCATGCCGGATCGCCGCATCCTCCTGAAGATCGTCCTGCCCAGCGCGTTGCCGGGCATCTGGGATGCCCTGCGGATCAGCCTCGGCTGGGCCTGGACCTGGCTGGTGCTGGCCGAACTGGTGGCCGCCACCTCCGGCCTGGGCTACCGCATCACGGTGTCCCAGCGCTTCTTCCAGACCGACACCATCATCGGCTACATCCTCCTGCTGGGCTTCCTCGGGCTGGTCACCGACCAGGCCATGCGCGCCGGCGAGAAGGTCCTGTTCCGCTACAACCGGAGGCGCAACTAATGGCGACCCTGGAAATCTCCGGCCTGAACAAGAGCTTCACGGTTGGCAAGGCGCGCCGCGAGGTCCTGCGCCATATCGACCTGACCCTGGCGGACAACGAGTTCGTCTCCATCGTCGGCACTTCGGGCTGCGGCAAGAGCACGCTGCTGTCCATCGCCGCGGGCCTCGAGGAATTCGACAGCGGCAGCGTGAAGGTGGATGGCGTGCCCATCAATGGGCCTGGGCTGGACCGTGGCGTGGTGTTCCAGTCCTACACCCTGCTGCCCTGGCTCACCGCGCGGCAGAACGTCGAGTTCGCCCTCAAGGCGGCCGGCCTGCCCCGCGCGCAGTGCCGCGAGATCGCCGACGAGCACCTGGCCCTGGTGAAGCTGACGAAGTTCGCCGAGGCCTATCCGAACGAGCTGTCCGGCGGCATGAAGCAGCGCGTGGCGATTGCCCGTGCGCTGTCCTACCGGCCAAAGATCCTGCTGATGGACGAGCCCTTCGGCGCGCTGGATGCCATGACCCGCCACCAGATGCAGGAGTTGCTCACGCGCATCTGGGAAACCCACCGGCTGACGGTGATGTTCGTCACCCACGACGTGGAAGAGGCGGTGTACCTGTCCGACCGCATCGTGGTGATGGGCCTGGGGCCGGGGCGGATCAAGACCACCTTCGACGTGAAGCTCGGTCGCCCGCGCCACGAGGACATGGCCGCCAGCGCCGAGTTCATCGACCTGCAGCGCCAGGTGCTGCGTTCGATCCGCGAGGAAGAACAGGGCGTTTCCGCCCTGTAGGGCAGGTTACCAGCGGCCGGAGGCACCGCCACCGCCGCTGGAGCCGCCGCCGCCCCGGAAGCCTCCGCCACCGCCTCCACCGCCGCCACCCCGGCCGCCTCGGCCGATCGAGCTGAGGATCATCCACAGCAGCTGCAGCACGCCCGAGGTCAGCCACATCGGTGGCAGGAAGAAGATGTACAGCACCAGCGGGATCGAGAAGGAACCGATCATCTGCTGCTGCAAGGCGGCCGGATTGGCTTCGCTGAACAGCAGCACGGCCGAGGCCGCGCTGCCGACCAGTGCACTGCACAGCAGGTAGCGGCCCATGCTGCGCTGGCGCAGCCACTGCACCGGGAACAGCAGGCACAGCAGGGGCACCCCCACCAGCAGGGCGAGCAGGCCGAGCAGGCGCGCCGGCGGGATGTCCGCGGCGGCGCTGGCGTTGTGGTTGGAATAGGCGTCGCTGTAATGCTCGCTCGGGCCGGTCCGTGGAAGCTCGTCGTCGGCACTGTCCGGGGCGGGCGCTACGGCGGGCGGTTCGATCAGCGCGATCAGGCTGTCCACGCCGGCCTGGATGCCGCCGGCGAAGTCGCCGCTCTTGAAGTGCGGGACGATCTGTTCACGGATGATCTGCCCGGCCTGCACGTCGGTGATGGTGCCTTCCAGGCCGTAGCCGACCTCGATGCGCAGCGTGCGGTCGTTCTTGGCGACCACCAGCAGCACGCCATCATCCACGCCCTTGCGGCCCAGCTTCCACTGCTCGAAGGCGCGCAGCGCGTAGGCCTCGATGCTGTCCTCGCCGGTGGTGGGAACCAGCAGCACGGCCAGTTGCGCGCCCTTGCGCTGTTCGAGGGCGGCGAGCTGGTTTTCCAGCTGCGCGCGCTGGGCGGCGTCGAGGGTCTGGGTCAGGTCGGTGACGCGGGCGCTGAGCGGCGGAACCGCGACCGGCGCCGCCTGCAGCAAGGCCGCCCAGCACAGCAGCAGGGCGGCCAGCAGCCAGCGCGGCAAGGTCATTGCGCGGGTTGCGCCGGCGGGTTGCCGAAGTCCACCTTCGGCGCGGTGGAGATGGCCGCTTCGTTTTCCACGCTGAAGTTGGCCTTGGGCTTGTAGCCGAAGATCTTCGCGGTGATCACCTGCGGGAACTGGCGAATCATCACGTTGTATTCCTGCACGGCCTTCACGTAGCGGCCACGGGCAACGGTGATGCGGTTCTCGGTGCCTTCAAGCTGGGTCTGCAGGTTCTGGAACAGCGCGTCGGCCTTGAGTTGCGGGTAGTTCTCCGACACCACCATCAGGCGCGACAGCGCCGAACTGAGCTGGCCCTGGGCCTGCTGGAAGCGCTTGACCGCTTCCGGGTCGTCCAGTTGGTCGGCATTGATCGTGGTGCTGCCGACCTTGGCGCGCGCCTCGGTCACCTGGGTCAGGACGCTGGCCTCATGGGCGGCGTAGCCCTTCACGGCACCCACCAGGTTGGGAATCAGGTCCGCGCGGCGCTGGTACTGGTTGAGGACTTCCGACCAGGCGGCCTTCACCTGCTCGTCGCCGGCCTGCATGGCGTTGTAGCCGCAGCCGGAGAGCAGGGTGACGAGGATGTAACCGGTGAGGAACTTGATCAAGCGGGGCATGGCAGGTGCTCGTGCTGGCGAAAATGCCCAGTCTAGGCCAGTTACCGCTGAGGAGTCAGATGGAAATGTCCGAAATACCCCGTGCTTGCCGGCGACAGGGTGGCTCGGGGTAGAATCAGTCTGGTCTATACCAGGAGTTCGTCTTCGTGCTCGCCACCACCTTGGTGCTGCTCGCCGCCCTGCTGCACGCCACCTGGAACACCCTCGTCAAGTTCAGCAACGACCGCCTGCTGGTGGTGGCCTGCATGGACGTGGTCGGCCTGGCCGCCGCGCTGCTCCTGCTGCCGTGGATCGAGCTGCCGCCGGCCGCGGTCTGGCCCTGGCTGCTGACCGCCGTCGCCCTGCAACTGGTCTACCGGGTGCTGCTGATCCAGGCGTACAAGGTCGGCGACCTGGGGTTGGTCTACCCGCTGATGCGCGGGCTGTCGCCGCTGGTGGTGCTGGCGCTGACCCTGACCTTCGGCGGCGAGCACCTCAGCGACAAGCAGATCCTCGGCATCCTGCTGATCCCCCTCGGCATGCTGTTCCTGCTCAAGGGGGGCGGCGGCTCGACGCTGCCGTGGATCGCCTATCCCACCGTGCTGCTGATGGGCCTGTGCATCGGCAGCTACACCTGGACCGACGGCAACGCGCTGAAGCTCTGGCCTCGGCCAGTGGACTACCTGGTCTGGCTGTCGCTGCTGTCCGGCCTGCCGTTCCCGCTGGTCGCCCTGGTGGGGCGCACCCGGGCCTTTGCCAAGTTCTGGATCAACGACTGGAAGCTCGGCCTGAGCGTGGGCTTCTGCGTGCTGCTCAGCTATGGGTTGGTGCTCTGGGCCATGCAGCTGGGTTCCATCGCCGAGGCCGCCGCCCTGCGCGAGACCAGCGTGCTGCTGGTGGTGCTGCTGGGCATGCGCTTCCTCAAGGAGCCGTTCGGCCTGCCGCGCCTGGCGGCGTGCAGCCTGGTGCTGGCGGGCATGCTGGTGATGAAGCTCTGAGAATTGGCCCGCGCTACGTGCCGGGGTGCCAGGCCGGTCAAGGACCCAGCCTGCATCAATGGCCTAAGCTGCGCGCTTTCCCCTCGACGAGAGTATCGCCATGCCCATTGCCTTCTGGTGCGTCCTGATCGCGATCTTCCTGCCCTACGTGGGCACCAGCATCGCCAAGTTCACCGGCGGCGGCTTCGGCCCGCGGCAGAACCATGACCCGCGCACCTTCCTCGCCACCCTGGAGGGCTACCGCAAGCGCGCCAATGCCTTCCAGATGAATAGCTTCGAGGTGACGCCAGCCTTCGCTGCCGCGGTAATCATCGCCTACGTGGTCAACAACGCCGAACCCGCCACCATCGACCGCCTGGCGATCGCCTGGGTCACCAGCCGCCTGCTCTACCTGATCTTCTACATCGCCGACCTGGCGCTGCTGCGCTCGCTGGTCTGGTTCCTCGGCATGGGCCTGATCATCGCGATCTTCGTGGTGTCGGCCTGACGGTATACGGGCCTGAACGCCGGCTGAACGAAACGTGCGCGGCTGCGGCGGATAGCCGCAGCTTCTGGAGGGTGATCTGGAACATTCGGAAATCGGGGCGGATAATCCGGCGCTTCCGTGTCCGCCTGTCCTACATGAGTTTCCCTATGAAGTTGAAGACCCTGCTCGTTCTGCTGCTTGCCGGCACGGCGCTCGCCGGCTGCCATCGCCAGGACCCCAACTCGCCGGAGTACAAGCGCCAGGCGGTGTTCAAGGAGATGCTCAAGACCAGCGAGGACATGGGCGGCATGCTGCGTGGCCGTATCCCCTTCGATGGGGAGAAGTTCCGCGCCGGCTCCAGCAAGCTCGGTGAGCTGGCCGACAAGCCCTGGCAGTACTTCCCCAGCACCCAGCCGCCGGCCGAGCAGGTGGAAAGCGACGACACCCGCGCCAAGGCGGAAATCTGGCAACGCCAGCTGGAGTTCCAGGCCGATGCCAAGACCTTCGAACAGGCCGTCCGCGCGCTGGGCGAGAACACCCGCAACGCCACGCCGACGCCCGAGGGCGTGCGCAAGGACTTCGCCGCGGTGGAAGACGCCTGCGAAGCGTGCCACAAGAAATTCCGCGCGCTCTGACGCCAGACCTTCTGCGCCGCTGCTTTTCGTAGAAGCGAGCTTGCTCGCGATCAGGCCGCCGGATTAAGCGCGCTGGCGGCCTGTGCTGTCCTGTAGAGGTGCGCCGCGACGCGCTTCGCGAGCAAGCTCGCTCCTACAGACAGCGCGGCCCCTCAGAGGCGGCTCCCGGGCGCGGCCTTACTCCTCTAGATCGCGCTTGGCCTGCTCCAGCTCGGCGCGGGCCTCGGCCAGCTTGTCCTTGCGCTTCTCGATCTTCGCGGCGTCGCCCTTGTTCATCGCCTTGCGCAGGTCCTGCTCGCGCTGGGCGACTTCCTTCTCGGCATCCAGCACGTTCTGCTTGCGTTCCTGCGCCAGACCGGCGTCGGTGCAATAGGTCTTCACCTTTTCCAGTGCGGTCTGCAGCCCGGCGACGCGGTTGCCGTTGCCCTGGGCCTTGGCGTGCTCCAGCTGGGTTTCGAGCGCCGCACGCTTGGCGGCGCAGCCGGTCAGCGGTGGCTTGGCGGCCTCGGCGGCGAGCAATGGGCTTGCGCAGCCGAGGGCGAGAACGGCGGCCATCAGGGCAGAGCTTCGGAACATTTTCAGAATCCTTGGTTACCAAACACTATGACGTTGGAGTCAGCGGCTAGAGTGTGCCATGGAAGGGCAAGGCAGAGGCTGCCCTGGGACAAATGCCTCGGGATCAGGCCGGACTCGCAAGGCCCGCCGGGCGGGCAAGGAGTGGCGGTATGCGGCTGACGATGCGGATCGTGCAGACACTCATCGCGCTGTTGGTGCTGGCGCTGATGGCGGGCGCCTGGTGGTACGTGCCCGGTGAGTTGACGCAGCGGCCTCAACTGAGCGGCAGCAGCGAGGATGCCTCGGTGCGCCAGGGCGAGCGGCGACGCAGCTATGTGCTCTACGTGCCGCGGAAACTGGCCGAGCATCCGGCGCTGCTGGTGGTCCTGCACAGTTCGCAGAGCAACGGCGAGCGCATGCGCCGCGACAGCGGCTACCGATTCGATGCCCTGGCCGACCGCGACGGGTTCCTGGTGCTGTACCCCGATGGTTTCGAGGGACACTGGAACGATTGCCGGCGGGTGGCCGCCTACAGCGCACGGCGGCTGAACATCGACGACGTCGGCTTCCTCTCGCAGATGATCGAACGCCTGCAGCGCGAGCGCGGCGTCGACCCTGCGCGGGTCTTCGCCACGGGCTACTCCAATGGCGGGCAGATGGCCCTGCGCCTGGCCGCCGAAGCGCCGGACAAGGTCAATGGCATTGCCGCGGTGGCTGCCAACCTGCCCGCCGCCGACAACGACGCCTGCCTTCCTGCCGACCGCCCCATGGCCGCGCTGTTGATGAACGGCACCCGCGACCCGATCAATCCTTACGCCGGCGGCCGGGTCACCCTGTTCGGCCTGGGGGATCGCGGCAATGTCCTGGCGGCCGAGGAATCCGCCCTCGCCCTGGCTCGGCGCAATGGCCAGGGCGGCGAGCCGCAGGTGGACAAGCTGACCCAGCCCGGCCCGGTGTGGACGCAGCGGCAGCGCTGGACTGCCGAGGGCCGGCCGCCAGTGGAGCTGGTAACGGTGTTCGGGGGCGGGCATCTGCTGCCGCAGCCGCTGTACCGGCCGCCGCGGCTGCTGGGGCGGGTCGACCCGGAGCTGGATGGGCCCGCGGAAATCTGGCGTTTCTTCAGTGAGCTGTCGCCGAACGAACTGACGCATAACCCACCATCGTCCGGTGAGCTGGCACGCTAGAGATCGATGACCCGGCAAGGGTCGAAGCCGTTGTCCTCGCCGGGATAGCCCCCGGGGTTGGCGACGATGCGTGCGGCGCCGATGCGGTAGTCGAGGCACGTGTGCACATGTCCGTGGATCCACAGGTCGCAGCGTTCAGCCAGGTCGTCGAGGTTCGACGCGAAGGCGGGCGACAGGGCGTCGCCGACGTAATCCGCGGGAATCGAGCGGGGGCTGGGCGCGTGGTGGGTCACCACCACCGTGGGGCCGGCGAAGGGTTGGGCCAGTTCGGCTGCCAGCCATTCGCAGCTGGCATGGCACAGTTCACGGCTCTTGGCCGGCGTGAAGGGTTGGCCGAAGTAATCCACCGAGCTGAATTCCGGCATCAGCAGGTCTGCCTGCTCGTAGGCGAGCGCTGATGCGCGGTCGCCGTAGAGCTGGAAATCCGTCCATAACGTCGCGCCGAGGAAGCGAACGCCCCCCACGACCACCGCATCCTGTTCGAGGAAGTGGATGTTCAGCGCCCGGGCCAGGTTGCGCATGGCCTGGACCAGTTCGGGCAGGTCGGAGTGATAGAACTCATGGTTGCCGGCGACGTAGATGATTTCACTGTCGGGGAATTCCTCACGCGCCCAGTGCAGCCCCTGCAGGTGCTCATGGATGTCTCCCGCCAGTACCACGACGTCCGCTTCGGCAGTAGGAAGCACGCGGTGGCCATTGGGGAAATGTTCGTGGTGAAGATCGGACAGGACTCGCAGACGCATGGCAAACAACTGGTATCTAGGAATGTGCCGAGCATAGCGAAGGACGCGGCCGTTGACATGAGTCATGGCATCGCGGCTCTGCGTCTAAAGACCCTTCTAAATTAAGGGATAATTCAGAAGAACCCGCCAGCTTCCACCTGGGCCGCCGTGTTGGCGCCCTTGGGAGGACTCATGAAAATCATCTGGATCGTATTGTTGGCCATGGCCGCCAGCTTTGGCCTGGCCCTGTGGATCGACCCACCGGCCGCGCTGGACATCTGGGTCGTGCGCAAGCAGGCCATTCTCTTCACCGGCGTTGCGTCCTTTGCGCTGATGTCGCTGATCATGCTGCTGGCGGTGCGCCCGGTGTGGCTGGAAAAGCCCCTCGACGGCCTCGATCGCATGTACCGCGCGCACAAGTGGGCCGGCATCCTGGCCATCGTGCTGGGGCTGCTGCACTACCTGCTGGAATTGGGCGGGCCGCTGCTCGCCAGATTCATCGGCAGACCCGTCAAGGGGCCGCGGGTGGAGACATTCCTCGACGTATTCCGTGGCTCGGCCAAGGAACTGGGCGAGTGGTCGGCCTGGTTGCTGGGGGCGATGCTGGTCATTACCCTCTGGCAGCGTTTCCCGTACCACCTGTGGCGCTACGTTCACAAAACCCTCGCTGTGGTCTATCTGGTGCTCGCCTTCCACGCCGTGGTGCTGGCGCCGGCAGGCTACTGGACGCAGCCCATCGGCTGGCTGGTCGCCTTCTGTGCGCTGGTGGGCAGCCTGTGCGCGCTCTGGTCGTTGACCGGGCAGATCGGCCGCCGGCGCACCCATGAAGGTATCGTGGTGGCGGTCGAGCGCCCCGGCGAGCGCATGCTGGAAGTCACCTGCAAACTCCAGGGCCGCTGGCAGCACCGCGCCGGACAGTTCGCCTTCCTCACCTGCAATCGCCTGGAGGGCCAGCATCCCTTCACCATCTCCAGTGGCGACCAGGGCAACGGCGAGGTGCGCTTCAGCATCAAGGCGCTGGGGGACTACACCCAACGCCTGCAGGACAGCCTGAAGGTCGGTGATCCGGTGAAGGTGGAAGGGCCGTACGGCCGCTTCGACTTCCGCCGCGACAAGGGCGAGCGCCAGGTGTGGATCGCCGGCGGCATCGGCATCACGCCGTTCCTGGCCTGGCTGGAGTCACTGCAGGGGCGGCCCCAGGACTGCCCGGAAGTCACGCTGCTGTACTGCGTGCGCTCCCCGTCCGACGCCATCTACGCCGGTCGCCTGCGCGAGCTGTGTACTGACCTGCCGCGCATCGATCTGCGCGTTCATTACAGCGAGAGCGAAGGCTACCTGCAGGCCGCCGACCTGGGGTTGCAGCCCGGTGGGCAGGGGCGTTGGCCGAGTGTCTGGTTCTGTGGCCCGCAGGCGCTGGCCGAGCTGCTGCGCCGTGACCTGCGCCGCCAGGGCATGCCGAGCGGGCGCTTCCACCAGGAAGCCTTCCAGATGCGCTGAGGCGCTCAGAAACCGCTGATGCCGAGGTCGTGCAACTGCTCACGCAGGTGCGCGACCTCCGGCGCGTTGAAGAAGGCTTGCAGCTGCGCGGCGCGTACCGTGCCGATGCCGGGCAGCTCCTGCCATTGCGCGGTGCTGCGAGCGGCGAGGGCCGACCAGTCTTCACCCGCCGGGTGGGCGGCGGGGAAGGGCGCTCCCAGGGCGCGCAGCCAGGTTGCGAACGAGCGTTGGCGGGCCAGCAGGAATTGTTGGTTCAGCATGGCGGCGCTGCGCTCGCCAAGGCCTGGAACCTGCGCCAGCCGCTCGGGTGTCAGGGTCATCCAATCGAGCAGGCCCTGAAGCAGCCCGGCGTCGTGCAGGCGGCGCCAGGTGCCCGGGCCGACGCCGGACAGCCCCAACCCGTTCTTGCCACCCAGCCACTCCAGGCGCGCGAGAAATTGCTCCTCGCAGCCCGCGGTGGGGCGCCAGCAGGAGAGGGCGTCGTATTGGCCGTCAAGCGGCGCCGATACCTCCGCACGCGTCGGCGAGCGCCAGACCACACCGTCCAGCCGTGGGATGGTCAGCCCGGCGAGGGCGATGGCGACCTGGTCGCCGGGGCGAACGTCGAGGCTGCGCCAACGCTTGAGCGAACCGGCGCCGACGCGCTGGATGGTGCGCCCATCCAGCTCCGCGGGTGCGAGATGCAGCACGGGCGTCACCCGGCCGCTGCGCCCGACCTTGAACTCCACGCGTCGGACCTCGGCCAATGCCTGCTGGTGCGGGTATTTCCAGGCCACCGCCCAGCCTGGCGCCTGGGCACTCCAGGCCTTGCCCGGCGGCCGACGACCCTGGCGAATGACGATGCCGTCGCTGGCGAAGGGCAGGGGGTGGTGAAACCATCGCTCGCGCCAGGCCTCGATGTCCGCCTGGCTGGCGACCGCTTCGGTCAACTCGGCGCTGTCGGCAAAGCCGAGCTGGCGCAGGCGGGCGAGGCGCTGCGGCATTTCCAGCGGGCCATCTGGCAGTTCCCAGACGAACAGGCCGATCTGGGCACCTTCGTCGCCCAGCGTCTTGCGTGCCATCAGCCCGGCGACCTTGCCGCGCGCGCCCGCACCGCCTTGGCGGGCCTGCACGTGCTGCGGCAGGCGCCAGTACAGCTCGCCCTGCAGTACCAGGCGGCCGCGCTCGCCAGGCAGCTGCTTTGGAATGGCGGCAATCCGTTGCGCGTTGGCGGTCCAGTCCTGCCCGGCGGTACCGTCGCCGCGGCTGATGGCCTGGGTAAAGCGTCCATCGCGGTAGACCAGCGTGACTGCCACGCCGTCGACCTTGGGTTGCACCCAGAGATCGCGACGATGCGCCAGCCAGTCGCTCACTGCCTTGGCATCGGCCAGCTTGTCGAGGCCGGTGTGCGCCACCGGGTGGCGGACGTCGCCCGCGCTGCTGGCCAGCGGCGTCTCGGGCACGGCAGCGACGAGGGGGAAGCACGCCTGCCACTGCCGCAGTCGCTCGCGCGCCTGGTCGTAGAGTTCGTCGGTGACGGGGGAGTGGCCGTCCCGATGGTAGGCGTCATCCCATTCCTGCAGTTGCCCGCGCAGGGCGTCGATCTGTCGGGTCGCTTGTTCCGCTGGCCAGTCGGGACAGGCCTGGGCGGCGAAGGCCAGGCAAAGCAGCAGGACGAGAATGAGAGGGGGCATGGCGGGCCTCGGCGCGGTGATGTGCGGGGCAGCCTAGAAGTGCGGCACGGAGGTCGATGCCGAGGGACAGGAAGGAGGCTTCGTTGTGTGGTGTCGGACGCCGGTGATTGTAGGAGCGAGCTTGCTCGCGAACCGCCCAATGCCGTCGCCCGGGCTGTTCGCGGGCAAGAGCTCGGCGTCCCCCTCGCTCCTACGCATGCGTTGGCAGCCGAAACGAAAAAGCCCCGCCGAGGCGGGGCTTTTTCTCGCTGGCGGTCTTACAGGCCGGCGGCGTCACGCAGGGCGGCAGCCTTGTCGGTGCGCTCCCAGGTGAAGGCGGTGAAGGTGTCGCCGTCGTAGGTCATTTCGAACGGGTTGCGACCGAAGTGGCCGTAGGCCGCGGTCGGCTGGTACATCGGGTGCAGCAGGTCGAGCATCTTGGTGATCGCGTACGGGCGCAGGTCGAAGTGCTCGCGGACCAGCTGGACGATCTTGTCGTCGCCGATCTTGCCGGTGCCGAAGGTGTTGATCGAGATGGAGGTCGGCTGGGCCACGCCGATGGCGTAGGACACCTGGATCTCGCAACGCTCGGCCAGGCCGGCAGCGACGATGTTCTTGGCCACGTAGCGGCCGGCGTAGGCGGCGGAACGGTCGACCTTGGACGGGTCCTTGCCGGAGAACGCGCCGCCGCCGTGGCGGGCCATGCCGCCGTAGGAGTCGACGATGATCTTGCGGCCGGTCAGACCGCAGTCGCCCACCGGGCCGCCGATCACGAAGTTACCGGTCGGGTTGATGTGGAACTGGGTGTCCTTGTGCAGCAGTTCGGCCGGCAGCACCTGCTTGATGATCAGCTCCATCACGCCTTCGCGCAGGTCCTTGTAGCTGACTTCCGGGTTGTGCTGGGTCGACAGGACGATGGCGTCGATGCCGACCACCTTGCCGTTTTCGTAGCGGCAGGTGACCTGGGACTTGGCGTCCGGGCGCAGCCACGGCAGCAGGCCGGATTTGCGCGCTTCGGCCTGGCGCTCCACCAGGCGGTGGGAGAAGCAGATCGGCGCCGGCATCAGCACGTCGGTTTCGTTGCTGGCGTAGCCGAACATCAGGCCCTGGTCGCCGGCGCCCTGGTCTTCCGGCTTGGCGCGGTCGACGCCCTGGTTGATGTCCACCGACTGCTTGCCGATGATGTTCAGCACGCCGCAGGTGGCGCCGTCGAAGCCGACGTCGGAGCTGTTGTAGCCGATGTCGATGATGACCTTGCGCACCAGCTCTTCCAGGTCGACCCAGGCGGAGGTGGTGACTTCACCAGCGATGATCGCGACACCGGTCTTCACCAGGGTCTCGCAGGCCACGCGGGCGTATTTGTCCTTGGCGATGATGGCGTCGAGCACCGCATCGGAAATCTGGTCCGCGATCTTGTCCGGATGGCCTTCGGAGACGGATTCGGAGGTGAAAACAGAGTATTCGCTCATCTAACGGTTCCTATTCAATTACCGGTGGGTGAGGACGCTTCGCGAATCCGGCTTGGCGAAGTGCCGTACCTGGATCTGAAAGCCATTACGTAAACCGATGTACACACTTTCGCCGGACGCGAGCCCGGCGGCGTCGGCCCAATGGGCCAGGTCTTCCTGTTCGAACCCAAGCCACAGATCCCCGCAGGCCTCGCGGGCCCAGCTCTGGTCGTGGCTGCAGAGTTCGGTCACCAGCAGGCTGCCACCGGGTTTCACCAGGTGCGCCAGCTGCTTCACGGCCTCGGCCGGTGCGGCGAAGTGGTGCAGGACCATGTTCAGCACCACGCAATCCGCCGCGTCGTCGACATCCCGCAGGGCGTCGGCCAGCCGCAGCCGGACGTTGTTCAAACCTTCACTGGCGCAGCGTTGCCGCGCCATTTCGAGCATGGTCTCGCTGTTGTCCAGCGCGGTGACCTGATCGAAACGCCGGGCCAGCTCCGGGAGGAATCCACCGTCGCCGGGGCCGACTTCCAGCGCCGTGGCGCCGGGGGCGAAGCTCAGTGCATCGAGCAGCGCCAGCACGCTTTCGCGGTATTGCGGCAGTCCTGCGATCAGGTCCTGGGTCGCCTGGAATTTCTCCGCGCTGCGGGCGAAGAAGTCGCGGCTGACGGCCGCACGCTGGGCGTGCACGCCATCGATGCGGGCGCTGACGTCATCGGCCAGGGCCAGTTCGTCGACTTCCTCGAGCAGTGCGCCGTGCAGCGTGCCGCCCAGGCTCTCGGCCTGCGGCAGGGCGCGGCGATAGAAGATCGCGTTGCCTTCGCGGCGGGTGGCTACCAGACCGGCCTGGGCCAGCACCTTCAAGTGGTGGCTCATGCCCGACTGGCGCACGCCGAAAATATGCGCCAGTTCCAGCACGCCGAACGAATCGTTGGCCAGTACCCGCAGCACGTTCAGCCGCAGCGGATCGCCGCCGGCCTTGCACAGGGCAGCCAGCTGGTCGCAATCGTCGTGGCGGATTTCGGGCAGGCGCAGACTCATAGGTGGCGCAGTCTAGTCGCGGGTTCCGGGGCGGGCAATAGCTGTATCAAAAAGTTTTGATATTGGCGGATGAGTGGTTTTTGACCAGTGGGGCGGCGCAGGAGCGTGCCTTGCATCAGGCATCTGCCGATCTGTCATTGCCCCGCAGGGCCCGGCTGGGCGAAAATACCGGCCTTTTTTCATTCCCTTCGATCTTTCGAAGCAGCCCCCGCAGGAGATTCAGCGATGCCCAGCCGTCGTGAGCGAGCCAACGCCATCCGCGCACTGAGCATGGATGCCGTGCAGAAAGCCAACAGCGGCCATCCTGGCGCCCCCATGGGCATGGCGGATATCGCCGAAGTGCTCTGGCGCGATTACCTCAAGCACAACCCGAGCAACCCGCAATGGGCCGACCGCGACCGCTTCGTGCTGTCCAACGGCCACGGCTCGATGCTGATCTATTCGCTGCTGCACCTCACCGGCTACGACGTCACCGTCGATGACCTGAAGAATTTCCGCCAGATGCACTCGCGCACCCCGGGCCACCCGGAGTACGGCTACACCGCCGGCGTTGAGACCACCACCGGCCCGCTGGGCCAGGGCATCGCCAACGCCGTGGGCATGGCGCTGGCCGAGAAGGTGCTGGCCGCGCAGTTCAACCGCGACGGCCACCGCATCGTCGATCACTACACCTACGCCTTCCTGGGCGACGGCTGCATGATGGAGGGCATCTCCCATGAAGTCGCCTCGCTGGCCGGCACCCTGCGCCTGAACAAGCTGATCGCCTTCTACGACGACAACGGCATCTCCATCGACGGCGAAGTCCACGGCTGGTTCACCGACGACACCCCCAAGCGCTTCGAGGCCTACGGCTGGCAGGTGATCCGCAACGTCGACGGGCATGATGCCGACGAGATCAAGACCGCCATCGAGACCGCCCGCAAGAGCGACGCGCCGACCCTGATCTGCTGCAAGACCATCATCGGCTTCGGCTCGCCCAACAAGCAGGGCAAGGAAGAAAGCCACGGCGCCGCCCTGGGCGTCGACGAAGTGGCCGCCACCCGCGCCGCGCTGGGCTGGAACCACGCGCCGTTCGAGATCCCGGCGGACATCTACGCCGAGTGGAGCGCCAAGGACACTGGCGCCACCGCCGAGGCCGAGTGGAACAAGCGCTTCGCCGCCTACCAGGCCGCGCACCCGGAACTGGCCGCCGAGTTCCAGCGCCGCGTTGCCGGTGAGCTGCCGGCCGACTTCGCCGAGAAGGCCGCGGCTTACGTCGCCGACGTCGCCGTCAAGGGCGAAACCATCGCCAGCCGCAAGGCCAGCCAGAACGCGCTGAACGCCTTCGGCCCGCTGCTGCCGGAGTTCCTCGGCGGCTCCGCCGACCTCGCCGGTTCCAACCTGACCCTGTGGAAAGGCTGCAAGGGCGTGAGTGCGGACGATGCCAATGGCAACTACGTGTTCTACGGCGTTCGCGAGTTCGGCATGAGCGCCATCATGAACGGCGTGGCCCTGCATGGCGGCTTCATCCCCTATGGCGCGACCTTCCTGATCTTCATGGAATACGCCCGCAATGCGGTGCGCATGTCCGCCCTGATGAAGCAGCGCGTGCTCTACGTGTTCACCCATGACTCCATCGGCCTGGGCGAAGACGGCCCGACCCACCAGCCGATCGAGCAACTGGCCAGCCTGCGCCTGACCCCGAACCTGGACACCTGGCGCCCGGCCGATGCCGTGGAGTCCGCGGTGGCCTGGAAATACGCCATCGAGCGTGCCGACGGCCCGTCCGCGCTGATCTTCAGCCGCCAGAACCTGCCGCACCAGCCGCGCGACGCCGCTCAGCTGGCCGACGTGGCCCGTGGCGCCTACGTACTCAAGGACTGCGACGGCGAGCCGGAACTGATCCTGATCGCCACCGGCTCCGAAGTCGGCCTGGCGGTGCAGGCGTTCGACAAGCTCAGCGCCGAAGGCCGCAAGGTGCGCGTGGTGTCCATGCCGTCCACCAGCGTCTTCGACCAGCAGGACGCCGGCTACAAGCAGGCCGTTCTGCCGGTCCAGGTGGGTGCGCGCATCGCCATCGAAGCCGCCCACGCCGACTACTGGTACAAGTACGTGGGCCTGGAAGGCCGCGTGATCGGCATGACCACCTTCGGTGAGTCGGCCCCGGCCCCGGCGCTGTTCGAGCACTTCGGCTTCACCGTCGAGAACGTGCTGGAAGTCGCTGCCGAGCTGCTCGACGCCTGATCCGGCTCTTGCAGGAGCGAGCTTGCTCGCGAACCGCTTCGCTCGATTCACGGGCAAGCCCGCTCCTGCGACGATCACCAAGGGATAACAATGTCCAAGCGCCCTTACCGAGTTGCCCTCAATGGCTATGGCCGCATCGGTCGCTGCGTGTTCCGTGCCCTGCACGAGCGCGGCGCCAAGGCCGAGTTCGCCATCGTCGCGTTGAACGACCTGGCGGACCTGGCCAGCCTGGAATACCTGACCCGCTTCGACTCCACCCACGGCCGCTTCCCCGGCGAGGTGAGCGTGGCCGATGGCTGCCTGCATGTCGGCAGCGACTGCGTGAAGGTGTTCCGCGAAGCCGAACCCGAGGCCATCGACTGGCGCGCCCTGGACATCGACCTGGTGCTCGAATGCTCCGGCGTCTACCACACCCGTGCCGACGGCGAGCGCTTCCTTGGCGCCGGTGCGCCACGGGTGCTGTTCTCCCAACCGATGGCCAGCGAGGCGGACATCGACGCCACCGTGGTTTTCGGCATCAACCAGCAGGGCCTATCCGGCTCCGAGACGCTGGTGTCCAACGCCTCCTGCACCACCAACTGCAGCGTGCCGCTGCTCAAGCTGCTGAACGAGGCCGTGGGCATCGAGTACGTCTCGATCACCACCATCCACTCGGCGATGAACGACCAGCCGGTGATCGACGCCTACCACCACGAAGACCTGCGCCGCACGCGCTCGGCCTTCCAGTCGGTGATCCCGGTGTCCACGGGGCTGGCGCGCGGCATCGAACGCCTGTTGCCGGAACTCGCCGGGCGAATCCAGGCCAAAGCCATTCGGGTGCCGACGGTGAACGTCTCGGCCCTGGACATCACGCTGCAGGTCTCCCGCGATACGTCGGCCGACGAGATCAACCGCGTGCTGCGCCAGGCCGCCACCGACGGTCCGTTGAAAGGCCTGCTGGCGTACACCGAGCTGCCCCACGCCAGCTGCGATTTCAACCATGACCCGCACTCGGCCATCGTCGATGGCAGCCAGACCCGCGTTTCCGGCCCCCGGCTGGTGAACGTGCTGGCCTGGTTCGACAACGAGTGGGGGTTCGCCAACCGCATGCTCGACACTGCAGGGCATTTCCTGCGTGTCGCCGCTACCGAACGTTAATCAAACAGCCCCTACAGGACTGACTGTCATGACCGTGTTGAAGATGACCGACCTCGACCTCCAAGGTAAGCGCGTACTGATCCGCGAAGACCTCAACGTTCCGGTGAAGGACGGTGTGGTCAAGAGCGACGCGCGTATCCTGGCCTCGCTGCCGACCATCAAGCTGGCCCTGGAGAAGGGCGCGGCGGTGATGGTCTGCTCGCACCTGGGCCGCCCGACCGAAGGCGAATTCTCCGAGGAGAACAGCCTGCAGCCGGTCGCCGACTACCTGGCCAAGGCCCTGGGTCGCGCCGTGCCGCTGGTCAAGGACTACCTGGGCGGCGTCGAGGTGAAGCCGGGTGAAGTCGTGCTGTTCGAGAACGTGCGCTTCAACAAGGGCGAGAAGAAGAACGCCGACGAACTGGCCCAGCAATACGCCGCCCTGTGCGACGTGTTCGTCATGGACGCCTTCGGCACCGCCCACCGCGCCGAGGGCTCGACCCACGGCGTGGCCAAGTTCGCCAAGGTCGCCGCGGCCGGCCCGCTGCTGGCCGCCGAGCTGGAAGCCCTGGGCAAGGCCCTGGGCAACCCGGCCCGCCCGATGGCGGCCATCGTCGCCGGCTCCAAGGTGTCGACCAAGCTCGACGTACTCAACAGCCTGGCGCAGATCTGCGACCAACTGATCGTCGGCGGCGGCATCGCCAACACCTTCCTCGCCGCGGCTGGCCACAAGGTCGGCAAGTCGCTGTACGAGGCCGACCTGGTCGACACCGCCAAGGCCATTGCCGCCAAGGTCAGCGTACCGCTGCCGGTGGATGTCGTGGTCGCCAAGGAGTTCGCCGAGAGCGCCGTCGCCACCGTCAAGGACATCGCCGACGTGGCCGACGACGACATGATCCTGGACATCGGCCCGAAGACCGCCGCCCAGTTCGCCGAGCTGCTGAAGACCTCCAAGACCATTCTGTGGAACGGCCCGGTGGGCGTGTTCGAATTCGACCAGTTCGGCGAGGGCACCAAGACCCTGGCCAAGGCGATTGCCGAAGGCTCCGCGTTCAGCATCGCCGGTGGCGGCGACACCCTGGCGGCCATCGACAAGTACGGCATCGGCGAGCAGATTTCCTACATTTCCACCGGCGGTGGCGCCTTTCTCGAGTTCGTCGAGGGCAAGGTCCTGCCGGCCGTCGAAGTGCTGGAGCAGCGCGCCAAAGCCTGACGCTCCGGGCGCCGCCGGGCGACAGTAAAGCAAACCTCTGCGGCATCCCCGGGTCACAAGCCTTGTACGGATGCCAAGGAGAACGGTCATGCGAGCTGTCACCCCCGTGCTGTCGTTATGCCTGGTGCTGGTGGGGTGCGCCGGAGGCGGCGCAGCCCCCAGTACCTGTGAAGTGATGAGCCCGCCCGCGGTCATGGTGCCCTCGGACCAGAACCGCGAACGGGTGGAAAGCCAGAGCAGCGGCGATCCGACCCCTGGCCAGAAGCCGGTGAACTGCCCCTGAGGCAGCGCCCGGCGGTCGGGTTCACGATCTGACGGTGCCGCCCGCGCTCACGCGCGGGCGGCACTGGCGTTCCTGCGGCGGGACGGGCAATCTGGCGCATTGGATATCCGGCGGCACGTCCGCCCGAAGGAGAATCGCCCGATGCTGCGTTATTTCGTCCCGGTGCTGGCCCTTGCGCTGCTGGCCGGCTGTTCCAGCCATTCGTCCGGCGGCAAGGCCGGCACGGGCACCGGCTGGAACCATTGGGTCTGCGACAGCGGGGCCGAGGTGCGCTGGCATTACGTGGACCCCAGCAGGTCGGTGGTCGACCTGCAACTGGGGGACGATGACGTAGTGCATCATCTGGAAGAGGAACCCGGCGGCTCCGGCGCTTTCTATAGCGACGGGCTGATCGGCTTGAGCATCAAAGGCGACCAGGGCGTGGTCTACTGGGTCGAGAGCAACGACCTGATCGGCCGTGGTTGCAAGGCGCGCTGAGCGCCGATTGTCCGGCGTGTGCTGGACTACTTGAACACCGCCTGCCCCTGCGGCAGGCTTGCACACCTATCTTTACGGGTTCATGTGAATGAGCCCGCCTTCTGGGAGAAGCGAGACCATGGCACTCATCAGCATGCGCCAAATGCTGGACCACGCCGCCGAGTTCGGCTACGGCGTTCCGGCTTTCAACGTCAACAACCTCGAGCAGATGCGCGCCATCATGGAAGCGGCCGACAAGACCGATTCCCCGGTGATCGTCCAGGCATCCGCCGGCGCCCGCAAATACGCCGGTGCGCCCTTCCTGCGCCACCTGATCCTCGCCGCCATCGAAGAATTCCCGCATATCCCGGTGTGCATGCACCAGGACCACGGCACCAGCCCTGACGTCTGCCAGCGCTCCATCCAGCTGGGCTTCTCCTCGGTCATGATGGACGGCTCGCTGAAGGAAGACGGCAAGACCCCGGCCGACTACGAATACAACGTCCGCGTCACCCAGCAGACCGTTGCCTTCGCCCACGCCTGTGGCGTGTCGGTGGAAGGTGAGCTGGGCTGCCTGGGCTCCCTGGAAACCGGCATGGCCGGCGAGGAAGACGGCGTGGGCGCCGAAGGCGTGCTGGACCACAGCCAGCTGCTGACCGACCCGGAAGAAGCCGCTGACTTCGTGAAGAAGACCCAGGTCGACGCCCTGGCCATTGCCATCGGCACCAGCCACGGCGCCTACAAGTTCACCAAGCCGCCGACCGGCGACATCCTCGCCATCGACCGCATCAAGGCGATCCACGCGCGCATTCCGGGTACCCACCTGGTGATGCACGGTTCCTCCTCCGTCCCGCAGGACTGGCTGGCGATCATCAACGAGTTCGGCGGCGAAATCCCGGAAACCTACGGCGTGCCGGTCGAGGAAATCGTCGAAGGCATCAAGTACGGCGTGCGCAAGGTCAACATCGATACCGACCTGCGCCTGGCCTCCACCGGTGCCATCCGTCGCTTCCTGGCGAAGAACCCCAGCGAGTTCGACCCGCGCAAATACTTCGCCAAGACCGTCGAAGCCATGCGCGATGTCTGCATCGCCCGCTACGAAGCCTTCGGCACCGCCGGCCACGCCTCGAAGATCAAGCCGATCTCCCTGGAAGGCATGTTCCAGCGTTACGCCAAGGGCGAGCTGGAAGCGAAGGTCAACTGATCCCGCTCCCGCTGCTGCTCTGTTTCTAGAGAGCTGAAGAGCCCCGCCCTGCGGGGCTCTTTCGTATCCGCCAGAAGGAAGTCCCGATGTTGCGTGCCTGGTTTTCCCTGCTGCTACTGGTCCTGCTCGCCGGCTGTTCGCTGCGCCCGACGGCGCCGGCGACCCCGCCGCCCAGGCCGCCGGTGGACCTGCCGGTGGACCTGCCGGTGGACGCGCAGAACTGCCTTACTCACCAGGAGTGCACGCTGAAGACCTCGCGCACCTTGTTGTTCGTCTTCGACTACGCGGAAGCCGGCGCGGCCCTGGTGGAGAACGAGAATCGCGTGCTCAGTACGCCGGCGAAAGCGCCGAAGAACGGCTGGCCGGCGATCCGCATCCAGTTGGCCGACCCGGAGGGTGGACGCTTCGAGTTTTCCAGCGTCTGCCGGCAGAAGCGCTGCCGCATCAAGGAAGCGCGACTGCTCAACTGCTACCGTAGTTACCTGGACGGCAAGGCCTGCCGATTCCGCTGAGCGCTGGTGCTCGCCGGGCAGGCTCTGGAGGCACGATGACGGATGTACATGGCAGTGCGCAGGAAGGTTTCACCCGCGAGGCAAAGGCCTATGCCCACGGTCGCCCGGACTACCCCGAGGAGTTGCTGGGCTGGCTGGGCGAGGCGTTGGACATCGGGGCCGGCAAGGAGGTGGTCGACCTCGGTGCCGGGACCGGCAAGTTCACTTCGCTGTTATTGCGCAGCGGCGCGCAGGTCACCGCGATCGAGCCGGTGGCGGCGATGCGCGAGCAGCTCAGTGCGTCGCTGCCCGCCGTGAAGGTACTCAACGGCACGGCCCAGGCGATGCCGCTGGCGGCGGAGAGCGTCGATGCGCTGACCTGCGCCCAGGCCTTCCACTGGTTCGCCGACGAGCGCGCCCTGGCGGAAATCCATCGCGTGCTGCGTCCGGGTGGCCACCTGGGGCTGGTCTGGAACGTGCGCGACGAGCGCGTCGATTGGGTCGCCCAGGTCACGCGCATCCTCGAGCGCTACGAAGGCAGCACGCCGCGTTTCCACACCGGGCAATGGCGCCGGGCCTTTGCCGGATCGCGCTTCGAGGATCTGCGCCTGCGCGAGTTCAGCTACCAGCATGTCGGCCCGCCGGAGCAGGTCATCGTCGCGCGGACTCTGTCGGTGAGCTTCATCGCCGCGCTGCCCGACGAGCAGAAGCAGCGGGTCGCCGAGCAACTGCACGAACTGATCGCTACGCACCCGGCGCTGAAGGGGCGCAGCGAAATTGCCTTCCCCTATCGCACCGAGGCCTATAGCACCCGCGCGCGGGCCTGAGTGGGAAATGCGCTAGACTGGCGGCTGTTCTGACCGCCAGTCGTTTCCCATGCAGCCGCTTCGCTATCTCCAGGCCTATCCGCCACAGCTCCAGGACCAGGTGCGCCAGCTCATCGAGCAGGACCGCCTCGGCGACTACCTGGAGCGCCGCTACCCCGGTCGCCACGACGTGCAGAGCGACAAGGCGCTGTACGGCTATGCCATGGACCTCAAGCAGCAATACATGCGCACCGCCCCGGCGGTGGACAAGGTGCTCTACGACAACAAGCTGGATGTGGTGCAGCGCGCGTTGGGCCTGAACACCGCGATATCCCGCGTGCAGGGCGGCAAGCTCAAGGCGAAGAAGGAAATCCGCGTTGCCTCACTGTTCAAGGACGCCGCCCCGGAGTTCCTGCAGATGATCGTCGTGCATGAGCTGGCGCACCTGAAGGAGCGCGATCACAGCAAGGCGTTCTACCAGCTCTGCGAGCACATGCTGCCCGGCTATCACCAGTTGGAGTTCGACCTGCGTGTCTACCTGACCTGGCGTGACCTGGCTCAGTAGTAGAGCCGCCCCAGGTAGAACAGCCCGACACACCACGGCAGCAACAGGGCGAAGCCCAGGTAGCGCAGCGCCCGACGCGGCCCGTGCGCGCCCCGGTTCAGCCAGTTGATACCCACCAGCAGCAGCGCATACACCGCCAAACCAGCCAACAGCAGCTGGTATTGCTCAACCGTGGGCGACACCGGGCCGAGGTGGGTATGGGTGAGGTGCCAGGCGCACAGGCCAATGGCCGGCACCAGCAGGATCAGCGCAACCAGCGTTCGGCCGGCCAGGCGCAGCAGGAAGGCGATCAGCAGTCCGCTCAGGCCGGCGCTGGCAATCAGCACCGCGAACAACTGGTCGAGGTAGACGAGATCAGGGGCAGGTTCGAGCGGGCGGGGTTGCGCGAGCAGGCGCAGCAAAGGCGCGCCCAGCAGCAGGGCGATCAGGCAGAACAGCCAGCCTGGCAGGGAGCGGGGCATCCAGACCTCCTGACGAAGTTGCCGCGGGAAGCCCCTGACGTACCGGATGGGGTCAGCCGCCTGGGGTTGTTCACCGCCGCAAACGCCAGAGTAATCAATGCGTTAGCGAAACGCCATGACTTTGTCGGAAGCGCTTCCCGAAAATGAGAAGGCCCCTGCACAGAGGGGCCTTCGTGTCAGAACAGGTCGATGGGCGCTTCTTCGTCCGCCGGCATGCCGCCGCCCGGAGCGCTGCCGCGAGGCAGCTCGCTCATCGTTGGAGGCGTGTCCTCCTTCTTGAACAGTTCGAAGTACGCGCCCGGCGTGCCGGGGCCTGCCGCGCGACCGGTCACCGGGTCGATGCGCAGGCTGATCAGGCCGGGCGGCTCGGGCAGCAGGTGCGACGGCTTGTCCTTGAGCGCCGCGCCCATGTAGCGCATCCAGATCGGCAGGGCGACGTTGCCGCCGTATTCCGCGCGACCGAGGCTTTCCGGCTGGTCGAAACCGACCCAGACGGTGGTCATGTAGTCGGCGTTGTAGCCGGAGAACCACGCGTCCTTGGACTCGTTGGTGGTGCCAGTCTTGCCCGCCAGGTCATCACGCTTGAGCGCCAGGGCCCGGCGGCCGGTGCCGCGCTTGATCACGTCCTGCAGCATGCTGGTCATGATGTAGGCGGTGCGGGCGTCGATGACGCGCTCGGCGGCGGCCGGCTCGACGGTAGTCTTGGCCTGGGTCGGGTCGTCATTGCCGAAGGCGTCGGTGCTGGCTGCTTCCGGTTGCGCCGGCACCTGTTCCTCGTCGTGGGGAATGCTGGGCGGGTTGGCCTGGTACAGCAGTTGCCCGTCGCGGCTTTCGATGCGCTGGACGATGTAGGGGGAGACCTTGAAGCCGCCGTTGGCGAAGACGGTCCACGCGCCGGCGATTTCCATCGGCGTCAGGGTCGCGGTGCCCAGGGCCATGGACAGGTTCGGCGGCAGGTCGTCCTTGTTCAGGCCGAACTTGCTGATGCAGTCCCGTGCGCGATTGACGCCCAGTGCCTGGAGGATGCGGATCGACACCATGTTGCGCGACTTGTACAGCGCCTCGCGCATGGGGATCGGGCCGAGGAAGGTGTTGGTGTCGTTCTTCGGCCGCCAGACCTTGTCCAGGTACTCGTCGTAGAACACCACCGGGGCGTCGTTGATCAGCGAGGCGGCGGTGAAGCCGTTGTCCAGCGCGCAGCTGTAGATGAACGGCTTGAAGCTGGAACCGGGCTGGCGACGGGCCTGGGTGGCGCGGTTGTAGTTGCTCTGCTCGAAGGAGAAGCCGCCGACCAGCGCCATGATCGCGCCGTCCTGCGGATGCAGGGACACCAGCGCGCTCTGCGCGGCCGGCACCTGGGTCAGGCGCAGCGAGCCATCGCTCTTGCGTTGCACGCGGATCACGTCACCGGCCTGCACCACGTCGCTGGGCTGGCTGGGCATGCGGCCCATGCTGTTGTTGCTCAGGTACGGGCGGGCCCATTTCATGCCGTCCCAGCTCAGGGCTTCTTCCTTGCCGTCGCGGGTCATGACCATGGCGCCGCTCTTCTCGACCTGGGTGACGATGGCCGGCTCCAGGCCGCCCAGCGGGCGCTGCTCGGCAATCGCCTGGCGCCAGGCGTCACGGGTCTTGCCCGGCAGGCGGGTTTCCGGCCCGCGGTAGCCATGGCGCTGGTCGTAGTCCTGCAGGCCTTCGCGCAGGGCGGTGTTGGCGTCCTCCTGCAGGTCACTGCGCACGGTGGTGTAGACGCGATAGCCCTCGGTATAGGCATCGCCACCGAAGCGGCCGACCAGTTCGGCGCGGGCCATCTCGGCGATGTAGGGGGCGGCCAGCTCCGGCGTCTGTACATGGTACGAGGCGCCCACCGGCTCCTGGATGGCGGCCTGGTAGCGCGCCTGGTCGATGAAGCCCAGCTTGAGCATGCGCTCGAGGATCCAGTTGCGACGCTCCAGGCTGCGCGCGGCGTTGGCCAGCGGGTTGTAGCGCGACGGCGCCTTGGGCAGACCGGCGATCATCGCCATCTGCGCCAGGCTCAGGTCCTTGATGGACTTGCCGTAATACACCTGGGCGGCGGCTTCGACGCCGTAGGCGCGGTTGCCCAGGTAGATCTTGTTGACGTAGAGCTCGAGGATCTCGTCCTTGGTGAGCGAGCGCTCGATCTGCAGGGCGAGCAATATCTCGTTGATCTTGCGGGAGAAACTGCGTTCGTTGGTGAGGAAGTAGTTCTTCGCCACCTGCATGGTGATGGTACTGCCGCCGGTCTGGATGTGGCCGGTCTTCAATAATTGCGCGGCAGCACGCATCAGGCTTTTGACGTCCACGCCATAATGGTTGGCGAAATTGTCATCTTCAGCCGATAACAGTGCGTGGGTGAAATCCGGGGGGATTTCAGCAAATCGAATCGGCGTTCGGCGCATCTCGCCAAACTCTGCTATCAATTTGTTATCAGCACTGTACACGCGCAGCGGCATCTGCAAGCGCACGTTGCGCAAGGCCTCCACGGACGGGAGGTTCGGGCTGAGGTACAGATAGGCGCCGCTGAAACTGAGCAGCACTCCACAAATAATGGTGACACAGGTCCACCACAGAAACTTCAGCAGGCGCATCGGGAAGGTCTTGGATTTCCAGAGAAAAGAAAGAGTTAAGCGGATGGCGCGGTAAAAAGAGAAAAGCTGATCACATTATAAGCAGTTTTTTTGCTGGCGAGCCATTTGCGCAGGTGTCAAGTCTGGTATCTAATGTGGAAAAACATAAATCGTCCGTAAGTCTCGGATGCTGATAGGAAATCAGTCGTGCTAGGGCTCTTCAATAAGAAAGCGAACACGCTGCTGGGGATAGACATCAGTTCGACTTCGGTCAAACTTCTCGAATTGAGCCGCTCTGGAGGCCGCTACAAGGTAGAGGCCTATGCTGTGGAGCCGCTCCCGCCCAATGCAGTGGTAGAAAAGAACATCGCTGAGCTGGAGGGTGTCGGCCAGGCGTTGTCACGCGTGGTCGCCAAGGCGCGGACCGCGGTGAAGACGTCTGCGGTCGCCGTTGCCGGCTCGGCGGTCATCACTAAAACCATCGAGATGGACGGCGGACTCTCGGACGATGAGTTGGAAAACCAGCTCAAGATCGAGGCCGATCAGTACATCCCCTATCCCCTCGAAGAGGTTGCGATCGACTTCGAGGTGCAGGGCACGTCCGCGCGCAACGCGGATCGCGTCGATGTTCTGCTTGCCGCTTGCCGGAAGGAGAACGTCGAGGTGCGCGAAGCTGCGCTGGCGCTCGCGGGCCTGACGGCCAAGGTCGTCGATGTTGAAGCCTATGCGCTGGAGCGAGCGTTCAGTCTGCTGGGAGACCAGTTGGGCGGCAATGCCGACGAGCTCACAGTTGCGGTGGTGGACATCGGCGCCACCATGACCACGCTCAGCGTCCTGCACCATGGTCGCACCATCTATACCCGCGAACAGCTCTTTGGTGGGCGCCAGCTGACCGAGGAAATCCAGCGTCGCTACGGCCTGTCGGTCGAGGAAGCCGGTCTTGCGAAGAAGCAGGGCGGTCTTCCGGATGACTACGACAGCGAAGTGCTGCAACCGTTCAAGGACGCCGTGGTACAGCAGGTGTCCCGTTCGCTGCAGTTCTTCTTCGCGGCCGGCCAGTTCAACGACGTGGATTACATCCTGCTCGCCGGTGGCACGGCGTCCATCCCCGACCTGGATCGCCTGATCCAGCAGAAGATCGGCACTCCGACCCTGGTAGCCAACCCGTTCGCCGACATGGTGCTGAGCGGCAAGGTCAACGCCGGTGCGCTGGCCAGTGATGCGCCGGCGCTGATGATTGCCTGCGGTCTGGCGATGAGGAGTTTCGACTGATGGCACGCATCAACCTATTGCCGTGGCGGGAGCAGCTGCGCGAGGAGCGCAAGCAGCGCTTCCTGGTGATTCTCGGGGCGGTGCTGGTCGCGTCGGGGGCAGTGGTGTTCCTCGGCGACCAGTATTTCAACTCGGCCATCGAGAACCAGGGCGCGCGCAACGACTTCCTGCGCAAGGAAATCGCCGTGCTGGATGCGCGCATCAAGGAAATCAGCGAGCTGAAGACGCGCCGCCAGCAGTTGCTGGAACGGATGAAGATCATTCAGGACCTGCAGGGTAACCGTCCGATCATCGGCCGGGTGTTCGACCAACTGGTGCGCACCCTGCCCGATGGCGTGTTCTTCACTGAGCTGAAGATGTCCGGCAAGTCCATCGCGATTGCTGGAGCGGCTGAATCCAACAACCGCGTCTCCAATCTCATGCGCAACCTGGATGCCTCGGAGTGGCTGACCTCTCCGAACCTGACCGAGGTGAAAGCGGTCACCCAGGGCGCTCTGGACCAGGCCAACGTCTTCCAGTTGACCGTGCAGCAGACCCAGCCTGGCGATGAGCAGGACAAGAAGAGTACCGCGCAAGGAGCCAAGAAATGAGTCTGGCCAGTTCTCTGGAGAGCTTGCGCAAGATCGACATCAACGATCTTGACCTGAATAACCTCGGTTCCTGGCCGGCGGCGGTCAAGGTCATCGCCTGCATTCTGCTGATGGCCGTGGTGCTGGCGCTGGGCTACAACTTCCACCTGAAGGATCTGCAGGACCAGCTCGACCGCAATCGCGAGGAAGAGCAGACCCTCAAGCAGCAGTTCTCGTCCAAGGCCTTCCAGGCGGCGAACCTGGAGGCCTACAAGGTGCAGATGAAGGAGATGGAAGAGTCCTTCGGCGCCCTGTTGCGTCAGCTGCCCAGCGACACCGAAGTGCCTGGCCTGCTGGAGGACATTACCCGCACCGGCCTGGGCAGTGGCCTGGAGTTCGAAGAGATCAAGCTGCTGCCGGAAGTGGCGCAGCAGTTCTATATCGAGCTGCCGATCCAGATCAGCGTGGTGGGTGGTTATCACGACCTGGCGACCTTCGTCAGTGGCGTATCCAGCCTGCCGCGGATCGTCACGCTGCATGATTTCGACATCAAGCCGGCCAGCTCGGACAGCACGTCCAAGCTGCGCATGAGCATCCTGGCGAAAACCTACCGGTACAACGACAAGGGCGTGAAGGCTACTGCCCCGGCGGCTGCTGCGAAGACAGGAGCGAAAAAATGAGGGGGCGCCTGATCGTTTGCAGTTTCCTGCTCCTGACGCTCAATGGTTGCGGCTCGGGAAGCGACTTCGCCGATCTGCAGGCCTACATGGACGAGGTACGGGCCCGGCCGAAGGGCACCATCGAGCCGTTGCCCAAGTTCCAGGCGTACGAGGCCTTCACCTACAGTGCAGCGTCCCTGCGCAGCCCGTTCCAGCCGCCGGTGAAGATCGACCTGGCGGTCAAGCAGAAGGGCAACAAGGTCATCAAGCCCGATGAAACGCGGGTCAAGCAGTTCCTCGAAGGCTTCAACATCGAAACCTTCGAAATGGTCGGCACCCTGGCCAAGGACAGTCAGGTATTCGCTCTCGTGAAAGGTGCAGGAGGGGTGCACCGGGTGCGAGTGGGGGATTACCTCGGTCGCAACGACGGCAAGATCGTTGCGATCAGCGAAGCCAAGATCGACGTGATTGAAATCGTTCCTGATGGTGAGGGTGGCTGGCTGGAGCGTCCGCGCAGCCTGACTCTCAAGGAACGCTCCTAAGGGCGGGGATGAACATGGATAACAAACAGCAGTCTGCACGACGGATTCAGACGATGAATAAAACGCTTTCCCGCCTGGGCATTTCCGTGCTCGCGGCCGTATTCGCACCGACCCTGCTGGCTGCAAACCTGCAGAGCGTCGACGTGGCGGCCCTGCCGGGCGACCGCGTGGAACTCAAGCTCGGCTTCGATGAGCCAGTGGCGGCGCCACGTGGCTACACCATCGAGCAGCCCGCGCGCATTGCGCTGGACCTGCCGGGTGTGCAGAACAAGCTGGGCAGCAAGAACCGCGAACTGGGGGTGGGCAACGCCCGCAGCCTGACCGTGGTCGAGGCGAAGGACCGTACCCGCCTCATCGTCAACCTGGCGACGCTGGTGCCGTACACCACCCGTGCCGAGGGTTCCAACCTGTACGTCGTGGTCGGCGCCGGCGGCGCGCCAGCGGCCTCCTACGCTTCCGCGGCGCCGTCTCCGGCTCCGGCGGCCAAGCCGGCGCAGCCCAAGCCGTATATCCCGGCCGGCAAGGCGATCCGCAATATCGATTTCCAGCGTGGCGAGCAGGGTGAAGGCAACGTCGTCATCGACCTGTCCGATCCGACCGTCAGTCCCGACATCCAGGAGCAGGGCGGCAAGATCCGCCTGGACTTCCCGCGCACCCAGCTGCCGGACAACCTGCGCGTGCGCCTGGACGTGAAGGACTTCGCGACCCCGGTGCAACTGGTCAACGCCTCCGCCGTTGGCGACAAGGCCAGCATCACCATCGAGCCGACCGGCCTGTACGACTACCTCGTCTATCAGACCGACAATCGCATGACCGTCAGCATCAAGCCGCTGACCCAGGACGATGCCGAGAAGCGCAAGAAGGACAGCTTCGCCTATACCGGCGAAAAACTGTCCCTGAACTTCCAGGACATCGACGTGCGTTCGGTTCTGCAGCTGATCGCCGACTTCACCGACCTGAACCTCGTCGCCTCGGACACCGTGCAGGGCAACATCACTCTGCGCCTGCAGAACGTGCCGTGGGACCAGGCGCTGGATCTGGTGCTCAAGACCAAGGGCCTGGACAAGCGCAAGGTCGGCAACGTCCTGCTGGTCGCGCCGGCTGACGAGATCGCCGCCCGCGAACGCCAGGAGCTGGAAGCGCAGAAGCAGATTTCCGAACTGGCGCCCCTGCGCCGTGAACTGATCCAGGTGAACTACGCCAAGGCGGCGGACATCGCCAAGCTGTTCAGCTCCGTCACCGGCACCGGTGGTGGCGCGCCCGGCGTTGCTGCGGCAGCCCAGGGCGACAACCGCGGTTCGATCACCGTGGACGATCGCACCAACAGCATCATCGCCTACCAGACCCAGGATCGCCTGGACGAGCTGCGCCGCATCGTCGCCCAGCTGGACATCCCGGTGCGCCAGGTGATGATCGAGGCGCGCATCGTCGAAGCCAACGTCGACTACACCAAGGAGCTGGGCGTGAACTGGAGCGGTTCGCTGTCCGGTCACGGCAACTTCGATGTGTCCGGCGGCACCAACAGCACGGGCAATACCTTCGTCGACCTCGGCGCGTCGAACACCACGCCGACCTCGGGCATCAGCATCGGCTTCACCACCAGCAACACCATCCTGGACCTGCAGCTCAATGCCATGGAGAAGACCGGTAACGGTGAAGTGGTTTCCCAGCCGAAGGTCGTCACCTCCGACAAGGAAACCGCGAAGATCCTCAAGGGCTCGGAGATTCCGTACCAGGAAGCCAGCTCCAGCGGTGCGACCTCGGTGTCCTTCAAGGAAGCGGCGCTGTCCCTGGAAGTGACCCCGCAGATCACGCCGGACAACCGCATCATCATGGAAGTGAAGGTCAACAAGGACGAGCCGGACTACGCCAACGCCCTGAACGGCGTACCGCCGATCAAGAAGAACGAGGTGAACGCGAAGGTGCTGGTCAACGATGGCGAAACCATCGTGATCGGTGGCGTGTTCTCCAACACCCAGACCAAATCGACGGCGAAGGTGCCGTTCCTGGGCGACGTGCCGATGATCGGCCGCCTGTTCAAGAACGACTACGTGACCGACAGCAAGAACGAGCTGCTGGTTTTCCTTACCCCGCGGATCATGAATAATCAGGCCATTGCCATCGGCCGTTGATCAATGTCGTGTCCAATTTGATTCTGGTAGGCCCGATGGGTGCTGGTAAAAGCACCATCGGGCGTCTTCTCGCCAAAGAGCTTCACCTCGTCTTCAAGGATTCGGATAAAGAAATCGAGCAGCGCTGCGGAGCCAACATCCCCTGGATATTCGATGTCGAGGGCGAGGCTGGCTTCCGTGAGCGTGAGCAGTCGATGCTGGCCGAGTTGTGCGATGAAGGGGGCATGGTCATTGCCACCGGTGGCGGCGCAGTGATGCGCGAGGCCAATCGCCTGATCCTCAAATCCGGCGGCAAGGTGATCTACCTGCATGCCTCGGTCGAGCAGCAGATTTCCCGCACCGCGCGCGACAAGAATCGTCCGTTGCTGCAGAAGCCCAATCCGGAGCAGATCCTGCGTGACCTCATGCAACTGCGTGATCCGCTCTATCGCGAAATCGCCGATGTGATCATCGAGACCGACGAGCGGCCACCGCGTCTCGTCGTCCTGGAGATCATCGAACGTCTACGTGAGCTGGAGCGCCATTAACGGCGTTGCAATCTGCGGTATCCTATCCCCTTTCTTGCCCGGGGGTTTCATGCGCACACTCAATGTCGATCTGGCCGATCGCAGCTACCCGATCTACATCGGAGAGGGGCTGCTGGATGATCCGCGCTACTTCGAGCCGCACATCCGCGGCCGCCAGGTAGCCATCGTCACCAACGAAACCATCGCGCCGCTGTATTTGGATCGACTGCAGAAGACCCTGGCCGGCTATCAGGTCACCACGGTCGTGCTGCCCGACGGCGAGGCCTACAAGCAGTGGGAAACCCTGCAGCTGATCTTCGATGGGCTGCTGACCGCGCGCCATGACCGCAAGACCACCCTCATCGCGCTGGGCGGCGGCGTCATCGGCGACATGACCGGGTTTGCCGCCGCCTGCTACCAGCGCGGCGTCGACTTCATCCAGGTGCCGACCACCCTGTTGTCCCAGGTGGACTCCTCGGTCGGCGGCAAGACCGGCATCAACCACCCGCTGGGCAAGAACATGGTCGGGGCCTTCTACCAGCCCCAGGCCGTGGTGATCGACACCGCGACCCTCAAGACCCTGCCGCCCCGCGAGCTGTCCGCGGGCCTGGCGGAAGTGATCAAGTACGGCTTCATCTGCGACGAGCCGTTCCTCGCCTGGCTGGAAGCGCGCATGGGCGACCTGCTGGCGCTGGAGCCAACCGCGCTGACCGAAGCCATCGAGCGCTCCTGCGCGGCCAAGGCCCGTGTGGTCGGCGCCGACGAGAAGGAAACCGGCGTGCGCGCCACCCTCAACCTGGGTCACACCTTCGGCCACGCCATCGAAACCCACATGGGTTATGGCGTCTGGCTGCACGGCGAAGCCGTGGGTGCGGGAACCGTGATGGCGCTGGAGATGTCGCATCGGCTGGGATGGCTGACAAAGGCCGAACTCGACCGTGGCATTCGCCTGCTTGCCGCGGCGAAACTGCCGGTGGTCCCGCCGCAGGAAATGAACGCCGAGCATTTTCTCGAGCACATGGCCGTCGACAAGAAAGTGCTCGATGGCCGTTTGCGTCTGGTACTGCTCCAAGGGCTGGGGGGCGCGGTCGTGACCGCCGAATTCCCCCGTGAGATTCTGGAAGAAACACTGCGCGCTGACTACCAGGCACTGGTCGGTCAGGCAGGAGAACACTGAGGTCCCATGTCCAGCTTGCATGCCGATGAGGCCTTCCTGGCCCACTACCAGTTCAGCCACGATCCGTTCGCACCGCGGGTTCCGGGCTTCAAGTTCTTCCCGGCGCAGCGCAAGCCCGTGCTGGGCCAACTGCACCACCTGGCGCGCTACAGCCACCTGCTGCTGGCCGTCACCGGCCCGCTGGGCAGCGGCAAGACGCTGCTGCGCCAGGCCCTGGTGGCCAGCACCAACAAGGACGCCGTCTCCAGCGTGGTGATTTCCGGTCGCTCGGTGACCGACGAAGCCACCCTGCTGCGTCAACTGGCACAAGGCCTGGGCATCACCCAGACCAGCATCGAGGCGATTCTCGCCAAGGTCGCCCAACTGGCGATCACCGGCCAGGACGTGTACCTGCTGGTGGATGACGCCGAGCAGCTGCGTGACGACGCGCTGGAAGTCCTCCTGCTGCTGGCTGCCGGCAACTCCGAAGCGCGCCTGCACGTCTTCCTGTTCGGGGAGCCGGAGCTGCTGTCGCGCCTGGAAGCGCTCTCCGAAGGCGAGGAGCGATTCCACGCCATCGAGCTGCAGCCCTACAGCGAGGAAGAAACCCGCGAGTACCTGGCTCAGCGCCTGGAGGGCGCGGGGCAGGGCATCGAGCTGATCTCCGCCGACCTGCTGAGCGACATACATGAACAGTCCGGCGGCTGGCCGGGCGCGATCAACCAGACCGCCCGCGACGCGATGATCGAAGCGATGCTGGCCGACCGCGGCGGCGAGCGCAAAGCCGCCGGTGCCGGCTTCAAGCTGCCGAAGAAGCACCTGGCGATCCTCGGCGTGGTCGCCATCGGCGTCATCGCCGCCTGGTTCATGCAGGGCAAGACCAGCAAGCCGGACACGGCGAGCAACACCGCCGCGCAGACGTCCTCCCAGCTGCCGCTGGGCGGCGCCGCGCCGCAGCCGAGTGCGCAGCCGCAGCCGGACGCCCAGGGCAGCGGCCCTTCGGTGGAATTCGCCGGCTCCAACCAACCGCTGCCGTTGCCGCTGGTGGGCGAGAGCCAGCCGGTGATCCGCGAGCCCATGGCCCAGGCCGGCGGCCAGGACGATGCCGACGACGGCGCGATGCCCTCCGCGGCCATCCCGCCGACCGTGACCACCAGCGCACCGCCGGTTACCCCGTTGGCCAACAACGGTCCGAAACCGCTGAACCCGGTGCCGCCGGCTCCCGTTCAGCAGCAGGCGGCCATTCAGCCCGCCCCGGCTCCGACCCCGGTGCCCACGCCGCGTCCTGAACCGGTCAAGCCCGCCGCCACCGCGCCGGCCAAGCCCGTCCAGGCCGCCAAGCCGGTTGCTGCGACCAAGCCTGCGACCACCGTGGCCAGCGCCAAGCCGGCGAGCGCCGCCAGCAAGCCGGCCGCAGCCGCCGCCGGTGGTGCCGGCGGTAGCAGCTGGTACCAGTCCCAGGCGGGTTCGCGCTATGCCGTGCAGTTGCTCGGGACCAGCTCGGAAGCCAGCGCCAAGGCCTTCGTCAGCCAGCAGGGCGGCGGTGAGTACCGTTACTTCCGCAAGAACCTGCAGGGCAAGCCCTTCTACGTCGTGACCTATGGCAGCTTCGCCGACCGCGCCTCCGCTCAGGCGGCCATCAAGAAGCTGCCGGCGAAGGTCCAGGCGTCCAAGCCCTGGGCGCGACCCTTCTCCAGCATCCAGCAGGACATCGCCGGGGCGCGCTGAAAGGTCGCACCGTCGCAATGCTGTAAAAGCCGAGCCCCATCGCCTGGGCTCGGCTTTTTTATTGGCTTGTGTCTTTTGCTGCATTCTTATAAAAATGCGACATCGGGTGTCAGCAGTGCGTCAAAAAAAACAGTGACGTCGCTTTCCCCATGTGTACAATGACCTCCCTTTGCCTATCGGAAACTTGCCGCTTGAGCGAGTAGACAGGCGAAGTGCTTGAAGAGGGTCTGCTGACGTTTCGTCATGGCCAGGACCGGAACCGCCGTCACGTTGGGTAAGACGTGGCACCACGCGCGGAGCGGTCATTCCAGGTGAACCAGGGGCTACCACGGCGCTGCTCGATAGAAGCGGCCCGAGCCTTTGCGGTGCGCGGGAAACGAGCCGGCACGGCGAAACAGGGCGATGGCGAAACGTCAGCAGACCCTGGAATTTATAAAAGTTTTGCCGGTGAGAGTTCCCTATGAAAGCAGGTCTGTACCATCCTGAGACGTTCAAGGATAACTGCGGATTCGGTCTGATCGCCCACATGACGGGCGAGGCAAGCCACGAACTTCTGCAAACCGCCATCGAAGCACTGACCTGCATGACCCACCGAGGTGGGATCAACGCGGACGGGAAAACCGGGGACGGCTGTGGGCTGCTGATCCAGAAGCCCGACCAGTTCCTGCGCGCCGTGGCCCAGGAATCCTTTGGCGTCGAGCTGCCCGCCCAATACGCCGTGGGCATGGTCTTCTTCAACCAGGACCCGGTGAAAGCCGAGGCCGCTCGCGCGAACATGAACCGCGAGATCGAGCGCGCCGGCCTGAAACTGGTCGGCTGGCGCAAGGTGCCGATCGACACCAGCGTCCTGGGTCGCCTGGCGCTGGAGCGCCTGCCGCAGATCGAGCAGGTGTTCATTGGCGGTGAAGGCCTCTCCGACCAGGAATTCGCGGTCAAGCTGTTCAGCTCCCGTCGCCGCTCCTCCGTGGCCAACGCCGAGGACGCCGATCACTACGTCTGCAGCTTCTCGCACAAGACCGTCATCTATAAGGGCCTGATGATGCCGGCGGACCTCGCCGCCTTCTATCCGGACCTCTCCGACGAGCGCCTGAAGACCGCCATCTGCGTCTTCCACCAGCGCTTCTCGACCAACACCCTGCCGAAATGGCCGCTGGCCCAGCCGTTCCGCCTGCTGGCGCACAACGGCGAGATCAACACCATCACCGGCAACCGCAACTGGGCCCAGGCCCGTCGCGCCAAGTTCGCCAACGAGTGGATGCCCGACCTGGACGAGCTCGGCCCGCTGGTCAACCGCGTCGGTTCGGACTCCTCCAGCATGGACAACATGCTCGAGCTGATGGTCACCGGCGGCATGGACATGTTCCGCGGCCTGCGCATGATCATTCCGCCGGCCTGGCAGAACGTCGAGACCATGGACGCCGACCTGCGTGCGTTCTACGAATTCAACTCGCTGCACATGGAGCCGTGGGACGGCCCCGCCGGCGTCGTGCTGACCGACGGCCGCTACGCCGTCTGCCTGCTCGACCGCAACGGCCTGCGCCCCTCGCGCTGGGTCACCACCAAGAACGGTTACATCACCCTCGCCTCGGAAATCGGCGTGTGGGACTACAAGCCCGAGGACGTCATCGCCAAGGGCCGCGTCGGCCCGGGCCAGATCCTCGCGGTGGACACCGAGACCGGCCAGCTGCTGCAGACCGAGGACATCGACAACCGCCTCAAGTCGCGCCACCCGTACAAGCAGTGGCTGCGCCAGAGCGCGCTGCGCATCCAGGCGACCCTGGACGATGACCAGGGCGTGGCCAGCTACGACGGCGACCAGCTCAAGCAGTACATGAAGATGTTCCAGGTCACCTTCGAGGAGCGTGACCAGGTGCTGCGCCCGCTCGCCGAGCAGGGCCAGGAAGCAGTCGGCTCGATGGGCGACGACACCCCGATGGCGGTGCTGTCCAAGCGCATCCGCTCGCCGTACGACTACTTCCGCCAGGTCTTCGCGCAGGTGACCAACCCGCCAATCGACCCGCTGCGCGAAGCGATTGTGATGTCCCTGGAAACCTGTCTGGGCATCGAGCAGAACATCTTCGAAGAGTCCCCGCACCACGCCAACCAGGCCATCCTGACCACCCCGGTGATCTCCCCGGCGAAGTGGCGGACCCTGATGAACCTGGATCGTCCGGGCTTCGACCTGCACCACATCGACCTGAACTACGACGAGGCCGTGGGCCTCGAAGCGGCCGTGCGCAACATAGCCGACCAAGCTGAGGAAGCCGTGCGCGCCGGCAAGGTGCTGCTGGTGCTCTCCGACCGCAACATCGCCCCCGGCAAGCTGCCGGTGCACGCGGCCCTGGCCGTCGGCGCGGTGCACCACCGCCTGGTGCAGACCGGCCTGCGCTGCGACTCCAACATCCTGGTGGAAACCGCCACCGCCCGCGACCCGCATCATTTCGCAGTGCTGGTGGGCTTCGGTGCGTCCGCGGTCTACCCGTACCTCGCCTACGAGGTGCTGGCCGACCTGATCCGCACCGGCGAAGTGCTGGGCGACCTCTACGAGGTCTTCAAGTACTACCGCAAGGGCATCTCCAAGGGGATGCTGAAGATCCTCTCGAAGATGGGCATCTCCACCATCGCCTCCTACCGTGGCGCCCAGCTGTTCGAAGCCATCGGCCTGTCCGACGAGGTCACCGGCCTGTGCTTCCCGGGCACCCCGAGCCGCATCCAGGGCGCGCGTTTCCTCGACATCGAGAACGAGCAGAAGCTGCTGGCCAACGAAGCCTGGAACAGCCGCAAGGCGATCCAGCAGGGCGGTCTGCTGAAGTTCGTCTACGGCGGCGAGTACCACGCCTACAACCCGGACGTGGTGAACACCCTGCAGGCCGCCGTGCAGCAGGGCGACTACGCCAAGTTCAAGGAATACACCGCGCTGGTCGACCAGCGCCCGGTGTCCATGCTGCGTGACCTGCTCAAGG